>MKRJ01000034.1:94222-164831 GCA_001896885.1 Rhizobiales bacterium 65-79 | reverse complement strand
CGGGAGAGCAGGAACGGGCCGAGCCGCAGGGCGCTCTCTCTCGACCCGACCGGCTCAAACCCGTGCCGGCAGGCCTCTCGCTCTCTTCACGGGCGCCCGCACGCGCCCGCATTGGATGCTCAGCGGCCGCGTCGCTTGGCGCGCGATGTTGCGAGGGTGCGCGCCAGCCAGCCGTTGGTATCGGTCCAGGCGATCGTCTCGCGGGTCTCCAGATCGAGCACATGGGCGCCGCCGCCGAAGGCGTTGACGCGTGGCCGCGAGCAGGCGTTCGCCCATTGGAAGCCCCAGCGGCCGGTAAGACCGAACGCCTCCGCGCAGCGCTGGACGAAGAGGATCACCTGCTGGGGATCGCCGGTGACGTCGTCGCGAATCCAGATTTTGGTCGCGCCGTGGTCCGGCTCGACCGACACGAGGAAGCCGTCGGACGGCACCTCCTCACGAGCGGCTTCTTCCATGAAGGCTCTGTAGAGTTCGAGCGCGCGCGCTGCATTGTCGGGCGTGCCGACATCGAGCACACACGAGAAGTGTGTGAAGAAATCAGCCATCGATGGTCTCCAGAAATGGAAAAGCCCGGCGCATGACGGCCGGGCGTGTCGGGGAAGAGTTGGCCGGGGCGACTGACGCCGCCCCGCCCAACGTCGTCACTCCGCGGCGATCACGGCCGGTTCATCCGCTTCGTCATCGCGGACCTCTTCGTCGTCGGAGAGAAAGGCGGGCAGCGTGTCATCGTCTCCGGCGGGATCGCCATCGGTTGACTCGGTAGCCGCAGCGTCCTGAGTGCGCAGTGGCTCGGGGAGCCAGTCGGTGCCGTCGAGCAGCCGTTCGGCTTCCTTCGCCATCTCCGCCTTCTTCAGGTGGTCGATGAGCTGAGCGGATTGCTCGCCCTTCGCCTCGCGCACCGCCTCGAGGATGCGGGGTTTGGTGACGCGGCCGAGATAGCTGTCGACTGTCGGCCGCCAGCCTGCTTCCACCATGTCGAGCCCGACTGCGCGTGCGAGCCGGTCAGCCAGGACGAGACGGTGCTGGACGCCGGGAACCGAGACGCCAGGACCGCCATAACGATCACCCTTCTCGTAGAGCGCGTTGACGCCGAACGAGACGCAATGCGCAAGGAGCGCACTGCGGCTGGTCTCGTCGAGGGCGGCGAGCCAGTCCCAGAGCGCAGCCTCATCCTTCGGCAGATCGGCCTTCCAGGCCTCGTGCCGTTCCGCGACCGCCTTGGCGGACGGACTGTCCTTCAGGTCTGCCGGCTGTACGGAGAAGAACACATGCCGCACAGACGCCTCGAGACAAGCGCCCGGAGCCGCGTGCTGGAAGGTGTCGAGGCAGAGCTTGTGCAGCAAGGCCGTCATTGCGACATGCGGGTTGTTGGCCACCGCGTCCCGCAGCGCGAGTGTCCGGTACGCCGTCAACTCGCTGACGAGTCGATCGGGCAGCGGCTTCACGACATCGTCCTCGTCCTCCTCCGGCTCGGTTTGGCCGCCGATGGTGATGACGGCGCGCTGCACCGTGGGCGAGGATGGTTCGCCGCCGTCGTGCTGATCGACATCGGCCTTCGCTTCGCCGTCGCCGTCCACGGTAGCCGGCGCCTCGTCTTCGGGACGGACATAAGCGCGATCGACGGAAAGGCTGCCGTCCGCATCGATGCTGACGAAGACTCCAGCGCGACCGATCTCGGTGGGATCGTAAGTGACCGACCGATCCTCGAAGGCGGCGAGCGCTGTTTCGATTTCGCCGAGGCGTGCGTCAACCTCGTCGGGGAGTTCGTCGGCATCCTCATATTCGGCCTCGAGCTTGGCGTACTCGGCGTGCAAGGCATCGATCGTCGCCTGCTCCTCGGCGGTGAGGCCGGTCGGCGTGCCGTCGAGCTCGCGCAGATGATGGGTGTGGCCGAAGGGGAAATCGACATTCACCTCGATCCACTTCCAGCCTTCGCCGGCGATCTGCTTCGCTTCGGCCTTCAGCTTCTCGGCAACCAGGCCGTCGAGCAGGCCGACATTCTCCAGCCAGCCGCCATCGTCCTGCTGGAAGAGGTCGCGCATGACGATGCCGCCCGCCTGCTCATAGGCGTCAAGGCCGACGAATAGAGCGCGCTTGTCGGAGGCGCGCACGGTGCGTTCCGTCAGCATGCGGCGAATCTGATTCGGCTCCTGGCTGTAGGAGCGCTGGAGCGTTTCCCAGACCTGCTCCTGGCGCGCGTGATCGTTCGTCACAGTAAACGCCATGAGCTGGTCGAGCGACATGCCGTCTTCGGCATAGATGTCGAGCAGCTTCTCCGACACCGCGGCAAGGCGCAGCCGCTGCTTCACCACGTTTACGCCGACGAAGAACGCCGCGGCAATGTCCTCCTCGGGCTGACCCTTCTCGCGCAGAGCCTGGAAGGCGCGGAACTGATCGAGCGGATGCAGCGGCGCGCGCTGGACGTTCTCAGCCAACGAGTCTTCCTCGGCGGAAATGTCGACGCCGGGATCGCGCACGACGCAGGGCACCGGCGCGGTCTTGGCGAGACGCTTCTGTTTGACGAGATGCTGGAGCGCCCGGTAGCGCCGCCCGCCGGCCGGGACCTCGAACATGCCGGTCTCGGTGCCCTCGGCATCGAGCACCGGACGGACGCTGAGGCTTTGCAGGAGCGTGCGCCGGGCGATGTCCTCGGCCAGCTCCTCGATCGAGACGCCGGCCTTCACGCGCCGGACGTTCGACTGGGACAGAACAAGCTTGTTGAAGGGAATGTCGCGCGACGACGACAGGGTGATCTTCTGAACAGTAGTGGCCATCGGGATGGTCTCCGCGACGGGCGCCGAAAGACTCTCTCTCGGCTTCCAACCCGTCACGAAGACCGGCGCAGCCCTCTTCCTCTAGGGTGCCGCAAACCCGCGAAGCCGGAGATACGCCTCCGCACAAATCCGGCCTTGCATAACGGCCGGATCCGCCAGGGGTGTGGGCCCGTCCAGCGGCGGAGGCATCACGCCGCTTCCTGTTCGCGATCCGATGGCGTGGCGCGGCGTTCGTCGTCGCTAGGAAGAAAGCCGAGGAGAAAGTCGGCGGCCTTGCTCGCCTGCGAAGCCGCGCGGACGATGGCGCGGTTATCCTCGCGCAGCACATCCAGCCAGGAACCGATGTAGTCTGCATGGCGCACGGTCGGCGCGATGCCGAGCGAGGCGCAGCAGAAGGCAGCATTCATCTCCGCCACCAGCTCCTCGAACGCATATTTCTTGGAGCCGAAGGAGCCAGAGAGATCGCGGTTCAGTCGATGCGGGGCGCCGCTGGCATGACCGAGTTCATGCAGCGCCGTGCGGTGCCAGTTGATCGGTTCGAAATAGGCTTGCGGTGGCGGGACCTGCACATAGTCGTGCGCGGGGAGGTAGAAGGCGCGGCTGCCGCCGATGCGGAAGTCGATGCCCGTCGCCTTGATCAGCGCCTCCACCGTCGGCTCGATCAGTCCGGGGTCCGGCGGCGGCGCAGCGATCGCGAGATTCTCAGGTAGACCCTCGCACTGGGCCAGGTTGAAGACGGTGAAGCGCTTCAGGAATGGGATCGCTTGCGCTTCCTCGCCGGTCTCCCGTGCGCGCTTCTTCTCGTCGTCGGGAATGAAGCGATCGGCATAGACGACGGTGGTGCCGTGCTCGCCCTTGCGGACATTGCCCCCGAGCGAGAGCGCCTGGCGGAAGGTGACCCAGCCCTGAACAGGAAAACCATGCTCGATCACCGACCCCCAGAGGATCAGCACATTGATCCCCGAATAGTTTCGGCCGGTGGCCGCGTTCTTCGGCATGGCGAGCGGCGCTTTCGCCGCCGCCGTGCCCCATGGCTGGACCCAGGGTATGCGGCCGGCCTCGAGCTCGGCGATGATCTTGGTGGTGATTTCGTCGTAGAGGCTCGTCCGGTCAGAGCCGGAACGGGCGCGAGTGGCGTGTCTGGACATCGCGGATCTCCGCGACGGGTGCCAGGAGCCTCTCTCCCGGCGCTCAACCCGTCACGAAAATCCCGTCCGCACTCTGCCTCTCGGGGCGTTGCGGGGATCTCCCCGCAGAAGGGGGTGTGCCGGCGACCGTGGCGCCGGCCGGGGGGAAGGCTTTCCCCCTCACAATCCGACTTTGCGTATCGGGGTACCTGTCCGGAGATTTGCGATGACGGTAGTTTCCACTTCCATGGATTTTTTGTGCGTGCCGACAAATCGGTCTCGATAGCCAGGAAGGCAGGTGCAATCGCGCGAACGCTCCATGCCAATAAGCGCGATGACATTGTCCGCACTTTCAGCTGGAATTCGCATACGACCATCGCGAAGGGCGAGGTACAGCGCTTCGACGGCAGGTTGATTGCCGAGGACGGCGATGGCCGTCGGGTGACGGAAGAGATCTAACGACCAGCCCGGAGTTCGCGCATTCATGAGAGCGGTGGCGCGGCTTCGTCCCCTCCGTTCATCGATAACCGGCAGGAAGTGTCTCGCCGCTGCGATGGCGATCGTCGCGGCTTCGCCGTCGTCGAGGGAGGGCGAGGTGGATGCGAGTTCGTGAAAAATCTCGTACTCCGCGTCGGTCATAGTGGCGAGCGTCACGATTCCACCCGTCACGAGGTCATGCAGAAAGCGGTGCTCGCCGTTCTGCCGGCTCGTCTCGTGCTCCAGCTCTCCAACCACGATCTCGGACACGACGACATCGTTGGGAATGGACGCGAGGATGCGCTCGCCATATTTGCAAGCGTGTAGGTTGATTAGCACACTCGTGTCGAGAATCAGCGGATCCGCGATATCAATCAGGGAGCTTGAGCAACTCATCCGTGTCTCTTTCCTCAAGCTCGATCTGGTCGATAACGCCGCGAAGCTCCACTCGGCCCACCTTAAGCAGCTCCGCCAATTGTCCTTCCGACATGAGCTCGCGCTTCCAGGCGGCATACGCCATCAGGCTCAGGCGGTGGGAGATGGGTCGGTCCGCGTCGCTCTTTGCGGGATCGCGGCGATCGGCCATCTCGCCGAGGACCTCTCGGACATTGTCATCAGTGATGCCGCCGTTGTTTTCGAACCATGCCCAAGTGCCTTTCTTGGCAAGGCCCAATTCCTCGAGCCGCAGCCCGCAGGCTTGGCGCGAGATATTATATTGCTGGGCGAGGAGAATGATCAGGCGCCGGGTCGTTTTGCCGGTGATCTCCTTCAGTTGGCGGAAGCTTTCCGAGAAGCTCTCGGCTGGTGTCAGGAATGCACGGCCAAAGACGTTGGCATAGCGTTCATCGCGTGAGAGGAACTTCTCATCGTCTTCGAGCACTTCTGGAATCTGGCGGGTACCATAGAAGTGGCCGACCTCATGCGCCGCGGACTGGATGCGCCGCGGCAATGGGTGGTTGGCGTTTAGAAGTATGCAGGCGCCGACGCTTTCATCGTAGGTGAAGAGGCCAGCAACCTTTGAACTGGATGAGAGACGACGCTGATACAATCGGATGCCAAGGCCCAATTCGATAACCGAGAAGATGTCGGCTATCGGCCCCGGACCGAGGCCCAGCCAGTCGCGCAATTCCTTGGCATGCTTTTCTGCGAGGGCCGCAACGTCGCCCTCGTTGATACCGCGTTCGGGGGGGTAATTTCGACGTCGCTGGATGCCGAGGATATTCTCCATTTCAACGTCCGCTTTAATCAGGTCGTTGAATAGCTGAACGGCTTCGGTGGTGTGCGCGTCCTCCGTCTCCCGCAATTTGCGGAATCGAGGCATCAGATCGGTATGCACTGCCTCGCGGCGGAGGAGGGCGTTGACCGATAGGCCGTAGTGGCGCGCGAGCGTCTGGATTTCCTGGATGCGCACACGGCGCACGCCCTTCTCGATGGATACAAGGGTGGGGCGGGACATGCCGATGACCTGGGCCGCGTCATCCTGGCGGACGTCTGCGTTCTCCCGTGCTATCCGCAGGCGGCGTCCTATTTCCTGTGCGCTCAGCTCATTCAGATCAGCCATTGCGCCCTCCATCCATCCAGCTTTTCAAAAAGCTTTGATCTCCTTGCGCGGACAAAAATGCCCGCCATTCCTCGGCATGAGTTACCAACATCGTCCTCAGTTTCTTCAGAGTGTCCTCGTAGTTTTCCGCTATCGCAGCTGAGATTTGCGAGGCGTGAACGCGAATGTTCTCGTCAGGCAAGCCGCTCATGTCCGCGAGATGCTGCAGGTGACGCGCACCGACGCTTCCGTATTCGACCATGATGTCCCGATCAGCCTTTTGGGGTATGATCGACAACGCATCGGCCGCGTCAGAAGCGGCAAGGTCGGACACGATATACGTACCAGGCGCCTCGTTAACGCCAGCGGCATGCAGGCTGAAGCGTCTCAGCAAGCAAGCAGCGCACAGGCCACACTGCTTCCTGCCGCCTACATTGACGACCCGGCGCGTTTGCCAGCAGGAATGGGTACTCGTCAGATGCTGTTCGGACTTTCCGACCATGTCCAGAAACGCGCGCAACGTCTGACCTTTCGTCGACCACAGGCGTGGCTGCTCAAACCGCACTCGGTAGCCCAGCACTGCCTTGACGAAGCGCTCCATCTTCCGAAAGAACGTCGGATGGTTGCGATAGTCGGCGTAGATGTTGTGCAGCGGGAGCAATACCGGCCCAAGCGCGCCCTGGCCGCTCTCCGGAACAATGACGCGCGTTACGTTTGAGAGCTGCGCAGCAATCGCCGTCACCGCCGCAAACTGAAATCCCCGCGAGCGGAAGCTGCTCTCGTTCCCGCGATATCCCTTCACCTTGAAGGGAATCTGCGTGAAATAACTATCCCCGTTTTTGCGCCGCTGGCGATTGCCCGCGACCCGGATACACAGTGCCTCAGCCTCGCTCCCGCTCAGAGCGGAGACGGCACGCGAATCCAAACCATCGCTGTAAGCGACGGCGAAGGTCTTGGCCTTGCCGAAGTCCAACGGCATCTGCCGCGTGCCGATCGGCGAGAGGTTCTTTGCCTGGACAAAGGTCAATCGCCATGCGTCGCCGGTCAAGTGGTTCAAGACGCTGTGCAGGGTCTTCAGAACCTCCGGCTTCTGCCAGGCCTTAAGGTCGATGACTGGGATCGCCACATCGAAGGCTCGGCGCCAGCCCAACGGACGCTTCCAACGCCGGTCAGCGAACTCGATGGCGGCGCAGAGAACGAGCATATCGTAGTGCAGGGGCTCGAAGCCCTTTACGTCAAAGCTATCCAGAACCGCTGGATTAAAGCAAATGTGACGGTCGACCTCCGCGATCACAGCACCCTTCGGGAGGGTGCGGCGGCCGCGCTTCTGTCCCTTCTCGATAACGATCAAGCGCTTGTCTGGCATCGGTGAGTATTTCGGATTGGCGCTCACTCTTCGGGCCCCTCATCTACGCCGGCTTTCTTCTCAACCGCCTGCCTGAACGCGCGCTTGTTGCCGGTGGCCAAGGCGTCGCAGAGTTCGCTGGGCTTGATGGCAGCGAACGTCTCTCGGTTCCGCTCGATTCCCTTCTGGTAATCTTCGCGGCTCATGTCGCCGAGCTCGCGGGCACGAATGCATTCTTCGTCGAGCCGGTTTTTGGTGGTGCCGATCCATTCTTTTGTCGTGCTGTCGAGCGCCTGATCGAGCGCCTTCTCGGGAGGGAGTTGATCCCGGAGATTCGCAATCAGATGTCTTTGCAGGGTATCCGCCAGCGGCGACGTTGGATGAGCCTCGAAAATCGTTTCGACCGCCGTGACCGGGTCTAAGTCCATTTGGGGTCGGTCGGCATGAGTTTTGAGTTCATCGAAAAGGGGACTGAACGTCTTCATGTCGACGTCACCGATCATGCTGTGGCACGCCTGCGTCGTGCGCTCCTCACGGCTCGTGGCGTCGCTGACCAGGTCTTGGCCATAGCGCTTCCAGCTGCTTGGCAACTCCGCATTTCTGAATGGTCCATCGGTCATGGCCGCCTCCCATGTCGGCAAAATAGTAACGAAAACTGACAAAGTCAATATATGTTTGAAATTATCTGACATTAAAGATCTGACGGAGGGAACCGCTTAATTCGTCTGGTACGGTCCTTTCGCGGGGCGGTTTGTTCTAGAAAGTGCGCCGGAAAGGGTAATTTTTAGCCCATACGGCGCGCTTCCACGATCAAAGGGACGGCCATCGGATCCTTTTCTCAGGAAAACGTCGTTGACAAATCTGCGTCAGAATGGCTATTTACTGCCCACTTTGACACAGAATCACAGACTCATTATGCAGCCTCGCCAGCACAAAACGGCCAGCTTCCTGTCTGCTCATCCGGTCTTCACCCGGGCGGAGTTCGCGGCGGCTTTCGGCCATCCGGCGGGGGCGGCCAATGTTACGAGCCTGCTCCGGCATCATCTGCGGGCTGGCAACATCAAGCGCGTCAGTCGCGAGGTGTTTGCCGCGGTGCCGGCGCACCTGGCGGCCGAGCGGATGGTGATCGACCGCTTCGCCGCGGCGAGCAAGCTGCGCTCCGATGGCGTCTTGGGGTTTCACTCAGCCCTTGAGCTGCATGGCATAGCCTATTCTGAGTTCAACGAAGTCCAGCTCGTTAGCGCCGGGCGAACCGAACGCGTGGATCTGCCGTTTGGCGCCTGCCGCTTCGTCTCGCCGCCGAAGGCGTTGGCGGCGACAGGCAAGGCCGACTACCTGACCACGACCATGGATCGGCAGGGGGTGACGGTCCGTGTGACCGCAGTCGAACGCACGGTCGTCGATGTCCTGCACCGGCCGGAACTCGCCGGCGGCGCCGAGGAGGTCCTGAAGTCGCTGGATCTGGTGCGCTATCTCGATCCGACCAAGGTCGCCGATTATGTCGAGCTGCTGGACAACCGCTCGCTCGCTTCCGTTTCCGGCTGGTGGCTGGAGAAGCAGCGCGCCGCGCTCGGGGTCACCGACGATGTCCTAGCGCGCTTGCGAGCACGGCTTCCGCGGTCGAAGCACTACGTACTGGGCGCCGAACCCGGTCATGCCGTTCTCGTCGAGCCATGGCGCGTGCTTCTCCCAACGCAGGCCGTCGACGCCGCCTTTGAAGGCGTCTGATGGTCGCGTCGCGAGAAACACTTCAGGACATCGCGGCCGAGCGGCAGCTCCAGCCCGCGACGTTGGAGCGTGTGATCCGACTGATCGATATTCTCGATGCCTTCGGCGCCGACACGCTGATCGGGCCGCGCGTGGCCTTAAAGGGCGGCACGGCGCTCAACGTCTTCCATTCCGATCTGGACCGCCTCTCTGTCGACATCGACGTCAACTATGTCGGCGCGGTCGAGAAGGAACAGATGGACGCCGACCGGCCGGGACTAGAAGACCGGATTGAGCGATTGATGGAATCGAAAGGCTATGCCGCGCGGCGTGAGCCGTCCGAGCACGCCGGCGGCAAATGGATTTATCGCTACGCCTCCGCGCTGGGCGGCGCGGGGACCATCGAGATCGATATCAACTATCTCTACCGCGGCCCCCTTTACGGCGTGGATCGCATGCCATCGGTGGCCATCGGATCCTACCAGGCCACGAATGTGCCGGTCCTCGATATCCACGAGATCGTCGCCGGCAAGATGGTCGCGCTGATCACGCGGCGCACCGCGCGCGATCTGTTCGACGCGCACCGGATCATCGCCATGCCGTCTCTCGACTGGGCGAAGATCAAGGTGGCCACTTTGATGATCGGCGCGTGCGCCAAGAGCTTCGACTGGCGCACCGCCTCGCCCGCGGCGATCGGATGCGAGGTCGGCGACATCACCGGCAAGCTGACCATGTGCCTGCACGATCGGTATTTCGATGCCTTTGGCGGTCCGGCGACCTGGATCGAGAACGTCACGGCAGAATGCCAGGAGAAGCTCGCGCCGCTGTTTCAGCTGACAACGGGGGAGAGCGAATTTCTGGATGCCGTGCTTGATCGGGGTGAGATCGATGCGTCCCCTCTCGGCGTGCCGGAACGCGTGCGGGACGCGATCGAAGCCTCTCCGGCGTTGCGATGGAAGGCGCAGAACGTCAAAGCTTGGAAATCGGGCGACAAGTCGCTGGCGCCACGCACGAGACGAGGGAGGCGACGCGACAGGCAACCGCCGGCGCCGACTGGTGCCCTGAAGGGCGACGAAAAATGAGGCTCGTCCGAAATAGCGGGACAGATCGAGGAGTTGATAGCCTGCGGGAATGGCTGACGCAGGGGACCAATGTTGACCTCGTTTCTCCGTCTTTCTCGTTGTTCGCTTTCGCCGAGCTTCGGGATGTATTGGACCGCGTCGAACGATGCCGACTGTTGCTAGGCGAGCCCGCGGCTATCCTGCCCGGCCTGTTGGGCGGTGATGCCGACATCGCTTCCAGGGGAGCACTTCACGGACGTTGGCTTGCTCGCCTTGCCTCTGATTGGATTAAGAAACGGGCCGAGATCCGCCACGCCAGGAAGGCACCGCCGCAGTCGCTAGTTTTGGTGGATGGCAAACCCTCACTCCACCGCGCGATGCTGGGAACGTGTTCGTTCACAACGGAAGGGCTGGGGGTGACGCCCGGCGGCCGATTAGGACTCGTCCAAGCGACCGAATCGGACGCGGAGGCAGCCGACTTCGCCGAATGGTTTCGTTCAAATTGGGATGACTTGGAGCCTAACCCCTCGGCGAAGGCTCATCTCCTGAAGGTACTGGATGATGTGGGCTCTCAACGGGCACCCTCACTCGTCTATTTCCAGATCCTCTATCAGATGTTCAAGGATTTGGGCGACGAACTCGATGAAGAACGAATCATCAAGTCCGCCACGGGTATCCGAAATACCGTCGTTTGGAAGAAGCTGTTTCATTTCCAGCGAGATGGCGTAACCGGTGCAATCGACAAGCTCGAGAGAATTGGTGGTTGCATTATCGCCGACAGCGTTGGACTGGGTAAGACGTTCGAAGCGCTTGCTGTCATAAAGTATTACGAGCTTCGCAACGACCGAGTTCTTGTCCTTTGCCCGAAGCGGCTTCGCGACAACTGGACCCTCTATAAAACGAATGATCGTCGCAATGTGCTAGCGCCAGATCGTTTGAATTTTGACGTTTTGAATCACACGGATTTGTCGCGCGACGGCGGTCTCTCAGGGGACATTGATCTCTCGCACGTCAACTGGGGCAATTACGACCTCGTCGTCATCGACGAGTCGCATAATTTTCGGAATAAGCCGACGCATAAGGACCGCGATAGCCGCTACGACCATCTCATGAAGCGGATCATCCAATCGGGGGTGAAAACCAAGGTTTTGATGCTGTCGGCGACACCGGTCAATAACCGACTTGCCGACCTGAAGAACCAAATCGCATTCGTGACTGAAGGAAATGATGTGGCCCTCGTGGCCTATGGCATCCCCAGTATCGAAGCTACGATCCGCAAGGCGCAGGCGCAGTTCAATCGATGGCTTGAATTGCCAGAAGGCGATCGGCGTCCAGCCAGATTGATGGATATGCTGGGCTTCGATTATTTCAAGCTGCTCGACATGCTGACTATCGCTCGGTCACGAAAGCATGTGCAGCGCTATTATGGGATCGAAGAGACCGGAGAGTTCCCCGACCGACTCCCGCCGGTGAACATCAAAGCCGACGTTGATCTCACTGGGGAGTTCCGGCCGATCCGTGAGGTCAACAATGAAATTCGTCGCCTGACCCTCGGTGCCTACGCGCCACTACGATACGTGCTGCCGCACAAGCAGGCCGCGTACGACGAGAAGTACAGCACGAAAATTCACGGCGGCGATCGCTTTTTCCGACAGGTCGATCGCGAAGAGAGCCTCACCCACCTATTGCGAGTGAACATCCTGAAGCGCATGGAGAGTTCGGTAGCGTCGTTCTCTCTGACCATTGAGCGCCAACTCGCCGACGTCGATGCACTTCTCGCTAAGATCGACGCCCACGATGACTCGGTTGACGAACTTCCCATCGACGACGTGGACGTAGACGATCCGGCCTTCGAGGCATTGCTTGTCGGTCGGAAGGTCAAAGTGCTCCTTCAAGATGTTGACCGTGTTCGTTGGCGACAGGACCTCGCCGAGGATCACAACCGCCTTGAGGCGCTCGTGGCGGCGTCCCGTCTCGTGATTCCGACACGAGACGCCAAGCTTGCTGCGCTGAGACGGGTTATCGCGGACAAGGTGAGTTCGCCGATAAATCAGAACAATCGAAAGATTCTTCTGTTCACGGCCTTCGCCGACACCGCGGATTATCTCTATCGCGAATTGGCGCCCTGGGCGCACGCCGAACTCGGCCTACACAGCGCAATTGTCAGCGGTGCCGGGTCGAACCGGACGACGTTGCCTGGTGTGCGCGGAGATATGAGCAGCATTCTGAGTGCTTTCTCTCCGCAATCCAAAGAACGTCCGGCCGAACTTGCGACAGAGGGTGAAATCGATCTTCTGATCGCTACGGATTGCATCTCCGAGGGCCAGAACCTCCAAGACTGCGATTACCTCATCAATTACGACATCCACTGGAATCCAGTCCGGATCATTCAGCGCTTTGGGCGCATCGACCGGATCGGCTCCCGCAACGCCAAGATCCAGTTGGTCAACTTCTGGCCGAACATGGAGCTGGACGAGTATCTGGACCTCGAGTCCCGTGTCAGCGGACGCATGGTGCTCCTGGATGTATCGGCGACCGGTGAAGAAAACGTCATCGAGTTTCAAGCCGGCAACGAGATGAATGATCTGGAATATCGCCGCGCGCAGCTGCAGAAGCTGCAGGACGCTGTGATCGATCTGGAGGATTTGTCGAGCGGCGTTTCAATCGCCGATCTGACCCTGAACGATTTCCGCATCGACCTTGCCGGCTATCTCCGGGCAAATAAGGGCCGCCTCGACTCCTTGCCACTCGGCACCTATGCGGTCACCGAGACTCTCGGCGACGGCGAGATCCCGATCCCGCCCGGCGTGATCTTTTGCCTTCGGGCCGTCGGGGATGCAGCGCTGGCGGCCGCCGAGCCAGGCTATCCGTTGGCACCCCATTATGTTGTGCATGTCGGTGATGACGGCGAGGTATTGCTCCCCTACACGCAGGCGAAACAGGTACTCGACCGCTTAAAGAAGCTCAGTCTCGGGCGCGACCAGCCGGACCAGGAGGCCTACAAGCGGTTCGACAAGGCGACCCGCTCGGGTCGCGACATGGAATCCTACCGAAAGCTGCTTGCTCAAGCTGTCGGCACGCTGATTGGAAAGCGCGAGGAGCGCGCAGTCGCCAGCCTGTTTCAGATAGGTGGGACACACGCCATGAAGGGTGAATTCGCGGGGATTAACGACTTCGAAGTGGTGGCCTTCTTGGTTGCCTTGCCCTCACTGGCGAGTACGGTTTCATGACCGGGATGGCAACGGTCGCTGCGATTGTCTCCGCTCTCGACCTGCCGTCGCGAGCGCGCGTGGATGCGCGCGTTCCCAAGAAGATGCTGGTGGAGCAAGGGGCCCCGACGACCGCCGACAAGCGCGCGATTCAGGACGGCATCGACGAGATGCAATGGCTTGCAGTGCTCAAGCCGAACACGATTGCGATTCCTGCGTTCACAGACCAGACCCGCGATTATTCCGAGATCGCCGTCATCGCCGCGGCCTTTCGCCCAGAGGCGCGTGCCGCACGCCTGACCGAGCTGATCCATCGCGCAATTCCATATCCAGTACTCTTGATCACGACCGGCACCGGTGGTGTCGCCATCTCCGTCGCACCCAAGCGGGCGGCGCAGAATGAGGGCGAGAAGGTTGTTGTCGAGCGCGTTGTGGTTGCAGGCGGCATTGATCCGGACGCTCTGCACGCCGCCGAGCGCGCTTTTCTGGACAGCTTCGCGCTAGAACGTCAACCTGCGCGTGACCTGTCGACTGTCTACGATGGCTGGCTCGCGCGGATCGAGGCGCTGGCCGCGGCCCGGCTGTCGGGGATTTTCGAGGTCAAAGACGAAACTGGTGTGATCGATCGCCGCCGGAGGGCGCTGGAAGAACATGCGCGCCTGGCGCGGGAAGCTACTCAATTGCGCGCGCAGGCGGCGCGAGCAAAGCAGATTGGTCAGCGAGTGGATCTGAACCAGAAAATCAAAGCGATCGAGATAGCGATCGATCGGAATAAGAAATTGATGCTGGGGGGCAGTGCATGAAGATTTCGGCGATCCTGAATCATATCAGCGGTGACCTTATGGCATTACGCGAATTCCAGCGTGGCTACGTCTGGAACCGCGACCAGGTCCGCAGTTTGTTCGACTTGCTATACCACCGTCACCCGGTCGGTAGTCCACTGGTCTGGGTGACAGTCGCCAAGGCGGTTGCTCATCGATGCGATAGGCCGCTTGCGGCCTGCGTCGTCGCGCTCCTGTGTGCTGGTCTGCGACGCGTGACGTCCCTCTGTGGCGCAGCATGCGGAATCGTTCCGGCAAAATGGGGCGTCGCTCAACATCGGATGGGGGCACTATGAATCCGCTGGTGCTCTGGAGACGCATAAGTCCGACCGACTTCAGGGCGATGAACGGGAGTGCGTCCCCTCACGGCCGAGGGGGTGGAGCAATGCACATCGCACTCGGTGTGCGGACCGACCTTTTTCCCATTGATGATTTTCTAAATGCTCGTGGGCAATCTGACGTGGACATTTCTGCCGCCGCAGACCCCACTCGGACCCGAGTGGCGCATTTGGCCTTTAGCGGGAATCCTCGGCGCAGAGGGGGCGAATGGCGCATCCGCGATCAATACAGTAACAGGCATCCAGCTTGGGCGACGACTGCTGGATTCCCGACAGTCTATGACTCGAGCAACCCTCCATATATCCTCATATTCAAGATAGGGACGTCATTTCACGCACGTTTTTCTCTTGAAAGCGGCATTCTTGCTTTGAGAGCCGCCGACAGGCCGAAGGGGATGACCTCTGTTCATACAGGCATCGGAGCGGCACCACCTGCATTTGTTGCCACTTTTCACGTGCCCGGCCTAAGTCGCTTCGATGAATTTCTGATGCAACAGGAGGAAGAACGCGGAGAAGCGTTCGATCCTAAGAACATCGCGGACGGAAGAAAACGAATAATCGCGGCGGTCGTTCGACGCCTGGGCCAACAGGCGTTCCGCCGGAAACTTCTCTCCGCGTATGCTGCCCAATGCGCCATGACGCAATGCAAGACGCCTTTGGTGTTGGAGGCTGCCCATATCACGCCCTACCGAGGATTGAAAACAAACGCTGTTTCCAATGGATTGTTACTTCGTGCTGACATCCACACACTTTTCGATCTTGCTCTAATTTCTATTGAGCCAAAGAAGATTGTCGTGAAGGTGTCAACGTTACTTGAGGGATCAGAATATGAGGCACTTGACGGTCGAGGCCCTGCGCTCCCATCCAAAACGGCACTTCACCCAAGCACCGCTGCGCTCGAGTACCACTATCGCCTCTTCCATCCTTAGCAGGTTCGCGAGGCAGGAACCAAAACGTAGACCATGGAACGGACGCCGATGACGGGAATCAAGAAATTGAACTGGGACGCCCCAGAGACCAAGAGCGCCGATCTAGTCGCCGCCAACTTGGAGACGTTGAAGGTGCTGTTTCCCGAAGCCTTCGGTGAAGGACAGATCGATTTCGATGTTCTGAAAGAGCTACTCGGCTCATCGGTTGATCGGCGCGATGAGAAATTTGGGCTCAACTGGCACGGTAAGCGTCGTGCGCGGCAGATTGCACTGACGCCATCGACCGGCACGCTACTTCCGTGCCTGGAGGAGAGCGTGGATTGGGATACGACGCAGAACCTAATGATCGAAGGCGACAACCTTGAGGTCCTGAAACTTTTGCAAAAGAGCTTTTCCGGAAAGGTGAAGCTGATCTACATCGATCCCCCCTATAACACTGGCAAGGATTTTGTTTATCCGGATAATTATAGTGACAACATCAAGAACTATCTTGAGCTGACCGGGCAGGTTGAGGGTGGGCGTAGAATCAGCTCCAACACCGAAGCGTCCGGCAGATTTCATACCGACTGGTTGAACATGATGTATCCCCGACTGAAGGTGGCGAGGAATCTTCTCCACCCTGACGGTGTCATCCTCGTCTCGTGCGACGATGGAGAGGTCGCTAATCTTCGACTGATCCTGAATGAAATTTATGGCGAGGAGAATTTCGTCGCGCAATTCGTTTGGAAGGCACGTCAATTTACCGACGCTCGTGCGAATACGAATATATCGACCGACCATGAGTACATTTTAGCTTATGCCAGGGATGATGGGTTCTCTCTAAAGGGGGTGGGGCGAGACGAATCTAAGTTTGCGAATCCAGATAACGATCCGCGTGGAGATTGGATGAGCCGCAGCATGCTTGGTCTTGCCACGCGCGATCAGCGGCCAAATCTCCATTATGATATCGTCGAACCGTCTACAGGCCGCGTATTCCCTCCGAATGCTTCAACGGGATGGCGGTACTCGAGGGAACGGATGGCGGAATTGATATCCGCGGGTAAGGTTCTCTTCCCCAAGAACGACCAAGGAAGGCCGCGCGAAAAGAAGTTTCGCAGCGAAATGCGCGCCGAGTTTATCGCCTTCCGGTCGGTCATAGATGGAATTCACACAGCTGACGGTACGCAGGAAATTCGATCACTGTTCGATGTCGATCTCTTTGCCTTCCCGAAGCCGACCGAACTGATCGCAAGCCTTATTGAGCAGGTCACTGCTGATGGAGACATAGTCCTAGACTTCTTTGCGGGTTCCGGGACAACAGGACATGCGGTGCTGAAGCAAAATGCCGCGGAAAGCGTTAAGCGACGCTATATGCTGGTGCAACTCCCCGAGCCGCTCGACCCAAGCAACAGGGAACAGAAAGTGGCGGCCGATTTTTGTGATAAATTGAAGTTGCCGCGCAAAATATCTGAATTGACTAAAGAGCGCCTCCGGCGTTCTGCAAAGCGGATCGATGAAGAAAATCCACTCTTCAAGGGTGATTCTGGCTTTCGTGTCTTCAAGCTTGCTTCCTCGAACATCCGCGCGTGGGAGCCCGATCCAGATGACATAGAGAACAGCCTCCTGAAGAACACGGAGCATCTCGTCCAAGGTCGAGCCGAGGAGGATGTGCTCTATGAACTTTTGCTCAAACTTGGGCTCGACCTCTGCGTGCCGATCGAAACGAGAAGCATTGCAGGGAAGGCGGTCCATTCTATTGGCGGAGGCGTGCTAATCGTTTGCCTCGCCGACGGTCTAACGAAGGAGGTAATTGAACCGCTCAGTGCTGGCATTGTTGCATGGCATGCAGAACTCGCGCCAGCAGCCGACACGCGCGTCGTGTTCAAGGATTCAGGGATCACTGATGACATCGCTAAGACGAACATGGCGGCGATCCTGAACCAGAATGGCATCTCCGACGTGCGCAGCTTGTGAGGCCTGTTCGATGAAGCTGCACTTTGAGCCCGACCTCGAGTATCAGAAGGCGGCGATTGAGGCCGTCGCCGGCCTCTTCCGCGGTCAGGAGATCAACCGAACCGAATTCACCGTGACCCGCAGGCCTATGGCCGAACGGACCGGTCAGAATGACCTTGATCTCGGCGAGTTTCTTGGCCCGCAAGGCGAATTGGGGCTGGTCGAAAGCGAACTCGGTATCGGCAATCGGCTGACTCTGCTGGATGACGAGATCATTGCCAATCTCAAGGATATTCAGCTTCGCAATGGGCTCGCACCATCGAGCGCACTGACATCCGGCGACTTCACGGTCGAAATGGAGACCGGCACGGGCAAAACCTATGTCTATCTGCGAACGGTGTTCGAGCTGAATAAGCTCTACGGCTTTACCAAGTTCGTGATCGTCGTTCCGTCGGTCGCGATCAAGGAAGGCGTCTACAAGACGCTCCAGATCACGGAAGAGCATTTCAAGAGCCTCTATTCCGGCCAGCCTTTCGACTACTTCCTCTACGATTCCACTAAGCTCGGGCAGGTGCGCAATTTCGCCACCAGCCCAAACATCCAGGTCATGGTCGTGACCGTTGGCGCCATCAACAAGAAGGATGTCAACAACCTCTACAAAGACAGCGAGAAGACGGGTGGTGAGCGGCCGATCGATCTGATTCGCGCGACGCGGCCGATCCTGATCGTCGACGAACCGCAGAGCGTCGATGGCGGCCTGTCCGGCGCGGGCAAGAATGCACTTGGCGAGATGAACCCACTATGCACGCTCCGCTATTCGGCGACCCATGTGGACAAGCACCACATGGTGTTCCGCTTGGATGCGGTCGACGCCTATGAGCGCAAGCTGGTCAAGCAGATCGAGGTCGCTTCGCTGGAGGTCGAGGGCGGCCACAACAAGGCCTATGTCCGTTTCGTTTCGGCGAGCAACGGCAAAGGATCGGTCACAGCGCGCGTCGAAATTGACGTACTGGAGGGCAAGCAGGTCCGCCGCAAAGAGGTGGTGGTTCAGGACGGCGACGACCTGGAGGAACTGACCAAACGCGCCATCTACGCCGACTGCCGGATTGGCGAGATCCGAGCCGCCCGCGACAACCAGCTTCTGGAAGTGAAGCTGCCCGGCAGCGAGACGTTTCTGCAGCGCGGCCAGGCGGTGGGCGATGTGGATGCGGATGCGCTGAAGCGCCTGATGCTGCGCCGGACGATCCACGAGCACCTGGAAAAGGAAAAGCGCCTCGCGCCTCTGGGCATCAAGGTGCTCAGCCTGTTCTTCATCGACGCGGTCGAGCACTACCGGTCCTATGACGCCGACGGGAACCCCGTGAAAGGCAAGTACGCCCGGATCTTCGAGGAGGAGTATCGCCGCGCGGCGAAGCTCCCCGAGTTTGTCAGCCTGTTCAAGGAGGTCGATTTACAGTCCGAGGCCGAGGATGTGCACGATGGATATTTTTCGATCGACAAAGCCCGGCGCTGGACCGACACGACAGAGAACACCCAATCAGCTCGCGATAACGCGGAACGCGCATACAACCTGATCATGAAGGACAAGGAGAAGCTTCTGGGCTTCGAGACGAAGCTAAAGTTCATCTTCTCCCACTCGGCCCTGAAGGAAGGCTGGGACAATCCCAACGTGTTTCAGATTTGCGCGCTGCGCGAGATCGGTACTGAGCGCGAGCGCCGGCAAACGATTGGTCGGGGCCTCCGGCTCTGTGTCAATCAGAAAGGCGAACGTCTGCGCGGGTTCGACGTCAACACGCTGACTGTAATCGCCACCGAGAGCTACGAGGAGTTCGCCGAGAACCTGCAGAAGGAAATCGAGAAGGATACCGGGATCAAGTTCGGGATCGTCGAGAAGCATCAGTTCGCGACCCTCCCGGTCGTCAAGGCCGACGGCTCAACCGGAATGCTCGGGTTCGAAGAGTCAGCCTTGATCTTCGATCATCTGAAATCGCAGGGGTTCGTCGATGCCAAAGGCAAGGTGCAGGACACCTTGCGCACCGCTCTGAAAGATGGCTCGTTCGCCTTGCCGGCAGCGCTGGAAGCACATCTGGCGTCGGTGCGGGACGTCCTGCAAAAGGTGGCCGGCAAGCTGGATATCAAGAACGCCGATGAGCGCATCGTCGTCAAAACGCGGCAGGCGATTCTAGAGAGCGCCGAGTTCCAGGCGCTTTGGGACCGTATCAAGCACAAGACGACTTACCGCGTTCATTTCGATAACGAGAAGCTGCTCGCTGATTGCGCGAAGGCCATCGCCCATGGCCCGCCCGTATCGAAGGCGCGCGTTCGGATTAGAAAAGCCGATCTGTCGATTGGACAAGGCGGTGTTGGGGCCAAGGAGCACGACAAGAACAGCGGAACGATCGTGACGATCGAAGAGGGCGATATCGTCCTGCCAGACGTGCTCACTGACCTTCAGGATCGTACCCAGCTCACCCGGAAGAGCCTCGTCCGCATCTTGACCGAGTGTGGCCGCCTCACGGACTTCAAGCGCAACCCGCAAGCATTCATCGAAATTGCTGGTGAGGTAATTAATCGAACTAAGCGCCTCGCGATCGTTGACGGTATTAAATACCAGCGGATCGGCGATGAGTATTACTACGCACAGGAGCTCTTCGCCCAGGAGGAGCTGACGGGATACCTGAGGAATATTCTGAAGGACGCACAGAAGTCCGTCTTCGAGCACGTCGTGTATGATTCGGGCGGAGTTGAGCGGACGTTTGCGGAGCAGCTAGAAAAAAACGAATCGGTGAAAATCTACGCGAAGCTGCCGGCGTGGTTCAAAGTGCCGACACCGCTCGGGACCTACAACCCGGATTGGGCGGTGCTCGTTGAAGTCAGCGGCGAAGAGCGCCTGTATTTCGTTGTCGAGACCAAAGGCAGCATGTTTGTCGACGACCTGCGCGACAATGAGGCGGCCAAGATCGCTTGCGGGGAGGCGCATTTCAAGGCGCTGGCGGTTGGAAAGAATCCCGCGCGCTATATCAAGGCGAGGACTGTCGACGACTTGATGGACCGGCTTTAGAGGACGCTCCATCCGAGGTCGATGGCAGCGGGGGAGACAGCCAAACGGGAGGAGGTGGAGGTTCTTGTTTTTCTCCCTCATTTGAGGTAGAAAAATCGGAACCTGCCCCTTTCCCGGAGAATCCAATGGCTGCGCCCCTGTCTGTGTACATAGATGCGGATGATGTGAAGGCCCGCTTGGCAGCCATGGGGCTGAGCGATGAGCCTCTCGCGCATGCGGCGCGGCGTTGGTATTTGTCCTGGGTAAGCTTCACCATAAATCACCCGCCCTTCGCCATCGGCATTGCGGCTTGGATGGAAGCAGTCGCGGCGCTGCGGGAAGGTTTGCTGCCGCTTGGCTGGACGCGGTCAGATGAGAAGAACTACGCCCTGGTAATCCACCCTGATGGGTCGATGGCGATCAATATTGCTTCCGGCGACATGGGGACGGGGATCCCAACCGCCAATGTCAGCAACCGGGCGCCGAAGGGCGTTAGCACGGCAGACGCGATCTCGGTAAATCAGGTGCAGCTCGAATTGGACTTGCCGGTTCCTGACATGCCGCATGTGCGGGGCGATGAGGGGCCGTTGACCTGGTTTTTGCTTCTCCACCGTGCTGGCTCAGAGGTGCGTTGCGAACTGTCGTTGCCGTCGCAGATTTCGGCGGACGGCCGGATCACGCGCTGGCAGGAACGCATCATGCTGCCATCGATCCCGTTGGACGGCACCGAGGTTGAAATCGTGGCGCCCGTCGGCCCGGATCTCGATATCGATGTGAAGCGGAAGGCATGACAGTCGTTGATGCTTTCAATCCAACCCGCCTTACCTGGGCTCGTCGGAGACGCGGACTAACCAAGACCCGCCTCGCCGCGAGTATCGGCGTAGAGTTGCGATCGGTTTCAGCTTACGAGACGGGCGAGTTTAGTCCGGAGCCTGAGCGGTTGGCGACCATTGCTCGCTCGCTGAACTTTCCGCAGGCGTTCTTCTTTGGTGACGATATCGAGGAGCCGGCGATCGACACGGCGAGCTTTCGGTCTTTGTCGAAGATGACGGCGCGCCAACGCGACACCGCGCTCGGTAGCGGCGCTGTGGCAATGCTCCTCAACGAATGGATCGAAACACGCTTCGATTTGCCTGCGCCCGAATTGCCTGATCTCGGTCGTGATGCAAGTCCCGAAACGGCGGCGGCGGCGGTACGTCGTGCATGGGAGTTGGGAGAACTCCCGATCAAAAACATGGTGCATTTGCTCGAATCGAAGGGTGTGCGCGTCTACTCGCTCGCCATTGATGCTGCTGAGGTTGACGCATTCTCCATGTGGCGACGAGATCGCCCCTTTGTCTTTCTCAACACGCTCAAGTCGGCCGAGCATGGACGGTTCGATGCCGCCCACGAGTTGGGGCATTTGGTTCTGCACCGTCACGCTGCGCCCAATGGTCAGGAGGCTGAGCAGGATGCCAACGCGTTCGCGTCCGCATTGCTGATGCCGCCAGCCAGTGTGCGTGCTCATGCGCCGCGCTTTGCCACCATCGACAATCTCATGCGGCTCAAAAAGGTCTGGGGCGTATCACTGGCGGCGATGACGTACCGCCTCCATAAACTCGATCTTCTGTCTGAATGGCACTATCGCAAGCTCTATATCGAGATCTCGTCGCGTGGGTTCCGTAAAAAAGAGCCGGACGGCGCTCCCCGTGAGATTTCGCAGGTGTTGCAAAAGGTGTTCGCGGCGCTCCGAAAGGAAGGAGTCAGCAAGGAGGAGGTCGCAGAGGCGCTGCGCGTCCACCCCAAAGATATTGATGAACTAGTGTTCGGCTTGGCGTTGACCAGCCTCGACGGTATTCCCAACAGCGGCGATCGAAGCCGCCCGCGGCCACCGCTCAGACTCGTTTCATCGGAGGATTGAGCTATGTTGTCGCTCGCGGAGGCGCAGGCCATCGAGAATATCGCCGATCTTCTCTATGACTTCCTGCCGGGAAGCGGCAATAACAAGACTGCTTTTCCTCTTGCTGCTGCCCAAGCCGGTGTCGGTGAGTTCTGGACTGCTGGGAGTAAGCGGCCGGCAATTGTCGAGCTCCTGAAGCGAACGCTGGAATACCGCCGGAACTGTTTCACACCGTTGATCATCGCCATCGTCCACCAATCGATGACTTGGCGCCGGGGCAAGGGTAATCCGCTGGCTCGCGATGAAATTGATCGATTGAACGCGTCGCTGCCGGGCGTTTCCTTCAGGATTCCGGAGCTTCTCGATCCAGCCTTCCTGAAGAGCTTCGGCGAACCGCCGAAGCCTGCGCGTGCTACGACCGAGCCAATCTTATCAGAGGCGTCGGCTCAGACCCTGATTGCTCGCTTGATCGAGATATCGCACCTAAGCCCACAAGAACGAGGCCTGAGGTTTGAAAATTTTCTCTCGGATGTGTTTGCCGCATTCGGTCTGGCGCCCCGTGGTTCCTTCCGTATCGTGGGAGAGCAGATTGACGGGAGCTTTCGGCTGCACGCGGAAACCTATCTGGTCGAAGCCAAGTGGCATGGGCCACAGATTGGGTTTGCCGACCTGATGGCGTTTTCGGGCAAAGTCGCGGGCAAGGCGGCGTGGGCGCGCGGCCTATTCGTCAGCAACTCAGGATTCACCCAGGAGGGCCTAGAGGCATTCAGCCGCGGCCGTCAGACGAACCTCATCTGCGTCGACGGGCTCGATCTGTACGAGGTGCTATCGCGGCGCGTCTCGCTCATTGCAGTGCTCGAGGAAAAGGCGCGCCGTGCTGCTGAAACTAACCGCGCGTACATTCCCGTGCGCGACCTAAGCTTTCAAACCACATGAAAAAGGTCGGAGATTCCTTCGAACTCAGCGCGACCGACCTGGTCGGCTACCTGAACTGTCATCACCTCGCGGGCTTGGACCGCGCGGTGGCCAACGGGGCTTTATCGAAGCCGAAGGTCTGGGACCCCCTTCTGCAGATCCTGGCGGAACGCGGGATAGCCCATGAGCAGAGTTACATAGAGCACCTCACCACCGCGGGGCTGGACGCCGTGCGGATCGACGGTGTCGAAGTCACGCACGGGGCCGTCGCTGAGACGCGCGCGGCCATGCAGCGCGGCGTTCCGGTCATCGCTCAGGCAGCGCTCGCGCATCAAGGCTGGAACGGACGCGCCGACATCCTGCGCCGCGTCGAAGTATCGAGCGCGCTGGGCGGCTGGTCCTATGAGCCGGTCGACACCAAGCTCGCACGCGAAACGAAAGCCGGGACGATCCTGCAACTATGTCTCTATGCCGACCTGCTGGCCGCCACGCAGGGCCTTCCGCCCGAATACATGTATGTCGTCGCGCCGTGGTCGGAATTTCAGCCGCAGCAATATCGCTTCGCCGACTATGCGGCGTATTTCCGGAAGGTGAAGCGCGCGTTGCTGACGGCCATGGCCGCGCCGGCGACAGATGACACCTACCCCGATCCAATCGAGCATTGCGATATCTGCCGTTGGCGAGAGGCTTGCGACAAGCGTCGCCGCGATGACGATCATCTCTGCCTCGTTGCCGGCATCTCGAAGATTCAGATCAATGAGCTGAAGGCGCGCGACATCACGACGGTGCAAGGTTTGGCCGGCATGCCCTTGCCGCTCGAGTGGAAGCCCGATCGCGGTTCGGCCGATTCCTATATCCGCATCCGCGAGCAGGCGCGGATCGTGGTCGAGGCCCGCACATCAGGGACTTGCAAATTCGAGCTGCTGCCGGTGGAGACCGGCTTCGGGCTCACCCGTCTGCCCGAGCCTTCTGAAGGCGATGTGTTTCTTGACTTCGAAGGCGATCCATTTGTGGGCGAGCACGGCCTCGAATATCTGGTCGGCAGTCTGTTCAAGGACGCACACGGCGCGCTCGTCTACGAGGGCGACTGGGCTTTCACCCGTGCCGACGAGAAGCGCGCCTTTGAGAAGTTCGTCGATTTTGTGATGACGCGGTGGGCTCTGTTCCCCAGCCTGCACATCTACCACTACGCTCCCTATGAGCCGGCGGCCCTGAAGCGCCTGATGGGCCGCTACGCGACGCGCGAGGAGGAGATCGACCGGATGCTCCGCGCTGGCCTCTTCGTCGATCTCTATCAAGTCGTGCGCCATAGTCTTCGCGCAAGCGTCGAAAGCTATTCGATCAAGCGGTTGGAGCCCTTCTATGGCTTCGAACGCCAAACGGCTCTGACCGACGCGAATGTTGCGCTCGCCAATCTTCAGGCCAATATCGAGCTCAGCGATGCGCCATCAATTACCGAAGAGACCAAGGCAGTGGTGCGCGCCTACAACGAGGATGATTGCCGTTCCACCCTGGTCTTGCGCGACTGGCTCGAAGCGCACCGGGCGAAGCTTGTCGCTGACGGGACAGACGTGCCCCGGCCGCAACCTGGCGACGGCGCGCCGAACGAGAAGATCACCGGCTGGCTGATCAAGATCAGCGCGCTGATCGAAAGGCTGATGGCTGATGTTCCGGTCGATCCTGCTGAACGGAATGCGGAGCAGCAGGCCCGTTGGATCTTGGCAAATATTGTTGATTGGCACCGACGGGAAGAAAAGGCGGTGTGGTGGGAGTATTTCCGGCTGGCCGCGTTCTCGGCCGAGGATTTGCTCGATGAGCGCGCCGGACTCTCCGGTCTCGTCTTTGCGGGCGCGGCCGGCGGCACCGCCAGGGCGCCGATCCATCGTTACCTTTTTCCGCCGCAGGAGACTGAGATTCGCGGCGGCGAGGAACTCTGCAATCTCGGCGGCGCCAAACTCGGCAAAGTCGAGGCGATCTCGTTTGCGGACAACACCGTCGATATCAAGAAGCGCCAGGATACCGCCGGCCTCCATCCGCCGGCCGCGTTCGCCCACAGCTATGTCGGCGGCCAAGTCATGGCCGAGGCGCTGGTGCGGATCGGCGACTATGTCGCCGACCACGGCGCACGCGGGGATGGGCCTTATCAGGCGGCGCGCGAACTCCTGCTCAGAGAAAGTCCGCGGGTCGGCGCTGAGCCATTACACCGCGCGGGAGAGACGACGGTTGAAGCCGCCGTTCGGCTCTGCGGCCATCTGGCGGGCGGCGTTCTCCCGATCCAGGGACCGCCCGGTGCTGGCAAGACCTTTACTGGCGCGCAGATGATTTGCGAGCTGGTGCGCCGCGGCAAGAAAGTCGGCATCACGGCCAACAGTCATAAGGTCATTCGTAACCTGATCAATGCGACGATCAAGGCGGCCGACGAATTGGGGATCGACCTACAATGCTGCCACAAGGCCGATGAAGTCGAAGACCCGCAGCATCGCCTGTCCTTCGCCAAGAGAAATGAGGACTTGTTCGCGGCATTGAGCGGTGGCGCCGCCTCGGTCGGCGGCGGGACGGCTTGGCTGTGGTCGCGGCCGGACGCTTTCGAGACAGTCGACGTGCTCTTCGTGGACGAGGCCGCGCAGATGTCGCTGGCCAACGTGCTCGCGGTGTCGCAAGCGGCGAAGACGGTGGTTCTGATCGGCGATCCGCAGCAACTCGATCAGCCGATGCAGGGCAGCCATCCGGAAGGCACGGATGTGTCGGCGTTCGATCATATTCTCGGCGGCGAGCGGACGATCTCTGCGGATAAGGGCCTGTTCCTCGAAGAGACCTGGCGGCTCCATCCTGCGATCTGTGCCTACACTTCAGAGGTCTTCTATGACGGTAAGCTCCGATCGAAGGTCGGACTTGAGAAGCAGCTCATCAAAGGATCGGGACCGATCAGCGGATATGGCCTCTACCTTCTCCCGGTCGCACACAGCGGCAATCAGAACTGCTCGCCCGAAGAGGCACAAGCGGTCGGCCGTCTCGTGCGGGCGATCCTCGCCGGTAAGGCAACCTGGGTCGATCGCGACGGGCAAGAGAAGCCAATCACGCTCGACAACATCGTCATCATCACGCCCTACAACGCGCAGGTCTTCGAGATTCAGCATTGCCTGCCAGGCGCGCGCGTCGGAACGGTGGACAAGTTCCAAGGCCAGGAAGCGCCGATCGCCATCTATTCCACGGCGACATCGAGCCATGCGGATGCCCCGCGCGGGATGGAGTTCCTCTACAGCCTCAACCGGCTCAATGTCGCCACCTCTCGCGCCAAATGCGTATCGATCCTCGTCGGCTCACCGCAGATCTTCGAAGCGGAGTGCCGCACACCACGGCAGATTCAGTTGGCGAACGCCTTCTGCCGCTATCTTGAGATGGCAAAATGCATATCGTCCGCTTGAAGATCTCCGGCTTTCGCGGGGTGCGTTCGGCGGATATTGTGCTGGGCCGCCACGCCGTTTTGGTCGGCCCGAACAATAGCGGCAAGACGACAATTATTGAGGCGCTGGCGTTGCTCTTCGGGCGCGACCGACTGGTGCGCCGGCTGACCGAGCACGATTTTCACGGGAGCGCGCCCAACGAAGCCGCCCGCATCCTATGCATCGCCACCGTGACGGGCTTTGCGCCCAACGACCCGCGACATCATCCCTCATGGTTCAGTCCCGAGCGCGGTGTTGAGAAGTGGTTCGACCCGAACGCCAAGACCTTGAGCGCTGCGCCAAATGCGCAGCACACCGACCTGGCCGTGCAGATCGGCTTTGTCGCTCGGTTCGATCTGGACGAATTGGAAGCCGAAACGATCCGCTTTTTCGTGGACGATGAGGCTACGCTGGGCGATCCGTTCGCTGAAGACGCGCATCTGCGCACCATTCACACCAAGGCGCTACAGGAGCTTGGCTTCTTTCTGGTCCCGGCCTCGCGCACATGGGATCGCTGGATTTCCTTTTCCTCGGAACTGTTTCGCCGCGTGGTGGCTACGCGCGGAGACATGCCCGCGCAGGCCGTGCGCGCCGAGCGAGCGCGCCTCTGGACTCCACCCGAAGGGGCGCGGCTCGAAGACCAGCCGGGGCTGTCCGAGATCGTCAATGCTGCCAATGACGAGTTGCGCACACTCATGGCCAGCGCGCCCAGACTCCAGTTGCGCCTGACCTCGACCGATAGTGATTCCGTTCTGGAAAGCGTCGTGCCGCACTTTGTGCAGGGCACAGGGCCAACCCTTCCCTCACAGCGACAGGGCACGGGCCTTGTCTCCCTTCAAAGCCTTCTGCTGCTCATGCAATTCGGCAAGGCGCGCGCGGAGACGGGCCAGTCCTTTGTGCTGGCCGTCGAGGAACCCGAACTGCATATCCAGCCCTCGCAGCAGAAGCGGCTGGTCAATCGCCTCAACGCGTTGTGCAACCAGACCATCGTGACAACGCATTCGCCCATCGTCGCCGCGATGTTTCCCGCGCCCGATACACTCTTTATCGAAACGCGCGAAGGCGTCCTGAACGCCAAGCCTCTGATGGACCCGGTGCCCGCGCAGCCGACCAACCACCAGCAACATTTGCTCTTTGCATGGCGGCAGAAACTTGTAGGCGCGCTCATGCACGAATGCGTGCTGATCCCGGAAGGGGTTTCGGACGTGGCATGGCTTGAGGCGCTGCAAACCGCTCTTGAACTGCATCAAGGTTGGGAGGACGCTGGAGACGGCGCGCCGCTTCTCTCCACCTTCGTTGGCGTCGTGCCGACCATCGACGCCAAGATTGCCGATACGTTCGCGCTGGTCAGTGCCGTTCACACGCGGCCTTGCATCCTCGTGGACGGGGACAATGAGGGGCGCGGATACTTCGATGCAGTGAAAGCCAGCAATCCTCCGCCGCGCGCTGTCGTCTTCTGGCCGCAGGGCTGGGCGATGGAGCATGTGGTTTCTTGGATTGCGGGCGCGGACGAAGCCGCGATGCTGGCCGCGGTTGGAACCGCGCTGGGGACGGCTTTTGCCGACCCCCCAGCGTTCACCGCTCATTTGCTCACGCAGAAATCCTACGCGCCGACCCATGAGAGCGCCGCCATCACGCTTATGGCCAGTGCGCCTTGCCGGACGCGCGCCGCGCAGTTGCTCAACGCCTTGTGCGCCGTGCTGCGCGATCCCGAGAACGCCAACACGCCGCTTTTCACACGCATTGCGGTGGACTCGACCGCCGACATGCACGTCTTCCGATTTGTGCCGCCATGACGTTCGATTTCTATGAGGGCGCGGCGGGTACGGGCAAGACCTACAATCTCGTGGGTCGCGCGGGAGAACTCGTTCAGGACGGGGTGCTTGGCGAAGGGCACAAGCTCTTGGCGCTCACCTTCATGAACGGCGCGCGCCGTCGTCTGGACGCGCGCCTTGGCGAGAACGCGGCGTTCCGCCGGCGCTTCGATTGCCAGACCTTCGATGTGTTCGCCCGGACTGTGGCTGCGCGGCGCAGGAGCCTGATTACGCCTGCGATGCAGCAACAAGCCGATGCTTTGGGTGAATTTGACGGGCCGTGCGCTCTGGCGGCTGGCCTTCTGGAAAACGAAGCCGTTCAAAATTGGGTGGCGCGTAGTTTTCCGCTGATATTGGTGGATGAGGCGCAAGACCTCGACGGACACCGGATGCACGTCCTTCAGGGGCTTTCGCCGTCTTGCCGGATCGTGGCGGCGGCAGACGGCTTCCAGTGCCTTCACAACGGACGCGACACCGCTCCCCTCATGGGCTGGCTTGAAGGCGCGGGCCAGACGCACCGCCTCACGCTGGTTCGGCGCACGACTCAACAGGGTCTTCTCGCCGCCGCGCTGGCCGTGCGCCAAGGACAGGATGTGAAGTCGGTTCTGACAGCGAACACCTTCAACAACCGGACGACATGGAACGGTGCGGGCTTCCGGCTTCTGGACGCGCCTGCGACGAATGCCAATCACGCGCTTCTGACGTGGTCGATTGCCAACGACATTGCGCAGCGCCATGGCCCGGTCGTCATTCTCACGCCTGATGCAGGCAACGCGATTATCCGCGCTGCGCTCAATACCCTTCAAACCAAGCAGTATACGCGCAAGAACGGCGCGACCTTCGGGCCGTATCCGCATACGTGGGACCGCCACGACAACGAAGATGCCGATGCCTTACTGGCTGATATCGCGTTGCCGGAAAGGGCATCCTGCGCTGACCTGCGCGCGCTTCTGACGCCGCTGGCCGGATACGCCCCAATCGCGCAGGCCCTCAGCCGCATGGACCGCTTGCGGCGCGCGCATGGGCAA
The DNA here is from genome assembly GCA_001896885.1 of Rhizobiales bacterium 65-79. Lineage (GTDB taxonomy): Bacteria > Pseudomonadota > Alphaproteobacteria > Rhizobiales > Rhizobiaceae > Mesorhizobium_L. Next base: position 135,452 of record MKRJ01000034.1, on the reverse strand, counting down.
GTGGCTTTCACCGCTGCGCAAGTCACTGGGTTCGTGCGGGAGTCGGTGCGCAACCGTGCGCGTCTGGGTTTCCGGCAGCATCGCGGTCATCTTGCCATGACGATTCAGCGCGCCAAGAACCGCGAGTTTCCGAACGTCATTGTGCTTTGGCCGCACACCGCCACAGGAAGCGCGGAGCATTTGCGAAGACTGCTCTATAACGGCATCACGCGCGCCCAGAGCCATTGCACGGTCATCGTCCTCGGTCAGGGACGGCTGAACACCCCACCGTTCGCGCCGGCCAGCGCCCAACCGTAAAGACTCGATCGTGCGCGGGCTCTCGCGGGACGCACCGTCTTGTGCTAAAGATGCTGACGGTTTTTTTCACGCGGGCGCAGGTGGGCGCTCTGAGCGAGCGAAGCGCGAGAAATCGACCAATCGTTGTCGATAGTTCTCGAAACCGCGCAAAATTCGAATCGCGCAAATTCCCCTTTGAAATCAAAAGCGAAAAATTTTGACGGACTGACAGTCGGATTTAGACCGTCAGCAGAAAACTTTTGCTTATAAAAATCAGCGCGTTACGCTGCGTTGAGAGAATCGAGTGGGCGCGACAGTAGCGTTGCGCCGGATAACCTAGAATACCCATAGGACACTCTGGCGTAGTTGGCTTCTTCAATTGACTTCGATTGATCTCAAACGTCGGACGATCATCGCCTGGCATCCTGCGAGCGGCCACGCACGTAAGGCCGACCTTGAGTCCGATGCCGCCGGATCGCGCGCAGCGGAGAGTTGCTTCGCGAACGACGCATTTGCTGAAGCAACCGCGGATCAAGCGCGATGGGAGGTGAGCAAGGCCGCGCGTGGCACATATTTGTCCAGCCCCCAGAGTAATAGTCCGAACACAAAGTGCGGCACGAATGATGCCGGAATAAGTTTCGGACTGACATTTAGTCCTGCAACACCCCATCCCATGACGGGGAAGAAGACGACAAGGATTACCAGCCAAAGCGCGCCAGCGAGCGCCAATGCGGTCTTGAGATCGCGGCGCGGGAAATAGCGCACGAAAATCACCGCCCAGCACGTCACGTAAGCGGCATGGAACAGCAAGCCTACCGGCAACGGCAGCGGTCGACGCAACAGGGTCTCTGCGAAAGCCAGCGAAGGCGGTTTTGGAAAAGGCGATACGCCGGCCGCGGTCAGTGCAAGCATGACGATCGCGGCAATCACTGCAACGGCCAAGCCGATGCCGATGGCTCTCGGCCACGAGCGGCCGTTGGCGTCGGTGTTTATCATCGACTTCCTCCTTCGAGTGTCAGGTGTTGTTTGGCGGCTATCGCGCGATAAGCCAAGCAACAGCGACCGGCTCAATGACCGGCCAGGACTAGGCAAGGATGAGCATTGCTGAGGCTACGAGCATCATCAGAATTGTTGTTGCAGCCGGACGCTTGCGGGTACGCAGTGATTGACGGACGACCCAGATCCACGCGACAGCGACGAGGAGGGCGGCAGCTACGATCGCCCCGTGATAGACACTCGCCAGCCAGGCAAGCGCGCCACCTGTAAAGCGCCAACGCGGCCGCGGGCAGCGCGAAGGGCAGAATGCAGCACGCGGCGCACGCGAGCGCACCCGTCGCGGCGACGCCTGCAGCGGATGCGGCGAGTGCCGCGCCGCGACCGCCGGTCTCTGATGGGGCGGAGTCCGTCATTGTGCCCTCGCGGCGCACGCGCAGCCGCCGGCACTGGAATTCGATCCTTTCACGAAGGGATCGAATACCGCGACTAGGGCGTCTCGCGCCATCTCCGGCGCCGTGATCACAAGCATCAATTCGCTTGCGCCTTCGTCCAGTTCGAAGTCGAGAAACGCGCAGCATTCCTGTTCGCGGCGAATCATTTCGCGGACGCGGACTGCGGCCCCCCGATCATAGGCGAGGATCAGCCGCGGTCCCTCGCGCCGAACGCTTTGCAGAGCGGATCGGTTGAGCCCAGTGATCCAGGCGAGGCGTTCCCGATAAGCGCCCGCGCCCAGCGTGCAGGCGATCGGCTCTTTCGGGGCTTCGTGCGCTTTCATTCTCGTTCCCTTTCCTGGCGATCGGTTCTAGCCCGAAGATAGGACTTCAAGTAACTTGAGGTTCAAGCCCTTTCGAACGGGAGCCGGAGTTATGAAAATAGGCGATCTTGCACAGCGGACCCGCACGAACGCGCCCACCATCCGCTATTACGAGGAGATTGGGCTGCTGCCCGTTCCGGCACGGCGCGCCGGCGGTCAGCGCACCTACAGCGATACCGACCGCAGCCGACTGAGTTTTATTCGGCAATGTCGCGAGTTCGGTTTTCCGATCGAACAGGTCCGCTCGCTCGTCGGGCTCACACAAGACAGCAACCGATCGTGCACTGAGGCGCGCGCCATCGCGCAGGTTCACCTCGATGCCGTGCGGGCAAAGCTCGCGGAATTGAAAGGACTGGAGCGCAATCTGGCCGAATTCATTGGACGTTGCGATGCTGTTTGCTTCGGCGGGCCCGGGCCGGACTGCGTGATTCTCAAGGACATGGCGGACCAGACGCCCTGCGGCGGACGCCCGGCAAGCGGACGCAAACGCCGGTGATCAAGACCGCAATCGTCTATGTCGCCGCGGCGTTCTTCGAGATCGCCGGATGCTTCAGTTTCTGGATTTGGATTCGCGAGGGTAAGACCGGCTGGTGGTTGGCGCCGGGGGTCGTTTCGCTGGCGCTCTTCGCCGGGCTGTTGACTCAAGTTGATACTGCCGCGGCCGGGCGCGCGTATGCGGCCTATGGCGGTGTTTACATTGCTGCGTCCCTGCTATGGCTGTGGGTTGTCGAGGATGTTCGACCGGACCGATGGGATCTCCTCGGCGCGGTGATCTGTCTTGTGGGCGCAGCGGTTATCTTGTTCGGACCACGCCCAATCGCTTAGACGCCGTTCAATCTCGCTATGGTTTCGTGGGATCGAAGTCAGGCAGTCAGAGCATATATCCGACGTCAGAGGCACCTGTCGGATAGGCGAACATGGTCGACTTCAAGTCGGCTGCCGAGAGATCATGACGGATCGCCAGGGCGAATAGATTGATGACTTCCTCGGCGTGCGGCCCAACAATGTGAGCGCCAACAATGCGCCCGGTGCCATCCTCGACCATCACCTTAAATCCATAGACCGAGTCTCCGGCCTGTCGCGCCGTAAACCAGTCGAATGCCTTCTGGGACTTAGTCTGGAACTTCAGACCCTGCTGACGTGCTTGATCTTCACTCAGCCCGACGGCAGCGATTGGCGGGATCGTGAACGCCACGCTCGGAACGCCCCGATAGTCGGGTCGATAGTGATTACCCTCAAGAATGTTGGCGCTAACCACTTTGGCGTCGTGGCTCGAGACAGGCGTCAGCGGCGGCCCCTGTTGCGCCGCGTCGCCGGCGGCATAGACGGACGGATTCGAGACGCTCTGTAGATACTCATTCAGCTTGAGCCGTCCCTTGTCCATGACAATGCCTCCGGCGTCGAGGTCGAGTCCCTCTAGCGCGGGTGCGCGCCCCGCCGAATGAACGACGAGGTCGGCTTGGAAGACCTCCTCTGCTTCTGCTGACCGAGCGCGGACGGCAAAGGCTGTGTCGTGCTTCTCGATCGCGCTTACTGTGGTCCGCAAGCGTACATCCACGCCGATCTCCTTGAATTTTTCCATGAGCCAGCTCACCAAATCTGGATCGAAGCGTGTGAGCATACGTTCGCCACGCTGGAGAACTGTGACTTGCGCACCTGCTCGCGCAGCGATGTGAGAAAACTCCGAGGCGATGTAGCCGCCGCCCACCAGCACGATGCGGCGCGGTAACGGCGACATCGCCAGGAAATCTTCGTTGGTGGCAAAGTGTTCTTCACCCGGAATCCCTAGCCCCACCGGTTCGGCGCCCGCAGCGATTAGCACGTAGCGTGCTTCAAGACTCTCTCGGTCCACGGTCAGACTGTTTCGGTCTGTAAATCGAGCATGCCCACGATACGTGTCGATGCCCTTTTCATGGTATCGATGTTCATGTTTCTCCGGTACGGGATCGGTAAATTCGCGCTTGAAGGCAATCAGGTCCGGCCATTTGATGTGGACGTCACCAGCGACGCCTTTGCCTCGCATGCGCCGAGCATGATCAACGGCTTCGGTGCCCCCGATAAGCAGCTTCTTTGGATCGCAGCCGCGCAGTGCACAGGTACCACCGAAAGGCCGGTGGTCGATCACCGCCACGCTCCAGTCCGCAGCGCGCACGCGCATCGCCGCAACCATCGCAGCGGTGCCAGACCCAATGACAACAAGGTCATACCGGCTCGCCATTCGTCTCCCACTCTTCCTTAATGCGCGTCGCGGAGCGGCTGTCACTCATCAATGCGGGTAGGCCTTTCGCTAGAGAGCCTATCATCAGCAAGCATCCGCAAGGAAAGAGTCGCGCACCTCAAGCCGTGTCGCTTTTCGAAAAATGCTATCGTCAGAATTCACATCAGCCGGCGCAGCAGGACAACTTGGCCACATCCTTGTCGAACGACAGAGCGGCAAGCTTCAGGCCTTCGACCGTGGTGAGATACGGGAAGATCATATCCGCGAGGTCATCGATAGTGAGGCCCTGCCGGATCGCAAGCGCTGCGGTCTGGATGCTGTCGGCGCCCTCCGGGGCGAGAATATGGGCGCCCAGTAGCCGCCCGCTGCCAGCCTCGGCGACGAGCTTGATGAGCCCACGGGTGTCGCGCGCGGCGAGCGCGCGCGGCACCTGATCGAGACCGATCGTCGAGACGCGAACCGTATGTCCGGCGGCTCGTGCGGCGACCTCGGTGAGCCCGACGCTCGCCACCTGTGGATCGGAGAACACAATGCCGGGCATCGCGCGGTTGTCGTAGCGCAGGCTGTCGCCGTTAAGGGCGTTCTTCGCGGCGAGCTTGGCAGCATATGCAGCCATGTAGACGAACTGGTCGCGGCCGGTGACGTCGCCGGCGGCATAGACGTCAGCCTTGGTCGTGCGCATGCGGTCGTCGACCACGATGCCGCCCTTCGCCGAGACGGTGATCCCGTGCTCGGCCAGCCCAAGGCCTTCGATGTTGGGCGTGCGCCCCGTGGTGATCAGCACCTGATCGGCGTTGATTGCCATCTCCTGGCCGTCGCGCGTGACCGTCAGTGACACACCGCCATTGGCTTTGCGGATCGCGCGGTAAGCGATGCCGGAGATAACGGTGATGCCTTCGTCCTCGAAATACCCCGTGAGCGCCGCGCCGATCTCGGGCTCGGCCTCCGGGAGTAGACGAGACCGGCAGACGAGGGTCACCTTGACGCCGGCACGAGCGAACATCTGGGCGAGTTCCGCGCCGATGTAACCGCCGCCGATCACAAGCAGCGAGCGCGGCAGCTCCTCGAGGTCGAGCGCCGTCGTGCTGGTGAGATACGGCACGGTCTCGATGCCAGGAATGGCGGGCACTGCCGGCCGCGCGCCGGTCGCGATGATGATCTTGCCAGCGGCAATACGTGCGCCGTCAACTTCGACGCCGGCGTCGAGGAGGCGAGCTGGTCCGTCGCGATAGGCGATACCATTGTACGCGGGGAGTAGGTCAGCGTATTTGGCCTGGCGCAGCCCAGACACGAGCGTGTCCTTCTGACGAACAGTTTCGCGCCAGTCTGTCAGTTCGGCTTCAGCAGTAATGCCGGCAAAACGTGCTGCCACGCGAGCATTGTGAAGTGTCTCGGCCGCGCGGATCAGGGTCTTTGACGGCACGCAGCCGACATTGACGCAAGTGCCGCCGATGGTGCCGTCGCCGATGAGCGCCACCTGCGCGCCCTGATCGGCGGCTGTGATCGAGGCCGAGAAGCCGGCCGAGCCGGCGCCGATCACGACAAGATCGTAAGTGCTTCCATTGCGACCATTCGCGCGGATGGGACGGTTCGCGACAGCAGGGGCCTTCGATTCAGGATCGGCGGTCGTTCGCGATGGCATGCCGAGTCCAGCAAGACTTGGTCCGAACAGAGCACGGCCGGCCTCCAGGCCTTCCGCAATCGATAGCCGAAAACCCGGCTCGGCAGCGGACCGTTCGCGGCGCCAAGCGGAGAGGTGCTCGTCCGAGCAGAAAAAGACGGTCGCCGCACACAGCGAGTTCGCGGCGCACGCCCCTTCATAGCGGACGCTTTGCCACATGACGGCCGTATCCGGCTCAACCTCCGCCAACGCCCCTCGGTCCTGCGTGGCGATCCGGATCGGCGCGCCGCACTGGCGGCAACGCGCGGCGATCGTGATGTCGTGACCCGTCATTGCGCCAATGCCGAGCGCGTCGACCGCGCACATCGCGTTGCGAGTACGTCCATCGAACGTGACTCGATGGCCCGTGTCGCGATCGGTAAAGGGATAGGCGCCGATGATCCGCTCGCCCTCGAGAACGACGAGGTCACGTCGGCGGAGATCTTCGAGTAAAGGCCCAATGGCCGTCTCGCCAAGTCCTGCGTCGTGGGCAAGCGTGCACTTGTCCGGAGCGCGCCCGTGTTCGATGTAGTGCTGAAGCAGCGCAACGCGTAAGCGGTCGGTCGCGGGATCATATCCGCTCCAGCGCTTGAGCACATGGTCGGAGCCGACCATGGCCAGCAGAGCTTCGTTGACGACGGGCGTTGTGATCGCCGACCAGTCCGGGAATGTCACGCCTGGACGTACGGTGTAATGCGGCCTCGCGGACGCGGAAGCTGCAAGTTGGTCCTGAGAAGTGGAAGGCGCGCAGCAATTGCTCATAACTTCATGCTTTCCTGTGGAATCGCCGTCGCGCCACAGGCGGCCTTCGCGCGACGGCGATGAATGATCCAGGCGACAAGACCGCAGCACCCCACAATGAGCAGCACCAGCACGATGAGACCCGCACCCGCCAGCCAGGCGCCAAAGGCGGCCAAAGGCAGGACGGCTGCGAGCAACGGTGCCGCACAGCAGGCCGCAGCCAACAGGGCGCCGACTGCGCCCGTGGCGATGAGTGCGCGATCGCTCAATCCGTCTCTCTCAATTCGCGCTCGCGACATGGGATGGATAGCCGGCCTTCGTCGTCGCCGCGATCAGCGCAGCTTCACTGGCAACCGCGTCGTCGAACGTAACCGTGGCCATGAAGTCGGCCATCTGGTTCGCTTGACGGGTTTCCACATTCTTGACGCCTTGCACCCGCAGTAGCGACTGCTTCACGATCGGCGGACACAGAACGCAGTCAGCGTTCTTCACATCGAGAACGATGGTCTTGTCCGCAGCGTATGCCGGCCAGGACATCAGCACCGCGATGACGGCGGCAGTGGTGGTGATTTGAGATGTGCGCATGGAACGTCTCCTTGGTTCAGAGGAACAGGGCAGCGATTCGCGGGAAGCCGACGGCGATCAGGACGAGGAGGAGCGCGGTCCACAGACCGACTTTGGCGAGCCGGCTCGACGACGGGCTCGCGCAGTAGGAGCCTTCGGCGCAAGCGACCTTCGGCCTGCGATAGACCAGGTAGAAGCCATAGCCGAGGCAGGCTGCGGCAATCGCGGCAAACAACGGCTGATAGGGTTCGAGCGCCGTCAGGTTGCCGATCCAAGCTCCGCTGACGCCAAGCGTGAACAAGGCGAAAGGCACGACGCAGCAGGACGCCGCGCCAAGCGCGGCGAGAACGCCGCCAGCGGCGGCCAGGCGCTGACGCCCGGCTTCGCTTCGCTCAGGTTTGGTCAGGTTCCCCGCGGGTGAGGCGATATCCGCCGCTCCGTGTCGTGATGCATTCATGTCCGGCCTCGCCTTTGTTGCCGAAATCGTATTCGAACGCTAATGTGGGGTCTGTAGCAACTACAGGGTCAAGAGGGCTTTCGCGATGCGCGATCACGCCGTGGTGAAAGGCATGCAGCGGGCGGAACTCGCCCGGCGGACCGGCAGCAATCTGGAGACGGTGCGCTACTACGAGAAGGTTGGACTTCTACCGGAACCGCCGCGCACTGCGGCCGGCTACCGCGCCTACGACAGCACGCACGAGCGGCGGCTCCGCTTCGTGCTGCGTGCGCGCGAGCTCGGCTTCTCGCTCGATGAAATCCGTGGGTTGTTGCGTCTGGCCGATGAGCGCGACCGGCCTTGCGCTGACGCAAGAGACGTTGCTGCTGTGCATCTCGCGGACATACGGGCGAAAATCACTGACCTGAAGCGCATGGAACGGGTGCTGAAGGATGTTGTGGCGCAATGCGGCGACGGCACCTTGCCGGAGTGTCCACTCATCGAAACGTTATTTGGCAAGGCTGCGTGAACTCGCGGTTGCGAGCGAGTTGCCTCTTGTGGATAGTCTCGTGACGGTCTTTTTGGGAGCTGTAGGCTTCCATGTGTTGGCGCCTGTCAGCGAAAAATCGACCGATCGTTGTCGATAGTCGCTGAAACCGAGCAAATCGCAGATCGTCGAAAATCCTCTTTGAAATCAAGACCCCAAATTTCTGACGGATCGTGGAGTCGGTCTTTCTCTATGCGCAGAAAAAAATTGCGCTGAAGAATCAGCGCGTTAACATCGCTCAGAACAATAGAGTGGGAGTGATTTTGTGTCCGGCGCTGGCTGGCATCTAAAGGCAGTAAAGAGACGTAGAGGCGGAGAGTAGCAAGAACTTACTGATGGGCGCGGCACAGTGCTTCGATCGATTCGGCGAGTCTGCGTCCATCCATGCGCAGTGCTCCGGTAGTCGCCAAGGCATCCGCCGAGGTCGGTTGCTTGACCGGGCGCAGGCCAGAGCGCCCGCGCGCCATACTCGTCGAAGGCGCGACGATAGAGGCTCGCGACGTCTTCCGGCGGTGTTGGCTGGGAGTTCATAATCGATTCAGAATAGCACGATCCTGTTTCGAGCGACGAGGGTTGACGGTCAACCGACCGACGCCGCATATTGCGGCAAACAGGAGGGCAGCCATGGCTAACTCAATCCCGAAGGGTGCGGAGCCCTTGGGCAGCAAGCTCTACTTCTTTAAATCCGCCACGAGCAGCCATGACGTCCTTATTTCCGCTCATGGCGGTTATTACAAGGCAAACAAGACGTTCGACGTCCCGGGCACAGGAAAGGACGTGGAGATAATTTTTTATGCCCCGCACGGCTCAACGCTCTCGGATCCGGGCATGATGATCATGAAAGGGAATTTCCAAGATGCCGGAAGCGTGTTTTCCGGCAACAAATGCATCGATTACGAACTCTCGAAATATCAAGGCCGCCACGGCGGCAAACCTGGCAAGCCGGCGGAAACTTACGACTCTATCGCCAGCACGGTGGAAGATGAGGATAGGCGGCTGGTGCGTCAGTTCGAAAAAATGCTCGCGGCAGCCGGTAAAGGCAATCAGCAGATGGCCAAAGGTGCGATAGACCAGATCACGGCGGGGCGGACGATGAACGTCGTCACCATCCGGAACCGCTGGCATTCGTCAGATGTCTGGCTGAAGGACGTCGTGGCCATGGTACGCAAAGCCTATCCGGGCATCAAACGCTTTCACTGCTCGTTTTGCCGCAGTCTGGTGGGCGACAACAACGCGCCATCGCACACGGCGCCGTTGAGAAATCTCGGCTAACCGCGCCCGGCGGCGAACGTAGCTTGTTTCGTCATTGAATTGTGCCCTTTCCTGTAACTGCCCAGGTTGGGTAAGGCGCCGTGGAAGTGAGGCCAAGGCATGGCACTACGGCGCCCGTAAGCGAAAACAAACCTTGGTGCTCGCACCCGGAAGGGCTTTAATGGCCGAGGCGCTTTCCGCGCCGCGCCAGTGGAGCGGCACATGCAACCAAGGATCGACACCAATCTCGGGATAGAAGGCGATCCCGACGCCTGGGTCCATTCTGCCTGCATCCTGTGCTCCAACGGCTGCGGTGTCGATATCGCCGTGAAGGACGGGAGGATTGCCGGCGTCCGCGGCAATGCCGGCCATCCGGTCAATTTCGGTCATCTCGGCCCGAAGGGCGAGCACGGCTGGGTCGCGAACAACTCGAAGCGGCGCGGCACCACCCCGATGATCCGGCGGACGAAGGGAGCCTCGCTCGAGCCGGTCGGCTGGGCCGAAGCCATGGACTTCTTCATCGAGACGTTCAGGGAGGCCTGGCGCCAGGGGCACGAGAACCTGGCCTGCTACAATTCCGGGCAGCTCACGATCGAGGAGTTCTATACGCTCGGGAAGCTTTGGCGCGGCGGCCTGCAATCCTCCAACATCGACGGAAATACCCGGCTGTGCACGGCGACCTCCGCTACCGGTCTCATGGCCAATTTCGGCGTCGACGGCCCGGTGGCTTCCTATGTTGACGTGGACCAGGCGGACCTCCTCTGCCTCTACGGCCACAACGTCGCCGAGGTGCAGACCGTCCTCTGGGAGCGAATGCTGGCGGCGAAGGCGAAGAATGGCGGACGGATCATCGTCGCCGACCCGCGCCGGACGCCGACCGTGCTGCAGGGCGCCGACCTTCATCTTGCGCTGCGGTCGGGTACGAACGTCGCGCTCATGAACGGGATCATTCACCTGCTGATCGCCCGCGGCTGGATAGACCGCGACTTCATTGCGAGACACACGGTCGGCTTCGATGAACTCGACGCCGTCGCCCGCGAATACCCGCCCGAGCGCGTAGCTGAAATCTGCGGCATCCCCCGGCGCGATCTGGAAACCGCGGCGGAGTGGATCGGCACCACGCGGCGCATGGTCTCCACCGTCCTGCAGGGCTTCTACCAGAGCGTCGAGGCCACGGCCTCGTCCTCGCTGGTGAACACGGTGCATCTCATTACCGGCGCGATCGGCAAGCCCGGGGCCGGTCCGCTGCTGATGGCCGGCCAACCGGCCGCGATGTGCAACCGGGAAGCGGGCGCGGGCGGCTCCTATCCCGCCTACCGCAATCCTCACTGCGAAGCGCAGATGCGCGACCTGTGCGAACTCTGGAATATCGACTTCGGTAAGTTCCATCCGGAGGTGCCGAAGGACATATTGTCGATGATGGAAAGCGCCGAGCGCGGCGAGATCGAGTTCATGTGGGTGATCGGGACCAACCCGCTCGTAAGCCTGCCCGACCAGAACCGCAGCGAGCGCATCCTGCGGCGGCTCTTCCTGGTGGTGCAGGACCCGTTTCTCGACGCGGAGACGGTCGATCTTGCCGACGTCTATTTCCCGGCGGCGATGTGGGGCGAGAAGATGGGCTGCGTCACCAATGCCGACCGCAGCGTCAATCTTCTGCTGAAGGCGGTCGAGCCGCCCGGAGAGGCGCGCAGCGACTTCGACATCTTCGTGGAAGTGGCAGATCGGCTGGGCTTCAAGGACCGGGAGGGCGTGGCCCTGATCCCGTTCGGGGAGCCGAAGGACGCCTTCGAGGAATGGCGCAAGGTATCGAAAGGCCGGCCCTGCGACTATTCCGGCATGACCTATGAGCTGATCCTCGAAATGGGTTCGGTCCGCTGGCCGTGCAATGACGAACACCCGCGCGGCTCCGAGCGTCTCTACGAGGACCTTGAATTCTGGACCGGCATCGACGAATGCGAAACCTATGGCGCCGATTTCCTGACCGGCCGCAAGAACACCCGCGGCGACTATGAGCGGATGGATCCCAGGGGAAAGGCGTTCCTGAGGCCGGTGGAGTGGCGGCGGCAGCCGAATCCGACCTCTATGGAATACCCGTTCACCCTCATCACCGGGCGCGTGGTCTATCACTTCCATACCCGCACCAAGACCGGCCGGTCCGCCGTCCTGAACGAGCGGGCGCCCCACCCCTATGTCGAGGTCCATCCGGACGACGCGGCCCGCCTGGAGATCGGGCTCGGCGATAGGGTGGAGATCACCTCGCCGAACGGCCGCTGGGAAGGCGTGGCGATGGTGGTCGATACGGTGCGGCCGGGAGAGGTGTTCGTGCCGTTCCACTACGGCCACGGCGCGCAATCGGCCAACCAGCACACCTGGTACGCGCGCGACCCGATAAGCCACCAGCCGCAGCTGAAATCCTCGCCCGTCGCCGTGCGGCGGCTGAGCTTCGGCGAGCCCGAACCCTGGCTCTTGAAGCGGCTTGCCGAACTGAATGGGGAATCCGCAATTCCGTTCGCCGCGCTGGAATTCGGCGGCACCGTCAACTGTCAGCCATAAAGGGGAGCCCCAACCGGAGATAACGATGCCCAGGACATTCAAGGTCGGCGATCATGTGAGCTGGAACTCGGAGGCGGGCCGCGTCTCGGGCACGATCATTCGCGTCCATACCGGGGATTTCGACTACAAGGGCCATACTCATCGGGCCTCGCGCGACGATCCCCAATACGAGATCAAGAGCGACAGGACCGACCACATCGCCGCCCACAAGGGCGGCGCCTTGCGGCTCCTTGACGACTGACCGGCCGGAGGATTCCGGATCCGCCGCCTCGCGGGGCCGGCCGGAAACTTCATCTCGGCCGGCGCACGACCCTCACCTTGCCGCTCTTGCCGCCGCCGCAGAAGAAGCGGTCGCCGCCATCGGATTCGAGCCCCGAAACGCCCGTGCCGGCCGGCATGTCGAGCCGTTCGAGCGTTTCGCCCGTTTCCGGATCGATGTGGCGTATATCGCTCTGCTCGTCTTCCCAGGTGGCGTGCCAGAGCTCGCCATCCACCCACGTGATGCCCGTTACGAAGCGGTTGGATTGGATGCTGCGCAGGACCTTCCCGGTCTCCGGATCGATCTGGTGGATCTTGCGCGCGCGGTATTCGCCTACCCAGAGCGATCCTTCCGCCCAGGCGAGGCCGGAATCGCCGCCGTTTCCGGGCGCCGGAATGGTCGAGACCACGCGTCCGCTCTTGGGGTCGATCTTCTGGATGCGGCTCTCGGCGATCTGGAACAGGTGCTTGCCGTCGAAGGCGGTGCCCGCATGCGCCGGGACGTCGATCGAATCCAGGGGCTTGCCGTCCGCGGGATCGATCGCGTTCAGCCTGTCGCCGGCGGCGAACCAGACATGCTTGCCGTCATAGGTGAGGCCGTGCACCTGTTCGGTGCCGGGGAAGGGGCCGTATTCCTCGAGGATTTCCGCTGCTGAATGTTTCATGTCTTGCTCCTGTCGGGTTGTTATGGAGCATGATGCTAGCCAATCGACGTCGGGGCCGGGAGTAACAAGCTTGTCGGGAAACCCGGCACCGGCGGCGTCATCCAGCGTCGGGCCCGCGCCTGCCCGAACGACTGCACCTTTCCGTCCGCCGCAAGTTCCTCGAGCGCGCGCTGCACCGTGCGCTGGCTGACGTTGAGCGCCAATGCCAGGGCGGTGCTCGACCAGGATTCGCCGTCGGAGAGGAGGGCGAGCACCGCCGCGTGCTCTTCCTCGACCGGCCGCGCGAGCACCACGGCCTGAGGTGCGCCGCGCGGCACGAGACGGAAGCCGCGTCCCGTCGCGGTCACACCGGCCAGCGGTCTGAGCGCCTTGCGCAGGCGCCCGATCTCGACGCGCAGCCGCGCCCTGTGCGATTCGTCGGCATGCCTTGCGCGGAACGCGCTGAAGAGCAGCTTCTCCCTCGGCGCGTCGCCGGGCCAGGCCTCGGCCAGCACGCGGGCGAGCGCGAACAGGACCGGCCGGCTCTCGAGCGGCACGACGATTGCCCCGCGACGCACGACGAGGCGGCAGCCGTCCACGACCAGGATGCCGGATGCGAAGAGCGCCTCGACCTCGTCCAGCAGGAGCGTCTTTTCCCGGCCGCCGGAGATCAGACGCGCCGCCGGTGCGTCGAGGACAAGGGAGGCGGCCTCGACCTCGGCCGCAAGCGCCGAGATGCCGGCGCGGCGCGCCGCCCGTTCGGCGCGGGCCAGCGCCGCGCGCGCCTCCCTGGCCTTAAGGCGCCGCATGGCGATGCCTGCGGCGACCAGTTCGTAGGCGGCGCCGAGCGCGGCAGGAAAGAGCGCAGGATCGATCCCGGCAAGCTTACGGCCGGCTTCGTCGACATGGCCGATCAGGAGGAGACGGCGGGCGTCGAGATAGGTCGCATAGGCGGCGTTGAGGCGATCGCCATGTGCCTCGAGTGTCGCCCGGGCCCGGTCGAGCGCTTTTGCCGGCCAGGAAAGGTCGCGCGAGACGAGCGCGATCTCGGCTTCGGCGACGATGCAGCGCGCGCGGGCGGCCGCCTCCCTCGGGCCGAAGGCGCGGGCCGCGCTTTTCAGGAGCGCCTTGGCGCGTGCGAGGTCGCCGAGCTGCGCCATGGCGATGCCCTTTAGCGCCAGAGCGGGAGGGTCGCTGCGCAGCGCGACATGGTTCAGCGCGCCAAGAGGGTCGCCGGCGGAAAGCGCGCGCGCCGCCGCCGTGATCAGCGAGTCCATCTAGGCTCCGAATCCCGACACACTTGTCACTCTCGCCCTCAAGAATGGGCTCCTAACCTGGGCCAGCCGTACCATTGAGCCCAGCCGTACCCATGAGCAAGGAGAACGGCCATGACCCCGAACCGTACCATAAGCCACGCACGATCGCTCGGCGCCGCCTTCGCCCGAGGCGCAGCCCGGTGGCTATGCTTTGCCGCCAGCCCTACCTTCGCGTTGATGGCGCTGGTAACGGCTGCTGCCGGCGTATCCGGTACAGATTGCATGACGGGTCAGTCACCGCTTGCCGGGATGACGCCGATGTATCTCCTGATGAGCGCCTTCCATCTGGCGCCGTGGCTCAGGCGCGTATCGGGCGGTTCAGGGCCGGTCGGATGACCGCTCGGTCATGGGGCAACCACGGGGCTGGACATCCGCTCTGGTAAGAACATAAAGTGAACAAAAGAATATGGAGCTTGCGCCATGGCCGGGCAGCTTTCGTTGGCCTTTGAAACGGCGACCGTGCAGGTTGAGGACTATTTCGCACTCCGGCCGGCTCCCGCCGCCGCGGATTCGCTTGTGAAGTTCGCGGAAGGCTGCCGTCGGTTGCACGGACTTTCCGAACCTGTCTACGGTCCTCATCGCCTGCATGTCACGCTGAACGAGGTCAGGTCGCGCCGGGGCCCCCGAAAGGACGATCTTGAAGCAGCGTTGCGCGCGGCGGAACGGGTGAGGTTTTCACCTTTTCCGCTGGCTTTCGGCCGTCTCCGTACCTTCCGGGTTCGCCGCGACAAACAACCGACGGTGTTATGCTGTTGTGCCGGCGCAGAGGAGTTGGCGGCATTTCGCGATGCATTGCGTCAGGCATTGACGAAGGAAGGGCTTTGGCGCGGTCGGGCCGGTTTCGAGCCCCACGTCACGCTGATATGGGACCGCCAGGGCGTTCCGCCGTCAGAGCTCGATCAGCCGATCGGCTGGATGGCCGAGGATTTTATCCTCCTGCGCACCATTAGGGGCAAGGGCCGGCAGATCGAGCGGGGCCGCTGGCCGCTCCGTGCCTAGGCCAGTTCTGTCTCTAAAGGGAGCTACGCGCGAGTTTGGTGATGACCTCGAACGCCGTGTTCACGTCCTCCTCGGTTGTCTCGAACTGCCCGGCCTGGAAGCGGATCACGACCTTTCCGTCGACGCGGCTCTGCGTGAGGTACAGGCGACCGTCGTCGTTGATGCGCCGGGCGAGGTCGAGATTGTGCGCGTCGAGGTCCTCCGCATCCGTATGCCGGAACGAGAACAGCGATAGCGCCGGTTCCGTCACGATCTCGAAATCGGGTTCGGCTTTGAGCCGCGCCGCAAGCCTTTCGCTCCAGGCGACATGGTTGCGGATCATGGCGCGCAGCCCTTCGAGCCCGTGGAAGCGCAGCAGGAACCAGAGCTTCAGTGCGCGGAAGCGGCGTCCGAGCGGCACGGTCCATTCCGAATAGTTGATGAGCCCGTCGCGGCCATGCGTGTTCAGATATTCCGGATGGATCGCCAGCGTGCGGACGAGATCGTCCGGGCTCCGGATGAAGTGCGCCGAGCAGTCGAACTGCGCGCCGAGCCATTTGTGCGGATTGAAGACGACGGAATCCGCCTCTTCGATGCCGGCCCACAGGTGCCGGAACTCCTCGCAGATCATCGCCGAGCCGGCCCAGGCCGCATCGACATGGACATAGAGACCGTGTCCATGCGCAGTCCGCACGACTTCCGCGATGTCGTCGCAGGCGCCGACATTGGTGCCGCCCGTGCAGGCGATCACGCCGGCCGGAACGTGACCGGCCCGCTTGTCGCGCTCGATCGCCGCGGAAAGCGCGGCCGCGTCCATGCCACGGCGCTTGCCCGTCGCCGGGATGCGGACGAGGTTCTCCTCGCCGATGCCGGAAACCCAGACGGCCCGGTCGATCGAGCTGTGCACCTGGTCGGAGGCGTAGATGCGCAGGCGCGGATTGGCGACGAGCCCGGCCTTGTTGCCTTTCCAGCCGAGCGCCCGTTCGCGCATCACCAGCACGGCCGAGAGCGTCGCGGAGGACGCCGAATCCTGAATCACCCCGGCGAAGCCTTCCGGCAGGCCGATCGCCTGCCTCAGCCAGTCGAGCACGCGCGTCTCGAGTTCCGTCGCCGCCGGCGAGGTCTGCCAAAGCATGCATTGGGCGGCCATCGCCGTCACCAGATATTCCGCGACGACGGAGACGGGCGCGGCATTCGCCGGGAAATAGGCGAAGAAGCGCGGATGCTGCCAATGCGTCATGCCGGGCAGGATGACGCGCTCGAAATCGGCGAAGATCGTGTCCATCGTCTCGCCCCGCTCGGGCGGGGAAGCCGGAAGCTTCGCCGCGATCTCGCCGGGCGTCGTCTGGGCGCGCACCGGCCGCTCGCGCAGCGAGGCGCGATAGCGGACGCCCCATTCTGCGGCTCGCCTAGACCAGTTTTCGAAATCAAGCTCCTGCGTCATTTGATTCCTTCTCCCGATCGGCATGGCCTGCGGGCGACCGCTTTCTCACACCCTGAGAAGCGGTTCATCGGCGCTCCTGTCAAGGAGAGGCTGCCGAATGGAGGGACGGGGCGCACCCCGCTCGCCCGGAAAGCGCAAAAAAAAAGCGGCGCATTGGATGCGCCGCCGTCAGGTGGAGAAGGAGCCGTACGTTCTATCGCTTCGGGAACCACTCGAGGAATTCGGTTCCCTCGTCTCGATGCTTGCCGCCCAGGCCGGCGGCGAAAAACGCTCCGGCGGCACTGACCAGAAGCGTGGCGGCGGTCAGGAAGCCGAGGATGAGCCCAGCCTTGCGCGCCTTGTCGGCAGCCGCTTTGGCGTCGGCGATCGCGGCATCCACCCGTTGCTGTGCCTGTTCCGGTGTGATCCCGGTATCCCGCGCGATCTCGTTGGAGAGATAGGTGCGGTCGTCGGCATTCATCTGCCTGTTGCTGACGGAATCGGCGATCAGCATGGCCGCGTCGGCTTTCGTCTGCGCCGGGATCGGTTGTGCGGGAGGCTTGTCCGTGCGGAAAAGCCGCGCGGCAAGGATCTGCATGGCCGGAGACTGCGCGTTCCCGCTCGCCGTTGCCGCGACGGACGATACGGACGAAGCCACGCCCGAAATGCCGGAGATCGCCAGGAACGCGCCGAGCAGGGTGCCGAGCGCCCATACGAGCAGCCCATGCGTCCCGTCGCGAACGTCGCTTTCATGCGGCGTGGCGTCGAAAGCGCGACGCCGCATCCGGCCGGCAAGATAGCCTCCCGCCAGGAAACTCGAAACCTCGACCCAGATGAACCACAGGGCGGCGCCTATGGCGAAGCCCACCAGCGAAACGCCCGATCCGTGATAGGGCGACGCGATCGAAAGACCGATTGCCGAGCCGAAGGTAAGCAGGACGAAGGAAATCGCCGCCGCGAAGATCGCTCCGCCGATCACCGCGCTCCAGTCGATGTGCGGAACGGCACCCGCGGAATCTCCTTCGACATATTCCATGGATTCGACCACGGCCATTCCCGGTTCGCTGATCGACATATTTTCTCTCCTTTGCGCCGCAGTCGGCGAAGAAATCCTGAGACTTGGATGGGTTTTAGTGCAGGCCGAGGAAGGACAGGATGGCCATGATCACCACGACCAGGCCGATCAGGTAGATGATCCCGTTCATATCGCCTCTCCTTTATTGATGTTGCGGTTCGTGAAGAACGCGAGCGGAACCGATACGTTCCCGAGCGCGCGGGCGAACGCTGGCAACTGGACCACAGAAATCATGTTGCACTGCAAAAGTGCGCGGCTATGGTCCCGCGCATGAGTTCGCGGACTGTTTCTCCCGCCCGCTACGCCTTTGCCGGAATGGTCGCCATGGCGGTGGCAATGGGCATCGGCCGGTTCGTCTATACGCCGATCCTGCCCGGCATGATGGAAGGGCTCGGCCTGTCGGCCTCCGACGCGGGTTCAATCGCATCGGCCAACTATCTCGGCTATCTGGTGGGCGCGGTCGCCGCTGCCTTCGGCTGGGCACATCGGCGCGAACATGCGACGATGCTGGTGGGGCTTGTCGCCAATGCCGTGCTGGCCGCCGCCATGGCCTGTACGACGAGCCTGCCCGTCTTCCTGCTCATCCGCTTCGCGGCGGGGGTGGCCAGCGCGTTCGTCCTGGTCTTTTCCGTGACGATCGTGTTCAGCCATCTGGCGGCGGCCGGCCGCAACGATCTTCAGGCGCTGCATTTTGGTGGCGTCGGCCTCGGCATCATCCTCTCCGCCGTCCTGGTCGGGGGCCTGCATCTTGCCGGAGCCGGCTGGGCCGCGGGCTGGATCGGCGCGGGCGTGGTTTCGCTGGCCGGCTTCCTGATCGCGGCGACTTTGATCCGGGAAGGGCCGATCGCGGTGGGCGACGGCGGCCGTGAGCCTCGGCTGCCACGCAGCCTGGACCTTGCCAAGATAACCGCCGCCTACGGCATTTTCGGCTTCGGCTATATCATCACGGCGACATTTCTCGTGGCGATCGTCCGGCAAGGGGAGGGCGGCCCGCTTTTCGAAGCCGCGGTCTGGCTCGTCACCGGCCTCGCGGCATTCCCTTCCGTCTATCTGTGGAAGCCGGTGGTGGCGCGTCTCGGCGGCATGAAGACCTTTGCGCTCGGCTGCGTCGTCGAAGGCATCGGGGTCGTGGCGAGCGTCAAGCTCGGCGGCTATGCCGGCCCGCTGATTGGCGGCGTCCTGCTCGGCGGCACCTTCGTCGCGCTGACCACGATCGGCCTGGTGGCGGGGCGCGCCATCGCGGCGGAATCGCCCAGACGGGCGCTGGCCGTCATGACCGCTTTCTTCGGCGTCGGCCAGATCCTTGGCCCGATCTTCGCCGGTTTCCTCGCCGACCGCACCGGCAGCTTCACGGCTCCTTCCATCGGCGCCGCCGTCGCCCTTCTCCTCTGCGCCCTCATCGGCCTGTCGGTCGGCAAGGCCAACAGGCCCCAACATTAACAAAAGACAAGTTGGAGGCGGGTGGTTGTGCTGCTAGGCAGAGGGACCGGCCTCTCCTAGCCGGCGCCACCGGCATTTCTGCCGCAAAGCTGTTTCATGCGGCACGGCGAAACTGTGCAAATCCCGTCCTTGAGGACTCTTCTCGAATGTTCGTCTCGTTTTTCCCACGGCCGAAGCTATTCTTCATTAGCTTGGTGATATGGGCCTTTGCGGCGGTTCTGTTCTGGTTTCTTGGCGGCGAACAATTGGGAGCATATATCGGACTTCCGCCGGCAGCACCGGATGCAGCACCGATTATCGGGGTATCCGTCTTTTGGTCGAAGCCATTTCTGTGGTTCTACGTCTATTTCGCAGCCGCAGTGGTTATCTTTTATGGATTCTGGGCGATCTACGCGCCACACCCGTGGCAAAACTGGTCGATCTTGGGCTCTGCATTCATTCTTTTTACAACAAATTTTTCGGTGCAAGTCGATGTCGCGCTCAATAATTGGCGTGGACCATTCTTCGATCTTATTCAAAAGGCGCTTACGCCTCCGTCGGGCTCTGTAAGTCAAGTATCGCTTTATTACCAGATATGGGTTTTTCTGGTGATCGCCTCGCTAGCAGTCGCGATTTACGTGGTGCAGAAGTTCTTCATCAGCCACTATATCTTTCGCTGGCGCACCGCGATGAATAATTTCTATGTCGCGAACTGGTCCAGGCTGCGTCATATTGAAGGAGCGTCGCAACGTGTTCAAGACGACACTATGCGCTTTTCTACAGCGATGGAGGATCTCGGGGCTAGCTTGATCCAGTCTCTGATGACGCTGATAGCATTCCTCCCGGTGCTGGACGCTCTATCAAGCCATGTCACCGAGTTGCCTATCATAGGCCGAATTCCTCATTCGCTGGTATTGGCGGCCATTGCCTGGTCCGCATTCGGCAGCCTTCTGCTAGCCGTAGTCGGCATCAAGCTGCCTGGCTTAGAGTTTCGGAACCAGAGAGTCGAAGCAGCGTATAGGAAGGAGCTGGTTTATGGAGAAGACAGTGCTGACCGTGCTCAGCCTCTTACGCTGATAGAACTCTTCTCAAATGTACGCAAAAATTATTTCCGCCTCTATTTTCATTATGCATACTTCAATATCGCACGGTCATTCTACATCCAGGCGGACGCTGTATTTAGCTATATATTATTGGCTCCAACGATCGCGGCGGGCAAGATAACGCTTGGCATATTGCAGCAGGCTCTGGCCGCTTTCAGTCAGGTAAGCTCTTCCTTCCAATATCTGGTAGCCTCTTGGCCCGACATCGTTACCCTGATTTCCATCTACAAACGCCTGCGCGCCTTCGAGGCGACACTGGAAGGGGAACCGCTTCCGTCGATCGACGTGCGCTACATCCGCCGGACAGCGGATGATCCGGATCCGGCTTAGCGGGGGGCATGCCGGTCAGTTGCCGGGCGCCTCGTGTCCGGCAGCCTGCGTCTTGGTCAGGCGCGCAAGGTCGCGATAGGAAATGCATTCGACGTCCGCTTTCGTGCAGACTTCGCTGGCGAAGCGCTCCAGCGCGCGCCAGTAGGCGCCGCCGTTCATCAGCGTGAAATGGAAGCCGATCTGCAGCGGGATGCGCTCGCCGTCATACTGGCGCTCGAAGGCGGCGCGGAAAGCCTGGTAGGCGCGCTCCTCATATTGATCGGCATGCGCCGGATCCTCCTTGCCGTTCGAATGGCGGACATAGAGGTTGTAGTCCATGGCGATGACGCGGCGCTTGGCCGGCCCCTCCGGGATGGTCGGCAGCGAGAACTGCACCACGCCGTTCCTTTCGAACGGCGTTTCGGGGCCCCGCGAGACGCCGCTCGCGCTGTAGAGGAAACCGTTGTCGGCCAGCGCCGCGTCGAGGCCCGCGCCGGTCGACAGGTAGGGCGCGCGAAAGCCGACGATTCCCTTCTCCGCGAATTCCTTCCAGCCCGCCGGCTCGTAGGGGATATTGTTGATCCTCCACGCGTCCCGCACGATCGATCGCACCTGCCTGAGTTCCGCCGACCAGTCGCCCTTGCTCCATTTCGCGCCGTCGAAATGACCGCAGCCATGGCTTGCGATGTCGTGGCCCTCGAGGCGCGCCGTCCACATCTCCCTGAGCCGCCAGGCGACATCCTCCCTGGACGGCGCGAAGCCGATGTTGGATGAGCCCGCCGCGCGCCCGGGCGGATGGTAGATGCCCCGATCCGCCCGCGTCAGCAGGAACACGCAGGACACGAAATAGGTGAAGGAGGCGCCGGTCCGCCGCGCGAGCGCCCGGCTGCGCTCCCATTGCGCGAGGTCGTTGGCTCCGTCGAAGGAGATCGCGACGATCTGCTCCTTCGGTTGCGGCGGCTCCGCGAGAGCGGGCGACACGGAAAGGCAGCAGAGCAGGACGGCTGAAACGCGTATGGCAGGCGGCATGCGGGGCAAGGTCCGGGTCGATGGCCGGGCCGCTCGTAGGCAGGAATTGTGGCGCCGATAGGTCCGGCGGGCTACGTCCGACCGCCCTTCCTTATGGCGTCCCGTTCCTCTTCGAGGGATTTCAGTTCCTCCTCCTGCTTCGCGATTTCCTCCGCGATATGCTCCTCGAAGGCGGCTCCGGTGTCTCCGGTCGCCTCTTCGGTAAGTTCGAGCAGGTTTTGCCGCACGATCGAAATACGCGCCTCGATCTCCTCGATGGGCCGGTGAAGTTCAGGCATGTGGCTCTCCTTTGATGGCGCCGACTAACCTAGCGCGGATCGGCGGCAAGGCGAACCTCGGCGTTTCCGGCGCCGCGCCGTTCCTGAAGATGCTGTTCATCACCGTTTCGTGCTGCATTTCCAAACCGGGGTGAAGCGACTACGCTCGCGGTTCCGACAGACATGGGATTCCAATGACCGTTCTCATCATCGGCCTGATCCTCTTTCTCGGCGTCCATTCCGTACGCATCGTCGCGCCCGCCTGGCGCGACAGGCGCATCGCGGCGATGGGGCCGGGGCCGTGGAGGGGCCTCTATTCCCTGGTATCCATCATCGGCTTCGTGCTTCTGGTGTGGGGATACGGCCACGCCCGCCCGGATGCGCCGGTGCTCTATGAACCGCCCCTCTGGATGAGGCACGTCACGGCGCTTCTGATGATCTTCGCCTTCATCAGCCTTGCGATCTATGCGGTTCCGGCCGGCCGGCTGAAGCCGGTGCTCAAGCACCCCATGCTCGTCGCGATCAAGATATGGGCGGTCGCGCATCTGTTGGCGAATGGCGACCTGGCCTCGATCCTGCTCTTCGGCTCTTTCCTGGTTTGGGCGGTGTTCGACCGCATCTCGGTCAAGCGCCGGGCAGCGCCCGTTCCGGCTTCCGGGCCGGTCGCGAACGACGTGATCGCGGTCGTCGCCGGACTGGTGGTCTATGCCCTCTTCGTCTGGCGGCTGCACGAATGGCTCTTCGGCGTCAGCCCCTTGCCATAGCCTTTTTTGCCGCGCCCCCCCTTTCAAGCCGGTGAATTTCGGCTAAAAGGCAGGCCTCATTCTGGTTTTGGGCGCTTTGCGGGCGGTTTTCGGTCGCCTTGCCGCCGGAAAAACGCGGTTGGCTTGGATGGCGGACGACAATTTCATTCGCGAGGTCAATGAAGAGTATCGCCAGGATCAGGCGAAGGCTCTGTTCGACAGATACGGCTTCTGGGCGATCGGCATCGCGATCGTCGTCATTCTCGCCGTCGCCGGCTGGCGCGGCTACGACTATTGGCAGTCCAAACAGGCCGCTTCTTCCGGCGATGCGTTCTCGAGGGCGCTGACGCTGGCTACCGACGGCAAGACGGATGAGGCGATCAAGGCCTTCGACGATCTGGAGAAGAACGGCCACGGCGTCTATCCGGTCCTCGCCCGCATGCGCGCGGCGACCGGGCTCGCCGACAAGGGCGACTACAAGGGCGCGGTCGCGGGTTTCGACGAGGTCGCCGCCGACAAGTCCGTGCCGCAGTCCATCCGCGACATCGCCAGCTTGCGGTCGGCCTATCTTCTCGTCGATCACGGCAGCTATGCCGACGTCGCCAAGCGCGCGGAAGCGTTGACCGACGACAGCAACCCGCTCCGTTTCTCGGCTCGCGAGGCGCTCGGCCTTGCCGCGTGGAAGGCCGGCAAGAACAGCGACGCCTTGAAGCTCTTCGACGAAATATCGGGCGATCAGAACGCTCCTGCGGCGATCCGCCAGCGCGCCAATCTGATGGCCGAGCTGATCCGCGGTTCCGGCGGCGCCAAGTAACCCCATGGGTTTCACGGCAGCCATCGTCGGCCGCCCGAATGTAGGGAAGTCGACGCTCTTCAACCGGCTCGCCGGCCGCAAGCTCGCACTCGTCGACGACGTTCCGGGGGTGACCCGCGACCGCCGCGTCCACCCGGCGAAGCTCTATGATCTCCGCTTCGATATCATCGACACGGCCGGGCTGGAGGATGCGCCGGCCGCCAGCCTCGCCGGACGCATGCGCAGCCAGACCGAGGCGGCCATCGCCGGATCGGACATCGTGCTGTTCCTCATCGACGCCAGATCGGGGATAACGCCCGACGACCGCACTTTCGCCGATCTCGTCCGCAAAGCGGGCAAGCCGGTCGTGCTCGTCGCCAACAAGGCGGAGGCGCGCGGCGCCGAGGCGGGGATGCTCGAAGGCTGGGAGCTCGGTCTCGGCGAACCCGTTCCCATTTCCGCCGAACATGGGCAGGGCCTGCCCGACCTGCGCGAGGCGATCATCGCGGCGGTCGGCGAGGAACGGGCGCTCGCGGAAGATGAGGAAGTGCCCGTCGAGGATGCGCCGCTTGTCGGCGAGGATGTCGATGACGTCGAAGACATCCCCGCCTATGAAACCACGAAACCCATGCGCATCGCCGTCGTCGGGCGGCCGAATGCCGGCAAGTCGACACTCATCAACACGCTGCTCCGCGAGGAGCGGCTCCTGACCGGGCCGGAGGCCGGC
The DNA here is from genome assembly GCA_001896885.1 of Rhizobiales bacterium 65-79. Taxonomy (GTDB): domain Bacteria; phylum Pseudomonadota; class Alphaproteobacteria; order Rhizobiales; family Rhizobiaceae; genus Mesorhizobium_L. Next base: position 111,322 of record MKRJ01000034.1, on the reverse strand, counting down.
ATCACGCGCGATTCGATCTCGGTCGACTGGGAGTGGCGCGGCCGCAGGATAAAGCTCTTCGACACGGCGGGCATGCGCCGCAAGTCGCGGGTTCAGGAGAAGCTGGAAAAGCTCTCCGTTGCCGACGGCCTGCGCGCGGTGCGCTTCGCCGAAGTCGTCGTCGTGCTTTTCGACGCCACCATCCCCTTCGAGAAGCAGGATTTGCAGATCGCCGATCTCGTCATCCGCGAAGGGCGCGCGCTGGTGATCGGGTTCAACAAATGGGACCGGATCGACAATCCGCAGCAGCTTCTCGCCGAATTGCGCGAAAAGACCGAGCGTCTCCTGCCGCAGGTGCGCGGCGTGCTCGCCGTTCCGATATCGGCCGAGACGGGCCGTGGCCTCGACAAGCTGATGGACGCGGTGATGAAGGCGCACGAGGTCTGGAACCGGCGTGTCTCCACCGGCCGTCTCAACCGCTGGCTGGAAGCGGTGCTGGCGCACCATCCGCCGCCGGCGGTTTCGGGCCGCCGTCTCAAGATAAAATACCTGACGCAGGTGAAGACCAGGCCGCCCGGCTTCGTGGTTTCCTGCTCGCGCCCTGACGCGATGCCGGCCTCCTACACGCGCTATCTCGTCAACGGCCTGCGCACGGATTTCGACATGCCGGGCACGCCGATCCGCATGGTGCTGCGTGCGCCCGACAATCCCTACGCCGGACGCGCCCGCAAACGGTGAGGCAGCCTGGAATGCGGCCCGCATTAACCCGCCGTCAAGGTTAATGCATCATTCTCCAATCCAGTCGAATTGTCGCGTTCTGGAGAGTGTCCGTGCGTTCTGGGGTCATGCTGCGGCTGCGTCATCTGGGCCGCGATCACGCTCTCCTTTCGCCCTTCGTTCTCGGCCTCGCCATCTGGATAGGCTTCCCCACGGTTGCGGCGCGCCAGGATATCGTCAGCCTGCTTTCCGGCCCCGACAGGCCCGGCGCCCGCTGGGACGCCTATATCGAGAAGTCGGCCGTCGGCTCGATCCAGCAGGCCGACATGCGTTTCGCCGCCGACGACGCGGCGACGCGTCTGTTCTCCGGCGCCGGCATCGAGGCGCCCGGCATCGGGCAGGTGGCGTTCATCTCGAAGAACGGGGCCGCGAATTCGATACCGGACGAGGAGCGGATAAACCGTCGCGAGAAGGGCGCTCGCGTGGTCGGGGTCGTCCCTGTCGCGCCGCCGAAGGCGTTCAACGCCGGAACGGTGCTGGAGCGACAGAGTTCGCTGATGGACCCCTCGCTTCAAGGCGACCTGAAGATGGCTTTCGCCAAGCCGGCGATCAAGGGCAAGGAAATCCAGATCGCCGAAGCCTTCCATCTCAAGATCCGTCGGGGTCCGGCCGCCGGCCTGCCGGCCATGGTCGCGGCGCTCGTCAACAACGACCATCCCGACGTCCTGGCCTATGCGTCCGCGAAACCAGACTATGAGAAGAAGTCGCCTTTCGAATCCCTCCTGAAGGACGAGGATCCGAACGCCGGCCGCTTCATCCCGCCCATGGAACCCGGCGATCATTCCTGGGTCAGCAGTCCGCTTCCCGCCTCCGTCTTCTCCAAGGGCGAACAGCAATGCCTGGCCGCCGGCGTGTATTTCGAGGCGCGCGGCGAACCGGTGAAGGGACAGGCCGCCGTCGCCCAGGTCATCCTCAACCGCGTGCGCAATCCGGCCTATCCCAACACGGTCTGCGGCGTGGTCTATCAGAACAAGGACTGGCGAAACGGCTGCCAGTTCTCCTTCGCCTGCGACGGCGTCAGGGAGCGCATCGCCGACAAGCGCGCATGGACGATCGCCGAGGATGTGGCCATGGCCGTGACGGCGGGCAGGATCTGGCTGCCGGACGTGGGCTCGTCCACGCATTACCACGCGACCTACGTTCATCCCCGCTGGGCGCGCGCCATGGAAAAGATGAAGAAGATCGGCGATCACATCTTCTACCGCACCTATAATGGCGGCTGGGACTGAGGGTCCGTGGCGCTGCGGGCCGGCGAGGATTCCCCACGACCGGATCGCCGTTGCGGCATGGCGCTTTGTCGCACTAGAGTAACTAGCTGAAATAAAAGAATAATCTGGTTCAGTTGATATACCGTGGCCCGGCTTGACTGGCTTCGGTGCTCAAACTATGTTGCGCCCGACTTTGCGGCAGGCCCGATTGTGCGCCTGACCGGGTGCGGAGGTTTCATGGCGGGATCGGAGAGGCCCGATGAGACCGGCGGAAACGGCCCCGGCGACAGGCGCCCATCCGAGGTCAGCGACAGCGAACTGGACCGCCGTCGCCGGCAGCTCGATCGCGCACTCGCGCGGGAGCGGCAGGAGACGCGGGACGAGAGGCCGGCGAAGTCGGGAATTGCGAGCGGTTACGCCGCCGCGCTGAGGCTTTCCGGCGAATTCATTGCCGGCATCCTTTTCGGCGCGGCAATCGGTTGGGTGATCGATCGTTTTGCGGGCACGTCGCCCTGGGGGTTGATCGTCTTCCTTCTCCTGGGCTTTTGCGCCGGGATCCTGAGTATCCTCCGCTCGGCCGGAATGGTGGCCGAGCCCAGGATATCCGGTTCCGGCAAGGATGACGGCAAGGCCGACAGGCGCTCGCCGGACTGAACGGGTAGGGCCGCTTGCGGCCGGTAACGACGAGGATTGAAATTGGCCGCCGACAAGGTTGACCCGATACACCAGTTCCATATCAACACGCTGGTGCCGATTCACGTCGGCGGCTACGACCTGTCGTTCACCAACTACGCGCTTTTCATGGTCATCGTGGTTCTGCTCGCCGGCGGCGGGCTTTATCTCGCCACGGCGTCGCGCCGTGTGATCCCGGGCAGGGCCCAGTCCATCGCCGAGATGTGCTACGAGTTCTCCGCCGCCATGCTGAAGGATTCGGCCGGCAATGAGGGGATGCGGTTCTTTCCCTTCATCTTCGCGCTGTTCATGTTCCTGCTGGTCGCCAACCTGGTCGGGATGTTCCCCTATTTCCCGACGATAACCAGCCAGATCGTCATCACCGTCACATTGGCGCTCGTCGTCTTCTTCATGGTGATGATCGCGGGCCTCGTTCGCCACGGCCTTCATTTCTTCAAGCTGTTCGTGCCCTCGGGCATACCGGTCGTCATCCTGCCTCTGGTCGTCGCGATCGAGATCATCTCCTTCTTCACGCGCCCGGTCAGCCACTCCGTCCGACTTTTCGCCAACATGCTTGCCGGCCACATCACCATCAAGGTCTTCGCCGGGTTCGTCTTTTCGCTCGGCACGCTCGGTGCGCTCGGCATCGCCGGCGCGATCCTGCCGCTCGTCATGGTGATCGGTCTTAGCGCGCTGGAAATCCTGATCGCGGCGCTGCAGGCCTATGTGTTCGCCATGCTGGCCTGCATCTATATCAACGACGCCATCCATCCTGGCCACTAGTTCACCATTTGGGCAGTCACCGGCGGGAACCCCCGCCAATTCCATCCGCAACGTTTCACCAGATCGAGAAGGAGCATAACATGGACGCGGAAGCAGCAAAGTTGATCGGCGCGGGCATCGCCGCTATCGGTACGGGAGCCGCCGGCATCGGCGTCGGCAACCTCTTTGGCCAGTATCTCCAGGGCGCGCTGCGCAACCCGTCGGCCGCCGACGGCCAGTTCGGCCGGCTGATCTTCGGCTTCGCGGTGACCGAGGCGCTCGGCATTTTCGCACTGCTGATCGCGCTCCTGCTCCTCTTCACGTTCTGAAGAAAGCCGGGCGCTGGCGCGGCCGCGCTCCAGGCGGCCGCCCTTTCCGATAGGAAGATCGCAGCATGTTCGTGACCTCCGCATACGCGCAGACCACCGCGCCGTCCGCAACGGAAGCGCATGAGGGCGTTGCCGCGCATGGCGGCAACGAGGCCTTTCCGCCGTTCGATCCGCAATTCTTTCCTTCGCAGATCCTCTGGCTGGCGATAACCTTCATCGCCTTCTATGTCTTCGTGAAGCGCGTGCTGATGCCGCAGATCGGCAGTACGCTCGAGCATCGCCGCCATACCATCGCCGGCAATCTCGAGGAGGCGGCGCGCATGAAGGAGGAGGCGGACGCCGCGATCGCCGCCTACGAGCAGGAACTCGCCGACGCACGCGCCCACGCGCACGAGATCGCCACCAAGGCGCGCGACGAGGCGAGGGCGAAGGCCGAGGACGACCGCCGGAAGGTCGAGGCAAGCCTCGAGGCGAAACTCGCCGACTCCGAGAAACGGATCGCCTCGGTCAAGGCTTCCGCCATGAAGGATGTCGGCTCCATCGCCGAGGAGACCGCCGCGCACATCGTCGAGCGGCTGCTCGGCGGCCCGGCGCCGAAATCGGATATCGCCGCCGCTGTCAAGGCGGCGAGGGAGTAGCAGGAAATGGACGCCACATCCTGGGCCACGCTCTGGGCGCTGATCGGCCTTCTCATCTTCTTGGGCATCGCCGTCTACATAAAGGCGCCGGTGATGCTGGCGAAGTCGCTGGACGAGCGGGCGAAGCGCATCAGCGACGAACTCGACGAAGCCAAGCGGCTACGCGACGAGGCGAAATCGCTGCTCGCCGAATACCAGAAGAAGCGCAAGGAGGCGGAGGCGGAAGCCGCCGACATCCTGACCGCCGCCAAGCGCGAGGCGGAGCTTTTCGTCGAGGACGCCAAGGCCAAGGCCGAGGACTATGTCGCGCGCCGCACCGCCTCGGCCGAGCAGAAGATCGCCCAGGCCGAGCGCGACGCCGTCAACGAGGTGCGTTCGCTTGCCGCCGACATCGCCGTCGAGGCCGCGCGTACGACCATAGCCGCCAAGGTCGATGCCGGTAAGGCCGCGGACCTCTTCAAATCCTCGCTGCAGGCGCTGAAATCGAAGCTCAACTAGGGCAAATTCCGGCAGACGGTTTAATCTGGCCTGAATTTGCTCTGGCCGTATCGATGTTCGGGAATGCCGAAGCTGCGCCGGTCCAGCCGGGGCGGCTTTATCATTCCGTGAGGACCAGTTCCTCTTCGACCTCGATCTCCACCGTCTCCAGGCGGAACGGCGCGAAGGAAGTGCGGTGCAGCCGGGGCAGCGGACCATGGTCGGCGATCTCGGCGCGGTGGCGGACCGTCGCGTAGCCCATATGCAGGCCGAAGCTGAATTTCGTATGCACGCGTCCGGCCTGCGCCATCATGCGGTCGCGCGTCACCTTGGCGACGATCGACGCCGCGGCGATCGACTGCGAGCGCTGGTCGCCCTTCACCACGGCCTCGCCGGGGCAGGGGAGGCCTGGCGGCACGTCGCGCCCGTCGGCCAGCGCGAGCTTCGGCACGATCGAGAGCCCGACGAGCGCCCGCCGCATCGCTTCGAGGCTGGCCCTGAGGATGTTGCGCCGATCTATGCCTCCGGCCGAGACCGACGCCACCGAGACGGCGAGCGCGTTCGCCAGGATCTCTGCGAAGAGCGCCTCGCGCTCCGGCGCCGTCAGCCGCTTCGAATCGTCGAGGCCCTCCGGGATCCGCTTCGGATCGAGGATCACCGCGGCGGCCGCCACGGGCCCCGCCAGCGGCCCGCGACCGGCCTCGTCGAGGCCCGCCACCGGCCAGAGGCCGCGCCGCTTCGCGCGTCTTTCCATCGAGAAATCCGGCGTGAACCGGGTGTCGAACAAAAGCGGAGAATCGGAGCGCGAAGGAGCCATTGTGCGGCGATGGTCGCATCCGCCCCGATTCTCCGCAACCCCTTCCCGGCGGTTGGGGCGGCCGCGGGGAAGGCACCGTCGCCTGTGAGGGAAACAGGCGGGACGGGAAGAGGATGATGATGCCGCCGATGGATGGCATCCGTGTCATGGCGGCAGGCGAAAATTCCTAGAGAAGCATCAACTGCTCGCCGGCTCCTTTCGGCGCCTTGAAGAGGTCGGTCCTCAATTTCGTCCTTTCCAGATTGAGGCCTAGCTTGCGCGCGGCGAGTTCGAAGCGCCGGCCGATCTGCCAGGCATAAGGGCCGTTGCCCTTCATGCGCTTGCCCCATTCCGAATCGTAATCCTTGCCGCCGCGCATCGAACGCACCAGCGAAAGCACGTGCCGGTAGCGGTCGGGATAATGCCTGAGCAGCCAGTCCTTGAAGATCGGGCTGACCTCCAGCGGCAGGCGCAGGATGACATAGCCCGCCTCGCGCGCGCCGGCCGCCCGCGCCGAATCCAGTATGCGTTCGATCTCCTGGTCGGTGAGGCCCGGAACGATCGGCGCCACCATGACCGACGCGGGAATGCCGGCCTCCGCGAGCTTCCGGATCGTCTCCAGCCGCTTGGGCGGCGTCGCCGCGCGCGGCTCCATCGTGCGCGCCAGCGTCCGGTCGAGGCTCGTCACCGAAAGCGCCACCTTGGCGAGGCCCTTTTCCGCCATGCGCGACAATATGTCGATGTCGCGCGCCACCAGCGCCGACTTGGTGACGATCCCGACCGGATGGTTATAGGCCTCCAGCACCTCCAGGATCTCGCGCATGATGCGCCATTTCTTCTCGATCGGCTGATAGGGATCGGTGTTGGTGCCGATGGCGATGATCTTCGGCTGGTAGCCCTCCTTCGCCAGTTCCCGCTCCAGAAGCTTCGCCGCATCCGGCTTGGCGAACAGCTTCGATTCGAAATCGAGCCCAGGCGACAGGCCCATATAGGCGTGCGTCGGCCGCGCGAAGCAATAGACGCAGCCATGCTCGCAGCCCCGGTATGGATTGATCGAGCGGTCGAAGGAGATGTCGGGCGATTCGTTGCGGGTGATGATCGTGCGCGGCTTCTCGACCTGCACCTCGGTCTTGAAGGGCGGCAGTTCCTCCATCGTCTCCCAGCCGTCGTCGAACACATGCCGGCTGACCGGCTCGAAACGGCCCGACGGATTGACGCCGGCCCCGCGTCCGCGCCGCCGCTCGGCGTCGATACGGACGCCGCTATGCTCGATGAGGGCATTGGCCAAGGGCACGCCTCCCTTCCTGAAGGCGGCAACATCCGCGCGTGCGATGGGTTCCATTTCGGCCTCTCGGGTGTCCATGACGGCCGGTCGAATCGGCCGCGTTCATGAAATTATTCCTAGGGCGTCGATGAGAACAAATCAAGAACTTTATGCAACCCGCTTCACCCTTCCCCTTGCGGGGAGGGTCGCGCAGAAGGCGCAGGGCCGGGGTCGAATGCGTTTCAAATTACCCTTCGAGGAAGCGAACTGCAGAGAGCCGCGAGGATCCATGGGTGAGCGTCGCGAGCGGCTTCGCCCTGGGATGACGAAGAGGAAAAGGCCGTGCCTATAGGGCCAAACGCTCTGCTTCGCCTTCAGCCCTTCCCGCGCTTCAGGTGCTCGTCGAGGCGCGGCATGATTTCCACGAAATTGCAGGGCATGTGCCGGTAGTCGAACTGTGCCTGCAATATGCCGTCCCAGGCGTCCTTGCAGGCGCCGGGAGAGCCGGGCAGCACGAACACGAAAGTCGTGCCGATCAGGCCGGCGGTGGCGCGCGACTGGATGGTGGAGACGCCGATCTTGTCGAACGAGATGCGGTGGAAGACGGAAGAGAAGCCGTCCATGCGCTTGTCGAAGAGCGGTTCCAGCGCTTCCGGCGTCACGTCGCGGCCCGTGAAGCCGGTGCCGCCGGTCGTCAGGATGGCGTCGACGTCGGGATCGGCCGTCCAATCCCGCACGGCCTGCCGGATCGCCTCGGCATCGTCGCGTACGATGGCGCGATGTATGAGCCGATGGCCGGCGGCCTCGATGCGGTCCGCGAGCGTCTGCCCGGATTTGTCCTCGGCGAGCGAGCGCGTGTCGGAGACGGTGAGCACGGCGAAGCCGACCGGGATGAAGGAGCGTTTCTCGTCAATTCCCGCCATTGTCCTCTCCTGAAGCCGCAAAAGTCTCGGTGGCCACGACGAACCAGCGCGGCTGTACGCGCCGGATTTCCGCCGCGGCCGCCTCCGCCCCTTCCTTGGTGTCGTATAGCCCGAAGCAGGTCGCGCCGGAGCCCGACATGCGCACGAACCGCGCTTGCGTCGCGCGGAGCGCCTCGAGTGTGGTGCCGATGACCGGAGCGAGTTCCAGCGCCGGCGCCTGCAGGTCGTTGCGTGTTTTGCCGAGCCATGCGTAAAGCGCTTCCCGGGATTTGAGCGGCCCGTTGCCTCCACCCCCGTCACCTCCGGACGAGGGGGCGAACGGGGTGGAAGGAGACGCCGTCTCCGATCCCTCGGCCAAGACCGTTGAATTTTGGCGCTGGGCCGCGCCGACACAAAGTTCCCCTGTCCCTTGTGGGGAGAGGCCAGGGGTGGGGGTATCTTTGGATGCGATGACACTGCGGTCGCCGGAAACCGGCCATCCCAACCCTGCATTGTTTTTCGTCTTAAGCCGGGAAAACACTGCCGGAGTCGAGACTTCCACGCCGGGATTCACAAGCACGATGAAGAGCGGCGGAAAGGAGGGCAGCCGCCCGACCTTTTCCCCGATGCCCGACACCAATGCCGGCAACGGCGACAGGCACATCGGCACATCGGCCCCGAGCGACAGGCCGATCTTCTCCAGTAAGACCCTGTGCGTGCCCCAAAGTCCGGCCAGCCCTTTCAGCGTCGCGGCCGCGTCGCTCGACCCGCCGCCCATGCCGGAGGCGGGCGGCAGGTTCTTTTCGAGCGAAATGGAGACCGGAAAGCCCGCGCCCCGGGGCAGGGCCGGGCGCAATGCATCCCGCGCCCGCAGGACGAGATTGCTTCCGTCGGTCGGGACCGCCGAGCCATAGGGTCCGGTCACGACGAATTGATCGGCTTCGGCGCGGCCGACGGTCACCCGGTCTCCGAACCGCGTGAAGACGATGAGGCTTTCGAGGAGATGATAGCCATCGTCGCGCTGCCCGACGACATGGAGCGCAAGATTGATCTTGGCGGGCGCCCGGGCAGGACCGATGGCGGACGCGATTACCGACATGCGATGGGGGAAGGTCAGTCCTTCGCCAGCCTGTACTCCCCGGTGACCGGATCCTTGACGAGCGTACCGATGGCGCCGTTCTTCGCCTGCTTCTCCTGGCGCCTTACGCGCGCCGAGACCCGCTCCGCCTCGCGCAGGAACGACTTGTAGCCGAAATAGACGACAAGGGCGATCAGGGCGAAGAATATCAGCTGTGGCATGGCCTTCCAGCTCCTCAAGCACGATCCCGAAAAGTGGACGCCGCCTTTCGGGCAGAGATCATGCGAAACGAAAACGCACAGCCGGCTCGGCCGGCCGGCTTTTACACTATACTATAGGGCCTTTCCCCGCCGGTTCAAAGACCAAAGCGGCTCCAGAGCGCCCGTTCCTCCAGCACGTCGAGCACGCCGCTTATGGCGCCGGCCGCCGGCGCGAAATCCGCCTGGCGCGAGCCGAGGAAGCCGAGCCGGCGCGCCAAAAAGCCGCGCGGCTGCGTCACCAGCTTCAACTCCGTCTTGTCACCGTAGCGCGCCTTCAGCACGGAGCGCATGTCGCCGAGGCTGTCGACGAGGCCGAGCGCAAGGCCGCGCTTGGCGCTCCAGAAGAGACCGGTGAACAGGTCGGGATCGTCGGCGAGCCGCTTGCCGCGCCTTTCCTTGACGAGATCGATGAAGGTCTCGTGCACGTCGAGCTGCAGCGCCTTCAGCCGCTCGACGTCCTCCGGTTTTTCCGGGCGGAAAGGATCGAGCACGGCCTTGTTCTGGCCGGCGGTGTGGACACGGCGCTCCACGCCGATCTTCCGGATCAGGTCCTGGAAGCCGAAGGAGGCGGAGACGACGCCGATCGAGCCGACGATGGAGGAGGGGTCGGCAATGATCTCGTCGCCGGCGAGCGCGATCATGTAGCCGCCCGAAGCCGCGATATCCTCGACGAAGACCAGCACCTGCTTGTTCTTCTCCTCGGCGAGATCGCGGATGCGCTTGTAGATCAGCCGCGACTGCACCGGCGAGCCGCCGGGCGAGTTGACGGAAATGGCGACGGCCGGCGCTTCCTTGAAGGCGAAGGCTTTTTCGATCAGGCCGGCCGTGCCCGCCAGGGAAAGGGCGGGGCGCAACTGGTTGCCGCCGGAAAAGATCGCGCCCTGCAGCCGGACCACCGGGATGGTGACGCCTTCCGAACGCAGGCGCTTCGGCAGGATGCGGTTGAAGAATTTCGGCACGGTCGCGCGCTCCCCTTGATGTGCGATGGATGTAGGTACGCCGCCGCCTTGCGCAAGCGTGGGGCGTCTTCCTCTCGATCGCCGAGAAATCAGCTAAAGTCAGGGGCCGATAACCCGTCCCGCCTCACTCAATCCCCGAAAAGGCTTGCCTTTCCGTTGCAGATGGCGTCCGCGCGCTGTGTAAAGATGTGCTCCGCCTCATGCAAAACCAGCGGCGGGCGGAGCGAAAGCCCGCCGCGCGAGCCCTTGCGGGCGCGCAGCACGATACGGATCGCCTCCTCTTCGGCGCGCGGATGCACCGGCACGATCCGGGCCTCGCCGAAACGGCCGGCCAGGGCGGCAAGGATGGGCTGGAGCGAGCCCGGCCGGGCGATCAACGCGAGCGCGCCGCCGGGCTTCACGATCGCGGCGGCGGTCCGGATCCATTGCTCGAACGTTTCGGGCGGCATCACATGGGCGCTTTTCCTGAGTTCGTCGGAGGTCGTGTGGTCCGCCGGCGCGTTGAAAGGCGGGTTCATGATGGCGCAGTCGAAGGCGCGATCGGCGAGGCCTGCTGCGGCGCGCGCCTCGCCGGCAAGGGTCACGTCGGCGTCGAGCACTTCCGTTCGCTCGCGAAGCGCGGCGTTTCCGGGCAGGGCCCGGCTCCGCCGCGCGTAATCGAGCATCTCCGGATCGCGCTCGACGAGCACCACCCGTGCATGCGGGCAGCGCGAGGCGACGGCAAGGCCGGCGGCGCCGGCGCCGGCGCCGAGGTCCGCGAGCCGGCCGGAAAAGCCGGAGGGGACGGCGGCGGCAAGGATCATCGCGTCGAGCCCGGCGCGATGGCCGCGTCCGGCCGGTTGAGCCAGGAAGAAGGCGCCGCGATGGAAGGCGTCGATGCTGCTTTCGGGCGGCTCCGGCGCGGCGGCGCTCATCCTCAGCGGCTCTTGATCTCGTGCGATATTCCGGCATCCGCGAGGATACGGCGGGCCTCGATCTCCCGCTCCTTCTCGACCATGATGCGGCGCGGCAGGATGCCGAGCGATCCTTCCACCACACTCATGTTCTGGTCGGCGACGAAAAAGCCTATCCCCGCGTCGCGCATCAGGGATTCCACGAAGGAGATCACCACGGGGTCGTTGGTGCGGATAAGTTCGATCATCATGCGATCCTTGCGGCGCGAGCGGTCCCGGTACGGGCCGGCTTTTATCCTGTTCGCGCGGCCGCGCCAATTGGCCTATTGCGCCCACACTGGTCCGAGCTTCCAGAGAGGCATAAGTTCCGCTAAGGGGTTGTATCGGTGACGTGGGCAAAGTTACGGGGAGGACCCGCATTGGGCGTCGTTCTATCGCTGGAAGAAGGCAAGAGGGCCAATCCGACGATCGGCAGGCTGCTCGACCTGACCGCGTCCGACATGGCGCGCGTCAACGAACTGATCCTCTCCCGCGCCGGATCCGACGTGGAGATGATCCCAGAGATCGCCAATCACCTGATCTCGTCGGGCGGCAAGCGGCTGCGTCCGATGGTGACGCTCGCCGCCGCGCAGATGTTCGGCTATGCCGGCGAAGGCCATGTGAAGCTCGCCACGAGCGTCGAGTTCATGCACACCGCGACGCTGCTGCATGACGACGTGGTCGACGAGAGCGGCATGCGGCGCGGGAGGAAGACCGCGCGCATGATCTGGGGCAACCAGGCTAGCGTGCTGGTCGGCGATTTTCTGCTCGGCCAGGCCTTCCGCATGATGGTGGATGTCGGCTCTCTCGACGCGCTCGACGTGCTTTCGACCGCCGCCTCCGTCATCGCCGAGGGCGAGGTGATGCAGCTTGCCGCCGCGCAGAACCTCGAAACCACCGAGGACGAATATCTGGCCGTCATCAAGGCCAAGACCGCGGCGCTGTTCTCGGCGGCGGCGGAGGTCGGGCCGATCATCGCCGGCGCTCCGCGCGCCGACCGCGCGGCGCTCCGCTCCTACGGCACCAATCTCGGCCTCGCCTTCCAGCTCGTCGACGACGCGCTCGACTATGGCGGCGACAGCAGGGACCTCGGCAAGAATGTCGGAGACGATTTCCGCGAGGGCAAGGTGACGCTGCCGGTCATCCTGAGCTATCGCCGCGGCACGGCGCAGGAACGCGCGTTCTGGAAGCGCGCCATCGAGGAACACGAAAACGGCGATGCCGAACTCGAGCACGCGCTCGGCCTGATGGCCCGCTGCTCGGCGATCGGCGACACGATCGGCCGCGCCCGCCATTTCGGCGAGATCGCCCGCGACGCGCTGGCGCCCTTGCAGCCGACGCCGCAGAAATCCGCGCTTCTCGAGGTCATTGATTTCTGCATCAGTCGCGTATCGTAAAGAATTGAACCGTATTGAACGTCAAGGCAATGGCCAGTTCGGTCGATTCTATCGTAAAAAGGCCATGCTTTGCCGGTTGAACGGCGAGTCGATACCTTCGCGTGGAGCCGAGGCTTCCGCCGAGCCCAGGAAAGGGACGACATGCCGCACCGAAGCGGGAAACTGATCGCGACGCTGATGCTGGCCGGCGGCGTGCTGGCTTCCGGTGCGCTGGCGACGGCCGTGCCCGTCAGCGCGGCACCGCAGCCGGGGGATCCGTCCATCGATTCGCTGGCGGGCGCCTTTCTCGCCGCGCGGGTGGCGGAAGCCGACAACGATCTCGGCAGCGCCATCAACTATTATACGCGCGCGCTTTCCTTCGATCCCGAAAACCAGTCGCTGCAGCAGAGCCTGATGATCTCGCTGATCTCGAACGGCGAGTTCGACAAAGCGCTGCCTTACGCCCGCAAGCTGAAGACCGTCGCCCGCGTCGAGCGCTTCTCGAGGCTGGCGCTGGCAGTCGATTCCTTCCGCGGCAAGAAATACGGCGAGGCCGAGAACTGGCTGAAGCTGGCGCTGGAATCCGACCTCGACAAGCTGATCACCGGCGTCATGACCGCCTGGGCGAAGGAAGGGCAGGGTGAGACGACGGATGCGCTCGCCTATCTGAAGAAGCTCGACGGGCCGGAATGGTACACGCTCTTCGTCAGCTACCATCGCGCGCTCATCGCCGATGTGGCGAACCGCAAGGCCGACGCCGAAAAAGCCTATCAGGCGACGCTCGACAACACCGCCGCCGGCGCCGCCGCGCCCGACACCTATATGCGGGCGGCCGAGGCCTATGCCCGTTTCCTCTACCGCGCCGGCGAGAAGGACAAGGCGCTCGCCGTCCTCGACAAGGCGGATGAATTCGCGCCCGAGCGCCTGCCGATCGCCGCGCTGCGCAAACAGATAAAGGCCGGCGCCACGGTGACGCCGATGATCTCCGACGTGAACGAGGGCGCGGCCGAGGTGCTGCTCGACCTCGGCACGGCGCTCACCCGCTCCGGCGGCGAGGATTTCGTCCGCCTCTACCTCGAATACGCGCTGGTACTGGCGCCGAAGAGCGATGCGCTCCTGCTCCAGTTGGGCGTGGTCGAGGACCAGCAGAAGAACACGGAGGAGGCGATCGGCTTCTTCAAGCGGATCTCGCCGGATTCGCCGATGAAGCGCGTGGCGGAGATGCAGGTCGGCCTCGACCTCGCCGATCTCGGCCGTCATGACGAGGCCATCAAGCATCTGAAGGATGTGCTGGCGCAGGATCCCGACGACGTGAAAGCCTATCTGGCGCTCGGCGGCGTCTATGCGGCCAAGGAGGATTATCGCGCGGCCGCCGACCTCTACGACAAGGCGGTGGCGCGCAACCCGAACCCGACCGCCGACGACTGGACCATCTATTACCGCCGCGGCATCGCCTATGAGCGGCTGAAGGAATGGCCGAAGGCCGAGCCGAATTTCAAGGAGGCGCTGAAGCTGTCGCCGGACCAGCCGCAGGTCCTGAACTATCTCGGCTATTCCTGGGTCGACATGAACATCAATCTCGATGAAGGCCTCAAGATGATCCGCAAGGCGGTCGACCAGCGGCCGAACGACGGCTACATCGTCGATTCGCTGGGCTGGGCCTATTACAAGCTGGGCCGCTACCAGGACGCCCTGACGCAGTTGCAGCGCGCCGTCTCGCTGAAACCCGAGGACCCGGTCCTGAACGACCATCTCGGCGATGCGCTCTGGCGCGTCGGCCGCAAGCTCGAGGCGACCTATCAGTGGCATCACGCCATCGACATGCATCCGGACGCGCAGACGCTGGCGGGCGCCCAGAAGAAGCTCGCCGAGGGGCTGCCGCCGCTGGAGCCGAAGAAGGCCGCCGAGAGTCCGGAAAACCAGCCGGACGCCCAGGACAAGGACGGCAAAAACACCGACGGCAAGGGATAACCGCTATACCCTGAGGCACGCCGGTCTTCCGGTCGTCGCTTTACGTTCCCCGTGATGGCGGGGCCGGTAGGCCTCAGTTCACCGATATGCCGTAGCGCGGCTTTACCGGGCAGGCCACCCAGCTCCCATGCTCCATGCCCCAGCATTTGAGCTTCAGCCGGCGCACGTCCGTCTCGCCGGGGTTGACCTTCTGGCAGATGCAGTCGGCGTTCGGCAGGCGGACGGTCGAGCAGGTCCCGACGCACAGATAGCCGGTGACCGAATCGCGGTCTTCCCGTCCGGCGGGGAAATTGCCAGCCTGCGCGGCGAACGAAGCGAACAGAAGCGCGGCGGCCGAGGCTGCCAGCCCGAGCCCGATGGCGGCGGCGCGCCGGGAATGGAATATGGTGTGTTTCATCGATCCTGCTCCAAGTCCGAAAGCCCCCAAGGATTTGGCCCGAAAGCGCCCCGGTTCCCTGGACGATACCCTGACGCGGCTATTCTGTCCAAGATGTGACCCGTCCGCCGGCGGCGTCAACGGCGTCCGGCGCTCGGACGATCTATCGTTCGCTGATGCCATAGCGCGGCTTGACCGGGCAGGCTACCCAATGTCCGTCCTGCTTCGTCGAGCAGGCAAGCACGATCTTCCTCACGTCTTCCGCGCCGGGATTTTGTTTGACGCAGATGCAGTCGGCGTTGGGCAGGCGCACCGTCATGCAGCCCTGGCTGACGCATTGATAGCCCGTCACCGGATCGGTCGTGTCGCCGGCTGGATCTGCAAGCGCTTTCGAACCGGAGCCCAGCGATGCGAAGAGGAGGCCGGCTGCCATCATCGTCAGCGGAAGCGCGGCGGAGCGGACAGGGTTCATGGAAGGACTCCTCGGTGTGGGGCATGGCTCTGCCATGGCGTGAAGCAGGAACGAATGGAGAGGCTCTCCTCGTGCATCTGTCGCGATCACGTTTGCGCGACCGGCGCCGCGCGCGAGCCCTTAGCGACCCCTTCCATCCTGCGGTGAAAGGCTCTAGGACGGGCGCAGTTTTCGATCCGCCAGAGCTTTCCGTGACCAGAAACCTGCCCGACCATCTGCATCCGAGCCGTTCGTTCCAGGGGCTGATCCTGACGCTGCACGACTATTGGGCGGCCTATGGCTGCGTTATCCTGCAGCCCTACGACATGGAGGTCGGCGCCGGCACCTTCCATCCCGCCACGACGCTGCGTTCGCTCGGGCCGAGGCCGTGGAAGGCAGCCTATGTGCAGCCCTCGCGGCGGCCGAAGGACGGCCGCTACGGCGAGAACCCGAACCGGCTGCAGCACTACTACCAGTACCAGGTGATCCTGAAGCCCAATCCGTCGGACCTGCAGGAGCTCTATCTCGGTTCGCTGGAGGCGATCGGCATCGATCCGCTGCTGCACGACATCCGCTTCGTCGAGGACGATTGGGAGAGCCCGACGCTCGGTGCCTGGGGCCTCGGCTGGGAATGTTGGTGCGACGGCATGGAAGTCTCGCAATTCACCTATTTCCAGCAGGTCTGCGGCATCGAATGCGCGCCCGTCTCGGGCGAACTGACCTACGGGCTGGAGCGGCTCGCCATGTACGTCCAAGGCGTCGACCGGGTCTACGACCTGAATTTCAACGGGCTGGAAGGCGCCGACAAGATCACCTATGGCGACGTGTTCCTGCAGGCCGAGCAGGAATATTCGCGCTTCAATTTCGAATTCGCCGACACCGAGTTGCTTTTCCGGCACTTTGCCGACGCCGAGAAGGAATGCCAGGCGCTGCTGGAGGCGGGGGCGAGGCCGGCGACTTCCTCTCCCCACCGGGGAGAGGGTGGCTCGCGCAGCGAGCCGGGTGAGGGGGCATCGCCCCATCGCCTCGTCCTCCCCGCCTACGACCAGTGCATCAAGGCCAGCCATGCCTTCAACCTGCTCGACGCCCGCGGCGTGATCTCGGTGACCGAGCGGCAGAATTACATCCTGCGCGTGCGCAACCTCGCCAAGGCCTGCGGCGAGGCGTTCCTCCAGACCGAAGCCGGCGGCATGAACATGGACAAAGAGGTGGCGTGATGGCGAAGACCCTTCTCGAACTTGCGGGCGCCAACCTGACGCCGCCGAAGCTTTCCGATGCGGTGCTCATCGTCATCGACGCGCAGAACGAATATGTCGATGGCAAGCTGCCGCTCCCCGGCGTCAAGCCGGCGCTTGCGAATATTGCCCGCCTGCTCGCCAAGGCCCGCGCTGATGGCGGCCGCATCGTCCATGTACAGCATCGCGGCCGCGCGGGCGGCGCCTTCGACCCGGCGACGAGGGCATTCGCCATCGCCGACGAGGCCGCTCCCCGACCGGGTGAGGCGATCGTGGAAAAGCCGCTGCCCAATTCCTTCGCCGGCACGACGCTGAACGACACGCTGGCCTCGATGGGCGTCAAGCGGCTCGTGCTGGCCGGCTTCATGACGCATATGTGCGTGTCTTCCACGGCGCGCGCCGCGCTCGACCTCGGCTACCAGACGACGGTGGCGGCGGATGCCTGCGCCACGCGCGACCTGCCGGCCGGTGGTCGCGACATTTCCGCCGCCGACCTCCACCGCGCCGAGCTTGCCGCGCTGGCGGATCGGTTTTCGATCGTGTGCGATACTCATATTTTGACGAACTGATTTCATGCCCGACCTTCTTCTTGAACTTCGCTCCGAGGAAATCCCCGCCTCGCCGCACGCCCGCAGCGCCTTTGGCGCGAGGACGTGCA
>MKRJ01000034.1:0-94212 GCA_001896885.1 Rhizobiales bacterium 65-79 | reverse complement strand
CACGCCCGCAGCGCCTTTGGCGCGAGGACGTGCAAAATGGAGGAAAGCATGCGGGTTAGGAACCTCTGATGCCCGACCTTCTTCTCGAACTCCGCTCCGAGGAAATCCCCGCCCGCATGCAGCGCAAGGCCGCCGGCGATTTGAAGAAGCTGGTGACGGATGGGCTTGTCGATGCCGGCCTGACCTACGAGGCGGCGCGCGAATACTGGACGCCGCGCCGGCTGACGCTCGACGTGCGCGGCCTCACCGCGCGCTCGCGCGACGTGCGCGAGGAGCGCAAGGGCCCCTCCACCAAAGCGCCGGAGCAGGCCGTGCAGGGGTTTCTGCGCTCGGCCGGGCTTTCCTCGGTGGACGAGGCGGAAATCCGCACCGACCCGAAGAAGGGCGATTTCTACGTCGCAATCATCTCGAAGCCGGGCAGGGCGGCGGACGAGATCATCGCCGACCTTTTGCCCGGCGTGATCCGCGATTTCCCATGGCCGAAATCCATGCGCTGGGGGGCGGCTTCCGGTCCGAGGGGCGTGCGCTACGGCGAAATCGAGGGACGCGGCGGCGAGGCGCTGCGCTGGGTGCGGCCGCTGCAATCGATCCTCTGCACCTTCGGCCCCGAGACCGAGGAGCCGGTGGTGGTCGATTTCGAGATCGATGGCATCCGCGCCGGCAACGTCACCTACGGCCACCGTTTTCACGCACCGGGCCCGATCACCGTGCGCCGCTTCGATGACTACGTCGCTAGGCTGGAGGCGGCGAAGGTCGTGCTCGACGCGGAACGGCGCAAGGAGATCATCCTCGCCGACGCCCGAAACCTCGCCTTCGCCCGCGGACTGGAACTGGTCGAGGACGATGGCCTGCTGGAAGAGGTTTCCGGGCTGGTCGAATGGCCGGTCGTGCTGATGGGCGAGTTCGAGGAGGACTTTTTGTCCATTCCCTCCGAGATCGTGCGGCTGACCATCAGGGCGAACCAGAAATGCTTTGTCTGCTCCTTTTCCTCACTCCAACGGGGGGAGGTGTCCGCGAAGCGGACGGAGGGGGCGCAATCAGCCACTCCACCCCTCGAAGAGGAGGGAAAGCTGGCGCCCCACTTCCTCCTCACAGCGAACATCGAGGCGAAGGACGGCGGCAAGGAGATCGCGCGCGGCAACGGCAAGGTGGTGCGCGCCCGCCTTTCCGACGCGCTGCATTTCTGGAAGACCGACCAGGCCGATCTGCCGGACCTCGGCCGGCTCACGGCCTCCGCCGAGAAATTCGGCCTGGACCTGAAGAAGCCGCTCGACCAGCGCATGGCCCGCCTCGACCATCTCGGCGTCACCTTCCACGCCAAGCTCGGCACGCAGGGCGAGCGGGTGGAGCGCATCGCGCGGCTGGCGGAGGAACTGGCGAGAATATTGGAAAAGCAGGGACTGCACCCCACCCCCGACCTGCGGTCGGACCCTTCCCTCGCAGGGGAGGGAAAGGCGCGAACGGCACCGCTTTCCTCCCCCTCCGAGGGGGAGGTGGCCCGAAGGGCCGGAGGGGGTGGGCACTCCTTCCCCACGCTCGCCCGCCGCGCCGCTATCCTCGCCAAGGCCGACCTCCAGACCGAAGTGGTGGGCGAATTCCCCGAGCTTCAGGGCCAGATGGGCCGCACCTACGCGGCGCTGCAGGGCGAGCATCCTTCCGTCGCCGCCGCGATCGAGGAACACTACAAGCCGCAGGGCCCGTCCGATCGCGTGCCGACCGATCCCGTGTCGATCGCTGTCGCGCTCGCCGACAAGCTCGACACGCTGGTCGGCTTCTGGGCGATCGACGAGAAGCCGACCGGATCGAAGGATCCCTATGCGCTGAGACGTGCGGCGCTGGGCGTGATCCGGATATTGGTCGAGAACGGGGTAAGGCTGGGGCTCTCGAAATGGGCCGGAAAGGACCTCCTCTCCTTCTTTCACGATCGCCTGAAGGTCTATCTACGCGATCAGGGCGCGCGGCACGACCTGATCGACGCGGTGCTGGCGAGCGGAGCGTCCGACCGGACGCCGGCCGGTCAGGCCGCCCGCGCGGAGGCCAGCGAGCGGAGCGAGCGCTCGGCCGTGAGCGCAAATAACGACGACCTCCTCCTCATCGTCCGGCGCGTCGAGGCCCTTTCCACCTTCCTCGACACCGAGGATGGCAAGAACCTGCTGGCCGGCACCAAGCGGGCGGCGAACATCCTTGCCGCCGAGGAGAAGAAGGGCACGCGCATCGCCGCCGCGGTCGATCCCGCACTTTTCGCCGAGCCGGCCGAAAAGGCGCTCTACGCAGCGGTGAATCAGGCCGAGAAGGAAGCCGGCGAAGCCATTGGAAAGCAGGATTTTTCCGCCGCCATGCGGGCGCTTTCCGCGCTGCGTGGGCCGGTCGACGCCTTCTTCGAACAGGTGCTGGTGAACGCCGAGGAAGAGGCCGTGCGCGCCAATCGGCTGGCGCTTCTGGCGCGGATCCGCGAGGCGACCGGCCAGGTCGCGGATTTCTCCAGGATCGGCGGCTGAGGCGCTGACCGCCGCCGCTACCGGATTTTTGCCTCGGGGATGATGTTCGAAGGCGGCGGCGCCGGCGTCGGTGACGGGATCGGCACGTCCGGCTGTTTCGACGGCGCCTGCTGGGATGCCGCTGTCTGCGGTGCGGCGTAGCTGTTCGCGGCGGGCTGGGAGCCGCCCATCGCGGATGAATACCGCGCGGTCGCCTGTTTCTTCGCCGGGCCCGGCACGGAGACCGCGGTCGCGCCGCCATCATTGATCACGCCCGCGCGTATCACGGTCGGGCCCGACCCGAAGAGATCGCGCCTGGAGGCTTCGGCGTCCGCCGCATCGTCGCCCACCGCCGCGACTTCCTCGAAGCTGACCGCCGGTTCCGGCGCCATTGCGATAATCGAGGGGCTTACCTTGACGAAGCTCACGTCGGCAGGCGACGGCGCGGCCTCGGCCGGCTTCGGATCGCCGGCGGGCGCGGGATAGTTCAGGGGTGTCCTGACGACTATTTTGCCGGAAGCGCGGAAGACCGGCACCTTGCCGCCCGGCAAGGGATATTCGAGCGGAGTCCGGTCGATTGCCTTCGCGATCTTCTCGTCCGGTGCCGGCTGGCTGGCAGCCGCGACCGGCTCGCCGAGCGCGATCATCGAAGGCCCGAGTTTCGCGGTCATGGGTTCCGGCGTGACGAAGGACGACGCCGAGGCCGCCCCCGTCGTCAGGAACGTCGCGAAGACCAGCCCTGCGAATATTCGCGTCAAGAAGAACTGCCCCGCAAAGTTGCCGTCCGTATCAGGATAGATGCGGACGATTGCCGTCCTCTTGCGAAAACCTCTAGCATTCTACTCATTAACGAAAGCGTGCGTCCGATGCTTGCCAGTCGCCGGCGCGCGGCTTAGGTGACGGCAGGGTTAATGAAGGGTAAGCATCGTGGCGGTGATCCTGGCGGCCGGGGAGGCATTGGAGAAGGCCGCGAAGCTCATCCTGGCGGGCAATCCGGTGGCCGTCCCGACCGAGACGGTCTACGGCCTTGCCGCCGACGCCACCAATGGCGACGCGGTGGCGCGCATCTATGAGGTGAAGGCCCGGCCGCGCTTCAACCCGCTGATCGTCCATGTCGACGGCATGGAGATGGCGGAAGGGATCGGCGAATTCGATCCGCTGTCGCGGCGCCTGGCTGCAAAGTTCTGGCCGGGGCCGCTCACCCTCGTCCTGCCGCTGAAAAAGGGCGCCGACATCCACCCGCTGGTGCGGGCGGGGCTCGACACGATCGCGCTCCGCATGCCGACCGGTTTCATCTCGCGCCTCATCGCCCGCACCGGCCGGCCCCTCGCAGCGCCGAGCGCCAATTCCTCCGGCCACATCAGCGGCACCTCCGCGCCGGCCGTCGAGGCCGACCTCGGCGCGCGCATCGCACTCATCGTCGACGACGGGCCGACGCCGGTGGGCGTCGAATCCACCATCGTCAAAATCGAGGGCGAGCGGCTCAGGCTGCTCAGGCCGGGCGGGCTGGCGGCGGAAGAGATAGAGGAGGCCGCCGGCCTCAAGCTTGAGCGCGGCGCGCCGGCGGGCGTCGAGGCCCCGGGCATGCTCTCGTCGCACTATGCGCCCCGGGCCAGGGTGAGGCTGAACGCGGCCGAAATCGCCGCCGGCGAGGCGCTCCTTGCGTTCGGTCCGAAGCGTGCGAAGGGCGCGGACGCCGCGAAGGCGGTGCGCAACCTTTCGCCCCGCGGCAGCCTGCGCGAGGCGGCGGCCAATCTCTTCTCCATGCTCCATGAACTCGATGCGACCGGCGCATCGGTCATCGCGGTCGAGCCCATCCCCTTCGACGGATTGGGCGAGGCGATCAACGACCGCCTCCGCCGCGCCGCCGCGCCGCGTGACATCGAGAGCCGCACGGCGTAATGCGTCAGGCAGTGACTTTCACTTCCGCATGCTCACCCCACCCCCGGCCTGTCGTCCGGACCCTCCTCGTCGAGGGGGAGCGCGCCAGACTACCCGCCTTCCTCCCCCTCGATGGGAGAGGTGCCGCCGAAGGCGGCGGAGGGGTGATGAGTTCGGGGGCGGATCGTCCGGTACGAGCCGCTGATCGAGGAGCCTGAAATCATTTCTGGAATCACCTGTCATGCTCAATGATATTCATCTCCCCTCCGCGCTTCTCGACCGTTTCGCGGAGATCGTCGGCGACCGTTTTGCGTTGCGTTCGCCCGCCGACATCGAGCCTTATGTCCACGAGCCGCGCGGCCTTTATGGCGGCAGCACGCCGCTGGTGCTGCGGCCGGGCACCGTGGACGAGGTGAGCCGGATCATGAAGATCGCCACCGAGACGCGTACGCCGATCGTGCCGCAAAGCGGCAATACCGGCCTGGTCGGCGGCCAGCAGCCGGACCGGTCCGGCCGCCAGGTAGTGCTGTCGCTGGCGCGGCTCGACCGCATCCGCGAGGTCGATCTCCATTCCAACACGATCACGGCGGAGGCCGGCGTGATCCTGCAGAACTTGCAGGAAGCGGCGGACGCGGCGAACCGCCTTTTTCCGCTGTCGCTCGCTTCGCAGGGCACATGCCGGATCGGCGGCAATCTCTCCTCCAATGCCGGCGGCACGGGCGTGCTTGCCTATGGCAACGCGCGCGAACTCTGCCTCGGCGTCGAGGTGGTCATGCCGAACGGCGAAATCTTCGACGATCTGCGCAAGCTGAAGAAGGACAATACCGGCTACGATTTGAAGGATCTGTTCGTGGGCGGCGAGGGCACGCTCGGCGTCATCACGGCGGCGGTGATGAAGCTGTTCCCGAAACCGCGCGGCAACGAGGTGGCATGGATCGGGCTGGAATCGCCTGCAAAGGCGCTCGAGTTCTTCGCGCTGGCGATCGACCGGGCGGGGAGCGGCCTGACCGCCTTCGAACTGATCCAGTCGATCATCCTCGATTTCACCGTCCGTCATATTCCCGGTTCAGCCGCGCCGCTCGCGACCGCCTGCCCGTGGTACGTGCTGATGCAGGTGTCGTCCGGACGCTCGGCCGAGGACGCGCGCGGCCTGATCGAGGAGATCCTGGGCGAGGGGCTGGAGCGGGGGCTGATCCTCGACGCCGCGCTCGCCGCCAATCTGGCCCAGGCGGCAACGCTCTGGCGCCTGCGCGAGACCATGCCGGACTCGCAGAAGCCGGAAGGCGCCTCGATCAAGCACGATATCTCGGTACCTGTTGCCGCCATTCCCGAATTCATCGAGCGGGCGTCGAAGGTGGTCCAGGAGGTCGTGCCGGGCGCGCGCGTCGTCTGCTTCGGCCACATGGGCGACGGCAACCTGCACTTCAACATCTCGCAGCCCCTCGGCGCCGACGGCGCGGCCTTCCTGAACCGCTACCACGACATGAACGGCGCCGTGCACGGCGTGGTGCGCGCGCTTTCCGGTTCGATCTCGGCCGAGCATGGCATCGGCACGCTGAAGCGCGACGAACTGATCGCCACCGCGCCGCCGGTCGCCATCGACCTGATGCGCCGGGTCAAGCAGGCCTTCGATCCGCTCGGCATCATGAATCCGGGCAAGGTGATCTGACCCCGCGGCGCGCCGACATGCCCCTCGCCCTCCCGCCGCAGGCGGGAGACTGTTCCAGGGGAATGAGGGCGTATCTTCGGCCGGCGGCCAAATAGACTAATTTCTGTTCCCGCCCGGCTTGTCCGGCTCCGCCCGCTTGCGCGACAGGCCGAACGGCTTCTTCGGCGGCAATTCCACGGGCGGCTCGAGTTCCGGCTTCCGTTCCGTGTCGTCGAAATGCTTGGGAACGTGCCTGCCCGTTTCCCTCAGGTTGCGGCTTTCGGCGGGAGCGCGCTCGTTCCTCGCCCTCTTGAGGCTGTCGGGATTTCCTGTAGGCGTCCTGTCTTCCATCTGCCTTCTCCAACGGATTTCTTCATCCTGAACCGCTGGATCGGCGTCTCGTTCCGCTATGCGCGCGATGTGATCGCCAACAACATGATAGCTTACGGGCTACCGCCACCGGCTGCGCGTCCTGACCGGCAGCGGCCGCACGCCGTCGGGTTCGAAGCCGTAGCTGGCGTCGGGGTCGGCCTTGTGGGCGCGATGGCCATAGCCGTAGCGGCCGCGAAAATCGCCGCTCGGGCCTGCCGCCGTGGCTTCGGGATCATAGACCGGGACGAGGCCGAGCTGCATCGCCGCCTCGAACACCATTTTCGCGAGCTGCCGGTCGGAGCGGTGCGTCGCCGGCACCATCGTGCGAAGATAGGCGACAAGCGCGTTGACCGAAATCACCGAGGATGTAGGACGGTTCTTCAGGTCGTCGAGAATGGTCGCCTGGACCTTCTCGTCCGTTTCGAGCGCGACTTTGGACAGGGAAGCCATTTTCGAACCTCCGTCGATGCCGCCCGCGCCGCTCCTTGATATTGGGCTACGAGGCTTTCAGAAACGAGCCGGAACGCCGAATAGTTGTGGCGGTCTGCAAACGTGGTTGACGGTCGGTAAATGACGAGCCGGGGGCAACCGCCCAACGCCGCCACCGTAGAGGTCAAAGCATTTCACGGCGATTTGCCAATATGGCAAGCAAGTCATCCGCATCTATATTAACAATTGCTTCAAAAGTATTTTCCGCTTCTTACCTGAGGTTGCAAAGCGCTAACCATCAGCGCGATCAGCAAAATTTAACCCACTTTCTAAGCCCGCCAGTAAGAAGCGCCACGCTATCCTTCACGTCATAAACGAGGCCGGGAACACCGGCCCGCGAGAACCGCGAATGGCTCTCGGGAGAGGCAGGAAGGCGTCAACATGAACACCGGGCTGAAGCCAGTCTGGGCGGGCTGCAACATGCGGCTCGACCCGTTTCGTCTGCCGCAGGCGACGAGCTACGCAACGCGCGACGATTTCGGCGACGTGCATTTCACCATCGACCAGCGCGGCGTCGTCGTGCGCCGGGTGCTGGAGAAGAGCGGATTGCCAGTGACGGTCATCCTGCCGGCGCGGGTGTTCCGTGGGGTGGCCGCGCGCGCCATCGAGGACGGGGAGGGCAGCGTGACCGTCACGCTCGAGCTCCTGCACAGTGATCCGATGCTGTCCGTGCCGCTTCTGGTGGCGGAAAATCTCGACGACGTCGCCGCCGACTGGCGCGCCTGGTCGGATGCCTATCGCCTGCCCATGCTCCTGATCGAGGCGGACGGCATCGCCCGCACGCTCGAGGAATCGCTCGGCGCGGTAAAGACGGAGGCGCCGCAGGAGCGCCGCCGCGGTCGGCCGGTCCGCACTCGTCGCCCCCGTTTCCTTGCCCGCCGCAAGCCCGGCGACCTTGGCCTGAGGCTGGTAGTGGACGGCGAGGAGATCATCGCCCGCGACTGATCCGGGACCGCGCGCTATACCAGCGGCGCGAAGCTCGCCCATAGACCGCCGGCCAGGAGGCCGACGAAAATCAGCCAGCCCACGGTGGCGTTCGACTGGAAAAGTTTCAGGCACTGTTCGGGGTCGTCAATGTCGAGGGTGCGGATCTGGCGCGCCATGTGGACGCCCGCCGCGACCAGCCCCGCGAGAGCCGGCAGCGGCACGCGCGCCAGCGCGAAGGCGATCGCGATGAGCATCAGCGCGCCGCCATAGAGCCTGACCAGCCACCATTTCGTATTGTTGCCGAAGAGCCGCGCGGTGGAGCGCACGCCGACCAGCGCGTCGTCCTCCTTGTCCTGGTGCGCATAGATCGTGTCGTAGCCGATCACCCACAGGATCGAGCCGGCGTAGAGCAGCAAGGGCGACCAGTCGAGCGCGCCGTAGTGCGCGGCCCATCCCATCAGCGCGCCCCAGGAAAAGGCAAGTCCAAGAACGAATTGCGGCCAGTCGGTGATCCGCTTCATGAAGGGATAGACGGCGACGATGGCGAGCGAAGCGATGCCGAGCAAGATGGCGAAAAGGTTGAACTGGACGAGCGCCAGGAGACCGACCAGCGCCTGCATAACGAGGAACAGCCATGCCTGCCGCCGCGTCACCTGGCGCGAGGGAAGCGGCCGTGAGCGCGTACGTTCGACGGCGTTGTCGATGTCCTCGTCGACGAGGTCGTTATAGGTGCAGCCGGCGCCGCGCATGGCGATGGCGCCGACGAGGAAGAGGAGAATATGCCAGGGCGAGGGCAGCGCCGACCACAAGGGCGCGCCGGGCTGCGCATGGGCGCTTGCCGCAAGCGCCGCCGACCACCAGCATGGCCAGAGCAGCAGCCACCAGCCGATCGGCCGGTCCCAGCGGGCAAGCTGTGCATAGGGCCAGACGGCGCGCGGCAGGGCGCGATAGACCCAATGGCCCGACGGCGCGTCGGCGACGCGGCCCTGTCCGGCGCGGGACTGGATGTTTTCCATGGATAGCGGAGTGGCAGGCGCGGGGAGGGGCGTCAAGTCAGACGCCGTGATATCGGGCGCAAGCTGGGTCCGCTTATGCCGAGTTCCGCCAGGGATTTGGCTGCATCGCGCTGTTCTGCATCCCGATGACGCTTCCAGAAAGCGCGCTTCAGCCGCCGCAGATGCTTTCTCCACTCTGGTGCGGCGACCAGGAAACCTTCGTGAACATGTGCCATGGGGAGTCCTCACGCATTTGCATTCTAATACCATAGCTCGCCCACAAACATCGTAGGACCGCATGGCAAAGGGGTTGCTATTCCCCGTTCCCGATCATAGGCGGATGTTTCAGAACGATTGAGGCCTTTATGAATGTCCTCCTGATCGGTTCGGGCGGCCGCGAGCATGCGCTGGCGTGGAAGATCGCCGCCTCGCCCATGCTGACGCGCCTTTTTGCCGCTCCGGGCAATCCGGGGATCGCGAGGGAGGCGGAGTGCGTTGCGCTGGATAGCGCTGATCACAGGGCGGTTCTGTCATTCTGCCGGGAAAAGGTGATCGACCTCGTCGTCGTCGGCCCTGAGGCGCCGCTGGTCGCCGGCTTTGCCGATGCGCTGCGCGAAGGCGGCGTCCGCGTCTTCGGGCCTTCCGCGGCGGCGGCGCGGCTGGAAGGTTCGAAGGGCTTCACCAAGGACCTCTGTGCCCGATACGGCATCCCCACTGCCGCCTATGGCCGCTTCGGCGACCCCGCCGCCGCCAGGGCTTATGTCGAAAAGGCCGGCGCGCCGATCGTCGTCAAGGCCGACGGGCTAGCCGCCGGCAAGGGCGTGACGGTCGCGATGTCCAGCCGTGAGGCGATCGAGGCGATCGACGCCTGCTTCGAGGGGTCGTTCGGCGCGGCCGGCGCGGAGGTCGTCGTCGAGGAATATCTGGATGGGGAGGAGGCGAGCTTCTTCTGCCTCTGCGACGGCGCGACCGCGCTGCCCTTCGGCACGGCGCAGGACCACAAGCGCGTCGGCGAGGGCGACACGGGCCCGAACACCGGCGGCATGGGCGCCTATTCGCCCGCGCCGGCGATGACGCCCGAGCTCGTCGGGCGCACCATGCGCGAGATCATCGAGCCGACCATGCGCGGCATGGCCGAAATGGGCGCGCCGTTCTCGGGCGTGCTCTATGCCGGGCTGATGCTGACGGCGGACGGCCCGAAGCTCATTGAATACAATGTTCGCTTCGGTGATCCGGAGTGCCAGGTGCTGATGCCGCGGCTGAAGGATGACATCCTCGTCCTGATGCGGGCCGCCGCCGATGGCCAGCTCGGCCATATGTCGGTGCGCTGGCGCGACGAGGCGGCGCTCACCGTCGTCCTGGCGGCGAAGGGCTATCCGGCGAGCCCCGAGAAGGGCGCGCCCATCTCGGGGATCAACGCGGCCGAGGCGGAAGGCGCGACCGTCTTCCATGCAGGCACCGCGGAAAGGGACGGACAACTGGTTGCCGCCGGCGGCCGCGTCCTGAACGTCACCGCGCTTGGTCGTACCGTCGCCGAAGCGCGGCGCAGGGCCTATGCTGCAGTGGACGGGATCGGCTTTCCCGGCGGATTCTGCCGCCGCGATATCGGCTGGCGCGCAATCGAAAAGGAACGCTTGCCGACCTGACCCGCGCTCGAACGCCGGTCAGGGGCCGTAGGCCACCTCTTCGTTCCTCGCCTCTCTGGTCTCGAAGGCCGCCGTCGTGGTTGCGTCGATGCCGGGCGATGCGGGTTCCGCGAGGGCGACGGCCCGGTCTTCCAGCGCCGCCAGATAGGCGCGGCGTGTCTCTTCCTTGTGCCGCACGGCGGTGAAGGAAGGAGGATTGCGCACCGGATATCGGTTCCCGATCGCGGAATAGGCGGCGGCCAGCAATTTGACGTCGCTCTTGGGATCGACCGCCGCCCAGACCAGCTGTTCCTTGCCCGCCAGCGCGTCCTGGCGGGGCAGGGGCACCGGAACGCTCGCGATCAATTCCTGCCTGTTGTCAGCCAGAGCGTTGAGCGGCCAGGCCTTGCGCAGCGCGTCGGCGTCCATCGCCGCGACATTGACGTCGATGTCGGTCGGCGTGCCCGGCACCCTGTAGGGACAGTTGCGCTCGCCGCAATTCGCCTGCGAGGAGAACTGCCACAGCGTATAGCCGTCCCAATTGCCCTTCGGGAAGTGATCGGCGATATCCGGCTTGTAGCGCGCGTACCAGAGCGGAAGCCGCGACAGGAGCGGGTACTCTTGCTTGTGCGCGGCGATGAACCCGGCGGTCGTGTCGTTGGTGTAGAGCACGGGATAGCGGCCGATGCGACGCATGACGTGGCGCGCGAATTCCTCCGCGTCCGACAGCGACATCCAGTGGTACGGATCGATTTCCTCGATGTCGAGCGCCACGAGATCGTCCGGCCCGGGCTCGGCGAAGTCGATGAAATGGTTGGCCTGGTCGATCGGGTTACCCGGCCGGGCCACATGGTAGGCGCCCCATTTCAGCCCGAGCGCCTTTGCGATCATCCTACGGGTGCGGAAGAGTTCCTGCGCTACGGCATAGCGTTTCCACAGCGCCCTGCAGAGCCTGAGCTGCACGTCGTCGTCGTCCTCGCATTTCGAGGGCGGCGGCAGCCCGTCGGTGGCCTTGCCGATGAAGCCGACGATGCGCTTGTCGGCGGCGAGTTTGGTCCAGTCGATGGCATTATATTCATAGGCGTCCACCACCAGCGCGCGGTCGGACCGAAGCCACGGCTTCTTGAAGTCCGAGGCGTCGGCGGCAGCCGCCCAGATGATCCCTGCCGCCAAAGCGGCGGCCACGGCCATGCGTATGGCTTTCGACAGGATCGGCATGCAATGCCCCCGTGATACGAAAACCCTGAACGGAGTCGGGTTAACGAATTGTCACCGGCGGCCCCGCCCAATGGCCGATTGTCATTCCGGCGCCGCATTCTTATACCCGCTTGAGCGGGCGCGGCGCGCCCGAGCAGGAAGCAAAGGTCGGGAGGTCGGCATGTACCGGGCGCCAGTCGCCGAGATCGCGCATACGCTGAAGCATGTCGCCGGGTTGAAAACGGCGCTGGATGAGGGTGGCCTGGGCGATCTCACCGAGGATCTCGCCGACGCCATCCTGGAGGAGGCGGGGCGCTTCGCCTCCGAGGAGATAGCGCCGCTTTACAAGGCCGGCGACGAGACCGGCGCGGTCTGGAACGACGGCGCGGTTGCGACGCCGCCCGGCTGGAAGGAACTCTACGCGCGCTGGATCGAGGGTGGCTGGAACGCGCTTGCCGGTCCGGCCGAGTATGGCGGGCAGAACCTGCCGGCCATGCTTTCGATCGCGGCGCTCGAAATGTGGAATTCCGGCTCGATGGGTTTCGCCGTCGGCCCGACGCTCACCTTCGGCGCGGTTGAGGCGATGGAGAAGCACGCCTCGCAGGTGCTGCGGGAGACCTATCTCGCCAAGCTCGTCTCCGGCGAGTGGATGGGCACGATGAACCTGACGGAGCCGCAGGCGGGTTCCGACCTGAACGCACTCAGGACCCGCGCCGAGCCCGTCGGCGACGGCACCTATCGCATCTTCGGCCAGAAGATCTTCATCACCTATGGCGAGCACGACTTCACCGACAACATCGTCCATATGGTGCTTGCCCGGCTGCCCGACGCGCCTGCCGGAACGCGCGGCATCTCGCTTTTCCTGGTGCCGAAATACCTGGTAAAGGCGGACGGCACGCTTGGCGCGCGCAACGACGTTTTCTGTGCCTCGATCGAGCACAAGCTCGGCATCAACGGCTCGCCGACCTGCGTGATGCTCTACGGCGACGGCAAGTTCGGTGACACGCCGGGCGCGATCGGCTGGCTGGTCGGCGAGGAAAACAAGGGGCTGGCCTGCATGTTCACCATGATGAACAACGCGCGGCTCGCCATCGGCATCCAGGGTGTCGCCGTGGCGGAAGCAGCCTACCAGAAGGCGAAGGCCTATGCCGAAGAGCGCCGGCAGGGGCGCGCTCCCGGCTATTCGGGCGAGGGCATGAGCCCGATCGTCGGGCACCCGGATGTGCGGCGCAATCTCCTCACCATGAAGGCGCTGACGCAGGCCGCCCGCGCCATCTGCTATTCCTGCGCCCATGCGCTCGACATGGCGCGGGCGACGGAAGGCGAGGAACGCCGTCACTGGCAGGACCGGGCCGGGCTGCTGACGCCGCTCGCCAAGGCCTTCTCGACCGATATCGGCGTCGAGGTGGCATCGATCGGCGTGCAGGTCCATGGCGGCATGGGTTTCATCGAGGAGACCGGCGCCGCCTGCTTCTACCGCGATGCGCGCATCGCGCCGATCTACGAAGGGACCAACGGCATCCAGTCGATCGACCTCGTCACCCGCAAGCTGCCGCTCGCCGGCGGCGAGCATGTGCACGCCTATATCGAAGAGCTGCGCGGCGAGGTCGAGGCGCTGCGCGCGTCGAACCTGCCCGGCTTCGGCCATACGGCCGGCCATCTGGAGCGCGCGCTTGGCGAACTGGAGGAGGCGACGCGTTTCCTGCAGCGCGCGCAGGCGGACGGGCGCGTTTCGGAGGCGCTCGCCGGCGCCACGCCCTATCTGAGGCTCTTTTCGCTTGCCGCTGGAGCGGCGCTGATGGCGCGCGGCGCGCGCAAGGCAGAGGATGCGCCCCATACGGCGCTCTGCCGCTTCTTCGCCGAGAACCTGCTGCCGGAAAGCTCCGCCCTCAAGGACCGGGTGGTGAACGGCGCCGCCAGCCTGGACGAAGCGGCCGCGACCCTCCTTGCGTGAGCGGGAGGGCAATTGGATATGAAGTTCGACCCCCACTCCGATCGGCTGCGCCGACCACCTCTCCCCCGCTCGGCGGGGGAGAGGAAGCGCCGACCACAAGGCTTGGCACCCTTCCTCTCCCCCGTCGAGCGGGGGAGAGGTGGTTTTGCGAAGCAAAACCGGAGTGGGGGTCGAATTTTATCTGCCATTGCCTTGGCGTGAGCGGGAGGCGTCATGAGCGAGCACATCCAAATCGAGCGGCGTGGTGCCGTGCAGGTGATCCGGCTCGACCGGCCGGATAAGAAAAATGCGCTCACCCGCGCCATGTACGTGGCGATGACGGAAGCGCTGAAATCGGGTGACGCCGACCCGGGCGTGCGCTGCCACGTGTTCCTCGGCGTGCCCGGCGCCTTCTCCGCCGGCAACGATCTCGCCGATTTTCTCGCCTTTTCGAGGGGTGGGAAGCACGGCAACGAGGCCTTCGATCTGCTGGAGGCGCTGGCGCGCTCCGAGAAGCCGATAGTGTCCGGCGTCGACGGCATCGCGGTCGGCATCGGCACGACGATCCATCTCCATTGCGATCTAACCTTCGCCACGCCGCGCACCCTGTTCCACACGCCCTTCGTCGATCTGGGCATCACGCCGGAAGCCGGATCGAGCCTGATCGCGCCGCTTGTGATGGGCCGACAGCAGGCCTTCGCGCTGCTCGGGCTGTGTGAGCCGTTCCCGGCCGAGCGGGCCAAGGCGTGCGGCCTGATCTACGAGGTCGTCGGCGAGGACGAGTTGGAAGAGGCGGTCTTGGCCGCGGCGGAGCGCATCGCCGGCAAGCCGCCGGAGGCGTTGAGGATCGCGCGCGACCTGATGCGCGGCGATCGTGAGGAACTCGTCGCCCGCATCCGCGAGGAAAGCCGGCTGTTCGCCGCCCGCCTGACATCCGACGAGGCGAAGGCGGCGTTCCAGGCCTTCATGGCGCGGAAGAAGCCGGCCTGAACCGTCCCGGCCAGCTAGCCTGCCCGACGCCGGCGCGTTAAGGGTTCGGCGGCGGAAGAAAACCGGAAACCCGACGACATGACCGAAACGCGCCGCAAGCTGACGACGATCTTCTCGGCGGACGTGTACGGCTATTCCCGCATGATGGAGGCCGACGAGGAGGGGACGCTTGCCCGGCTGAAGCGCCTTCGGGACGCCATGGCGCGCCTGATCGAGGCGCATTCCGGCCGGGTGGTGAACACATGGGGCGACGGCCTGCTTGCCGAATTCGCCAGCGTCGTCGAAGCGGTGCGGGCGGCGGTCGATGTCCAGGGCGAGCTTGCCCGCATCGACGACGCCGGCGACGGAAAGCCCATGCTTTTCCGCATCGGCATCAATCTCGGCGATGTCATCGTCGACGGTGACAATATCTACGGCGACGGCGTCAACATCGCCGCGCGCCTGCAGGAATCCGCCTCTCCCGGCGGCATCCTGATCTCGCGCAATGTCTACGACCAGGTTCGCAACAAGGTCTCCGTCGGCTTCGACTTCCTCGGCGACCTCGCCGTGAAGAACCTGCAGGAAACGGTGCCGAGCTACGCGATCCGCATCGCCGGCCGCGACGCCATGGCGGCCGAGCCTGCGAGGCCGGCAGCTTTGCCTGCCGCGTCGCGCGAAACGGGCGAAAGGCAAAGGGAGCCGCAATTCATATCGACGCGTTTCGGCGAGGTGCCCCGCCAGTTCGCTGCGCTCGCCTTCGCGGCGGTCATTGTGGTCGCGGTCAACCTGATCACCTGGAGCGGAGACTTCTGGGCCGTCTGGCCGCTTCTGGCGTTCGCCGTGGTGGCCGGCGCCTCCCTCGCGCAGAAACTCGCCCCGGCGGTCCGCGGTCCCGTCACGCTGCTCGTCATCGGCCTCGGCATGGTCTGCGTCAATCTTCTGACATGGCACGGCCGCTTCTGGGCCCTCTGGCCGCTGCTCGGCTTCGCCGCCCTTGCCGCGTTCCGCTGGATCATGCGTTCGCCCTCCGGCAAGTAGCCGCATCCGGCCGGCTACGGTCCGGACGATGGGACAGGCGGATCGGGATGGCGATGGACGGAAAAATCCGTCAGGCGCGGATCGCCGCCGTGCCCTGGCCGAGCGCGGAAAAGACCGCGCGCACGATGCCGGCAGAATCGAGCCCCGCGCCGGCGATCATGGTTTCCGGCTTCGCCTGGTCGGTGAAGATGTCGGGCATGATCAGCGGCCGGACCTTGAGGCCCGTCTCGAGCAGGCCGCGATGGGCGAGGAAATGCAGGACGTGGCTGGCGAAGCCGCCGACCGAGCCCTCCTCAACGATGACCAGAACCTCATGCTGCCGCGCCAGGCGGGCAACGAGTTCCTCGTCGAGCGGCTTGGCGAAGCGGGCGTCGGCGACGGTGGTGGAAAGGCCGGCCGCGTCGAGTTCCTCCGCGGCGAGCACGCAGTCGGCGAGCCGCGTGCCGAGCGAAAGCAGCGCCACTTTCGTGCCTTCGCGGACGATGCGCCCCTTGCCGATCTCAAGCACCGAGCCGCGCTCGGGCATCTCTACCCCGACGCCGTTGCCGCGCGGATAGCGAAACGAGATCGGCCCCTCGTCATAGGCGGCGGCCGTGCGCACCATGTGCTTCAGCTCCGCCTCGTCCGCCGCCGCCATGACGACGAAGCCCGGCAGCGTCGCGAGATAGGTCGTGTCGAAGGCGCCGCAATGGGTCGGGCCGTCGGCACCGACATAGCCGGCGCGGTCGATCGGGAAGCGTACCGGCAGCTTCTGGATCGCCACGTCGTGTACGACCTGGTCGTAGGCGCGCTGCAGGAAGGTCGAGTAGATGGCGGCGAAGGGCTTGTAGCCTTCGGTGGCGAGCCCCGCCGCGAACGTCACCGCGTGCTGCTCGGCGATGCCGACGTCGAAGGTGCGCTTCGGGAAGGCCTCGCCGAAGAGATCGAGGCCGGTGCCGGAAGGCATCGCCGCGGTGACGGCGACGATCTTCTCGTCCTCGCGCGCCTCGCGGATCAGGCTCTCGGCGAACACCTTCGTGTAGCTCGGCGCGTTCGCCGGCGCCTTGGCCTGCGCGCCGGTGATGACGTCGAACTTGTTGACCCCGTGATACTTGTCGGCCGCGGCTTCCGCCGGCGCATAGCCCTTGCCCTTCTGGGTGATGACATGGATCAGGACAGGGCCCTCGCCATGGTCGCGGACGTTCCTCAGGACCGGGATCAGGTGCTCGAGGTTGTGACCGTCGATCGGGCCGATATGGTAGAAGCCGAGCTCCTCGAAGAGCGTGCCGCCCGTGACATAGCCGCGCGCATGCTCTACCGCCCGGCTGACCGCGTTCTCCGCGCGCTTGCCGAGATAGGAGGTGAGCTTCTTGCCGATGTCGCGGATGTTGAGATAGGTGCGGCCGGAGGCGAGACGCGCCAGATAGGCGCTCATGGCGCCTTCCGGCCGGGCGATCGACATGTCGTTGTCGTTGAGGATCACGATCAGCCGCGCGTCGAGCGCGCCGGCATTGTTCATCGCCTCATAGGCCATGCCGGCCGACATGGCGCCGTCGCCGATCACGGCGATGACGTTGTTCCTGCCGCCCTTCAGGTCGCGGCCGACCGCCATGCCGAGGCCGGCCGAGATCGAGGTCGAGGAATGCGCCGCGCCGAACGGGTCGTATTCGCTCTCGGCGCGCTTGGTGAAGCCGGAGAGCCCGTTCTCCTGGCGCAAGCTGCGCATGCGGTCGCGGCGGCCGGTCAGTATCTTGTGCGGATAGGCCTGGTGCCCGACATCCCAAATCAGCCGGTCGTCCGGCGTGTTGAAGACATAGTGGATGGCGACCGTCAGTTCGACGACGCCCAGCCCCGCGCCGAGATGGCCGCCGGTCTGCGAGACCACGTCGATCAGTTCGGCGCGCAACTCCTCCGCAAGCTGCGGCAACTTGCTTTCCGGCAGTTTGCGCAGGTCGGAAGGGAACCGCACCGTATCGAGAAGCGGCGTCGCGGGCGGAGATTTCATCGTTCGGTCACGGAACTCGGCATGGATCCAACGCAGATAGGCGTTGCTGAGCCGAAAGTAAATGTCGGGCCCGGGATAGGGGGCCGGCTCATCAATTCTCCGGCAAGGGAATGAATTCCTCTTCGTCGCCCGGCACGATGTCGAACCTGCCGGTCCGCCATTCCTCCTTCGCCTGCTCGATGCGTTCCTTCGAGGAGGAAACGAAATTCCACCAGATATAGCGCCGCGAACCGAGCGAGGCGCCGCCGAAGAGCATGAAATGCGCACCGCGTTCCGACCTGACGACGATCTCGTCGCCGCCGCGCAGCACCAGCAGCCGGTCCGCCGGGAAGCGGTCTCCGGCGATATCGACCTCGCCGTCGAGTATGTAGATCGCCCGCTCTTCCGTCACCGGAGGGATCTGGAAGCGCCCGCCGGCCTCCAAAACGATATCGGCATAGAGCGTTTCGGATGCCGTCCTGACCGGCGATCTTTCCCCGTGCAATTCGCCGATGACGACGCGGAATGCCGCTCCGTCTGCGCGCCCCTCCGGCAGTTCGGCGCGGCCGGTATTGTCGAAATGCGGCGCGACTTCCTCCGCTTCGTCCGGCAGGGCCAGCCAGGTCTGCAGGCCGGAAAGCGACAGCGGCCCGCCGCGCAACTCCTCCGGCGAGCGCTCGGAATGGACGATGCCGCGGCCGGCCGTCATCAGATTCACGTCGCCCGGCTCGATCACCATCTCGGTGCCGAGCGAGTCGCGGTGGCGGATCTTGCCGTCGAAGAGGTAGGTGACCGTGGCGAGCCCGATATGCGGGTGCGGACGGACGTCCACCGCTTGTCCGGCGCGCAGGATCGCGGGGCCCATGCGGTCGAAGAAGATGAAAGGCCCGACCAGCCGCCGTCGCGCCGACGGCAGGGCGCGCCGCACCTCGAAGCCGCCGATGTCGTGCGCGCGCGGGATGATTATCGTCTCGATGGCATCGCAGGCGAACGCGTCGCCGGGGAGGGGATCGGGGCCGGGAAAGAAACTCATCTGCCACATCCTTGGTCAAGGCCAGGTGATCAACCCGAGACCATAGCGCGAGAGTTGGCGATCATATGTCACGAAACGCATATCCTCGATGATCGCCTGCGCCAGCATCAGCCGATCGAAGGGATCGGCGTGCACAGGCGGCAATCGTTCGACGAAGGCCGCGTGGCCAGGCGTGACGTTCAAAAGACTGAAACCCGCGGATTCGAACTCGGCGATCGCTTCATAGCCCGAAAGCGGCGGAGCGTCGGGCCGCCCAAATTGGTGCTTTATGGCGATTTCCCATATGGCCGCGGTAGAGACTGCAACCTCATTGCCATCTTCCACAATGAATTTGCGGATCCTCTCCGGTATTCGCTCCGGCGTGTTCGTCGCCCAGATGGCGACATGCGTATCAAGGAGAAGCTTCATTTCTCCTTGCCAAGGAACATCGCTGCGACTTCCTCATCGAGGGCTTGGAAGGCCTCATAATCCAGCGGAGGATATTTTCCCTTCGCCAGTCCCAATTGGCGCTTCCTCGGCTGGCCAAGCGGAACCAGTTTCGCCGCGGGCTTGCCGTTCCGGGCGATGATGATTTCCTTTTCGGCCCCGCTCTCCACCGCCTCCACGAGTTTGGAGAGCGACGTCTTCGCCTCGAGCATGTTGACCATTCCCATGCCGGCCTCCTTAGCCAAGTCTAGCTAAGATAAGCTGGACGCATCGGGGGTTCAACCCTGGCCTGAAGCTGAGATTAGGGCGTCGGCACATTCCGGGACGGCACCGCAGCCTCATGCCCGCGGAAAAATTGCCGTCCTGTGTAGGAACGGCGGCTCCGCAAACGTCCTTCGGGCCTACACCCTGAAAGGAGAGTGCCATGAGCTATGTCGACGGTTTCGTCCTCGCGGTTCCGAAGGGAAATATCGAGGCTTACAAGGAATTGGCGCGCAAGGCGGGCGCGGTCTGGATGGAGCATGGAGCGACGGCCTATGTCGAGACGATCGGAGACGACGTGCCCTATGGCAAACTGACGTCCTTCCCTCGCGCCGTGCAGGCCGGGGAAGACGAGGTCGTGATCTTCTCGTGGATCGTCTATCCGTCCCGCGCCAAGCGAGACGAGGTGATGGCGAAGGTGATGGCCGATCAGAGGCTGAAGGACAGCATGAATGACGCTCCCTTCGACGGAAAGCGCATGATCTTCGGCGGCTTCGTGCCGTTCATGGAGTTGTAAAAGTTGGCCACGGACGGCTGGCCGGGACTTGGCCGGTTCAGCCGTCCTCCGAATAGCCGAAACTCAAAAATCCCATGGCGAGATCAGTGCAAGGCCCGTTGTCCCGAAATCCTTTAAATTTCGGGTGGCGAGCCGACCGCCATTCACTCGCGCTATGGCAGCAATCATGCCGTCGGCCGTGGACATGGAGCGCCCTTGCCGCCTGGCGGTGCCCATAAGTTCGCCATAAGCCAGCGCAGCCTCCTCCGTCAGCCCGAAGATGCGACCGGCAAAACGCCGTCTCCACTCGGAAAGGCCGTGCTCGAGGCGAATGGCACGTTCATTCGGTCTGATCTTGTGAATACCGAACGCGACCTCGGCTATCGTCACGGTAGGGAGAGCAAGTTCGGCATCGTATCGGACAAGCCAAGCGAGCACCGCCTCGCTTGGCAAGTTCTTCAATGTTTCGGACACGACGTTCGTATCCAAGAAGATCAAAGATCTATGCCCTCATGCGGCCGCCTGTCCTCCCGGATCACCGCATCAAGGTCGATGTCCGTCCCGCTCTCGGCCGACAGGCGCCGGTAGAAACGATCGGCAGGCTCACTTCCGGCCTCTCGAACTTCATATAATTCGAGAGCCCGTTCGACGATGTCTGCGATCGATCGATTTTCACGGCGCGACAAGCGGTGCGCCAGATCTCGCGCTTTTGAACTACGTACGGATAATTGCGGTTCAGGCATCCGAAAGACTCCTTGAACCAAGAATATAAGCCTGCAGCATCTTGCCGTCAAGATGGCTATCGATGGCGAGATGGCAAGCCAGCGGCAGTTTCTACTCCCCGCCCAGCGGCTCCGTGCCTACCGGTGCGCCGTCGCGGGAAAGGCGGATCTTCTCGACCTTGTCCTCGGCCGCCTTCAACAGGGCGTCGCAATGCTTCTTCAGCGCCTCGCCGCGTTCATAGATGCGGATCGACTGGTCGAGCGGCACGTCGCCTCTTTCCAGATCGTCCACGATGCGCTCAAGCGCGGCCAGGGCCGCCTCGAAGCTCATGCCCTTGATATCGTCGTCGGCGGTTTCGAGGGTGCTTTCGGGCATCGCTCAGCCTTCCATCAGGCGCTTGACATGGGCGGCGGTGGAGAAGGCCAGCCCCTGCAGGTCGTAGCCGCCTTCCAGGAGGCTGACAAGGCGGTTCGATGCCGAGCGGCCGGCCTGTTCCAGGAGCTTGCCGGTCGCCCAGTCGAAATCGTCCTCGGTGAGATTGATCTCCGCCAGCGGGTCGCGGTGATGCGCGTCGAAGCCGGCCGAGACGATGACGAGTTCCGGGCGGAACGCCTCGACGGCGGGCAGGACGCGATCGGAAAAAGCCTCGCGGAATGTGTCGCTTCCGCTGTCCGGCGAAAGCGGCGCGTTGAAGATGTTGCCCGCTCCTGTCTCGGCGAGTGCCCCGGTGCCCGGATAGAGCGGCATCTGGTGCGTCGAGGCGTAGAGCACGGTCGGGTCGGACCAGAAGATGTCCTGCGTGCCGTTGCCATGATGGACGTCGAAATCGACGATCGCCACGCGCTCGACCCCATGTTTCTTCTGCGCGTGCCGGGCGGCGATGGCGGTATTGTTGAAGAGGCAGAAACCCATGGCGCGATCATGCTCGGCATGGTGGCCGGGCGGGCGCGCCGCGACGAAGACGTTGTCGGCCCGGCCTTCGAACACGTCATCCACGGCCGCCGTCGCCGCGCCGATCGCCGTCAGCGCCGCTTCCCAGCTCTTCGGGCTGGCGGACGTGTCGGCGTCGATGCGGGCGATGCCGGTTTCGGGGATCGCGCCCTTCACGCGGGCAACGAAAGCCTCCGGGTGGGCATAGAGGATCGCCGATTCCTCGCCCATCGGCGCCTCGACCCGGTCTAGCCTGGCGAAGGCGCTGTCGTCGAGCACGCGGGCGATGGCGCGCAACCGGTCCGGCCGCTCGGGATGACCCGGCGGCGTGATATGCTCGAGGAAGATGGGATGCGTGTAGAGCCGCGTCGACATCGTGCGAACATAGGGGCTGAGGCCGGCCGCGTCCATGCATCAGGCACCGAGAAGCTGACGCGGACGATGCATCAAAGGCAGCACCCCGAACGAAAAACAATTCTGTTTCGGTAACGGCGGCCATAGTACTGGTCGCCCGACCGAGGATGGCTTGCAGCCCTTCGGCAGAACCACAATGCAATCGCAAGCAGAACGCAAGCGACGGCGTCCGCGCCGTGCATGGGCATGCGCGTCCAAATCGAGCAAATGGAGGACCGGCAATGGACGACTTCTTTCTGAGCGAAGAGCAGCGCCAGATTCGCGACACTGTCCGCAAGTTCGTCGAGAGCGAATTGATACCGCTGGAGCCGAGGCTGATCCGACGCGAGACGGAGGGCGGGAGCGGCGCGAGCCCGGGCCTTACGGACGAGGAACAAAAGGACCTGCAG
This sequence comes from Rhizobiales bacterium 65-79, assembly GCA_001896885.1. Classification (GTDB taxonomy): domain Bacteria; phylum Pseudomonadota; class Alphaproteobacteria; order Rhizobiales; family Rhizobiaceae; genus Mesorhizobium_L. The sequence continues at coordinate 72,026 of MKRJ01000034.1, read as the reverse complement.
GGCAAGGCCAGGGCATTGGGCTTCTGGGGAATAGATCTCCCGGCGGAATACGGGGGCGTCGATCTCGATCCGGTGACCCAATCCGTCATCCACGAGGAACTCGGCCGAACGATCGTGGACTTTCATTTCGGCGGCTCGGTGCTGCCGGCGCTCTTCACCTGCAATGACGAACAGAAGGAGCGCTATCTCTATCCGACGATCCGCGGCGAGCGCGTTTCGTGCATCGCCATTTCGGAGCCGGGCTCTGGGTCGGACGCGCGAGCCATGCGAACCACGGCTCTTCGCGACGGCGACGACTGGGTGATCAATGGCGAGAAATGCTGGATCACCCGCGGCCACATCGCCGACTATGTCATCCTCTTCGCCCGCACCCCGTCCGCCGAGGCGCCCGACGGCATCACCTGCTTCCTGGTCGACCGATCACGAGGGTGGACGTCGGCGCAGATACCCGTCATGGGCAGCCGGGACAAGGTCGGGTCGCTCGCCTTCGACAACGTCCGCGTGCCCTCCACGGCAATTCTCGGCAAGGTCAACCGGGGCTTCGACCACGCCATGCCCTTCATTTATCGCAACCGCGGCTATGTGCTCTCGGCAAAGAACATAGGCGCCATGGCGCGCATCATCGAGATGACGATCGAATGGGCGCGCAACCGCAAGGTTTTCGGCAAGCTCCTTTGCGACCGCGACAACATCGTGCAGGCAATCGCCGAGATGGAAGTCGCCCTTCGCACCTCCAAGCTGTTGGTCCACCACGCCGCGCGCAAGGCTGCCGCCGGCGTGGATTTCCGGCACGAGGCATGCACCGTCAAGGCCTATGTCGCGCGCACGGCCAACCAGGTGGTCGACCGCGCGCTCCAGATTCACGGGGCCATGGGCTATGCGAAGGAAAATGTCATCGAGCGCTGGTATCGCGATTTGCGCGTGGAGCGCATCTATGACGGGTCGGACGAAATCAATCTCGCCAATGTCGCACGCAACCTCTTCAAGGGGCATGTGCGCCCGGGAGAGATGTTCTAGAGGCTTCCAGGCGCCCGCCCGTTCGCAAGCCATCGAGTTCCAGCTGGAGACGCTTGAAAAACTCCGCCAGATGGTCCGCGACGACGCGGACGGGGGGCGAGGCAAGCGCCGAGCGCGAAAGGAACAGACCTATGCCCGACGCAGGGAGCTGCCGCGCTTCCAGCGGAACATAGGCGATCTTGCCGGCGCGGATGTCGTCCATGAATCCGACGGGCGTAAAGAAGCCGATGCCCAGTCCGTTGTGGATTGCGGCGCGCATTATCGTCATCGAATTGGTCACGACGCGGGGCGAAAACTGCGCCCCCGTCTGCTGGAATTCCGCCTCGACCAGCGGCATGATGACCCAGCGGTCGGAGAACATCGCCACGGTATGGCCGGCGCACTCGGTCAGCGTGACATGCTGTCGTCCGGCCAGGGGATGGTCGGCGCGCATGACGGCGCCGATCGAGGTGCGAACGCTCGCCAGCAACTCGAAATCGCGGTGCCTGTGATCGAGGAAGAAAATACCGATATCGTATTTCTGGGTCTTGAGCCCTTCGACGGCGTCGCCCGGATTGGCGTCGCCGATATGGAAGCTGATCCCCGGATAGCGCTTCGCAACCTCGACCATGACCTGCGGCAGCGCGAATTCGATCATCGAGCCTATGCCGATGATCCTGACCCCACCTCTTATGTCGCCGGCCTGGCAGGCGATTTCGTCGACGACGCGTTGATATCCGCCCAGCGTGTCACGGGCATGCTGCAGCATCAGTTCTCCAGCCGCCGTGGGCCGCACCCCCTTCACCGTCCGCTCGAAGAGGCTCACTCCGATATCGCGTTCGATGTTCAATATCTGCCGGTTGACCGCAGAGGATGCGACGTTCAGCGCGTCGGCGGCGCGCCTGATGGAGCCGAACTCGGCCACCTTGATGAGATAACGGAGCGAGGATGCGTGCATCGCCAGCCGGCTTCCGGCATCCAAGCGATGCCTGAATTAGATTGCGTTCCTCATCCTGTGCGCAGATTTCGAACGGGTCAAGAAGCCGCCCGGTCGCAATAGGCTCGAATCCATCCGGGCGACGAACGGCAAACCGGGACTGCTCCGTGGCGTCGTCTTTGGCGATCCGATCCGGCCGGGGCGCTCCTCACCCAGGCTGGGCAGCGCTGGCGGGGCGGCCGCCAAGGGTACCGAGCGCGCGGTCCTTCAGCTCGCGGAACTGCCGCGATGCCTCCGCCAGCCGGCGGTCCCATTCGGGATCCGGCGCCTGCCCCTCGATGGTGCGGAAATAGACTTCCATCAGCGCGGCGATGCAGAAGGGCTCCACCAGCGCCGCCTTTATCGCCCAGGCGAAGACGAGAGCCAGCACGAAGGACCAGCCGGCAAGCTCGCCCGGCATGGCGTAGAGGACGGCGGCGGCGGGCGCCAGCATGAACAGGAAGATGAGGAAGGCGAGCACCCACATGAAGACCGCCAGCCAGATGGCGTTCCGCACCATCACCCAGGCGTTCTGGGCATAGAGCACGACGCCCTGGCGCGCCGTCTCGAACGGTTCGGTCGAGCCGATGCGCATATTGTAGCCGAGGATGATCTCGTCGACATAGGTGAGCGACAGCCGGATCACGCTGTCGACGAACTTGACCAGCGCATCGAGGCCAGGGATGGGCAGGAAGGCCGCGATGCCGCCGATGAGCCCGGTCACGGCGCGGATGGCGCCCTTCACGAGCTGGTCGATGGCGAAGAGCACGTTGGTCTCGGCGAAACGCGCCTCCACCATGTCGCGGGCATAGGCGATCTGGCCCTTGCCGTCGGGAATGGCTTCGCCGTCGATCAGCTTGACCATGACGGCGATGTGGCCGGCCTTGACGACATAGAGGATGTATTCGCGGACCCAGTAGACGATCGCCGAAACGAAAAGGAAGCCGAGGATGCCGCCCCAGCCGGCTCCGGCCGCGCCGCCGCCCGACACGACGTGTCCGACGCCGAAGCCGATGCCCGCGCCGAAGCCGATCGCGACGATGTAGGCGAGCGTGATGCAGAAATAGACGACGAGGCGCAGCAGGATGAACGGCATAGTCCGCATCATGATGCCGAGCGTCCGCCCGATATCGAAATCTCACATGGCGCGGTCCCCCCACGACAATCCGCAAAGGGGAACATCGGCGGAAGCGCGCGTCAAGGCATCGGGGCGACGGTCCACCGACTATTCAATGGGCGCCCTGGTCGAAGATGGCGGGCCTGCCGGTGCGCCGACCTTCCAGCGCGTTCCTTTGAGGAGAACCCGCTCGCTGCTTATTCGGCGCTTCCCATCTCTTCGGATTCGCCTTTCGCGATCACCGACGCAGCCGGCGCGGCGAGCGTCCAGCGCAAGATGCCGGGCGAGCGATCATAGTGGGCGGAGCCGCCAAGCGACTGCGGCGCCACGCGCAGAAGCACGACCGAGCCGAAGCCGCGCACCTTCTCGCCGCCGGGAGGGCTCCCGGCGATCGCCGTGGCCTTTTCCTCCCATACGATTTCGAACGCCGGCTCTTCGCCTTCCCGCTCCGACAGGTTCCACGATATCGCGACGGTCCCGTGATGGGCGAAGGCGCCGTATTTCGCGGAATTCGTGCCGAGTTCGTGGAAAGCCATGCCGAGCGCCTGCACCCCGACGGGGCGCAACATCAGCTCCGGTCCGGAGATGCTCGTCTGTTCGGCATGACCGAAGGGGGCGAGCTGCTGCTTGACGAGCTCGCACAGATCGCCGCCCTTCCATTCCGATGTCACCAGCAGATCATGCGAGGAAGCGAGCGCGGTGACGCGTTCGCGGATGCGTTGCTCGAATTCCTTCGGTTCCGAAGTGTGCTTGCCGGTTTCCCGGATCATGGACAGGATCACGGCGAACTGGTTCTTGACCCTGTGATTGACCTCCCGCAGCAGGAACCGGATGCGCCGCTCCGCGACCTTGGCTTCGGTGATGTCGCGCGCGATCTTCGAGGCTCCGACGATCTGCCCGGAGCGGTTGCGGATCGGCGAAATGGTGAGCGAGACGAAGATTTCCTTGCCGTCCTTGCGGCGGCGTACGGTCTCGAACGGCGGAACGCTATGGCCGCTCTTTATCCGCCCGATGATATCGTCTTCCTCGCCGCGCAGCCGTTCCGGAATCAGCATCAGGATGGACTGGTCGATCGCTTCCGCGGCGGTATAGCCGAACAGCCGCTCTGCGGCCGCGTTCCAGGTCGTGATGACGCTGTGAAGATCCTTGCTGATGATCGCGTCGAAGGACGAATCGACGATTGCCGCAAGCCGCGCATCCGCGTCCGCGTCGTCGAAGTCCCTCGCCCGGATGTCATAGTTCATGGCGTGCGCCGGTAGCAGTGGGCCTCAGGGGCCGCAATAAAATATGACATAGAACACGGGAAGGCTCGCCGCCAGCGGTGTTCTGATCCGGATGGCTTTTCCGCCGATCCGCGCTACCATTGATCATACGCGGCATAGGAGACGGCGATGGCAGACGAAGACAGGATCAGGCAGCGGGCCCATCAGATATGGGAAGCGGAAGGCAAACCGCATGGGCGGGACCGTGAACATTGGGAGCGTGCGAGCCGCGAAATCGCGGCCGAAAGCAAGATGAAGGGAAAGAAGCCGGCGGCGGGTGGCGGCAAAGCCAAGCCGGTCGCGCAGACATACCGCGATTCCCGCGACAGTCCCGGCGCCGCCGGCGAGACCATTCTCGCGCCCCGCAGGAAAGCGCGGACCAAGCCCGCGTAACACTGCAGGCTATTCGCGGTCGAGCAGTTCGGTGGAGGCGATGCGGATGCCGAAGCCTTCCAGCCCGACATAGTGGCGTTCGCGCGAGGCGATGAGCCGGATCGAGGAGATGCCGAGATCCTTGAGGATCTGCGCGCCGAGACCGATCTCGCGCCACTCGCTCTCCCGGCGCAGCGCCTCGGCGTGGGCTTCCCGCTCGTCGGAGCCAGGGCGGTTGCGGACGTTGTGCGCCACGCCCACCGACCCTTCGCGCAGATAGACTACGACGCCGCGTCCCGCCTTGCCCATCGCCCGCGCCAGATCGTCGAGGCGGTGCCGTGTGCCGAAGACATCGGTGACGACATCCTCTGTGTGCAGCCGGACGGGCACGTCCTCGCCGTCGCGGATATCACCGAAGACGATCGCCAGATGATGCATGACATCCCATGGCAGGCGATAGACGAAGGCCGTGGCCTTGCCGCCCGGCGTCTCGATCTCGGTGCAGGCGACGCGCTCGACCAGCGTTTCCTGTCGCTGCCGATAGGCGATCAGATCGGCGACCGAGACCTGCTTCAGCCCGTGCTCGCGGGCGAAGGCCGCGACCTCGGGGCCGCGCTTGACCGTTCCGTCGTCGTTCACCAGTTCGGAGATGACGCCGACCTCGGGCAGGCCGGCCAGCCGGCAGAGATCGACCGCCGCCTCGGTGTGGCCGGAGCGCATGAGCACGCCGCCCTCGCGCGCGATCAGCGGGAAGATGTGGCCAGGCCGCACGAAATCGGAAGCCCCCGCATTGCGGTTGGCGAGGTTGCGGACCGTCAGCGTGCGGTCATCGGCCGAAATGCCGGTCGTCGTCCCGTGCTTGAAATCGACGGAGATGGTGAAGGCGGTGGCGTGCGGCGCGTCGTTGTCCGCCACCATCGGGGCGAGATTGAGCCGCCTTGCGTCCTCGCGCGTCATCGGGGCACAGACGATGCCGGAAGTATGGCGCACCATGAACGCCATCTTCTCCGGCGTGCAATGCACCGCCGCGACGATCAGGTCGCCTTCGTTCTCGCGGCCGTCATCGTCCATGACGACCACCATCTCGCCCCGTTCGAAGGCGCGGATGGCGTCGGCGACGTGTTTCTGGTCGTAGGGCATTGTGCTCGCTTCGCTTGCTAGGCAGTAGGCAGTAGGCAGTAGGCAGTAGGCAGTAGGCAGTAGGCAGTAGGCAGTAGGCAGTAGGCAGTAGGCGAATAGTTCCTGGCGGACCGGCGTCAAGCTTTTCCGATTGCCGATTGCCGATTGGCGACTGCCACTTCGCCCATCTGCCCCCGATGCCTCAGATAATGATCGGCGATCGTGCAGGCGACCATCGCCTCGCCGATCGGGACGGCGCGGATGCCGACGCAGGGGTCGTGGCGGCCCTTGGTCGTCACCTCGATCTCGTTGCCGTCGGCGTCGATCGAGCGCCTGGGCGTGAGGATGGAAGAGGTCGGCTTGACGGCGAAGCGGGCGACGACCGCCTCGCCGGTCGAGATGCCGCCGAGAATGCCGCCGGCATGGTTCGACAGGAAGCGCGGCCGACCCTCGTTGCCCATGCGCATCTCGTCGGCGTTCTGTTCGCCGGTGAAGCGCGCGGCCTGGAAGCCGGCGCCGATCTCGACGCCCTTGACGGCATTGATCGACATCAGATTGGCGGCGATATCCTGGTCGAGCTTGCCGTAGATCGGCGCGCCGAGTCCCGCCGGCACGTTTTCCGCGACGATCTCGACCAGCGCGCCGACCGAGGAACCGGCCTTGCGGATGCCGTCGAGGTAATCGGTGAAGACCGGCACCGATGACCGGTCCGGCGTGAAGAACGGGTTTTCGGCATCGCCGACGAAGTCCCAGTCCCAGTTGGCGCGGTCGATCTCCTTTTCGCCCATGGCGATGAGCGCGCCGCGCACGACCATGCCGGGGACGACGCGACGCGCGATGGCGCCGGCGGCGACGCGCGCGGCGGTCTCGCGCGCCGAAGAGCGGCCGCCGCCGCGATAGTCGCGGATGCCGTATTTCATGTCGTAGGTGTAGTCGGCATGGCCCGGCCGGTATTGCCGGGCGATGGCGCCGTAATCCTTCGAACGCTGGTCGACGTTCTCGATCATCATGGAGATAGGCGTGCCGGTCGTCACCAGCGTCTCGCCGTCCTCCTCCGGGAGGACGCCGGAGAGGATCTTCACCTGGTCGGGCTCGCGGCGCTGGGTGACGAAGCGCGACTGGCCGGGCCGGCGGCGGTCGAGTTCGTCCTGCACGTCCTTCAGCGCGAAGCGGATGCCGGGCGGGCATCCGTCGACGACACAGCCGAGCGCCGGGCCGTGGCTTTCGCCCCAGGTCGTCACGCGGAACAGATGGCCGAAGGTGTTGTGCGACATCGCTATCCCATGGCGGCCGACAGGGCGGCCGGCGCTGCTCTACCCGCGTTTTCCGCAGGGGTCAAACAGGCGAAACTATTGATGTGCGTTCCCGCCGCACGCTTCACTTTCGACACAATCCGGCTATCTCTGGCTCATCGGGCGATTGGCGCATCATCGAAAAAGGACAATAAAGATGGGGGAAAAAGCGATGCGAACGACGATCGGCGCCCTGGCGGCGCTTCTGATGCTGTCGGGATATGCGCTTGCCGCGGAAGCCGAAGGCCACATCAAGAAGGTCGACCGCGACAAGATGATCATCACGCTCGACGACGGCAAATCCTACAAGCTGCCGGGCGAGACCGACATGGACGCCATCAAGGAAGGCATGGACGTGATCCTTGCCTATGACAAGGTCGACGGCCAGAACCTCGTCACCGACATGCAGACTTCGGAATAGGCCTTTCCGAGATCGTCGTCCCGGAAACGGAGCGCAGCGACGCGAATTTTCCCGGATCCATTCCGTGAAAATCCGCCGCTGCAAGCGAGAAAGACGGGCTGCTCCGGGCCTATTTCAAAGCCAGGTCAGCCGGTCATCCTCGAGCTTGAGAACGAGGTCCTGCGGCGTGTCGATGCTCGCCGCCTTGTCGCCGGGCACGCCTTCGACGAGATGGAAGAGCGCGCGGATGACGCCGCCATGGATGACGCCGACCGTTTCCTGCGTCAGTTCCTCCAGCCAGCCTTCCACGCGGGCGGCGAGCATGGCGTAGCTTTCGGCGTTGGCCCCCGGCGGGCGGAAATTCCATTTGTCGGCAAGCCGGCGTTCGATCGAGCCGGGCCAGCGCGCCTCGATCTCATCGGCGACATAGCCCTGCCAATCGCCGAAATTCACTTCCTTCAGCCGGGCGTCGGTATGGAAGTCGTCGAGCGGCAGGCCCATCTCCTTGCGCACCCGGCGCATGGTCTCGCATGTGCGGCGAAGCGGGCTCGCGACGAAGTCGAAGCCGGGCGCCTTGCCGAGGGTACCGGCCAGCTTCCGCCCGTTCTCGTCGGCCTGGCCCCAGCCCGTCGAATTGATGTCGACATCCGTCTGGCCCTGGAAACGCTCCGAGACGTTCCAGTCAGTCTGGCCATGGCGCACGAAATAGGAGAGCGGATATTTCGCCACGGTCCGGTTCCCGGAAAGGCTGGAGTCAGTCCTTGACGACGGAGATATCCGGCGCGTCCACCGCCTTCATCCCGACGACGTGGTAGCCGGAATCGACGTGGTGGACCTCGCCGGTCACCCCGCGCGACAGGTCGGAGAGGAAGTAGAGGCCGGCGTCGCCGACCTCCTCGATCGAGACGCTGCGCTTCAGCGGCGCGTTGTACTCGTTCCAGCGCAGGATATAGCGGAAATCGCCGATGCCCGACGCGGCGAGCGTCTTGATTGGCCCCGCCGAGACGGCGTTGACGCGGATGCCCTTGCCACCGAGATCGACGGCGAGATAGCGCACGCTCGCCTCCAGCGCCGCCTTGGCGACGCCCATGACGTTGTAGTGCGGCATGACCTTTTCCGCGCCGTAATAGGTGAGCGTGAGCAGCGAGCCGCCGTTTTCCATCAGCTTCTCGGCGCGCTTGGCGATCGCCGTGAAGGAATAGACGGAAATGTCCATGGTGCGCTGGAAGTTCTCGCGCGAGGTCTCGACATAGCGGCCGGTCAACTCGTCCTTGTCGGAGAAGGCGATGGCGTGAACGACGAAGTCCAGGCCGCCCCATTTGCGGCCGACCGCGTCGAAGACCGCGTCCATCGAAGCGGGATCGGTGACGTCGCAATGGCCGGCGACGCCCGCGCCCAGTTCCTGCGCGAGCGGCTCGACCCGCTTCTTCAGCGCGTCGCCCTGGTAGGTCAGCGCCAGTTCGGCGCCCTGGGCGGCGCAGGCTTTCGCGATGCCCCAGGCGATCGAACGGTTATTGGCTACGCCAAGGATCAATCCCCGCTTGCCGGCCATGAGGCCGTTCCCGACTGCCATGCCATCCTTCTCCGCATTTCAGGATGCGATGCCGCGGAAGCAGTTCCGCTGGCGCAGCAAAGCACGCTTCGTGCCTATGGCATAGGCGTCGAAAGCCTTCAAGCTTGAGGGGGATGCGGCGGGAAGTTGATTCAAGGACGACAGGGTGGGGGTCGATGTGAAAAGCGGTAAAGGCCGACCTCACACCTTCGCCTTCTTCATCAGCGCCTCGAGCTCCGCGTCGGCCTTCTCCGGCAGCATCACGCGGACATGGACGTAGAGGTCGCCGTGGCCGCCCGACTTGTCCGGCAGCCCGCGGCCCTTGAGGCGCAGCACCTTGTCCGAGCTCGACCATGGCGGCACGGTGACGGCCACCTTGCCGCTCGGCGTCTCGGCCGCGACCTTGGCGCCGAGCACGGCGTCGCGCAGTTCCACCGGCAGGTCGGAATGCAGATCCCTGCCGTCGACCCGATAGCGCGAACTGCTGCGCAACCGGATCTTCACCAGCGCATCGCCCGGCTTGCCGCCGAAGGGCGAGGGCTCGCCCTGTCCCTTGAGGCGGATGGTTTGGCCGTCCTCGACCCCCTTGGGCAGCTTGACGGCGATCTTCCGGCCGCCGGGGAACACGGCGGTCACCTTGGCGGCGGTGACCGCGTCTTCTATGTCGATGTCGAGGATGGCGTTCAGGTCGGCGCCCGCCGGCGCCTGCTGGGTGCCGCCGCCCCCGCCGGCGCTGCGGCCGAAACCGCGCCCGAAAATCTCCCCGAAGATATCGTGCGCGCCGCCGAAGGCGTCGCTGCCGGCCGTGCTCGAACGGAATTCGAAATGCGAGCCGCCCGCGCCCTGCCGCGACTGGCGGAAGCCGCCGAACGGATCGCCGCCCGGATGGCCTTCGAAGCCCTGGAAGCGCGGCTTGCCTTCGGCGTCGATCTCGCCGCGATCGTAGGCTGCGCGCTTCTTCTCGTCGCCGACGATCTCGTAGGCCTGGTTGGCCTCGGCGAATCGCTCCTTGGCCTTGGGATCATTCGGGTTCTGGTCCGGATGATGCTTCTTGGCGAGCTTCCGGTAAGCCGCCTTGATTTCCTTGGCCGGGGCATCCTTGGCGACGCCCAAAACCTGGTATGGATCGCGCATTCTTCCTGCCTGACGGGATTGATACGAGTGATCGCCCTTATATGCGCCTGGCTAGGAAGAAATTCCAGTATGGGCGGCGATCGATCCCCCGCGGTTCAAGAGCCGGCGAAGGTGCGCAATAGCCAGCCGCCCTCGTTTCCGAGGCAGGCCTCGCCGTGATAGAGGCCGACGCCGTCGAAGCGAGTGACCGAGGTGGAGAAACGGCGGCACAGATGCCCGTTCTGCTGGTATTCGGTAAGGCCGGTAATCTGCCCGCTGGCGCCGGTCGACGGGTTCATCCAGGCAAGTCCGTCCGGACCGAGGCCTTTCGGGTCGACCGAGGTGACGGCGTTGCGGATCGTCTCCTCGTCGGTAACGACCGCAGTGGCTTTCGGGATCGAGCCGGTGACGATGGAGCGATCCGTCTCGGCTCGTTTCAGCAGGTTACCGGACGCACAGGCCGCGAGCCCAAGGGGCAGGGCAAGGACCAGAACGTTGCTCCACGCCGTCACAAACTTAACGCCACGCAGCGCCTTTGCTTGCGCTCCACGCAACAATCGGCATTCTCCCGAAGGTATCAGTGTCCCCAAATACGAAATTCACTATGCCCAAGCCAACGTTAACAACCGATGACTTCACCGAGCGCTCGGAGCCGTTCGAACTCTTTGCATCCTGGCTGAAGGATGCCGAAGCCAGCGAGCCGAACGACCCGAACGCCATGGCGCTCGCCACGGTCGATCCCGAAGGCCTGCCGGACGTGCGCATGGTGCTGCTCAAGGGTTTCGACACCAAGGGCTTCGTCTTCTACACCAATCTCGAAAGCCGAAAGGGCGAGGAATTGCGCTCGACCATGAAGGCGGCGCTGTGCTTCCACTGGAAATCGCTGCGCCGCCAGGTGCGCGTGCGCGGCCCCGTCGAGCGCGTAAGCGACGCCGAGGCCGACGCCTATTTCGCCACGCGGCCGCGCGGCAGCCGCATCGGCGCCTGGGCCTCGAAGCAGTCGCGTCCGCTCGAGAGCCGCTTCGCGCTCGAAAAGGCCGTCGCCGAATACACGGCCAAATATACGATCGGCGCGATACCGCGGCCGCCGCACTGGTCCGGCTTCCGCATCGTTCCGACTTCGATCGAGTTCTGGGCCGACCGGCCCTTCCGGCTGCACGACCGCATCGCCTTCGGGCGCGCAGACGGTGAGACCTGGGAGAAGACGCGGCTCTATCCTTGAGGGCGGCCATAGGCGCCGTTCCAGGCGGTTTCGCGCGGCGCGCCCGTTCGGTCTCCGGCAGGTCGTCGGCCGCGTGTTGAATCGTTTCCGACAGGCGCGCCACCAACCGATTGTTTACGCTGGAAATTCGTATTTTGCTTACCCTTCCTCTTGGCCGAATCTTAGGCTGGCTCCGCTAGGCTTTCCCGATACGGGATTGCTACCGGGAGCAGAGAGATGAAGGGTCTTCTCGCGGCCACCATGTTGGCGGCGTTGGTTTCGCCGGCCGCCGCCGACAACTACAATTACGACCATCGGCTGGAAGCGCAGGTCAAGCGCATCGTCGCCGCCAGGATCGGCGGTATCCGCGGTACGCTGCCCTATGACAAGGTCATGGTATTCCCGTCCGCCGACCAGGTCTCGGAGAGCCCTTCCATCAGGACTCTTCAGTCGATTCCTATCAGCGCCACGCCGCACTTCCAGGTGATCGAATAGTCCCTACGACGGCTCGGCCTTGCCAATGGTGGCTTCCTTCGCTCATGAAGGCGCATGAAAGCCGATCTTCCGGGCGAAACACGCATACGTCTTGACGAATTGCTGGTCAGGCACGGGCTGTTCGCGAGCCGTTCGCGCGCCCGTGACGCCGTGGCGCGCGGAACCGTGTATGTCCATGGCCGGCCGGCGGCGAAGCCGGGGCAGGGCGTCTCGACCGACGCGGAAATCGCGGTGGATGACCCCGCGCGGGGCTACGTCTCGCGCGCCGCGCTCAAGCTGATCGCCGCGCTCGATGCTTTCGGTCTCGATTCCGCCGGCGCCGAGGCGCTCGATCTCGGCGCCTCGACCGGCGGCTTCACGCAGGTCCTGCTGGAGCGCGGCGCCCGCCACGTCACCGCGATCGACGTCGGTCATGGTCAGTTGCATGAGCGGATAGCCGGCGACCCTCGTGTTACAAGCATCGAAGGGCTGAACGCCCGCGAACTCAAGGAAAGCGACCTCGGCGGTGTCGTCCCCGATTTCCTCACCGCCGACCTGAGTTTCATCTCGCAGAAGCTGGCGCTGCCGCCGGCGCTCGATCTCGCCGCGCCCGGCGCGCGGGGCGTCTTCCTCATCAAGCCGCAATTCGAGGCCGGCCGCGAGGCGATTGGCAAGGGCGGCATTTTGCGCGATCCGGCCGAAGGCGAGCGGATCGCCGCTGAATTGCGCGATTGGCTGGAAAGTCAGCCGGGCTGGCGCGCTATCGGTCTCATTCCCTCGCCGATCGAGGGCGGCGACGGCAACCGGGAATATCTGCTGGCGGGACAAAAGGATCGATGAGCGCCGAATTCCGCATCGAGCGCCTCGGCGCGCAGGGCGACGGCGTCGCCTCGACCGAAAGCGGGGCGGTCTATATTCCGTTCACGCTGCCCGGCGAGCGGGTGACGGCATCGCGGACCGGCGATCGCGCCGATCTCCTTGCCGTGATCGAGCCCTCGAAACTGCGGGTCGAGCCGGCCTGCCGCCACTTCGGCGAATGCGGCGGCTGCGCGCTCCAGCACATGGAGGATAGCGCCTACCGCGAATGGAAACGCGGCCGCGTCGTGGATGCGCTGCGCTCGCGCGGCATCGAGGCGGATGTTGCACCGCTTGTACCCTGCGCGCCGAATGCGCGCCGGCGCGTGACGCTCTCCGCGTGGCGCACCGATGCCGGGATGCTGCTCGGCTACAATCGCGAACTGTCGCACACGATCGTCAACATCGAGGAATGTCCGATCGCCCGGCCCGAGATCGTCGCCGCGCTGGAGCCGCTGCGTTCGCTGGCGAGAACGTTGTGCAATACGGACAAGGCTTTCCGGCTGACGGTTACGGCGACGGCGTCGGGGCTGGATGTTTCGGTCCAAGGCTCCGGAAAACTTGCCGAAAGGACGCGCAACGCGGCGGCGGATTTTGCGCTGCGCGCCGGCTTCGCCCGGCTTTCCGTCGATGGGGAGATCGTCATCGAGCCGCGCAAGCCGGTTGTGCGGTTCGGGGACGTATCCGTTTCGCCGCCGCCGGGGGCTTTCCTGCAGGCGGTCGCCAGCGCCGAGCAGGCCATGGCGGATATCGTCTCGGCGCATCTCTCCAAGTCGAAGCGGCTCGCCGATCTCTTTGCCGGCGCGGGCGCTTTCGCTCTGCGCCTGGCGAAAGGGGCGGAAATCCATGCGGTGGAGGCGGACGCGGCATCGCTCGCCGCGCTCGATCGCGGCTTTCGCTTTGGCCCGGGCCTGAAGCGCGTGACGACGGAGCGCCGAGACCTTTTCGTCCGGCCGGTGACGGCGAAGGAACTGAACGCCTTCGACGGCCTTGTTTTCGATCCGCCGCGCGCCGGCGCCGAGTCGCAGTCGAAGGAGATCGCGAAGTCGGACGTGCCGCTGGTCGCGGCGGTGTCCTGCAATCCGGCGACGCTGGCGCGCGACTTGGCGATCCTGATCGAAGGCGGCTATCTGCTCCAGCGCGTCATCCCCATCGACCAGTTCCTCTGGTCGCCGCATGTGGAGGCCGTCGCGTTGTTGGCGAAGAAGAAGCGGCGCAGGTGAGGAAGCCTGCCTCATACTTGAATTGAGCGCAACTTGCGCTTATTTTGAGCGCATGTAAGTCAATATGCGATTGGAAAATGCCATGAGCATCGCGGCCCTCGATATGGCGGCTTCGCGCTTCGGCGACGGCAAGGCTCCGTTTCTCTCCGCCCGCCGGGTCGCGGAACTGCTCGGCGTCACGCTCACCGAACTCGCCGGCCTGGTCGGCGTTGCCCGCAACACGCTGACGGCGAAAAGCGGTGCCCGCAAGGTCGATGCCGCCTTGAGCCCGGTGGTGCGCATCCTCGCCATGGCCGACGAGATGGCGGGCGGCGAGGACCGTGCCGCGCTCTGGTTCAAGCACCAGCCGATCCCCGGCTGGGCCGGGAAGACCGCCTACGATCTCGTGCGCGAAGGCAAGGCCGACAAGGTGCTCGCCTATCTGGAGGCCGTCCGCTCCGGCGTCTATGCCTGAAGCTGCTTCCACGCCGGCTCTAGCATTATGGCGGGCGTTCGTGCCGCGCTGGGCCTATCTGCCGCTGTCGGGCGAGGGCGCCGCGCGTTTCGGCGGCCGCTGGAATCCGGTCGGCGAACAGACGATCTACGCCGCCCGCGAACTCTCCACCGCCTGGGCGGAATACAATCAGGGCTTCGTCCAGCACCCGGCGCTGATCGCGCAGCTCGAACTGACAGGCGCGCGTCTCGCCGACCTCACCAATCCCGCCGTTCTGGCCGCTTATGACGTCGGTCCGGAGATCCACGAATGCGAATGGCGGGCGCTGCTGGATGAAGGCAGGACGCCGGAGACGCATCTGCTGAGGGCGAAGCTGGTCGAGGCCGGGAAGGACGGCGTCATCTATCCGTCCTTCATGTCGCCGGGCGGAAGCTGCGTGGCGCTCTGGCGCTGGAATGGGGAAGGGGAGCCCAAGCTCGGGATCGTCGATCCCGACCATCGCCTGCCGCGCAATCCGGCGTCCTGGCTGTAGCCGGCGCTACAGGATCTTCGCCAGGAAACTCTTCGTGCGGTTTACTTGCGGGTTCGAGAAAAGCTCCTTCGGCGGGCCTTCCTCGAGGATGAGGCCGTCATCCATGAAGATCACCCGGTGGCCTACTTCGCGCGCGAAACCCATCTCGTGGGTGACGACCACCATCGTCATCCCCTCGATGGCGAGCGCCTTCATCACCTGCAGCACCTCGCCCACCATTTCGGGGTCGAGCGCGGAAGTGGGCTCGTCGAAGAGCATGACGGCCGGTCCCATGGCCAGCGCACGGGCGATGGCCACGCGCTGCTGCTGGCCGCCGGAGAGTTCGTCGGGATAGTTCTTTTCCTTGCCCACGAGGCCAACCTTGGCCAGAAGCTCGCGCGCTGTCTTGTTGGCATCGCCGACGGCGATCTTCTTCACCTTGCGCGGCCCGATCGTGATGTTCTCCAGGATGGTCAGGTGCCTGAACAGGTTGAACTGCTGGAACACCATGCCGACATGCTGGCGCAGCTTGTGGATGTTCGTCTTCGGATCGGTCAGTTCCATGCCGGCGATCTCGATTTCGCCGCTGGTCGCCGTCTCCAGCCCGTTCAGGCAGCGCAGGAACGTGCTCTTGCCGCTCCCCGAGGGACCGATGACGACGACGACCTCCTTTTCATCCACATGGGTGGTTATCCCCTTGAGGATCTCGTTCTGGCCGAAGGACTTGTGAAGGTCTTTAACGTTTATCAACTTGAAGCCTCCTCTCCAGATAGGACGAGAACTTCGACACGGAGAAGATGAGGATGAAGTAGAGCACGGCGATGGCGCCCCAAATCGCGAAGGAAGCGAAGGTCTCCGCGATCACGATCTCGCCCTTGTAGACCAGTTCGGCGATGCCGACCGGCGCCAGAAGCGAGGTGTCCTTGATCGTCTGGGCCGCCTGGTTGACCAGTGGCGGGATCATCCGCTTGAACGCCTGCGGCAGGACGATGTAGCGCATCGTCTGGAAGCCGTTCATGCCGATGCTCTGCGCGGCTTCCTTCTGGCCCCGGTCGACGCCGAGGATGCCGGCGCGGATGATCTCTGTGACATAGGCGCCCTCGTTCAGGCTGAGCGTCAGCGCGGCGGCGAGGATCGGGTACAGCAATTGCCCGAACCATTCGTTGACCGGCAGGATGGCGGGCAGCCCCAGGACGATGAAGAAAAGCTGCACCAGGAGCGGCGTCGACCGGAAGATCTCGACATAGGCGGTGGCGATCCACCTCAGCGGAGCGATCGCCGAGAGCCGCATCAGCGCCGCGATCAGCCCGATGACCACCATCAGCACGATGGCGACGATCGAGTACTGGATCGTCAGGCGCAGGCCGACCAGGATGACAGGTAGGTTTTGCCAGATGGCGTCCATGGGCCGTGCCCCTTACCCCTCTTGCGCGTTCCCGTATGGAGAAAGCGCGCGGCACTTGTCCCGCGCCGCGCGCTGTTTCGGCCGATCGAGCGTATTCGCCGGGATGGCCGGGCGTTTGCCGATCGGATGTCCGGATCGGATGCTCAGCCTGAAATGGCGACGGACGACGGCTTCTCCACGCCCTTGACCTCGCCGCTCAGGTCGCCGCCGAAATACTTCTCGAAGAGTTTCTTGTATTCGCCGTTCTTCTTGATCTTGGCGAGGCCATCATTGATCTTGGCAGCCAAGTCGGGTTTTTTCTTGCTGATGGCGATGCCATAATATTCGCCGGTCAGGAGCGGGCCCACGATCTTCACATTCTTGTGGGCGGTCTTGAAATTGACGTTGACGGGATTGTCGAAGATGACCGCGTCCGCGCCGCCGGTCTCGAGCGCCTGGTAGGCCGCGTCGATGCTCTGGAACTGCTTGATGTAGTCGGACGAGAATTTGTGGTCGGTCAGGTAGTCGACCGAGGAGGTCGCCTTCTTGGTGGCGACGACATGGCCCTTGAGGTCGGCGAAGCCTTTGATCTTCGAATCGTTCTTGACCAGGATCGAGAGGCCGGACTTGTAGTAGGCGTCGCTGAAATCGACGTTCTGCATCCGGCTGGTCTTGATGGTGATTCCGGCGACTGCGGCGTCGATGGAGCCGGCCTGCAGGCTGGGGATGATGCCGTTGAAGGGCAGCGTCTTCAGGGTGACTGTCATGTTCTCGGCCTTGGCGATCTCCTTGATCATGTCGATGTCGAAGCCTGTGACCTCGCCGTTGGTCTCGGTCTCGAAGGGCGGGAAGGTGGTGTCCGCGCCGACGACAATGTTCGTTCCGGCCTCCGCGGCCGTCGCCGCCGACATGGCGCCGAATGAGAGCGCAAGGCCGGAAGCGAGCGACGCCGCCAGCGCGATAAGCAAATTCTTTTTCACAGCTGTCTCCTTTTCGGCGGGCGGTCATCGGCCTGGAAAGGACGACAATCAGAAGTGGTACGTCAATCCGCCACCCGGCCCGCGCAGGAGTATTTGGACCGGCAGGTCTCCAGCGTCAAGTTTTGCCGACGAACGAAAAGCCGTCGGCAATAGGCGGCAGGCAACAGGCCTGTCCCGACTGCCTGTTGCCGAATTCCGACCGCCGCCGTCACGTCCGCGTGCCGCCGACCGTCATCTGGTTCATCCTGAGATGCGGCTGGCCGACGCCGACGGGCACGCCCTGTCCGGCTTTGCCGCACATGCCAATGCCGGTGTCGAGCTTCATGTCGTTGCCCACCATGGCGACGCGGTGCATCGCGTCCGGCCCGTTGCCGATCAGCATCGCGCCGCGGATCGGCGTGGTCACCTTGCCGTCCTCGATCATGTAGGCCTCGGTGCAGCCGAACACGAACTTGCCCGAGGTGATGTCCACCTGGCCGCCGCCGAAGGAGACGGCGTAGATGCCGTTCTTGACCGAGGCGATGATCTCGCCCGGCTCGTGGTCCCCGGCGGTCATGTAGGTGTTGGTCATGCGCGGCATCGGTTCGTGCGCGTAGGATTCGCGGCGACCGTTGCCGGTCGGCTTCATGCCCATCAGCCGCGCGTTCTGCCGATCCTGCATGTAGCCCACGAGCTTCCCGTCCTCGATCAGCACCGTGCGGTTCGTCGGCGTGCCCTCGTCGTCGATGGTGAGCGAGCCGCGCCGCTCCGCGATCGTGCCGTCGTCGACGACCGTCACGCCCCTGGCGGCGACCTGCTGGCCCATCAGCCCGGCGAAGGCGGAGGTCTTCTTGCGGTTGAAGTCGCCCTCCAGCCCGTGCCCGACCGCCTCGTGCAGCATGACGCCCGGCCAGCCATTGGCGAGCACGATGTCAAACGTGCCGGCAGGGGCGGGGATCGCCTCCAGGTTGACCAGCGCCTGGCGCAGCGCCTCGTCGGCGGCATGTTTCCACGAGCCCTCGGCTAGGAACTCCTCGAAGGATTTGCGGCCGCCCATGCCGTAGGAACCGGATTCCTGACGGTCGCCGTCGCCGACCACCACCGACACGTTCATGCGCACCAGCGGACGGATATCGCGCGCCGTGCGGCCGTCGGCGCGCATGATCTCGACATGCTGCCACGACGCTGCGAGCGAGGCCGTGACCTGCCGCACGCGCGGATCCTTGGCGCGCAGGAAGGCGTCGATCTCCTGCAGGAGCTTCGCCTTGGCCTCGAAGCCGGGCGCGGCGATCGGGTTCTCCTCGCCGTAGAGATGGCGGTTGGTGCCCTGCGGCGCGGCGGCGAGCGTACCGGAATAGCCCGCCTTGACGGTCGAGACCGCGTCGGCGGCGCGCTTCAGCGCCGCTTCGGAAAAATCGTTCGCATGCGCGTAGCCGCTCGCCTCGCCGGCGACCGCGCGCAACCCGAAACCCTGGTCGGTCGAGAAATTGGCCGTCTTCAGCCGGCCATTGTCGAACATCAGCGACTCGCCCTCGCGGTATTCCAGGAAGAGTTCGCCGTCGTCGGCGCCATGGATCGTGTCGGCGACGATGCGCTTCACCTCGTCTTCGGAAATGTCGAATTGTTCAGTCAGCCTGGAATCCACGGCTTGGCTCCCGTCGCAAGAGGATTAGGTCGAATATAGGCGGCGGGCCTCGGCGTTGCACCCTCGGCCCGTTCGCTTCTGGCCTTGGGTCATAGCAGGAGCAGGAATGAAAGGACCATATTGGATATTCATCGGCGCAATTGTCGGCCTGCTGGCCGGGTCGCTTTTCGGCTCGACCTATGCCGTGGCGGGCGTCGGCATCGGCATGGCCGGCGGATTGGCGATCTATGTCGGCATGCGCTGAGGAAAGGTCTCGGCTTTTGCCTCAGGGCAGCGCCGCGAAGCCCTCGGCGAAACCGCTGAGGTCCACTGGAATGCCGATCCCCTGCTCGGGCGTCTGGAAGACGATGAAGGTCGCCGACTTGCCGTGGGAAAGCGTATCGATCAGCTTCGGTTCGAGGATGACCTCGGCGTAGCAGCCGTCCTGGAAGCAGCGTACGAAATAGGCGCGGCCGATATCCTTGCCGTCGACATTGAGGCCGAGCCCGTTCGGCAGGAGCACGCCGAGCGGCGCGAGCACGCGCAGGATCTGCGCCTTGTGGTCGGCCGTCTTCAGCACGACCACCGAAAGCCCGACTTCCGGGCGGTCGGAGGCGACGACGTTCTGCATCATCGCGCATTGCTCCGTCTGGGCGCCGGGCGGCGTGTCGCAGATGATCGACCAGGCGCCATGCACCGATTTGACGGTGCCGTTCGGGCTTGGCGTCACGTCCTGCTGCGCGAGCGCTGCGACGGAAACGGCCAGCATCGCGGCGATGAGGAGTATCATCGTCAGCACTGCTCTAAACGGCCCCGCCATCATCTCGGCTCCCTTCGAATCACGGCAATCTAGTCATATGCACGTCTTTCCGGAAGCGCGCGCCGCTGCTGTCCGGAGCGTTTCCCGCATATTGTCCCGGTCCGCGCAACTGGCGCAACATTCGGTCCGAATTGCGACAGGCCGGGCCGCTTTCCGGGAATGCGTCGAAGACGGGATGTCTGGCAAGCTGGAAATGTCGCCGCGCTTTGCGCCGGCGACTGCGGCGGGCGCAAAATGCCGCATCTTTCGCATGCCGCCTTCCTTGCGGTTGATATCGGAGTATGGTTTGAACGCATTCGAAGGGTACGGGGGATTCCGTTGCCCGGCGGACGCATGGCGTCAGGGCCCGATACGGTAATTGCGGGAGACGATGAGAGTGATCAGGAACATTCTTGCGCTTGTCGGCGGGGCATCGGCCGGCTTCGCGGTGACTTCGGCAATGGCTGCTCCGCGGGATTGGGAATGGACCTTCCAGCCGGCCGCGACCGACATGATGCGGCAGATCACCTGGTTCCAGGACTACACGCTCTGGTTCATCGTACCGATCACCATTCTCGTCATGGTGCTGCTCGGCTACTGCATGTTCCGCTTCAGCGCCAAGCGCAATCCGGTCCCCTCGCAGACGACGCACAACACGCTGATCGAGGTGATCTGGACGGTCCTGCCGGTGGTCGTCCTCATCGCGATCGCCATTCCCTCCTTCCAGCTTCTGACGGCCCAGTACAATCCGAAGGACGCGCCCAAGCTTACCGTGAAGGCCACGGGCAACCAGTGGAACTGGGACTACGAATACGAGACCGGCGACAAGGACAAGCTGTCCTTCAACTCGTCCATTCTCGCCGACGCTGACCGCGCCAAGCTCGGCAAGGAGAATCGCGACGAATATCCGCGCCTGCTGACGGTCAATCACGAAATGGTGGTTCCGGTGAACGCGATGGTCCGCGTGCTCGTGACCGGCGCCGATGTCATCCACTCCTTCGCCATGCCGCCCTTCGGCATCAAGGTGGACGCCGTGCCGGGCCGCATGAACGAGACCTGGTTCAAGGCGGAGAAGGAAGGCATCTTCTACGGCCAGTGCTCCGAACTTTGCGGCAAGGACCACGCTTTCATGCCGATCGCCATCCGCGTGGTGTCGCAGCAGCAGTACGACAACTGGTACAAGACGGCTAAGAACGATCTCGACGGGGCCAACAAGGCGCTGATGGCCGAGGTCGATCACAACAAGACGAAAGTTGCCGCTGCGAACTGAGCAACGGCTGGCATAAGGAACAGGACGGAGCGGGAAAATGGCGGCAGTACAAGAAGTTCATGACGACCATCGGCCGCATGGCTGGGTGCGTTGGGTCTATTCGACCAACCACAAGGACATCGGCACGCTCTACCTGATCTTCGCGATCTGTGCCGGCTGTATCGGCGCTTTCCTGTCGATCATGATGCGCGCCGAGCTCATGGAGCCGGGCATCCAGATTTTCCCGGGCCTCGCTTCGATGGTCTATGGCGTCCACGGCGACGCGGCGCTCGATGCCGGCAAGAGCATGTACAATATGTTCACCTCGGTCCATGCGCTGATCATGATCTTCTTCATGATCATGCCGGCGATGATCGGCGGCTTCGGCAACTGGATGGTGCCGATCATGATCGGCGCGCCGGACATGGCCTTCCCGCGCATGAACAACATCTCCTTCTGGTTGCTCGTGCCGGCCTTCCTGCTGCTGCTGCTGTCGATGTTCATGCCGAGCGCCGCGGGCGCCTGGGGACCGGGCGGCGGCTGGACGCTCTATCCGCCCTTGTCGACATCCGGCCAGCCCGGGCCCGCCATGGACCTGGCGATCCTGTCGATCCACCTGGCGGGCGCGTCGTCGATCCTCGGCGCCATCAACTTCATCACCACCATCTTCAACATGCGCGCCCCGGGCATGACGCTGCACAAGATGCCGCTGTTCCCGTGGGCCGTGCTGGTGACGGCCTTCCTGCTGCTCCTGTCGCTGCCGGTGCTGGCGGGCGCCATCACCATGCTCCTGACGGACCGCAATTTCGGCACTTCCTTCTTCGCGCCGGACAATGGCGGCGACCCGATCCTGTTCCAGCACCTGTTCTGGTTCTTCGGGCATCCCGAGGTCTACATCCTGATCCTGCCGGGCTTCGGCATGATCTCGCAGATCGTCTCGACCTTCTCGAAGAAGCCCGTCTTCGGCTATCTCGGCATGGTCTATGCCATGGTCGCCATCGGCGCCGTCGGTTTCGTCGTGTGGGCGCACCACATGTACACGACCGGCATCTCGCTCGACACGCAGCGCTATTTCGTCTTCGCGACGATGGTCATCGCCGTGCCGACGGGCGTCAAGGTGTTCTCATGGATCGCCACCATGTGGGGCGGCTCGATCGAGTTCCGCACCCCGATGCTGTGGGCGATCGGTTTCATCTTCCTGTTCACCGTCGGCGGCGTGACCGGCGTGCAGCTTGCCAATGCCGGCCTCGATCGTTCGATGCAGGACACCTACTACGTCGTCGCGCACTTCCACTACGTGCTGTCGCTCGGCGCCGTCTTCGCCATCTTCGCCGGCTGGTACTACTGGTTCCCGAAGATGACGGGCTACATGTACAACTCCTTCATCGCCCGGCTGCACTTCTGGATCACCTTCATCGGCGTGAACATCATCTTCTTCCCGATGCACTTCCTCGGGCTCGCCGGCATGCCGCGCCGCTATATCGACTATCCGGATGCGTTCGCCGGCTGGAACAGGATCGAATCCTACGGTTCGTACCTCGCGGGCTTCGGCGTGCTGGTGTTCCTGTTCGGCGTCTTCGAGGCCTTCGCCAAGAAGCGCGTCGCCGGCGCCAATCCCTGGGGTCCGGGCGCCACGACGCTCGAATGGCAGTTGCCTTCGCCGCCGCCGTTCCACCAGTGGGAACAGCTCCCGCGGATCCGCTAGAGGGCATCGAAGGAAAAGGAAGCCGCCGGTTCGCCGGCGGTTTCACCAATGTGAGAGTTGAACTGGAACCGGAATGGCGCTTTTAGAGCCGACCCGCAGCGACGAGACGCAGCTTTCGGAAGCGGTGGCCGGGGATTACCTGGAACTGCTGAAGCCGCGCGTGATGTCGCTCGTCGTGTTCACGGCCTTCGTAGGCATGGTCGCGGCGCCGGTCCTGCCGCATCCGTTCCTGGCGGTCGTGGCGATCATGGCGGTCGCCGCCGGCGCCGGGGCGTCCGGCGCGCTCAACATGTGGTACGACGCCGACATCGATGCGGTCATGTCGCGCACGTCCCGCCGGCCGATCCCCGCCGGCCGCGTCAGGCCGGGCGAGGCTCTTTCCTTCGGCCTGGTGCTTTCGGTCCTTTCCGTGATGACGCTCGGCGTGCTCGCCAACTGGCTGGCAGCGGCGCTGCTCGCCTTCACCATCTTCTTCTACGCCGTCATCTATACGATGTGGCTGAAGCGCTCGACGCCGCAGAACATCGTCATCGGAGGCGCGGCCGGCGCGTTCCCGCCGATCATCGGCTGGGCGGCGGCGACGGGCACCGTCAGCCTCGAGAGCATCATCCTTTTCCTCATCATCTTCCTGTGGACGCCCCCGCATTTCTGGGCGCTGGCGCTGTTCAAGGCGGGCGACTACGAGCGCGCAGGCGTTCCGATGATGCCGAACGTCGCCGGCGAAGCCTCGACGCGCCGCCAGATATTCGCCTATTCGCTTCTGATCGCGCCGGTCGGCGTGCTGCCCTGGGCGCTCGGCTATGCGAGCCTCGGCTACGGCCTGGTCTCCGCCGCGCTCGGCGCCGGCTTCGTCTGGTATGCCTGGCGGGTGCTGGTCATGCCGGACGAGGACAGGAAGATGAAGCCGGCCAAGGCGCTGTTCGGCTATTCGCTGCTCTATCTTTTCGGGATATTCGCCGCCTTTCTCGCCGATGTCCTGATCAGCCGCGCCTTCGGCCTGGCGGGGATATGAGCCGATGATGCACGAACGCATAGAGCTTACCGAGCAGCAGAAGAGGGCGCGGCGCAGCCGTTCGCTGGCGATCGGCCTCGGGCTCGCCGCCCTGGTCGTCATCTTCTATATCGCGACGATCGTGAAATTCGTGAACCATACGATGTGAGCGGGATGGCGGGGAACCTCGATCGACGCGCGGGAAAGGGCACGCGGCTGAACATGGCCGTGGCCGGCGTCTGCGCCGCCGTCTGCGTCGGCATGGTCGGGCTTTCCTACGCCGCCGTGCCGCTTTACCGCGTCTTCTGCCAGGTCACCGGCTATGGCGGCACCACGCAGCGCGCCGCCGAGGGCGCATCCCGCGTGCTCGACCGCGAACTGACGGTCCGGTTCGACGCCAACGCGCCGAAGATCCCCTGGTCGTTCGAGCCGGCCCAGTCGGAGACCAAGGCCAGGATCGGCGAGACGCGCGAAATCCACTACGTGGCGCAGAACCTTTCGGACCATGTCGTCCGTGGCCGCGCCAGCTTCAACGTGACGCCGGAATTCGCCGGGGCGTATTTCTACAAGATCCAGTGCTTCTGCTTCAACGACACGACGCTGAAGCCGGGCGAGAAGATCGACATGCCCGTTGTCTTCTACGTCGATCCCGCCATTGTCGATGCGGAAGAGGCGAGGGGGCTGCAAGCGGTCACCCTATCCTATACGATGTTCCAGCCGCCGGGAGACAAGCTCGCGGACGCCGGGACGAAGCCCTTAGAGGCGGCAGACGAGATAACCGGGGACACCTCCATAACGCGCAGGGACTGACATGGCAGACACGCACGCGAAACATCACGACTACCATCTGGTTAAGCCCAGTCCGAACCCGGTCATCGGGTCCATCGGCGCCTTCATCATGGCGATCGGCGGGGTCGCCTGGATGCGCTACATGGAGCAGAGCGACTTCCCGATCTTCGGCTACAATCTCGCCAACACGCATTTCTGGATCTTCGCCTTCGGCGCCCTGATCGTGCTCTACACCATGTTCGCCTGGTGGTCGGACACGATCAAGGAAGCCCATGAAGGCGACCATACGCCGGTCGTGTCGCTGCACCTGCGCTACGGCATGATCATGTTCATCGCCTCGGAGGTGATGTTCTTCGTCGCCTGGTTCTGGGCCTTCTTCGACGCCAGCCTGTTCCCCGGCGAGGCCGAGCAGGTGGCGCGCACCGCCTTCACCGGCGGGGTGTGGCCGCCGAAGGGCATGGAGGTCCTCGATCCCTTCCACCTGCCGCTCTACAACACCATCATCCTGCTTCTGTCGGGCACGACGGTGACCTGGGCGCATCACGCGCTTATCAACAACAATCGCAAGGGACTTATCTGGGGCCTGGTCCTGACCGTGGCGCTCGGCGTCCTGTTCACCTCCTGCCAGGCTTACGAGTACATCCACGCGCCGTTCGGCTTCAAGAACTCCATCTACGGCGCGACGTTCTTCATGGCCACCGGCTTCCACGGCTTCCACGTCATCATCGGCACGATCTTCCTGTTCGTGTGCCTGATGCGGGCGATCGGCGGCGACTTCACGCCGAAGCAGCATTTCGGCTTCGAGGCCGCGGCCTGGTACTGGCATTTCGTCGACGTCGTGTGGCTCTTCCTGTTCACTTGCATCTATGTTTGGGCCTCGCACGGTGCGACAATCGCGATGGAGTGACGATTCGCGTCGTCCTCCCAGATCTCAGGCGGTGTTTGCGGGCGGCCCTGGCGACAGGGTCGCCCGCATTCGTTTCGGGCGGGTGAGACATCGTGGCGCCGGTCGGCACGTAGCGCGGAGGCCCGCCGAGGTTTAGATAGCGGTCATGGAAGAAGACAAGGCATTGTGGGCTCCGGTCGAGCCGATCCGGGCAGGGCTGCAGGGGCGCTGCCCGCGCTGCGGCGAGGGCCGGCTGTTTTCCGGCTTCCTGTCGGTTGGCAAGGAATGTTCGAATTGCGGGCTCGATTATTCTTTCGCCGATGCCGGCGACGGGCCGGCCGTTTTCGTCATCCTCATCATAGGCTTCATCGTCTGCGGCCTGGCGCTGTGGATGGAAGTTAACTATAGCCCGCCGCTCTGGGTTCATTTCATCCTGTGGATCCCGTTGGCGATCGTGCTGTGCCTGGCCGCGCTGCGCCTCATGAAGGGCGTGCTCATCACGCTGCAATACGCCAACAAGGCGGCACCCGGAGAGATCGACAGGGGATGAGCCGCCCCGTCGAAGAGCGTGTGGACGGCAAGCCGTTCCCCTACGTCGCAGCCATCCTGGCCGTGCTCGCCTTCGCCGCGCTCGTTGCGCTGGGCACCTGGCAGGTGGAGCGGCTGCACTGGAAGGAAGCGCTGCTCGCCACGATCGACCACCGCATCCATTCGACGCCGCGCCCGCTCTCCGAGATCGAGCGGCTGTTCGCCGACAAGCACGACGTCGAATACTGGCCGGTGACCGTCAAGGGAACGTTCCTCCATGGTGGAGAACGCCATTTCCTGGCGACCTGGCAGGGCGACGCCGGTTTCGACGTCTATACGCCGCTGAAGCTCGACGACGGTCGCTACCTTTTCGTCAACCGCGGCTTCGTGCCCTATGACCGCAAGGATCCGGCGACGCGGTCCGCGGGCCAGGTGAAGGGCGAGGTCACGGTGATCGGGCTGGCGCGCAACCCGCTTGCGCAAAAGCCGTCCTTCATCGTGCCCGACAACCAGCCGGCGGAGAACATCTTCTACTGGAAGGACCTTTCCGTGATGACGGCCACGGCCGGCTTGCCGGCAGGGGCGAAGGTGCTGCCTTTCTTCGTGGATGCGAACGACGCCCCCAATCCCGGCGGCCTGCCGGTCGGCGGCATCACCCTGATCAACCTGCCCAACAACCATTTCCAGTACGCGCTGACATGGTATGGCCTTGCACTCGTCCTGCTCGTGGTGGCGGGCACACGGCTCGCGAACCGCTGGCGCGGCATCCGCGAGGGAACCGAAAATCCGGACTGAGGAGGATCGGCTCGGTATCCGAACCGGGTTCTGCCTGTTGGGAAGCGTCGCCCTTGACACCCGCACCGGGGGGACGGCATTTCCGCACCGAAAGGAAACCTCTTGCAGAACGGTATGCTGAAACCACTGACGATCAGGCTGTGCGGGCCGCGCGGCTTCTGCGCCGGCGTCGACCGCGCCATCCAGATCGTCGTGCTGGCGCTGAAGAAATACGGCGCGCCGGTCTATGTCCGCCACGAGATCGTCCACAACCGCTACGTGGTCCAGGGCCTGCAGGCGAAGGGCGCGGTATTCATCGAGGAGCTTGACGAGATACCGCCCGAAAACCGCGACCGGCCGGTCGTCTTCTCCGCTCATGGCGTGCCGAAATCGGTTCCCGCCGACGCGGAATCGCGCAACCTCTTCTATCTCGACGCCACCTGTCCTCTCGTCTCCAAGGTGCACAAGCAGGCTATGCGCCACCACCGCCTCGGCCGGCACGTGCTGCTTGTCGGCCATGCCGGCCACCCGGAGGTCATCGGCACCATGGGACAGCTGCCGGCAGGCGCGGTGACGCTGGTCGAGACGGAGGAGAAGGCACGGGACTTCCCCTTCGATGGCGACGTCCCGCTCGGCTTCGTCACCCAGACGACGCTTTCCGTCGAGGATACCGCGGGCATCCTGCGAGCGCTTCGGGAAAGGTTCCCGCACCTGGAAGCGCCGGCCGCGGAATCGATTTGCTACGCCACGACCAACCGCCAGGAGGCGGTCAAGGCCGCCGCCGCCGGGGCCGATCTGTTCCTCGTCGTCGGGGCGCCGAATTCGTCCAATTCACGCCGCCTGGTCGAAGTCGCCGAAAGGGCGGGCGCCCGGCGCGCGCTGCTCGTCCAGCGCGCCGCCGAGATGCCGTGGGGGGAGATCGGCGAGATTGCGGTGCTGGGGCTTTCCGCCGGCGCCTCGGCGCCCGAAATCATCGTCGACGAGATCATCGCCGCTTTCGGCGAGCGGTTCGACGTGACGGTCGAACTCGCCGAGACGGCGATCGAGACCGAGGATTTTCCCGTCATGCGTGTTCTCCGCGACGTGGAACTGGCCGCGGCCGACATGGCTTTCGTCAACGGGGGCGCGTAAGCGGAATGGCCGTCTATACGGACATCACCGAGGCGGAACTCGGCACTTTCCTGAAGAACTATCCGGTCGGCGATCTTCTCTCCTACAAGGGGATCGCCGAGGGCGTCGAGAACTCCAACTATCTCCTACACACCGGCTCGGGCTCCTTCATCCTGACGCTTTACGAGAAACGCGTGGAGCGTGGCGACCTGCCCTTCTTCCTCGGGCTGATGCAGCATCTGGCGGCCAAGGGCATCGACTGCCCCGTGCCGGTCCATCAGAAGGGCGGCGACATGATCGGCGAGCTCGCCGGCCGGCCGGCCGCGCTCGTCACTTTCCTCGAGGGCATGTGGATGCGCCGTCCGACGGTGCAGCATTGCCGGCAGGTCGGCGAGGCGCTCGCCCGCATGCACCTCGCCGGCCGGGATTTCAGGCAGGTTCGGAAAAACGCGCTCGGCGTCCGTGGCTGGCGCCCGCTCTGGAATCTCTCGCGCGAAAGGGCCGACGAGGTGGAGGCCGGCCTGGTCGCGGAAGCAGAGACCGATCTGAAGGGACTGGAGGCGAACTGGCCCGCCGGGCTGCCGGCCGGGATCATCCACGCCGACCTCTTTCCCGACAACGTGTTCTTCCTGGGAGGCAGGCTTTCCGGCCTGATCGACTTCTATTTCGCCTGCACCGACCTTTTCGCCTACGACGTGGCGGTCTGCCTCAACGCCTGGTGCTTCGAGCGCGACCACTCCTTCAACCTGACCAAGGGCGCGGCGCTGCTCGGCGGCTATGTCGATGTCCGCCCGCTCGAGCCTCGGGAGATATCGGCGCTGCCGATCCTGGCCCACGGCGCGGCGATGCGCTTCATGCTGACGCGGCTGCATGACTGGCTGACGGTGCCCGACGGGTCCTTCGTCAGGAAGAAGGACCCGCTCGAATATGTCCGCCGCATGCGCTTTCACCGGACGATCCGCTCCGCCGCCGAATACGGGCTGCCTTCATGAAGGAGGTCGAGATCTTCACCGACGGCGCCTGCTCAGGCAACCCGGGCCCCGGCGGCTGGGGCGCCGTGCTGCGCTTCAACGGCCGCGTCAAGGAAATGTCGGGCGGCGAGGCGCTGACGACGAACAACCGCATGGAACTGACGGCGGCGATCGAGGCGCTGAATGCGTTGAAGGAACCCTGCCGGGTCGACCTCCATACCGACAGCAACTATCTGCGCGACGGCATTCGCGGCTGGATCGCCGGCTGGAAGAAGAACGGCTGGAAGACTGCGGCCAGGACTCCGGTCAAGAACGCTGAACTGTGGCAGGCGCTCGACGCGGCGCGGACGCGGCACGAGGTCCGCTGGCATTGGGTGAAGGGCCACGCCGGCCATCCCGAGAACGAGCGGGCCGACGAGCTGGCGCGCGAGGGCATGAAGCCGTTCAAGCCGAAGAAGAAGCCGAAGCCGGCCCTGAAGACAGAAGAGGGGTGAGGGGGCGTTTGGAGCGTTTTGCGGCAGCCCCGATAGGGCTTTGCGCTCCACCCCTCACCATCATGTTTCGCACGCCACCTTTCCCCAATGGGAAGAAATGGTTCGCCCCCGAGGCCGGCTTTGGCCGGCCCGGAAACTGGCTCCGCGAAGCGGAGAGGTCCCTTGATTTTAGGCCGACGGAAAGGCCGAGGCTAAATCCTCACAATTGCTCCATCAGCGCCGCCGCGCCGGAAGCGATGGCCTTGCCCGGCGTGTCCTCGATGTTCAGCCTCGTCACCTTGCCGTCTTCGACGATCATCGAGAAGCGCTTGGAGCGGGTGCCGAGGCCGCCCTTGCTCAAGTCGGTTTCCAGCCCCATGGCGCGGATGAAGTCGCCATTGCCGTCGGCCAGATAGAGGATCTTGCCTTCGCCGCCGGTGAACCTCGCCCAGGCGCCCATCACGTGATGGTCGTTGACGGCGACGACGGCGATCGTATCGACGCCCTTGTCGACGATCGCATCATGGTTCTCGAGATAGCCGGGCAGGTGGTTGTTGCTGCAGGTCGGCGTGAAGGCGCCGGGAACGCCGAACAGCACGACCTTCTTGCCGGCGAAGATTTCGGCCGTGGTGATGTCCTTCGCGCCGTCGTCGGTCATCGTCTTGAGCGTGGCCTCGGGGATGCTGTCGCCAATTTTGATCGTCATGTCGTTTCTCCGGAAGGGATGTCGGGATTGGATCGGCTCCAGGCCGAATGGTTGAAGGCGCTTATGGTGTCTCAGCGAAATCCTATGGAAGCGGGATCGTTCCCGCAACGGCGCTGCCGTTCTGCACCAGCGTGTAGGCCGCCGCAATGCCGGATGCGGCCCCGCTCGGCCGGTCATATACCGGAACGGAAAAGCCTGTCTTGCCGTCCGTCTCGTCCAGCCGCTTCGGGGGCCCGAAGGAATAGCCTTCCGGCGCCGCCAGGAAAAGCTGCGCGGCCGTGCCGGGCTGCGGCAGCTCCGCCTCTACCTGCAACGCCTCCTTTCCCTGCTGCCTCGCATCACTGAGCCGGAAGCCTGGGCGCGCCGGCGCCGGGACATCCGCGAAGGCCTGTGCCACGACGGAGGCATCTTCGGGATTGCCCGGGTCGGCGGCCGGATCGAGCTTCAGATGTGCCTGCAGCGGGATGCAGATCGACTGGCAGATGCCGAGGAAGACATCGGCTCCGATCTCGTCTGCCTTGCCGCCAGCCGCTTCCAGGCTGACGGCAAAGTCCACCGGCGCCGCGTAGCCGTTCCAGACCGTTCCGTCCTCGTCGAAGCGGCGCGGCACCGGGTAGGCAACGCCCGCGAGCGAGGCTCCCGTGACGGAAATTCTGGGCGGGACGCCGGTATCGCCGGGGTCCCGCCAATAGGTCTTCCATCCGGGCTTCAGGTCGATCTGCAGCGCTCCGCGCAGCTTGCCCTGGGCGTCCGGCGTGCCGGTGGTGACGAGCCGCACCGCGCCGCCCTGGGCCTGCACCCAGCCGCTCGACGACGCGGCGGCCGGGCCCGCGCAGCACAGGAGGGAACCAATCAGGAGGAATGCCGGTTCTTTCATGGCGCGACTTTGGTTTCGCCGACGGCCGTTGGCAACGCCGGAAGCCGGAGAAACCATCATTTTTCCGTGAATCGCCCGGCGGAATGGGCTTCGGGGCGGCTTCCAACGCCGGGTGAAAAACGCTAGCCTTTCCCCATGGACCTGCACGACCTGAAAGGAAAACCCCGCAAGGCCGGGTATCTGGACGGCCAGTTCCTGGTCGCCATGCCGGGTATGATGGACGAGCGTTTTGCCCGCTCGGTCGTCTATATCTGCGCGCATGGCGAGGACGGGGCGCTTGGCCTGATCGTCAACCAGAAACAGCAGATGCGCTTTCCCGACCTCTTGGTGCAACTGGGCGTCGTGCAGGAAAAGGAGGCCATCCACCTGCCCGAGGCGGCGCGCGATCTCGTGGTCCGTCATGGCGGCCCGGTGGACCGTAGCCGGGGCTTCGTGCTTCACAGCGGCGATGTCGTCGTCGAATCCTCCATGCCGGTATCCGACGCGGTATGCCTTACCGCGACCATCGACATATTGCGGGCCATCTCCGCCGGGCGCGGGCCGCAGCGTGCCTTGATGGCGCTCGGCTATTCGGGCTGGGGCGCCGGCCAGCTCGAGAACGAGATATCGCAGAACGGCTGGCTGACCTGCCCGGCGGATCCCGAACTGCTGTTCGCCGACGACATCGACAACATGTACGATCGCATCCTCGCTTCCATCGGCGTCGATACGCTGCACCTGAGCAACGTCGCCGGCCACGCCTGATCGCCACGTCATAATGAAGCCGTCATGCGCCCCTCGAATGACCGTGGATCCACGTTTGTAAGGGAGAAGTGAAATGTCCTCGTCCGCGCTCGGCAAGCTCGCCATCGCCGCCCTCGGCGTCCTGGCCTACAAGAACCGCGACAAGATCGGCGGCATGTTGGGCGAGCTCGGCGACAGCCTCGGCGTCACGCCCGGTTCCACCGGCGCGCTGTCGGGCGGCGGCCTGGGAGAACTGCTCGACAGTTTCAAGCAGGCCGGCCACGGCGACGCCGCCGATTCCTGGGTGAGCAACGGCCCCAACAAGCCGATCGCGCCAGAGCATGTCGAGAAGGCGATCAGCCCCGAAGTGCTCGATCAGCTTGCCCAGCAGACCGGCATGTCGCGCGACGAGATCCTCCAGAGGCTGTCGAAGGACATCCCCGACGCCGTCAACGAGATGACGCCGAACGGCAAGCTCCCGCCGGAGCCGGCGGGCAAGGGGCCTTGGGCTGCATAGGGAAGCTCCCATTGTAGTGGTGCGTTCTTCGAGGCTCGCTTCGCTCGCACCTCAGGATGGGGGAGGTTTTTGCCAAGAAACTTATCCTGAAGCGCAGTGAATCCCAAAAACGGATTTCGATCGAAACGAGCTTCCAGGATACCCACGGGTGTGGCGACACAAGCGCGTACGTCTTTCATCCTGAAATGTGAGCGAGGCAGGCACTGACTCCCTCATCCTGAGGTGTGAGCGAAGCGAGCCTCGAAGGACGCACCAAAGAACGTTCTACTCCGCCGCGCCGGGCCTGGCGCGGGTGCTCGCGAATTCCTCCTTCAGCATCCTCAGCATGGCGTCGCCGGAGCCGGGTGCGCCGAAGGCGAAGCTCTGCACGAACTCGCATCCCATCTCGCGCAATTGCCGCGCGTCGGTTTCGTTCGGCACCCCTTCCGCCACGACGGCGAGCCCCAATTCGTGCGCCATGTTGATGATGGACTTCAGGAGGACAGCCCGTTTCGGGCTCGGGTCGTCGATGAAGCTCTTGTCGATCTTGATCGTGTCGAAGGGAAACCGCGTCAGGTAGGAGAGCGAGGAATAGCCGGTCCCGAAATCGTCGAGCGACAGGCCGATGCCGAGACGCTTCAGCCTTGCGAGCACGTGCGCCGACTGTTCCGGATTGTCCATCACCAGCGATTCCGTCAGTTCCAAGCGGAAGCAGCGCGGTTTGAGGTTGGAGCGCGCGATGACCGAACGCACGTCGGTGACGAGATCGCGCCTGAGAAGCTGGCGGCTCGAAAGGTTGACCGACACCGAAAGCGGCATGTCGCCGACCAGCTTCTGCCAGCCGGCGAGGTCGTCGGCCGCCTGTTGCATCGCGAACAGGCCGAGCGGGACGATCAGTCCGCAATGTTCGGCGATCGGGATGAAATCGGCCGGCGGTATCGTGCCGCGCCGGGGATTCTCCCAGCGCATCAGCGCCTCGAACCCGGCAACTGACCTGTCCTCCAGCCGGATGATCGGCTGATAGACGAGCTTTATCTCGTGCCGTTCGAGCGCCCGCCTGAGGTCGGATTCCATCTGCAAGCGGTCCGATCCGGCGGACCGGAAGGCAGGCCGGAAAGGCTCGATCCGGTCGCCGCCGAGGCGCTTTGCATGGTGCACGGCAAGTTCCGCGTCCTTGACCATGTCCTCGGCGGTCGTCTGCCCGGCCGTCCAGCTCACCAGCCCGATCGAGGCGGTGAGCACGATTTCGCGCTTGGCGAAGGTGATCGGCGAGCGGATGGCGTGGTTGATCGCCTCGGCGACCGAGGCGATGCGCCCCGCCTCGCTTTCCGAAAGCAGCATCAGCGCGAACTGGTCGCCGCCGAGCCGCGCCAGCGAATCGCGCGGCTTCAGGAGCCGGTGCAGCCGCCGGGCGATCGTCAGCAGGATCGTATCGCCCGCCGAGATGCCGAGGCTGTCGTTGACCTGCTTGAAGCGATCGATATCGATCAGATAGACGGTCGGGCGGACGTTCTCCTCCGTCCGGGCGATGGAGATCATCGCCTCCAGCCGGTTGAGGAAGAGTTCGCGGCTCGGAAGCCCCGTGAGGTTGTCGTGCACGGCGTCGTGCAGCAGTCGCTCCTCCGCCTTCTTCCGTTCCGTCACGTCGGCCAGCGTTCCGGCGCAGCGTATGATCTCGCCGTCCGAGCCCATAACCGGCCGCGCCCTCAGCGTGAACCAGCGATAGTGGCCGTCGGCGCCGCGCAGGCGCAGATCCTGGGATATCTTGCCGCGCTTGTGCTCCAGCACCACGTCGAGCGTCGTGCGGAACGTGTCGCGATCCTCGCTGTGCAGGACCGGCAGCCAGGTGCGCGCCGCGCCGTTGAGGCTGCCGGCCGGCAAGCCGAGGAGATTGCTGATGTCCGGTCGCGTCACCACGCGGTCGCGAGCCACGTCCCAGTCCCAGACGATGTCTCCGGAGCCGGTGATGGCCAGCGCCTGCCGCTCGAGGTCGCTGAACAGGCCCTGGTGGACGCCGCCGCCCGCCAGCGCGTGCTGCATCACCGTGAAGCCGATCAGGAGCACGATGAGGATGAGGCCGCCGCCGAGCGCCGGCTGGACGATGTCGTTGTTGAGCAGGCCGGTGACGGCCATCCACGACCCGCCGAGCCAGACCAGCACCATCAGCCAGCTCGGGATCAGCATGATCGCCCGGTCGTAGCCGCGGAAGCTGAGGAAGGCGATGAGGCCTAGACCGACGATCGCGGTCGCGGCGAGCGAGATGCGGGCGAGCCCGGCGGCGATCTCCGGATCATAGACCGCGACGCCCGCTATGGCGGCCAGCCCGAGCATCCAGGCGAACACGCCGTAGCTGAAATGACCGTGCCAGCGGTTCAGGTTGAGGTAGGCGAAGAGGAAGATCACGAAGGTCGTCGCCAGGCCGACCTCCGCGCCGGCTCGCCAGACCTGTTCGCTCCCGGGCGAAATGGCGATGATTTTCGAAAGGAAGCCGAAATCGATGCAGATATACGCTAGCACCGCCCAGGCGAGCGCGGCGGTGGCCGGAAAGAGCGAGGTCCCCTTGACCACGAAGAGAATGGTCAGGAACAGGGCCAGAAGCCCGGCGATGCCGATGACGATGCCGCGATAGAGCGTATAGGAATTGACCGTGTCCTTGTAGGATTCCGGATCCCACAGATAGATTTGCGGCAGTTTGGGCGAGGTCAGCTCGGCGATGAAAGTGACCACCGAGCCGGGATTGAGCGTCACCAGGAAGACGTCCGAATCCGGGCTTGCCTGCCGATCGAGCGCGAAGCCCTCGCTCGGCGTGATGGCCGCGATGCGCTTGGTGCCGAGGTCCGGCCAGATGACGCCCGATCCGGCGAGCCGGTAGTGCGGCGCCACGATCAGCCGGTCGAGCTGCTGGTCGGTGGTGTTGGCGAGCGCGAAGACGGCCCAGTCGCCGCTGGCATGCTTGTCCTTCGCTTCCACCTCGATGCGTCGCACGATGCCGTCGGCGCCGGGCGCGGTGGAGACCTGGAAATTGTCGCCCTTGTTGCGGTAGATCTCGACGGCGCGGGAGAGATCGAGCGCCACGTCGTCCCGCGAGATCTTGATGGGCTCGACGGCGCGAGCAGGCAGCACTCCGAACAGGCCGAGCAATACGACGAGAAGGATCAACCGTTCGGGGTAAAATCTTCGCACTGATCCCTTCGCCTTCTCACGCGGTATTGCCGGTTTGCCCCTGCGATGCGGGGAAGTCGCTGGCAATCAGCGCGTAGAGGTAGTGATCCTGCCAGCTTCCATTGATCCTGAGGTAGGATCGTAGAAGCCCTTCGCGCGTGAATCGGGCTTTTTCAAGCACCCGGATCGACCGCCTGTTGCCGGGAATACAGGCGGCTTCGATCCGGTGCAAGCCGAGCGTGTCGAACGCATAGGGGATAACGAGATTGACGGCATCGAGCATAAGGCCCTTGCCGGCGTGTTTTTCCCCGACCCAGTAGCCGATCTGCGCCGATTGCGAGACGCCGTGGCGGATGTTGCCGAGCGTAATGCCGCCGGCGAGCGCTCCGTTCTGGGCGATGAAGATGAAGAAGGGCACGGCGGTTCCGCGCTGGTAGTCCTCCCGGTAGCGCTGGATGCGCGCGCGCCAGGCCTGGCGCTCCAGTTCGTCCGGCGCCCAGCGCGGTTCCCATGGTTCGAGGAAGCCCCGGCTCGCCTCGCGCAGCGCCGCCCATGCGGCATAGTCGGCATTCACCGGCATGCGGAGCACGATACGCCTGCCCTTGAGAACCGGCGTATCGCGTCTGAGAAAGGAAAGCGCCAGCATTGCTTGTCGAGGAAGCGGCGGTCCTTCAACCGGCGAGGCGCCGGACCGACGGTGTCGGTCCCGCCAGCGATTCGCGGATGCTTTCGAAGGCCGGCAATGACCCGACCGGCCCGATCGCGGCCACGGTCGGCTTGGTGGCGAAAAGCCTCTCCGCGAGGTCCCGGAGGCGTTCGGTGGTGATGGCGGAGAGCCGCTCGACGAGTTCCTGCATCGGGATGGGACGGCCGTAGAGCATGAGCTGCCGCGCGATCTGCGAGGCGCGGCTGGCCGCGCTTTCCTGCGACATCACGAGGCCGGCGCGGTATTGCGCCCGCGCCCGGTCGAGTTCTTCAGGCAGGATCTTCTCGCCCGCCCGCTGCAATTCGTCGAGAACGACCGGCACGAGCGTTGCGACGTCTTCCTTGCCGGTCGCCGCATGCACGCCGAACAGGCCGGTATCCGAGAAACCCCAATGGAAAGCGTAGACCGAATAGCAAAGGCCGCGTTTCTCCCGCACCTCCTGGAAGAGGCGGGAGGACATGCCGCCGCCGAGGATCATGGAAAGAAGCTGCGAGGCATAGAAATCGCGCACGTGATAGGCGCGGCCCTCGAAGCCGAGCAGGATCTGCGCGTCCATCAGGCCGCGATCCTCCCGGTAGTCGCCGCCGACATAGCTGGCATATTGGGGCAGCAGGCTCTCGGACTTGGCGCGGAAGCCGCCGAGGCGCTCCTCCACCTGGCGCACGAAATCGTCGTGCTTGATGGCGCCGGCGGCAACCACGACCATGCGGTCGGCGCCGTACTGGCGATCCATGAAGGAGCGGAGCTGGCCGGAGGTGAAGGATTTCACCGTCTCGGGCGTGCCGAGGATCGAACGGCCGATCGTCTGGTGCCGGAAGGCCGTCTCGGTGAAGCGGTCGAAGACGATGTCGTCCGGCGTGTCGTGGGCGGCGCCGATCTCCTGCAGGATGACGTGCTGCTCGCGCTCCAGTTCTTCGGGATCGAAGCGGGAATCGGTGAGGATGTCGGCGAGGATGTCGACGGCGAGCGACACGTCGTCGGCCAGCACCCGGGCGAAGAAGGCGGTTGTCTCTACGCTGGTCGCCGCGTTGATCTCTCCGCCGACATTCTCGATCTCGGAGGCGATGTCCCAGGCCGAGCGCGAGCCGGTGCCCTTGAACGCCATGTGCTCGAGGAGATGGGCGATGCCGTGCTCTTCTTCACGTTCGTTTCGGGCTCCGGACTTGACCCAGACGCCGAGCGCGACGGTCTCGATATACGGAATGGCTTCGGTCGCAACCGTCAGGCCGTTCGAAAGACGGCTAACCTCAACACCCAT
Source organism: Rhizobiales bacterium 65-79 (assembly GCA_001896885.1). Lineage (GTDB taxonomy): Bacteria > Pseudomonadota > Alphaproteobacteria > Rhizobiales > Rhizobiaceae > Mesorhizobium_L. The sequence continues at coordinate 34,960 of MKRJ01000034.1, read as the reverse complement.
TAACGAGACACTCCCTGTACGCGCGCCGCCCGTGTATGCCGCAGAATGTAATCTTCCAACATTTTCGGATCGGAGGGAAGCGTCGCGAAGTTTTCCTTGCGCTGCATCAGGTCGGCGAGGAAGGCGGGCAGTTCCGGCGTGATGCCGCTGGCCTCCCTGACCGCCGCCGGGAACTTGGCGGGGTGCGCGGTCGCCAGCACCACCATCGGCGTCGCCGGATCGGCGTTTCGGCGCGCGACCCCAAGCGCGGTCGCGGTGTGCGGATCAGCGAGATAGCCGTCCTCGTCGAGGAAGCGGCGGATGGTCCGGGCGGTTTCGGCCATGGTCGAGCGACCGGCCGCAAATCCATTGCGTATCGAGGAAACCTGGCGTTCGTCGAGGTCGAACGCGCCGGACTGCTTCAGGCTTTCCATCTCGCGCCGCACCAGCGGCGCGTCGCGGTCCGCCGCCTCGAAGAGCAGCCGTTCGAAATTGGACGATATCTGTATGTCCATGGAAGGGGAGGTCGTCTCGGCCACCTTGCGCGTTTCGTAGCGGCCGCTTTCGAGCGTGCGCGCCAGAATGTCGTTATCGTTGGTGGCGATCACCAGCCGCTCGATCGGCAGCCCCATGCGCCTGGCGGCGTAGCCGGCGAAGATATCGCCGAAATTGCCCGTCGGCACGGTGAAGGAGACCGGCCGATCCGGCGCGCCGAGCGAGACGGCGGCCGAAAAGTAATAGACGATCTGGGCCATGATGCGCGCCCAGTTGATCGAGTTGACGCCGGAGAGCGAGACCGCGTCGCGGAAGCCGTGATTGTTGAACAGGCCTTTGACGAGGTTCTGGCAATCGTCGAAATTGCCTTCGATGGCGAGCGCGTGGACGTTCTTCGCGGTCGAGCTCGTCATCTGCCGCTGCTGCACCGGCGAGACGCGGCCGTGCGGGAAGAGGATGAAGATGTCGGTGCGGTCGCGCTTCGCGAAGGCCTCGATCGCTGCGCCGCCCGTATCGCCCGACGTGGCGCCGACGATGGTGGCGCGTTCGCCGCGCTCGCCGAGCACATGGTCCATCAGCCGTGCCAGGAGCTGCATGGCGACGTCCTTGAAGGCGAGCGTCGGCCCGTGGAAAAGCTCCAGCACGAATTCGTTCGGGCCCGTCTGCACCAGCGGGCACACCGCCTCGTGCCGGAACGTGCCGTAGGCCTCGTGCACGATGGCTGAAAAGGTCTTGCCGTCGATCTCGCCGCCGGTGAAGGGGGCGAGCAGCCTGACCGCCATCTCCGGATAGGGAAGGCCGCGCAGCGCGCGGATGTCGTCCGCGCCGAAATGCGGCCATTCTTGCGGCAGATAAAGCCCGCCGTCGCGGGCGAGGCCGGCGAGGAGCGTGTCGGAAAAGCCAAGCGCTGGGGCCTCGCCCCTGGTGCTGATATATTGCATTTCTATCGGTCCGTCGCGGTCCCGTCCTCAGGCTCCGAGGGAAAACATGTCTCCGCCGGTCGCATTTCCGATCCGGCGTTGATATAGACACCTTCTTCGCGGCGGGGAAACAGGTTGAGGGAGTTTCGCGTGTTCGAGAGCAGATTTCCAGCTTCGGTGTTGGTTGCCGGTTCTATATTGGCCCTTGCCGGTTGCCAATCGGGCGGCGGCATGAGCCGGCTCAATCCGGGCGTGAAGGACGCGCCGCCCCCGCCCTCGACCAAGATCAGCGAGCAGGACCTGCTGGCCTACTGCCCGGACGTGTCCTTGCGCGAGGGAACGGCCTTCTACAGCGAGTACGCCAAGGGCGCGAAGAAGCCCAAGAAGGACGAAGACGATCCGCTGGCGAACCCGGACGCCCAGCCGGACAATTCCGCGAACCTCATCTATCGGGCCGCGATCAGCGACGTGACCCGCTCCTGCAACTACCATGGCGGCATGCTGACGATGAACGTCGCGGTCGCCGGCAAGATCGTGCCCGGCCCGATGGGCAAGGTTGGCACGGTCGCGCTGCCGATCCGCATCGCGGTGCTGCGCGACGGAGACGTGATCTATTCCAACCTCGCCAAATATCCGGTGCAGGTGACCGACAATTCGGAAGCCGCTCAGTTCCTCTACAACGACCAGAACGTCACCTTCGACGCGCCGGCCAAGCGCAACATCCAGGTCTTCGCCGGGTTCGATTCCGGAACGGAGGCCGGCAAGCCGACAAAAAAGAAGAAGTAGGTCCTGACAGGCGGAGCTAAATCTGCTCCGCCCATTCCGACAGCGCGGCGAGGACGGCAGGAAATTCCGCCCAGCGGCGGATGACGGTCTCCGCGCCGGCCTCGGTCAGGCGGTCGGCGTGGCCGGGATAGGAATGCGCCGCGCCGGTGAAGCCGATGACGCGCATCCCGGCCGCCTTCGCGCCGGCGACGCCATGGACCGAATCCTCGACGACGAAACTCCGTTTCGGCTCGGCCTTCAGCGTCTCCGCGGCGTACAGAAAGACGTCCGGCGCCGGCTTGGTGCGCTTCGAAGGGATTTCGAGGCCGGAGAAGATCAGGCCTTCGAAGAGCGGCATCAGGCCGGCTCGCGTCAGCGACAGCGTCACCCGCTTCGTGCTCGAATTGGAGCAGATGCAGCGCGGTCCCTGGACCGACAGCACCGCCTGCCGCGCCCCTTCGATCGGGCGCACCTCGGCGGCGAGCCGTTTGTCGATCAGTTCCTCCGTCCGCGCGATCATGGGGGCCTGGAAGGGCAACCCCGTCTCGGCTTCTATCCTGAGCAGCATGTCGGTGAAGGTCAGCCCGGCGAAGCGCTCGGAAAGCTCGTCCGGCTCGATGGCGTAGCCGGCCTTGGTCAGCACCTCGGCTTCGACGCGCGCCGCGATGACTTCCGAATCGACCAGCACGCCGTCGCAATCGAAGATGACCAGTTCCGGAGCCGGCATGTCATGTGTCCGTCGATTGGAGGGATGCCGGACATCTATTCATTCGGGGTCGGCGTGGCAACCGCCCCGAGGGGGAGTAGATTTCCCCTGGCCGCCTGTCCCCCCTTTCCGCACTTGCGGAGAGGATGGTCAGGCTCACGCCCAAAATCCCCATTTCATTAAATCTTTACCGAGAAGGGTAACCATAACGGTCAGTAAAGCGTAACGCGTGTCTCGGGTACATTCATGTCTTCTTCCCCTTCCGTCGAAGAGGTTTCGGTTGCCGCCGGCAAGGCACGCTGGCTCGATACGATCATCAAGGGCGACTGCGTCGCGGCGCTCGAGAAACTGCCCGAGAAATCGGTCGACATCATCTTTGCCGACCCGCCCTACAATCTTCAGCTCGACGGCGATCTCCACCGTCCCGACCAGTCCAAGGTCGATGCCGTGGACGACGACTGGGACCGGTTCGAGAGCTTCGCCGCCTATGACGCCTTCACCCGCGCCTGGCTTCTGGCCGCACGCCGCGTCCTGAAGCCGAACGGCACGATCTGGGTGATCGGTTCCTACCACAACATCTTCCGCGTCGGCGCGATCATGCAAGATCTCGGCTTCTGGATCCTGAACGACATCGTCTGGCGCAAGACCAACCCGATGCCGAATTTCCGCGGCCGCCGCTTCCAGAACGCGCACGAGACCATGATCTGGGCTTCGCGCGACGCGAGCGCGAAAGGCTACACCTTCAACTACGAGGCGATGAAGGCGGCCAACGACGATCTCCAGATGCGCTCCGACTGGCTGTTCCCGATCTGCACCGGCGCCGAGCGCCTGAAGGGCACGGACGGCGCCAAGGTCCATCCGACGCAGAAGCCGGAAGCGCTTTTGGCCCGCATCATGATGGCTTCGACGAAACCCGGCGACGTGGTGCTCGACCCCTTCTTCGGCTCCGGCACGACGGGTGCGGTGGCGAAGCGCCTCGGCCGGCACTTCGTCGGGGTCGAGCGCGAGCAGGCCTATATCGACGCCGCGACGGCGCGCATCGCCGCCGTCGAACCGCTGGCAGAGGCCGACGTGGCGGTGATGACGGGCAAGCGCGCCGAGCCGCGCGTCGCCTTCGCCAGCCTTCTCGAGGCCGGCCTCGTGCGGCCCGGCACCATGCTTTACGATTCACGCCGCCGCTTCGCCGCCTCGGTCCGCGCCGATGGGACGCTTTCCTTCGAGCGCCACGCCGGCTCGATCCATCGGCTCGGCGCCATCGTGCAGGGGCTCGACGCCTGCAACGGCTGGACGTTCTGGCACTACGAGGAGAAGGGCGGCCTGAAGCCGATCGACGAGTTGCGCGCCGTCGTGCGCCAGCGGCTGCAGGTCAGCGCGGCATAGGTCGTGTCATCCTCCAAGGGCCACTTGTCGGCCTCGATCCAATGAGCCCCACGCGCCCCGGAGGGAAAACCGCGCTGCCGCTTTCCTCTCCCTTCGAGGGGGAGGTGGCCCGAAGGGCTGGAGCAGGTGGACAGACGGCGGGATCGCTTCGACGATAACCGCCAGCCTCAAACCTCTATCCCGTACCCCGCGAGGTCCTTGCGCAGGGTCTCGGCATCTTTGAACAAAACCGCGTTCCAGCCCGCCGCCCGCGCGCCCTCGACGTTCTTTGGGCTGTCGTCGATGAAGAGCGTCCCCTTTGGGTCGAGGCTGAAGGCGGCGACGTGGTGGTCGAAGATGGCGCGGTCCGGCTTGATGGCGCGGACATCGCCCGACACGGTGACGCCGCGCGGCTTTTCCAGGAACCGGTAGCGCTCTCTCGCCTCGACAAAGGTATCGGAGGCGAAATTGGTCAGCATGGTAACGTCGTAGCCCCGCTCGATGAGCGCCTCCAGGATGGCGACGCTTCCCTCGTAGGCATGCGGCACCATTTCGTGCCAGTTCAGGCGGAAGCCGCGGATGTTCTCTTCCTCGTCTGGATAGTCCGCGATGAGCAGCGCCTCGGCGTCCTCCCAGGCGCGGCCGCGGTCCTGCTCGATGTTCCAGTCCGGCGTGCAGACTTCCGCCAGGAACCAGCGCCGCTTCTCTTCGTCCGGGATCAGCCGGCGAAAGGGCAGTTCCGGATCGTAGTGGATCAGCACCTTGCCGATATCGAAGACGATGTGGCGGATCTCGCTCATGTTTTTCTCGCTTGAAGAGGATGCGGGCGCTTCGTCGCCCCCGGAACGGCCGCCTCGATGGCCTTTTTCATCACCGTGGGCAAGGCCTCGTCGCGTATTTCTTCTCTCGGCGACCACCAGTGACCGGCCGGATGCGTGCCGTCGGCGATCTCCGCCCGATACACCTGCAGTTCGAGCGCGAAATGCGTGAACACATGGTCGATCGCGCCCGAATGCCGCCAGTCTGCGGCGAACGGTGCGGCGTCCGCGCTTGTGTCGCCGTCGCGGCGCGCGGTCCAGTCCGTGGTGGGGACCTCCGTCATCCCGCCGAGCAGGCCGGCATCGGGCCGTCGTCGCAAGAGGATGGCGCCGTCCGGCCTCACCGCGACGAAGGCGGCGCCGACGCGGCGTGGCTTTTCCGCCCGCACGGCCTGGACCGGGAAGCGCTCCGGTTCGCCGCTCGCGAGCGCCTTGCAGCCTTCGCGCAGCGGGCAGAGGAAGCAGGCCGGCCGCCGCGGCGTGCAGATCGTCGCGCCGAGGTCCATCATCGCCTGCGCGAAATCGCCTGGCCGCCCGGCTGGCGTCATCGTCTCCACGATGGCGCGGATCTCCCGCTTGGCCTCCCGCACCGGACGCTCGATCGCTTCCAGCCGCGCGACCACCCGTTCCACATTGCCGTCCACCACCGCCGTCCTGAGGTCGAAGGCGATGGCGCCGATCGCCGCGGCCGTGTAGTCGCCGATGCCGGGAAGCGCCTTCAGGCCCGCCTCGGTCGGCGGGAAGACGCCGCCCAGCCGCCCGGCCACCTCGTCGGCGCACTTCTTGAGATTGCGCGCCCTGGAATAATAGCCGAGCCCGGCCCAGGCCTTCATCACATCCTCGATCGAGGCCGCCGCGAGCGCGGCAACGTCTGGCCATTTGCCGATGAATTTCAGGAAATACGGCTTTACCGTCTCGACCCCGGTCTGCTGCAGCATGATCTCCGAGAGCCAGACATGGTAGGGGTCCGGCCGCGCGCCACGCTTAAGTTCGTCCGGCGGCGTGCGCCAGGGCAGGTCGCGGTGGTGCCGGTCGTACCAGCCAAGCAGCGCCGGCGCGACGGCGGCGCGTTCGGGGTCGTTTCGGTTGATCGTTCGGGCTTCGGGTGGCATGGATGTCTTCGAGAATGCGCGAGGCGATACCCACAATCGGGAGCCCCTATATCGGGGAGCAGGGTCATGGCAGGCAAGAGGCAGGGCTGGAATGCCGTTCCCGTCGGCGATGTCGCCACGACGATCCTCGACCCCGTCATGCGCAAGCGCGCCGGCATGTCGACGGCGCTGATCCAGTGCTGGGACGAGATCGCCGGCGAAACGCTTGCCCCGCGCACCCGGCCCGAGCGCATAGCGTGGCCGCGGCGGACGGGCGAGGACGATCCGTTCGAGCCGGCGACGCTGGTGGTTGCCTGCGAAGGGACGATGGCGCTGAGGTTGCAGCACCAGACCGCCGAAATCATCAGCCGCGCCAACGCCTTCCTGGGCTTCGCCGCGATCGGCCGCATCAGGATCGTGCAGAAGCCGGTCAGGCATTCAGGGCCGCCGGAGAAGCCGACGCTTCGCCCGCTGACCGAGGACGAGGCGGCGCGCGTCGCGTCCGCCGTCGAGCCGATCGTGGACGAGGCGCTGCGCGCCTCGCTGGAGAAACTCGGGCGCTCGGTCCTGGCCTCGCGCAAGGAGAAATAGAACGGCAATCGCGCAATGGTGAACGGAGTGTCTGCCGTCAGCGGTTGGCCATGTCCCGCCAATGCCATAATTTCCCCGGACTCTCGCTTTCCTCGCCATTCCCATGTCAAATTCAGGCAACCGACAGGTGATTCGAATGAAGCCTTCCATCGACCGTAGAAACGTCCTTCTGGCGCTGGCGGGCGTGCCCGCCATGGGCCTGCTCCTTTCGGCCTGCAACGATTCGGATGCCAGGTCGACGACCGCGCAGGCGACCGATGCGATGACGACCTCGGCCACCTCTACCGAGGCGCCCAAGCCGGAAGGCACGGTGGACATGGCGAAGCTGCTGCAGCCGGGTGCCTTGCCGGACATGCAGTTGGGCAAGGACGACGCCAAGGTGACCATCGTCGAATATGCGTCGATGACCTGCCCGCATTGCGCGCATTTCGACATCGTGACGCTGCCGGATCTCCGGAAGAAGTACATCGACACGGGCAAGGTGCGGCTGATCCTGCGCGAATTCGCCTGGGACCCGCGCGCGGAAGCGGCGTTCATGCTCGCCCGCTGCTCCAAGGACAAGTATTTCGCCATGGTGGACGTGCTGTTCCACCAGCAGGACAACTGGGCGCGCGCCGACGACGCCAAGGGAGCGCTCCTGCAGATTTCCAAGCTTGCCGGTTTTACACAGGAGACGTTCAACGCCTGCTTGACGGACCAGAAGCTGCTGGACGACATCAGGGCGGTCAAGAAAAGGGGTGAAAAGGACTTTGGCGTCGACGCCACGCCCACTTTCTTCATCAACGGAAAGAAATATCCGGGGGCCATGTCGATTGAAGAGATGTCGGCGATCATCGATCCGCTGCTGTGAGGACGTAACCTCCCCCTTGTGGGAGGGTCGCCCCGAAGGGGCGGGTGGGAACAATTGCCGCAGCGCCCCCCGCGCCGGCGCGGGGCTTGTCCTCGGACCGGTCGAGGGCTGGACCCCGAGGCGCCCATTCTCCGCCCGAGGGAGAGGGTAAGTCTCGATGCGCTTCTCGCGCCTCCGCCTGCTCGGCTTCAAATCCTTCGTCGAACCGGGGGAATTCGTCATCGAGCGCGGCCTGACCGGCGTGGTCGGGCCGAACGGCTGCGGCAAGTCGAACCTGGTCGAGGCGCTGCGCTGGGTGATGGGCGAAAGCTCGTTCAAGAACATGCGCGCGTCCGGCATGGACGACGTGATCTTCTCCGGCTCCTCGACCCGTCCGGCGCGCAACACCGCCGAGGTCACGCTTTTTCTCGACAATTCCGACCGCAGCGCTCCGCCTTCCTTCAACGACGCCGATGAGTTGCAGGTATCGCGGCGCATCGAGCGCGAGGCGGGTTCGGTCTATCGCATCAACGGCCGCGAGGCGCGGGCGAAGGACGTGCAGCTTCTCTTCGCCGACCAGTCGACCGGCGCGCGCTCGCCCTCCATGGTGGGGCAGGGCCGCATCGGCGAACTCATCCAGGCGAAGCCGCAGGCGCGCCGCGCGCTTCTGGAAGAGGCGGCGGGCATTTCCGGCCTGCACACGCGCCGCCACGAGGCCGAGCTCCGCCTGCGCGCCGCCGAACAGAACCTCGAGCGCCTCGACGACGTGGTCGGCGAACTGGAAAGCCAGATCGAGAGTCTGAAACGGCAGGCCCGGCAGGCTTCGCGCTTCAAGAACCTCTCCGCCGACATCCGCAAGGCCGAGGCGACGCTCCTGCATCTGCGCTGGACTCTGGCCAAGACGCAGGAGGCCGAGGCGCAGTCGGCGCTTTCCGCCGCGACTTCCGCCGTCGCCGAGAAGGCGGCGGCGCAGATCGAGGCGGCGAAGGCGCAGGCCATCGCGGCGAAGGGCCTACCCGGCCTGCGCGAGGCGGAAGCCGAGGCGGCCGCGGCCTTGCAGCGCCTTACCATCGCCCGCGCCCAGATGGAGGAGGAGGCCGAACGCGTCCGCGCCCGCCGCGACGAATTGCAGAAGCGCGTGGCCCAACTGGACGCCGATATCGAACGCGAACGCCGGATGGTGCGCGACAATGCGGAGACGCTGGAGCGGCTCGATGCGGAGGAGAAGTCGCTGCGCGGGGAGGAGGCGGGGGCTTCGGGCCGCGAGGCCGGTCTGAAGGAGGCCATGGAAGCGGCCGCCGCGGCGCTTGCCGCCAGCGAAGGAGAACTGACCGCGGCCAATTCCAATCGCGCGCAGGCGGCGGCGGAACGCTCCCAGATTGAGCGCAACAGGCGCGAAAGCGGGGAGCGCCGCGATCGTCTCGAACGCCAGCTTGCCGATCTCGACCGCGAGGTCTCGGCGCTCGCCGGCCAGATCGCCGGGCTTCCCGATCCGGCGGAGAAGCGCGTGCTGGTCGAACAGGCCGAAGCGGCCTTGACGATGGCGGAAGCGGAGGCCGCGAAGGCCGAAAAGGACGTGGAGGCCAGGCGTGCCGCCGAGGCCTCGCTGCGCGCGCCGCTCCAGGAAGCGCGGGCGGAATTGAGCCGCGTCGAGACGGAGGCGCGCACGCTGGCGAAAATCATCAACGCCGCCTCGGGGGACCTATTCCCGGCGGTGCTCGAAAAGCTCAAGGTCACGCGCGGCTTCGAGACGGCGCTCGGCGCCGCGCTGGGCGAGGATCTCGACGCGCCGCTCGACAGGAGCGCGCCCGTGCATTGGGGCGAGGCGCCATCCGCCGAGGCCGATCCGCATCTTCCGGAAGGAGCCGCCCGGCTCGCCGATGTGGTCGATGCGCCGCGGGAATTGTCTCGGCGCCTGGCTCAGATCGGCGTGGTCGACGCCGCCGACGGCGCCAGGCTTCAGGCGCTGTTGAAACCCGGTCAGAGGCTGGTCAGCAGGGATGGCGGACTCTGGCGCTGGGATGGCTACACGGCGAGCGCCGATGCGCCGACGCCGGCGGCACAGCGCCTGGCCCAGAAAAACCGGCTGGCCGAACTCGACGGCGAGGCGGTCGAAGCGACGAAGCAGGTGCGCGCGGCGGAAGAGGCGCTGGCCGGCGGCGAGCGCGCCGTGCGCGAGGCGGCGGAGCGGGACCGCGCGGCACGCGAGGCTTTGCGCCATTCGCAGCGCGCGTTGAGCGACGCCCGAACGGCGCTGGCGGAGGCGGAGAAGGCGGCCGGAGCGCTGTCCGGCCGGCGAACGGCGCTGGCGGAATCGCGCGGGCGGATCGTGGAGAGCCGCGACGAGGCCGTTCAGGCTTTCGCGGCGGCCGAGGTCGCGCTGTCGCAGGCGCCAGACCTGTCATCCCTGGAGAAGGCGATCGCCGAGCTTTCGGCCCGCGTGGCGGGTGAGCGCGCGGCCGCCGCCGAGGCGCGCGCCACGCATGAAGGCCTGCGCCGCGAGACGGAGATGCGGCAGCGCCGGCTTGCCGCCATTGCGGGCGAGCGCGAGAGCTGGCGTTCCCGCGCCGAAAACGCCGATCACCAGATCGTGGCGCTGTCGGAACGGCGCACGGAGGCCTCGGCGGAATCCGAAAGGCTTGCCGACGCGCCCGACGAGATCGATGCCCGGCGGCGCAAGCTGATGTCGCAGCTCTCCGAGGTCGAGGCGTTGCGAAAAGCCGCCGCCGACCGGCTGCAGGAAGCGGAGAACCGGCAGGCCGAACTCGACAAGGCGGCTACTGCCGCGATCCAGATGCTGGCGGAATCGCGCGAGGCGCGCGCCCGCGCCGAGGAGCGCCTGACCGCGGCGGACGATAGGCGCCGGGACGCCGAGGCGCGCATCCAGGAGGCGCTCGGCACGCCGCCCCATCTGGTTATCCAACATACCGGCCTCCGGCCGGACGACCCGCTGCCGGACGCGGAAGAGATCGAGCGGCGGCTTGAGAAATTGCGCATCGAGCGCGAGCGTCTGGGCGCGGTCAATTTGCGCGCCGAGGAGGAGCAGAAGGAACTTTCCGAACGGCTGGAGACGATCGTTTCCGAGCGGGAAGACATCATCGAGGCGATCCGCAAGCTGCGCCAGGCGATCCAGAGCCTGAACCGCGAAGGCCGCGAGCGGCTGCTCGAAGCCTTCGGTGTGGTGAACGCTCATTTCCAGAAGCTTTTCACGTCCTTGTTCGGCGGCGGTACGGCGGAACTTCAACTGGTGGAGTCGGAAGATCCGCTGGAGGCCGGACTGGAGATCCTGGCCCGCCCGCCCGGCAAGAAGCCGCAGACCATGACGCTTCTTTCCGGCGGCGAGCAGGCGCTGACGGCGATGGCGCTGATCTTTGCGGTCTTCCTGACCAACCCGGCGCCGATCTGCGTGCTCGACGAGGTCGACGCGCCGCTCGACGATCACAATGTCGAGCGCTTCTGCAATCTCATGGACGAGATGTCGAAATCGACCGAGACGCGCTTCGTCGTCATCACGCATAACCCGATCACCATGGCGCGCATGGACCGCCTTTTCGGCGTCACCATGGCCGAGCAGGGCATCAGCCAGCTGGTTTCAGTCGATCTCCAGACCGCCGAGCAGATGCGCGAAGCGAGCTAGAAATTCCTCGCTGCCCCTCATCCCCCTGCCGGGACCTTCTCCCCGCGCGCGGGGAGAAGGGGAAGCGGCTACGCTGGCGCCCCCTCTCCCCGTTCTTTACGGGGAGAGGGTAAGGGTGAGGGGCCTTGTGTCTCGTTCAAGGGCGCAAATTTTTTGAAGGTATGAACCGCAGATCGCTGGAGACAATTCTTTCCCTGAAACGCCCATTCAACGCAGCCAATATAGTGGCTAGAACTGCTTGTTTTTCTTTGAGCACGTCCACATTCCAAAATCGGAGAACCGACCATCCGCTTTCCGTCATAAAGCGATCTCGGGTTTGGTCGTATGCGCAGTCTGCGTGCTGGCTGCCGTCTACCTCAACGACCAAACACTCTTCGCGACAGGCGAAATCGGCGAAATAATACCCAACGGGAAATTGTCGAACAAACTTATATCCGTTCAGTCTTCGACCTCGAATTTCCTGCCATAATGACCGCTCTGCGTCATTGTCTGCTTTGCGTAGTGTCCTGGCCCTTTTTGTCCGTGTTGGCCTTGAACCGCGCATAAGCGCTACCCCTTTGTCGAAGTTGAAGGTCTCGCTGCCAGGCTTCACTTCCCCCACACGGCCAGCTCGTTTCCCGCCGGATCGGTGAAGTGGAAGCGCCTTCCGCCAGGGAACGCGAAGATCGGCCGCACCACTTTTCCGCCGGCCGTCTCCACCGCTTCCAGCGTCGCTTCGAGGTCCTCCGAGTAAAGCACCGGCAGCGGCTTGGCCGGCGCCTCGCCGGTATCCGCCTGCAAGCCGCCGTCCAGCCCTTCCGAGAAGGCGGCGTAGGTCGGGCCGTAATCGGTAAAACTCCAGCCGAAGGCGCGGCTGTAGAAGGATTTCGCGGCGTCGAGCGTACCGCCGGTCGCCGGCATTTCGAGATAGTCGAGCTTGCCTGTCTGGGGCATCTTGCCCTCCTGAATGTTCTTTTTTTGTTCTAATATGAGGCGGCTGGAAGGGCAAGCCCAAAATCCGGGTGCGGACTTAATCGATTGGATGATGCGGAACGCCCGGCTTCGCCTTGCGTTTGCGCATGGGCCACCCTATCCGTCATCATTCGATGGGGTTCGCGGCCGGCCAATCGCGGAAATCGACGAGGATTTTTCATGACGAAATGGGTCTACAGTTTCGGCGACGGCAAGGCGGAGGGCCGCGCCGGCGACCGCAACCTCCTTGGCGGCAAGGGCGCCAATCTGGCGGAGATGTCGAGCCTCGGCCTGCCGGTGCCGCCGGGCTTCACCATCACCACGGAAGCCTGCAACAGCTTTTTCCAGAACGGCCAGTCCTATCCCGACGGGCTGAAAGGGGAGGTCGAGAAGGCGCTTGCAGAAGTCGGGCGCATCGTCGGCCGCAAGTTCGGCGACAAGCGCAACTCGCTACTGGTCTCCGTCCGTTCGGGCGCGAGAGCCTCCATGCCCGGAATGATGGATACCGTCCTGAACCTCGGCCTGAACGACGAGACGGTGAAGGCGCTGGCACAGGAATCCGGCGACGAGCGTTTCGCCTATGACAGCTACCGCCGCTTTATCCAGATGTATTCCGACGTCGTGCTCGGTGTCGACCACGGCAATTTCGAGGAGATACTGGAGGACGAGAAGGCGCGGCTCGGCCGCGATCTCGACACGGAGCTCTCCGCCGCCGAATGGCGCGCCGTCATCGACCTCTACAAGGCCAAGGTGAAGGAAGAGCTCGGCGAAGCCTTCCCGCAGGACCCCAAGGCCCAGCTCTGGGGCGCCATCGGGGCCGTCTTCTCTTCCTGGATGAACCAGCGCGCCATTACCTACCGCCGTCTCCACGACATCCCTGAAAGCTGGGGTACGGCGGTCAACGTCCAGGCGATGGTCTTCGGCAATCTCGGCGAGGATTCCGCCACCGGCGTCGCCTTCACCCGCAATCCCTCCACCGGCGACAACCAGCTCTATGGCGAGTTCCTGGTGAATGCGCAGGGCGAGGACGTGGTCGCCGGCATCCGCACCCCGCAGAACATCACCGAGGCCGCGCGCCAGGCCGCCGGCTCCGACAAGCCCTCGCTGGAGAAGGTGATGCCCGACGCCTTCGACTCCTTCGTCGATATCTCCCGCCGCCTTGAACAGCACTACCGCGACATGCAGGACCTCGAATTCACCATCGAGCGCGGCAAGCTCTGGATGCTGCAGACCCGCAACGGCAAGCGCACGGCACGCGCCGCCATGAAGATCGCCGTCGACATGGCCGCCGAGGGCCTGATCTCGAAGGAAGAGGCCGTCCAGCGCGTCGAGCCGGCCTCGCTCGACCAGCTTCTCCACCCGACCATCGATCCGAGCGCCGCGCGCAACGTGATCGGCGCCGGCCTGCCGGCCTCGCCGGGCGCCGCCACTGGCGAGATCGTTTTCTCCTCCGAGGCCGCCGAGGCGGCGAGGAAGGACGGCCGCAAGGTCATCCTCGTGCGCGTCGAGACGAGCCCGGAGGATATCCACGGCATGCACGCCGCCGAGGGCATCCTGACCACGCGCGGCGGCATGACCAGCCATGCCGCCGTCGTCGCGCGGGGCATGGGCAAGCCCTGCGTGTCGGGCGCCGGCTCGATCCGCGTCGATTACCGCAAGGGCGAGCTGATCGCCGCCGGCGCGACATTGAAGGAAGGCGACCTGATCACCATCGACGGCGGCAACGGCCAGGTACTCAAGGGCAAGGTCGCCATGCTTCAGCCCGAGCTTTCCGGCGATTTCGCCGCGATCATGAAATGGGCCGACGAGATCCGCCGCATGAAAGTGCGCACCAATGCCGAGACGCCGGCCGACGCGCGCACCGCCCGCTCCTTCGGCGCCGAGGGCATCGGCCTCTGCCGCACCGAGCACATGTTCTTCGACGGCGACCGCATCGTCGCCATGCGCGAGATGATCTTGGCCGATACGGAGGAGGGCCGACGGACGGCGCTCGCCAAGCTCCTCCCCATGCAGCGCTCCGATTTCATCGAGCTTTTCGAGATCATGGCCGGGCTTCCCGTCACGATCCGCCTGCTCGACCCGCCGCTGCACGAATTCCTGCCCAAGACCGAGGAAGAGATCGCCGATGTGGCCAGGGCGATGGGCGTCTCGGCCGACAAGCTCCGCCAGCGCACCGAGGCGCTGCACGAATTCAACCCCATGCTCGGCCATCGCGGCTGCCGGCTGGCGGTCTCCTATCCGGAGATCGCCGAGATGCAGGCTGAGGCGATTTTCGAGGCCGCCGTCGAGGCCGGCAGGAAGACCGGCAGCCCGGTCGTGCCGGAGGTCATGGTGCCGCTGGTCGGGCTGGTGAAGGAGCTTGAATATGTCAAGGCACGCATCGACGAAATGGCAAGGAAGGTCATGGAAAGCTCGGGCGCGAAGATCGATTATCTGGTCGGCACGATGATCGAGCTGCCCCGCGCGGCGCTCCGCGCCGATGCGATCGCCAGGGATGCGGAATTCTTCTCCTTCGGCACCAACGACCTGACGCAGACGACTTTCGGCATCAGCCGCGACGACGCTTCCTCCTTCCTCGAGACCTACCGCAGGAAGGACATTATCGCGCAGGACCCGTTCGTGTCGCTCGACGTGGAGGGCGTCGGCGAGCTGGTTAGGATCGCGGCGGAGAAGGGCAGGGTGGCGAGGCCGGGCATCAAGCTCGGCATCTGCGGCGAGCATGGCGGCGACCCGTCATCCATCCGCTTCTGCGAGGAGGTCGGGCTCGACTACGTCTCCTGCTCGCCTTTCCGCGTTCCGATCGCCAGGCTCGCAGCCGCGCAGGCCGCGGCGGGGAAGAAATAGCAAGCTCCCGTCTTCGCCCCCGGAGGGGGAGAGGTGCCGAGCGAAGCGAGGCGGAGAGGGGGTCACCACTCTTGCTGCAGCCGACAAATACCCCCACCCGGCGACCTGTGGCCGCCGACCACAAAGGGAGGTGCGGCTGGCGACTCTTCAGCCCTCTCTTGCGATTTCTAACGTTTATCCACGCTTCGCTTTCGGCTCGCCCGCTAAGCCGTTGAAATCGCTTTCTCCTCCGCGAGAGGGGAGATAGGGGTGCACGCTGTCGCCCCGTCGCTCTCCCTTTCGGCGGGGAGAGCGCCCGCCTAGCTCCGTATCAGCCCGCTGGCGGGGCGGCCGGCGCCTTCGCCGAAGAGGCCGTTCGCCACCTTTTCGGCGTCGAGCGCGAAGGTTTCGCCTGCCGCGCCGGCGATCAGCCCGTCGAGCGCCATGGTCGGCTTCAGGTCGCGCTCCTCGTAGAGGTGCGACAGGCCGGGCCAGTCGGCGACGACGCGCCCGCCCTTTACCGCGCCGCCGATCAGCATTGCGACCGACGCCGTGCCGTGGTCGGTGCCGCCGGTCCCGTTTACGGCGACGGTGCGGCCGAATTCGGTGGCGACGAGGACGGTGGTCTTCGCCCAGAGCGGGCCGAGCCCGTCGCGCATGGCCGCGACCATCGCGTCGAGCGCCTTCAGCCGCGCCGTCAGCCGCGGCGCCTGCGCGAAATGCGTGTCCCAGCCCTCGGTCTCGATCATGGCGATGCGCGGGCCGTTGTCCTTGGTGAGGAACCGCGCGGCGAGCTGGCCGAGCCCGGCCGGATCCTGCTTCGGCCCCGTGCCGTTCGCGAGCCCCTTGGCCTCCAGCGCCTCACTCCACAGCGGATGGAGCTGGGGGTCGTTCTGGTAGAGCATGCCGACGCGCGCCATCAGGTCGTCGGTCGCATCGGGCAGGCTGGAGGGAGCGTAGGAGGTCACCGGCGTCGGGCCTCGCAGCGCCATCGGGACGGTCGGCGCGAAGGCGATCGCCTCGTCCTTCTCGTGCGGCATCAGCGAGACCAGTCGGTTCAGCCAGCCGTCCTTCATCTGGTAAGGCTGGGAACCGCCCGTCTCGAGCACGTTCTGGCCGTCGAAATGCGAGCGGTCCCGGTAGGGCGAGGCGACGGCGTGGACGAAGAGCGCCTGGTTCGCCGCGTACATTTTCCCGATCTCGGCCAGCGACGGATGCAGCGAGAACGTGCCGTCGAGCTTGATCGAAGCGGCCGCATCGCCGGCGATGCGGCCGCGCAGGCCGTCAAAAGCGGGATCGCCGAAGGGGCGCACGATGTCGAGCCCGTCGGCGGCGCCGCGCTGGATGATGAAGATGAAGCGGCGGTCGGTCTCGACGGCGGCGAGCGCCATGTGCGGGCTGACCCAGAGCGCGCCCGCCCCGGCGGCCGCGATCTGCAGGAACCTGCGGCGGTGAAGCATCATCGGACTACCTCCTGAGGAAATCGGGGGAGACGAGGAGCAGCGCCAGCGCGCTGGTCGGGCTCTCGGCCCGCGCCACCTGCTCGGCCGTCGCCGGCGAGAGCGAACCGGGCATCAGCCGCGGCCCGAGCGCGCGCGCGTCCTCGCGCACCGCCGCAGGCCGCGCCAGACGCTGCGCCAGGTCGACCCGGCGCAGAAGCGCGTCGGGCGCCGCCCAGCTTGCGGCGATATCGTCCCAGCCGGCCGGCGAGCGCGGCCGCCAGACGGGCTGCCCGAGTTGGTTCATGATCCCGGCGACATTGATGCCGTCGAGGTCGCGCCGCCCCGTCCCGCGCAAGGCCGAAATCGTCCACTCCCACGGCGTCTTGAATTTCAGCGGCTCGGGCGCCCACGGTTCCGGCGCGTCGATCAGCGCGCGGTAGATGGTCGGCAGGTCGCCGCCGCTCTTTACGAAGGTCGCCGAGAGCCGGGCCACCAGCGCCGGCGGCGGCGTGTCCCCGGCGAAGTGCCGGGCCAGCTTTTCCGCGACATGGTCCGCCGTGTGCGGCGATGCGGCGAAGTCGGCGAGCACCGCCAGCGCCTGTCTCTCGCCGGGTTCGCCGTAGCGCTTGCCGAGGATGGTACGCGCCCCCGGTTCGTGCAGGCCGGGGCGGAATTCGAACGCGTCCGGGCTGTCGTTTCCCGCCGGACCGGGACCGAACCCGCCGATCGTCCAGCCGGTCAGCGCGCGCGAATATTCGGTGACGTCGGCCTGCGTATAGCCGGAGCGGACGCCGAGCGTGTGGAGTTCCATCGTCTCGCGGCCGAGATTCTCGTTGAGGCCGAGCTTGCGCTTCGGGTTCCGCTCCGCCACCCGCTCAGCGACCGGGCTGTCGGGCCCGACCGACGTCGCCTGGTTCAGGTAGATCAGCATCGCGGGATGCTGCTCCACGGCGACCAGCATGTCGTGGAACCGGCCGAGCACGTGCGGGCGGATCGCATCCCGCTCGAATGCCCCGGCGAAGGCGGTGGTCTGCGGGTTGTCGGCGGAAACGCAGAAATGGTTCGACCAGAAATGGACGAGCCTCTCGACGAAGGGCGCGTCGGTGACGAGCGCGCTTTCGGCGCGCGCGTTGACGGCCGTGCGGTATAACGCCTGCACCTCCTTGCGGAAATCCTGCTGCAGCGATTTCAGCTCGTCCTTGTCGACGCCGTCCGCGCCGGACTGGCGGGCGTCCCGGCGCATCGCCCGCAGGCGGTCGCGATATCCCTCCACGATCTCGCCCGCGTCGGGCAACGCGTCGAAACCGGTGGGCCTTACCTGGAATCGACCGAACTGGCCGGTGAGCCACGCCTTCGGGTCGCCAGGCGCTTCGTCGTCGGGGCGGGCGCCGAGGCCGAAGCGGTTGAGGGCGACCGCAGCCGCAGAGAGACTGGCCGGTTGCAGCGACATTTCCGGATTTCCTCTTGCCGAATTTCTTCTTCAACGGCCGCCGGAAAGAAATCCGTCGCTTTTTTGAGAAGGGAAGCGGCGACGGGCTAGAAAGGCCACCACCGCAACCTGCGGCCTGGACGGGAACGCTGCTCCATGGCCTCCGCCAGCTTCATGCGATCCGCCGCGGGCAGCGTCGCGGCGAACGCGATCGCGCTTCGCTCGACTTCGGTGCGGATATGCATGTCCGCGTTGCGCAGTCGCTCGAGCGCGGCCGAAAGGGCGGCTTGGTCGAGGTTCGGCTGGCCGAGCAGCGCGATCGCCTCGCGGCGCGCCTTGCGTGCCTCCAGCACCGTGTCATGGAGCGACAGCCGGGTGTCGCGCAACGTCTGCCGGAAAGCCCGGCTTTCGGCCGGCGGAAGCTCCGAGCCGGCGACGCGCATCGAACCGGCGAAGATCATGCCCGGCCTGTAGGCGAGCCACGCGAGCCCGCCGCCGATCGCCGCCAGCAGGAAGACGTTCAGGACGAGGGAGACCACGAGACCGAGGCGTAGCGATCGCATCGGCCTAATCCGAAAGGTCGCCGAAGGCGGTGGTGAGCGGCGGCCAGCCGCTGTCCATCGGCGCCAGCGCCGCCACGGCCACGCCGCCGGCAAGCGCTCCGGCGAGCGCCGCGGCAAGACCGATACCCGACAGCCACAGGCGCCAGCGGGCGAAATATTCCCGGATCGATGCTGGCGCACCGAGCCTGATGCGCGCGGCGAGTTCCCGGGAAGGCGGCGCCACAGTCCACTCGTCCAGGAATTCGTCGAGGGCGCAGGCTTCGGACAGGATACGGCCATAGCGCGGATCGGAAAGCAAAGGTTCCGCCTGCCGGCGCGGCTCCGCGGGCCAGCGGCGAATGGAGCCGCCATAGGCTTCGGCCATGGCGCGGAAGCGCTCGGGCGACATCGTCTGTTTCTCACTCATCGTCTTCCACCCCCAACCGAAGCGTTCGCCGCAAGCTGCGTCTCGCCCGCGCAAGCAGGCTTTCCAGAGCCTCGATGCTCACCCCGAGCACGCCTGCGGCCTCGATATTGCTCATGTCCTGATAGTGCACGAGCAAGATGGCTTCGCGCTGCCGCGCGGGCAATTGCCTTACAGCCGCCTCGACGCATCGGCTTCGCTGGCTCTCTCCCATCGCTTCGTCCGGGCGAGGCGCCGGATCGACCTGTTCCGGCAGTTCCGCCACCGTCGTCTCGCGGCGACGTCTCAGCCGGTCGCGGCAAAGATTGAGCGTGACGGTGTGGAGCCATGTATCGAAGCGAGCCCGTCCGGCCTGCCAGCGCGCCGCCTGCTTCCACGCGCGCTCGAATACCTCCTGCGACACGTCTTCCGCTTCCGGGCGGTCGCCGAGCATGCGCGTCGCCAGCGCGAGCACGCGGGGAAGCTTGGCCGAAACCAGCAGGCGAACGGCATCGGCCTCTCCCCTCGCTATCCGTTCGATCAGCGCGAGGTCCGGATCCTCGCCATTCAACTGCCGCCATCCCGCAATTCGCCGCGCATTCGCATATGGTCACTGTGCTTCAACGGGCGTCGGCGAGCAATCCGGTCTCACAGGCCCTTCGAGACGGGCTCGTCGGCCGATGGCCCTTCCGGCCCGGACGACGCCAGGGAGCGGGCGATCATCCGGACCGTGAGCGGCCTTGGCTTGCCCGTACGGGCCGCCAGCGCTGCTATGGCCGATCAGCGATAGCGCCACCCGTGGTGCCAATGATAGCGATGCGCCCAGTAGCGATGGCCGTCCCACCAGCCCCTGCCGGGGTAGTAGGTGCCGACCACGAACCCTCCGGGCACGACCACGACGGGCCCACGATTCGGACGGCAATGCCCGTAAGGGCCGCGATGCCAGCCACGGCCGCAGCCCTGGGCGGCATTTGCCGTTGAAGCCATGCCGAGCACGGCGGCGACGGCAAAGATTCCGAGGATTGTCTTTTTCATTTCAACCTCTTTCAAGCTTCGCATGTTTGCAGCCGTCGAGGTCTCGACGGTTCTCATTTAACGAGCCGGAGGCCGATATCCGTTGCGGGCGGCAAAAATATTCTTGGTGAAGCCCTCGTGCCGGGCCTTCCGCGCCTCAGGGCCAGAGGAGCAGGACGCCGGAGACCATGGCGAAGGCGAGCACGATAATGCGCAGCGTGCGCGCATCGATAAAGTCATGCGCCAGCCGGCTTGCGCCGATGCCGAGCGCGATCGCGGGAAGCAGGAGGAGCGCGAAATAGAATTGCCCCATGCTGAGATGGCCCGCGGCCGCGAGGAAGGCGAGGGAGAGAAGTTCGCCGACCAGGAAACATATGGCGATCGTCGGCCGGAGCACGTGCGGCTGGTGGTGCTGGTAGACCAGCGCGAGCGGCGGCCCGCCGACCCCCGTCGCGGTCTCCGTCACGCCGGTGACCAGCCCGGCGGCGATGAAGGCCTTGTTGCCAGGGGCGAAGTTCGGCGCTGCCACGCTGGCGAGCACCGCCAGGATGATGCTCGCGCCGATCAGCTGGTTGAGGGCGGTGACCGGCAGAAGCGCAAGGACGGCCAGGCCGCCGAAGGTGCCCATCAGGCGACCCGAGGTCACCCATCCCGCGCTTGCCCTGTCGATCGCCCTCCAATGCCGCCACACCACATAGCCGTTCAGCGGGATCATCAGCATGAGGACAAGCCCCGGCATGGCGTCGGGTCTGAGATAGCCGATCACCGGGGCCGCAATCATGGCGAAGCCGATGCCGGTGGCGCCCTGGGCGAACCCCGCGGCGATGACGGCGCAGGCTATGGCGGCGAACAAAGTGATGGTCATTCGGCGAACTCGGATTGCTGCCGGGCCGCCGCGCGGTGCGCGGTCGAGCCCGAATGGACGCGCTTGATCGGTGCGGCGCCGACCGCGGCGCCGGCCCGCCGGGAAACCTCCCGCATCAGGGCGCGGCCGTCCCAGTCGGTCGGCCAGCCCTGCCAGAGCCGGAGCTTGCCGGCCACGAAGACGCCGACGATCTGGTCGCGGTTGCCGAGGCGCACCAGTTCCCAGACCAGGTCCCATGACGGGCTGAATTCCGGCGTGTCGATATCGACCAGCAGGAAGTCGGCTTCCTTGCCGGTTTCGATGCGGCCGGTGATGCCGCCGATCCCGGCCGCGTCCGCTCCGGCGCTCGTCGCGTGGTCGAGCCAGGTCCAGCCGGCGCCGCAGCACGAATCCCCGGTGCCGAGTCCGAAGGCGATGCGTTGCGTCGCCTCGGCCGCATCCACCAGGCGGAAGCCGTCGCTACGCGTGCCGTCGGTCCCGATGCCGAAGCGGATGCCGAGGCTTTTCATCATGGCGGCGGGCGCCACCGCATTGCCCTTCCACTGCGAGGCGACCGGGTTGTAGGCGACCGCCGTGTCGGTGTCGCGCAGCATCATGAGCTCGCCGGGCGTGACCAGCGTCGAATGCGCGACAAGCACTTGCGGCCCCAGCGCGCCGAGGTGGGAAAGGTGCTCCAGCGGCCGTCTTCCGCAGTCGACGAGCGAGCGCTCCACGGCGACCAGATGCTCGTTGACATGGGTCTGGAAGATCACGCCGGCATCGGCCGCCATCCGCGAAATGTCCTGCAGCATCCGGTCGCTGGCCGCTTCCGGGATCGAGATGGCGAGCGAGGGACGGACGAGCCCGTCGCCGCTCCATTCGCCGAGAAAGCTTTCGGCCCGTTGCCGGATCGCCTGCCGGTCGGCGTCGGGCGCGGCGTCGTTGCAGATGAGGCCGAGCACGGTGCGCAGGCCGGCCTCCCTCGTCCCACGTGCGATGGCCCCTATATCGCCCGGCGCACGGGTGCCGGCGTCGACCACGGCGGTGAAGCCGCCGCGCAGCGCTTCGAGCGCCGCCGCCTTCGCCGCCAGATAGACGAGTTCGGTGTCGAGCGCGCCCTCGAGCGGCACCCAGACGCGGCGGAAGATCTCCGAAGGCTCGCCGAAGGCCAGCGCCTTGCCGAAGGTCTGTGTCAGATGGTGATGCGCGTCGATGAAGCCCGGCATCAGGAGCTTCCCCGGAAGCGCCAGCGGGCGAAGCTGGCGATGGCGCGCGGTCACCGCGTCCTTCGGGCCGATATCGCGGAACGTGCCGGCGGAAACCACGACCGCGTGGTCCTCCACCACGCCTTCGGGCAGGAGCAGCCGGTCGGGCACCAGGAGGTACGAATCCGAGCCGAACGATCCGGGTTCGAGGGGCGTTTCCATGGTCGGTCCGTTGCTCTTCAGGGGTTGCTCGGGCGGCCGGCGGCGGAACGCTGCCGGCCCGTCGGGATCGCGCTTCATTCGCCGTTCCGGACGGCAGCCACGGCGCCGGCCGGTACCTCCGTTTCCGCCTGTTTGCCGAGATGGTGAAAGAGGATGTTGAGCAGGACGGTGGCGATCGTGCCGGCGGCCAGCCCGTTGCCCAGCACCATCTGCACCGCGCGCGGGAAATGGCTGTAGACGCCCGGCACCAGGATGGGCAGCAGCCCCATGCCGATGCCGGCGGCGAGCGTGAACACATTGCCGTGGTCGCTGAGATCGACCTTGCGCAGCATGTCGACGCCCATGACCGCGATGATGCAGAAGACGATCATCGCCGTGCCGCCTACGACTGGGCCCGGTATGGCGTAGATGAGCCTGCCGAGCGGAGCGAACAGGGCGAGCACGATAAGAATGGCGCCGCCGACGGCAGTGACGTAGCGCGATTTGATGCCGGTCGCCTTCACGACGCCGATGTTCTCGCCGCTGGTGATGATGAGCGACGTTCCGAAGATACCGCCGATCAGCGACATCAGGGCATCGCCGCGGATCGTCTTCGGGACGTCCTCGCGCTGGTCGATCTCCTTGCCGACGACATCGGCGATGGCGACCGTCTGCCCGGTGGCCTCGGCCATGGAGATGACGCTGAAGACGATCATCGGCACCGCCGCCACCAGGTCGAAACGGGGCATGCCGAAGGGCAGCACCGTCGGCAGGCTGACCACCGCTCCGGGAAGCACGTCGCCGAAATGCATGACGCCGAGGATCGCGCCGACGGCCGCGCCCGCCAGAAGGCCGAAGAGCACACTCAACTGGCTCGCCATGCCGCTGAGGATCCGCGCGAACAGAAGCGTGAAGCCGATCGTCGAGAGCGCCAGCAGGATGTTCACCGGGTCTCCGTATTGCGGGCTGCCGGGCTGGCCCGTGATGATCCCGCCATAGATCTTGACGAGGTTGATGGCGACGAGCATCAGCATGGTGCCGATCACGATCTTGGGGAAGTATTTCAGGCAGCGGGCGAAGACCGGCAGCACCAGGAAATATACGATCGAAGTGATGATGACGGCGCCGACGGCGGTCTGGATGTCGGTCTGGGTGGCGATCGTGAGGAAGATGGCGATCGGCGCGCCGCCCGGCACCATGATGAAGGGCAGGCGGGCGCCGAATTTCCACGGCCCGAAGCTCTGCAGGAGCGTGCCCAGGCCACAGACCAGGAAGGTGGCGCTGATCAGATTGATCGTCAGATCGGCGGAAAGGTTGAGCGTCTTGCTTATGACGAAGACGGCCGTGATCGGCGACGCAGCCATGACGAGCACGTGCTGGAGGCCGAAAGGAATGAGTTGACGAAGCGGCAGGCGCTCGTCCACGGGTTCGACATGCGAATTCATTGTGATTTCCTCTTCCCCTTTGAGCCACATCATCCGCTTCTTGCCGGCGGTATCCAGTGGCCGATGGCGATCACGGCATTGCCGGGCACACCATGCGACAGTAAAACGTTTTACTACGCTGGCGCGGGCCAAAAATTAGCGTATAAAAACGTTTTACTATTACGGCAGGCTTCTCTGGCCTTGTCAAGAGGGATGATATGAAACCATGCGCGCGGCGTGAAATGAGGGGAAAATCCTGTTGATGAGACGCGGACATGGATGATTCCCAGGGCCGCTCCCGGCGCGGCCGCGCGACGATCGTGGATATAGCGAGAGAGGTCGGGGTCTCTCCGGCCACCGTCTCGAACGCGCTGAACGGCCGGCGCTATGTCGAGGCGGCGACCGGCGCGCGCATCAAGGAGGCTGCAGCCCGGCTCGGCTACAGGCCGAACTTCAGGGCCCAGCATCTCCGCACCGGGAGAGCCGACACGATCGCGCTCCTGTCGTCCATGCCTTTCGCCATCGCCGCGGGGCCTTCGCGCCTCGGCTTCCTGATGGAGGTGGCGGCCGTGGCGGCGGCCTCGGCGCTGGAGCGCGGCATGGCGCTCGTCCTGGTGCCGCCGCTTGAAAAGGCGTCC
The DNA here is from genome assembly GCA_001896885.1 of Rhizobiales bacterium 65-79. Lineage (GTDB taxonomy): Bacteria > Pseudomonadota > Alphaproteobacteria > Rhizobiales > Rhizobiaceae > Mesorhizobium_L. The sequence goes on along the minus strand of MKRJ01000034.1, from coordinate 10,854 downwards.
ATCCCGGTCTCGAAGCTTTCGGTCGATGGAGCGATCGTGATCGAGCCGGCGGCCGGCGATCCCGATATCGCCTGGCTGCGCTCGGCCGGCCTGCCGGTGGTGGCGATCGGCAAACAGCCCGGCGCGGGCGCCGACATACCCTATGTCGACCTGCAGTCCGGCGGTTCGGCGGAGATCATGATCGGGCACCTGCGCGAGCAGTCGGCGCGGCGGATCGGCCTCGTGATCGGCCTTGCCGAGCGCAATTCCTATGTCGAGACGGAAGCCGTCTACCGGAAGTACGCCGAGAGCTGCGGCGTCGAGCCTGCCATCCTTAAGCTCGACGAGCGGGAAGGCGAGGAGGGCGCGCATCGCGCGATTGCCGGGCTGCTCTCCGAGCGCCCGGAACTCGACGGCCTGTGCGTGCCGGTCGATGCCTTCGCCGTGGGCGCCAACGATGCGGCCGCCGAACTCGGGCTGCGCGTGCCGCACGATCTCAGGATCGTGACCCGCTATGACGGCCTGCGCGCGCGGCAGGCGCAGCCGCCGCTGACGGCGCTCGACCTCCACCTCGACAAGGTGGCGGCGCTGGCGGTCGACCTGCTGCTCGCCTCCATTCGCGGCAACATGGAAGAGACGAGCGCACAAGGCCCGTTGCCGACCCTGATCCCGAGGGCCTCGTCGGTGCTGCCCGGCTAGGCCCTTCCTGCGGGGTATCGCCGTAAAGGCGCCATCATTGAAGCGCCAGAGGCGATCCTTCGCCCTCGCGGAACGGTTCCATGCGCCTCCTCCTGATGCTCTTCCTTGCCGCCCTGCCTTCGGCCGCCCTGGCGCGCGAGCGGACGCCGGCGCTGGTCGAGCCGGCGCTGCATGTGACGCCGGGCGGCGCGGCCGGCCCCCGCGTGGCGCTCACCTTCGACGCCTGCATGGGCCGGACCGATCCGCGCATCCTCGACGCGCTGGTCGAAAACCACGTGCCGGCGACGATCTTCGTCACCGAGCGCTGGATCAGGAAAAATCGCGGCGTGCTGGAGACGATGCTCAAGCATCCCGACCTGTTCGAGATCGAGGACCACGGCGCCATGCACGTGCCCGCCGTCGACCGGCCGATGAAGATCTACGGCATCGCGGCGGCGGGTTCGCCCGAAGCCGTGTATAAGGAGGTGGCCGGCGGCGCCGACGCCATCCTGGAAGCGAGCGGCCGCCACCCGCAATGGTTCCGTGGCGCCACCGCCAAATACACGCCGAGCGCGATCACGGCGATCAGGGGAATGGGCTTGCGCGTGGCCGGCTATTCGCTGAACGGCGATGGCGGCGCGACATTCGGGGCGGCCCTTGCCGAGAGGCGCATCGCAGCGGCGAAGGACGGAGACGTGGTCATCGCTCACATCAACCAGCCCCGCCGGCCGGCCGGCGGCGGCGTGGCCAAGGGCATCCTCGACCTGAAGGCCAAGGGCTATCAGTTCGTGAAACTGGATGACGGCGGGGCCGTGGGCTCCGACGGGACCACGGAGGCCGTCGGATCACGATGAAGAAACCGGCAGTCCCGTCTCTTCGTGCTTCTGCCAGCTCTCGTCGTCCGTATCGAGCACAACCCGGTCGGGATAGAAGGCGCCGTAGCCCTTGATCTCCCGCATCTCGTCATAGGGGTGCTCGTAGGCCCACATGACGTGCTTCTCGGCCTCGTCCTGGCCATTGACGTTCCAATAGCTCGCGTCGCCCTTGAAGGGGCAGTGCGTAGTGGTGGCCGTCTTCTCCAGATGGACGAAATAGATGTCCTCGAAGGGGAGGTAGAGAACCGGATCGTGGCCCTTCTCGCGGAGCAGCTTGGCGCGGTTGGTCGAGGCGATCATGACATCGCGGAACATCACGTTCACGACGCCGCCGAAGGGTTCGATGGTGATGGTGTGCTCGGGGTGGTCGCGGAAGCCGGGAGAGGGGTTAACTTCGAGTCTGGACATGGCAAAGCCTCCTTGCTCCCGACTTAACTAAGTCGGGAGCGCGGGGTTCCAGCCTCACGCCGCGCGCAGCTCCTCCTTGCCGACCCAGCCTTCGGTGTCGTCGAGGGCCTTCTCGGCGCGGTCGAACAGCTCGTTCAGCTCGGCTTCCTTGATGATCATCGGCGGGCAGAAGGCCAGCGTGTCGCCGATGGCGCGCAGGATGGCGCCGTGCCCTTCGAGGAACTTGGCCGCCTGCGCGCCGACGCCCTGCTTCGGATCGAAGGAGCGCTTCGTCCTTTTGTCGGCGACCAGTTCGACGCCGCCGACCAGCCCGCAATAGCGGGCCTCGCCGACCAGCGGATGCTCGGCGAGCCTTTTCATGCGCTTCTCGAAGAGCGGCATCAGCGAGCGCACCTGGCCGAGGATGTCGCGCTTCTGGTAGATCTCGATCGCCTTGACGCCGAGCGCGCAGCCGAGAGGGTGGCCGCCATAGGTGAAGCCGTGGCCGAACGTGCCGATCTTGGAGGTCTGGTCGACATAGGCGTCATAAATGTCCTGCGGCACCATCACGGCGCCGAGCGGCGCGTAGGCCGACGTCATCTGCTTGGCGGCGGACATCGTCTTCGGCGTCATGCCGAGCGTCTGGCAGCCCCACCAGTTGCCGGTGCGGCCGAAGCCGTTGATCACCTCGTCGTCGATCAGGAAGATGTCGTGCTCGTCCAGCACTTCCTTGATCGCGGCGTAATAGCCCTGGGGCGGCACGATCACCCCGCCGGCGCCCATCACCGGCTCGGCGATCATCGCAGCGATCGTATCGCCTCCCTCGCGCTCGATGAGGTCGCGCAGCGACTGCACGATGCGCGCCACGAACTCGGTCTCGCTCTCGCCCTCCTTGCCGAAGCGGTAGTAGTGCGGGCAGTCGGTGTGCAGCACCCGGTCGATCGGCAGGTCGAAGCCGGCATGATTCGCGGGAAGGCCGGTCAGCGAGGCGGACATGATGGTCACGCCGTGATAGGCCTTCTGCCGCGAGATGATCTTCTTCTTCTTCGGCCGGCCGAGCGCGTTGTTGAGATACCAGGCGAGCTTGACCTGCGTATCGTTCGCCTCCGATCCGGAAGAGGTGAAGAACACCTTGGAGATCGGCACGGGGGCGAGCTCCTTCAGCTTCTCGGCCAGCTCGATCGCCGGCTCGATGCCCTTGGCGCCGAAGATGTGGTAGTAGGGGAGGGTCCTGAGCTGCTCGGTCGCCGCGTCGATCAGTTCCTCGTCGCCGAAGCCGAGCCCGGCGCACCAGAGGCCCGACATCCCCTCGATGTAGCTCTTTCCGTGCGTGTCATAGACATAGACGCCTTCGCCGCGCTCGATGACGAGGGTGCCGGTCGTCTTCAGCTTGTGCAGTGGCGTATAGGGATGCAGCACCGCCTCGATGTCGCGGGTCTGCAGGTTGGTAAGGGGTCGCGTTTCAGCCATGGTCGCCTCCGAGGGGGAAGCGGCGACTGTAGCGTCTCGGACCGTCCGGGGTAAGACCCCGGCTTCACTGGATCAAAATGCTGGTCCAGTTTGGTCCGATCAGGCGGCGACCGCCAGGCGGTCCATCAGGCCGGCATAGGCGGCGACGATCCCGGCCACGGGATGGCTGCTTTTCTCGATCGCCTCCACCCGCAGCGTTTCCTCGTCCTTCGGCTGCGTCACCAGCATCAGCAGGCGGTTGTCGCCCGAACCGATCGCTACGGCCGCGACGCGGCGGCAGTCCGTCTCCACCGGCATCGGCATGTCGAAGAGCAACGCCCCGCCGGCACTGTCGACCGCGGCGGCGACGGCGGCCTCGAACCCTTCCGATTGTACGTCCTGGAGCTGGAGGGCAAGCTCGAATTCCATCGTGTCCGGCTTCCCGTCGGCGGACGGTTCCGGCGCCGGCGTGGAGGAAGGAGTTTCGGCGCCTGTCTCGACGGCTGTTTCTTCGGCGGCCGTGGCCATCGACGTGTCCATGTGAGCCTCATACTGCTCGCTAAGCCCCACGCCGCCCGTTAACGGACTTTAACGGCGAGCATGGCTCAATTGTGGCGATGCAAAAAGCCGCGGACTGAGACCAAACGCCAATTCTTAAATGCGGGGAAACACTGGACTTTACGGCCATTCACGACACAATGGCTTCACAACACTTCCGGGAGGAACAAGATGCAGGGACTGATGCAGGAATGGCCGCTGCTGTGCAGCAAGATCATCGACTATGCCGCGCGCCAGCATCCGCGTCGGGAAATCGTCTCGCGCTCCATCGAGGGGCCGATCGTCCGCACCACCTATGCCGAGGCCCGTAGCCGGGCGCTGAAGGTGGCGCAGCGGCTGGAACGCGACGGCTACCGCAGGGGCGATCGCATCGGCACGCTCGCCTGGAACACCGCCCGCCACTTGGAGGCATGGTACGGCATTATGGGCATGGGCGGCGTCTATCACACGCTCAATCCGCGCCTTTTCCCCGACCAGATCGCCTGGATCATGAACCACGCCGAGGACAAATGCCTCTTCGTCGACCTGACCTTCGTGCCGCTGGTCGAGAAGATCGCGCCGAAAGTGCCTTCGCTGAACAAGGTCATCATCCTCACCGACGCCGCGCACATGCCCGATACGAAGCTTCCGGCGGTGCCCTATGAGGAATGGCTGGCGGAAGCGGATGGCGACTACGAATGGGTCGACCTCGACGAGCATGAGGCCGCCGGCATGTGCTATACGTCGGGCACCACCGGCGATCCGAAGGGCGTCGTCTATAGCCACCGCTCCAACGTGCTCCATGCGCTGATCGCGGTGCAGCCGGACGCCATGGGGCTTTCCTCCCGCGATACGATCCTGCCCGTGGTGCCGATGTTCCATGCCAATGCCTGGGGCCTGGCGCAGAGCGCGCCGATGGTCGGCGCCAAGATGGTGATGCCCGGCGCGAAGATGGACGGGGCCTCGATCTACGAGCTTCTCGACACGGAGAAGGCGACGTGCTCGGGCGCCGTGCCGACGGTCTGGCTGATGCTGCTGCAATATCTGGAGGAGACGGGCAAGAAACTGCCCTACCTGAAGAAGGTCGTCATCGGCGGCTCGGCCTGCCCGCGCGCCATGACCCGCAAGTTCCGCGACGATTACGACGTCGACGTCATCCATGCCTGGGGCATGACGGAGATGTCGCCGCTCGGCACGCTCGGCACGATGAAGCCGGAATACGCCTCGCTGACCGGCGAGGACCAGCTCGACATCAAGGTCAAGCAGGGCTACCCGCCCTTCGGCGTCGAGATGAAGGTCACCGACGACGAGGATTTGGAACGGCCATGGGACGGCAAGACCTTCGGCAGGCTCAAGGTGCGCGGGCCCGCCGTGTCGCGCGCCTATTACGGCGGCGCCGGCAAGGAGCAGTTCGACGAGGCGGGGTGGTTCGACACCGGCGACGTCGCCCATATCGACCAGTACGGCTACATGCAGATCACCGACAGGGCCAAGGACGTGATCAAGTCGGGCGGCGAATGGATCTCGACCATCGACCTTGAGAATCTGGCGGTAGGGCATCCCGACGTGGCCGAGGCGGCCGTGATCGGCGTCCGCCATGCGCGCTGGGACGAGCGCCCGCTGCTGGTGGTCGTCCGGAAGGCCGGCAGGAATCCATCGAAGGCCGAGATTCTCGGCTTCATGGAGGGCAAGATCGCCAAATGGTGGATGCCGGACGACGTGGTGTTCGTCGACGACATCCCGCACACCGCGACCGGCAAGATCCAGAAGACGACGCTGCGCGACCGGTTCAAGGACTATCAGCTGCCGACGGAGGAAGCGGGAGCCGCGTAGACTGAGTTCCAGGGACCTGTTCCAGGGCGTCCCGCCGCCCTGGGTCGGATTGACGTGACGATGGTGAGGGGGTCTTTAATTTGTCGAGCCGCGCGCAGGACCATGGATGATCGCGCGCTTTGAGCCGAAAACCTCCGGCGCCGCCTTATGGTCGCGCCGGATCGCCTTGTTTTCACTGGTGCTTTTCGTCGTGTCGGGCCTCGGCCACAGGCGCGGGCTGGTCGACACTTTCGGCTTCCTCTGGATATTGCTGCTGATCGCGGTCCTTGCCCTGGCCGCGCTTGTTCTCGTCGCGCTGAGCTTCCGCCGGGTGTGGGTAAGGGGCGACCGCGGCGGCGGCGCGGCGGCCGTCGCGGCGCTGGTCGCGCTCCTGGTGCTGGCGCCGTTCGGTGTCACGGCGGTCAGGTTCTTCCTGTATCCGCAACTGAGCGACATCTCGACCGACCTCGTGGCTCCGCCCAGCCTGGCCGAAGCCGCGAAGATGCGGCATGGCCACATGAACCCGGTCCGGCCGATCGGCCGCGAGGCGGCGCGCCTGCAGATCGCCGCCTATCCGGAGATCACCGGCCGCCGCTATAACGCTTCGCCGGACGACGTGCTGAAGGCGGTGGACAAGGTCCTGGCCGGGAAGGGCTGGAAGATCGTGTCGCATCCGCCGCTCGTGGACGGCGAACGCGAATACACGCTGGAGGCCGTGGCGAAGACCTTCCTGCTTGGCTTCGCTTCCGACGTGTCCATCCGCCTGACCGACGAGGGCGAGTCCACCTATGTCGACATGCGCTCGGCCTCGCGTTACGGCGATGACGATTTCGGCGACAACGCCCGGCGCATATCGAGCTTCCTCGATGCGCTAGACAAGGAGATGGCCGCTCAGGCCAGCCGGTAGGTCGAGTCGATGGCGACATCGCCCTCCGCGGCCACCTCGCCCCGCCCGACGAGGTCTTCGATATGCGCCAGCACCGAAAGGCCGGCCGCGCCGTGGAGGCGGGGATCGGTGCTTCTATAGATCGTCGCCACCATTTCGGGAATGGTGCGGTCGCCGGCGCTCAGCCGCTCGAGGATGGCGCGCTCGCGCATCTTGCGATGCGCCTTCAGCCCGCGCACGAACTGCCCCGGATTGACGACCGGGCCGCCATGGCCGGGCAGGTAGAGCCGGTCGTCCCGCCCGAGGAGTTTTTCCAGGGAGGCCATGTAATCCGACATCGCCCCGTCCGGCGGCGCCACGATCGAGGTCGACCAGGCCATGACGTGGTCGGCCGAGAAGAGCAGGCCGGTGCCTTCGAGCGAAAAGCACATGTGGTTCGCCGCATGGCCGGGCGTGAAGACGCCGCCGATGGACCAACCGTCGCCGGCGATCACCTCGCCGTCGGCAAGCGCGTGATCGGGCTTGAACTCCATGTCGGCGCTGGCGTCGAGCGGGTTGATCTCGCCGATGCGCAGCGGCCGGGCAGGGCGGTGCGGACCCTCGGCCACCACCGTCGCGCCGGTCGCGGCCTTGAGCCGGGGGGTCAGCGGCGAGTGGTCCCGATGCGTATGGCTGACGAAGATGTGGCTGACCGGCCGGCCGCGAAACGCCTTCAGGAGCGACGCGAGATGCGCCTCGTTCTCCGGCCCCGGATCGATCACCGCGAGCGTGTCGTGGCCGATGATGTAGCTGTTGGTGCCGTGAAAGGTGAACGGGCTCGGATTGTCGACGGTCAAGCGCAACACGTCCGGCGCGACGGCGACGGCTTCGCCATAGGCGGGTTCAAAACTCATGTCGAATTCCAGGCTCACGGTCGGAACATAGCCTATTGTCGCCCGATGCTCTCGTAGAGAAAACCTTGGGCCTCGACCTCGGCGCGCTTGTAGATGTTGCGAAGGTCGACCAGCGCGGGCGTCTTCATGATCTTCTTCAGGCGCCGTAGATCGAGCGAGCGGAACTCGTTCCATTCGGTGACGATGACGAGGCAGTCGGCGCCCTCGGCGGCCTCGTAAGCGCTGCCGGCGTAGTCGATCGGCGGCAGCATCGCCGCCGCGGCCTCCATGCCCTGCGGGTCGTAGGCGCGGATCTGCGCGCCGCCGTCGACCAGCGCCTGCACGACGGCGATCGACGGCGCCTCGCGCATGTCGTCCGTGTTGGGCTTGAAGGTGAGGCCGAGCACGGCGATGGACTTGCCGCGGACGTTTCCGCCGCAGAGCGCGATCACCTTGCGGCCCATCGCCCGCTTGCGCTGGTCGTTGACCGCCACCGCCGTCTCGATCAGCCTGACCGGCGAATCGAGATCCTGCGCGGTCTTCACCAGCGCCATCGTATCCTTCGGGAAGCAGGAGCCGCCATAGCCCGGACCGGCATTCAGGAACTTCGACCCGATGCGCTTGTCGAGCCCGATGCCGCGCGCCACGTCCTGCACGTCCGCGCCGGCCTTCTCGCAGAAATCCGCCATTTCGTTGATGAAGGTGATCTTCATCGCCAGGAACGCGTTGGCGGCGTATTTGATGGTCTCTGCGGTGCGCCGGTTGGTGAAGACGAGCGGCGACTGGTTGAGGTAGAGCGGCCGATAGACCCGGGTCATGACGGCACGCGCGCGCTCGTCCTCGGCGCCGAGGACAATGCGGTCCGGGCGCTTGAAATCCTCGATCGCCGCGCCCTCGCGCAGGAATTCCGGATTGGAGACGACGGCCACGTCGGCTTCCGGATTGGTTTCGCGGATGATCCGCTCCACCTCGTCGCCGGTGCCGACGGGAACCGTCGATTTGGTGACGACCACGGTGAAGTCGCGTACTGCCCGGGCGATCGAGGCGGAGGCGGAATAGACGTAGGAAAGGTCCGCATGGCCGTCGCCGCGCCTCGACGGCGTGCCGACGGCGATGAAGACGACTTCCGAACTGGCGACCGCCTCGGCGAGGTCGGTGGTGAAGGAAAGGCGCCTGGCCGCCGCGTTGTCGGCCACCAGCCGGTCGAGGCCCGGCTCGTAGATAGGGATCACCCCCTGCCGGAGCTTTTCGATCTTCGTCTCGTCGAGATCGACGCAGACCACTTCATGGCCGAAATCGGCGAAGCAGGCACCGCTGACAAGACCCACATAGCCCGAGCCGATCATGGCAATCCGCATGCGTCAGTCTCCGAGTTGGTTGGGGATTTGGCTTTGTCGAGAGGGGGTCGTTACCATTGAACAGGTCATGGTAAAAGATCGGGCCCCCAATCCGGCTCCTCACACTTCGTTGCAGCCTATGCGATTTTGGCGTAGCCGGGCCCATCGGCAAGGCGCGATCCCCGCATGAAGGAGAGCTACATTCTGAAGCGACCGATCGATGTCGCCGGCGCCGCGGTCGGCCTCGTTCTGCTGTGGCCGGTCATCCTCGCCGCCATCCTGGCGATCCGCGCCACCTCGTCCGGCCCGGGCATTTTTTCGCAGGAACGAGTGGGGAAGGACGAGGCTCCCTTCCTTTGCCGCAAGCTCAGGACCATGTTCGCCGGCACGGAGTCGGTTCCGACCCACGAAGTTCCGGCCTCGCGGGTCACCCCGCTCGGGCAGTTTCTCCGGCGCACGAAACTCGACGAGCTGCCGCAGCTCTGGAACGTCCTGAAAGGCGAGATGAGCCTGGTCGGCCCGCGCCCGTGCCTGCCGACGCAGACGGCGCTGGTGGAGGCGAGGCGCCGGCTGGGCGTGACCGCGCTGCGGCCGGGGATCACGGGGCTTGCCCAGGTGCGTGGCATCGACATGGCCGATCCGGAGGCGCTCGCCGGGATCGACGCCGAATATCTTTCCTCGATGTCCCTGGCGCTCGATCTTCGGATACTCGTGCGCACCATTTTTGGTGGCGGCAGCGGGCTGTGATCGGTCGATGGCCCGCTGACCCGTCCGCCTTCGCCCTTCGGGCTCTGGCGGGACAGCTCGCGCTTGCTTCGCCATGAAACTCGAGGCTGGCTGTGCTTGCAGTCTTGAGCGAACCTGTCTCCGCCTTAAATTCCCGTTTCTCCTGCGAGAAACTAGGAATTTTGGCCAGATTTAACGCGAAGAGCCGATTCTGGGGTTGATTTCCCGTATTCCTTCAAAGGCTTACGGCAAATTCCCGTGAGCAAGTGATCGGGAATTTTATTTCCAGTAACGGGAATTGATCTACCCGCGGAGAGGGTAATCAGGAAGCGCTACGTGTTTTGCAACGGGTTGCAATTTGCGTCAAATAGAGCCCAGTAACCGCATGCGCGGGGTTCGCATGTTGCGGTCCTTTTGAAAAAGAAGACGGTGGGATAGCTCACCATCTTCCAGCAAGCGGAAAGCATTTTTCCATTTAAAATGAATGACAAGGGACAAAGATACGTGGATATGAAGAAAGTAAAATTGCGATGGCAACATACGATCTTTTAGTCAACAGTACTGGTCTGGGATCGTAAAAAGCTGACACCTAGTTTTTCTTGATTCTGCGCTGTATCCCTTTCGGCGAATCGTTCGAAAGGAGATAGACATGAACGACCAACCCCACCCCATTCACCGCAGGCAGCGCCCTGCGGCTCCTGTTACAGATAAAGAAGACGGATCATCGCTGCCGCCGTCGCAGAGCCGGTTTTTGGCGCGGTGCATTGAGATCGTGGCGCTGGCCAGCATTGTTCCTTACGCGGGCAACCCGCGGGCCCATGCCGACGCGCAGGTGGACAAGATCGCCAGGTCGATGGATGAGCTTGGCGTCATCAACCCGATCATCGTCGATAAGGATAATGTGATCGTCGCCGGACATGGGCGCTATGCTGCCGCGAAGAAGCTCGGCCTTGCGGCCGTGCCGATCATCCGCGTCAGCCACCTGACGCCGGCGCAGGTAAAAGCCTTCCGCATTGCCGACAATCGGCTGGCGGAGCTCTCGCTCTGGGACGACAAGGCGCTTGCCGTCGAATTGAAGGAACTGACGTCCATCGAACTGTCGGGCGTTGAGGTTCTGGACCTGACCGGATTTGAGATCGGCGAGATCGACGCGCGGCTGGAGGTCGTGGAGAAAGAGAAAGAGCCGGACGAAGCCGATCTGGTGGAGGAACCGGAGGACGGCCCTGCCGTCAGTCAGATCGGCGACTGTTGATTTCCGCCGAGAACTGACCCGGGATTGGGCGGTTTTTCCATTGAGAAGTGACCCATGTTTGAAC
>MKRJ01000033.1:53974-57373 GCA_001896885.1 Rhizobiales bacterium 65-79 | reverse complement strand
GTGGGTTCAAACATGGGTCACTTCTCAATGGAAAAACCGCCCAATCCCGGGTCAGTTCTCGGCGGAAATCAACAGTGGGGGTCTGGCTGCTGAGTCAACGTCCACTTTGATGAAGGTGGTCGATGGCGAGGGCGCTCGGCGAGGATTTGCGGTTGAATAGCTTGAAGGTGGGGTGACCGCAGGGGCGACGACGCTGCTCGCGGTTCGACGCCCATGCGAACTTCGCCGTCGGGATGATCGAGGTGTGCCCGGTTATCACGCTGGACGAATCGTCGAGCGGTTCCTGGCCGCGCGGTCCATGCGCATCGGACGCAGCACGGTGAGCGACTGGGCTGCGCGGGCGCGGCTGGACGTTGAAAAAGCCCCGCGCACGCGCGGAGCAGGAGCGTCCCGACGTCCGACCTCGATCCGGCCCGGCTCGTCTTCATCGATGAGACCGGTCGGTCGACCAAGATGGCGCGCCTGAGCGGAGAGCACCTCGCGGCGAGCGATGCAGGGCCGGCGTGCCGCACGGCCACTGGAAAACCACGACCTTCACAGCCGGGCTCAGTCTGACCGGGATGACCGCGCCATTCGTCTACGACGGCGCCATTAACGGCGCCGCGTTCCTCGCCTATTTCGAGCAGGTGCTGGTTCCAACCCTGAAGCCGGGTGAACACCGTCATCATGGACAATCTGCCCGCCCAGAAGCCGCCGGCGTGCGCGAGGCAGTCGAGGCGGCCGGTGCAAGCCTGCTCTGCCTTGCCGCCCTATAGCTCCGACTTCAACCCAATCGAGAACGCTTTCGCAAAGCTCAAGGCACTACGCGCAAGACCCGAGCGAACCATCGCCGCACTGTGGAACACGGTCGGCGCAGTCATCGACCAGTTCACGCCCCGCCGAATGCGCCAACTACCTCAGGCCGCAGGATATGAACCAGATTGAACAGGACGTGCTCTAGCTAGCTATCGAAAGTCGACGAACCGAGCAGCGGACCCTCATATATCGCCCCCGGGTCCGAACGGTTTATTACATCGACCGTTTATCGCCATAGCCGGACGAACCGGCGCCCGGAATATAGGGACGAAGCCGGCCGATGGGAAGAGGCCCGACTGCTGTACGGCTGCCGCGAGGGGAGGTTGGGGCTCGAAGCTTTCGTCTCATCGAAAAATTTCCATTGCCGACATGTCCGACTGTCGGTTTCGTCCCGGCTTGCGCGTCCTTTGGGCGAAAAGGCGGGACGCGGCCGGAGACCGGCCGGGCCTTGCCGAGGGTGAACGGCAATTCGGAGAAGGGTCATGGTCCATCACTATCGCTGGGTGATCGTGGCGGCGGGCGGCGTGCTCGGCTGCGTCGCCATCGGGTCGATGTTTTCGCTGCCGGTGTTCCTGCTCACGATGTCGCGCGAGACCGGCTGGTCGGTCACCGGCATATCGAGCGCCATGACCATCGGCTTCCTGGCCATGGCCTTCGCCGCCATGATCTGGGGTGGCCTTTCCGATCGCTTCGGGCCGCGCGTGGTCGTGCTGGCCGGCTCGATCATGCTGGCGGCGAGCCTCGCGCTCGCAAGCCAGGCTCCCTCGCTGCTGGCGTTCCAGCTTCTTTTCGGCCTGCTGACCGGCGCCGGCGCGGCCGCCGTGCTGGTGCCGATGATGGCGTCGGTCACGGGCTGGTTCGATACGCAGCGCAGCCTCGCCGTATCGCTCGTCTCGGCCGGCATGGGCATGGCGCCAATGACCATGTCGCCGCTCGCCGCGTGGTTGATCACGCGGCACGACTGGCGCGCCTCGATGCTGATCATCGCGGGGATCGCCGCCGCGATCATGATCCCGACAGCCTTGCTCGTGCGCCGGCCGCCGCAACTCGAGACCGGCGAGGGCGCGCACGCCGCGTCGGAGCCGCAATCGGACATGACGGTGCGCCGGGCTGTCCGTTCGCCGCAATTCCTGGTGCTGATCGCGGCCAATTTCTTCTGCTGTGCCACGCATTCCGGGCCGATCTTCCATACCGTCAGCTACGCGATCACCTGCGGCATACCGATCGGCGTCGCCGTCTCGATCTACAGCGTCGAGGGTTTTGCCGGCATGTTCGGGCGTCTGGCCTTCGGTATCATGGGCGACCGTTTCGGCGCGCAGCGCGTATTGGTGCTGGGGCTCTTGGCGCAGGCCTTCGGCGTGCTCGCCTATGTCTTCGCCAGTCAGATCGGGCAGTTCTACGGCGTGGCGGCCGTGGTCGGCTTCATCTATGCCGGCGTCATGCCGCTCTATGCGGTCATCGTCCGCGAGAATTTTCCGCTCAGGATGATGGGCACGATCATCGGCGGCACCGCCATGGCGGGCAGCCTCGGCATGTCGCTCGGGCCGCTCGTCGGCGGGTTGCTCTACGACCGGTTCGACAGCTATGCCTATCTCTACATTGCCTCCTGGGGGATGGGCCTGGCGGCCTTCCTGATCGCCATGACGTTCCGCCCCTTTCCGAAGGCGAAGGAGGGATTGGTGCCGGCGTGAAACCCGGTCCGGCCTTCATTTGGAGCGGGATGCGGCGGGCGGTTTCCGTTTGCCCTTCTCGGAACCGGCATCCGGAGGCGAGCCGGCTGTCGAGGCACTGGCATCGGCGGCTCCGGCCGCCGGCTTCCCGACTACCTGGATCTGGCGCTGCGTGAACGGGATCGAGATCCCTCGTTGCTCGAAAGTTTCCCGTACCGTCTTCAGGAGATCGTTCTTGGTCGCCCAATTGTCGGAAGAGGTGGTCCAGTAGCGCAGCACCACCATGATGCCGGTATCGCCGAGCTCCTTGACGTAGGGCACCGGCGCGGGCTCCTTGAGGATGCGCGTATCCGCTTTCGCCAGTTCGACGAACGTCCGCAACGCCAGCCCGATATCGTCGTCATAGGTGATACGGATCGCGCATTCGTCGAGGCGTCTCGGATTGCGCGAGTAATTGGTCACCGCGGTGTTCCAGAGCTGGTTGTTGGGCGCCATCACATAGAGCCCGTCCCAGGTCCTGAGCTGCGTCGCGAACAGGCCGATCTCCAGCACCGTTCCCGAAATGCCGCCGACGGTGATGTATTCGCCCACGCGGAACGGCCGGAGCACCAGAAGCATGATGCCCGAGGCGATGTTCTGCAGCGTTCCCTGCAGCGCCAGCCCTATGGCGAGGCCGGCGGCGCCGAGGGTGGCGATGATACTGGCCGTCTGCACGCCGAACTGGGCCAGAACGGTGACTCCCACCAGGATCAGGATCGCGTAGCGGAGCACCTTGGACAGGAAGATGCGCAGGGTCTGGTCGACGCCACGTATCCTGCCCAGGCCCGCGAACACCGACCGCTCGGCCAGTCCCGCGATGACGTAGCCGATGAGGAGGATGAGGATCGCGCCGACGACGGAGAAGGCGTAGGCGATGGCCAGTCCGCTGGCGACC
>MKRJ01000033.1:0-53961 GCA_001896885.1 Rhizobiales bacterium 65-79 | reverse complement strand
GCCGCCGGACCCGCCACAATTTAGCCTAGATTCAAGAGCGTAGCGCCGTATGCTTGCGCGGAAGAAGGCGACACGCAGGCGGCCCGGCCGGGTATCTGGCCTTCTTCCTTTACGGAACCACCGTTCAAGCATGAACGTCCGAATCCGCGCCGCGCTCGTCGCCGACATAGACGCCCTCGTGGCGATCGAAAACGCCGTTTTCGCGACCGACCGCATCTCCCGCCGTTCGTTCCGTCTCCTCATCGAGAACGACACGGCGGAGATGCTGGTCGCCGAGGCGAACGGAATCCTTGCCGGCTATTGCGTCGTGCTCTATCGCCGCGGCAGCGGCGTGGCGCGACTCTATTCGATAGCGATTTCCCCGGAGGCTGTCGGGCGTGGCGTCGGCAGAGTACTTCTGGAAGCCGCCGAGAACGCCGCCTACGAAAACGACCGGCTGATCTTGCGGCTCGAGGTCAGGGAGGACAATCCGCGCGCGATCTTTCTTTACGAGAAGAACGGCTACAGGCGCATCGGGCAGGAGCCCGACTATTACGAGGACGGCGCCACCGCGCTGCGCTACGAGAAAATGCTGCGCGGCGACGTGCCGTTCGCCACGACCGTGCCTTATTACGAGCAGACCGAGGAATTCACGTGCGGTCCGGCATGCCTTTTGATGGCGAAGGCCGCCTTCGAGCCGGGCTTCGTGCCGGACGCCGTGATGGAAGTGAGGCTGTGGCGCGAGGCGACGACGATCTTCATGATGTCAGGGCCCGGCGGCTGCGAGCCCTTCGGGCTGGCGGTTGCCGCCTACGAACACGGTCTCGCGCCGGAGATCATCGTTTCCTTCCTTGGGGCGCTCTTCCTGCAATCGGTGCGCAGCGACGAGAAGCGCCGCGTGATGGAACTCGCCCAGGTCGACTTCCGCAACCGTGTCGAGGCCTACGGCGTTCCCGTCGAGTACCGCAATTTCGTGCTCGACGATATCCGTCACGCACTCGCCGGAGGACGGCTGGTCATGGTGCTGGTGAGCGGCTTCATCATGTTCGGCAAGAAGGTGCCGCATTGGGTGCTCGCCATCGGCGATGACGGCGACCATATCATCCTGCACGACCCCTGGGTCGAGGACGAGCGCGGCGAGACCAAGGCCGACGCGGCAAGCATACCGGTACCCTACTCCATCTTCATGGCCATGGCGCAGTACGGCCGGCAAGGCCTCCGCGCCGCCGTCATTCTGGGAAAACGACAATGACCTGGGTCATTCTGACAGGCAGGCAAAGCGATCTCGACCAGTTCGCAACTCCCCACAAGATCATCACCAACCGCGACTATCTCGCCCATCCGGCGCTGTTCCAGAGCCAGCGCCCGAAAGTCATCAATCTTTCCAACACCTACGCCTACCAGAGCCGCGGCTACTACGCCTCGCTTCTCGCGAGCTCGCGCGGTCACCGGGTGATCCCGACGGTCGAGACCATGATCGACCTTTCCGAGCACAAGCTCTACGAGAGCACGCTTCCCGAGCTCGAGCAGGCGCTCAACAAATGCCGCAAGGAGCTTGGCGGCAGCTTTCCGCCGTCGATCACGGTCTTCTTCGGCAATGGTCCGGTGAAAGCGCTCGACCGCTTCTGCCGGCTGCTCTTCGACTGGTTCAGGGCGCCGGCGCTGGAGGTGAAGGTCAAGGACGGCGAATGGGCTTCCATCACCAGGATCGGCCTTTTGCCGTTGGCGCGCATCGCGCCCGCGGACAAGCCGCGCTTCCTGGAAGGGCTCGAAAACTATACGAAACGGGAATGGCGCGACAGCAAGACGCGAACATCCGCCCGCTACAGCTTCGCGACGCTGATCGATCCTCACGAGATGCTTCCGCCCTCCAGCATCCAGTCGCTCAGGCACTGGTCGCGCATCGCCGAGAAGATGGGCGTCGAGGTCGAGCCGGTCACCCGTAAGGACCTGGCGAAGCTCGCCAATTACGACGCGCTCTTCATCCGCGAGACCACGACCATCGCCAACCATACCTACCGCTTCGCGCGCCGGGCGCAGCAGGAAGGCATGCCGGTGATCGACGATCCGCTGTCGATGATACGATGCACCAACAAGGTCTATCTCAACGAGTTGATGACCCACAACAAGGTGCCCGTGCCGCCGACCGTCATGATCGCGGGGATCGGCGATCTCGACATGGCGGCGCAGACGCTCGGCTTCCCGCTGGTCCTGAAGATTCCGGACAGCGCCTTCTCGCGCGGCGTGAAGAAGGCGGCGAATTTCGAGGAGATGAAGCAGCTTGCCCAGCAATGGCTGGAGGATTCCGATCTCCTCATCGCGCAGAAATACATGCCGACCGAGTTCGACTGGCGGATCGGCGTGCTGGGGGGCGAGCCCTTGTTCGCCGTGCAGTACCTGATGGCCAAGAAGCACTGGCAGATCGTCAACCACGACCGGCGCGGCCGGCCGGACGAGGGCGGCTTCCGCACCTTCACGCTCGAGAACACGCCGGTGGCGGTGATCGATTCGGCCGTGCGCGCCGCCCGCTGCATCGGCGACGGGCTCTATGGCGTCGACCTCAAGGAAACGCCGGACGGCGTCTTCGTGATCGAGGTGAACGACAATCCGAACCTCGACCATGGTTGCGAGGATTCGGGCGAGAAGGACCAGGTGTGGGCGCGCCTCACCCAGTGGTTCATCGACCGACTGGAACGGCAGGGGCGGTAGCTACAGGCTTTTGGCCCGAAGCGCCTCGATCCCCTCGAACCGCTTGAGGAACGCCTTCTCGACCGATCTGACCGGACGCGGCGTGAAGTCGAAACGGCCCGCGGCGATGCCGCGCGGGCGGCCGAAATAGCGCACCGCCTCCGTCACCGAAAAGCCGGCGAGTTCCGTCGCCTCGAAATAGGCGGCGATCTGGTCGGCACGCTTGATCGCCTTGCGCGTCGCTTCCGCCGCCTCTGACGGAAGGCCGAAACGGATGTGGACCGCGCGCTGCAGCCGCCGCTCGACTTCCTTGTAGCCGCCGCCGACGACCGACTTGAAAGGCGAGATCATGTCGCCGATCACATACTCCGCGGCGTCGTGGAGGAGGGCGGCAAGGCATTCGGCGGCCGACGCCCTGACGAAGATGGCCGAGAAAATCTCCTCGACGAGGAGCGAATGCTGCGCGACGGAAAAGGCGTGGTCGCCAAAGGTCTGGCCGTTCCAGCGCGCCACGCGCGCCAATCCATGCGCGATGTCGCCGATCTCGATATCGAGCGGCGAGGGGTCGAGCAGGTCAAGCCGCCGCCCGGAAAGCATGCGCTGCCACGCGCGCGGAGGCGCCCCCTCGCGATCCGGCATCAGGCGTTCCCGGCTTCGGCGCCCGCCGAGTCAGGCCAGGTGAATGTCGCCCATTCAGGGATGGTCAGCACGACCGGAACATCCGCCGCCATGACGGCTTCGCCGCGATCCATGGCGTCCTTCACGCGGTCGATGCGGACGACGGCGAGGCCATCCTTCCCCGACACCGAGCCGAGCGTGCCGACGGCACGGCCATTCGCGGAGACTTCGGTGCCCGGCGCGGGGAGGGGGTGTTCGCCACGGACGAGGAGGACGCGCCGCCGCGCCGTGCCGCGATGCTGCATGCGCGAGACCACTTCCTGGCCGACATAGCATCCCTTCTTGAAGCCGACGCCGCCGATCTGGTCGAGCAGCACGTCGTGCGGGAAGGCATCGCCAAGCGCATAGTCCGTGCCGCTTTCGGCAATGCCGTGCCCGATACGATACGCGTCCCAATCCGCCGGCGCGGAATCAGCTGCCGGCAGCGGTGGATCGTAGCGCCGGAAAACCGCGTCCTTGAAGCGGCCGTCGGTCAGCAACGGCCTGTCTTCCGGTGCGTTCGCGTCATCCCAGACGACGGCAACGGGCGTCGTTGCAGCGGCGATATCGACCTTCGCGCGAAGCCGGTAGAGCGTGAGGCGCCGCACGAGATCATCAGCGATATCGGCGCGGCATTCGAGACGGAACGCCCCGTCTTCCGCCCGCGAAACCAAGAAATCGAACAGGATCTTGCCCTGCGGCGAAAGCAGCGCTCCCGGCAGAACCGCATGCTCCCGCAGCGCCGAAAGATCCGTGGTGATCAGGTTCTGCAGGAAATGCTCGGCATCGGGGCCGGAGACGGTGAGGATCGCGCGGTCTTCAAGATGGGCGACGGGCATGGCTGCAATTCGTTCGGCGTTTCGTCGCCGTCATAGGTATGCGCCTGTCCCGCGCCGGGCAAGAGCGCCGCCGCGGCGGCAAGGGCCGCCGACGAAACCCGGGACGATACGATGGCGGCTGGCGAATGAGTCTTGTAACTTATATAAGACCCGCTATCGTCGCCCGTCACCCATTCCGCGCAGCCCTGCGTTCCCAGCATATCGTCCCGATGGCCGCAATTCTCATCACCGGTGTCGCCGTGGTCGATTTCGTCTTCCTGATGGACGAAATGCCGGTGCGTGCGGAAAAATATAGGGCAAAGGATGCCGCGATCGTCGGCGGCGGCTGCGGCGCGAACGCAGCCGTGGCCGTGGCCAGGCTCGGCGGCGCGGCCCGGCTGGCGGCGCGTCTCGGCGACGATCCGGTCGGCGCCATGATCGTGGCCGATCTCGAGGCCGAGGGCGTGGACTGCACGCTTGCCAGGCGGTTCCCCGGCGGCCGGTCCTCCTTTTCCTCCGTCTTCATAGACGCGGCCGGCGAGCGGCAGATCATGAACTTCCGCGATCCGAACCTCAGCTTCGACGCCGGCTGGCTGGAAGAGGCCATGCCCCGCGATTTCGATGCGGCGCTTGCCGACACGCGCTGGCCGCAAGGCGCCGCCGCGCTGCTTTCGGCGGCAAGGGCGTTCTCCCGGCCAGGCGTGCTCGACGCGGAGCCGCCCATCGCGGAAGCGACCGAAGCGTTGAAGGCCGCATCGCACGTCGCCTTTTCCGCGCAGGGCCTGCGCGAATTCACCGGGGCCGACGATCTGGAAACGGCGCTGATGGAGGGGGCGAAGCATACCCGGGCGTGGCTTTGCGTCACCGACGGGCCGCACGGGGTTCTCTATCTGGACGAGGGGGCCGTGCGAAGGATTCCCGCTTTCGAGGTGGAGGCGGTCGATACGCTCGGAGCGGGCGACATCTGGCACGGCGCGTTTGCGCTGGCGCTCGGTGAAGGAAAGCGCGAGGCGGAAGCCATCCGTTTCGCGAATGCCGCCGCGGCGATAAAGTGCACGCGCTTTGGCGGACGGGCAGGTACGCCCACCCGCAGCGAGGTCGAACAATTCATGAGGGACAAGGGATGATCGAGCTTTCGCCCGGCAAGCTTTGGGGGATGCGCCGGATGGCGGATGCCGGGGGCTTCTTCAAGATGACGGCGGTCGACCAGCGGCCGCCCATCATAGGGCCGATCGCGAAATATCATGGCACCGAGGAGGCGCCATACGACGATGTCGCCGGCTTCAAGGCGCTGCTCATCGAGACGCTGCAGACGGAGGCGTCGGCCATGCTGCTCGATCCGCATTTCGCCATTCCGCGCGGGCTGCATCTTCTGTCGCCGCAGAAGGGGCTGATCGTCACGCTGGAGGATTCATTCTACGAAGAGACCGGGGACGGCCGGTTCTCCACGCAGATCGACCATTGGTCGGTCGCCAAGATCAAAAGGATGGGCGGCGACGCCGTGAAGGTGCTCGCCTGGTACCGGCCCGATGCGGGCAACGCCGCCAACGAGCACCAGAAGGATTTCGTCAAGCGGATAGGCGAAGCCTGCCGACGCTATGACATCCCGTTTCTTTTCGAACTCCTGGTCTATCCGCTCGCGGGCGATGCGCACCAGACGGGCGAGTATATAGAAATGCGCGGCAAGAAGGCGGATCACGTATTGCGCTCCGTCGAGACGTTCGCGGATACGGCTTACGGCATCGATGTCTTCAAGCTGGAAAGCCCCGTCAACGCCGAAACCCTCGCGGAGGACGATGCGGAGGCACAGGCGCTCTTTGCCGAGATGGGGCGGCTTGCCGGCCGCCCCTGGGTGATGCTGTCGGCCGGGGCGGGCAAGAAGGCGTTCCGGACCGTTCTTTCGCATGCCTATCGCGCCGGCGCCTCCGGCTATCTGGCAGGGCGGGCGATCTGGCTCGACGCCTTCTCTCACTTTCCCGACTGGAAGAAGATGCAGGCAGGCCTCGAGAACGAAAGCGCGGCCTATGTCCATGAGATCAACGCGCTGACCGAGGCCAAGGCAAGGCCCTGGCACAGGCACCCATGTTATGGCGCCGAGGGTCCGGGCCTGAGGCCGGCCGACGGCACGTTCCGGGCTCACTACAAGGGTTTCGAGTGATGGCCGCCCGAGACGCCGCCGGTGTCGCCACGCCGGAGTTCGGGACCGTCGGGATCCTGCCTTTGGGCCGTCCGACCTTCGACGTGCCCTATGCCGAGGAGCGGCTTGGCGAAATGCTCGCCGCGCTCGCGGCGGCGGGTGCGAAGCTTGCCGGGCCGCGCGGCCTGCTGTTCGACGCGGCGGCGACGCGCGCGGCGATCCACGAATTGCAGGCGGCGGATATCGATCGCATCCTGATCCTGCAGGTGACGTTCACCGACGCCTCGATGACGATCGAGATCGCCAATGCCTTCGACCTGCCGCTTGCCATCTGGGCGATACCGGAGCCTAGGTCAGGCGAACGCCTGCGCCTCAATTCCTTCTGCGGGCTGAACCTCGCCTCGCACGCGCTCGGGCTGAATGGCCGGAAATACGGCACGCTCTACGCCGATCCGCTTTCGCCGGATATCGGCCAAGCGCTCGCCGAACTGCTCGGCGGCGGGCGCATCGCCGTGCCGGCGCGGACGGACGCCGCGCGCGTAGGCGGCGTCAGCGCCGCCGTCGCGGCGGTCAGGGGCGCGCGCATCGCGCGGATCGGTGCGCATCCCGATGGGTTCGACACCTGCGCCTACGACAAGGGAAGGCTTGCCGCGCTGGCCGGAATAACCGTGGACGAACTTGAGCTTCCGGCCCTTTTCGAGCGCGCGAAGTCGGCGCCTGCAAGCGTGGCCGCCGGTCTGCGCGGCGAGGCGGATATTTTGTTGTCGGGACTTGAAACAGTCGATCAGGCGCAGCTCGATCGTTCGTTGCGGCTGAAGGCGGCGCTGGACGAACTGCGCGGGGAGGGCGGCTACGACGCCTTCGCCATCCGCTGCTGGCCCGAGACCTTCACCGAATATGGCGGCGCGGTCTGCGGCCCGGTTTCGATGATGGGAGAGGCGAGGGTGCCCTGCGCCTGCGAAGCCGACGTCTATGGCGCGCTGACGACGCTGCTTCTCCAGAAGGCGGCGGAGGCTCCCGCTTTTCTCGCGGATCTCGTCGATCTCGATATCGCGGACGACACGGGCGTCGTCTGGCATTGCGGGCAGGCGCCCATCTCCATGGCCGATCCCGGTTTCCGGCCGCAGGCGACCATCCACACCAACCGCAAGATGCCGCTGCTGTTCGAGTTCCCGCTGAAGGAAGGCCGCGTCACCTTCTTCCGCGTCAGCCAGGCGCGGGGCGAGACCTTCGCGGTGATCGGCGGCGGTGAGATGCTGAACCGGACCATGGCTTTCACCGGCACGTCGGGCGTCGTGCGCTTCGACAGCGGCGCCCGGAAGGTGCTCGAGACCGTCATCGGTTCGGCTCTAGAGCACCATATGGCGCTCGCCTATGGCGACCACCGTGAGGCGCTGGAAGCCGCCGCGGCGGAGCTCAAGCTTCCCGTGCTGCGACTTTGAGGAGATGGCCGGCCCAGAATGATATGAGGACCCTCTTCGTTCGAGTATGATCCGCTTGGTGGTCACCACGCCGGCCAACGTCAACGATACGGTGCCGGCGACGGCCTCATCAGCACGGATCTTTGCGGCCGTGCCATCGCGCCCGATTGCCTTTCACGGCGCTTCGGCTAAGACGGGCGCGAAGGAAATCAACGCAGCAGGAACCTCGCCATGACCGCCATCGTCGACATCGTGGGCCGTGAAATCCTCGACAGCCGCGGCAATCCGACCGTCGAGGTCGATGTCGTGCTGGAAGACGGTTCCATGGGAAGAGCGGCCGTGCCATCCGGCGCCTCGACGGGCGCGCACGAGGCGGTCGAGCTTCGCGACGGCGGCGAGCGCTATCTCGGCAAGGGGGTGCTGCGCGCGGTCGAGGCAGTCAATGGCGAGATATTCGAGGCCGTCGGCGGTATGGAGGCCGAGGAGCAGATCCATATCGACCGCACGATGATCGAACTCGACGGCACCGCGAACAAGAGCCGGCTCGGCGCCAATGCCATCCTCGGCGTGTCGCTTGCCGTCGCCAAGGCAGCGGCGGAAGCGGCCGCGCTGCCGCTCTACCGTTATGTCGGCGGCACCTCTGCCCATATCCTTCCCGTGCCGATGATGAACATTATCAATGGCGGGGCGCATGCCGACAATCCGATCGATTTCCAGGAATTCATGGTCCTGCCCGTCGGCGCGCCGACACTGCGCGAGGCGGTGCGCATCGGTTCCGAAGTCTTCCACACGCTGCGCAAGGGGCTGAAGGACGCCGGCCACAACACCAATGTCGGCGATGAGGGCGGCTTCGCGCCCAACCTGAAGAATGCGCAGACGGCGCTCGACTTCATCATGACCTCGATCGAGAAGGCCGGGTACCGGGCCGGCGAAGACGTGGCGATCGGGCTCGATTGCGCGGCGACCGAGTTCTACAAGGAAGGCAAGTATGTCTATGCCGGCGAGCGGAAGACGCGCGACGGCAAGGCGCAGGTGAAATATCTCGCCAAGCTGCTTTCCGATTATCCGATCGTCACCATCGAGGACGGCATGGCCGAGGACGATTGGGAAGGCTGGAAGGCATTGACCGATGCGCTCGGCGGCAAGGTACAGCTCGTCGGTGACGATCTCTTCGTGACCAACACCGAGCGGCTGCGCGACGGTATCCGGATGGGCGTGTGCAATTCCATCCTTATCAAGGTCAATCAGATCGGCTCGCTGACGGAGACGCTGGACGCCGTGTCGATGGCGCAGCGCGCAGCCTATACCTGCGTGATGTCGCACCGTTCGGGCGAGACGGAGGATTCGACCATTGCCGACCTCGCCGTCGCCACCAATTGCGGGCAGATCAAGACCGGCTCGATGTCGCGCTCCGATCGGCTGGCCAAATACAACCAGTTGATCCGCATAGAGGAGGAACTCGGCACCCAGGCGCGATATGCCGGCGAGGGCGCGTTCAAGCCGCGCGGATAGAGCCGCGAAGCGTCTGCCGGCGGGCTTTGCGTAACCGGCCATTAAGCATGACCGGGCCATAGTCGGGGAACGAACAGGACCCCCCGACATGTGGTTTCGCCGAAGCAATCTGTGGACACGCCAGCACCGAAAAAGCCGGGCCGGCGTGCTCATCCTTCCAGCCATCACGGTGGCGTTCCTCGCCTATTTCGGCTTCCATGCCTTCCACGGGGAATTCGGCATCTACAACAAGCACAAGCTCGATCTGCAGGCGGCGGCGTTGAAGGAACAGCTCGCTTCGATCAAGGCCGAGCGCGAGGAAATCGAGCAGCGCGTGCAGCTGCTGCATGACGGCACCATCGAGAAGGATATGCTCGATGAGCAGGCGCGACGCGCGCTGAGCCTTTCCCGCGAGGACGAGGTCACCATCTACCGGCCCGCGCTGAAAGCGGTTAACTGAATATCGGTTAATCAGCGATATTTCAAACGTTTCTAGCGGTTTAGCTGCATGACTGCCATGCGCGTTTGGGCATGGCGGAACGATGTTTCGCATGCTAGCTTTTTTCACAAGAAGAGGGCTCCGGTTCTCCAGAAATTCTTACGGGGAGTGATGCATGGCCACCGCCGCCAAGAAGGCGCCTCAGCGCGCCAAATCCGACAGCAAGCCCAAATCTCCGCCCAGGACGCCGGCGCTGGCGGATTTCTCCAAGGAACAGGAACTGGCGGCCTATGACGCCATGCTGCTCATCCGCCGTTTCGAGGAGAAGGCCGGCCAGCTTTACGGCATGGGCTTCATCGGCGGCTTCTGCCATCTCTATATCGGCCAGGAAGCGGTCGTGACCGGCATGCAGATGGCGCTGAAGGAGGGCGACCAGATCATCACCGGCTATCGCGATCACGGCCATATGCTTGCCACCGGCATGTCGCCACGCGGCGTGATGGCCGAGCTGACGGGACGCCGCGGCGGTTATTCGCACGGCAAGGGTGGCTCGATGCACATGTTCTCCAAGGAGAAGAACTTCTACGGCGGTCACGGCATCGTCGGCGCGCAGGTGCCGCTCGGCACGGGGCTCGCCTTCGCCAATCGCTATCGCGGCAACGACAACGTCTCGGTCGTCTATTTCGGCGACGGCGCCGCCAACCAGGGCCAGGTCTATGAGAGCTTCAACATGGCCTCGCTTTGGAAGCTGCCGGTCGTCTATGTGATCGAGAACAACCGCTACGCGATGGGCACGGCCGTGTCGCGTTCTTCGGCCGAGACGGATTTCTCGCATCGCGGCCTCTCCTTCAGGATACCCGGCATCCAGGTCGACGGCATGGATGTCCGCGCGGTGAAGGCCGCCGCCGACCTGGCGACCGAGTGGTGTCGTTCGGGCGAGGGGCCGATCATCCTCGAGATGCAGACCTATCGTTACCGCGGCCATTCCATGTCCGACCCGGCGAAATACCGCTCCAAGGACGAAGTGCAGAAGATGCGCTCCGAGCACGATCCGATCGAGCAGGTGAAGACGCGGCTGGTCGAGAAGAAGTGGGCGAGCGAGGACGATCTGAAGGCCATGGACAAGAAGGTGCGCGACATCGTCGCCGACGCGGCCGATTTCGCCCAGAGCGACGCGGAGCCGGACGCATCCGAGCTCTGGACCGACGTAGTGCACTGATCCTGGAGAGGGACGAACATGCCGATCGACATTCTGATGCCCGCCCTCTCGCCGACCATGGAGGAGGGCAACCTCGCCAAATGGGTGAAGAAGGAAGGCGACAAGGTTTCCGCCGGCGACGTGATCGCCGAGATCGAGACCGACAAGGCGACGATGGAAGTGGAAGCCGTTGACGAGGGAACGCTGGGCAAGATCCTCGTGCCCGAAGGCACGGAGGGCGTGAAGGTGAACGCGCCCATCGCCATCCTCCTGCAGGAAGGCGAAAGCGCCGGCGAGATTTCCTCCCCCGCTTCGGGGGAGGTGGCTGCGAAGCAGCCGGAGGGGGAAAAAGCCCCACCCGTCCAGGCTTCGCCTGTCCACCCTCCCCATGCCGGGGAGGGAAAAGCGCCGGCGGCGGCCGCTCAGCCAAGGGCGGAAGTGGCAGCCGATCCGGACATTCCCGCCGGTACCGAGATGGTGCATACGACGGTCCGCGAGGCCCTGCGCGACGCCATGGCGGAGGAGATGCGCCGCGACAAGGACGTCTTCGTCATGGGCGAGGAGGTCGCCGAATACCAGGGCGCCTACAAGATCACGCAGGGGCTGCTGCAGGAATTCGGTGCCGAGCGCGTCGTCGACACGCCGATCACCGAGCACGGCTTTGCCGGCGTCGGCATCGGCGCCGCGTTCGCCGGGCTGAAGCCGATCGTCGAGTTCATGACCTTCAACTTCGCCATGCAGGCGATCGACCAGCTCGTCAATTCGGCGGCGAAGACGCTCTACATGTCCGGCGGCCAGATGGGCGCACCGATCGTCTTCCGCGGCCCGAACGGCGCGGCGGCGCGCGTTGCCGCGCAGCACAGCCAGGACTATGCCGCCTGGTACAGCCATATCCCGGGCCTGAAGGTGATCCAGCCCTACACCGCGGCGGACGCCAAGGGACTGCTCAAGGCGGCGATCCGCGACCCGAACCCGGTGATCTTCCTCGAGAACGAGATCCTCTATGGACATTCGTTCGACGTGCCGAAGCTCGACGATTTCGTGCTGCCGATCGGCAAGGCGCGCGTCCACAAGCCGGGCAAGGACGTGACCATCGTCTCGTTCGGCATCGGCATGACCTACGCCGTGAAGGCCGAGGCCGAACTCCGCGAGATGGGCATCGATGCCGAGATCATCGATCTCAGGACCATACGCCCGATGGACCTCGACAGCGTTATCGCCTCGGTGAAGAAGACCAACCGCCTCGTCGTGGTGGAGGAAGGTTTCCCGCAGAGTTCCGTCGGCGACTTCATCGCCAACCAGGTGTCGCAGCGAGCCTTCGACTGGCTCGACGCGCCGGTGATCACCATTGCCGGCAAGGACGTTCCGATGCCGTATGCGGCCAATCTCGAGAAGCTCGCGCTGCCGAACGTGGCGGAAGTGGTCGAGGCGGTTAAGGCCGTGACGTATCGGGGGTGAGCGGAGCTGACTGATCGCCCGCGGGAGATAGAGGATGGCCGAGCAGGGGAAAAAAGCGACCTATGCCGACCTCGAGGCGGTGCCGGAGGATCTCGTTGCGGAGATCATCGACGGTGTCGTGCGGGCGCATCCGCGGCCTTCGTTGCGGCACGGATTGACGGCGACAAGTCTGAGCGACGAACTCATGGCGCCGTTTCAGAAGGGTCGCGGCGGGCCAGGGGGGTGGGTCTTCAGCGTTGAGCCCGAGCTTCATCTCGGAGAACATGTAGTCGTACCGGACATCGCCGGTTGGCGACGCGAACGATTGCCAGTGATTCCCGAAACGCCTTTTACCGACATAGCGCCAGACTGGATTTGTGAGGTGCTGTCCGGATCCACCGAAACCCGGGATCGCAGCGTCAAGAAGAGAATATATGCCGAAGCCGGCATTCCTTACTTCTGGCTCATCGATCCGCGTCTGCAACTCCTTGAGGTTTTTGAACTGCGTGACGGGCTGTGGACCGATATCGGAACCTGGAATTCCGATGACAAGGTCCGCGCTCTTCCCTTTGACGCCATCTCATTTTCCCTCGCCGATCTATGGCCGCTCGACCCGCCGCTCGGCATGAACGAAGACCCAACGCCCTACTACGCCGGAGACCGATAGATGCCGATCAACATCACTATGCCGGCCCTCTCGCCCACCATGGAGGAAGGAAACCTCGCCAAGTGGCTGGTCAAGGAGGGCGACGAGGTCAAGGCCGGCGATGTCATCGCCGAGATCGAGACCGACAAGGCCACCATGGAGGTCGAGGCGGTCGACGAGGGCAAGGTCGCGAAGATCGTCGTGCCGGCCGGCACCGAAGGCGTCAAGGTCAATGCCGTTATCGCCGTGCTTGCCGGCGAGGGCGAGGATGTGAAGGACGCCGCGAAGGCGGCTGGAAATGGGGCCAAGGCGGAGGCGCCGAAGAAAGAGGCACCGATCTCCCCCTCTGTGGGGGAGATGTCGGCGAAGCCGACAGAGGGGGCCGCTGTCCCGCCGGCATCTCAGGCAGAATCAGCATCAAATGGAGCGGGCCGGAGTTCTACGTTGCCCCCCTCCTCCCTGCCGGGCATCTCCCCCACAAGGGGGGAGATCGGCCAATCGCAACGCACCTTCGCCTCGCCGCTCGCCCGCCGCATCGCCAGGGATGCCGGCGTCGATGTCGCGGGCGTAAAGGGCACCGGCCCGCATGGACGCATCGTCAAGGCCGATGTCGAGGCGGCTATCGCCGGAGGCGGAGCAAAGGCCGCGGCGCCTGCCAGTGCACCGGCCGCCGCAGCCCCGGCCGTCAAGCCGATGTCGGACGACGCAGTGCTGAAACTCTTCGAGCCGGGCTCCTACGAACTCGTCCCGCATGACAGCATGCGCAAGACGATCGCGCGCCGGCTGGTCGAGGCGAAGACCACCATCCCGCATTTCTACCTGACCGTCGATTGCGAGATAGACGCGCTTCTGGCGCTCCGCGCGCAGATCAACGCCGCCGCTCCGATGAAGAAGACCGAGCATGGCGAGGCGCCGGTCTACAAACTCTCCGTCAACGACATGATCATCAAGGCGATGGCCATGGCCCTGATGGCGGTGCCGGAGGCGAACGTCTCCTGGACCGAGACGAACATGGTCAAGCACAAGCACGCCGATGTCGGCGTGGCGGTCTCCATTCCGGGCGGCCTCATCACGCCGATCATCCGGCGCGCCGACCAGAAACCGCTCTCGGCGATCTCCAATGAAATGAAGGACCTGGCGAGCCGGGCGCGAAACCGCAAGCTCAAGCCGGAGGAATACCAGGGCGGCACCACCGCCGTCTCCAACCTCGGCATGTTCGGCGTCAAGGATTTCGCCGCGGTGATCAATCCGCCGCATGCGACCATCCTTGCCGTCGGCGTCGGAGAGGAGAGGGCGGTGGTGAGGAAGGGCGAGATCGTCGTCGCCAACGTCATGTCGGTGACCCTTTCGACAGACCATCGCGCCGTCGACGGCGCGCTCGGCGCGGAACTGCTCCAGGCATTCAGGAAGTACATCGAGAACCCGATGTCGATGCTGGTGTGATGGCAACGCTCTCCGCAACGACCCCTGCCCTCCGCCCATCTCCGCAAGGGAGAGGGGCGCTTGCGCGAACGCCCTCATGAAAACCATCCTCTGCTACGGCGATTCCCTGACCTGGGGCTTCAATGCGGACGGCAGGGTGCGTCATGCCTACGATGATCGCTGGCCGAGCGTGCTGCAGGCCGGGCTCGGAACGGTGGCGCGGGTCATTCCCGAGGGGCTTAACGGCCGCACGACCATCTTCAACGATCATGCCGCCGGCGCCGACCGCAACGGCGCGCGCATCCTGCCGACCATCCTGACGACGCATGCGCCGATCGACCTGGCGATCATCATGCTCGGCTCGAACGACATGAAGCCGTGGCTCGGCGGCCATGCGATCGCGGCCAAGCAGGGCATGCAGCGGCTGGTCGACATCATTCGCGGCCATGACTATCCGACGGACGAGGAAGCGCCGGAGATACTGATCGTGGCGCCGCCGGCCCTCTGCGAGACGGCCAACCCGGATTACGGCGCGATATTCGGCCAGGGCATTGCCCAGTCCAAAATGCTGGCGACGATGTACGCCGACCTCGCCGACGAGATCGGCTGCGGATTCTTCGACGCCGGTTCGGTGGCCAAGACGTCGCCGCTCGACGGCGTCCATCTCGACGCGGCGAACACCCGCGCCATAGGGCGCGGCCTCGAGCCGATCGTGCGCATGATGCTCGGACTTTGAACAAGGAGACTGGATGTGGCTGAAAGCTACGACGTCATCATCATCGGTTCGGGGCCGGGCGGCTATGTGACGGCGATCCGCTCGGCGCAGCTTGGTCTCAAGACCGCGATCGTCGAGCGTGAGCATCTCGGCGGGATATGCCTCAACTGGGGCTGCATACCGACCAAGGCGCTGCTGCGCTCGGCCGAGATCATGCACTATGCCGACCACCTGAAGAATTACGGCCTGAAACTCGACGGCAAGGTCACGCCCGACGCGAAGGCGGTGGTCGACCGTTCGCGGGCCGTTTCGCAGCGGCTGAACAGTGGCGTCGGCTTCCTGATGAAGAAGAACAAGATCGACGTCATCTGGGGCGAGGCGAAGCTGGCCAAGGCCCCGAAGGGCGGCCAGCCGGGCGAGATCGTCGTTTCGGCCACGAAGAAGAAGCCGATGCAGCCGCAGCCGCCGCTGCCCAAGGGAACGAAAGGCGAGGGCACCTATTCCGCCAAGCACATCATCATCGCCACGGGCGCGCGGCCGCGCGTGCTGCCCGGCATCGAGCCCGACGGAAAGCTGATCTGGACTTATTTCGAGGCAATGGTGCCGCCGGAAATGCCGAAATCGCTGATCGTCATAGGGTCGGGCGCGATCGGCATCGAATTCGCCTCCTTCTACCGCACCATGGGCGCCGAGGTGACCGTGGTCGAGCTTTTGCCGCAGGTCATGCCGGTCGAGGACGCCGAAATCGCCGCCTTCGCGAAAAAGCAGTTCGAGAAGCAGGGCCTGAAAATCCTGCTCGACGCCAAGGTGACCAAGGTCGAGAAGGGCGCGAACTCGGTCACCGCCCATGTCGAGCAGAAGGACGGCAAGGTCGAGAAGATCACGGCCGACCGCCTGATCTCGGCCGTCGGCGTGCAGGGTAATATCGAGAACCTCGGCCTTGAAGAACTCGGCGTAAAGACGGAGCGCGGCTGCATTGTCATAGACGGCTATGGCCGCACGAACGTGCCTGGCATCTATGCCATCGGCGATGTCGCCGGCCCGCCCATGCTGGCGCACAAGGCCGAGCATGAGGGCGTCATCTGCGTCGAGAAGATCGCCGGCGTGCCCGGCGTGCATCCGATGGACAAGCGGATGATCCCCGGCTGCACCTATTGCAATCCCCAGGTCGCCTCGGTCGGCCTGACCGAAGCCAAGGCCAAGGAACAGGGCTACGACATACGGGTCGGCCATTTCCCCTTCGTCGGCAACGGCAAGGCCATCGCGCTCGGCGAGGATCAAGGCATGGTCAAGACCATCTTCGACAGGAAGACGGGTCAACTGCTTGGCGCGCATATGGTCGGCGCCGAGGTGACCGAACTCATCCAGGGCTTCGTGATCGCGATGAATCTCGAGACGACCGAGGAGGAACTGATGCACTCGGTCTTCCCGCATCCGACGCTGTCGGAAATGATGCATGAGAGCGTGCTCGACGCTTACGGCCGCGTGATCCATGTTTGACGCCCGGCACGGCTCGACGAATACTTGCACCGTTGTGCACGAATCACTGTCGTGGAAGGAGAGAGGAAATGGACGTAAACGGTGTAGGGTGGATAACCGCGATCGTCGTCGGCGGTATCGCGGGATGGGCCGCGGAACAGTTCATGAAGAGCAATATGGGGCTCTTGATGAACATCATCCTCGGCATTGTGGGCGCGGTGATCCTGAACGCGATACTGGCGGCGTTCCATCTCGGGTTCCAGGGCTGGATCGCCTATCTCATCATCGGCTTCATCGGCGCATGTATCCTCATCGCCATCGGCCGGATGCTGAAGCGCTAGGTGCGATCGAAGAGCGGGTCGCCCGATCGCGCGGGCGGCCTGCGCCTGCCGGCTGTCGTCCCTATATGCGGGAGGAGCGCACGCGGAAGGGATCATTGTCGCGAGCGGCCGCAACCGGACAGGACAGGTAAATGGTAACCGTACTGGACAGGGTCTCCGTCCCGCCGCGTCCGCGGCACCCCGAGAAGGCGCACCGGCCGGACCAGGAGGTGCTGCGCAAGCCCGACTGGATCCGCGTCAAGGCGCCGACCTCGCGCGGCTATCTGGAAACGCGCGAGATCGTCAAGTCGAACAGGCTGGTGACGGTCTGCGAGGAGGCGGGCTGCCCCAATATCGGCGAGTGCTGGGACAAGAAGCACGCCACCTTCATGATCATGGGCGAGATCTGCACGCGGGCCTGCGCCTTCTGCAATGTCGCAACCGGCCTGCCGACCGCCCTCGACGCGCAGGAGCCGGCCAATGTGGCAAAGGCCGTCGAGCAGATGGGGCTCACTCACGTCGTCGTCACTTCGGTCGACCGCGATGATCTGCCGGACGGCGGCGCGCGGCATTTCGCCGAGGTGATCTACGCCATCCGGGAACGCTCCCCCGGCACGACCATCGAGGTGCTGACGCCGGACTTCCTGCGCAAGGATGGCGCGCTGGAGATCGTCGTCGAGGCGCGGCCCGACGTCTTCAATCATAATCTCGAGACGGTTCCCTCGAACTATCTGACCGTGCGTCCCGGCGCGCGCTACTTCCATTCGATCCGGCTGCTGCAGCGGGTGAAGGAACTCGATCCCGCCATGTTCACCAAGTCCGGCATCATGGTCGGGCTCGGCGAGGAGCGGAACGAGGTGCTGCAGTTGATGGACGACCTCCGGACCGCCGGTGTCGATTTCCTGACGATCGGGCAGTACCTCCAGCCCTCGAAGAAACACCATCCGGTCAGGAAATTCGTGACCCCCGACGAATTCAAATCCTACGAGACGATCGCCTATACGAAGGGCTTTTTGCTTGTCTCCGCGAGCCCGCTGACGCGCTCTTCCCACCATGCGGGCGAGGATTTCGCCCGGCTGAAGGCGGCGCGCGAGCAATCGCTGAAGAAGCCGGCCTGAGCTCCGGACCATGCCGAAGTTCGAAACCACACGGCATGTCGGGCATGCCCCGGACAAGATGTTCGATCTTGTCGCCGACGTGGAGAAATATCCCGAGTTCCTGCCGATGTGCACCGGGCTGACGGTGCGCACCCGCAAGGAAAAGGACGGCATGGCCGTGCTCGTGGCCGACATGTCGGTCGGCTACAAGGCGATCCGGGAGACCTTCACCAGCCAGGTCGTCCTGAAGCGCGCCGAGAATACAATAGAGGTCAAATATCTCGACGGGCCGTTCCGCTACCTGCAGAACCTGTGGCGGTTCGATGACGACGGCAACGGCGGCTGCACCGTCCGGTTCTTCATCGAATACGAGTTCAAGAGCCGGCTGCTCGGGGCCATGATGGGCGCCATGTTCGACCGCGCCTTCCGGATGTTCGCCGGCGCGTTCGAGAAGCGCGCCGACGAGATTTACGGCCGGCAATAGTCCTCTGGGGGGCCATCTACCCCACCCGCCTCGCCTGTGCTCGGCACCCTCCCCTCTGAGGGGAGGGAAAGCTGCGTTTCCGCGCCTTTCTCCCGCCTGAAAGGGGGAGGTGCCCGAAGGGCCGGAGGGATGACGGCTATTCCAGCGCGGCTAGCGTCATTTCGAGCGCGTGGCGGACGGTTTCGTGCTGGACGAATTCGCGGCCCTTGTTCTCGAAGATCCGGTGCTCGGCATAGGTCGGGCGGCCGCTGACGGCGAGGCCGAACCAGACCAGCCCGACCGGCTTTTCTTTCGAACCACCGTCCGGCCCGGCGATGCCCGTCACCGCGATCGCCACCCCGGCATGGGAATGCCGGAGAGCGCCGGCGGCCATTTCAAGCGCGGTCTCGCGCGACACCGCGCCGTATTTTTCGAGCGTGTCCGGCGAGACGCCGAGCATCTCGATCTTGGCGTCGTTGGAATAGGTGACGAAGCCGCGGTCGACATAGGAGGACGCGCCGGGAATTTGCGTCATCTGAGCCACGATCAGCCCGCCCGTGCAGGATTCGGCCGTTGCCACCAGGCATTTCCGATGCTTGCAGGCCTTGAGGACGCGCTCTGTCAGGGGCTTCAAGTCGTCGGCGTCCATCAGGCAAGCCCTCCGGGATAGACCACACTCGCGGTGGCGATTGCCGCGATGCCTTCGCCGCGGCCGACGAAGCCGAGTTTCTCGTTCGTCGTCGCCTTGATCGAGATGCGCCCGCTGTCGATGCCGAGCATGTCGGCGACCGCCGCGACCATGCGTTCGCGATGCGGGCCGATTTTCGGCGCCTCGCAGATGAGCGTAACATCCGCGTTGGCGATCCGGCCGCCCTTGGCCCGCACGATGCTCGCCGCATGCTCGACAAAGAGCCGGGACGCTGCGCCCCTCCATTGCGGATCGGAGGGCGGAAAATGCGTGCCGATGTCGCCGACGCCGCAGGTCGCGAGCAGGGCGTCCGTCAGCGCATGCAGGCCCACATCGGCATCCGAATGGCCGGACAGCGTGCGCCCGAAGGGGATCGCGACGCCGCACAGCGTCACATGATCGCCGGGGCCGAAGGCATGGACGTCGTAGCCATTGCCGGTGCGCACGTCCGGGAAAGCCGTTTCCTGCCGCGACAGGCGTTCATCCGCCATGGCGATGTCCCTTGCCCAGGTCAGTTTAACGTTATCGGGCGAGCCGGCCACCATATCCACCCTTATCCCCGCCCATTCGGCGATCGCCGCGTCGTCGGTGAAATCGCTGCTGCCGGAAGCCGCCGCTTTTTCGTGCGCATCCAGAATGGAGCGGAAGGGAAAGCCCTGCGGCGTCTGCGCAGCGTACAGCCCTGTGCGATCGACCGTTCCGCCAACCCGCGCGTCGGGTCCGCCGCGCTTCAGCGTATCGGAGACGGCGAGGGCCGGCAGGGCGCCGACGCCATTCGAGGCCTTTTCCATCACCCGGGCGATCAGATCCTTGTCCGCGAACGGCCTGACCGCATCGTGAATAAGCACGATGTCGGGCTCGAAGCGCTTCAGCGCGCGCAGCGCAAACAGCGTCGAAGCCTGCCGCGTTGCGCCGCCGGGAACCGCGACCACGTGCTCGGGAAGCTTGCCGGCGGCCTCGGCGAACAGCACCGCGTCGTCGGGATGAATGGCTACCGCGATGGCGGCGATCTCGGGATGCCTGAGAAAGGTCTCGAGGGTGCGCGCGATCACCGGCCGCCCGCCGATCTTCCGGTACTGCTTCGGCCCCTCGGCCGCGCCGGCGCGCTCACCGCGCCCCGCCGCGACGAGGACCACCGCAATGCGAGGTTTGCTGCCGGTCCGTTCCATGGACATGAGCACTATCCGTCAGGTCGCGCAAAAACCAGCGCAAAAGAGCATGATCGCCGCAGACGAATCCTGTTGCCCGCACAGCCAACTCTGTCTAAGAAATAGGCAATGGAAAAAGATGCGTCGAATTTAAGCAGTGCCGCCGCCCGGCTGGCCGAGCCTCTCCTCATCGGCAATGTGCGCCTGCGCAACCGCGTGTTTCTCGCACCGCTCTCCGGCATCACCGATGCGCCCTTCCGTGAGCGCGCCTTCGCGCATGGGGCGGGCATGGTCGTATCGGAAATGGTGGCGAGCGGCGAGCTTGCCAAAGGCGACGACAAATCGGCCTTGAGGGCGAGGCGCACCGGCATGTCGCCGCATGTGGTGCAGCTTGCCGGGCGCGAGGCGCGCTGGATGGCCGAGGGCGCGCGGATCGCGGTAGGCGAAGGGGCCGACATCGTCGATATCAACATGGGCTGTCCCGCCAAGAAGGTGACGGGCGGCTATTCCGGCTCGGCGCTGATGCGCGATCTCGACCATGCGCTCTCGCTGATCGATGCCGTGATCGGTGCGGTGGATGTCCCGGTCACGCTGAAGACGCGTCTCGGCTGGGACGAGCAGGCGCTGAACGCACCCATGCTGGCCCGCCGTGCAGAGGCGGCCGGCATCTCGATGATCACCATCCATGGCCGCACGCGCTGCCAGTTCTATACCGGCCGGGCCGACTGGCGGGCCATACGCCGCGTCAAGGAGGCGGTCGGCATCCCGGTCGTCGCGAATGGCGACATTGCGTCGATGGCGGACGCGGCCCATGCACTCGAATGTTCCGGCGCCGATGCGGTGATGGTCGGCCGGGCGAATTGCGGCGCGCCGTGGACCGCTGCTTCGATCGCCGCGGCCGGCAGCGGCGAGCCCGCTCATGGTGTGCCTGATAGCCCCGCCGTCCTCATCGACTATGTCGCAGGCCACTATGAGGCGATGCTTCTGCTTTACGGCGTCGACAGCGGCCTACGCCAGGCGCGGAAGCATCTCGGCTGGTATCTCGACCGCCACGCGCCGGAAGTCGATCCTGAATTGCGGGGCCATATCCTGACGGCAACCGATCCGTCTTTGGTCATCCGCCGGCTGCACGAAGCATTCGACGACCATTCCGCCAGTTCGGGGAAGATTGCCGCATGAACACCGCTCCGGCGCGCAGCTTGCCGTCCGTCGATCCGGCCAAGATCGTGCTCGACACGATCCGCCATCCCGTCATCATGGTCGGGCCGGACAATTTCATCACTTTCGCCAATGCCGACGCGGAAGACTTCTTCCGGGCGAGCGCCGTCTTCATGGCTCGGCACAGGCTGGCAAGCTTCGTGCCCTTCGGCAGTCCGTTGCTTACCCTTGTCGAGCAGGTGCGCGACCGGCGCGCGCCGGTCAATGAATACCGCGTCGACATCTCTTCCCCCCGCATCGGCGCCGAGAAGATCGTCGATATCTATGTCGCCCCGGTGCCGGAGATTCCAGGCGCCGTTGTCGTCATGCTGCAGGAACGCTCGATGGCGGACAAGATCGATCGCCAGATGACGCACCGCGGCGCGGCGCGCTCGGTGACGGGGCTGGCGGCCATGCTGGCGCACGAGATCAAGAACCCGCTCTCCGGCATAAGGGGCGCCGCGCAACTCCTGGAAAGCGCGGTCTCCGGCGACGACCGGGCGCTGACCCGCCTGATCACCGACGAGACCGATCGTATCGTCTCGCTGGTCGACCGGATGGAAGTCTTCTCGGACGAGCGGCCGATCGAGCGCTCCGCCGTCAACATCCATGTCGTGCTCGACCATGTGAAGGCGATCGCCCGGAACGGCTTCGGCCGCCATATTCGCATCGTCGAGGACTACGACCCCTCGCTGCCGCCCGTCTTCGGCAACCGCGGCCAGTTGATCCAGGTCTTCCTCAATCTGGTCAAGAACGCCGCCGAGGCGATCGGCCGCGAGGAGGGCGGCGAGATCGTGCTCTCGACCGCGTTCCGGCCCGGCATCCGGCTTTCCGTGCCCGGCACGCAGGACCGCGTATCGCTGCCGCTGGAATTCTGCGTCCGCGACAACGGCTCCGGCGTGCCGGAAGACATATTGCCGATCCTCTTCGACCCCTTCATCACCACCAAGCCGAACGGTTCGGGCCTCGGCCTGGCGCTCGTCGCCAAGATCGTCGGCGAGCATGGCGGCGTCATCGAGTGCGAGCCGACGCCGCGAGGCACGATTTTCCGCGTCCTGATGCCGGCGTGGCGGGGGGCGTCGGGCGAAGCGGAAGCAGGGGCCGCGATGGAGGCCAGGCCATGAACGCGCACGGACAGATCCTCGTCGCCGACGACGATGCGGCGATCCGCACCGTGCTGAATCAGGCGCTGTCGCGCGTAGGCCACGATGTGAGGATCACGTCGAACGCGGCGACGCTTTGGCGCTGGGTCTCGGCCGGCGACGGCGACCTCGTCATCACCGACGTGGTCATGCCGGACGAGAACGCCTTCGACATGCTGCCGCGCATCAAGAAGATCAGGCCCGACCTGCCGGTCATCGTGATGAGCGCCCAAAACACCTTCATGACCGCGATCCGCGCCTCGGAACGGGGGGCCTACGAGTACCTGCCGAAGCCGTTCGACCTGACGGAACTCCTCAACATCGTCGGGCGGGCGCTGGCCGAGCCGAGAGGCGGCAGTCGCGATATCCGGGCGGAGGAGCAGCCGGAATCGATGCCGCTCGTCGGCCGTTCGCCGGCGATGCAGGACATCTACCGCGTGCTCGCGCGGCTGATGCAGACCGACCTGACGGTGATGATCTCGGGCGAATCGGGAACCGGCAAGGAACTGGTGGCGCGTGCTCTCCATGAATATGGCCGCCGCCGCAACGGTCCCTTCGTCGCCATCAACATGGCGGCCATCCCGCGCGACCTGATCGAATCGGAACTGTTCGGGCACGAGAAAGGCGCCTTTACCGGCGCCCAGGCGCGATCGACAGGCCGCTTCGAGCAGGCCGATGGCGGCACGCTCTTCCTCGACGAGATCGGCGACATGCCGATGGAAGCGCAGACCAGGCTGCTCAGAGTACTGCAGCAGGGCGAATACACCACCGTCGGTGGTCGCATGCCGATACGCACCGACGTGCGTATCGTCGCGGCGACCAACAAGGACCTGCGCGCCCTAATCAACCAGGGCCTCTTCCGCGAGGACCTGTTCTATCGGCTGAACGTCGTGCCGCTTCGCCTGCCGCCGCTCAGGGAACGCTCCGAGGATATTCCCGATCTGGTGCGCCATTTCTTCCGGCAGGTCGAACGCGAGGGGCTTCAGCCCAAGCGGATCGCGGCGGGGGGAATCGATCTGATGAAGCGATACCTTTGGCCCGGCAACGTGCGCGAACTGGAGAACCTCGTCCGGCGGCTCGCCGCCCTCTATCCACAGGACGAGATCTCGCGGGAGATCATCGAGACCGAACTCAAGACAGGTGATCGCCCCGGCTCCGGCGGGGACGGGTTGCCGTCGGACGATATCGCCATCGGGCAGGCGGTCGAACGCTATCTGCAGGGTTATTTCGCGTCGTTCGGCCGCGATCTGCCGCCTGCCGGCCTCTACCAGCGTATTCTCGCGGAAGTCGAATATCCGCTTGTGCTGGCCTCCATGACCGCCACCCGCGGCAACCAGATCAAGGCCGCGGAGCTGCTTGGGCTCAACCGCAACACGCTGCGCAAGAAGATCCGTGAACTCGGCGTCAGCGTTTATCGTGGATCGAGACAGGATTAGTCACGCTCGCCACCGCTTTGTTGCATTCTCGCCACATTGCGTTGCATAAGTGCCACGCAGCGAAGCAGCGTAAGACGCGACATGGCGGTCCAAGCCAACCTCGACAGCTCAAATGTGATTCCCCAGGTATCGGGCCCTGAAAGGCGCCGTGTTCTCGTCCTGCCTGGGGTCGTGGCGGTCGTCTGCGCGCTGCTGACGGCAGCGGGCTCCTTCGTCATCCTGACCGGCCTCACTCCGCTCGTCCCGGATGAGTCGACGACGCTCGCCCTTATCGTCATCAACGCGGTTTTCATCCTTGTCCTCGCCGGCCTGATCGCGCGCGAGGCGCACCGCATCGTGACGAGCCGGCGGCGCGGAAAGGCGGCCGCGCGGCTGCATGTGCGCATCGTCTCGCTGTTTTCGCTTGTCGCGATCATCCCGGCCGTGGTGGTGGCCATCGTCGCCTCGATCACCCTGAATATCGGCCTCGACCGCTGGTTCGAGATCCGGACGAAGACCATCATCAACTCGTCGCTTTCGATCGCCGAGGCCTATGTGCGGGAGAACGCGCAGAACCTGCAGGGCACGACGCTTTCCATGGCCTATGTGCTGGACGAGGCGCGTTCGCTCTACGATCTCGACCGCAACGGCTTCCGCAACCTGATGAGCCAGCAGGCGACCGGTCGCCAGCTCGCGGACGCCGCGCTGATCAAGTCGGACGGCTCCTTTGTCATCGAGGCGGACACCAAGTCGGATTTCCCGATGCCGGAGCCGCCGATCCAGGCGGTGCATCAGGCGGCCGACGGGCTGCCCGTGCTGATCGAGCCGAGGATACGCAACATCGTCGGGTCGATCGTCAAGCTGCGCGAGATACCGGACCTCTATCTCTACACGATCCGGCTGGTCGACCCGCAGGTGATCCGGGCGCGCCAGATCGTCAAGGCGAATGTCGCCGACTACAGCGCGCTCGGCGCCAACAGGCGGGTCACACAGATCGCCTTTGCGCTGCTCTATCTCGGCCTGACGCTGGTCGTGGTGCTGGCCGCGATCTGGACGGGCATCGCTGTGGCCGACCGTCTGGTGCGGCCGATCCGCCAGCTCATCGGCGCGGCAGACGAGGTATCGACAGGCAATCTCGACGTGTCCGTGCCGGTCCGTGCATCGGATGGCGATGTCGCCAGCCTTGGCGACACCTTCAACACGATGATCGCGCAACTGAAGTCGCAGCGGGACGAACTGATCGCCGCCACGGACGTGATCGACGAGAGGCGGCGCTTTTCCGAAGCCGTGCTCGCCGGGGTGACGGCCGGCGTCATCGGCGTCGATTCGCAGGGCGTGATCACCATCGTCAACCGCTCCGCCGAGACCATGCTCGCCATTTCCGCGAAGGCGTCCCTCGGAAAGAACCTGTCTTCCATCCTGCCGCATGTCGGCCGGGTGTTCCAGATCGCCCGGGCGTCGCGAAGGCCGGTCTATCGCGAACAGGTCACGTTCTACCGCGCCGGCGCTGAACGGACCTTCAACGTGCAGGTGACACCGGAACAGCGTGAGTCCGGCCGGGCGAGCACCTCGGACGACTGGTCCTATGTGGTGACCGTCGACGACATCACGGATCTGGTGACGGCGCAGCGGACGAGCGCCTGGGCGGACGTCGCGCGCCGCATCGCGCACGAAATCAAGAATCCGCTGACCCCGATCCAGCTTTCGGCCGAGCGTATCCGGCGACGCTTCGGCAAGGCGATCACCGAGGATCGCGAGATATTCGACCAGTGCACCGATACCATCATTCGCCAAGTCGGCGACATCGGACGCATGGTGGACGAGTTCTCCGCCTTCGCGCGCATGCCGAAGCCGGAAATGAAGATGCTCGATCTGCGCGAGCCGTTGCGCGAGGCCTCCTTCCTCGTCGAGGTCAGCCGGCCCGACATCACCTTCGAACGGGACCTCGGCTCGGGGCCCCTGACCGGCACTTTTGACAGCCGGCTGCTCGCGCAGGCCTTCGGCAACGTCATCAAGAATGCCGCCGAAAGCATAGAGTCCGTCGAACGGGAAAGCGTCGAACCCGGCGTCATTCGCATCACTGCGGCCGCGAAGGACGGCATCATCGAGGTCAACGTCGTCGACAACGGCAAGGGCCTGCCTCGCGAGAACCGCCAGCGTCTTCTCGAGCCTTACATGACGACGCGCGAGAAGGGCACCGGCCTCGGGCTCGCGATCGTGAAGAAGATCGTCGAGGACCATGGCGGCCGGCTGGAGCTGCACGATGCTCCGCAGGAATTCCACGGGGGGAAGGGAGCGATGATCCGGATCATCCTGCCGCCGGCGGCGGAAGGAAAAACGGAGACAACCGTGGGCGGGGCGGCCCACAACGAACCGGAACAGGTCGAAAATGGCATCTGACATTCTCATCGTCGACGACGAGGAAGACATCCGCGAACTCGTCGCCGGAATCCTGAACGACGAAGGCCACGAGACGCGTACGGCGTACGACAGCGACAGCGCGCTCGCCGCGATCGCGGACCGTGTGCCGCGCCTCGTCTTTCTCGACATCTGGCTGCAGGGATCGCGCCTCGACGGCCTGGCTTTGCTCGACGAGATCAAGACGCTTCATCCCAATTTGCCTGTGGTGATGATCTCGGGCCACGGCACGATCGAGACGGCGGTCTCGGCGATCCGCCGGGGCGCCTACGATTTCATCGAGAAGCCGTTCAAGGCCGACCGGCTGATCCTCATCGCCGAGCGGGCGCTGGAGACCTCGAAGCTGCGGCGCGAGGTCAGCGACCTGAAGAAGCGCAGCGGCGACACGCATGAGCTTCTCGGCACGTCCACGGCGATCAACCAGCTCCGCCAGACGATCGAACGCGTCGCCCCGACGAACAGCCGCGTCATGATCATCGGCCCGTCCGGTTCCGGCAAGGAGGTGGTGGCGCGCGCGATCCACGCCCATTCCTCGCGGGCAGGCGGCCCGTTCGTTTCGCTCAACGCCGCGACGATCACGCCGGAACGCATGGAGATCGAGCTCTTCGGCACCGAATCGAACGGTTCGGAGCGCAAGGTCGGCGCGCTGGAGGAGGCGCATCGCGGCATCCTCTATCTCGACGAGGTCGCCGACATGCCGCGCGAGACCCAGAACAAGATCCTGCGCGTGCTCGTCGACCAGCAGTTCGAGCGGGTAGGGGGCACGAAGCGGGTCAAGGTGGATGTCCGCATCATCTCCTCGACCGCGCAGAATCTCGAGGGACTGATCGCCGAGGGGCGATTCCGGGAGGATCTCTACCATCGCCTGGCTGTCGTGCCGGTGATGGTTCCGCCGCTTTCGGAAAGGCGCGAGGACATCCCGTTCCTCGTCGATTTCTTCATGCGCCAGATCGCCGGCCAGGCCGGTATCAGGCCGCGCCGCATCGGCAACGACGCGCTCGCCGTCATCCAGGCCCACAACTGGCCGGGCAATGTCCGCCAGCTCCGCAACAACATCGAGC
This sequence comes from Rhizobiales bacterium 65-79, assembly GCA_001896885.1. Classification (GTDB taxonomy): domain Bacteria; phylum Pseudomonadota; class Alphaproteobacteria; order Rhizobiales; family Rhizobiaceae; genus Mesorhizobium_L. The sequence goes on along the minus strand of MKRJ01000033.1, from coordinate 26,485 downwards.
GACTGATGATCCTGGCGCGCGGCGATGACGCCGAGGCTCCCATCACCGCCGATCTCCTGCCGCAGGAGATCGGCGACGTGATGCCGCGCACGCCCAGCCAGTCGGATCAGCACATCATGGCGCTGCCGCTGCGCGAAGCGCGCGAGATGTTCGAGAAGGAATATCTGATCGCGCAGATCAACCGCTTCGGGGGCAACATTTCGCGGACGGCCGAATTCATCGGCATGGAGCGCTCGGCGCTGCACCGGAAGCTCAAATCGCTCGGGGTGTAGAAGGCGAACAGCGAGCCGCGAACAGGACGCAAGCGAAGCGCCTGCTCGCCGCCGCTTTCGCCTTGTTCCCCCATCCGCTATTCGCTACTCCCTATCCGCTGCTTTTTCCCGGGTGAGTCCATGCCGCGCATTGCCTATGTCAACGGGCGCTACGTCCCGCACGCCAGAGCCATGGTGCATGTCGAGGATCGCGGCTACCAGTTCGCAGACGCCGTCTATGAAGTCTGCGAGGTCGCGCGCGGCTTCATCATCGACATGCCGCGCCATCTCGACAGGCTGGACCGCTCGCTCCGCGAATTGCGCATCGCCTGGCCCATGCACCGGTCCGCGCTGGTGACCGTGCTGCGCGAGGTCATCCGCCGCAATGGCGTCGTCAACGGAATGGTCTATCTCCAGGTCAGCCGGGGCGTGGCGCCGCGCGACCACGTCTTTCCGGCTGCTACGGTTAAGCCGGCCCTCGTGGTCACCGCCAAGCGCACCGATCCGCTTGCCATCGCCAGGCGCGCCGCCAACGGGATCAAGATCATCACCGTGCCCGAAAACCGCTGGGAGCGCGTGGACATCAAGACCGTCGGGCTCCTGCCCAACGCGCTTGCCAAGCAGCAGGCAAAGGAGGCCGGCGCGCAGGAGGCCTGGTTCGTCGATCCGGACGGCACCGTCAAGGAAGGCGGCTCGACCAATGCCTGGATCGTCAGCAAGGACGGGAGGCTGGTGACGCGACCGGCCGATATGGGCATCCTGCGGGGCATCACGCGGGCGACCGTCATGGATGTGGCGAAGAAGCTCGGCTTGGTTGTGGAAGAGCGCGCCTTCACGGTCGAAGAGGCGAAGTCGGCGCGCGAGGCCTTCATCACATCGGCCACCACCGTCGTCATGCCGGTCGTCGAGATCGATGGCACGACCGTCGCCAACGGCCACCCCGGCTCCGTTTCCCTGACGTTGCGTGAGGCGTTTTTTGACGTTGCGGAAAAAACCGTTGCCTGATAACCGCATAAAGTGCGGCGCGGCCCGTAAACTCGTTTTGCTTGTCTAGTCTGGCGGCAAAAGCCCTTGAAGTGTACGGTTGACGCCGCCGCTCTGATCTTGCGCTATAGTGCGCACCGCAACGGGGACACGTGAAAGACAACAACAATGGCGGAACGAACCCAAAACCTGCAGGATCTTTTCCTAAATTCGGTAAGAAAGAACAAAAACCCGCTTACGATATTCCTGATCAACGGCGTGAAATTGACGGGCGTGGTAACGTCCTTCGACAATTTCTGCGTGCTGTTGCGGCGCGACGGGCACTCCCAGCTTGTCTACAAGCATGCCATCTCGACGATTATGCCCAGCCAACCGGTCCAGATGTTCGATAGCGAGGAGAACGCCCGGGATTCCTGATTGGCCAAGGACATCGCAAAAGAGAGCAAGCCTCGCCGGGCCAAGCCGCACGCTTCCGCCGGGCGGGCATCCGGGACGGGCAGGGCGGTGGTGGTCGTCCCTGTCCTGTCGCGCGGCCAGCGGGAGAGCGCCGAATCGCCGACGAGATCGCCGGCGGCGAGGCTGGAGGAAGCGCTCGGATTGGCCCGCGCCATCGGCCTGGAGCCGGTCCATCACGAAATAGTGAACGTGTCGGCGGCGCGGCCCGCCACCCTGATCGGCCTCGGCAAGATCGAGGAACTCGCCGCCATCATCGCCGAACGCAAGGCGGAACTCGTCGTGTTCGACCATGCGCTGACGCCGGTTCAGCAGCGTAACCTCGAAAAGGGGTTGAACGCAAAAGTAGTGGACCGGACAGGTATCATTCTTGAGATTTTCGGCGAGCGTGCCCGCACCAAGGAAGGGGCGCTCCAGGTCGAGCTGGCGCATCTGAACTACCAGAAGGGCAGGCTGGTGCGAAGCTGGACGCACCTCGAGCGGCAGCGCGGCGGCGCGGGCTTCCTCGGGGGCCCCGGCGAGACCCAGATCGAGGCGGACCGCCGCATCCTTCAGGAGAAGATCGTCAAGCTCCGCAAGGAACTGGAGACGGTGCGCCGGACGCGCGAACTCCACCGCGCCAAACGCAAGAAGGTGCCGTATCCGATCGTCGCCATCGTGGGCTACACCAATGCCGGCAAGTCGACGCTCTTCAACCGGCTGACCGGTGCGGACGTGATGTCCGCGGACATGCTGTTCGCGACGCTCGACCCGACGCTGCGCCGGCTTCGCCTGCCGCACGGCACGACCGTGATCCTGTCCGACACGGTGGGCTTCATCTCGGACCTGCCGACGCATCTCATCGCCGCCTTCAGGGCTACGCTGGAGGAAGTCGTCGAGGCCGATCTGGTGCTTCACCTGCGCGACATTTCCGACCCGGATACCGCGGCCCAGGCGGCCGACGTCGAGCGCATCCTGGCCGATCTTGGCGTGGATGCGACCGATCCGGTTCACGTCATCGAGGTATGGAACAAGATAGACCGGCTGGACGGCGACGGGGCCGAAATCCTGAACGAGCCGGTCGGCGCGAACCGGCTTCCGCCGCTCGCCATATCCGCCATCACGGGCGAGGGCATCCCGATCCTGCTCGACCATATCGAAACGCGTATCGCCGGCGAACTGGAGCGAATGGAAGTCACGCTCCCTGCGGACAAGCTCGGCCTGACGGATTTCGTCTATCGCAAGGGCACCGTGCTGGAGCGCCGCGACAACGAGGATGGCAGCGTCTCCATGGAGATACTGACGACCGAGGCGGCACGGGACGAGATCGAGGGACGGCTGGGCCGGCCGCTCAAGAGGTAGGGGATTTCACCCCACCTTCTTCGCCCGTTGCCAGAGGCTTTCCATCTCGTCGAGCGTGGCGGCCTCGAGGCTGCTTCCGCTCTCGTCGAGCCGGCGCTCGACGCTGTGGAAGCGGCTGCGGAACTTTTCGTTCGTTTGCCGCAGCGCCGCCTCCGCGTCGATGCCAAGATGCCGGCCATAATTGACGAGCGCGAAGAGAACGTCGCCGAATTCGTCGGTCATCGCGCCCCGGTCGCCGCTCTCGACAGCTTCGTGCAATTCCCCGATCTCCTCCTCGATCTTGTCGAGGATCGGCTCGGCCTCCTTCCAGTCGAAGCCGACCTGTGCCGCCTTCTGCTGCAGCTTCAGGGCGCGCACGAGGGCGGGCAGGGCCGGCGGGATGCCGTCAAGGAAGCCCTGGCCATGATCTTCCGGATCCAGCCCGCGGGCGAGCCGGGCGGCGCGGCGTTCCGCCTTCTCCTCGGCCTTGATCCTGTCCCACATGCCCTTGGCAAGCTTGGCGCCGCGCACGCCTTCCGGTCCGAAGACATGCGGGTGGCGGCGGATCATCTTCGTCGTGATGGCCTCGACCACGTCGCCGAAGGCGAATTCGCCCAGTTCCTCCGCCATGCGGGCATGGAACACGACCTGCAGGAGCAGATCCCCCAACTCGTCGCGCAGATCGTCCATGTCCCTGCGCTCGATCGCGTCTGCAACCTCGTAGGCTTCTTCCAGCGTATAGGGCGCGATCGACGCGAAATCCTGCTCGAGGTCCCACGGACAACCGGTCACCGGCGTCCTGAGGGCCGTCATGATTTCAAGCAGGCGGGAAATGTCCTTGGATGGTTTCATCGGCGGATACTATCCTCGGAACATCGACCGGCATATGGCGGCGCCGCGCCGTTGCCGCTTGTCCACAGGAGCGATCTAGTGGTCCGATTCCGACATTTGCATCCGTTGTGCAGTGCTCTCAGGCAGATGTCGGAATCAAAGGACCACTAGCAGTCAATGATTCCGATGGAGCTTTGAATTTGACATTTGAGAACGACGCGTGACGTAACCCGGACTCAAATGTCAAATCCGCTCCACTAGGCCCGAGCGAAGGAAGCATTTGCCGGCCGGCGGGGGAGAGCTTGACTTTCACGCCCGGGACCCCCACCTTCGCGGCATGTTTGCGACGCGCCTCACCATTCTTCTCAATCGGGTGTATCCCATCGCGGGATACTGACCCCCGGCCCGGTCGCGTCGCGCCCCGGCCGCGGGGCATAGGCAAGCTTCCCCGCAAGGCGGGACGATGCGAAGCCGCCGAGCGACATCAAACCAACATCATGAATAGAAAATACCGCGGTGCTTGCTTGCCCGTGGTCCAATGCCACAGGAGGTCAGGAATGGCTCCCGCGACCCACACAAGGCGCAAGCCGGCCATCACCCTTACACGCTCGGATCACGAGCGGCTGACACGGCTCGCCGAATCCTTCGTCAGCAGGAACGCTTCTCTTGCCGATCAGCTGCTCGACGAACTCGAGCGCGCCCGGATCGTCGACGACAACAAGCTCCGGGCCGACGTGGTCCGGATGGGCTCGACCTTGCGCTTCACCACCGATGCCGGAGAGGACAGGACCGTCACCCTTGTCTTTCCCGACGAAGCCGACATCGCCGAGGGCAGGGTGTCCATCCTCACTCCTGTCGGCATTGCGCTGGTCGGGCTTTCCTCCGGGCAGTCCATCGACTGGACCGCTCGCGACGGCAGGAACCGGCGGCTGACGGTCGAAAGCGTCGAGCCTTCGGGCTCGGGCGCCGCCACGACTCCTCGGCCCGACTTCCAGGTGGCGTGAAGTGAACACGCCGCCCTGCCGCCTCATGCTCTTCGGAGGCTGCCTCATCGCAGGATCGTAGCCCCTGCGCCGCGCATCGCGCGGGCAGGGGATCTCCACTGTCGTTTCAACGAACCGCTCCCGCGGCGGAGCGATGGAGAACTGTGATGTCGAACAACAGCTGCATCCTGACCACGAAGGACTTCACCATCCTGGAAATCATGCGCGACCGCTGCCTCGGCAGGGACGATCCGCTCGCGCCTCTCCTGCGCGACAAGCTCGAATCGGCTCTGGTCGTCTTCCGCGACGACGTTCCGCCCAACGTCGCGACGCTGAGCAGCCGCGTCGCCTTCAGCGTCGATGGCCGTGATCCCGACACGCGGGTGCTTTCGAACGGGCAGGCCTCCTCGCCGGTCGGCCTCTTCCTGTCGATCACCACGCCGCGCGGCCTCGCGCTTCTCGGCCTTGCCGAAGGCGAGGCGTTCCGTTTACGGAAACGCGACGGCGTCGAGGAGCGCATCGTGCTGGAGAAGGTCCATTACCAGCCCGAAGCCGTGAAGCGGGAGAAGGAAGAAGCCATGGACAAGCGGAAATCTTCGATGCAAGGGAGGCCGGCTCTCCGGCTGATCCATAATGCCTCGTTCGAGAGGCCGGTGCCGGTCGGCGCGGACGGCTTCGACGATCCGGGACCGTCGGCGGCGTAGATGGCGCCGTCGGGTTTCGGGCAAAAATTGGAGATCGGGGCATGAAGGTGTTGGTCCTGGGTGGTGGCGTCATCGGCGTGACGACGGCCTATTATCTGGCCAGAGCCGGGCACGAGGTCGAAGTAGTCGAGCGTCGCGAAGGCCCCGGCGACGAGACCAGCTTCGCCAATGCCGGGCAGATCTCACCCGGATACGCTTCGCCCTGGGCCGGTCCGGGCGTGCCGCTGAAAGCCATCAAATGGCTGACCATGCAGCACGGCCCGCTGGTCATCCGTCCCAAGGCCGATCCTTACATGTGGGCGTGGCTGCTCAGCATGCTGCGCAACTGCACGTCGAAGCGATACGCCGTCAACAAGGCGCGCATGGTGCCGCTCGCCGAATACAGCCGCGACTGCCTGCGGCAGCTTCGGACCGAGACGGGCATCGCCTATGACGAGCGCAGCCTCGGCACGCTGCAATTGTTCCGCACCCGCCAGCAGCTCGACGGCGTGGCGAAGGATGTCGAGATCCTCCAGCAGTTCGCGGTCGGCTACGAGGTGCTGGACCGACAGGGCTGCATCGCGGCCGAGCCTGCGCTGGCGCACGCGAAGGCGGAATTCGTCGGCGGGCTGAGGCTTCCGGGCGACGAGACGGGCGACTGCCAGCTGTTCACGACGCGGCTTGCCGCGGCAGCGGCGGCGCTCGGCGTGCGCTTCTCGTACAAGACGGAGCTCCATCGGATCACGACCGAGGGCCGGAGCGTCACCGGCGCGGAGACTTCGCGCGGGCCGCGCTCGGCGGATGCCTATGTGCTGGCCCTCGGCAGCTATTCGGCCGTCGCGGCCCGCCGGCTCGGCATCGCCATTCCCGTCTTTCCCGTAAAGGGCTATTCGCTGACCATCCCGATTGCCGACGAAGCCGGGGCGCCGGTGTCGACGGTCATGGACGAGACCTACAAGACCGCGATTACCAGGCTCGGCGACCGCATACGCGTAGGGGGCACGGCCGAGGTCGCCGGCTTCGACACCACGCTCAGGCCCGGTCGCCGTGCGGCGCTGGAGCATTCCTTCGGCGAGCTTTTTCCGCAAGGCGGCGATCCGCGCCAGGCCAGCTTCTGGTGCGGGCTGCGCCCGATGACGCCGGACGGACCGCCGATCCTGGGCGCAACGGCGCTCGATCGTCTCTATTTCAACACGGGCCACGGCACGCTCGGCTGGACCATGGCGTGCGGCTCGGCAAGCGTTCTTGCCGACGTCATCTGCGGCAAGGAACCTGCGATCGACATCGGTGGCCTGGGCATCGGCCGCTATTCATAGACAGGGAAGGCAGGATCGCGGCCGATATGGTGGCCTTCGACGTCTCAACGATTGTCGCATAAGATAGATTATGGAACTAACGGATATCGGAAATCCGGGATTTCCGCATTCAGCCGTTCGCCGGGTCGATCAGGATGACGAAAACGACCGAGGGTTTATTCGCGCGAAGCTGCCAGCGCCCGAAGCCCTTCTCGATGATGAGCGTCGCATTCGAAGTGAGCGGCATCGACCCGCTTCCGCCATCCGCATCGACGAAGCCGCTTCGGCAAAAGACGATCGTCTGCATGGCCGCCGCATCGAGCGCCACGGTGTCGCCGGCCTCCATCCGATGGCGACGGACCGCGTGCCGCCAGGCGCAGCGGCGCGTCATGACGTTGAGATCGACGATCGGTCCGCCGATCAACCGCGCGACGGCCGGTGCGTCGGCCGGAAAGGAAAACGGCGGGCTGTCCGGGTCGAGAGCCAGGGCTTCGGCATCGTCAACCGCAAGAGAAATTCCGCTGCCGGACAGCACGCAAAGCGTCCGGTCGATGCCTTCGAAAATCGAGAACGGCCCATCCGACGCAACCGTCGCGGTGCTGATGCGCCAGCCGAAATCGTCGAGGCCGGCGCCGGACGGAAATATTGCGATCTCAATGGTTTCACCGCCGCCGTTCTTCCACGGCATCCGCCGATAACGATCAGGGTTAACGACGCGGCCGGTCATGCCGGGCTACCAGTTGCGGCCGATCACGACGCGAGATCCTGCGCGGTGGCCCCGGCAGCGGCGATCAGCGCACCGGGTTGCGCCGAGAACACCGCATCGTGCGCGCCGGCCGCGGCCCAGACGAGGTCGTGCGCCAGCAGCGTCCGGTCGGCATAGGCCGGTATCGCGACCTTGTGGCCGATCGGCGAGACACCGCCGATGGCAAAGCCGGTCTCGTCCCGGATGCGGCGCGGATCGGCGCGCTTCAGCTTTTCGCCCGCCAATGCGGCGGCCTTGCCGAGATCGAGCTGCCGGTCGCCGGCGACGAGGAAAAGAACGAGCCTGCCGCTCGTCTCGCCTTCGAAGATCAGCGATTTCACGATCTGGCCGACCGCGCATCCGCACTGATTGGCGGCATCCTGCGCGGTACGGGTCGATTCGCCCATTCGGCGGATTTCGATCGCCAGCCCTGCGTCCCGCGCGGCCTGGCTCACGCGGTCGATGCTTCCTGCCATGGTTCAGCTTATCCTGTCAAAGATCTGATTCATATGGTCGTTCTATGATCATCCCGTCGAAGGCCGGTTCAATATGGTCCGGTGTTTCCGCACGCACGGTCTCATAGTCCAGCGGTATGTGCATATGGGTCAGCACGGCGTGCTTCGGCTTCAGCCGCTCGATCCACTCGAGCGCTTCCTCAAGGGAAAAATGGCTCGGGTGACGTTTATATTGCAAGGCGTCGAGCACGAGCACATCGAGACCCTGCAGTGCGGCGGCGGTTTCCGCCGGAAAGTGGCTCACGTCGGGACAATAGGCGATGTCCCCGATGCGGAAGCCGAGCGAAATGATGTCGCCGTGAATCTGGGGCAACGGCTCGAAGGTGAGGGGACCCCCCTCTCCTTCTATGATCACCTTTTCATCATGGGCGATCGTATGGGCCTTGAGGATCGGCGGATAAGAGCTTCCCGGCGGGGTCTCGAAGCAATAGCCGAACGCTTCCTCGAGCCGCTCCAGCGTCGGCTTGTCGGCATGAATGTCCATCAGCCTGCGCTGCGCCAGCACATAGCCGCGCAGATCGTCGATGCCGTGGATATGGTCGGCGTGGGGATGCGTATAGAGGACGGCGTCGATGCGCTCGACGCGGGCGTCGATCATCTGCTCGCGGAAATCCGGTCCGGTGTCGATGACGACGGTCGTCACGCCACGGTCCGAGATCCGCTCCACCATAGCCGCCGCCCGCCGCCGGCGGTTCTTCGGGTTTGCGGGATCGCATTCGCCCCAGTCGCCTGTGATGCGCGGCGTGCCGGGCGAGGAGCCGCAGCCGAGGATGGTCAGGCGGAGCATGTCGGTCACGTTTCAGGCGCTCTCGGCCGCTGGATGCGGCACCTTCGAGAAGCATCGGAAGAAGTTTTCCGTCGTCAGCGCGGCGACCTCGTCGGCGCTCATGCCGATCGTCTCGGCCAGCACTGCCGCCGTGTGGGCGACATAGGCGGGTTCGTTTCGCTTGCCGCGGAACGGCACGGGCGCAAGATAGGGGGCATCCGTCTCGACGAGCAGCCGGTCGCGGGGAATGGTTCCTGCGATGTCGCGCAGTTCCTCCGACTTCCTGAAGGTCAGGATACCGGAGAAGGAGACATAGCCGCCGAGTTCCACGCCCGCCTGCGCCAGGGCGGCACCGGAGGAAAAACAGTGCAGAATGAAAGGGAAAGCGCCCTTCCCTCTTTCGTCGCGCAAGATCGATTCCATGTCGGAATCGGCATCGCGCGAGTGGATGACCAAAGGAAGACCGGTTGTCCGCGCGGCCGCGATATGGCGGCGGAAGACTTCCGCCTGCACGTCGCGCGGCGAGCGGTCGTAGAAATAGTCGAGGCCCGCTTCGCCGATCGCCACGACCTTCGGATGCGCCGAAAACTCGACGAGCTGCGCGGTCGTGACGTCGGTCTCCTCGGCGGCATTGTGCGGATGCGTCCCGACGGAGCAGAAGACGTTGTCGTAAGCCTCTGCGACCGCAAGGACGCTCTCGAAGCGCTTCACCCGCGTCGAGATGGTCACCATCATGCCGACACCGGCCTCTTTGGCCCGCGCCACGACCGCGTCACGTTCCTCGGCGAAATCCGGGAAATCCAGATGGCAATGGCTGTCGACGAGCATCGCCAAGCTACTTGGCCGGCTCGGTTTCGACATAGCGCGGAAAGACGCCCTGCGGCGCCGGCAGAGCCGTTCCGGGAACCAGCGCGCCCTTCTCGCCGAGGTCGGCGAAGCGCCGCCGGTCCGCCGGCACCGCGAGCAGATCGAGCAATTGCGCCGCCGAGCCCGGCATGAAGGGCTGGCAGAGGATGGCCACGCGCCGGATCGTTTCGGCCGTCGTGTAGAGAACCGTCCCCATGCGCGCCGGATCGGTCTTGCGCAACGCCCAGGGCTCCTGCCCGGCGAAATAGCGGTTGGCTTCGGACACGACGCCGAAAATCGAGGCGAGCGCCACATGGATTGCCTGCTCGGCCATCGCCTTGCGCGCGGTATCGAGCGCGGCGTCCGCCATCGCCAGGATCGCACGGTCGGCCTCCGCCGGTTTGCCCCTTTCCGGCACCGCGCCGCCGCAGTTCTTGGCGATCATCGATAGCGAGCGCTGCGCCAGGTTGCCGAGATCGTTGGCCAGATCGGCATTGGTGCGGTTGACGATGGCCTCATGGCTATAGCTGCCGTCCTGTCCGAACGGCACTTCGCGCAGCAGGAAATAGCGCACCTGGTCCAGCCCGTAATGCTCGACCAGCGCGAACGGATCGACGACGTTGCCGACCGACTTCGACATCTTCTCCCCGCGGTTGAACAGGAAGCCGTGGCCAAAGACCCGCTTCGGCAGTTCGATGCCGGCCGACATCAGGAAGGCCGGCCAATACACCGAATGGAAACGGACGATATCCTTGCCGATGATGTGCGCGTCTGCCGGCCAGAAGCGCCATTTCTCGGATTTTTCATCGGGATAGCCGACGGCCGTAATGTAGTTGGTGAGCGCATCGACCCACACATACATGACGTGCTTCTCGTCGCCCGGCACGGGAACACCCCAGTCGAATGTGGTGCGCGAAATGGAAAGGTCCTTCAGGCCGGAGCGGACGAAGCTCATCACCTCGTTGCGACGCTCGGCCGGGCCGATGAAGTCGGGTCGGCTTTCATAGAGTTCCAGCAGCCGGTCCTGATAGGCGGAAAGGCGAAAGAAATAGCTCTCCTCCTCGACCCATTCCACGGGTGTGCCCTGGGGCCCGTAGCGCACGCCGTCCTCGCGAAGCTGGGTCTCCTCCTCGCCGTAATAGGCCTCGTCGCGGACCGAATACCAACCGGCATAGCCGCCCTTGTAGATGTCGCCGTTCGCCGCCATCGCCTTCCAGATGGCCTGCGAGGATTCGTAGTGCCGCTTTTCCGTCGTGCGGATGAAATCGTCGTTCGATGCATCGAGCAGCCGGGCCATGTCGCGGAAAAGCCGGGAATTGCGGTCCGCGAGCTCGCGCGCGGTGATGCCTTCCTTGCGCGCGGTCTGCAGCATCTTGATGCCGTGCTCGTCCGTGCCGGTCAGGAAGAAGACTTCCCTGCCGTCCAGGCGCTGGAAGCGGGCCAGCGCATCGGTCGCGATCAACTCGTAGGCATGGCCGATATGCGGCCGGCCGTTCGGATAGGAGATCGCCGTGGTGATATAGAATTTCTCGGCGGGCATGAAATGGTTCCGGACAAACAGGGTGGCGGTCAGATAGCGCATCGGGAACGCGATTGCCATCCCGCCCGCGGCGTGCGGTCAGCCGCGCATGAGCTCGTGCATCCGGCCGAGCAACCCGACGGCGTGCTGCTTGCGATCGAGATTGTAGACGTCCGTTTCGAGGATCTTCTCGTTCGCCTCGCTCCAGAGATCGGAAAGGCGCCCTGCCCGCTCGATTTCGCCGGCGGAGGCCGCTCTGTCCGCCGCGTCGGCAACCGCATCCAGCGTCAACCGGTTGAATATCCCGAACTGGATCGCCTGATCGCGGCCGCTCACGGCGTCGGCCAGCCGGGCAGCCTCGGCGACGTCGAACCGCGAGGCCGCCAGTATCCCTTCGAGCACACCGCCGATCTCCAGCCCGCCGAACTGGGTCAGCAGGATCGCCGTGCGGGCGCTGCCCTGCGCGCGCCCGGCGAGCGCATCGAGCGCCGCCGGCTCCGAGGGCAGGTCCGTTTCGAGAACCTGCAGGACGGCGCGCAGCGACTGCGCGTCGAGCGGCTTCAGGCGCACGGTCTGGCAGCGCGAGCGTATGGTGGGCAGAAGCCGTCCCGGCGAATGCGAGATCAGCAGGAAGACCGTCCGCGAGGGCGGTTCTTCCAGGCTCTTCAGAAGCGCGTTGGCCGCATTCGTGTTCATGTCGTCCGCCGGATCCACGATGACGACCCGATAGCCGCCGTCATGCGCCGTCATGGAGAGGAAGCGGTTGACCCGCCGGATCTCCTCCACCGTCACCACCGTCCGGAACACCTTCCGCTTGTCGTCGAAAGGCCGGGTGAGGTGCAGGATGGACGGGTGCGAGCCGCCGGCGATCTGCCGGTAGAGCGCGGAACCGACATCGGCGTTCTCGAATGTCTCCGGCGCCTCGGCGGCGCGCGGATGTTTCAACAGGTGATGCGCCAACCGGAAGGCGAATGTCGCCTTGCCGATGCCGAACGGGCCGGCGAGGAGGATCGCATGGTGCAGCCTGCCGGCGCGATAGGTCGCGGCGAGAAGCCTCGCCTCTTCCTCATGGCCGATCAGCCGTGGATTCTCCGATGGCTCCGGCACACCGGGAATGCTGTCATATTGCTCGGGCGCGAGACGTTCGAACATCGGTCAGCCGGTTGCCTCCTTCACGGGCAGGCCCTTTCGTTCGATCGCGATCTGGACGGCATTCGCGATCTCGGCGGCGATCTTCGCGGCCGGCCGGGAGGCATCGATCACCCTGCACCGCTTCGGCTCGGCCTTCGCGATCGCCAGGAATGCCTTGCGGCGGCGCCTGTGCAGGGAAAGCGCCTCCTTCTCGAAGCGGTCCGCCTCGGACGCGCCGCGCCGGGCGCCGGCCCGGCGCAAACCTTCTTCCGGATCGATATCCAGGATCAGGGTCAGATCGGGCATCATGTCCTCCACCGTCGCCCGTTCCAGTTCTTCCATGAAGGAGGGATCGAGACCGCCGGTCACGCCCTGATAGACGCGCGAGGAATCGACGAAGCGGTCGCAAAGGACGATTGCGCCGCGCTCGAGCGCCGGGCGGATGGTGCGATCGACGTGATCGGCGCGCGCCGCCGCGAAGAGGATCGCCTCCATCTCGGGCCCGAATGGCTCGGCCGCCCCGGAAAGCACGACATGGCGGACCGCCTCGGCGCCCGGCGAGCCTCCAGGTTCGCGCGTGACGACGACCTCATGGCCGGAAGCGCGCAACGTATCCGCGAGCATGCGGATCTGGGTAGACTTGCCGGCGCCCTCCCCGCCTTCGAATGTCACGAACAATCCACGAGCCACTTGGAGCTACCTGACCGCTATTTTTCAGGCGGCGTTCGCCGCACGTTCAGTAGTTATGCGGTCCGGCAGCGAAAATCCATGCGGTCTGAAAGGCAAAGGCAGTCAAGACGACGCGGACACTTTGCGTCCCGTTCACCGCATCCAGCCGATCGCGAGTTCCTCGATCGCGCTCACGGCGCGCTGGTAGATCGTGCCGCTCCCGACCGATTCGGCCGTGTAGAGCGGGGTTTCCTGGCTGAGGGTATCGCCGATCCATACCTTCAGCTCGCCGGCCGGCATCCCTTCTTCCACCGGAGCGACCAGGGGCCCCTTATAGACGACACGCGCCTTCAACTGGTCGCGGTTGGTGAGCGGCACGAAGATCGATACCGGACCCTTCGCCTTCAGGGCGACGCTCGATTGCGCTCCGCCGAAGACGGAAGCCTGCGCGACCGTCTCGCCGCTCGCGAAAAGCTGGGATTTCGCGAATGCCCGCATTCCCCAGTCGAGCATCTTGCGCGATTCCTCGGCGCGCTCGGCGTCGCTCGACATTCCGCTCAGCGTGGCGAACAGGCGTCGGCCGTCCTTCTCGACCGAGCCCACGATCGCGTAGCCCGAAGCGTCGGTGAATCCCGTCTTCATGCCGTCGGCGCCGATATCCATCTTGAGCAGCGGATTGCGGTTGCGCTGGGTGATCTTGTTCCAGGTGAAGTCCGGCAAGGCGAAATAGCGGTAAAGCTCCGGATATTCGCGCCAGATGTGCAGGCCGAGCAGGGTAAGCTCCTTGACGGTGACCACCTGTCCGTCGGCCGGCAGGCCGGTCGAATTCTTGAAGACCATATGGCTTAAGCCGAGCGCATGCGCCCGCTCCGTCATGAGCTGGGCGAAGTTCTCTTCCGAGCCGGCCATGCCTTCGGCAACCGCGATGCAGGCGTCGTTGGCGGAAACGACGGCCATCCCCCTGATCAGGTCCTCCAGGCGGATCGACGACTTCACCTTGGCGAACATGGTGGAGCCGCCGGATCCGGCCCCGCCATTCTTCCAGGCATTGACGCTGATATAGAACTGGTCGTCGAGGTTGAGCCGACCCGTCTTGATGGCATGGAAGACCATCTCCAGCGTCATCAGCTTGGCGAGCGAAGCCGGCGGAATGAGCTTGTCGGGCTCCTTGGAGAAGAGGATCGTGCCGGTTTCGGCATCTATCATGTAGGCTTCGGAGGCGCGCGTCGAGAAAAGCTGCGCATGGGCCGCGGAAACCGACAAGACTGCCAGCAGCACCAAGAGCGCCGCCGACCGTGACATCGATCGCAACAGTTTAGCGTTCACCCGTGCCCGTCCGCTCGATGCCGCCGCAGCCGGCGAAGCCATGTGGCTGCGCCCGGAGACCCAAGTCAGCCTTGCCAAGTTATTCGTGATCCAGGGCATGTCCCTGCCCGCATCCACGATACCCATGAAGGGTAACAGCGCAGACGCGGCCGGATCAATCGATTAGGGCGAAGATGGTGAACGAGCGACGTTCAGTCGCGAACGGTCATGGCGCTGCCGGCACCGTTTGCCCAGGCATGCCGCAGCATCTCGTCGACGGAGGCACGGCCGTCCGGATAGACGCTGAGGCTATAGAATGTATGCCCGGCGTCCTCGGCCTCTTCCACCTTGACGCGGCCGTAGGCCGAGAGCGCCTTTGCCTGCCGCGAACTCTCGGCGGCGGTGGCGAACGTGCCGACGGCCACATAGGCGGCCTCGTCACCTTCGCCGGATGCGCTGGACTGCGAGCGTTTCCAGGAGGCGACGATCTCGGCCGGCGTCATGGCTACATGGCGGCCCATGAGCGCGTCGAAGGCTTGCGAAGCCCGTTCCACGCGTACGTCCGCATAACCGAGCACGGGGAGCGTCTCATTGGCGCCGGATGAGGCAAGGCCGAAGGCCGGGCGTTCCGGCACGATCGGACCAAGCGCAGGCAGGACCGGATCGCCGTCCTCGACCACGTTGGCGGATACGGCGGACGCAAACTGGACCTGAGGCCGCGGCGCCGCGGACCGCGCCGTCGAAGGCATGCCCGCATTGTTCAACTGGCCGGGGAACGGAACGGCCATGTGGCCGGAAGTGGGCGTCGAACCGTTCATGGCGACCATCATGCCGGTCGGCCCGCTTTCGCCAGGCAGCGGCGCGGCATCCTTGCCGGGACGGTAGGAAGCCATCAGGTACCGGTCGTCGTTCGGGACAAGCGGCGCCGGTCCGACATATTCGACCTTCACATGGGCGACGCCGGCAGTGCTGTAGTCGAGCATCTCGGCGGCCCGCTTGGACAGGTCGATGATGCGGCCGTTGGCATAAGGCCCGCGATCGTTGACGCGCACGATGACCGAACTGCCGTCATCGAGATTGGTGACACGCGCATAGCTCGGCAACGGCATCGTCGGATGCGCCGCCGTCAGCCGGTCCATGTCATAGACTTCGCCGTTGGCGGTCAGCCTGCCATGAAAGGCATCGCCGTACCAGGAGGCCGCGCCGACCGCCCTGTAGTTCCGGTTCTCTTTTGGATAATACCACTTGCCGTGCACCATATAGGGCGTGCCAACCTGCGCGCGGCCCTCGAACCGGGGCAGGCGCGAACGTTTGTCGGTTACGCGCGGACTGGCGGGGACGCCATATTCGGCTTCGGCGAAATATTCCTTGGAATTCTTCTGGGCGTTCGCGACCGGCTCGGTCGTATTGCAGGCGGCAAGCAACGCGCCGCACGCGGCGACAATGAGGACGGACGACGCAGCTTCCAGGCGTCGGCGCGAAGTCGTAGGCACCATACCTTGGTGGTCCCCTTCTTTTGATCCGGCGAGGCGTTGAACCGCCCCATCCCGGTCTGGGATTCAAAGCGCGCCGGAAACCAAGCCCCTGCTCCCCGGCTATATGCTTCTTCCCAGAAATTAATTTAAACGCGATTAACCGACTATGGCCGGAAACCGGCAAGAATGTGGCATGATTTTCAGCAATGTATACCTGCTTTTCAGAGAGAGCGGAAGCCATGCCTCGACTTCGTGTCACGGAACAGGAGCCGCAAACCCTTTGCGTATTCGCCGATATCTCCTCGTTCCTACCGCAGCTCAAGAGCGAAATGTGCCAAGCACCCGATCCCAAAAGGCGGTGGTGACACCGAAATTGCTGCCGCCATCGAGGTGGTGGTGCAAGGCATGGTGGCGCTTGAGGCGATAAACGTAGCTCGAATGTTCGGGATGCCAGTGGTGCAGGATGTGGTGCACGCTGATGTACCAGAGATACCCCAGCATCAGCCCGGAAGAGGCGGCACTCGCCGCGGCAAAGCCGAAAAGGGCCAACATCGGGACAAAGATCAGCAATCCGTGAAGGCCGAGGCTGAGATAGGTCGGCGTGCCGATCGGCTCCAACTCCTGAAGATGGTGCTCCTCGTGCAGTGTCCTCAGGTAGGGCACATGGTGCAGGACAAAGCGGTGCATCAGGTACTCGATCAGCGTCCAGAGCCCGAGGAACAGCAGGAATAGCGAAATCCAGCTCTCCAGGGAGCTGCGGCCATCCTGTCTCAGTGCCGCGCCGCCAAGGGCCAGGATGAGAGCTGGATAGACGACGAAATCACTGTAGTAGCCGACTCTACTGAGGCGCATACCTGCCATTCAGTTGCGCTTTGTTGGCGGATGTCAACTCGCGTGATCCGGCGGCCTGCCTTGACGCTCCGCCTCTCCGGCATGATTGTGCGGCTTTGGGGGGAAACGGGCAATGCGTCTGATCTTGTTGGCCATCGTGATCTTCGTCGTCACGGTGACGCCTATCTGGTACGTCAGCGAGACCGATCCGCATTCCAATCCGGTCGGATTGGGATTGCTGGCGTGGGCGGGCATGCTGACGTCGGCAATCCTGGTCATCAAGGCTTTCGTGCGGTTTGCGCGGGGCCAACGCTGAATACGCCACACCGATACTCGGGCTTTAGCGGCGGGGCATGTCGGCGATAGCCGTATTTTTGCGACCGGACATTGCCGTCCCGTCCATTGATCCTTCGTCAACCTTTCTCAAAAACGTATTGTTCTCTTATTCCGGATAGTATGGAGACAGTGAAACCGGG
This sequence comes from Rhizobiales bacterium 65-79, assembly GCA_001896885.1. Lineage (GTDB taxonomy): Bacteria > Pseudomonadota > Alphaproteobacteria > Rhizobiales > Rhizobiaceae > Mesorhizobium_L. Next base: position 9,407 of record MKRJ01000033.1, on the reverse strand, counting down.
ATCTGGTCGATGCGCAGATTGTTGATTGCAATCGCATTGCTGCTGATTGGCGTGACAATTTCGTCTGCTGCATCCGTAGAACTTGTTCCTGTACGCACATCACCGTCGGACGACGACAGCTTACCTCGCTTCGGTACCCTTTACATCGAGATTTCCTATCACTCGGACGTCCCTTTGCGCCTGCAGGCGCGAGCCTTTGCCAATGGCCTGCCGGCAGACGCCGGGCAGGCCATGAATGCGTCCGTCGTTCACCCCGCCGGCGATGGCGAGGCGCTCGTTTGGGTGAGCTTCAGCAAACCGACGCTGATCGATGAAGTCAGGACTACGGCGTATGATGAGAATTGGGAACCGGTGACCACGCTGTCGATCGCGCGCTCGATCCGGTGGCTGTCCGAACCCGCGGCTACCTCCAAGCCCCTGCCCGATTGGGTCCGGGCCCTGATCGCCGCAGAAAGCCAGATCGCGCATGAGTACAGCGAAAGCCATCCTCCGGCTCCGGATCCGGTAGGAACAATCCTGACGATGTTCGTTTTCCTGTCCGTGCCGGGATATTTCCTGCTTCAGGGCGCGTCCCTCATCACGCAACGAGGACGCTGGTGGCTGGCGGGCCTGGTGCCTCTGGCAATCATGGTTCCCGCCGCCTTGCATGCCATATACGCCCTTTCGGCCGGCTCGAACCTGTGGCCGCTGGTCTTCATCTTCGCCTCGCCGCTCGGCTTTCTCTATCTCACCGGGCTTTTTGTCGTCAGATGGTCCCGCAACAGTTGATCGCGTGGGCCCGGCATTCCAGCATCGCCATCACGATCGACAGCGATGGAAGGAAAAGAGGCATCCATCGGAGCCATAGAGCGGGCCAGGAAGCTCAGCCGGGAAAACAAGCATGTTGGGGTCGAGGCCCGGATTCGTGTCGCTCGTGCTCGCGAACTGCGTTTGCATTTCGCCGCTCTTTGCCGGACGGCCTCTCGGATCGAGATGATGTCAGGATCGATCCTCTCGACAGGTCTTCGTCCTATAGAACTGCGCGCCCTCGTTGCAAGTGAGGGGCGTGCCACGCACGGGTCAGCGCCGATCCAACAAATCGGCGACGATCACGCCAGGCTGTCCGAGACGGTCAAGGCGCCCAGGGAGCAGCCATGACCACAAGGCCGCGTGCGGGTAATTAGTTCTTGGGATTGCCCGAGGTGACAGGGACGGCGGTCACTCTGTCCAGCTTTTCCCGGCGCACCAGGACGGGGCGCGCATAGGGCTTCTTTTCCGTGGTATCCATTTCCAAACGCCCGATTTTTTTACGGGGCGGATAGAGCCACAAGTCTAGGTTGATCGCAATAAAAAGAACCCGCCGGCCGAAACCAGCGGGGCACTGGAAATTGCTGAAGGTCAGAATTTGTAGGCGATACCGATCTGGATTGCGCTGGTCTTCAAATCGACCCGGCTCACGTAGTCCGGAAACCCGGTAATATCATAGTTGGCGTGGCCATAGTCGGTGTAGCGATACTCCACGCGGGCGATCAGATTTTTGGTAAAGGCATAATCCACGCCGGCGCCGACGGTCCATCCTGTTTGGGTCTTCGCGCCGGGAAGTGGCCCTGTGTTGATGTAGTCCGGCGTGAATTTGTAGCGTCCGAAAGCAACGCCGCCTGTCACGTAAGGAAGGAACCGATCGAACGCATATCCCGCCCGGATACGCGCCGACCCGTTCCAGGTCATTTCCCCTCGCGCGCTGTTCGGTGGAACAGGACCCACCGTATCATGAAGAGGGTCAGCCTCGCCGGTCAGATGAGCATAGTTCAGGTCGGCTTCACCACCGAGCACTAGATTGTTGTTGAACTGATAGTTGTAGCCGGCATAGACGCCACCCAGAAAACCATCCGGATCGATATTCCCCTCGACGTCCAGCGCGCCCGAACTCCGGGCGTAGTCGCCACCCTTCGATTTTCCCCAGGCATAGCCGGCTTGAGCGCCGATATAGCCGCCCGTCCAGTTGAAACTGGCCGGAGGCATGGCCGAGATGGCATCTGCTGCAAATGCAGTTGCGCCAAGTCCGAAGAAGATGGCTGTAGAAAGAAGAAGCCGTTTCATGACATCCCGCCCGATCGGATGGCGAAAAGATACATCAGCTTCTGCCGAAAGCTGTAGCGACGGTGCAACAACTTCGGCTTCTTTTCGGCAAGAGGTCGCCGATTGCCCGCCGCGCGCGGGTCAGTGCCGGTCGGCGTTGCGCTTTTCGCTCTCGATCCCCTGGATCGTGGCGGTCAGCGCGGCCACGGCATTCGAGAGGCCAAAAAAATACGCGCCTTCGCATATTCTCACCGGCCAGCTTCGAGAGTAATTTGCTCCCCGCAAATTCCTCTGGAGGTTGTAACCATGATCAGGAAGTTTTCTCTTGTCGCCTTGGCAGCGGCAGGAGCGCTAGCGATGTCGCTTGGCTCATCTGATGCGATGCAGTTGCCTCTCCCCGTCCCGGCGGCTTCGTCTGGACTTGTCGTAAATGTCGCTGATGGATGCGGTCGCGGGCGCTATCGCGGGCCAGGTGGCGCATGCCATCGCTTCGGCCATGGCCCCTATCCAGGAGGGTATTACGGCCCACATCGTCACCCGCAGCCACATCGGGTGTGCTGGCGCGGACGATGGGGAGCTCTGCATTGTGCCTGGCGCTGACGCGCAGGCATTTTTCATCCGTCAGCTAGTCCAGGTGTTATCCTCTCGGCATCGCCCGAGCAGCAATGCGTGCCGGCGATCGGTCCTTAAATACTAACGGGTTCACACCCCAACCGATTGCCGGCATGCGATAGCGACGTGCCGAAGATACCAAATGTGTGCCCCTCTCGCGCTGGAACGCCGGGCGTCCCATGGTTTTGCCTTTCAGGATTTTGGGTTGCTGGCCGCGCCCGTTTATGTTTTCTAAGCGCAGGCGGAGCGGACTGGATGCAGTTTGAGACTATACTTAGCCTCGGGCCGACGTGCCGGGCGAAATATCAGATCATCCGAATATTCGGTAAGCAGAGATCGCCTTCCGGTGTTTTCGACTGGCAGGCCACCCCGTACCGAGCCGTGCGCTTCTACCTGGATAACGACTTTCGCGACACCTTCAACCGCGAGGATCTTGTTGCGATCAACGGCAGGGTGAAGCATCGGAAGCTCCATACCAGCCATCTTCATGCTTTCCCCGAAGGGATTACCGACGCGGAGATAGACGTCTACTATCCGCAAGCCAGAGCCCGCCACGACCATCTATGCGAAAAGACGCGCGCCGTGCTTCGCTGCAGGGAACCGGTCCTGATCTGCCTCGGAAGGCACATCAAGGTCACTCGCTGGCTGCGCCTTGCCATAGCGATCCGCCGCTACGCTCCGGGACTGCGCTTCAAGCTGCTCGCTGGTCCTCTCGGCGATCTACCCGACGATGATGTGTGCTGGCAAGGCAGGCATGATCTGTGGGATCGCCACCTGTCGCCCTATTCCAGTGCGACATACAAGCTGGCGAGACCAGGGTCGTTTCCGAGATCCGCCGCGTCAATGGACTGATCAACGGAGCTCGGCTTCGAGACCCATGGTTTTGCCTTTCAAATTGTCGAGGTTTCTGAAACCGCCGGTTGATCGTCGGCAGCTATATTGGTGCGATGAGGATAGGCGCGATCACGATATCGGCCGCAATGCTGGCTGCGGCGGGCGGCGGCTATTTCGCCGATGATATTCCAGTCTCGCGGCTGCATGCAGCAATGCGCTCTGAGTCCGCATGCGACATCAAGGGCAATATCTCGATCGACACCGGCGAGCGCATCTATCACATGCCCGGCCAGAAATTTTACGACCAGGTCCGCATTTCTCCGCAGCATGGCGAACACTGGTTCTGTTCAGAAGACGAAGCCCGCGCGGCTGGGTGGCGTAGGGCAAAAGAGTAGCTCTCGTTCATTTTCGATGTGTGCTTGGATCACCGGATCAGTACGCTGAATGCTGACAAGCCCGGCCGGCTGCCATCCCCAATGGAGTTTCATGCCGGACGGGCTTTTTCTTGCCCTCTCGCGGCGGTTGCAGCATCATGCTGGCGGCTTGGGGGAAATATGAAAATCATCGCACTCACCACTTTGGCATTTATTGTTGCGGCGCCGGCCACGGCGGAAGATTTGACGGCCAAAGGAGCCGCCTGCGCCATCATTGCCGATTCGCTAGAACGGCTGCATTGCTTCGATGTGGTATTCCCGAAGGGCGCTTCGCCCGAGGCGGCCAATCCGGCTGCGGACCCAATGGCCCCGGAAACAGCACAAGCGAACTGGACCATCACCGAAAGCAAATCGCCGATCGACGACAGCCGCCAGATTGTAGCCTCGCTGAGCCCGAAGAATGTTCAATATACGGGCGTCGGTGAAGGCCAGGCGCTGCTAATCATGCGTTGCCAGGATCACACGACATCGCTTCTCATCGCGACGAATATGTTCATGGTTGACGATACAGCCTCGGTCACCATGAGGGTCGGCGACCAAAAAGCTACGACTACGCGATGGGATCGATCGTCGAACTATAAGGCGGTCGGGCTGTGGAACGGCAACAGGGCAATACCGGCTATAAAGTCGCTCATGGATAGTGCAAATCTGGCTATACGTATTCAGGCGCGCGACCGCCTCGACGCGCAATTCGACCTCGGAAACGTCTCAGCGGCGATCACGAGAATTGCGACGACTTGCGGATGGCCGAAATAGCCGCTGCCCGTGCCTCGATGATCGGCACGAATTTTCGCCTAGGGTCTATCCGCTGGCCAAGCCAATCCGGCGGTAACCCTGAACATCTATGCGCATTTGCTGCCTGGCCAGCAGGAAGGCGCCGCCGCCGTGGTTGACGCCGCCCTCAACGCCGCACTACAGGGATGAACCGCGAACCGGTCGGGAACAGCCTCGGTGCCAATTCGGTGCCAACTGCCCTCTCCTGCCCGTTCAATGTGATCCTAAGTGATTGAAAAATCACGATGGAGGGATGGCCGAGCGGTTTAAGGCACCGGTCTTGAAAACCGGCGTGGGCGCGAGTCCACCGTGGGTTCGAATCCCACTCCCTCCGCCATCTTCGTGAAGCCGACGTTTTTCTAAGAGATTGTAAACACGTCATAATATGGCACAGCCGGCCCGATTTCGGGAGCTTTCTCAGCCACTTTCGAACCCGACTGACTGCGACGTTTATCTAAAGCCCGCAGTTCTGCGGGTTTGACGGCACTGCTGCACAGTCTGTCCGATCGTCTGTCATGGCGGGAATGTTTATCGCCATCGCGCCAGCTAGTAACGTGGGCCGATAAAGCTGAAGGCGACCGTATTGCGGATAAGCAGGACGCTCATAAAAGGTGCACCGACTGTCTTGATGGGGACCGTTGAACGCTCGGCAGCTTCAGGGAGGCGAAGGCGCTATGGTTGCCCTTCGGTTGCGTCGAACAGCTGTGAGAGCTGCCCTAATCTTTTGCGGATAAGGAAGTGAACCCGAACCGCTCCAGGACGTCATCGGGGCATGGAACGATGTGGCCCGTGGAATCGCCGACGGCATTTCCTCCCAGGGCGTGACGCGCATTCGGGCCGTCGCAGACAAATTGCTTTCCGCCCGGCAAGGCGCAGATGGCGGGACTCCTGCGAACGAGGACGAGTCCGCCAATTCCCCAGCCCCGCCACTCGAGGCAGCCGGGTATTCGGTTTGCGAGTTCGCGTGGCAATTCCGTGCGGACAGCCTTCAGCGGCTCGTTATCGCAAATGATCAGAGAATCTGCACCATTACTGAGTGTCGGATCACCCATTTGGCGCTTGGCAATTTCCACCAGCTTGCCCTGCGAGCAGCCGTCGACGTCATTGAAGTCGATCTTGACAGGCAGGGGTTCGGGCTTGAAAATCAGTGGCCACCACTTGTCTACGTAGATGCTGATGATGGCTCCTAGAACCACCAAAAGGACCCAAAGCAAGGCCTTCTTAAGCCTAGGCAAGTGGGGCAACCATGAAGACGAACCGGATCTTGCCGACTTGGAAGGTCATACGGAGCCAACCTGTCGTCTCGCCGACATGGCACGAGAAGTCACCCTCGTCGATCGGCTTGAAGGATTCCTTGTTCTCTCGGGAGCGATTGAATCCTTGGATGCACTTCGTCGTGAGTTTGTCCTTCTCTTTTATCAGCGCAGGGAGTTCCTGCCGCGCCTCTGCTATGTACCCCATGTTGGTAGGGTAATCGCCCTTCAGTACTGACGTCTCGGCCTGGTTTATCAAGAATCCGACGATGCCAGCGGGGTCGTGCTGAATCTGTAGGAGCTGGTTGATAATCATCGGTTGCCGTCCGTCCCCCTCGATCGCCTGAACGGTGATATCGCACCATTGCCGATCTGGGTCCTCTGTCGACCAGCAGGCCGTTGCGTTCCGGACGGAAGCACCGTTGTCCAACTCGCTGTCGCGGACGAGATCACAGGTGCACTTTTCGTGGGTTGGGTCTTCAGCCGCCGCCGGCATCGTCAAGCCAGCAAAAGAGATCGCGAAAGCCACGGCAGCCAGATATCTGATCATTGGATCCCCCGCCAAACCCAAGCCCATAATAGCCTTAGGAGCGGGCATGGGAAGGTCACCTAGTCGCTCAGGCGGCTGACCCCTGCGCGGCCTGGATATTAGCTTTGAGGCGCTTCACCTCGTCTTCGGTGTAGGCCATCTGCATGCTCCGCGAAGAAGTGGAGCGCGGAAAGAACTTGCGAATTGCTAACCGACATCGGTGCAAGTTGCTTTCCCTGGACTGTTGCGCCCGATCACGCATTGGTCCGTTGTAAGGCAAACGGAGGTAAATTGCATGGCCCACAAGCGCGCCCTTTCCACCAAGCAAGTCGATGCCCTGCGCGATGTCGGCATGCACCGGGTGTCGGACAATCTCTATCTTCAAATCAGGGATCAAGGCACGAGAAGCTGGCTCTTTCGCTACTGGGTCGACAGCAAGCCAAAGGTGATCGGCCTCGGTCCGGTGAAGGATGTCCCGCTGGCCAAGGCGCGGGACAAGGCTGAGCGGCTGCGCATCGATATCCGCGATGGCGCCGATCCAGCCGCTGAGAAGAAGGCGGCGCGGGCACAGCGGAAGATCGAGCGTGCCGATGCCGAGGCCACCAAGATGCCGACCTTCCAGGAATGCGCCCAGGAATACATCTATTCCCACGAGGCATCATGGACCAACGACAAGCACCGGCAGCAATGGTCGTCGACATTGAAGATGTATGTCTATCCCATCATCGGCAAGAAGCCGGTGAACGAGATCGGCGTGGACGACATCGTCAAGGTGCTAAAGCCCATCTGGACGACGAAGCCACCCACGGCAGGCAACATCCGTGGCCGCATCGACAAGATTCTTGGATGGGCAACGGCCATGGGGTATCGCAGCGGAGACAATCCGGCGCTACGCGACGGGCCGCTGATGCACCTCTTGCCATCGCTGAACAGGCTGCAGCGGGCTCAGAAGCACCATGCCGCGGTGCCGTACAAGGAAGTCCCTGCAGTTATCGCCGATCTCAAGAAGCTGGGCTCGACGAGCGCCAAGGCTTTGTTGTTCACGATCCTCACTGCAGTCCGCACCGGCGAGACGTTGGGCACCACCTGGGACGAGATTGATCTGGAGGCAAAACTCTGGACGATCCCGGCCGAGCGCATGAAGGCCCGGACCGAGCATCAGGTGCCCCTCGCCGATGAGGTTGTTGCGCTGCTGGACTCGTTGCCGCGGGAACCGACAGGCAAGAACCCGCATCTGTTCCCCGGCAAGCGGGTCCAGACGCTGTCCAATATGGCCATGATTCAATGCCTGCGCGGCATCCGGGATGATGGCGCCACGGTGCATGGTTTCCGTGCCGCCTTCTCCACGTGGGCACGTGAGCAGACAGATTACTCGCCCGAAGTCATCGAGGCCTGCCTCGCCCACACCCAGAGCGACAAGGTCGTCGCTGCCTATGCCAGGACGACCTTCCTCGACCGGCGGCGCGAGCTCATGCAGGAGTGGGCTGCGTTTTGCATGGGCGCGTGAGGGCGTGTCTGCGGGCGTCGTTGCCTAGTGGCGGGGTCGTACGGCCGCTATCGCTATCCGAGCCCGATACGGATGGGGTTGTGAATACGATACGGGCACAAGGCCGCCGGAACCGCGCGCCACACTCGGCCTATTCAAACCGGGAGAGAACTCGCCGGACGGCCCAGCCGTGCCGAGCTCGATCGATGTCGCCAACAACAAGGAGCTCGTCTACGACCTGCTGTTCAAGGCGGCGTCTGAGACGAGCTGACAATCGTGGCGATTGCAAGCAGCTCGGCGCCCCGCATCGGCATCGCCACTTTGCTCCACACCTGGGGCGCTTCGATAACTCAACATCCGCACCTGCGCACGATTGTACAGGGCGGCGGCATGGCACCGAACGGAACCCAACGGATATCCTCACGTACGGCCTTCCTGCTTCGCGTGCTAGTGTGCTTGGCAAGCTGTTCCGCCGGCTGTTCTTCACCCGGCTGGTCGCTCTCAACGACGCGGTGGCTCGCTTTCTTCGGATCAATGGCGCACCTCGCCGAGCGGCGGGCATTTCTGCGCCACCTGGCACCGTCCGGACGAAGCGACGGGTCGTCTTTGCACAGGCGCCTTCGTCGGCACGGAGGTGGTGCTTACCTATATCCGGTCAATCCACTAGCTAGATTGGAGACGCTGGGGAACGGTGCTTCCCATCCGGCAGTGCCGGCGCAGCCCTCCGGCGCGGTCGCAGCCCCGAGGTTCGCAACGACTGCAGTCGAGATTGTAGGATTGACCCGGTCGCGCATAACGGCAAATCTTGCTCCACTGAGGGAGCGGCGGACAATGGCAATTGATCAAGATAACATTCGAAGTTCGGCGGGCTATTCAACCATAAGAAAGTCAGCCGGCGACGGAAGGAAGGAAAACAGGCGCACGGCTTTCCTATGTCACAGCCATTTGGACGCCGATCTCGCAAAGGGCTTGCAGGGCTATCTGCAACGGAAGGACTGGGAAGTCTACATAGACTGGGACGACAATACACTGCCTGAGCGGCCTGACCGTCGGACTGCCGAGAAGATACAGGGAAAGATTCGCGCCTTGGAGATGTTCTTCTTCCTCGCGACTCAAAACTCGATGGCTAGCCGCTGGTGTCCATGGGAAGTTGGATATGCCGATGGTGTGAAGGATCTGAACCAAATCCTGGTCATTCCAACGAGGGATGCGCGCGGAGTCACCCACGGAAACGAATACCTGCAGCTTTACCGTCATCTTGATGAGACTCAGTCAGGCGGAATCGGCCACTTCGACGCATCCGGAAACGGGTACCGCTTAACTGGAAACCAGACGCCTTGATCCCGCTCCCTGTTGATTTCCGGTGAGAGCTGACCCGGGATTTTCGCCGGGAAGTGACCCGCCTTCATGTATGGTTTGGGTTTCAG
>MKRJ01000032.1 GCA_001896885.1 Rhizobiales bacterium 65-79 | reverse complement strand
TCAACAACTCGACGCTGAACTACGGCTCCTTCTCCTGGGGTGGCCTCTACTACGGCTATCAGGAGCGTCAGCAGATTCGCTATGAGTTCGGTGGCAGCACTGGCTTCTATGGCTTGATCTCGCTGGAAGACCCGGCTGACGAGTACAGCTACATGCCGGATGTCGTCGGCCGTATCGGCTATGGCGGCGCTTGGGGTGCGGTAGCTTTGACGGCCGCGTACGATCATGATCGCAACGGCAACGGGATCACCCCGGGGAAGGCTGTCCTCAATCCTGATGGTACGATAACGGTCACGCCGGCTGCTCCTTATGGCACCAACGGAAGCGCATTCGCTGGATCGCTCTCGGCTCTGTTCAACATTCCGAGCATGCCGGGCTCTGCCTTCAAGATTGTCGGCTACTACAACAGCGCCGACAGCAACTACGGTCCGGGCAGCCCGTTGGCTGGTTCGTCTGCAGGCTACGGCCTTGGCCAGCCCGAGTGGTCGGTCCTCGCCTCGCTCCTCTACCAGGCGACCCCGAACCTTGGCTTGATCGTGTCCGGCCAGTACTTCGGTAACGCATATTATGCTGGAACCAGCGACAAGGCACCTGACTCTTCGGCCTGGGCGGCGGAAGTCTCGGCCGTGTGGACCCCGGTCAAGAACTTCGAGGTTCGTCCGGAAGTCGTCTACACGAAAGCCGAACACCTCGACGGCACCGTGTCCGGCTACCTGCGCTTCACGCGCTACTTCTAAGAAAGCCAAGCGGCCGGCGGGATTTTCCTGCCGGCCGTTTTCCTTTGAAATGACGGCAGATTTGGTTGAATTGATAAGCCGGCATCCCAGCCGGCGTTGTATTCGGTAGTTTTTTCCGCTTTTTTCCAAATGAGGAAAAGGGCGGCGAAATGACGGGTAGCGGGCGCGAAGGGAATAGACATCCCTCTTTTCGGAGTTTTCGGCGTTAGCCGGGTGCCCGCGCATGCGCAGTCTCGCCTTGGCCCCGCGCGAAGATCAGGCTCCGCCCGTCGAGGATTTCACGATCGGGGAACTCGCGCACCGTTATTCCGATCTCCTCTGGGAACCGGGCAGGCACAGCGACAATGTGCGCTCTTTCCTCGGTGAGATCGATGAGATTTTCGCAGGAAAGCGATTCACCGCCTTCGACCAGCAGATGCTGGACAGCCTGATTGGAACATTGCGCCGCCGCCACAACAGCAATGCGACCATCAACCGGAAGACGGCCGCGCTGAGCAAATTGCTGCGGAAGGCCTACAAGATGGGAGACGTTTGCGGTCTGCCCGAATTCAAGCGCCAGAAGGAAGTCCAGGGGCGGATAAGGTTCCTGGAATGCGACGAGGAAGACCGCCTTTTCGCCGCCATCCGATCCCAGTCCGAAGAATATTATCGGCTCTGCGTCTTTCTGGTCGACACCGGAGCCCGGCTCGGCGAGGCGATCGGCCTCAGATGGGGCGACATCCATGACGGCAGGGTCACCTTCTGGCTTACCAAATCGGGAAGGAGCCGATCCGTGCCCCTGACCAGCCGGGCGCTTGAGGCGGTCTCGCGACCCGCTGGAGCGGCCTGCGGCCCCTTCTCCGGGATCGGCCAGGCCAGGTTCCGCCAGGCGTGGCACGAGGCCAAGGCGCAGGTCGGGCTGGCCCGGGACAAGGAACTCGTTCCGCATTGCCTTCGCCACACCTGCGCCTCCCGCCTGGTTCGCGGCGGCATCGATATAAGGCGCGTGCAGATGTGGCTGGGGCACCAGACGCTGCAGATGACGATGCGCTATGCGCATCTCGCGACCCACGACCTCGACATGTGCGTGCCGGTCCTGGAAAGGCGCTAGCCTGCCAAGGACCTAAACGGCGGCCCGCAGCGGATCCCAGTACGGATCGTTGTTCGATCGACGCCCTAGGTCTACCACCCCCTGCAACTTCCGGCGCGCTCGATCGCTATGCCTGTGTTCCCGCTCCGGCGAAGGCCGGCTCGGCCAGCCCGCTTATGCCGGGTTCGATCACGAGCAGGCAGCCGGCGAGCGGTTCGGCGGCCAGTCCGGCTTCGTCGAGCCCCTGCCGTGCCGTCGTGACGAAGAGCCGGTCGAGCCCCTCCCCGCCAAAGCTGCACGAGGTCGGCCGCGACACCGGTAGCGGATATATGACGTGGCCGGAGCCGTCCGGCGCGGAGCGCACCACACAGCCGCCGCCGAAACGCGCGTTCCAGACGTAGCCCTCGGCATCGACCGTCGCGCCGTCCGGCCGCCCCGGCACCAGGCCAGGCGGGATGACGGTGGCGACATGGCGCACCGAAACGCCGTCTTCGGCCAGTTCGAAGGCGTCGAGGCTTTCCTTCGGCGTGTCGGCGAAATGGAACCGCCGTCCGTCGGGCGAGAAGCAGATCGCGTTCGGGATCGTCACGCCGGCGATCAGTTGCACCGCTTCGCCGGCACGGTCCATCCGGTAAAGCCCGCCGGTGCTCGTCCCGCCGAAATCGCGCATGCGCGTGAACCAGAGGCGGCCCTGCGCGTCGCAACGCGCGTCGTTGGTACGATCGTCGCTGTGGCCGCCGGCAAAGCCGAGGAGCCGGCGAAAGGTATCTGTGTCGGGATCGAACGCGTCGAGGCCGGACTGCAGGCCGACGATCACGCCTCCCGGCCCGTTCAGGACGACCGACCCGGCGAGTTCCGGCATCTCCCACCGGTCGATCTTGCCTGCCGCCGACAGGCGATAAAGCGCCGGCGCACGGATGTCGGTCCAGTAAAGGGCCTTTTCCCGCACCGACCATACCGGCGATTCGCCGAGCATGTTCGCGCAGGCGGCGGCCACCCGGACCGGGACCTCACGGTGGGAAACGGCCGGTTCATTGATCATGAGACTAACTTTCGTGGACAGTTTTAAGTTCCCTGCTATGTGAGGCGCTGATCGGCTGCCTTCATTCGCGTCATTCCGGGGCCGCGCAGCGGAATGACGGCCCGTGTGTGACACGGCCTACCGTACCTTGCGCGTCGAGCCGCGCACGACGATCTCGAACCCCATGTCGACGACCGATCCTGCCACAGGCTTGCCGGCGAGGCGGTCGAGCAGAAGTTCCGCGGCGCGCGCGCCGAGCATCTGGTGCGGCAGGTGCACCGTGGTCAGCCCCGGCTGCATGAAACCGGCCAGATCGATGTCGTCGAAGCCGGCGACGCCGAAATCCTCCGGCACGCGCAGGCCGCGCCGCTGGCACTCGAAAAGCGCCCCGATCGCAAGCAGGTCGCCGCCGCAGAACAGCGCCTCGGCATCGGGCCGGCGTTCCAGGAGTTCGCCAAGGCTTCTTGTGGCGCTGGCAAGATCCATGTGGACCTCCGCCATCAGCGCCGGATCGGGGTCGAGACCGAACGTCTCGACGCCCCGCCTGTAGCCGGCGATGCGTCCCCTCTGCCGCTCGTTGTCCTTCGTGGGAAGGCTGAAGAACGCTACCTTCCGGTATCCGCATCCGGCGAGATGCCGCATCATCGCGAACGACGCATCCGCGTTCGAGAAGCCGACGAGCATGTCGATCGGCTCGCCGTCGAGGCTGGCGACCTCCACCACCGGCACGCGGCTTTCCCTGAGCATGCGGCTGGCGCGCTCGGTATGGGTCGTGCCGGTGAGATAGATGCCGTCGGCGCGCCGGGAGAGAAACTCCAGGATGAGGCTTTCCTCCTCCTCCACCGAGAAATTGGAGCCGCCGAGGAGCAGCTGGTATCCCCTGCTCCTCAGGACCGTCGCCATGCCGCCGGTGAATTCGGTCGCCACCGAACTCTGGAAGGTCGGGATGATGGCGCCGATCAGGCGGGTCTGGTTCGATGAAAGGCTGCCCGCTACCCGGTTCGGGATATAGCCGAGCGACGACACCGCCTCCATGATGCGCTGGCGGGTCGCGGGCGCCACGCTGTCGGGAAAGCTCAAGGCGCGCGAGACCGTGATCGGCGCGACGGCCGCGAGGCGCGCGACGTCCCGAACTCCAATCCGCTTCGTCTGGCGGGTGCTGTTTCGCCTGTCCCCTGACATTGAGAATTCGGTTCTACCACATCGCCTTGACTCGGCAATATGATACCGGTACCATAATCCATGGCGTGAATGCAACGATGACGGGGTCGGGAGGATTTCGTCGGTGAAAGCGGACGCTTTCGACGGGAGGAGAATGCCGGAGAGACCGCGGCACGGCCTGGCCGGCTACCGCAGCCGGCGGCTCTGGGACGCAGCCACGGGCGTCGGCGTCTATCTGCGTACGATGGTCGTTTTCCTGCTGGTCTGGCAGGCGGCGGCGCTGTGGATCGGCAATCCGATCCTCCTGCCCACCCCCGTCGATGTCGCGGAGAGCTTCGTCGAACTCGCCGGCACCGGCGAGATGATCACCAACATCGTCGTCAGCGTCACGCGGCTGGTCGCGAGCTTCCTCCTCGCGGCGGTGATCGCGGTGCCGCTCGGCTTCGCCATGGGCCTGAACCGCACGGTCTTCGAGATGATCGACCCGACCGTCGAACTCTTGCGGCCGATCTCCGGCATCGCCTGGATCCCGCTCGGCCTCTTCATCCTGGGCATCGGCGACGCGCTGCCGACCGCGATCATGTTCTACGGCGCCTTCTTTCCGCTGCTCATCAACACGATCACCGCGGTGCGCTCCGTCGACCGCTCCTACCTGAACGCGGCGCGGACCCTCGGCGTCGGCCGGGCGACCGTGCTCCTGCAGGTCATCATCCCCGCCGCGCTGCCCGGCATCCTCGTCGGCGCGCGGCTTGCCGCCGGCGCCGGCTGGATGTCGATGGTCGCGGCCGAGCTGATCGGCGCGCCCTCCGGGCTCGGCTTCGCGGTCGAATGGTACCGGGAACTCCTGATGACGCCGAAGGTGCTCGCCTTCGTCGTGCTGATCGGCCTGATGGGCTATCTGTTCGACCGCGTGCTGCGCGCCGTCCAGCGTTCCCTGACCCGCTGGGCCGAGCCGAGGAACGCCTGATGACCCGGGTGATTAGTTCCTCCCTCCTTCGCGCGGCCGTCCTCCCGGTCGGGCTGCTCGTCCTCTGGCAACTGGTCGTGATGTTCGGCACGCCGTCCCGGCGCGCCCCGATGCCGACCCATGTCGTGGAAGCGGCCTGGGCCCTGATCGGCAGCGGCGATCTTCCGCTGGCGCTGATCCAGAGTTTCGGCCGCGTCCTCGCCGGCTTCGCCTGGGCCGCCGCCTTGGCGCTCGTCCTCGGCGCCCTGATGGGAACCTATCGCGCCGTCGATCGCTCGCTCGACCCGCTGGTGGAGAGCTTCCGGTCGATCGCGCCCATCGCGCTCCTGCCGCTCGCCATCCTGTGGTTCGGCACGGGAACGCCGGCGGCGGCCTTCATCGTCGGCTACGCCGCCTTCTTCCCGATGATCGTCAACACCATCCACGGCGTGAAGAGCGTCGACCCGCAACTCATCCGCGCCGCGCGCACGCTCGGCGTCGACCGCCTCACCATCCTGCGCACCGTCGTGCTGCCCGGCGCCCTTCCCTACATCTTCGTCGGCGCCCGCCTTGCGCTCGGCGTCGCCTGGACCTCGATCATCGCAGCCGAGCTTGCCGTCGGCGCCAAGGCCGGCGGCGGCGGCACCGGCGGCATCGGCCAGATGATGTTCGTCTTCTACGCCTACAGCGTCGATCTGAACGGCATCATCGTCTGCATGATCTCCGTCGGCGTCGTAGCGCTGGTGATCGACCGCGGGCTGCGCCGGCTCGAACAATGGATGCTGCCATGGAAACGCTGAACGACGCCGCGCCGAAGCTCCGCCTGCGCGGCGTGCGCAAGGAATTCGTGCTGCCCAGGACAGGCGAGCGCACCGTGGCGCTGGAGGAGATCGATCTCGACGTGAAGCGGGGCGAATTCCTCTGCATCGTCGGGCCATCCGGCTGCGGCAAGACCACGATCCTGAACATGATCGCCGGGCTGACGGCGCCGACCGGCGGCAGCCTCGAGATCGACGGCAAGCCCATCGACGGACCCGGCGCGGAGCGCGGCGTCGTGTTCCAGGACTACGCGCTGTTCCCCTGGAAAACCGTGTGGGAAAACATCGAGTTCGGCCCGCGCTACCGCAAGGGTTCGGCGCTGGCCAAGAGCCAGCGCGACGAGCGCGTCCGCCACTTCATCGACCTCGTGGCATTGAACGGGGCGGAGAACAAATATCCCTACGAGCTTTCCGGCGGCATGCGCCAGCGCTGCGCCTTCGCGCGCGCGCTTGCCAACGATCCGGACGTGCTCCTTATGGACGAGCCGTTCGCCGCGCTCGACGCGCAGACCCGTGTCATCCTGCAGGAGGAATTGCTGCGCATCTGGGGCGAGACCGGCGCGCGCGACGAGCGGCGGACCGTCGTCTTCATCACCCACGGCATCGACGAGGCGGTTTTCCTCGCCAACCGGATCGTGGTGATGGGGAGCCATCCCGGCAGGATAAGGGAAATCAAGACCGTCGACCTGCCGCGGCCGCGCAAGCCGGAGATGCGGGCAAGTGCGGCCTTTCAGGAACTCGTCGAGCACATCTGGCAGCTCATACGCGACGAAGCCTATGCCGCGACCGTCAAGGCATGAACCGGCCAAAAGGCCAGGCCCACGGGGCCTAAACATGGAGGAGACGAAATGACCTACAGAAAAGGCAACAGCATAAGCCGGCGCACGCTGCTCGTGGCGGGCGCGGCCGGCGTCGGAGCGGCCGTGCTCTACCGCCCCTCGGTCGTGCGCGCGGCGGAAGAGGCTTCCGTCTCCGTCGGGCGGCAGCCCTGGGCGGCGGCGAATTCGCCGATCACCGAATACATGATGCAGCAGAAGCTCTTCGAGAAGCACGCCGCGAAGCAGGGCTACAACCTCAAGGTCGACTGGCGCGACTACCCGTCGGCGATGCCGCAGGTCGAGGCCTTCGTCAGCAACAATCTCGATCTCGGCATGTGGGGCAACACGCCGATCATCCGCGGCATCGCCGCCAAGCAGCCATGGAGCATCCTCAACGTCGGCGAGGGTCACCTGCGCTTCGTGCTGGCGACCCGTCCCGACAGCGGCATACGCAACGTCCAGGACCTGAAGGGCAAGACCGTCGGCGCGCTTCTCGGCGGCGATCCCTACAACGCCCTCTCGCAGATCTTGCTCTACCAGCTCGGCTCCGGTGATCCCAAGGCGAACGGCATCAAGATCGTCAACACGCCGACGCAGGCCCAGGCGGCCACCGTGCCGACCGGCCTCGACGCCGCCGTCGTCATCTACCCCGCCTTCCTGAAGGCGCAGAAGGATGTCGGCACCGTCGGCATCGTCAACTCCTACGGCTACACGGAAGATTACTACAAGGGCCCCGAGGGCGAAGGCGCCGGCATCCTGCTGCCGTCGGTCAAGAAATCGCCCTTCTACCCGGACGGCTATTACCTGCACCGCTCCATGTGGATGGCGCAGAACAAGCTCCTGGAGAAGGCGCCGAAGCTGGCGGTCGCCTTCATGAGCGCCCAGCAGGAGGCGCTGGAGGCGCTCGTCAAGATGGATCCCGGCGACGTGTCGCAGCTCGTCAAGAAATACTGGGAGCTGCCGCCAGAGCTCGGCGCCAAGGTCTGGAAGGACGACGTGCTCTATGCCCGCAAATGGGTGTGGTCGACGCGGGGCGACGTCAGCGCGGTCGTCGCCGCGTCGAAGTTCATGGTCGCCGGCGGCCTCATCTCGCAGCCGACCACATGGGACCAGATCGACAAGGCGATCTCGAAGGGCGCTCCGCTGATGCAGCAGGCCTACGAGGCTTCGGGCAAGGTCCCGGACGAAGCGGCCTTCACGGCCAAGGACGTGGCCGACGTGCGCGGCCTGCCCGTCTGGGAACAGTCGAAGTGGCCGAAGGAAGACTGAACGCGACCTAACGCTAGGATAAAGGAAAAAGGCGGCGAACATGAAGAAAATCGGATTTGTCGGTCTGGGCACCATGGGCGGCCCGATGGCACGGAACGTGCTGAGGAAGGGCTTTCCCGTGAAGGGGTTCGACCTCAATCCCGCCGCCCTCGAAAAGCACAGGGAGGCCGGCGGCACGACCGCCGGCTCCCCTAGGGAGGCGGCGGAAGGGGTCGATGTCCTGATCACCATGCTGCCGGACGGCCCCGACGTGGAGCGCGCCATCCTCGGAGAGAACGGCGCCATCCATGGCCTGAAACCGGGCGCGGTGGTGATCGACATGAGCACCATCGACCCGGCCTATACCCGGAAGATCGGCAAGGCGCTCGCCGAACGCGGCGTCGCCATGGTGGACAGCCCCGTCGGCAAGACCGCCGACCACGCCATCGCCGGCACGCTGACGCTGATCGTCGGCGGCGATCCGAAGGCGGTGGACGAGGTGCGGCCCGTGCTCGACTGCATGGGCACGGACTATTTCTACTGCGGCGGGCTCGGCATGGGCGAAGCCATGAAGCTCGCCAACAACTTCCTCGCCAACACCATCCTTTCGGCCACCAGCGAGGCGCTCGTCATGGGCATCAAGGCCGGCCTCAGCCTGGAGACGATGATGGCGGTCATGAAGACGACCATGGCCTGGAACAACCAGCTCGGCATCTCGCTGCCGAAGAAGGCGTTGGCCGACGATTTCTCGCTCGGCTTCATGGTGCGGCTGGCCGAGAAGGACCACAGGCTGGCGGTCGAGATGGCGAAGTCGCTCGGCGTCGAGACGCCGGTCGGTTCGGCCGCGTTCGACGTGCTGAAACAGGCGTCGGGCAACGGGCTTGCCGGCCTCGATGTGAGCGCCGTGCTTCGGCTTCGCGAGGAGCAGGCCGGCGTGAAAGTGCGGATGGCGCGCTAGCGATGGAGCGCAGACGCATCGGCCGCACCGGCCTGGAAGTGACGGTCCTCGGCTTCGGCTGCGGACCGATCGGCGGGCTCTTCGACAAGGTGCCCGACGAGCAGGCGCATCAGGCGGTGCGCGCCGCGCGCGACAGCGGCATCGGCTATTTCGATGTCGCGCCCTTCTACGGGATCGGGCTCGCCGAGCATCGGCTCGGCGAGGCCTTCCGCGGTCGGGGGAAGGATTTCGTCCTCTCGACCAAGGTCGGCCGTCTCCTGAAGCCGGCCCGCTCCGGCCATGCGCCGGAATCGATGTTTCGCGAAGCCCTGCCCTTCGAGATCGTCTATGACTACGGCTATGACGGCATCATGCGTTCCGTCGACGACAGCTGCCAGCGGCTCGGCATGGCCGGCGCCGACATCCTCTACATCCACGACGTCAACCGGAAATGGCACGGCGACGCGGTCGAAGAGCGTTTCCGCGAAGTGATGGAAGGCGGCTACAAGGCGCTGGACAAGCTGCGCGCCCAGGGCGCCGTCAAGGCGATCGGCGTCGGCGTCAACGATCCGGACATCCTCGCGCGCTTCGCCGAGGCCGGCGATTTCGACTGCTTCATGCTGGCCGGCCGCTACACGCTTCTGGAACAGACGCCGCTCGACAGGCTGTTTCCGGCCTGCGCGGCGCGCGGCATCTCGATCGTCGCCGCCGGCCCCTTCAACTCCGGCATCCTGGCGACCGGCGCGAAGCCCGGCGCCAAATATTTCTACGCCGACGCCGACCCGGAAATCCTGGAAAGGACTAGGCGCATCGAGAGCATCTGCGCGCTGCACGGCGTGCCGCTCGCCGCCGCGGCCCTGCAGTTCGCACTCGGGCATCCGGTCGTGGCGAGCGTCGCCACCGGCATGGTTTCGCCAGGGGAGGTGGAGACCAATCTGCGCCATATGGCGCGCGCCATACCCGACGATTTCTGGCTGGAACTCAAGCAGGAGTGTCTGCTAAGGCAGGAAACGCCGGTCCCGCCGATGGCGAAGGCGGCGTAGCACGAGCAGCCCCGAATGGCCGAAAAGACATTCCTCGGTTTCCCAAGGCGTTCGGGCCGCGCAGGCGTGCGCAACCATCTCCTGATCCTCGGCATCAACGGCCTGATCGGCGCCGCCGCCGGCCGTGTCGCCGCCGCGCTTCCCGGCTCGAAACTCGTCGCCACGCCCTACGGGCGCGGCCAGTTCGGGCCGGACAAGGATTGCCACTTCCGGCAACTGGTCGGCATCGGCGCCAATCCCAACATCGGTGCGGTGCTGATCGTCGGCGTCGACCGCAAATCGGCGGACGAGGTGGCGAACGCAATCGCCGCGCGGTCGCCCGCCCTGATCGAGGTCCTGACGCTGGACGACACGCACGAGGACGCCCTTGAGCTGACCGCGCGGGCAATCCGCCTCGGCGCACGGCTCGCACGCGAGATCTCGCGGGCCCGCCGGAAGCCGATTTCCATGGCCGATCTCTATATCGGCCTCGAATGCGGTCATTCGGACGCGAGTTCGGGCCTTGCCGCCAATCCCCTCGCAGGCGCCCTCGCCGACCGCCTCGTCGATGCCGGCGGAACGGCCGTGATCGGCGAGACGATCGAATGGCTGGGCGCGGAGCACGCCTTGCGCCATCGCGGGGCGGTTCCGGAAACCGGCGAGGCGATCGTCCGCGCCGTCGCGGCGCGCGAGGCGGCGGTGACGGCGGCGGGGGTCGACCTCCTCGGCAACAATCCGGGCGCGGAGAACATCCGTGGCGGCCTTTCCACCATCGAGGAGAAATCGCTGGGCGCCGTCGCCAAGGCCGGGTCGCGGCCCGTTGCCGGGCTCCTGCCCTTCGCCGAGCCACCTGCGAAGGCCGGCCTGTACCTCATGGACGGCCCGAGCTTCTCGCCGGAATCAATGACCGGCTTCGTCGCTTCCGGCACGCAGATGATCCTCTTCACGACGGGGCCGGGCAACAGCTATTGCAGCCTGCTCGCGCCGACGATCAAGATCAGCGCCAATCCCACGGCCCATGAGCATGTCCGGGATCAGCTTGATTTCGATGCCGGCGACGTCTTCCAGGCACGCGAGACGCTCGACGCGGCGGCCGACCGCCTGTTCGCCGGGATGGTCGGCTTCGCCTCGGGCACCCTCACCTGGGGCGAGGCCGTCGGCGAAGGTTCGGAATGCTTCACCCGCATCGGGGCGTCCCTGTGACGGGCCGAAAGGAAGAAGCCGGGTGGGACGCCGTGCAGATCGCGCCCGGCGACCACGTGGCAGTGGCGCTGCGGGACCTATCCGGAACCGTGCGCGTCCGGTGTGGCGACGAAATCCTGTCCGTCGCCTTGCGGGAGCCGATCCCGCTCGGTCACAAATTCGCGCTTTCGGACCTGTCGGAAGGCGATGAGGTCCTGAAATACGGTGCGCCGATCGGCCGGCTGACCCGCCCGGTGGCTGCCGGTGAGCATGTCCACATCCACAATCTGAGAAGCCAGCGAGCCAGGGCGGCGTAAGGCCCGGCTTCACGCGATTCGCGAAAAGCCGGTCGCCGGCCTGCGCTGTTCCCGAAACCTCTCATCCGACCTCACGCATCTGAAGGACCGTGACCTCGCATAAACGGGTTGACGGCATTCCCTCCCGTCCCTAAGATTTGATCAAATCTGGGAGGAAGGCTTGCCTCGCGCATTCGATGTGCCGGAACGCATCCGGCATGAAATCGTGGCCGGGATACTGCCGTTCGGCGGTCGCGTGACGATCGACGAACTGGCATCGCGCTACGGCGTCAGCCACATGCCGGTCCGCGAGGCCCTGCGCGAGTTGCGCGGCGAAGGCCTCGTCGTCATCGAGCCGAACCGCGGGGCGCACATCCGGCCCGTCGACCGGAAATTCGTATCCAACCTGTTCGAGACCCGGAGTGCCTTGGAAATCATGCTTTCCAGGCGTGCCGCCGATCGTTTCCGTGCTGCGGACGCGGCCGAACTGGAGCGGATCGAGGACGAACTCGAAAGCGAAATCGCGCGCGGGAACTGGGATGCGGTGCTGGCGTCCAACCGGCGCTTCCATCAACTGGTCAATCGCGTCGCCGACAACCCGGATGCCGTCTTCCTCGTCGACCGGCACTGGCTGCTCATCGCCGCGCTCTGGCAGCGCTACGGCTATGGCTCGGAGCGTTTCGCCGGCGTGGCCAGCGATCACCGCCATTTGATCAAATGCTTTCGCAGCAACGACGCCGAAGGCGCGGCCGTGCTGATGGGGTCGCATGTGCTCAAGGCACGGCAGGAGCTTGTCGAACGC
Source organism: Rhizobiales bacterium 65-79 (assembly GCA_001896885.1). GTDB lineage: Bacteria > Pseudomonadota > Alphaproteobacteria > Rhizobiales > Rhizobiaceae > Mesorhizobium_L. Next base: position 106,520 of record MKRJ01000032.1, on the reverse strand, counting down.
ATGGGGACGGCCGCGCCGGCGGCCGCGATGGCGGCGGGATGAGGGACACGATCGATCGCATCCTGATGCATGATGTCCGCGTCTCGGCAAAGACGCGGTGGCTGTTCCTGACGCTCCAGGCGAAATCGGGACTGGTCGGTCTCGGCGAGGCCTCGCTCCAGGGGCGCGAGGTCCTGGTCAAGCAGGCTGGAGACCGTTTCGCGCCGTCGCTGCTGGGAGCGCCCGCCGAGCCGGCCGACATGACCGGACGATGCGGAACCCTTGCAGAAGCCGCGTTCGTCTCCGCCGCAGACCAGGCCCTCCACGACATCGCGGCGCGGCGCGAGGGCAAGCGCCTCGCCGACCATCTCGGCGCGCGGCGCCAGCGCGTGCCGCTCTATGCCAATGTCAACCGCCGGACGGTCGACCGCTCGCCGGCCGGCTTTGCCGCCAGCGCGGGCCTCGCCCTGGATGCCGGTTTCACGGCGTTCAAGCTCGCTCCCTTCGACGAGGTGGACGACGCGGCGCGGCGCGAGGGCCGGTTCATCGAGGCCATGCGCCCGGGCCTGGACCGCATCGCGGCTGTCGCGGGCGCGATCGGCCCCAGGCGCGAACTCATGGTCGACTGCCACTGGCGCTTCGACGAGGCCTCCGCGACGACGCTCATAGAAGAGGTCGCCCGGCTGGGCGTCCGCTGGCTCGAATGCCCTGTCGCCGAGACCGGCGCCGCGATCCCGGCCATCCGCCGGCTGCGCAGGCTCGCCAACGATGCCGGGATGCGCCTTGCCGGTTGCGAGGAACTGATCGGCGTCGAGCAGAACCGCCCTTTCGCCGAGGCCGGCGTGTACGATGTCATGATGCCGGACGTGAAATATGCCGGCGGTGTCAGCGAGATGATGCGGCTCGCGACGCTTTTCGAGGGGCTGGGCGTGGCCTATTCCCCGCACAATCCGGCCGGGCCGATCGCGCATGCGGCGAGCCTGCATATTTCGGCGGCTGTCCGCCATTTCGACCGGCTGGAAGTGCAGTTCGAGGAAAGCGATCTATTCTGGCGGCTGACGGGCGGCAGCCTTCCACGCTTCGAGGACGGGCACTCCCTCCTTCCGGAAGGCCCCGGGCTGGGGATCATGCTCGACCCCGATCTTCTCGCCTCGGTATCCGACCGGGTGGGCGACTGGTCGCTGGCGAGGGCGGTCCCATGAGGCGCTCCGCCGGGCTCCGCCATTTCCTGCTGTCGTGGCTGGAGCCGCTCTCCGGCGTGGTGGCGCTCGCGGTCGGCTGGCAGATCGCCAGCATGGTCGCCGCCAATCCCACCCTCGTCCCGCCCTTGCAGACCATCTGGGGTGCGCTCGTCGACCTCGCCCATGGCGACCTCGTCAACGACATCGTCGCAAGCCTTTTTCATCTCGCGGGGGGCTTCGGCACGGGCGCCATTCTCGGCCTGCTGCTGGCGCTTCTCTGCGCGCGGTTCGAGCTCGTCGCCGCCGTCATCGACCCCATCGCCGAATTCCTCCGACCGATCAGCGCCATCGCCTGGATCCCGATCGCCATCCTTCTCTTCGGCGTCGGCCAGGGCGTGCCGATGTTCCTGATCTTCTATGCCTCGCTCTTCCCGATCTTCGTCAACGCGCTTGACGGCATCCGCCGCGTCGACCCGACGCTGGTGCGCGCGGCCGAGATGCTCGGCGCCTCGCGCAGGCTGGTGGTGACGCATATCGTGCTGCCCGCCGCGCTGCCGGCCGTCTTTGCCGGCGCGCGGCTTTCGCTGGGCGTCGGCTGGGTGGCGATGGTCGCGGGCGAACTGGTCGGCGCCGATACCGGCCTCGGCTACCGCATCGAATATTTCCAGGAGTTCTTCTCCATGGAGGGCGTGATGGCGACGATCGTCGTGATCGGCATCATCGGCTATCTGCTCGACGCCTTGCTGCGGCTGCTGCAATCGTCGCTGCTTCGCTGGTCGCCCGCGCATGGAGGATCGCGATGAGCCCCGCCATGCGCATCGGGCTGCCTTTCGCGGTGGTCGCGATCGTCCTCGTCGCCTGGGAAATCGCGGTGCGCGCGAGCCACACGCAGGGACTCGTGCCGCTGCCGAGCGGCGTCGTGCACTCGGCCCTTGCGCTGACAGAGGACGGCACGCTGTTCAGCGCCCTCGGCAGCAGCCTGGAGCGCGTGGTCATCGGCTTCGCCATCGCCGCCGCGATCGGCATACCGATCGGCCTGGCGATCGGTACCGTGCCCGTTCTCGACCGCACGCTGCGCCCCGTCCTGGACGGATTGCGGGGCGTCGCGCCGATCGCATGGATTCCGATGGCGATCCTGTGGCTCGGCGTCCGTGGCGACGCGGCGCTCTTCGTCGTCGCCTATGCGGCGGTGTTCCCGTTCATCCTCAACACCAGCGAGGCGGCGCGGCGCATCCCGCGCTCGCTTTTCCACGCGGCCGAATCGCTCGGCGCCGGCCGCCTTCTCCTGATCCGCTCGGTGGTGCTTCCCGGCGCTCTCCCCTTCGTCTTCACCGGCGCGCGCATCGCCATGGCCTTCGCCTGGGGCTCGATCATCGCCGCCGAACTCGCGATCGGCATCAAGGTGCAGACGGCCAGGCGCGCGGTGGCCGGAATTGGGCAGCTGATGGTCGATACGCTCTATGTCCGCCGCGATGTCGATGCGCTGGTCCTCTACATGATCGTCATCGGCATCGTGAGTTTCCTTATCGACAGCGGTCTGCGCCGCGCACAGGCGAGGTTGATGCCATGGACGCAGCGATGAGCAAGCCGATCATCCGGCTCGATGCCGTATCCAAGACGTTCCAGGCACCGCGCGGCGGAGGAATGGTGGAGGCGCTGCGCGAGATAAGCCTCGACGTGCGGCCGGGCGAGTTTTTGAGCATCATCGGCCCGTCGGGCTGCGGGAAATCGACGCTTCTTTCGCTGGTCGCCGGGTTCCTGTCGCCGAGCGCGGGGGAAATCCTATTCGAGGGCAAACCGATCACGGGCCCGGCGCCCGAGCGCGGCGTGATGTTCCAGGACTATGCGCTCTTTCCATGGCGAACGGTGATCGGCAACATCGAGTTCGGTCCGTTCGCGCGCGGCGTCGGGCGCCGCGCGCGTCGCGACAAGGCCGGCGAACTGGCGGAGCTGGTCGGGCTCAAGGGCTTCGAGGATCGTTATCCGCACGAACTCTCCGGCGGCATGCGGCAGCGTTGCGCCCTGGCCCGCCTGCTCGCCAACGAGCCCAAGGTCTGGCTGATGGACGAGCCGCTTGCGGCTGTCGATCTGCAGACCCGCATCATCCTGCAGGATGAATTGCTGAGGCTGTGGGGCGACGGCGTCGAAAGCGCGGACCGGCCGACCGTCGTCTTCGTCACGCACGGCATCGACGAGGCGGTGCTGCTGGCCGACCGGGTGGTCGTGCTGGCGCGCCGGCCGGGCCGGATAAAGGCCGTCATCGACATCGACCTGCCGCGGCCGAGAGCGCCGCTCAGGAGCGTGCCCGAGGTAGCGCGGATCGTCGACCAGCTATGGAGCGTGATCCGGGACGAGGCCGCGATGGCCATCGCCGAGGAAGGCAATTGAAGCAAGGGAGGAAAGAAGATGGAAACCACCAGACGTCAATTTCTCGCGGCCGGCGCGGCGCTGGCGACACTGCCGCTTTGCCGGGTCAGCCCGGCTTTCGCGGAAGCGCTCAAGATCAGCATGGGTGTCGGTCTGGCCAATGAACAGGCCGCGATCATCCGCCAGTTGCAGAACCAGAAGCTCCTTGAAAAGGCGGCCGAAGAGCTGGGCGCCGAGCAGGTCGACGCGGAATATCTCAATTTCCCGGTGCTCCTGCGCATGCTGCAGGGCATCGCCGCCGGCCAGCTGCAGTTCGGCAATCTGGGCTCCACTCCATGCATCCGGACGCTGACCAGCGGCGACCCGGCCGTGCCGATCGGCATCATCGGTGGCGGCAACACCTTCCCGCTGCAGGTGCCGAAAGGCTCACCGATCAAGAACCTCGACGACCTCAAGGGCAAGACGGTCCTCACCATTCTCGGTTCGGACCTGCACCTCGTGCTCGTCCGTATGCTGGAAGCGCATTTCGGCACGCCGGATCCCAAGGCGCTCGGCATCAACGTGCGCAACATCAACGCGCTCGCCGAACTCAGCCATGCTCCGGCCGGCATCGACGCGGTGGTCAGCCTGGAGCCTATGGCGGGCGCGGCCGAGGCCGCCGGCGACCTGATCACGCTTGCGCGCAACGACGGCAAGACGGGTCCGGCCTATGACGGTCCCGAAGGCAAGGGCGCGGGACTCACCATCGCGAGCTTCTCCAAGACGCCGTTCGCGCCCGAAGCCTATTATCCCCATCGTATCTGGTGGGTGGTGCGCCAGGAATTCCTGAAGTCGAACCCCAAGGTGGTGACAGCGCTGCTGGTGGCGACCGCACGCGCGACCGAAGCCCTCGTCGCCATGAAGCCGGCCGAAATCGTCGCCATCGGCGGGGAAAACTGGACCGGCGACAAGGCTTCGCAGGAAAAGTGGATACCGACCGTCCTGTGGGAACGGCGCGGCTGGAACTGGATCACCGAGGGAGATGTGAAGACCCTCGTCGGGCTCTCGACCACCAAGGCGATCTTCAAGGACGAGCTTTCGGCGGACAAGGCCCGGAAGGTCATCGGGTTGGGCGCGGATGTCGCCAAGGCGGCCTACGACCATGTCGGGCAGAAGCCGCCGGCATCCGCCTTCACCGACAAGTCGGCCGGCGACATCAGGGGCAGGCCGGTCTGGGAGATCAAGGACTGGTCGCTGTAGAGACGCGCGGAAGGGCGGCATGGCCGCCCTACAGCGTCCCCTCCAGGATCGGCCGGATGGAAAGCGTGCTTTCGCCATGGTGGAAGGCACGCGCCAGCCGGAAGGAATGGGCGATGCGGATGGCGCGGTCCATGAACAGCTTCGCCACCGGCGGCGGGCAGATCTCATGGACCGTGGCGCGGAACAATGTCAGCCAACGGCGGAAATGCTCCTCGCCGAGATCCGGGATGACGAGGTGCGGCTGCAGCGGCCTGCCGGTGTAGTGCACCGTGCGCAGCAGGCCGGATGACCAGAAGTCGCACATCTTCTGGAGATGCTTCGGCCAGTCCTCATCCCTGATCACGCCGTTGAAGATCGGGCCGAGCAGGTCGTCCGCGCGGATCTTGTCATAGAAGCCGTGCACGACGTCGTGGATCATCCGCTCGTCCAGCATCTCCGGCAAGGGCTTGCCGTCGATGAGGATCGTCTTGCGGCTGCCCGGCTCGTACTCGCGCTCCGGATCGCGGCTTTCGTCCATTTTCTTCATCCATCTCGTTCGGCTTCCTCGATGGCCGCCGGCTCGGGCTTTTCCCCCGCCCTGTTACCGCTTGCATCAATGCCCGGATAAAACATATATTGTCAATCGATGTTTAAGCTGAAAGATGCGTGACGGCGCCGCACCAATGTCAGGACAAGCCGACCTATCCCCCAGGCTGGAACGCGACGGCGAAGGCGATTTCCTTCTCGATCCCGCGCTTCTGGCGCAGCGCTTTGCGCTGACCGCCGAGCGCTTCCGCCACCTCCTGCGGGCCGGCCATGTCAGGAGTTCGGTCGAGCAGGGCCGCGGCGAAGACGAGGGCCGGCAGCGCCTCACCGTCCGCTGCGGCAACCGGGCATGGACGGCGGTGGTGGACGCCGACGGGAACGTGGTCAGCGAAAGCCTGACGGTGCTGCGCCACGCGCCGGCGCGCTGAGACGCACAGGCCGTCATTCTTACTTTGCAGAACTCCCGCGCGTCGCGTCCCACCAGCGATCGAGAGCTGTCCGGTCGGGCGCCAGATAGGTCGCCTCGGGAGCGAAGGCCCGAAAGGCTTCCGCATGCTTTTCGGACAGGGCGAACAATGATGGCTTTCCGGCGGCGACGGCCGCTTCCAGGGCCTCCCACAGCCCCTGGCGCATGGCTTCGAGCTTGCCGAACTTGTTGAGCACGATCAGGTCGCTCGACGCGATCTGGCCAAGCAGCGCTTTGCACGCGGCCTGGACCCCGCCGGCATCGATATGGCAGGTGCTCCCGGAGGCTGGCAAATCCCCGTAGATGGCAAAGCGCTCGCCGCTTGCGATGTCGCGCAGATAGCCAGCGCCGCAGGAACGGCCGGGCAGGTCATGCTCCTCCGCAAGCACGCCCGCCACTCTGGCGCCCTGCGCTCGCCACGCGGCGACCGAGGCTGCTATCACGGCCTGCGCGGCCTTGCTGTCCGGTCCGGACACGACGGCGATGCGGTTCCCGATGCTCATGGCACCCGTCCTTTCTATCTATGCCGCCGGCTTCAGGCCGAAATCCTCCGGGGAGAGCAGAAGATCGGCGAGCGTGTAGCGGTCGAGCGTGTCGGAGAATGCGGCAAGTGCCTCTCCCAGGACCCCACGCAGCCGGCAACGCGGCGTGAGGCGACAACTGTTCCTGCCGCGAAAGCACTCGACTAGCGCGAAATCCGGCTCCGTCACCCTCAGCACGTCGCCGAGCCGTATGCGCTCGGGGCGGGCGGCAAGCCTGAGGCCGCCGGAACGTCCGCGCACGGCCTCCAGGAAGCCGGCGCGGGTCAGTTGGTTGGCGACCTTCATCAGGTGCGCGCGCGAGATCCCGTAGAGCCCGGCGGTCTCCTCGATGGTGATCAGCCGCTCCTCATTGGCTGCGGCATACATGAGCAGCCGCAGCGAATAGTCCGAGAAATCCGTCAGTCGCATCCGCAATCCTTCGCCTGCGGGAACCGAGCGCGACCCGCCGGCTAAAGATGCCCTGCCGATATATGTTTTGCAACCATGTCGGTCTCCAGGGGCGGCTTGTCGCATCCTTAAAACATGCATTGACAATGTATGTTATAAGCTCGACTATGGCGCATGAGAGACACGACGCATCGTGACGACGGCCCTCCTTCCGGAAAAACCGTCTCGGGCGACCGCGACGCGCCACAGCCGGCGGCATCGGAGAACGACATGGAAGAGCGTGGCGAACACGGCGGAAAAGACGCCGGAACTCGAATTATCCAGTCCGGAGTCGATCAGGACAGCACGCTCCTTCCCATGCTGATCGGCGGGCTGGTGCTCATCATCATCGGCATGGTCTTCGTCATGTGGCTCACCTGATTCGGTATCCAGGCGCCTTGTCGCCGGCGTTTCCCGAGATCAGAAAGGTCAAAGCAACCGCGCCGAGGAACCAGCGATGACCGATACGCTCTATCCGAAACCCACAAGGGAGATCGCGGCGAAGCGCCGCGAGCTTGCTCCGGAGGCCGAAGCCGCATTCCAGGCATTCTCGAAGGCGGTTTTCGCCGAGGGCGCGCTGTCGGCGAAGACGAAACAACTGATCGCGGTGGCCGTCGCCCATGTGACGCAATGCCCCTATTGCATCACCGGGCATACCAAGGCGGCGAAGCGCGCCGGCGCGACGCCGCAAGAGCTGATGGAGGCGGTCTGGGTAGCCGCCGAGATGCGCGCCGGCGGCGCCTATGCCCATTCGGCGCTGATGATCAACACGCTGGAACCCGCCCCGGAATAGCCCCATCGCCCGTATGAAGCTCGCTCCCGCTCCAACGCCATGCGGACAGAGGGGAATATCCGACCATTGCAACCGACGGGCAGCGCGGCACGCGCTATAAAAGCGATGGCTGTTCCGGCGGATAGGTGATGGAGAGCCCGTCGACGGCGGCGAATTCCGTCAGTTCGTGCGGCCGCCAACTGGTCGCCGACAGGATCTCCACCACCTGGATGCCCCGCACCAGAAGCGCGTCGGCGACGAGCGACCGATGGCAGCGCCACGGCACCGCTTCCGCGCACATGATCGCCGTCCGTTTTTCGGCGCCGGCCTCGATCAGCGTCTGCACCGCGTCGGCGAAGGCCGGCGTCTGCATGTAGTCGGCATAGCCGCGGAAGCTGTCGTTGCGCCAGCCTCCATTGGGCGAGCCCTTGTGCGGACGGCGCAGGCCGCCGAGCGCCGGCATCGAGACATATTCCACGCCTTCCTTCGCCAGCGCCGCGGGCAGCGTATCGGCGTTGAACTGCGGATTGCGGCGCGAGCGCGGTATCGAACGGATGTCGGCGAGACGTTCGATATCGTAGGTCCGCAGGACATCGATGAAGCTCTCGAGCGGCAGCGTCGAATGACCGACCGTGAAGATCGTTCCGGCCGGCCAATCGGGCAGTTCGGCTGAGTGGCGTTCTTTCATGCCGCCAATCTAGCGTCGTGCCGGGCGTGCCGACAGGTCGTTTTGGCGTTCCGGCCGCGAGGCGGGACGGAGCGGGGAAAATCCGGCCATATGCGATTGTCGCTGCTCTTGGGAGGGTACTTCCATATCCGATTTCCCCGATTGCCGGTCTCCGCCTTTCCCGCTACGTATCCGCCGCCCGTAAACGGAACCCCGATCATGCTCCAACGCCCGAGCCTCACCCCGCTCGCCCAGTCGCTGCCGGCGACGGTGCCTTTCGTCGGACCGGAGACGCAGGAAAGGCAGCGCGGCCGTCCCTTCCGCGCCCGCATCGGCGCCAACGAGAACGGCTTCGGCGCCTCTCCCAAAGTCGCGACGCGCATGGCGGAAGTCGCCGGCGAGATGTGGAAATACTGCGATCCCGAGAACCACGATCTCAAATCGGCGCTGGCGGTCCATCACGGCGTCAGGCCGGAGAATATCGTCGTGGGGGAAGGCATCGACGGGCTGCTCGGCCTCGTCGTACGGCTGATGATCGAGCCCGGCATGCCGGTCGTCACCTCGCTCGGCGCCTACCCGACCTTCAACTACCATGTCGCCGGCTTCGGCGGCCGCCTCGTCGCGGTGCCCTATGTCGCCGACCGCGAGGACCTGCAATCGCTGCTCGACGCGGTGAAGCGGGAGGACGCGCCGCTCGTCTATCTCGCCAATCCGGACAACCCGATGGGAAGCTGGTGGGACAGCGCCGCGATCGTCGGCTTCATCGAGGCGCTGCCCGAGACCACGCTGCTGGTGCTCGACGAGGCCTATGGCGAGATGGCCCCGGCCTCCGCCCTGCCCCCGCTCGACACGAACCGGCCGAATGTGCTTCGCATGCGCACCTTCTCCAAGGCATATGGCCTCGCCGGCATGCGTTGCGGTTACGCCGTCGGCGAGGCCGAGACGGTCCGCGCCTTCGACAAGGTACGCAACCATTTCGGCATGAGCCGGATGACGCAGGAAGCCTGTCTGGCGGCGCTCGCGGACCAGGCCTATCTCAAGTCGACGCTGGAAAAGATCGCGGGCTGCTGTGCCCGCATCGCCGGTATCGCGCGGGAGAACGGCCTGACCGCCCTGCCCTCGGCCACGAACTTCGTTTCGATCGACTGCGGCCGCGACGGCGCCTATGCGCTGAAGGTAATGAACGCGCTGATCGCGCGCGATGTCTTCGTCCGGAAATCGATGGCGCCGATCCTCGACCGCGCCATCCGCGTCAGTTGCGGTCCGGAAGAAGAGATCGCCATCTTCGCCGCCGAATTCCCCGGCGCGCTTGCGGATGCGCGGAGGAACTGAGTTCCCGCTGATGGTGCATCCTTCGAGGCTCCCCTTCGACAAGCTCAGGGTCGCACCACCAGAAGCACCGCTCCTACGGCCTCACAGTTCCAGTTCCCAGTTCTGGCCGACGAGATCCTTGCCGAAGGAATGGTGCCGCTCCTCCTCGACCAGGACGAAACCGGCCTTCTGGTAGATCCTGCGGGCCGCGGTCAGCACATCGTTGGTCCACAGGACGAGCTTGCGGTAGCCGCAATCCCGAGCCTTGGCGATGCATTCGTCCACCAGCCGCCGGCCGACGCCCAGCCCCCGCGCCGAGGGTTCGACATAGAGCAGCCTGAGCTTCGCCGTCTCGTCGTCCTTGCGTACGAGGAAGACCGACCCGATGACGCTGCCGCCCCGCTCGGCGACCCAGCAGAATTCCTTGCCCGGCTTGAAATTCAGGATGAAGTCCGAACAGATGCCGGCGATCAGCCCCTCATAGCCGATGTCCCAGCCATATTCCTCGGCATAGAGCACGGCCTGGCGATGGATGATCCAGCCCATGTCGCCCGCGCGGTGCGGGCGGATCGCGACTTCCGGGCTCGCCTGCCCCTCCCGGCCGAGCACGCTTTCGATATCGGCCATGGCGGCGGTAAGCCGATGGCGCTGCCCCTCGCCGAGCGGAGACAGCATGCGCCCGATATCGACATCCGCCTTTGCCCAGAGATCCGCCATGACGTCCTTCCCCTTGGCCGTCAGGGTCAGCCGGCGCCGGCGGCGGTCGCCGTCGTCCGGTTCCGCGACAACCAGTCCGGCCGCTGTGAACCGCTTCAGGATGCGCGCGAGATAGGCTGGATCGAGCCCCAGATCGCGGCCGATATCGACGGCAAAAGGCGATGGTCCATAAGCCAGTTCGAACAGGATGCGCGCCTCGGCGAGCGTGAAGGCGCTTTGCGTCAGTGTCTCGTTCAGGAAACCCGCCGTACGCGTATAGAATCGGTTGAACCGGCGCACCTCTGCGACCTGTCCGGCAAGGGTCTCATCCATGGCGGTCTCCGTAGCTGCATGGATCAGAATTACTCCATTTATGGACGGAGTCCAGTAAATTAACTGGACTCCGTCCATAATGGTGGGGGCTGGCCCGTCGCTCGCCATCCGGCGTTGCACTCGATCTACCTTGCGTTGCGACGGGTGATTAACGCAACGTTAGTAAGGGCGCATTAAGTTAAATAAATCAGGGATATGCCATTTCGGCGTTCGAAGGCGGCCGCGCAGGACGAATGCCAATGGGGACCGGTGTCTTCGCGCGCCGGAGGGGGCAGGTAACCGCATGCAGCCGTCGGAAGCGCCGGGCGCTCGCCCGCTCGACATCACCAGCAAGATCGCGCTGACGCTGCGCCAGATGGGTATTCCCGGCCTGCCGCGGAACTACGAACTGTTCTACGAGGCCTATACCGGGACCAACCAGGCCCTGATCGCCGATATCATCGATCTCGGCACCCGAGCCACCCAGGAAAAGCTCGACATCATCGGCGCGAGGCATCTCGGACGCGGCCGCGGCGAGGAAGTCGTGGAGAACGCCCGCAACGAGATCGCCGGCAAGATCGACGAGGTCATGCTGCTGCTGCTCAAGGAGCGCAAGTCGCTGGAGAACTACGGCAAGTTCCTAAACGAGACGTCCTCGGGCATCGGCGACCGGGCCATGCTGACCAAGGAACTCCTGGCGAAGATCGTCGGCGTGATGGCGACCGCCACCGGCACCACGATCGACCACGGGCGACAGATCGCGCGCTCGATGGCCGACAAGTCGGCGGAACTCGAAAAGGTCAAATCGACGCTCGAGGAATACAAGCGGCTGGCCGACACCGATCCGCTCACCCAGATCCGCAACCGCCGCGCCTTCGACAGCGCGCTCGCCGCCGTCTACGAAATCGGCAGCGCGCCCTCTTACGGCGCCCTGGTCGTGGCGGACATCGACGATTTCAAGCGCATCAACGACCGCCATGGCCATCCCACCGGCGACCGCATCATCCAGAGCGTCGCCGCCATGCTGCAGGCGATCGTTCCCCAGGACGTCTTCGTAGCGCGGACGGGCGGCGAGGAATTCGCGCTGATCGTCAGGAGCAACAGCGAGCCGGCGGTTGCCGAACTCGCCGACCAGGTGCGCATGGCCGTCGAGCACGGCGAATATACCAGCCTGCAGACGGGCGAACCATGCGGCTCGATCACCGTCTCGATGGGCGTGTGCATGGCATCGGAAGCCGAAACGCCGGACGATCTCTACGCCAAGGCGGACCGGGCGCTCTATGCCTCCAAGGTCGGCGGACGCAACCGCGTGACGCTGCATTCCTCGCTCACCAGGGGCGAGTTCCGCAAGGGCTGGATGCTCTACAAGAACGACTGACGCGGACTGCGGCCTTTCAGCGGGCGATCCGGAAGCCGCCTTCCCCCTCTTCCGGCGTCGAGACCTCGTCGAGGACCCGTGTGACCGACGCGCCGGGGCGGACCGGTCCGGAGCCGCTCCAGCATCCGGTCGACGCTTTCCCGGCGCCCTTCGATCCGCGCCTTCACCGATCCGTCCGCTTCGTTGCGCACCCAACCGGCAAGCCCGAGCGCCCGGGCTTCGCGAAGGGTCCACGCGCGAAAGCCGACCCCTTGGACACGGCCTTCGATCCTCACGAAAACGGCCGTTCTCTCCATCGTCGATCCGGCTCCTTCGGCGCGTCACCACAAAGAGGTCAATCTGCCACTTCCCTCCGCGAATTCAACCGTCCCTCGATGCGCCACGAGGGCATCGGCTGAACCGCGCAGGCGACGACGCCGATCGCCGGCGCCGCGAGGCTGGCGCTTCTAGAAGCCCGCGAGGGTGCGCCCCTTGGGGCGAGCGGCTTTATCGAAATCATCGCTTCAGCAGACGGCCGAGCGGCCCGACGCATCTGGAAAGGAAACGCCCCTTGGGCCAAGGGCGCGAATGTCAAAGGCTCATGACGGAGCCAGATAGGGCCCGCTACAACGCCGGCTTCGGGCGGCGCGAACCCGGCCGCCAAGACCGGAATTTGTCGGAGTGCCGCGTGGCTGGAAACGCGATCGAGACGTCGAAACGCGATACTGGAGTCGGCCGGCTGATTACCGCTCTCGGCATCGCCCAGATATGCTCCTGGGGAACGCTCTACTATTCTTTTGCCCTGATGGCCGAGGCGATGCGCACCGACCTTGGCTGGCCGAAGACGGAGATCTACGGCGCAGCAACCCTTGGCCTCACCCTCGCCGGCGTAGCCGCCTATCCGGTCGGCGCCGCCATCGACCGTGGGCAGGGACGCTATGTCATGAGCCTTGCGTCGGTGGGGGCCGGTCTCATGCTCTTCGCCTGGTCACAGGTGTCGAATGTCTTGGCCTTCTACGCCATCTTCGCCGCGATCGGGTGCTTGCAGGCCGCCACCTTCTACGAGCCGGCCTTCGCCGTGATCGCGCGCCGGGTCGGCTCGGGAAACGCGCGCCGCGGCATCACCGCCCTGACCTTGTGGGGCGGGTTCGCCAGCACCGTCTTCATTCCGCTCATCCAGCTGCTCATCAACATGTTTGGATGGCGGCATGCGCTCATGGTTCTCGGCGCGACGAACATCGCCGTCTGCGGCGGTCTCTATTTCCTCGCCATCGATCCCGCCAAGGACCATGCAGTCCCCTCGCGCCAGCCGCACGAAGCTCTGCCGCTGGCCGGCCGGAAGGCCGTGGCGTGGGCGATGCGCCGCCCGGTTTTCTGGGCGCTGATGGTCGCGCTCGTCGGCTATGAGGCGGCCTTCGCCGCGCTCACCTTCCACCTCTATCCTCTCCTGCTCGAACGCGGGCTCGATACCTCCGGCGTCGTTGCGGTGCTGGCCGTGATAGGTCCGGCGCAGGTAGTCGGTCGAACCCTGATCATGTTCTTTGCTCCCGATGCTCCGATCCGCCGGGTCGGCTCGATGATCGTGATCGTTTTCCCACTTGCCGTGTTGGGCTTCGCCTGGGCGCCGCCCAACGTGGCGGTCATTGCCGCGATTGCCGCCTTCTACGGCGTCGCGAACGGCATGATCACGATCGTCAGGGGACTGATGGTGCCGGAGATGATCAGCAGGGATGCCTATGGGGCGATAAACGGTGCGATGGTCGCTCCCATGAACGTCATGCTCGCGGTCTCCCCGCTCGCCGCCGCATGGATATGGTCTGAGACCGGCGGCTACGATGCCGTGCTGGTGGCGATCGGCGTGGGAGCCGTCGTGCTGTGCTGCGGCTTCTGGACCGCCGCCTATCTTGCCGGGCGGCAGTAGCGCGTCATCTCCGCGACCGCCGGTCCGGCCTCTCCTCTCACCGGGAACCCTCCTGGCGACATCGCCGTGATCAGGGGCCTTCTCCACGACAGAAGCCCGGCGCCCGACGGCGCCTTGAATTAATTGAACGCTCGTTTTATTATTCGCGCGGGAGGATTTCCGGCTATGGCGCGGACCACCGGTTCCGACGGAGAAAAGACGGAGGCGGCGCTGCGCGAAGCCGCGCTGACGCTGATGGCGCGGCATGGCTACGAGGCGGTGACGATGCGCCAGCTTGCCGCCGGGATCGGCGTGCAGGCCGCCGCGCTCTACCGCTATTTCCCGACCAAGGAAGACCTCCTCTTCACGCTCATGCGCGAACATATGGAAGGGCTGCTGGCGGCATGGGAGGCCGCGCGGCCCCCCTCCTCCGAGCCCCCGGCGCGGCTTGCCGCCTTCGTGCGCAATCATATTTCCTTCCATGTGGCACGGCGGCATTCGACGCATGTTTCCAACATGGAATTGAGAAGCTTGTCGCGCGAGCGGTTGAGCGCGATCCTGAAGATGCGTTCGGCCTACGAAAAGGAACTCCGCCGGATCCTGCGCGAGGGAGCGGAGGCCGGCGATTTCCTGGTGGAGGACCCGAAGCTGACGGCGATGGCGATCATCCAGATGATCACCGGCGTCATTGTCTGGTTCCGTCCGGACGAGCGGCTTTCGGTGCAGGAAGTCACCGAGACCTATCTCGGCATGACGATGCGCCTGGCCGGCGCGAAGACGACGACAAGGGAGCGGGAGGTGGCTGATGTATGATCATTCGATGAATTTCGGCCTCGGCGAGGACATCGAGGCGCTGCGTGAGCTCGTGCGTCGCTTCGCGCGCGACGAGATCGCGCCCAAGGCGGCGGAGATCGACCGCGAGAACGACTTCCCTGCCGGCCTTTGGCAGAAGCTCGGCGAAATCGGCGTGCTCGGCATGACGGCCCATCCTGATTATGGCGGCTCGGGCATGACCTATCTCGCGCATGTCATCGCGATGGAGGAAATCTCGCGCGGCTCGGCGGCGGTCGGCCTTTCCTACGGCGCCCATTCCAACCTCTGCGTCAACCAGATCAACCGCTGGGGGACGCCGGAGCAGAAGCAAAGATACCTGCCCGGCCTCTGCGCCGGCACGGCCGTCGGAGCGCTTGCTATGTCGGAGCCCGGCTCGGGTTCGGACGTGGTGTCGATGAAGCTCCGCGCCGACAAGAAGAACGACCGCTACGTGCTGAACGGCACCAAGATGTGGATCACCAACGGCCCGGACGCATCAACGCTGGTGGTCTATGCCAAGACCGGGCCCACCATGGGTTCGCGCGGCATCACCGCCTTCCTGATCGAGCGCGAGATGAAAGGCTTTTCCGTAGCCCAGAAGCTCGACAAGCTCGGCATGCGCGGCTCCAACACCGGCGAACTCGTCTTCGAGGACGTCGAGGTGCCTTACGAGAACGTGCTGGGCGAGGAGAACAAGGGCGTCGAGGTGCTGATGTCCGGCCTCGACTACGAGCGCGTGGTGCTGTCCGGCGGGCCGCTCGGCATCATGGCCGCCTGTCTGGACGTCGCCGTGCCCTATGTGCAGCAGCGCCGCCAGTTCGGCCAGGCGATCGGCGATTTCCAGCTCGTCCAGGGCAAGATGGCCGACATGTACACGCAGTTGAACGCCTGCCGCGCCTATGTCTATGCGGTCGCCGCCGCGTGCGATCGCGGCGAGACGACCCGCAAGGATTCGGCCGGCTGCATCCTCTACGCCGCCGAGCGCGCCACGCAGACGGCGCTCGACGCGATCCAGATGCTCGGCGGCAACGGCTACATCAACGACTATCCGACCGGCCGCCTGCTGCGCGACGCCAAGCTCTACGAGATCGGCGCCGGCACGAGCGAGATAAGGCGCTGGCTGATCGGCCGGGAGATGATGGGGGAGTAACAAGAAACTGGCAACCCGCTGCAGGATTGCCACTTTTGACTACAAATGCCATCATGGGAGCGCAGCCACGGGAGCATTTCTCATGTCCGATCGCGAAGGCTTTTTCGAAGGGTCGCAGCCTTTTGAACAGGACGAAAACGGACTTCGATCGGTCAAGTACACACGGCTCAAGATCGACAGCGCCGGCCGCGTGGTAATCCCCGCTGAAATGCGGGCAGCAATGCTGGTAAAGCCGGGGGACATCGTGACGGCGGACGTGGCTGACGGCGAATTCCGCATCGTATCGCCGGAAGTGGCGCTGAAGCGCGTTCAGGCTTTTGCCAGGAAGTGGAAGGCCGAGCATCCCGGCGAGAGCGTCGTGGACGAATTGATTGCTGAACGTCGCGAGGAAGCGCGGCGCGAACTGGAGGAGGCGAACGAGTGGCGCAAGGCGCACGGTTTGCCGCCCCTCGAATGACGCAGCGCATCGTTGACACCTCCGTGATCATGGCGGTCGTGCTCGGCGAAGAGGGGCAGGAGAATGCCGCGCGCCTTGCCCCCGGCTCTCTGCTCAGCAGTGTCAATCTGGCCGAGATAATTGCTAAGTGCATCGAGAAGGCGGTGCCGCCTGAAGTCGCGGAACGATATATCGGCGGAAGCAACATCGTCGTCGTCGACTTCGACGCCGATCAAGCTTTCCTGGCCGGCGAACTGTTCAAACGGGCCAAGAAGGGCGTTCTTTCCTTGGGAGACCGCGCCTGCATCGCCACCGCGGTGAGGCTTGGCGCGACCGCCGTCACCGCCGATCGCGTCTGGGCCGAACTCGATCTGCCCTGTAGGGTTGAGCTCATTCGCTGACATTTACATTGCCCTGGAGATTTCATGCCCGCTCTCGCCTCCTCCGTCTCCCCCGCCTCCGACGCCTTCAAGGCGAACGCCGCGAAGATGCGCGAGCTGGTCGCCGACATCGCCGGCAAGGCGGCGACCGTCGAGCGGGGCGGCCCGGAAGAATCCCGCCAGCGTCATGTCGCGCGCGGCAAGCTTCTGCCGCGCGAGCGGCTGTCCGAGCTTCTGGATTTCGGCTCGCCCTTCCTCGAGATCGGCCAGTTCGCCGCCTGGAACATGTATGGCGAGGACATTCCGTCCGCCGGCATGATCGCCGGGATCGGCCGTATCGAGGGGCAGGAATGCGTGATCGTCGTCAACGACGCGACGGTGAAGGGCGGCACCTATTATCCGATGACGGTGAAGAAGCACCTCAGGGCGCAGGAGATCGCGGCGCAGAACAACCTCCCCTGTGTCTACCTGGTCGATTCCGGCGGCGCGAACCTGCCCAACCAGGACGAGGTCTTCCCCGACGCCATGCATTTCGGCCGCATCTTCTACAACCAGGCCAATATGTCGGCGGCCGGCATCCCGCAGATCGCCTGCGTGATGGGCTCTTGCACGGCGGGCGGCGCCTATGTGCCGGCAATGTCGGACGAGGCGATCATGGTGCGCAAACAGGCGACCATCTTCCTCGGCGGCCCGCCGCTGGTGAAGGCGGCGACCGGCGAGGAGGTCTCGGCGGAAGATTTGGGCGGCGCCGACCTGCATACGCGCCAGTCGGGCGTGGCCGACCATTACGCGGTGGACGACGCCCATGCGCTGGCGATCGTGCGCCGCATCGTCAAAAACCTCAATCGCAGGAAGACGATAGAGCTTGCGCTTCAGGAGCCGGTTCAGCCCCTTCACGACCCAAGCGGCATCTACGGCGTCATCCCGACCGATATCCGCCAGCCCTATGACGTGCGCGAGGTGATCGCGCGCATCGTCGACGGCTCGGAACTCGACGAGTTCAAGGCGAATTACGGCACGACGCTGGTCACCGGCTTCGCCCATCTGCATGGCATGCCGGTCGGCATCCTCGCCAACAATGGCGTGCTCTTCTCCGAAAGCGCGCTGAAGGGCGCGCATTTCATCGAGTTGTGCACCCAGCGCAAGATCCCGCTCGTCTTCCTGCAGAATATCACCGGCTTCATGGTCGGAGCGAAATACGAGGCCGGCGGCATCGCCAAGGACGGCGCCAAGCTGGTGACGGCGGTGGCGACCGCGCGCGTGCCGAAGCTGACCGTCATCATCGGCGGCTCCTTCGGCGCCGGCAATTACGGCATGTGCGGCCGCGCCTATTCGCCCCGCTTCCTGTGGATGTGGCCGAACGCGCGCATCTCCGTCATGGGCGGTGAGCAGGCCGCGACCGTGCTGGCGCTGGTCAAGCGCGAGGGCATCGAGCGCAAGGGCGGCACATGGACCGCCGAGGAGGAGCAGAAATTCAGGAAGCCTATCCTCATGAAATACGAGCATGAAGGCCACCCGCTCTATTCCTCTGCCCGCCTGTGGGACGACGGCATCATCGATCCGGCCAAAACGCGCGAGGTGCTGGCGCTGAGCCTGTCAGCGGCGCTGAACGCGGCGGTGGAGGAGACGAAGGTGGGGGTGTGGAGGATGTGAGGGGTCCACCGCGGGGCGGATGCGGAAGCTCCCGGCCCCGCCTCTCCTTTTCCACGGAGCCGGCGGAACGGCCGTCGTCGTTACCTGTTCTGGCAACAGACCCTGGGAGCGCTCATGGCAAAACACCGTATCTATACGATGAGTTTTGCGCGGGTTTATCCCCTTTTGGTGGCGAAAGCGGAGAAGAAGGGGCGCACCAAGGCAGAGGTCGATGAGATCATCTTCTGGCTGACCGGCTACGACGAGGACGACCTTCAGATCGTCCTGTCGAACGGCACCGATTTCGAAACCTTCTTTGCGAAGGCTCCCCGGCTCAATCCTTCACGCGTGCTGATCAAGGGCGTGGTCTGCGGTGTCCGCGTCGAGGAGATCGAGGATCCAATCATGCGGAACATCCGCTACCTGGACAAGTTGATCGACGAGTTGGCGCGCGGAAAGGCGATGGACAAGATTTTGCGGGCGGAGTGATTGGGGAAGACCGGGAAAAATTCCGGGACAGTTCCCTTGGTCCTCGCGACTGCCTTCGTCGTGCTCTGCTGGATAGCAAAGAGAAAATAGCCATTTCTGTGCTCGCCCGGACAAATCAGGATTAAGTCATGCCCCGTTTCATCTGCGTCACCTGCGGGACGCAATTCCCCGACAGCGTTGAGCCGCCCCTCGCCTGTCCGATCTGCGAGGACAAGCGGCAATATGTGCCGGCCGGCGGCCAGCGTTGGACGGAGATGGCGGAAATCGCCCGGGACCACGAGATCGGCTGGAACGAGGAGGCGGAGGGGCTTTTCAGCCTGAAGATACGGCCGGCTTTCGCCATCGCCCAGCGCGCCTTCCTCATCCTGCATCCGGACGGCAACATATTGTGGGACTGCGTCAGCCTGATCGACGAGGCCACGGTGAAGCGGATCGAGGGGCTCGGCGGGCTGTCTTCGATCGCCATCTCGCACCCGCATTACTATTCCTGCATGGCGGAATGGAGCGCGGCTTTCGGCGGCGTGCCGGTCCACATCCACGAGGACGACGCGGAGTGGGTGCAGCGCGACGACGGCGCGGTGAAATTCTGGTCGGGCGAGCGGCTTCCGCTCGGCGCCGCGACCATGATCCGCTGCGGCGGCCATTTCGCCGGCGCCTCGGTGCTATCCTGCCCATGGCTCGGCGACGGGCGCGGGGCGCTCTTCTCGGGCGACACGATCCAGGTCGTGCCCGACCGGCGCCACGTCTCCTTCATGTATTCCTATCCGAACCTCATCCCGCTCGGCGCGGCCGAGATCGGCCGCATCGTGGACGCCGTCCGCCCCTTCCCTTTCGACGCCATCTACGGCGCCTTCGAGGGGCGGACGATCGAGCATGGCGGGAAGGCGGCGGTGGAACGCTCGGCGGCACGCTATCTGAAGGCGATCGGAGGATAGGCTCCGTCATCCTGGTTTTCGAGACCGAGCGAAGCGAGGCGAGAAAGACCGGGACCCATTCCGTAACGGCGCGGAACTGCGATGGCGGCTCAGAATGAGGTTGGGCGACCGCAGGTCCCACGGCGTGGCAGAGGACGGTATCGATGCTACGGAATGGATCCAGGTCTGCCGCCTCCGATAGTGTGCGCGGCGTCCTGGTCCTTCATCTTGAGGGACAGAGGCGGTTTGCACTGCAAACCGGAGAGCGGGTAAACCTCAAACCGATCTCTCTCCCCAACCAAGGAGCCGCCCATGCGCTACGCCATCCTCGCCTACCATGCCGACGACGCCTTCGAGACCTGGTCCGCCGAGGAAGACGCGACATTGATGAAGGGCCTTCTCGAGATCAACGACCGGCTCGTGGCCGAGAGGCATCTCGGGCCGGCGGCGCGGCTCGGCCCGACGAAAGACGCCAGGACCCTGCGCGGCAAGAACACCGACAAGGCCGACAGCATTATCGTCGATGGACCCTTCGCCGAGACCAAGGAGCAGCTTCTCGGCCTTTATATCGTCGATTATCCCTCGATCGACGGCGCAATCGAGGCGGCGCGGCAGCTCCGCCGGGTCAACCCGACCGCAGTCTATGAGGTCCGGCCAATCATGCTCTACGTGCCGGGGGCGGAGTTGGAGGGTGGTGGGGAGAGCTGAAGGCAAGGACGGTTACGCCGCAGCCTTGCCGATCCCGTCCAGTTCCTCGATCGCATCCGCCGGCAGTTCGATCTCCGCCGCGGCGATATTCTCCCGCAGATGCGCCACGGACGACGTGCCGGGGATGAGCAGGATGTTCGGCGAGCGCCGGAGCAGCCAGGCGAGCGCCACCTGCATCGGCGTGAAGCCGAGCCTCTTCGCCACCGCGTCCAGCGTGCCGGATTGCAGCGGCGTGAAGCCGCCGAGCGGGAAGAAGGGCACATAGGCGATGCCGTCTCGGGCAAGCTCGTCGATCAGCGCGTCGTCGTCGCGATGCGCCAGGTTGTAGTGGTTCTGCACGCAGACGATCTCGGCGATCCCGCGGCCCTCGGCAACCTGTGCCGGCGTGGCGTTGGAAAGCCCGATATGGCGCACGAGGCCTTGCCGCTGCAGATCGGCCAGCACCGCAAGCGGCGTCTCGATCGAGCCCTCGGCGGGCCCGTGCGCACCGCCGCCAGGCCGATCCGTGTCGATCATGATGCGGAGATTGACCACCTCCATGACATCGAGGCCGAGATGGCGCAGATTGTCTTCGACGGCGGATTTCAGTTCGGCGGGCGAGAATGCCGGCAGCCACGAGCCGTCGTGGCCGCGCCGCGCGCCGATCTTGGTGACGATGACGAGATCGTCCGGATAGGGATGCAGGGCCTCGCGGATCAGCCTGTTGGTGACGTGCGGACCGTAGAAATCGCTGGTGTCGATATGGTCGACACCCGATTCCACCGCCTCGCGCAGCACGGCGATCGCCGCGTCATGGTCCCTGGGCGGACCGAATACCCCCTTCCCCGCCAGCTGCATCGCGCCGTAGCCGAGCCGCTTCACCGTGCGGTCGCCGAGACGGTACGTGCCGGATTTGCCGAGATTTGTCATTCGCGTTCTCCTTGTTCGGTGACGCAGAGGTAGGGCCTGACAAGCCACGCGATAATCCGCTACAATCCGTACAGGTTGTACGGAAAATCGAACGATGCAGGCCGACCTTGGTGATCTGAATGCGTTCGTCGCGGTGACGCGGGCGAAAGGCTTTCGTGACGCGGCGCGGCTCTCGGGGCGCAGCGCCTCGGGCTTGAGCGAAGCGATCCGGCGGCTCGAGGCCGGGCTCGGCGTGCGGCTCCTGAACCGCACCACCCGCAGCGTCGCGCCGACCGAGGCGGGCCTGCGCCTCCTCGAACGGCTGGCGCCCGCGCTTTCGGAAATCGACGCCGCGCTCGACGTGGTCAACACCTTCCGCGACCGTCCCGCCGGCACGCTGAAGCTCAACGTGCCGGTCAGCGCCTCCCGGCTGGTGCTGCCCCGTATCGTGCCCGCTTTCCTCGCCGCCTACCCCGAGATAAGGCTCGAAATCATCACCGAGGAGAGCTTCGTCGACGTGCTCGCTTCCGGCTGCGACGCCGGCATCCGCTACGGCGAGCGGCTGGAGCAGGACATGATCGCGGTGCCAATCGGCCCGCGCGTGCAGCGTTTCGCGGCTGCCGCCGCGCCTTCCTACCTCGACCGCAGCGGCCGGCCCGCACATCCGCGCGATCTTCTGGCGCATGCCTGCCTTCGCGGGCGTTTCGAGAGCGGCGCCATGCCGCCCTGGGAGTTCGAGCGTGACGGCGAGGTGGTGACGGTCGATCCGGCCGGACCGCTCGTCGTGCGCATGGGCGGCGGCAGCGATCTAGCCGTCGATGCGGCGATCGCCGGCAGCGGCATCGCCTACCATTTCGAGGATTGGCTCGCGCCGCATTTCGAAAGCGGCGCGCTGGAACCGGTCCTGAAGGACTGGTGGCAGGACTTCGACGGCCCGTATCTCTATTATCCCGGCCGGCGCCTCGTGCCGGCCCCGCTCCGCGCCTTCATCGATTTCGTCAGGGCCGGCGCGGAGCGCTCATGAGACCCAGCACGGCTCCTGGTCAGCCAACGCCTTCCAGCGCCAGCCGCGAATAGGCCTCCGCCGGCGCTTCGTTCCGTGCCATGAGCCCCCGCATGAGTTCGACCATGCGCGCCTCCACCACCGGGTCGTCGAGCGGCCTTTCCTGTCCCGGGTCGGCCTCCAGGTCGTAAAGGCGCGTGTCGCTTTCGAGCAGCGAACCCGGGCCGTAATTATCGTACATGGGCGAGCGCTCGATCACCGGCACCTTGAGGAGCGGCACGCGCTTCGTCCAGCCGAACGGATCGGCGAGCGTGGCGCCCGAGAGTTCCTCCGGCGTGAAAAGTTGCTTCAGATGGGCCGGCATCACCGTGTACTGGAAGACCTCCTGGGTGCGGATATCTTCCGGGAAGCGGTGATAAGTGTAGCGCCCGTCGGTGACGTTCACGGCGCCGCCGAAATAGCCGAAAAGGACGGCCTCCCGATTTCCCTCGGCGAGCAGGGACCGGCCTTCCGTCTCCGCCGGCGGTTCGATCCCATAAAGGTCGAGGAAGGTCGGAGCGATGTCGATCGACTGGGTCAGCCGTTTCGTGCGGCCGGCACGCGGATTGCGCGGATCGTGGATGAAGAGCGGAATGTGGACGATCTCCTCATAGAGGTTCATCCGGTTCTTGGCCCAGAAATCGTGCTCGCCGAGCAGGAAGCCGTGGTCCGTGGTGACGACGAGCGCCGTGTCCTTCCACATGTCGTGGCGGTCGAAATAGTCGAGAAGCCGGCCGAGCAGTGCATCGCACAGCGCCACGACCGCGTAGTAGTTGGCGCGCAGTTCGTTCGCTTCCTCCGGAAGCTCGTCGACCCGGCCGTAGCGCGGCCAGTCGCGGATCGGTCCGTTCCAGCCGGTCCTGAACGGCTCCTTGAAGCGGTCCGGCGCGAAAAACGGCTCGTGCGGATCGAAGGTCTCGATCTGCAGCAGCCAGTTGTCCGCCTCGCGGTTGATGTCGAGGAACTCGAAGCCGCGCTCGAAACACTGGACGGAAGGGAAATCCTTCTCCTCGCGGATGAATTCGCGGTTGATCATGTAGGGCGTGTATTTGCTGATCGCGTCCACGCTCCGCTGGCGCTCGTGGTATTTCTCGCGCAGCCTTTCCCATGGCGGCTGCACCATCGCCTTCCACGGGTCGCTTTCCTGGCCGCGCACGAAGTCGAAGGTCGAGTAGCGGTTGTGGTAGGTCGCGCCGCCGTCTTCCCAGTAGTGATAATGGTCGGTGACGAGGTGCGAATGGACGCCCTTCTGCTTGAGCAATTCGGGAAAGGCGTTGTCGAAGGGTTCGAGCGGCCCCCAGCTCCGATGCAGGAAAGTCAGCCTGCCGGTCAGCAGGTCGCGGCGCGCGGGCATGCAGGGTAGCGAACCGACATAGTGCCGGTCATGCACCATGGTGCGCGCCGCCAGCCGGTCGAAATTGGGCGTCGGGATGCGCGTGCCGCCGTAGCAGCCGAGCATGTGGCGGTTGAGGGAATCGAAGAGGACGAAAACGGTCTTCACGTGGGCTGATCCTCGTTCCTGGGAGCGGATGTTCCTAGAGGCGAGCGCCGGATGCGGCGCTGAAGAAGTGCATGTGGGCGGGGTCGAAGCCGAGCCGCAGCCGGTCGCCGACCGCGACCTGCGGCCGGCCGGCAATCCGCCAGCAGACGTCGCGGCCGGCGGCGTTGAGGATGACATATGTTTCCGCGCCGAGATTCTCGATGACCTGCACCGTCCCGGAAACGCCCCCGCTTTCCACCGGGCGCATGTGCTCGGGCCGGACGCCGAGCTCGATACCGTCCTCGACGGCGGCTGCCGGGCCGATATCGATGGCGCCGTCGTCGGAGGCGAGAAGCACCCTTCCCTCCTTCACGTCGCAAGGGAAAAGGTTGATCGCCGGCGAGCCGATGAATTCCGCGACGAAGCGATTGGCCGGCCGGTCGTAGAGCTCGAGCGGCGTGCCCGACTGGGCGATCCTGCCTTTGTCGAGCACGACGATGCGGTCCGCCATCGTCATCGCCTCGACCTGGTCGTGCGTGACGTAGACCGAAGTCGCCTCGAGCCGCTGATGCAGCTTGCGCACCTCGGTCCGCATCTGCACGCGTAGCTGGGCGTCGAGGTTGGAAAGGGGCTCGTCGAACAGGAACACCTTCGGCCGGCGGACGATGGCCCGCCCCATAGCCACGCGCTGGCGCTGGCCGCCGGAAAGCGCCTTCGGCAGCCTGTCCAGATAGGGGCTCAGCTCGAGCGAGGTCGCAGCGCCTTCGACGGCCTGCCGGATCCTGTCCGGACGCTCCCTGCGCAGTGCCATCGAGAAGCTCATATTCTTCTCGACGTTCATATGCGGGTAGAGCGCGTAGCTCTGGAACACCATCGCAATGTCGCGCTCGCGCGGCTCGAGCTCGTTGACCACCGTTCCGCCGATCGAGATGGTGCCGTCGGAAATCTCCTCCAGCCCGGCGATCATGCGAAGCAGGGTGGACTTGCCGCAGCCTGACGGACCGACCAGCACGACGAACTCGCCATTGCGGATCGTGAGGTCGACGCCATGGATGACCTCGGCGCCGCCGAAGCGCTTGTGGATGTTTTCCAGCTTCACTTCAGCCATGGCTGGCGCTCCTCGTTCATTTCACCGCGCCCATCGTCAGGCCCTGCACGACGAAACGCTGGCCGAAGAACATCAGGATGAGCGCCGGTATCGTCGAAACGATGGAAGCCGCCGCCATCTGGCCGTACTGGACCTCGTATTGCTGGGCGAAGCGGGCGATGGCCACCGGAACCGTGGCCGAAGCGCGGCTGGTCAGGTTGAGCGCGACGGCGAATTCGTTCCAGGAGAAGACGAAGGCCAGTACGCCGGCCGCGATCAGGCCGGGCGTCACCAGCGGCAGGGATATCCGCCAGAACACGTCGAGCCTGTCGCAGCCGTCGACACGGGCGGCATCCTCGATCTCCTTCGGGATCTCGTTGAAATAGGCCATCATCATCCAGATCGTCATCGGCAGATGGAGCGTGATGTGGGCGAGGATGAGCCCGGTCAGCGTCTCGTAGAGCCCGACTTCCCGGAAGATCAGGTACCACGGACCGACCAGCGTCAGCGGCGGGATCATGTTGAAGATCAGGGTCCAGCCGAGGAAGGTCCTGGCGATCCAGCGGTTCCACTTGAGCCGGCTCAGCGAATAGGCGGCGAGCGTGCCCGCGATCAGCACGAAGAAGGTCGAGAGGCTCGACACCACGACGCTGTTCCAGACATTGGTCGGGAAGTCGGAACGGTGGGAATAGAGCACGTCGGAATAGTTGAACCAGGTCGGCGTGAAGATCCACGATCCCTGCAGGATGGCGATCTCGTATTTGAACGATTGCAGCGCCACCCACAGGAAGGGGCCGATGATGACGACCACGCCGACGGCCAGGACGAGATAGGCCAGCCAGCGGGTCGGACCTCTGAGGACAAGCATCAGCGTGCCCCCACGGCCGACGCGGCGCGCTGGCCCACCCATAGGAAGGCGATCGTCGCGGCAATGATGGCGAGCGACAGAAGCGCACCGTAGCCCATCTGGTTCTGCTCGAAGAACACCTTGTAGAGATGCAGGCTGACGACCTCCGTCGATGTCCCCGGGCCGCCGGAAGTCAGCAGGAAGACCTCGTCGAAGACCTTGAAGGCGAGGATGATGCGGAAGAGCACGGCGACGGCCAGGGCCGGCTTCATCAAGGGTATGATGATCTTGAAGACCAGTTCGCGATTGCGCGCGCCGTCGATGCGCGCCGCTTCGATGACCTCCTTCGGCAAACCTTCGACCGCGGCGAACAGGATCAGGAAGACGAAGGGTGTCCAGTGCCAGACATCGACGATGATGATCGAGAAGAGCGCCAGCAAGGTCGAGCCCAGCCAGTTGACCGGCTGCAGGCCGAACGAGGTGACGATCTGGTTGAGCACGCCGAAATCGAGGCTGTACATCAGCTTCCACATCGAGCC
Source organism: Rhizobiales bacterium 65-79 (assembly GCA_001896885.1). Lineage (GTDB taxonomy): Bacteria > Pseudomonadota > Alphaproteobacteria > Rhizobiales > Rhizobiaceae > Mesorhizobium_L. The sequence goes on along the minus strand of MKRJ01000032.1, from coordinate 80,375 downwards.
GATCGCCACCGGCGGCATGAGGATCGGCACGATGAGGACTGTGCGGACGAGGCCCTTGAAGCGCGAGACCGAGGCGACGAGGATGGCGAGCGTCAGGCCGAGGACAATCTCGATCGTAACCGCGACGACGGCGAAGACCAGCGTGTTCCACAGAGCGGTCCGGAAGATGTCGTCATCAATCAGGTCCTGGAAATTCCGGGCGGGGGTGAAGCTCCAGACCTCCCTGGCGGCCTGGAAGCCGATGGTCGAGACCGACATGCCGATAAGGTTCAGGATTGGATAGACGGTGAGCAGGATCAGGAGCACGGCCGCCGGGGCGATCGTGATCCATTTGAAATTCCGGTCGAGGAAATCGGCCAGGCCGCCGCCGCGCCGGGCCGTGAAATCCGCATCGCTTTTCAGGGAGTCCTCCGCGCCTGAAGGCGTTCACCATTCGAAAATCAACGAGGAAGGCCGCGCGTCGCGCGGCCTTCCGGATATCAGATCACTCCGGAAGCGGAGCGATCTTTCCGGTCTTGCGGCCGCTCTTCTGGAAGATCTCGTAGAAATCCTCCGCCGCCTTGTTGAGCGCCTGGGCCGAGGTCAGTTCGCCGATCAGCGCCTGGTTGAGCCTGAGGCCGAGCGCATTGGTAACCTGCGCGCTTTCCGCGTAGCCGAACACCTGCTTTCCATACGGGATCTCGTCCTCATAGGCCTGCATCCAGCGGAACTTGTCCTGCTTCTTCAGGTCGGAATCGAACACGTCGCCCCGCACCGGGATGCCGCCGCCTTCCGCATAGGCGTATTGCGCCTTGTAGGTGAGGAACCATTTGGAGAAGGCGATGGCGCCCTTCTTGCCTTCGGCCGAGGCGTTCTTGGGAATGCCGAACACCCAGCTTCCGATCGCGGCGCCCGGATGGCCATCCGCCGTGGCGCGCGGCAGGACCGAAGCGTAGATCTTGCCGACGACCGCGGATTTCTGCGGATTGTCGAAATTCGGGAAGGCGGCCACCACGCCCTGCGCCTGCATCCCCTTGCCGGTCTGGATGAGCTGGATCAGGTCGCCCTGGCCGAGCGTGCCGGCATTGGCCGGACCGCATTTGTGGCCGATCTCGATATACTTATCGAGCGCGGCCTTGGCCTGCGGGCTGTTGATGGTGACGGTGAAGTCGCCATTCTCCGCGTCCTTCACGTCCTGGGCGCCGTAGGACAGCATGTAGGCCATCCAGTCGTAATAGATCGAATCGCCCTTCTCGCCGCGCTGCAGGTATCCATACGACTTCGGCGGGTCCTGCAGCACCTTGCAGTTGGCCAGCACGTCGTCGAAAGTGACCGGCACCTTCAGGCCCTTCTGGTCGAAGACATCCTTGCGGTAGTAGAAGAGCTCGACATTGCCGTTCGGCGCATAGCCCATCAGCTTGCCCGTCTTGCAGGTCCTGAACTGCTTGGCATCGTCCCAGCAGCCGGCGTCGCCGAGGGTCAGGACTTCCTTGGGCACCTGGAAATTGGGATCTACATCCTGCATGGGGTCGAGGAAGCCGCCCTTGTAGAACTCGATCGTCCAGGTGCTGTTGATGTTGATGAGGTCGTAGGGACTCTTGCTGGGATCCCGCACCGCGCTCCGCCCCTTCTCCAGCATGCCGGGGAACGGGGTAACGTCGAGATTGACCTTGTTGCCCGTCTGCTCCTCGTAGAGGTTCACGACGCTCTCGAAGCCGTTATACCAGGGCGAGGCATTGATGAGGATGGTGATCGGCGCCTGCTTGCCGACATCCATGAAGCTGTCGGCGGCGACGGCCGGCGACGCGGCGAAAATTGCGCCTGCGGCGGCTCCCAGCAGGCCCGGCACGAGATCATATCGCTTCATCTGTTCCTCCCGATCCGCGGATTCGTCCGCGGTGATTGTCTGCCTCCGACCACGCGACGCCAACGGAGCGATCTTCCGAAAGCGCCGCCGTCGCACGTCCGGAAGAAAGATAGCTTCGGGTCGGCCCCGGCAAAAATGATATTAGCGGCCGCAGTCGATAACCCTCAGGAATAGCTGGAGCGAACCCGTTCGGCACCGGATGGCGCTTTCTCTTGTTTCTCAAACGGCGCCAGTCATTCCTCAGGCGGCGCCAGCTTGCCGGCCTTTCGGCCGCCCTTCGTGAATATTCCGACGAAATCATCGGCTGCCTTGTTCAATGCCGGGTCGAAGTCAGTTCCCCGACGGCGCCTGGCTCGGCCTCAGATCGGGCGCGTTGGTCATCTCCGCCCTTTCAGCGTAGCCGAATTCCTGCTTGCCGAAAGGAATTTCATCCCCGCAGGCCTTCATCCGGCGGAATTCCGATTTGTCCTTGAGATCGGATTCGAACACATCCTTGCGCACCGGCGGCAATCGAGGCCGCGAGCAGAATTCCGGTTCTCCCCTTCATCGATTTCCTTCCTTCGCCTCCGGATCGCCTGCCGTCTTCGTCTTCCGTCGTCCCGGGCGGCATGGGCGCCGCATGCCCGAACGAAGGACGATTTGATTTTTGCGGCAAGCTAGCGCCTGACGGTCGCTACGAAAAATGATATTAGTTCCTTGAACGCATAACTTGAGGGAATGCCATGGACCGCAATCTGCGCGCCTTCGGCGCCGTGGTGACGACGGGAAACCTTACCGCGGCGGCGGCTCGCATCGGCCTCACCCAGCCGGCGCTCACCAAGACCATCCGGCGGCTCGAACGCGAATTCGGCGCCCGCCTCTTCATGCGCACCCCGCGCGGGATGGTGCTGACGGAAGCGGGGCATCGGCTGCATATGCGGGTGCAGGCGATCGAGATGCACTACCGCCAGGCGGAGGAGGAGGTGCACGCCATCACCTCGGGCCGGCTGCGCCGGTTCAATATCGCCGCCGGCGCCGTCTATCACATGACCATGGCGCCGGATCTGGTGAAGCTTTTGAGTTCCGAGTTTCCCGAAACCGATTTCAGCCTCGACTTCGACGTCGCCGGGCTCACCCTGCCGAAGCTCGTCGACGGCGAGATCGACCTGATGCTGGGCGCGCTGCACGGCGTGCCGCCGGAAGGCATATCGAGATTGAAATTCCTTGGCGTCTCGATCACCCCCTATTGCTGCCGCCACAGCAGGCTGGCCGCCCGGCCGGAGATCGAAGCCGCGGACCTCGCCAACTGCAGGTGGATCATCTACAAGCGCGACCGGCTGCTGGCGGAGCGGCTCAGGGTCTATTGCAGCGACCATATGCTGCCGCCGCCGGCCATCCGCATGGAGATCGACGTGCTGGCGGCGAGCTTCAGGATGGTCAGCGGAACGGAGTTCCTGACTCTGGCGCCGACATCGCTGGAGGGAGTGGCCGCCGCCGCCGGGCTGGTGCCGCTGCGTCTCGAACGGCCGATCTGGAAATTCGCCTCCGGCGCCTGGTTCCGCAAATCCTCGAGCGAATACCCCATTATGCGCCGCGCGCTCCAGATGTTGCCGATCCTGGCGGAGGATGCCGCGCAACAAGGATATAACCTGCAGTTATATTGAGCGGGATTTAATATCATTTTCGCGGCGGAATAGCGGCGGATAGTGTGCGGCCGTTTCACCTTCCAGCGCAGCGGAGGCCGTTTTTCGTCGCCATGAGCAAGCCGAACGTCATTGTTTTCTTCACCGATCAACAACGGCACGACACGACCGGCGCGCACGGCAACCCGATGGGCCTGACCCCCAATTTCGACCGGCTCGCCCGGGCCGGCACGCACCTCTACCATTCCTTCGCCTGCCAGCCGCTTTGCGGCCCCGCGCGCGCGTCGCTGCAGACGGGCCGCTTCGCCACGCAGACCGGCGTCTTCCGCAACGAAATCCCCTTGGCGGACAATGCGGAGACGATGGCCAAGGTCTTCGCCCGCAACGGCTACACGACCGCCTATATCGGCAAATGGCATCTGGCCGGGAAGGACCCGGTGCCGAAGCACCTGCGCGGCGGCTACCAGAGCTGGCTCGCCGCCAACCATCTCGAATTCGTATCCGACGCCTATGACGCGATCCTCTATGACGACGACAACAACAGGAAGAAGCTTCCCGGCTACCGCGTCGACGCGCTGACCGACGCGGCGATCCGCTTCTGCGACGGCCATCAGGACGACCCCTTCTTCCTGTTCGTCTCCTTCCTCGAGCCGCATCATCAGAACCATGTCGACGATTACCCGCCGCCGGACGGCTATCGCGAGGAACTGACGGCAAGGCAGTGGACGCCGCCGGACCTGGCCACGCTGAAAGGCACCAGCACCTGGCATCTCGGCGGCTATTACGGAATGGTCAAGCGGCTGGACGAGGCATTCGGCCGGCTGATGGACGCCTTGAAGAGCCTGGGCATGCTCGACAACACGATCGTCATGTTCACTTCCGACCACGCCTGCCATTTCAAGACGCGCAACGATGAGTACAAGCGCTCCTGCCATGAGAGCGCGGTCAGGGTGCCGTCCATGATCACCGGGCCGGGTTTCAACGCCGGCGGCCAGGTCCGGGCGCTTTTCAGCACGATCGACATCGCCCCTACCCTCATCGACGCGGCCGGCCTCGAAATACCCGGCAGCATGGTCGGCAAGTCGATCATGCCCGTGGTGCGCGACGCCCGCGCGCCATGGCGGCAGGACCTCTTCTTCCAGATCAGCGAGACAGAGACAGGCCGCGCGCTGCGGACCCATCGCTGGAAATATGGCGTGACCTCCGAATACCATGAGGACGCGCCGCGTTCGGACGTCTATCGCGAATGCTATCTCTACGATCTCGACAGCGATCCCTACGAAATGGTCAATCTGATCGGGATGGATGTCTTCCGCGGCCTCTGTGACGATCTGAAGAAGCGGCTGCTGGAATGGATCGCCGAGGTCGAGGACGGACATGCGCCGGAAATCCTCGACGCGCCGGAGCGCTACTCGCGCCAGTACCGGTTTCGTGCGACGGATTTGCTGGAACTCCAGAAAGGCGATTGAGGCCATTCCGGCCAGGGCGAAGATGACGGTGGGGGGCGTGCCCGCCTCCCGCCCCTCCCCTACGATTTCTGGCTCCCGGGTTGCGCGGCAAGGAACGCCGCGCATCCGGCGAGCGCCACCCGGTCGTCGGTCAGCATGGCGATCGGGAACTGCTCCATGAAGCCGCTCATGCGCCCCTTGGCGTGGAATGCGGCCATGAAGGCGGGATCGTCCTTCAGAAGCGGCAGCAAGGCGCGCGACACGCCGCCAGTCAGGTAGATCCCGCCGAGCGGCAGGAAGGCCAGCGCCAGGTCGCCGGCGACGCGGCCGAGAAACCGCGCGAAGAGCAGCGCGGCTTCGCGGGCAAGGCCGTCCGAACCGTCGAGCGCCCGCCGCGCGATCTCGGCGCTGCCCTGTAGGACGGGATCGGTTCCGGCCTTCTCGCAGCACCAGGCGTAGAGTTCGCTCAGCCCGCGCCCCGACAGTGCGCGTTCGTTCGAAGCCCGGCCCCGCCCCTTCGACAGGAAGCGTTGGATGTCGTGCTCCTCCTCGCCCTGGACGGGCAAGGTCGTGTGCCCGCATTCGGCCGCCGCGACGACGGGATGCCCCGTCACCGGGTCGATGATGAGGGCCGCCGCGTTGAAGCCGGTGCCGGCTCCGAGCACCAAGCGCCGTGCCTGCTTGTTCCCGGCCTCCGGCCCGTCCCGCAGGACGACCGTTTCGAGAAGGCCGACGTCGAGGAGCGCGAAGCCGAGCGCCTCGAAATCGTTGAGGAAGTGGATCGCCCTTGCACCCGTCACCGAGCCCACGCCGGCGCGCGAAATCGTCCAGTCGTGGTTGGTGAGGGTCGCCCCTTCGGGGCCGACGGGCGCGGCAAGCGCGATGGAGGCCGCGTCGACCCGGCCGCGTCCGATCTGCCAAAGATAGGCCGAAAGCAGGCTGTTGAAATCAGCGAACTCCGCATTGCGGAAACTGGCGAGACTGCCGCTCGTCAGAACGCCTTTCTCGACGAGGCCGAGCCGCGTATTGGTGCCGCCGACGTCGCAGACGAGCGCATTCATGATCCCGCTCCCGGTTCGCAGTCCGGCCGAATGGCCTCCAGCCGGCCGCTTGCGGCCGAGCGATAGGCGGCTTCCACCATGGCGAAAGCCCGCATCCCGTCCTCCAGCGTCACCGGCATCGGCCCACCCTCCTTGAGTGCGCGGACGAAGGCCCAGGCGACATGCTCGTGGAAGACGCCCGTCTTGAAATGCGGGATCGTCGGCGACACGGACCAGCGCCCTTCCTTGCGCGAATAGAGGCGCAGGAAGCCGCTCTCATGGGCGGCGCGCGAGGCAAGGTCGACGCCGCTCAGCAGAAGCGTTCCCTCGGTGCCGTAGATCTCGATCGAGGCGTCGGCCGCGGCGAAGCACCAGCTCGTCGCGACTTCCGCGAACATGCCACTGTCGAAACGGAACGTCGCCGCGGCCGTGTCCTCGACGGGAAGTCCGAGCGCCGCGGAGGATATCGCCGCCGACACCGATTTCGGCTCGCCGAACATCCAGCGCAGGAAATCCGCAGCGTGCACGCCTTCATCCAGCAGCGTGCCGCCGCCGGAAAGTGCGGAGTCGACGAACCAGCTCCTGCGGAAATCCTCCTCGAAGCCGTGGCCGTGCCCATGCCGGATACGGCAGAGCGTCACCGTTCCGAGCGCCCGATCGGCGAGAAGCGCCTTGATCTCGTGATTGACCGGGTCGAACCGCTTGGGGAAGCTCTGCATGAAGGGAACGCCGCTCTCCCGGACGATGCGCGCGATCTCCAGGCAATCGCCGCCGGTGGCGCCGAGGGGCTTTTCGCAAAGGATGGGCAGGCCGCGCCGCGCGGCCTCGCGGACGAAGCCGACATGCTCGCTCGTTGCCGAGCAGATGGCGACCGCGTCCGAGCCGTCGAGCAACGTCTCGAGATCGTCGGCAACGCTGACCCCATGCCGTCCGGCGAGCGCGGCGGCTTTCGCGCGGTCCTTGTCCCAGACGCCGGCGACCGCGACGCCATCGCTCTGCAGAAAGGCCTTGATCCAGAAATTGGCGTGGTAGTGCTCCGCGCCGAGCACGGCGATGCGCAAGCTCATGGCCGCCCCTCCCCGTTCAGGCCTGACGGATTCTCGCGGCAGCCGGAGCCGGCCGCGCGGTAGATGGCTTCCGCCACCTCGATCGAGGCGAGGCCGGCCTCCGGCGTGTCGTCGCGCGGCGACTCCCCCCTGACGATCGAGAGCCAGTGGCGGTGATGCCCCGCGCCGAACGGTTCACTGGGAAGCTTCGGCGTCACCCATTCCTCCCGGCCTGTCGTAGCGGGGGCATAGAGCGCCGCCGCGCCGCGCTCGGTCCGCAGCCACGCCGTGCCCTTTTCGCCATAGACTTCGAGCCGGAAGCGGTCGCAGCCCCGCACTTCGGTGTAGCTCATTTCATGCGCGGCCATGGCGCCGCCCGGCAGCCGGTAGGTAGCGAGCACATTGTCCTCCAGCCGTGAGCGCACCAGACGACCGTCCTTGAGCCGTCGTTCCGGCCGTGCGGTCGTCATCCAAGCCGAAACCTCCGAGATCGGCCCGAAGAGATGCCGGATCAGGTCGATGCCGTGCACCCCAAGCTGCATGACGACACCGCCGGCAACATGATCGGCGGTGTAGAACCAGTCGTTCCAGTCGGCGCCCGGGGTCGCATTGCGCATGCGGACCATATGGATCGGTCCGAGGCTTCCTTCGGCAAGCACCTGCTTCAGCCAGCCGACTTCCGGGAAATAGCGATGCATGAAGCTGACGGTAAGCGGAGCGGCCGACGCCTTCCCGGCGGCGAGGATCGCCCGGCACTCGGCCGCGTCGAGCGCCATCGGCTTCTGCAGGAGCACCGCCTTTCCCGCCGCGAGCGCGTCGATGGCGACCGCCGCATGGGTGTCGTCGGGCGTGGCGACCACCACGGCATGGATGGCGGAGTCGGCCAGCACCCGCCGATAGTCCGTCTCCCATCGGGGAACACCGAGTTCCGCCGATCGGCGCGCAGCGTTCGCGGCGCTGCGCGAGACCAGCGCCGCGACCTCCGCGCCACCGGCGGCGCGGATGCCGTTCACGTGGTAATCGGCGATGAAGCCACTGCCGATCACCGCCACGGCAATCGGCGCGGCGTCTTTTCCCGCCATCATTCTGACTCCGCTGCGGGGACGCCCGCCTGCGCGGGCGCCCGGATTGTCACGGCTTCCACTTGCCGTCGATTTCCACGAGCGACGGGTCGATCGCCTTCATCGGCCCCGAATAGCTGTAGTCCAGCGGGTCGCCCTCGCTCGGGATGCGGTTCGTGCTCTTCAGGAAGGCCTCCATCGCCTTCATGTCGTCGACATAGGCCTTGTCGAATTTCGGGTCGAACGCGTAGTTCGAGAGGATCGCCTTGTTCATCTCGACGGGCTGCTTCTCGTAGTCCGAGAATATCTTGAGCGCCTCCTGCTGGTGCGCCGGATCGCTCACCCAGGCCTGCGTCTTCAGGAGCACGCCGACCAGCGCCTTGGTCGCGATCGGATTCTTCCTGACCCAGTCCTGCGAGGCGACCCAGACGGTGCGATTGTTGGAGATCTGCACGTCCTCGCCCTTGTTCTGGGGGAAATAGCTCTTGGTGCCGGTATGCAGCAGTTCCATCTCCGGGTTCTGCAGCGCTTGATACGGGAACGGCTCCCAGTAGATGATCCCCTGGACCTCGTTGTTCTTGAGCGCGGCAAGGCCCTCCGGCGGCGCCAGGTTGACCGCCTTCAGCTTGGCGGGATCGAGGTCGTATTTCTTGGCGAGGTTGCCGAGCATGGCGCCGGAGGTCGAACTGACCAGCAGGCCGATCTTGATCTTGTAGAGGTCCTCCGGCTTCTCGATCTTGGCGTCCTTGCGCACGACGAGCTTCTCGAGGCCGTGGCTGACGGCGTTCGAGCCGAGGATGACGATCGGAATGCCGTTATGCACCATCGCCACCGGCGGCAGATTGCCCGGCGTCCAGAGCTGGATCTGGTCGGCCAGCAGCGCCTCGCCGGCGAGGTTGCCCGAACTGAACTGCTTGAATTCCACGTTCTTGAAGCCGGCATCCGCGAACCAGCCCTTTTCCTTGGCCACGATGTGGACGAGGAACGGAAGGTCCGGCCCGATGCTGATCGACAGCGAATCCGTCTCCGGCTTGTCGGCCGCATAGGCCGATGTTCCCGTCAGCGCCGCCGCCATGGCGCCCGCGGCGAGGCCGATGAAGTGCCTGCGTATGATATTTCCGATCATCTCCCATTCCTTTCCCTGTTGTGATCGCTGATCGATTGCCTGATTTCCCCGGCGGCTTCTCAGCCGCCGTGCCAGCGTCCGATCCATCGCCGGATAAAGGCCGCGAGCGCGGCGTCGGTTACGAGGTTGAGAAGTCCGATGAGCAGGATGCCGACGATGATCACGCTGACCGAGCCGCCGCTGGTCCTTTCGTTCATGATCATGAAGCCGAGCCCGCGATTGGCTGCGATCAGTTCGGCTGCGACGAGCACGCCGAAGCTCAGCCCCCAGCCTATGCGCAGTCCCGTCGCGAGATCGGGCGCGGAGGCGGGGATGCCGACATGGAAGAGCATGCCGAGGCCCTTCAGGCCGAAGCTGCGCGAGGCCCGGATCAGCGAAGGATCGACATGGGTGATCCCGTGATAGGCCGACGTGACGATGGGAAAGAAGGCGCCGAGGAAGACGATGAAGAATTTCGAGGGCTCGCCCAGTCCGAACCAGATGATGGCGAGCGGGATCCAGGCGAGCGGCGGGATCGGCCGCAGCAATTCGATCAGGGGACGGGCGAAATAGCCGAAGCCGCGATACCAGCCGGCGGCGAAGCCGATCACCGTGCCGGCCACCGCGCCCAGGATGAAGCCGCCCACCACCCGGAACAGGCTCCACGCCATGTTGTCGAGGAAGACGCTCGCCGGCAGGCGTTGCGCGGCCGAACGGATCGCCGCGATCGGGCCCGGGAAGATGGTCGGATCGATGGCGCCGAGACGCGTGGCGAGCTCCCAGGCCGCCAGCACGATAAGGATTCCCGCCAGTCCCCACATCGCGTCGCCCATGCGCGAGCCGCTTCTCATCGCGATGCCTCGCTCGACCCGCCGCCCCACGGAAGCAGCAGCCTTTCGAATGCGGCTAGGCCGCTGGAGATCAGGAAGCCGAGGACGCCGATGACCAGCATGCCGATGACGGTGATCTCGCTCCGGTAGAAGCTGCGCGCCTCCATGATCAGCGCGCCCAACCCCTGGATGGTGCCGATCATCTCCGCCCCGACGATGACCATGAAGCCCACGCCGAGCGCGACGCGCGCCCCCGCGAACATGCGCGGCAGCGCCGCCGGGAGCACCACCTCGCGATAGAGCGTCCAGCCGCTCACCCTGAAGGAACGGGCGGCTCGGATGAGCGCCGGGTCGACATATTTGACGCCGGCGATGACGTTGGAGAGCATCACCCAGAAGCAGCCATAGCCGATCAGGATCACCTTGGTGAGCTCGCCCGCGCCGAACCAGACGATGGCGAGCGGCAGGAGGCTGAGCGTGGCGACAGAGCGGAAGAAGACGATGAGCGGCGCCGTCATCTTGTCGAGGACGGGCACGGCACCGATCAGAAGACCGAGCGGCACGGCGATGACGATAGCGGCCACGTAGCCCTTCAGGATGCGCATGACGGTCACGAAGGTATGCGTCCAGATGGTCACGCCCGTCGGGAAGCCCACGGTCGTCAATTCGACGAAACCCTGCGCGATCCGGCTTGCCGGCGGAAATTCGTAGGCCTTGAGGTACCCCTCTCGCACGCCGAACTCGACGCCGAGCAGGATCGCCGCGATCAGGAGAAGGGCGACCAGCGCCTGGATGAGCTGCTGCCTCATGAGGAAAGCCCGCTCCAGATCTGCTCGTAGAATTCGTTGAAGCGCCGGTCCGTCCGGGAGCGCGGCCTCGGCAGGTCGATCGCGATGTCGCGCGCGACCCGGCCCGGATGCGGCGCGAGCAGGATGACGCGGTCGGAGAGGGTGAGCGCCTCGCCGATCGAGTGCGTGATGAAGACCACGGTCTTGCGGCGCGCCTCCCAAATCCGCAGCAGCTCCTGCTGCATCTCGATGCGCGTCAGTTCGTCGAGCGCCCCGAACGGCTCGTCCATGAGCAGGATGTCCGGATCGAGCGCCAGGGCGCGTGCGATGGCGATGCGCTGCTGCATGCCGCCGGACATCTCGCGCGGATATTTCCCGGCCGACGCCTCCAGACCGACGAGTTGCAGCAATTCGCGTGCCCGGTCGATCTTTTCCGCCTTCGCAAGCGGCAGGCTGCGGGCGCCGAAGACGACGTTCTCCAGCGCGGTCAGCCAGGGAAAGAGCGCATGCTGCTGGAACACCATGCCCTGCCCCTGCCCCGGCCCGACGACACGCCGGCCGGCAATGAGCACCTCGCCGCCGCTCGCCGCATCGAGTCCCGCGATAATGTTGAGGAGGGTGGTCTTGCCGCAACCGCTGCGGCCGACGATGGACAGGAACTGGTTGGCCGCGATCGACAGGTTGATGTCGTCCAGCACCAGGGCCTCTCCGCCGCCGCGGACGTCGAACTGCTTGCGGACGTGACGAATATCGATCATCGGCGCCGCGCCGGCGGCGGACGAAGCCCGCTCCGGGCCGGTTCTCGACATCGTCGATGCTCCACCTTCGATCCGCGCCAACTTCGTTCGATCCTCATCCCGTTGCCGGCGATCTTATTTCGATCCGGCACATTGTAAAGATGCAAATTATACCTAATCGATACAATCCGCGTTCACGAGGTGGAAAACTGTGATATGAGACGGTCTGAAGCCGGAACGGGCCGGTGGATCGGCCTGCTTCCGGCGATTGCACGATCGCGTTTTGCAATGTATCCGCGTCCTTTGGGACCGACCGGCAGAAAGGGAAGCCGGCAAGTGAGAAAATCTTCGTCCGACCTGGTTCTCAGGTCGCTCTACGATCTCATCGACGGGCTGGAAGACGGGGCACGCCTGCCGACCGTCCGGGAGCTGATGCGCAGCTTCCATGTGAGCCAGGCGGCGGTGCAGCGCGCCTTCGGCTCCCTTGTGGCGGAAGGGCTGGTTTCCTCGCAGGTCGGGCGCGGCACCTTCGTCACGCGCTCCGGCGCCATGGCGCAAGGCGCGCTCGCCCGCGCCGGCAAGGTCCTCGACAGCCTGCTCATCCTCTCCAACGCCAGCATGAACCAGCGCTGCGTGCTCGTTCAGAACCACATCGTCGAGGAGATGGCAGCCGGCGGCAGCAAGGTCGTGCAGATGTCATACCACAATACGGGGCACCTGCTTGATATCCTCGGCTCGCTGCCGCGCTTCGACGCCGCGATCCTGCAGTCCCACTACGAAAACATCCCGGTCCGGCTGCTGCAACTCCTTCAGGAGAAGGCGACCGCGCTCACCGTGGACGGCCATACCCTCTCCGGGGTCGACATCGACCGCGTCGGTACGGACTGGGAGGACGCGCTGCAACTGGCGCTGAAGCATCTCGAAGGGCTGGGGCACCGGGAGATCGGGCTGGTCTCGCTCGATACGATGGCGCAGCCGATCCTGAGCGTCCGGCGCGCCTTCGAAAGGGCCGCGCGGGACCGCCGCGATCTTCGACTTCACGCCCCGGTCCCGCTGAAGAACGTGGTGCATCCGAGCCAGAATGTCGGCGACGCGCTGAAGGAAGCGCTGGCGGGGCTTAGGCGGTCCGACGGCATGCTGCCCTTCACGGCGGTCGTTCTGGTCGGCATATCCGACACGTTCGGCGTCGCGCAGGCGCTCGGCAAACTTGGCATTCCGGTGCCGGAAGCGCTCAGCGTCTACATATTGGGACATCGCGACGTCGGCGCCGAGCATCTCGATCGCTTCACGATGGCCGGGAGTTCGCACCGGGACGCCGCGGAACAGCTGATGTCGACCATTCGCAACCGCCTCGCCGCGCCCGCCACGCCGCCCCAGATCGTCTATCTGCCGTGCAGCGAAACGATCCGCGGCAGCACGGCCGCCCCGCACTGACATTTCCGTCGGTGCGAAACCGAATCCGGTTGCCAGCACCCCTCGCCTGCATCTAAATACAAATTGTATTGTATGTATCCGAGGGCCCGATGCCGACCACCGCGCTTCCCGAACGGCTGACGCCGCTCGCCTCCCGCCTGGGCTACCGCGCCTGGTACGGCGACATCCACAACCATTGCGGCCTTTCCTATGGCCATGGCCGGCTGGAGGACGCGCTGGCGAGGGCGCGGCGGCAGCTCGATTTCGTCTCGGTCACCGGCCACGCCTACTGGCCGGACATGCCGGTGGATGATCCGAGCGTCGCGCATATCGTCGATTTCCACGTCGAGGGCTTCGCCCGGCTGGAAAGGCTGTGGCCGGGCCATTTCGACGTGCTGGCGCGATATGCGTCGGCGGGAAGCTTCACGGTCTTCCCCGGCTATGAAATCCACTCCTTCGAGCACGGCGACTACACGATCGTCTATCGCGATCTCGACCAGCGCGAGCTTTTCAAGGCGGACAGCCCCGCCGCGCTGCTCGCAGCGTTGCGGGGACGTTACCCGGGCCGCTCCATGGCCTTCCCGCACCATATCGGCTACCGCCGCGGCGCCCGCGGCATCAATTGGGACTCCTTCGACGAAGCGCTTTCGCCCGTGCTCGAGATGATCTCGATGCATGGCTGTTCGGAGGCTTCGATGGGGGACCGCCCCTTCCTGCATTCCATGGGGCCGAGCGACGGCAATTCGACGGTGCGCCACGGGCTTGGCCTCGGCCATGTCTTCGGCCTGCTCGGCAATACGGACCACCACAGCGCCTATCCGGGCTCCTACGGGCATGGCCGTTCCGCGGTCTATGCGCACGAAAACACGCCGCCGGGGCTCTGGGATGCGATCTCCGCGCGCCGCACGAACGCGCTCACCGGCGACGGCATCCATCTCTTCGCCGCGATCGGCGACGCGCCCCAGGGCAGCATCGTCCCTCCGACGAAGCGCCCTGCCCTCGAAGTCGAGGCGATCGGCGGAAGCTTCATCGATTTCATCGACGTCATCCGCAACGAACGGCTCGTCGCGCGCATAACGCCGGAACTGACGCCGAACCCGGTCGCGCTCAACCCCGGCCGGCTCGAAACCCTCCTCGTCCTCGAATTGGGATGGGGTGCGCGTGGTCGGCATTTCGACTGGGAGGGCTCCGTCGAATTGAAAGGCGGGCGCATGCTCGCGCTGGAGCCGCGCCTTCGCGGACCCGAGATCGTGTCGCCGCTGGAAGGCGCCGACGAGGCCGTGCCGGAAGAAGAGATCGAGCTTGAAGGCGACAAAATCCGCTTTCGGCTTCGCTCGCAAGCCAATCCCAACAACGTCACGCCGGCCACCCAGGCCTTTGCCGCCCGTGTCGAGCTGTCGCCCGAGGCGGAGTTCCACGCCGAATTCAACGGCCATCGGATCGCCGTCACGGCGGAGCGCCTGCGGCAAGGCGCGCTTTCGGGCAATCTCGGCCCGATCGACAGCCCGGCCTATCGCTTCCATCCCCTGCCCGCGCCCGGACAGTGGCAATGGCGCGGGCGCATGGAACTCAACGACCTCGTCGCGGGCGACCGCCTCTATCTGCGCCTCAGGCAGTCGAACGGCCAGTGGGCCTGGACCAGCCCGTTCTTCTGCAGGGCCGGCTAGGCCCTTTTTCGCGTCCATGCGTCCGCAGCAAGGCTGAGGCGCCCTCTCCATCGCCCGTTTCAGCCCACTACCTCGTGACGGGCGCGGCCGAGGCTGACGAAGGCGGCGAGGCCGGCGAAGGCGGCGGCAAGCACCAGCGCCACCTCCGGCGCCGAGGCGAGCGGGACGACCCCGAAGATGACCGCCATCGCGATGGCGCCCAGCGTCTGGCCGGTCAGCCGCGCGGTGCCCTGCATGGCGCCCGCCGCGCCGCTGCGCGCCTTGGGCGCCGACAGGAGCAGGATGCGGTTGTTCGGGGTCTGGAACAGGCCGAAGCCGAGGCCGGCGATCACCGTGCCGACGACGAAGGCGACCCCGCGCGGATCGGCCGGCAGCAGGCCGATGGTCGCGAGGCCAATGGCCAGCAACGCGCCTCCGGCGGCGCAGAGCCAGGCCGTCTTCACCCTATCGGCCAACCGCCCGGAGATCGGCGCGATCAGCGCCACCGCCGCCGGCCACGGCATCATGTAGAGTCCCGCTTCCGTCGCCGTCATGCCGAGCTTGTGCTGGAGATAGAAGGGCAAGGCGACCAGGCCCAGCATCTGCCCGGTGAAGCAGCAGACGGAGGCGATGACGGAGGACCGGAACGCCGCATCGGCGAAGAGGTCGGTCGGCACGAGGGGCGTCGCGCTCCGGCGCTCGATCCGCATCAATCCGATGAGGCACGCGGCCGACCCGGCGATCAGAAGGCCGCCCGAAAGGGGGTCCTGCGCGACGCGGTCGGCGCCGAGGAAGAACAGCACGAACATGAGGGTGTTGGCGGCCACCGCCTTGCCGTCGAGCCGGCGCGGCGCGCCCTCCGTCCGGGCCAGGGCGGCTCCGGAAGCCAGTACGACGATGCCGAGCGGGATGTTGACGGCGAAGAGCCAGTGCCAGGGCGCCACCGCGAGGATCGCGCCGGCAATGCCGGGCCCCGCAGCCGAGGCGACGGCGATGGTCATCGCGTTGATGCCGATGATCATGCCGAGGAGGTGCTGCGGCACCGAGAACCGCAAGTTCATGATGCCCAGCGCCATGATCGCACCGCCGCCCAGCCCTTGCACGAAGCGCGCGGCCACCAGCATCGAGAGCGAGCCGGAAAAGGCGCAGGCCGCGGAGGCCAGGGTGAAGAGCGCGACGCCCGCGAGGAAAACCCGCCGGGGCCCGACCATCTCGCCGAAGACGCCGCAGGGCAACAGCGCCACCAGGACCGCGAGCTGGTAGCTCGAAACCACCCAGACCGTATCGCTCGGGCTGGCGTGCAGCGAGGCGGCGATGGAAGGCAGCGCGATATTGGCGATAGCGCCGTCGAGCACCACGAGCACCAGCGTCAGGAGCAGGACGGCGATGGCGAGGTGGCGCCGTGGTGACGGCAGGCCGTCGGCATGGAGTTCGAGAATCGCTTGTGACATGGGAGCTTTCCTTTGTGAGGCCGTCCTGATATGGCCGCGGCCACGAATTGCACCAGACGCAACGGACTCAACTGACATTTGCGCGAAACGCCATGGATGAGATCGACCTGAACCTCCTCGCCGCGCTGGATGTCCTGCTCCAGGAACGCAGCGTGACACGGGCCGCCCACAGGCTGCGGCTCAGCACGTCCGCGATGAGCCGCACCCTGTCGCGGATCAGGAAGGCGCTCGGCGATCCGGTACTGGTGCCGGCCGGCCGCGCGATGGTGCTCACGCCCCACGCCGAGGCCATCGCGGAGCAGGTCCGTGCGCTGGCGGCGGGGGCACAAGCGGTGCTGCGGCCGCCATCGCCGGTCGATCCCCGCAGCATGGAGCGGGAGTTCACAATCCGCGCCAACGAGGCCTTCACGCAGCTCTATGCCGCGAAGCTGAGCGCGGCGGTGTCAGCCGTAGCGCCCGGCGTGCGGCTGCGCTTCGTGCCGAAGCCCGACAAGGATATCGGGCCGCTCAGGGATGGCACGATCGATCTCGAGATCGGGGTGATCTCCGGCGATGGCGGCGAGCTTCGCGCCCAGACCCTCTATCGCGATACCTATGTCGGGATCGCCCGGGCCGGGCACCCCCTCCTCGATGCGCCGGTCACGCCGGAACGCCTTTGCGCCTGGGGCCATGTGGTGTTCGCGCGCCGGCGGGACCATTCCAGCCCGGCGGACGAGGCGCTGGCCGCGCACGGCCTTTCGCGCCGGGTGAGCGTCATCGTCCCGGGTTTTCCCGCGGTCATCGCCGTGGTATCGGCTTCCGATCTCCTGGGCCTCGTCCCGCGCTCGGCCTGCCTGGCGCTGCCCGGCTACGGGATGGCGCTCTTCGATCTGCCGATTCCGATGCCCGAGATCGTCGTGTCGCAGATCTGGCACCCGCGGATGGATGCCGATGGCGGCCACCGCTGGCTGCGCGCGATGGTGTTCGAGGCGTTCCGCAAGGGACCCTGACCGCGCGGGCGCCGACCACGCCGCCTCCTATATGAGAAAACTATAATCGGGAGCGACGACCGCTCTCGAAAGCATATGCCGGCAGGCCGAAATTCACGGGCCTGAACACGACTTGCGCTGTCCGCCTTCCATGGGCGCGGCGCGGGCCGATGGAGAACGGCACAATGCTCGACATCCTCATGCTGGCGATCGGCCTCGGCTTCTTCGCCCTTCTCATCCTCTACGGCATCGCCGCGGAACGGCTCTGAGGAGGCGGCGATGATCCTCGATTACGCGTTGGGCGGCTTCGCGGCCGCGCTCATCCTCGTCTACCTGGTCTACGCGCTCCTGCGTCCCGAAAGGTTCTAGGCATGTCTCCCGAAAGCCGAGGCCGGCTTCGGCGCAAGGACATGCGAAAAAAGAAAGACAAACCATGACCGTCAATGGCTGGCTCCAGATCGCGCTCTTCTGCGCGATCGTCATCGCACTGGTGAAGCCGCTCGGCTGGTACATGACGCGCGTCATGGAAGGCGAGCGCACTTTCCTGTCGCCGATCCTCGGCCCCCTCGAACGCCTGCTCTACAAGGGCGCCGGCATAGACGAGCGGCAGGAGCAGCACTGGCTGACCTATACGGTGGCGATGCTCGCCTTCAACGCGGCGGGCTTCGTCCTGCTGTTCGGCCTGCAGCGCCTGCAGGGCGTGCTGCCGCTCAACCCGATGCGGATGGGCGCGGTCTCGCCGGATTCCTCCTTCAACACCGCCGTCAGCTTCGTCACCAACACCAACTGGCAGGGCTATGGCGGCGAAAGCACCATGGGCTACCTCGTCCAGATGGCCGGGCTGACGGTGCAGAACTTCGTCTCCGCCGCCACCGGCATCGCGATCGCCATGGCGCTGATCCGCGGCTTTGCGCGCGCCTCGGCGAAGACGGTCGGCAATTTCTGGGCCGACCTGACGCGCTCGACGCTCTACGTCCTGTTGCCGCTCTCGATCCTGTGCGCGCTGTTCTATGTCAGCCAGGGTGTTACCCAGACGCTCGGCTCCTATGTCCACGCCACGACGCTGGAAGGCGCGAAGCAGGTGATCGCTGTCGGTCCCACTGCTTCCCAGCTTGCGATCAAGATGCTGGGCACCAACGGCGGCGGCTTCTTCAACGCCAATTCGGCGCACCCGTTCGAGAATCCGACCGCGCTCGCCAACCTGGTCCAGATGGTGTCGATCTTCGCCATCGGGGCGGCGCTCACCAACGTCTTCGGCCGCATGGTCGGCGACGAGCGCCAGGGCTGGGCGATCTTCGCGGCCATGGGCATCCTCTTCATTGCCGGCGTTGCCGTGACCTACTGGGCGGAAGCCAATGGCAATCCCGCCTTCGCCGCGCTCGGGATCGACGGCGGCAACATGGAAGGCAAGGAGGTCCGCTTCGGCATCGCCGGCTCCTCCTTGTTCGCCGTGGTAACCACCGCCGCCTCCTGCGGCGCCGTCAACGCGATGCTCGACAGCTTCACGCCGCTCGGCGGCCTCATCCCGCTCGTCAACATGCAACTCGGCGAGGTCATCATCGGCGGCGTCGGAGCCGGCCTCTACGGCATCCTGCTCTTCGTCATTCTGGCGATCTTCATCGCCGGGCTGATGGTCGGCCGCACGCCCGAATATCTCGGCAAGAAGGTCGAGGCCAAGGAGGTGAAGATGGCGATGCTCGCCGTGCTGTCGCTGCCGCTCGCCATCCTCGGCTTCACCGCCATCGCCGTCGTGCTGCCGGCGGGACTCGCCTCGCTGGCGAATGCCGGCCCGCACGGCTATTCCGAGATCCTCTATGCCTACACTTCGGGTGCGGCCAACAACGGCAGCGCCTTTGCCGGGCTGTCGGCCAACACCCCCTGGTACAACCTCACCATCGGCTTCGCCATGCTGATGGGGCGCTTCCTCGTCATCGTGCCGGTGCTGGCCATCGCCGGCTCGCTGGCGGCGAAGAAGACCCTGCCGGCCTCCGCGGGCACGTTCCCCACGGATAGCGGCCTGTTCGTCGGCCTGCTGGTCGGAGTCATCCTGATCGTCGGCGGCCTCACCTATTTCCCCGCGCTCGCCGTCGGCCCGATCGTCGAGCATTTCGCCATGCTGGCCGGACAGAGTTTCTGAGGAAAGCACCATGACCAAGTCCACGGAAATCAGCGTCTTCGACCCTGCCATCATCGGCCCGGCGATCGGTTCGTCCTTCGCCAAGCTCGATCCGCGCGTGCAGATCCGCAATCCGGTGATGTTCGTGGTCGAGATCGTCGCGATCCTCACCACTTTACTTTTCGCCCGCGATCTTGTCTTCGGCGGTGGCCGGCTCGGCTTCTCTTTCCAGGTCATCCTCTGGCTCTGGTTCACTCTGCTCTTCGCCAATTTCGCCGAAGCGGTGGCCGAAGGGCGCGGCAAGGCGCAGGCCGACGCCCTGCGCAAGACCCGCACGCAGACCGACGCCAAGCGGCTCGCGGCCGACAGTTCGACCTATGAGGTCGTGCCCGCCACCAGCCTCAAGGTCGGCGATGTCGTGGTGGTCGAGACCGGCGAGATCATCCCCTCCGACGGCGAGGTGATCGAAGGCATCGCCTCTGTCAACGAAGCGGCCATCACCGGCGAATCCGCACCGGTGATCCGCGAATCCGGAGGCGACCGTTCCGCCGTCACCGGCGGCACGCAGGTGCTGTCGGACCAGATCAAGGTGCGGATCACTGCCGCGGCCGGCTCGACCTTCCTCGATCGCATGATCGGGCTGGTCGAAGGCGCGCAGCGCCAGAAGACGCCGAACGAGATCGCCCTCAACATCCTGCTCGCCGGCATGACGCTGATCTTCGTGCTGGCGGTCGTCACCATTCCGAGCTTCGCCGCCTATGCCGGCGGCACCATCCCGATCGTCGCGCTGGTGGCGCTGTTCGTGACCTTGATCCCGACCACCATCGGCGCACTGCTCTCCGCGATCGGGATCGCCGGCATGGACCGGCTGGTGCGCTTCAACGTGCTTGCCATGTCCGGCCGTGCCGTCGAGGCCGCCGGCGACGTCGACACCCTGCTGCTCGACAAGACCGGCACGATCACGCTCGGCAACCGGCAAGCCACCGAGTTCCTGCCGCTCCCGGGCGTCAGCGAACGGGAACTGGCCGACGCCGCGCAGCTTTCTTCTCTCGCCGACGAGACGCCGGAAGGCCGTTCCATCGTCGTGCTCGCCAAGGAGAAATACGGCATCCGCGGCCGCGCGATGAGCGAATTGCACGCACATTTCGTCCCCTTCACCGCGCAGACACGCATGAGCGGGGTCGATATGGAAGGCACCAGCATCCGCAAGGGCGCGATCGATGCGATGCTTGCCGACGCCGGCGCCGCCGGGGGCCGCGCCGCCAACGCGACGACGGCGGCGCGCGAGCTGCGGCAGATCGCGGAGCGGGTCGCGAAGTCCGGCGGCACGCCCTTGGCGGTGGCGCGCGACGGCAGGATGCTCGGCGTCGTGCATCTCAAGGACATCGTCAAGGGCGGCATCCGCGAGCGCTTCGCCGCCCTGCGCCAGATGGGCATCCGCACGGTGATGATCACCGGCGACAATCCGATGACGGCGGCGGCGATCGCGGCGGAGGCCGGCGTCGACGATTTCCTCGCCCAGGCGACGCCCGAGAACAAGCTCGAGCTGATCCGCGCCGAGCAGGCCAAGGGCAAGCTTGTCGCCATGTGCGGCGACGGCACCAACGACGCGCCGGCGCTCGCCCAGGCCGATGTCGGCGTCGCCATGAACACCGGCACGATGGCCGCGCGCGAGGCCGGCAACATGGTCGACCTCGACAGCGATCCGACCAAGCTGATCGAGGTGGTCGAGATCGGCAAGCAGCTCTTGATGACGCGCGGCTCGCTGACCACCTTCTCCATCGCCAACGACGTGGCGAAATATTTCGCGATCATTCCGGCGATGTTCGTCGCCTTCTATCCGCAGCTTCAGGCGCTCAACGTCATGCGGCTCCATTCGCCCGAAAGCGCCATCCTGTCCGCCATCATCTTCAATGCGCTCGTCATCATCGCGCTGATCCCGCTGGCGCTGAAAGGCGTGAAATACCGCGCCATCGGCGCCGCCGCGCTGCTTCGGCGCAATCTCCTGATCTACGGCCTCGGCGGCGTCATCGTGCCGTTCCTCGGCATCAAGGCGATCGATGTCGTCATCACCGCCGTCGGCCTCGCCTGAAAGGGATATTCGACATGTACGCCCATATCCGCCCCGCTCTTTTCATGACCGTGGCCCTCACCCTGCTCATCGGTCTCGCCTATCCGCTGGCCGTCACCGGCATTGCGCAGGCGGTCTTTCCCGGGCAGGCGAACGGCAGCCTGATAGAACGAGACGGAAAGATCGTCGGCTCGGCGCTGATCGGACAGGCTTTTGCCAGCGACCGCTATTTCCATCCGCGCCCGTCCGCGGCCGGCGACGGCTACGACGCTTCCAATTCCGGCAGTTCCAATCTCGGCCCGACCAGCAAAAAGCTGATCGCGCGCGTGAAGGCGGAGAAGACGGCACTGGAAAAGCAGAATCCGGGCACGCCGGTGCCGATCGACCTCGTCACGACTTCGGGAAGCGGTCTCGACCCCGACATTTCGCCGGAGGCGGCCTACTTCCAGGTGCCGCGTGTTGCCGCGGCGCGCGGGCTTTCGCAGGATGCGGTGCGCGCGCTCGTTTCTTCCCATATCGAGCAGCGGACCGGAGGCCTTCTGGGCGAGCCGACCGTCAATGTGCTCGAACTCAATCTGGCGTTGGACGAAGCCAAAGCGCAATGAAGCGGAACAGGCTTGCGGAAGCGCCGCACGACGCCAATGCTCGGCGGCGTCGTCAGGATGGCTGAAAGGGCGGTTTGAGCACACGACCGATGCCGGACCAGAACGGTGAACCCAAGCGTCCCGATCCCGAGGCCCTTCTTCGCGAAGCGTCGACGGAGACGCGCGGCCATCTGAAGATATTCCTCGGCGCGGCGCCCGGCGTCGGCAAGACGTACGAGATGCTGCTCAGCGCCGCCGCGCGGCGCCGCGCCGGCACCGACGTCGTCATCGGCCTCGTCGAGACGCATGGGCGTGCCGAAACCGAGGCGTTGGTCCAGGGTTTCGAGATCATACCGCTCAAACGCGTGGACCATCACGGCCGGCAATTGGAGGAGATGGACCTCGACGCCATCCTGGCGCGCAAGCCGTCGCTGGTGCTGGTCGACGAGCTGGCGCACTCCAACGCGCCGGGAAGCCGGCACCCGAAGCGCTATCAGGATGTCGAGGACCTGCTTGCCGCCGGCATCGACGTCTACACGGCGGTCAACATCCAGCATTTGGAAAGCCTGAACGATATCGTCCAGCAGATCACCCGCATCCGCGTGCGCGAAACCGTGCCGGACGCCTTCCTCGACCGGGCGGACGAGATCGAGGTGATCGACCTCACCCCGGCCGACCTGATCCAGCGGCTGAAGGAGGGCAAGGTCTATTTCCCGGGGACGGCCGAGCGTGCGCTGGCCCATTATTTCTCGCCGGGCAATCTCACGGCATTGCGGGAACTGGCACTGCGCCGCACCGCCCAGCGTGTCGACCAGCAATTGCTTACGCACATGCAGGCGCACGCGATCTCCGGTCCGTGGTCGGCCGGCGACCGTATCCTCGTCGTCGTCAACGAGCATCCCAAGGCGGCGGCGCTGGTGCGCTATGGGCGGCGGATGGCGGAAAGGCTGCGTGCGCCATGGACCGCGCTCTATGTGGAGACGCCGCGTTCGCTCCGGCTTGGCGACAGGGCACGCGACCGCATCGCCGAAGCGCTCCGCATGGCCGAACGCCTGGGCGGCGAGGCGGTGACCGTGCCCGGTCACGAACTGGCGGGAGAAATTCTCGACTATGCGGCGAAGAACAATTTCAGCCACATCGTCATCGGCCGCAGCGAACGTTCGCGGCTGCACGAACTGCTTTTCGGCTCGATCACCTACGAGATCGTCAAACGCGCGGGCAACGTGGCCGTCCATGTCGTCACCGGCGATGACGGGGGTGCCCTGGCGGCAAAAAACATCGACACGCGTCCGGCCTCGGCGCCGTTCGACGTGCGGCCCTATCTGACCAGCACCGTTCTGGTCGGCATCGCGCTCGCCTGCGGCGAGGTGCTTGCCCGCTTCCTCAACGTGCAGAATGTCGCGCTCGTCTTCCTTACCGCCGTGCTGGTCAGCGCGGTCGCCTTCGGCCTCGGTCCCGCGCTGTTCGCGAGCCTGCTGAGCGTGCTGGCCTTCAACCTGTTCTTCCTGCCGCCCTACTTCAGCATCACCATTTCGGACCCCGAAAACGTCGTGGCGCTGTTCTTCTTCCTGGTGGTGGCGCTGGTCGCCTCCAATCTGACGGCGAGCGTGCGCGCGCAAGCCATCCTGGCGCGCAAGCGCGCCCGCACCACCGAGGACCTCTACGGATTCAGCCGGAAACTGGCGGGCCTCGCCTCGATGGACGACCTTTTGTGGGTGATCTCCTCGCAGGTGGCCGCCATGCTCAAGCTGCGCGTGGTGTTGTTCCTGCCCACCGACGGGGCGCTGGAGCTGAAGGCCGCCTGGCCGCCGGAGGATGTCGCCGAGGAGGCGGACCTGGCCGCCGCCAAATGGTGCTGGGAGAGCAACAGGCCGGCGGGTCGCGGCGCCGATACGCTGCCTGGAGCGAAGCGCCTGTTCGTTCCGATGCGGACAGGACGCGGCCCGGTGGCGGTGATCGGCCTCGACAGCGACAAGCAGGGCCCTATCCTGACGCCGGACGAGCAACGCCTACTCGACGCGCTCTCGGACCAGGCGGCGCTGGCCATAGAGCGCATCAATCTGTCGGAGGAATTCGACAAGGCGCAGCGCGCTGTGGAGCGCGACCGCCTCCAGGGAGCGTTGCTGACCTCCATCTCGCACGACCTCCGGACGCCGCTTGCCTCCATCCTCGGAGCGGCGGACGGCCTGGCCGGACTGCCGGACCTGACGAAGGAGGATCGCGAGATGCTTCTTTCCACCATCCGGGACGAGGCGGAGCGGCTGAACCGCTTCATCGCTAATTTGCTCGACATGACCAAGCTGGAATCGGGCGCGCTGACGCCCAATCTGGATTTCGTCGATATCGGCGAGGTGATCGGCAGCACGCTGCACCGGGCAGAAAAAATGCTTGGCGACCATCGTATCGAAACGGCGCTGGCGTCTGACCTGCCCATGGTGAGGATCGATCCGGTGCTGTTCGAGCAGGTCCTGTTCAACCTTCTGGACAATGCCGCGAAATATGCGCCGGACGGGACGGCAATCCGGGTCGAGGGCCGGCTCGAGGGCAATTCGGTCGCTCTCCGGGTGCTGGACGAAGGCCCGGGTATCCCGAAGGCGGAACTGGAGCGCATCTTCGACAAGTTCTATCGCGTGCGCAAATCGGACAGCCAGCGTGCCGGGACCGGTCTTGGCCTTGCCATCTGCCGCGGCTTCGTCGAGGCCATGGGCGGGACGATAGAAGCCGGCAACAGGGTGGACAGGCGCGGCGCCGTCTTTACGATTACCCTGCCGGTCCAGGATGCCTCCAAACCGGAGATGGTGTTGTGAACGCGAATGCCGCCACGATCCTGGTCGTCGACGACGAGCCGCCGATCCGCCGGCTGTTGCGCACCAGCCTGGTCTCGCAGGGCTTCCAGGTGGGCGAAGCAGCCGACGGGCGCGGCGCGCTCGCCGAAATCGAAAGATCCCGTCCCGATCTGGTCATCCTGGACCTCGGCCTGCCCGATATGAACGGGACGGAGGTGATCCGCACCCTGCGGAACGGCGGCAATGCCGTGCCGATCCTTGTCTTGTCCAGCCGCGCGGATGAGAAAGGCAAGGTCGAAGCGCTCGACCTCGGCGCCGATGACTACGTGACGAAACCGTTCGGCACGGCGGAGCTTTTCGCCCGCATCCGCGCGGCGCTCAGGCATCGCCTGCAGCAGCAGGGCGAACAGCCGGTTTTCCGCAGCGGCGATCTCGAGGTCGACCTCGTGCGCCGCATCGTGCGCGTGCGCGGCGAAGAGGTGAAGCTGACCCCCAAGGAATACGACATATTGCGGATGCTGGTTTCCCATGCCGGCAAGGTGCTCACCCACCGCATGCTGATGAGCGAGGTCTGGGGCGGCGAGACCGACGTGCAATATCTGCGCATCTATGTCCGCCAGCTTCGGCAGAAGATCGAGGCCGATCCGGAACGGCCGCGACACCTTTTGACGGAAACAGGTGTCGGCTACCGGCTGATGCTGGAAGATCGAGGTGAATAATAGCCGTGCCCGGTCGACTCGCTCGGCCGGAAGGTAAAAAGCTTTCGTTCCGAAGTTTCACTAGTTCCCCGGGAGCAAAGGGTAGTCCAGAGCGTCAATTCGGCACTGGCCTAGAAGATACCACCGATACCAATCCCGCCGCCGATGTCAGGAGGCGGCGCGGCTGCCGGACGGCGGGCGGCGCCGGCGGAACGCCGTCCACCCGGCTTGCGTCCCGCGCTTGGCGCCTTGTCGTCGGCATCCGCGGCGACGCTGGTCGGCTTCGGCTTCACGATCACCGGCTCCTTGCAGACCCGCCCCGAACGCAGGAACAGATCGCTCAGGAGGTCGACGCTCGGCTCGGCCGGTTTTCCGGTCTGCCTGGTATTTCGGTAATAGTCCGCCAGCGCGTGGAGCGATCCCTTGCCCCAATCGCCATCGACCTGCATTCTGTAACAACCAAGGCGACGCAATTCCGTCTGGACGTTCCGCACCAGATCCGTCTTCTTGTTGTCCTCCTCGCTGCCCGAAGACCCGACGATCAGGGTTTGCAGGCCGGAGGCGACGCTCTGGTGCGCCTCCTGCAAGGCGCTGGCGTCCGAGGTGCTGGCCATCTGGACACCCCCGGCCGGCGCGGGCGCGTCGGAGTGTCCCTCGATGCTCACGGAACGCAGGGTCTGCCCGACGATCAGGACTGCGGTCTGCAGGTCGCTCGAAGCCAATTGCACCTCCAACTCCTTCTTGGCGACCGGGTCCGAAAGGATGCGGGACAGGCTGGCACTGAGTTGCGCCGGATCGAGCACCTGCTGCTCGGTGAAATAGAATTGCTCGCGCAGGCTTGACTGGTCCCATGGCACCTGGCGTCCGGCCGTCAGCGCCTCCGTCTCGTTGCGGACGCGTATCATCATGTCGGAAACGCTCAAGCCCGGGATTTCCAGGTTCTTCAGCAGCGCGGTCGTGAAGGGGCTGTTCTGCCCCGTCCCGTCGACGGTGACGTTTCCTGGTTGCGTCGCGAAGGCGACGAACATGTTCTCGCCGACGTCGATCTGCGCAAGGCCGTTGCTGACGCCGGCGCCGTTCCCCAGCGGATTATTGCGGCATGCATCCAGGAAAACGAAGGTCTGCCGATTCCTGCTGGCGTAGCGCGCGATGATGTCATCGAGCTTGATGGCGGCGGACGTGATCGCTTCCAGGCTGGTCGGGTCCGGCGTGTCGACCGGCAAAAGATAATTGCGTCCGTTCACCTGGATGCCATGGCCGGCGAAAAAGATCAGGACGGCCGAAACGTTGGACAGCTTGGTGTCGGCTTCCTTGAAGGTCTGCTCGAAGCCGTCCCGGGTGAGGTTGGTGCCCAGGACGACGACGAAATTCAGTCTGCGTAGGCTGTCCGCCAGCTTGGTTGCATCATTGGATGCATTCGGAAGATCGTTCAGACGATCGCTCCGATAGTCCGAATTGCCGATGACGATGGCGAGCCGGTCCCTTTGTTGCGGTCCCGTCGCAGCATCGACGGCGGCGCTGGCCGCGTTGGTCGCCAGGATGGCGAGCAACAGGATGGACGCCACGAGAACCGGCCAGGGACGAAGCACGCGAAGGCACATTTCGGTACGCCCTTCGGCTAGCATGCCAACGGCGGACAGTAGCCTGCATCAAGCCCGGATGGCTGCGGCCACGTGTTCCCGAATATCTCGAATTCCTACACGATCCGGTCCGGCAAAGATAGAGACGCCCCCGTGCCGGCAACCGCCATCCTCGTGCCGCTCCATGCCGATTTGGGCGCCGCGTGCCCTTTCGGTCACAGGGCGCGGCAGTGGCCGCCGGTCATCTCGTTTTTCCGGATCGGCCGTCGACATGAAGAAATGTTCCGGAGATTCAAGGCCATTACCGGGCATCTTCCCAAAACGACTTCAGATCGGCAACGCCGGCGTCCGCGGTTAACCATGTTTCGGCGCCGGGCGACGGAAAGTATCGCTGGCCCGGCCGGTATGTTATGATTTGCGTACGAGGATCGCGGCCGCCGGCGGGCGGGAAGAAGGCGGCGGTTCCTCCGAGACGTGCGTATTGGAATGATTCCACGCGGACAGTCTTTCGGGGGATAGTCGATGGGTTGGAGATACCGACTCTTTTCCGCCTGCGGCGCGGTTTTGGTCGCCTGCTTTCTTGGTTCGAACGTTCATCCCGCCCGGGCCGCCGACTGTAGTTACGACTTCGTCGAAGGGCCAGGCATCGGTATTTTCTGCGGTGACAGTTTTGTCGCGGAAGTGCCGGTCCCGACACCCGACAGCGCGTTGAACCCGGGCATCGTCGACAACCTTCTCGATACGATCGACGGCATCGGCGACGACGCGATCCTGGCCGATCTCGGCCTTTCGCCCGCGTTGCCGGCGGGGCCTGCTGCGGCCTCCATCCAGTTCACTCCCGATTTCGCCGTCTTCGCGTCTGGCCAGTTCGCGCATACGCATCACGACGGCTACACCGTCTCCGGCGCCGGCCTGGTTGGCCCCGGGCCGAGTTTCGGGGTCGACGATTTCTCCGCTGCGATCAGCCTGGATTTCAACGCAGGCCACTACTTCGACTTCGATTCACAATATGGCCTGAACCTCGGCCTGTTCGCGGGCTACGCATCGACGAACGTCCACCTGCACGATCTGCTGGGCCTCACGGGCCTCGGCCGTGGCGTCAACGAAAGCGGCATGTTCGGCGGTTACGCCCTTTTCCGCGACGGCTCCAGCTACGCTCTCGTCGCTGCCTCAGGCTTCCTTGGAAATTCCGATGTCTACAACGGAATTCTGGACGCCTCCGGCAGCTACGATACCCAGGGCTACGCAGTGACGGCTTCCATCGGCCATATATTCAAGCTTTCGGAGCATGCCAAATTCGACCTTCGCGGTGGAATTCTCGGCGTGTCCTTCCACGGCGATCCCTATGACGACAGCGACGGCAACGACTACGGAAGAAGCCGGCTGTCATTCGGAGCCGTAAAATTCGAGCCCGGCATCTATGCCGACTACGTCCTGGCGAACGGCATGGTGATGAGCCCTTATCTGCGGGCGGAACTCCAACAGCGCTTCTCCTACAGGAATACGATCGCCTTCGATGGCGACACATACGATTTCGACGACGCGGATTTTTCCGCCGCGCTTTCTTCCGGCTTCAATCTGAAAATGTCCAAAAGCGCGACATTGAGCGCGGAAGTGCGCGGCAAGGTTTCCGCCGACAGCGCCATGATCGGTGGGAAGATAGGCTTGAAAATCGCCTTCTGAACCCTGCTATTCTACCGCGTAGGTAAAGCCCTCGGGCGAGGCGTTGACGGTCACCCTGGCGATGGGCTCTCCGTCCATCATCCGTTTCAGGACGCTGCGGCTCAGTTCCGGAAGCACGGTGTTGGTCAGGATGGCGTCGATCATGCGTCCGCCCGACTCTATTTCCGTGCAGCGCGCCTTGATCGTGTCGAGCACCCCCTCCCCGATCACCAGTTCGGCATCGTTGTTCTCGCGCAACCGTCGAGCAATCTTGCCGAACTGGTGACTAGCGATCGCCTCGATCATGGTGTCGGAAAGCGGATAATAAGGAATGGTCACGACCCGCCCGAGGAATGCTGCCGGAAATACCTTGAGCAAGGGAGCGCGCAGCGCGGCGTCGAGATCCTCGATGCCGGTGCGGATCCGGCCGCCATCCGTTCTCTGCATGATGACCTCCGAACCGACATTCGAGGTCAGCAGGATGAGCGTGTTCTTGAAATCGATCCGCCGGCCCTCGCTGTCGTCCATCATGCCCTTGTCGAATACCTGGAAGAAGATTTCGTGGACGTCGGGATGCGCCTTTTCGACCTCGTCGAGCAGAATGACCGAATAGGGCTTGCGCCGAACGGCCTCCGTCAGGATGCCGCCCTTGCCGTAGCCGACATAACCGGGCGGCGCGCCTTTCAGTGTCGAGACGGTATGCGCCTCCTGGAACTCGGACATGTTGATCGAGATGAGGTTCTGCTCGCCGCCATAGAGCGTCTCCGCCAGCGCCAGCGCCGTCTCCGTCTTGCCTACGCCCGAGGGACCGCAGAGCAGGAACACGCCGACCGGCTTTTCCGGCGCGCCCAGCCCGGCGCGGCTTGTCTGCACACGCCTGGCGATCATCTCCATCGCGTGGTCCTGGCCGACGACCCGCTCGGCGAGTGTCGCGGCGAGGCGCAACGCCTTCTCCGTCTGGCTGGAAAGCATGCGGCCGGTCGGGATGCCGGTCCAGTCCTGGACGATGGCCGCAACGGCGTTGCGATCGACGGACGGCAGGATCAGGGGCTTCTCGCCCTGGGCTTGCTCGAGTTCGGCCATCAGTTCCTTGAGCCGGGAGAGATCCGCTTCCGTATCGCGCTTGGGCTGTGGTTCCAACGCTTCGGCATTCGCCTCCGCTTCGGTGCCTGCGGCCTCCGCAGCCCCGGCGGTCGGCCCCCCCGCCCCGTCCGGCTCGGCCGGCGCTTCCGATGCTGCCCCCGCATCGATGTTGCTGTTCTGCCCGGAGTCGAGCGGCACCCCCTCGCCTCTAAGCCGTACCCTCAGTTCCAGGATTTCCTTCACTAGCGTCTTTTCGCGTTTCCAACGCGCTTCCGCTGCCGCGAGCTCGGTTTCGGCTTGCGCGATACCCGCTTCCACCCGCTCCCTGCGCTCGGCGACATCGATGCCGATCGCCGCTTCACGGCCGATAATGCCGCTCTCGATCTCAAGAGCCTGCTTTCGCCGCAGGACGTCCTCGACCTCGGCAGGCGTCGCGTGCTGCGAGACGGCAACGCGCGCGCAAGCCGTGTCGAGCAGACTGACCGCCTTGTCGGGCAATTGCCGGGCCGGGATGTAGCGATGTGAAAGAGAGACTGCCGCCTCTATCGCCTCGTCCAGTATCTGCACCTGATGGTGTTTTTCCAGCATGCCGGCCACGCCGCGAAGCATCAGGACCGCCGTCGCTTCCGATGGCTCCTCCACCCGCACCACCTGGAAGCGCCGCGTCAGCGCCGGATCCTTTTCGATGTGCTGCTTGTATTCGGCCCATGTCGTCGCCGCGATCGTGCGCAACTCGCCGCGCGCCAGGGCAGGTTTCAGGAGATTGGCCGCGTCGCCGGTGCCGGCCGCCCCGCCGGCGCCGATGAGCGTATGCGCCTCGTCGATGAAGAGGATGATCGGCGTTTCCGAAGACTGTACTTCGTCGATGACCGTCTTCAGCCGCTTTTCGAATTCCCCCTTGACGCTGGCCCCGGCCTGCATGAGCCCCACGTCGAGCATGCGAAGGCTGATCCCCTGCAATGGCGGCGGCACGTCACCTTGGGCGATCCTCAGCGCGAAACCTTCCACGACCGCCGTCTTCCCGACCCCCGCCTCACCGGTGAGGATCGGATTGTTCTGACGG
Source organism: Rhizobiales bacterium 65-79 (assembly GCA_001896885.1). Lineage (GTDB taxonomy): Bacteria > Pseudomonadota > Alphaproteobacteria > Rhizobiales > Rhizobiaceae > Mesorhizobium_L. The sequence continues at coordinate 49,731 of MKRJ01000032.1, read as the reverse complement.
CGGCGCATCAAGATGTCGACGATTTGGCGGATCTCCGGATCGCGCCCCACGACCGGATCGATCCTGCCTTCACGCGCCCTTTGGGTGAGGTCGGTGGCATATTTGGCCAATGCCGAATCCTTGCCCGGGCCCTGCCTCGGCGCCTCGGCTTTTTCCTCGCCGGCGCCGGCGGACGGGGCTTCGAGCGAACCTGCGACGATGTCGTCGAAGCGGCCGAGCACTGCGTCGGCATCGATCTTCTCGAATTCGGGGCTGATCCTGGAGACTATGGCTTCGAGGGTCGCTGTCTTCAGACAGGCCAGAATTATGTGCCCGCTGCGTACTTCCTCGGTGCCGAATTCAAGGCCGGCGAGGTTCCAGGCTTCCTGGATGGCGTGGAAGATATGGTCCGAGAATTCCTCGATGGAAGTTGCGCCATAGGGCAGCTTATCGATCGCACGCGACATATCGGCGGCAAGGCGGCCCGCATCCGCTCCGGCCTCGGCGAGGATGAGTTGCATGTCGGAGCGTTCGGAAAGGACCAACTGCTCGATGAAATGAACCAGCTCGACATAAGGGTTCCCCCTCAGCTTGGCGGCGTCGGCGGCAGCCTTGAAGGCGCGCACGCATAGGGTGTCGAGCTTGCCAACCAGCTCCTTGCGCTTGAAGCCCTGCGACGGTCTGCGCTGTCGAATGCTGCCCGGCTCCATGAGACCTGCTCCCGAGGCCCGACCACTGCACTCTCAAATTGACATATAAAACAGCGATAGGAAAGCGCGCCGCCTCCTCAACGTAGAGAGGAGAAAATCCTTCACCCTCTACCCTCTACCTAAGTCAATAACATTGACGTAATTTTCTCGTCATGATCACCTATTTCTAATTGTTGCCGTTTTCATGTTTTCTATCTCTGCTTGAGTAAATATTGTAAAGTTTTATGTTTTCAATTTTTGGCTTCGTCCATTCTCTTTTTTTGCAGAGTTTAATGTCGACTCCGCCAAAAAGCATAGTGATTACAAGATTCTTATCTTCTGTTTGAGTAGCGGCCGAAATGTGATAAAAAAATCTCTGCAGTGGATTTAGTCGCGCGAACTCCAAGCGGATGCTGTCGGGAGGTTGTGTGGTTGATATCGCTCTCTGGCTCAACCCGTTGGACGGTGAGAATCCGTCGGGACAGGATTTGCGCAACAATGCGCGCTTCCTCGAGTTGGAACGGCTGACCGAGCCACAGGTCAAGCTGGACTACGATGACAGCAACAAGCCCGCGGCGCAGACGGCTGTCCCGGTGGATTGGGCGGCCGTACTCGAACTTGCCGAGGAATTACGTTCCCAAGGACGCGACCTTCGCCTGCTTACGGCGGTCGCGCGAGCGCTGGCAGGTGAAAGCGGACTTGCCGGCGCGGCGGAAGGACTGTCCCTCGTCGCCCGGAGCCTGGAGACGCATTGGGAGACCATGCATCCGGCCTTGAGGCAGGGCGGATCGCCGGCCGACGCCGCCCTGCGCAGGATGAACGCGCTGCGTGACCTGCAAAACAGGAACGGAGGGCTGCTCGGCGACCTGCAGGCCCGGGCCTTCTTTTCGGTTCCGGCGATAGGCCCGGTCACCGGCCGCGATATCGAACAATGTGCTCTGGACGAGCGAACGGTTCTTCAGGAAGCGGCTTCGGGCCTCAACACCTCGGAAAAAGCGGAGCTCGCCGCCGCCCATGCCAGGCTCGTGGGGCGGGTGCGAGGCGCCTGCGCGGCACTGGCGGACAACGCCCCCAGTGAACTGGACGCGTTGAAGAAGGACGGCAGGTCGGCACTGTCCGCGCTCGAGGAGATCGACAAGGCCGTCAATTCGCGGCTGCAAACATCCGGTCCGGCCCTGCCGGAGCTGAAAAAATTCCTTGAGCGGATAGCCGCCACCGTGGAGCGCGCCGGCCCGAAAGCGGCCTCTGCCAACGGCGCCGCAAAGGAAGCCCATAACGGCGTCGAAAGTTCCGCAGCGGAACTGCCGGCGTCGGCTCCGAAGTCCGCCAACGGAGGACCCGCGACCATGCTACCCGACCGGATCGGCTCGCGTGAGGAGGTAGTGAAGTGCCTCGACCTCGTTGTCGCTTTCTACGACAGAACCGAACCGTCGAGCCCTATCCCCCACCTTGCCCGCCGCATCCGCAGAATGGTGCACATGGATTTCGTCGAGTTGATGGAGGACCTGGCGCCGTCCGGCCTGAAGGAATTCCGACTGCTCGCCGGCATGACCGACCCGAAGAAAAGCAGCCAATAACCGAGAGGTGACGATAGATGCCCGCAGAAAGCAAAGCAAAGGTCATAGAGCGCAATCGCGCCCCGCGCGTGCAGATAGCCTATGACGTGGAGACCTACGGCAGTCCGACGACGATCGAACTTCCTTTCGTCATGGGTGTGATGGCGGATCTTTCGGGCGCGTCGGAGACCAAGGAAGCGACAAAGTCGGTTCAGGACCGGGCGTTCGTGGAGACGGACGCCAATCGCTTTCCGAAATTCATGGAAGCGCTGGCGCCGCGCGTGAAGGCTCGCGTCAAGAATACCTTGCCCCAGGCCGAGGGCAAGGAGCGCGACGAGGAACTGGCCGTCGATCTCACCTTCACCAAGATGGGGGACTTCGCGCCCGACAGGGTCGCGGAACAGGTTCCGCAGCTTGCCGAAATCCTGAAGATGCGCCGCCAACTGGTGGAATTGCTTGGCTTCATGGACGGTCGCGTCGACGCGGAGAAGCGCATCGCGCAACTGCTGAACAACGAGCCGTTGCTCGGAAAGATAGCATCCCAGGCGATGGCCGACGGCTCGAGCACCGAGGAGTAGACGATGGCAGAGCAACAGAAATCCGCAGCCGTCGCTGCCGAGGCTGAAACCATCAACCTCGATGAGTTCGGCGAGCTTCTGGAGAAGGACTTCAAGGTCAAGAAGGACGATAGCGAGAGGCTGCAGCAGCTCGTTCGCAATCTGGCCATGGCCGCGCAGTCGAGGTCGGAGACGACCACCATCTCCTCCAATGCGATCAAGTCGATCAAGTCGCTGATCTCCGGCATCGACAAGGTGCTGACCGAACAGGTCAACGAGATCCTCCATTGTCCCGAGATCCGGGAGATGGAAGGCACCTGGCGTGGTCTCTGGTACCTCGTCAACAATACCGAGACCGACCAGAAGCTGAAGATCCGGGTGATGAACATCTCCAAGGATCAGCTTGCCGATACCTTGGAAGACTACGAAGGCCAGATGTGGGACCAGAGTCCCATCTTCAAAAAGGTCTATACGGACGAATATTCGATGTTCGGCGGCGAACCTTTCGGCTGCCTCATCGGCGCCTATGAATTCTCCAACCATCCCCGCGACGTCGGGCTGCTGCGCAACATCTCGGGCATATGCGCCTCGGCACATACGCCGTTCATCGCTGCCGCCTCCCCTCGCCTGTTCCGGATGGACAGCTGGCAGGAACTGCCCAACCCGCAGGACCTGCAGCAGATCGTCTCCAATCCGGCCTATGCGTCCTGGCAATCGCTGCGCGAAAGCGAGGATGCCCGCTATATCGGCCTGACGATGCCGCGCGTCCTGGCCCGCCTCCCCTACGGCGCCGACACCGTGCCGGTGAAGGGTTTCGCCTTCGAGGAGGAGACCAGGCAGGACCACAACAGATATGTCTGGATGAATGCCGCCTTCCCGATGGGGGTGAATATCAACCGCAGCCACAAGCTGTTCGGCTGGGGTACCCAGATCAGGGGCGTCGAGAATGGCGGCACGGTGCTCAACCTGCCGGTTCACAGCTTCCCCACCGACGACGGCTCGATCTCGATGAAATGCCCGACGGAAGTGGCCATCGACGACCGGCGCGAAGCGGAACTCGCCAAGCTCGGCCTCATGCCCATCCTGCACAGGAAGAACACCGATCTGGCGGCCTTCATCGGCGCGCATTCGCTGCAGGACGACGAAACACGTGCCGGACGCCTCGTGGATCCGGACGCGCAGTCGAATGAACGTCTCAGCGCGAACCTTCCATACCTCTTCCCCGTCTCTCGTTTCGCGCACTACCTGAAGGCGATCGCGCGCGACAAGATCGGTTCGTTCAAGGAACGCTCCGACATGCAGATCTGGCTGACGGAGTGGATCAATCGCTACGTCCTCGCCAATCCCGCCTTTGCCGACGACAAGGCGCGGGCGAAACGGCCGCTCGCCGCGGCCGAGGTGCAGGTCGACAGCGTGGAAGGCCGGCCCGGCTACTACAACGCGCGTTTCTACCTGAGGCCGCACTACCAGTTGGAGGGCATCAACGCGTCCCTTCGACTTGTCTCCGAACTGCCATCTGTAAAGTCCTGACGTCTCTGATTTTTCCGAGGGAGAGCCACAATGCCTGACCAAGTGAACGGTGTACGGATGAAAATTGATGGTTTCCTGAAGGTCCCTGACATCAAGGGTCCGAGCAAGCGGGATGGCCACGAGGACGAAATCGAGGTCTACGGGGTCGATTTCCAGATGAAGGCCCCCTTCGATCCGAATTCGCTGTCGCGTCGCGGCCGGGTCGCGCTCGGGACGATCGAGTTCACGAAGCACTACGACATGTCGTCTCCATACCTGGAGAAGGCGCTTTTCGAGAACACGCTCCTGGACGAGGTCAAGTTCTCGGCCAGGCGCACGATCGAGGGGGAGACGAAGGACTACCTCGTCATCACCCTGAAGGAAGCCTCGGTCACGGACTACACGATGTCTCCGAGCGGGACCGAACCGGACCTCATCGAGGACAAGGTCAGCTTCGCCTACAAGACGATCAACTTCAACTATGACGGCGAGCACGAGATCGAAATGGATGTCCATGTCGGCAAGTGACGCAGGCTTGCGCGGCAAGGGCAGCGGCGCCGGGCCGCGCGGAGGAAGTCCGAAGGCGAGGCGCGAGGCGTTCCAGCCCTCGCTCTGGGATCGCCTCGTCAACGACCTGCCCGGACTGCTGTCCGAGATCGATGTCCTGCGCAGAACGCTGGAAGACGAACTGGGCGCCGAAAAGCTCGAGACCCTCCTGGCCGGCGGGAAACGGGCCGTCGACGCGGACACGGCCCTGGCGCCCGAGAGCGTCAGGCGCCTGCAGCGTATGCTTATGCTTCACGACAATCGGGGCGAACTCGAAAGACGCGGCGTCGTCGTGTCCGCGTCCGTGCTGCGCGAAGCGGTACGGCGCGACATCGAGGCGCTTTTCAACACGGAGCGCTTCGAATCCCGGCCACTGCTTTCGGACATGGAGGCCGAACAGGCCGAGGACGATCCGCCGGCACTGGCCGACTTCCCGCTGGTTCGTCGCAGCGTGGTGAACTACGGCGTCCCTTCCTTTTCCGGCCGCTCCTCCCGCGATTTCGACCGCGATACCCTCGCCAAGGAAATCCGGACCATCCTCGCTACCTACGAGCCCCGGCTGAAAGACGGCGCCACCAAGGTGACGGTGATGCTGGGAGACAAGAATGTCGGCCTGAAGATCGACATCGACGCGGTCCTGATCATGACGCCGACGCCGGAGCGCATGCGCTTCAGGACGGTCGTCAATTTGGACAACGGCATGGCCCGGACCGAAATCGCGGACGGATGAAATGGATCGCGTCTTTCTCGAATATTACGAAGAGGAATTGACGCATATACGCGATCTGGCGGCGGAATTCGCCGACATGCACCCCGCCGTGGCCCGCAATCTGTCGCTCGACACGGTTCCCTGCCCCGACCCCTATGTCGAACGGCTTCTGGACGGGGTGGCCTTTCTCGCGGCCCGGACCCGGTTGAAGGTGGACGCCGAGCGGTCGCGGTTTGCGCGCGCCATGGTCGACGTTCTCTATCCCGATCTGATCGCCCCGACGCCTGCGACCGCCATGGCCATCCTGAAGCCCGGCCAGCAGGTGCAGACCATGATCGAGGGACATGTCGTGCCGCGCGGCACGAAGCTCGTGTCGGGGCTGCAGCCGGGCCTTTCCACTCGCTGCACCTACACCACCGTCCAGGATCTGACCCTTTGGCCGATCGAGATCGCCAGTGTCGGCTACTTCCAGGACCGAAGTGCCGTCGCGACTTCCGGCATGGTGGTGCCGGGGGGAGTCCGGATCGAATCGGCGCTTCGCATAACGCTTCGCCGCAGCGGCAAGGGTTTGCTCTCCGAACTCGCGCTCGACCGGCTCGACCTTCATTTTGCCGGCAGGCCGAAGGCGCCGGCGCTGTTTGACGCGATCTTCGGATCGTGCGCCGTCGCCGCGGCCAGTCCTGCGATCAAATCACAACGGCTGACCATTCTGCCCGAGCCGGAAATGGTAGGCATAGGCGACGCCGAGGCGCTACTCCCCCGCACGCGCGAGACTTTCGAGGGTTATCGGCTGCTGCGGGAATATTTCGTCATGCCCGAGCGCTTCCACTACGTCAGGGTGAAGGGCCTGGCTCCCGTGGTAAAAGCCTCGGAGAGCGACATCGATATCGTTTTTCTGTTCAATCGCCAGGTCCCTGAACTTGCGGATGTCACGGCGGAGGACTTCGCGCTCTTCGCGACGCCGCTGATCAATCTGTTCGAGCGCGAGTGCAATGTCATCGAACTCGACGGACGCCGCACGCGCCAGGTCGTTCATGCAGATCGCACCCGCCCGAGGGATTTCGAGATATACCGGATCCTGCGCGTCGAGGATGCCGATCAGGAAGGTCCCGATGCCGAAGTGCCTGCGCTCTTCGGGCTCGATCAGAACAGGGGCAGCGGCTGGGTCTATGCGACCGAGCGCCGGCCGAGACGCGCCGGGGAGGATGAGCGGCGGGAGGGTGTGATGCGAACCTCCTATCCCGGCGACGACCTCTTCCTTTCGGTCTCCAGCCCTGCCGGATCGACGCCGAACCGGCTCTTGAAACGCCTCGACATCCGCGCGCTGTGCACGAACCGCGACCTCCCCATCCTCGACGACACGCCGGTTCTTACGCTTGAGAGCGGCGATCCGGTCGAATCCGTGAAGTTGCTCGGCGCGCTCAGGCCGCCCCGTCCTTCGATCGCCGCGGCCCTTCCGGCCGGCGCCGAGAATGAATCCCGGGCGGATGAGCTTGCATGGCGGCTCGTGTCGCAGCTTTCCCTGAACTTCATGAGCCTGGCTGCCGAGGGGCGCGGCGCCGAGCCTTTGCATGCCGTTCTCGATCTCTACGCGGACCGTGGTGATCCGGGCCTGTCGCGCCATGTGCGCTCGATCACGCGCGTGGATTCGCGGCCGGTCGTCGAGCGGCTTCCCATTGCCGGCCCGATGTGCTTCGGACGCGGCATCGAGATCGTCTTGTATGTCGATCAGTCCGTGCTGGCGGGCCAGAGCACGCTGCTTCTTTCGGCGCTTTTATCCCGGCTGTTCGCGCGCCACGCCGGCATCAATGGTTTCGTCCGCACCCGAACCCGGCTCGTGCAGAAGCAGGAGGATGTGTCATGGCCGATGACGCCAGGCAATCGCTACCTGATCTGAGCGAAGCCACGACGCTTTCGGAAGCGTTCGATTTCTTCGAACTGCTGCGGCGTCTCGAGCGGGACGGCCGCCTTTTCGGGCATTCCGGACGCGCCACGCGCGAACCAGCCCGCCTCGATCAGCACGTGCGCATGAGCTTTTCTCCTCGCGACGTCGTCCAATTCTCCCCCGAGGCCGCAGGCAAGCCGGCTCGCGTGGCGATCGCCAATTTCGGGCTTCTCGGGCCGGAGGGTCCGATGCCGCTGCATGTGACGCGATGGGTCATGGACAGGCTTTCGCAGCGCTGGTTCGCCGGGCAGGAAGCAAAGGAGACGAGCGACACCACCTTCGTCGATTTCGTCAACGTCCTGCAGCATCGGCTGACCGCCCTTTTTTATCGAGCCTGGGCAGACGCCACACCCGCGGTCCAGGTCGAGCGGGCCGAGGGCGATCGGCTGCTTGCCATGTTGAGATCGATGGCCGGCATCGGCCTGCCCGGCACCCGCGACGGCCGAAGCGTAGAACTCGACCGCGTGAAGGTGCGCCAGGCCGCTTCGCTCGCCATCCAGCGCGACGGACCCGAGAAACTGACACAATTCCTGTCCGAAGCCTTCGGCGTGCCCGTACGCCTGAAGGAGTTCATAGCGGCCTGGATAAGTGTTCCGCGTCCCCTTCAAACACGATTGTGCATGGCGCATGCGCGGTTGCACCGGGAGGCTTCCATCGGCCCGCGGACCTTCAGCCGCCAGAGCCGCATCGAGATCCGCGTGGGGCCGCTCGATCTCAGGACCTATCTCACCTTCCTCCCGGGCAGCCGCCGCCTGCGCCTCTTCACGCACGCCGTGCGGGATCTGATCGGCGAAGGCCTGGACGTGGACCTGCGCGTGGTGCTCGCACGTCCGGAGATCCCGCGGGCCCGCATCGGAAAAGCACAGCTTGGCCGGACCGCTTGGCTCGCCCCGACGAAACGAGGCGCGGACGCCGAGGATTTTCGGCTGAGAACGATCGTCGGCTGGCGCCTCGACCAACCGAGGGGCGCGGCATGAGCCTGGTGCTCACCATAGAGCAGGGCCCGCACGCGCAGGCGGTGCGCCAGGCGCGCCTCGACCAGGGCGAACTGGTCATCGGGCGCAGTCCCGAAGCCGATTGGCAGATCGACGATCCGGATCAGTACGTGTCGAGGACGCATTGCCGCATCAGCGCCGGGCATGACGGCTACGTCATCACCGACACATCGACCAGCGGCGTGTTCATCAACGATTCCGGCAGTCCGCTGGGACGCGGAAACTCCATCCGTCTGAGCGACGGGATGCGGCTGCGCCTCGGCGAATATGTCCTCGGTGTCGACCTGAAGGATGCGGCGACGGGAAACGAGCGGAGCGCCGGGAAAGGCTTGTCGCCGGTTCCCGCCTCGCGAGCCGCTTTCGACGGTGACGATTTCTTCTCCGTGCGCGCCGAGGAAGAACCGGCGCGGCCGCGACCGGCAGACCTCCCCGATCCGTTCGAGCGCCCCGCTCCAGGCGCGTTCCGCAACGTCGAGGAAAATCTCCGTTCGCCGGCCTTCGACGACCCGTTCAGCCTAGACCCGGTTTCCACGCCCCAGGCGGAAAACCGGTCGCCACAGGCATATGAGCGGCAAAGAAGGGATGATCCTTTCTCATTCGATGAGCCGCACGAGCCGCGATCCTCGCCGGCGCCGGAGCGTACGACCACGGAATGGACCGGCAACGGGACTTTCGATGACGGGTCGAGCCCGCTCGCGCAACGCGGGTCCGGCGACCGGGAGCGGCTGCCCGACCTTGGGAAGATGGCCGCCGGCCCGCATCCCACGCCTCTTCGGCCTGACTCGCCTCAACCTTCCTCCGCGAGGCTGCCGCACGCGGCCGGGCTCTACTCGGACGCGGCGTTGCGCGATGCGTTTCTTCGCGGTCTCGGACTTGATCGGGCCGACCTCCCGGATCGGGACCAGCTGGCCGAGATGGAGAGGTTCGGGCGCCAGTACCGCATGATGATGGAAGGCCTGATGCAATTGCTGCGCAAGCGCGCGGAGGAGAAGGGCAATGCCCGCGTTGCCCAGACCGTGGTTGGCGCCTCGGCCGTGAACCCCTTGAAGTTTCTGCCGACGGTCGACGACGCCCTGAGCACCGTCGCCTCGGGGCGGAGCGCCGGATTTCTGCAGGGAGACGAGGCCATAGCCGATGCGGTGCGCGATCTCGCCGAACATCATGTGCGCGCGTGGCGGGGCGTCCAGGGCGCCCTGAGGCGCATGATCGATCGCTTCGATCCCGTGGCCTTCGAGGAGGAACTGAAATCGACCTCGGCCCTCGACAAGGTTCTCGCCGGCGGCCGCGGCGCGAAGCTGTGGGACCTCTACAAGAAACGCCACCGCGAAATCGCCACCAGCGCCGAACAGCGCTTTCTCGGCGAGATCGGAGCCGATTTCCGCAACGCTTACGAAGAGGAGTAGTGCATGCTGGACCGTCGCGACTTTGTGCTTGCTCTATGTGCTACCGGGGCACTGACCGCCTGCCAGAGCGGTCCTCCCAAGCCGTCTTCAGTGGTGCTCAACTTCGCCGGCGTGAAGGGAATGAACCCCGGGCCCGACGGCAGCGACAGACCCGTTACGGTCATGATCTACCGTCTTCGCTCCACCGGGAAGTTCAACTCGGCCGACTATTTCGCCCTCGAAGGAAATGCCGCCGGCACGCTCGGCGCCGATCTCGTCGGCCAGGACCAGGTGGCCATTGCCCCGGGCCGGACGGCCTCGAAGGCGATCACGGTCGAGGCCGACGCGGCGGCGATCGGGCTGGTCGCGCTCCTTCGACAGCCGAACGGTCGAACTTGGCGCGTGACCAGGTCCGTCTCGCCGGGCTCCAAGATAACGGTCAACGTGAAGCTGGGCCCCGGCGGCATATCGGCCTAGCGAAGAGAGGCATCCTTTGGAGACGTTGGGGTAATGAGCGATGCCAACCGGGTGCTGTGGTCCGAAGGCCTCTTTCTGAGGACCCAGCATTTTCAGCAGCAGGATCGCTTCCTCGAAGCAACGGTCCGGGGCGCGCTGCAGGCGGGCAATCTGCACACGTTCGGCTTCCGCGTCCTGACACTCGATCCCGCACTGCTGGAGGCGGGGCAGGTCGCGATACAGACGGCGCGTGGCATCTTCCCGGACGGGACGCCTTTCGCCATCCCCGAAACCATGGACGCTCCACAGCCTCTCGCGGTCACCGCCGACACGGTCGGAGGACCGGTGCTGATCGCGCTGCCGCTGGAACCCCAGGGCGGCATCGGCTTCGATCCGGCCCATGCGGAGCCCACGGGCGCACGCTATCGCGGGCGCATCGTGACCGTTCGCGACGCGGTAGCCAACGGAGCGGATCCCGAGGAGATCGAGATAGCCCGACCGCAGTCTCTGCTGTTGCCGCCGGGCAAATCGGTCGGCGGCTACACCGCCCTTCCGATCGTCGAAGTCCACGGCCTCAGAGCCGACGGAAGCGTGGCTACGGAGGAAACGTTCCTGCCGCCGGCTTTGGCGACAGCCGCCGTGCCCTGGTACGCGCAGTTGATGCAGGAGATCATCACCGGGCTCGACCAGATTGCCGATGCCCATGGCAAGATGGTCCTCGGCGGGCCGGGGCGCAGTGTGGAAGACCTGCTGATACTGCATCTGGCCAATGAGGCAAGGCCCCGCGTGGCGCACCTGCTGGCCCAGGAAGTCTACCATCCGGCAGATCTGTTTTTCGAACTGTCGAGCCTTGCGGGCTCCATGGCGACCTTCGGATCGAGCAACCGGCGGCTCCGCGAGCTTCCGGCATACGACCACATGGCGCCCGGACCCGCCTTTGCCGACCTGGCCGACACATTGCGCTCGCTCATCCTCAGCCTGCGCTATGTCGAGCCGAAGTCACGGGCGCTTCCCGTCATGCGGCACTCGACGAATGTATGGAAGGTACGGATCGACAATCCGAAACTGCTTGTCCAGAGCCGCATCGTGGTCCGGGTAGGCTCGGACCTTTCCGAGGATGCCCTGCGCAAGATCTTCGTCAACCAGGTCACCGTCGGCGCAGCGGATGAATTCGAGGGCCTGTGGAAGTCCCGCCTCCCCGGCATTCCGTTAAAGCCCCTGCATTCTCAGCCACGGGAGATCCCCTATGATGGTGATCGTCTGTGCCTTGAGCTGGATCAGAAGAGCGAGCATTGGACCTCGCTGCTCGACGCCCCGGGATTCATCATCGGCGTTTCCGGCGTGTTGCCCAGCGAGCCGCAGGTCGACTGCTTCTCGGTGAACAGGTGAAGCCATGAGCCGGGATGATCCGTTCGGCTTGTCGGAGGATCGGGAGCGAACCCGCATTCGCCTGGTCGCCTCGCCGATGCAGCCGCAGCGCGCCGCCGTCGCGCCGGCATCGCCGATCAGCCGCGCCCGGGCTCATCCGAACCAACTCGTGAACGCCTTCGCGCCGCTCCTCGAATTCGCCCCGGAGCTGGAAAGTGCCTTGCCGCCCGACAATCCCGAGGCGCTCAGGGCGCGTCTTTTCGACCAGCTGATCCAGTCGCGCGATGCGACCGTCGCCGCCGGATCGCCGCTTACCCGTGCGGATCAGGCGGCCTGGCTGGTGGCCGCGCTCCTCGACGATCTCGCCCTCAACACGCCGTGGGGCGGAGCCAGTGCCTGGCCGCGCCAACCGTTGGTGGTGATGCTGCACGGAGATGTCGACGCCGGCGCGCAGTTCTTTACCCGGCTGGAGGAATTGGAACGCCATCCCAACCGCGACCGCGAGCTTCTCGAATTCCAATATTACTGCATGGCGCTCGGCTTTCGCGGCAAGTACCGCGTGCCGGGCCGGGCCGGCGACCGTTCGATCAATGCGGTGCGTGTGGCCGCCGCCCGCTTCCTGCGTGATCCCGATGCCGAAGGCGCGCCGCTATCCCCTAACTGGAAGGGCGTGACAGCGCTCGACGAACCGTCGCGTTTCGCCGTACCGATCTGGGTGATGGCGGCCGGCGCCGCTGTCCTTACAACGATCGTATACGTCACCCTGTCCACACTCCTCAGCAGCCGCGTGACGGAACTTTCCGCGCTGGTGCGCAGCATGCCGCCGGCGACGCAGTCCGAAGTTCTCAGGCCGCCGCCTGAAAGGCCCGCCGCGGCGCCGCCGCCCGTCAAGGTCGAATTCAGGCTGCTTCCGGAATTCCAGGCCGCGGCGCCCGCCGAATTGCGCGGCGCCCTGAAGGGCCACGAGACAGTCTCCCTCGCGACGCTCCTTATTCAGGCGAGCAACCCGGAAGTGTTCCAGTCTTCGAGAGCGGAGCTGACGGACAGTTTCCAGCCGCTCATCGCAGCGATCGCCAAGGTCATCACGGACAACAAGGATCTCATCGGCAACATCACCGTAGTCGGACACACTGACGGCATCCCGCTGCAACGCAGCAACCCCCTCTCCAACAATCAGCGTCTGTCCGAGGCGCGCGCGCAGACCATCGCGGACCTGCTCGTCCAGTACGGCGTGCCGCGCGAACGGATACGTTCGGAAGGCCGCGCGGCCACCGAGCCCATCGCGGACGACAGCACCCGCGACGGACGTGCGCTGAACCGGCGCGTCGAGGTGCTCGTGGAGAAGAGGCTCTAGGAATGTTCCTGTTCCGCTTCCTCTGGTCGGTGCTGACATCCCGATGGTCGTGGACGCTGATCGGGATTGTCCTCCTGTCGCTGATCATCTGGATATTCGGACCGATCGTCTCCGTCGGCCCTTACGCCCCCTTTGCATCGCAGACAGTTCGGGTAGCCCTCATCGCCGCGGTCGTGATCCTGTGGTTGATCTGGCTTGTCCTGGCGCAGCGGCGAGCGATCCGCGCCAACCGCATGTTCGTCGCCGAAGTTGCCAAACCGACCCAGGAGGCGTTGCCCGGCCCCGGCGAGGAAGCTGTCGCCGCGGTCGGAGAGAAATTCGCCGAGGTCATGACCGAGATGAGGCGGCGCAAGCTCGGCAAGCGCAAATTCCTGCGCGATATGCCCTGGTACGTCATCGTCGGGCCGCCTGCCAGCGGCAAGACGACGGCGCTCCGGCAATCCGGCCTCAACTTTCCGATCGACCTTACCGATGATCTGCATGGGGTTGGCGGAACCCGCAATTGCGACTGGTTCTTTACCGAAGACGCCGTTCTCATCGACACGGCAGGCCGGTACGTGCAGCAGGAAAGCCAGCCCGATGCCGATGCCGCCGAATGGCTCGGCTTTCTCGACCTGCTCAAGAAGCACCGTGGCAGGCGCGCGCTCAACGGTGTTATCGTCGCGCTCTCCATCGACGCGTTTTCCGAGGGCGACGAGGCGATCCGCACCCACGGAAGGAAGATACGCAAGCGTCTGGCCGAATTGAACGAACGGCTTCAGATCCGCCTGCCCGTCTACCTCATGCTGACCAAGGCCGACCTGATAAGGGGTTTCGAGCCTTTTTTCGCCAATTTGACCACGCAGGCGCGCGAGCAGGTGTGGGGCGTGACCTTTCCTCTCGACAAGCCCGCCGACGCGGAGGCGGTCGGCCGCGAGATCTCGGCGCTCGCCGCACAGCTCGAAAAGCGGATGGTCCCCCGGCTCGAAGACGAGGAGCGGCTACCCGCCCGCGCCGACATCTTTCGCTTTCCGGCACAACTCGAGACCCTCTCCGGCCCCGTCAAGCTGTTGATCGATACGATATTCGGCGAGAGCCGGTACGAGGACAGTCCCTGGCTGCGCGGGGTCTATCTTACTTCAGCCACACAGGAAGGCGCGCCCATCGACAGGCTGACAGCGGCGTTGTCGTCCTCCTTCGGCATTCCGCCCCAGCGCTCCACCGCCGGCCCCCGCATCGAACGCCGCAGCTTCTTCCTCAACAACCTTCTTACCGAGGTGATCTTCCGCGAAGCGGGACTCGGCACATTCGATCCCGCCGCGCTGCGCCGCCGGGCATGGATATGGCGAGGGGCAGCCGCGTTGTGCGCCGCTGTCGCCATCGTGCTCAGCGGGGCGTTCCTGTTCTCCTACTTCGACAATCGCCAGGTGATCGCAGCCCAGGCGGAGCAATTCCAGGGCCTGCAGACTCCATTGGCGGCGATCGCCGCCAGCCCGTCCTCGGTCAAGCAGCCGGACATCGAGGTTCCGCTGGCCGCTGCCGGTGCCGTGGAAAGCGCAAGGATCGAGCCGCCTGGCGGTGTGCGCGATATGCTCGGCCCATCGGCGGCGGCTGAAATCGCGCTGGCGCAGCGTGCGCTTTACGACCGCACGCTGCGCAACCTCCTCGAGCCGCGCATGATCGCCCTGCTCGAAGCGACGATGTGGCGGCACGTACGCGACCCCGAATTCATGTTCGGCGCACTCAAGACCTATCGCATGATGACCGGCCTGTCGCAGATGGACCCTGACTTCGCGAAAGCCTGGTGGGTCAACGCACTGCCCGGCTACGCCCCCTTCCCGCCGTTTCCCACGGCGGACGCGGAAAGGCACGAAACCGCGGCGATCCAGGCCATGGTCGTGCACGACAAATACGTCACTCCCGACGCCAACCTGGTCGCGGAAGCCCTCAAGACCGTCTGTGCCGTGCCCCTGCCGGTACGCGGCTACAAGGCTCTGCTGGCCGATCCGGCCGTCGCTTCGCTCAAGGAGTGGATACCGGCGAACTTCGCAGGACCGAACGGCGCGAAGGTGCTGACGAGACGATCCGGCAAGACATTGCGCATCGGCCTCCCCGGAGCCTTCACCTATGACGGCTTCCACGGCCCGATCCTGGATCGCCTGCAGGATGTCGCCGCCCAGGCGGCGCTCGACCGCGCCGTCTATGCCGGCGGCTGCTCGGAGAATTCGGAGACATCGGTCGCCGCCCTTTCGCGCGACATTCTCAAACTCTACTACGACGACTACATCGCCAAGTGGGATGGCTTCCTCCACGACGTGAAGCTTGCGCCACTGACGGACCTCAGGGTGGCAAGCCAGAACCTCAAGGATCTCTCGAGCGCGGACTCGGCCGTCAAGAGGCTGGTCACCGCCGTTGTCCGGGAAACGGAATTGACCCGTTCCGACGAGGCGCCGGTGGACAGCAAGACCCAGGCCAAGGCGACCTCGACCATTTTCAGCAAGCTCGGCAAGCTGGGCAAGATCGCAAAGACAGGCATAAAGCTTTTGCCGCGCGCCGGCGGTGCCGACGAAATCGACGAAACCGGCTCTGTCGTCGCCGCGCATTTCAAGCCGCTGAAGGGAGCGGTCGCCGAGGTGGACGGCCAACCGCCCGCGCTCGACGCCGCCGTGGTTGCGCTCACCGCGCTTTCGAACGTGCTCGAGACGGTGAATGCCAGCCCCAATCCCCAGGAAGCCATCAAGAAGCAGGGTGGCCTCGCCGAACTCACCGGCGCGGTGGCGCGGCAGGCCCAGATCCTTCCCGATCCGATCGACGACTGGATGGCCGGCATCGCCGGCGACACAAGCGGGCTCACCGAAAAAGCCGTGACGTCGGAGCTCAACGCCATCTGGCGGTCCGATGTGCTGCCATTCTGCCAGGCCGCGCTGACCAATCGCTATCCTTTCGATCCCGGGAGCACGATCGACGTCAACGTGCAGGACTTCACGCGCCTCTTTGGTCCCGGCGGCCTGATCGACGGCTTCACCAACAACAATCTGCTGCCCTATATCGACACGACGGCCGAGCCGTGGAAGTGGCGAGCCGATTTCAACGGCGACGCCTCGACGCTTGCCGCCTTCGAGAAAGCGCGGCACATCCGGGACGGCCTGTTTCCCGGCGGCCAGGGCCCGATCATGAATTTCACGCTCGAGCCGAAGGATCTCTCCCCGACCGTGTCGCGCGCGACGCTCAACATCGACGGGCAACTCCTGAATTACTACAACAACGCGACGCGCCCCCAGCCCATGACCTGGCCGGGCAAGGACGGAACCGGGGTTGTTTCCCTCTCCTTCCAGCCGATCGACGGATCGCCGGAAGTCGTCGTGAACGAGACCGGAAGCTGGGCTTGGCTGAGGATGCTGCGCGGCGGACATTTCGCAAAGACCCCGCTGCCCGATGCCTATAGCCTGCGTCTCGGCGCCAACAACTATTACGTCGACTTCGAACTGCGCGCCGCGAGCGTCGAGAACCCGTACACGCTGGAAATGTTCAAGGGGTTCGCATGCCCGCCGAACATCTGACGCCCGGCTTCTTCGGCAAGATTCCGGCGACCGGCGACTTCGTCGCACGCCGTCTCCCTCGTGATTTCGTGCGTATGTGGGACCGGCTGGCGGCACGACATCTGGTTCGGTTGCTCGAACTCGAATTGTGGCCGACCGACAGGGGCCTGCGCTTCCTGCTGAACATCGCGGGCCGCGGGACTGTCGCCGGGGTGGCCGTGCCCAGCTCGGATCGCGTCGGACGCCGGTTCCCGCTGACCGCCTCGGCACCGTGTCCTGGCGCCGGACCGGACACGATCGCCGACGCCTCCGAATGGTTTGGCCAGGTCGAGGAGACGCTTGCCACGGTTCGCGACGATGGAGGGAACGCCGACAGGCTGGCGGAAACGCTGGCGGGCTTGCCCTTCCCGCGATTGCCGCGCTCGACCGACGGCACGCACGGAAAAGCGCTGTGGCTGTGGACCCGGAATACACCACCGGTCGAAGCCGATCCCGAAGCTCCGCAAGGCGCCCTGGATCGGCTTTTTGCCCCGGTAAGCGAGGCCGGCTGATGCAGATCTGGAACCAGACCGGGTTCGTGCATGAGTTCACGATGGGGATGGACAAGGCCGCGCACGAATACATCGTCGTCGTCGTAAAGGGCACGTTCGACTTTCCCGAGACGTCCCACGGGCCGGTACGCAAATCCGCCGAGCAGGTCCCGCTGGTGATGGCCGACACCCAGACCGGGCAGCCTGGCTATTCGGCGACACTGTGGGAGACCGATTTCGCCTTCCGCAAGCCGCGCTGCGACGTGATCGCCAACGGCTGTGCCCATACGCCGGCCGGGCATCCCGTGGAGCGGGTGCTGGTCGGCATCAAGCTCGGCGATTGGTCGAAGCGTTTCGAGGTCGTGGGGCATCGTGAGTGGCGCGCCGTCGGTCCCGTCTTCGCCGCCACCCCGCCGCAGCCTTTCCTCAGGATGCCGATCTCCTACGACAATGCCTGGGGCGGCACCGACCGGCTCAACCCCGAGGACAGGCTGCCTGGAACCTATCGCGACAATCCGGTCGGCGCCGGCTGGGCACAGACAAGGAACCAGCGCTTCATCCCCGGCCTGCGCCTGCCCAACACGCAGGCCGTCGGCGAGGATATCCGCTCGCCCTTCGGCGACTACCGCCCGATGAGCTTCGGCCCGATGGGCCGCGGCTGGCCGGGCCGCATCGAATATGGCGGCACCTACGACCAGAACTGGATCGACAACGTCTTCCCCTTCCTGCCGGAGGATTTCGACGAGCGCTATTTCCAGATGGCTCCGCCCGACCAGCAGATCGACCATCCAAGGGGCGGCGAGGAAGTGCAACTCGTCAACCTGACGGCACGCGGGCGGGAAATCTTCCGCCTGCCGGAGACGGCCTTGCCGGTCGCCCTGTTCAAGGGCCGGGATAAGGCCTTCGAGGGCAATCTCTATCCCGATACCGTGCTCTTCGATTGTGAAAACCGCCGCTTCTCGCTCGTCTGGCGGCTACAGCAGCGCATCCGGCGCACCATCCTCGACTACAGCGAATGCTGGATCGGCTCGCCGACGCGCGGCATGCTGCGGGCCAGGGCGACCGGCAAGCGCTATATCCGCGCCTTCGAGGCTCCAGCGAAATTCGATGACGAAGCGGAGGCCGCATGAAAGCCGGCCTCGACATCGTCTCGGTCGGCATGGTGACGGCGGTCGGGCTGGACGCCCCGTCGTCGTGCGCGGCGATGCGCGCGCGGCTGGATGGCTTCCAGGAAACGCGCTTCATCGGCCCGGGCGGAGAATGGCTCGTCGGCGCGCCGGTGCCGCTGCCGCGCAACTGGGTCGGAGAAAAGCGCATCGTGCATCTGGCCGCCGGCGCAATCGGCGAAGCCTTCGAAAAAGTCCCGGAAGCACGCGGCCAGACGCCTCTTATCCTTTGCCTCGCCGAAGAAGATCGGCCGGGACGCCCCGTTCGGGACCCCTCGGTATTGCTACGGCGCGTCACCGAGATCATCGAGGTCGAACCGCATCCGCGATCCCGCATTGTGGCTCATGGCCGGCCCTCCGGCCATGTCGCGCTCGAGCATGCGCGCCAACTGATCACATCCGGCGAGGTTCCTTATGTGATGATCGCCGGGGTCGACAGCTACCTGACTGCAGCTTCAATCGCGCATTATGCAGGCGATGGCCGCCTGCTCGCCCCGGACAATCCGGACGGCTTCATTCCAGGAGAAGCCGCGGCAGCCGTGCTTTGCGGACGCTCTCGCGACAACGGCTTCGGTCTTTACGGCCTGGGCCTGGCCCGTGAGATCGCCTCCATCTACAACGCGGACGACCTTCCCCTGCGCGGGGACGGAATGAGCTCGGCCTACAATATGGCATTCCGGGAAACCGGCATCGAGATGAACCGGCTCGGCTATCGGATATCCGACCTCATCGGCGAGCAATACTGGTTCAAGCAGAGCGCACTGGCCGCGCTTCGCCTGCTGCGCGGCCGGCATGAGTTCCAGGACATCTGGTCGCCGGGAGAATCGCTCGGCAATGTCGGCGCCGCTGTCGTCCCGCTGATGCTGGGCATGGCGTTTACAGCGGTGCGCAAGGGGTATGCGGCAGGCAATCCCGTGCTCGTGGAGGCGTCCAATGATGCCGGCGCCTGCGGCGCGGCGGTGCTGGGGCTGAGGGCTGCCTGATGACGGTGTTCGCCAACGGCCTCGAGGTCGCCTGCAAGGCGCAGGGCAACAAGGTCATCGCAGCGTTTCCGGATGTCTGCTTCACGCCGCCGGAAAATCCGGCGACGCCTCCCGGAGTGCCGGTGCCCTACCCTTCCTTCGGCATCGATTCCGATACCGACAACGGCACAGGAACCGTCAAGATCGGCGGCCAGACGATCACCCAGAAGAACAAGTCCTACTATACCAGGACCTCCGGCACCGAGGCCGGCTGCGCCACCAAGAAGGGCGTAGTCACATCGACCAACACCGGCAAGGAATACGCCGAGGCCTGGTCGAGCGACGTCAAGGCCGACGGTGAGCCCGTCAGTCGCATGACCGACATCTCCACCAACAACCACGCCTCGCCGGTGGGAAACGCGCCGCCCTGGCCGAAGGTTGGGCAGATAAATGTTGGCGGGATCGACTGCGCAACCATCCTCGCCAACGTAGGCATGAAGGTGCACGCCTATAGGCACGCCGACAAGGAATGTGAACCCAAAAGCAAGGACGGCGCTCCCAACCCCGCATATCAACAATCGGACCACATCATTCAGAATGCCTGCTTCGTCAACAGCAGAACTGCGAGTTCGGGAATTTCCACCGTTCCTGACTACTACTACAAGGACGCACCCTGCGTCTGCCTCGAAGATGCAACGGATCCGAACACCGAGCACGGCCGAAAAACACAAGCGCAGAACGACTGGACAAGCGATCAGAAGGCAAGAGGCACGAATCCTACCTACGCTGAAGTAAGGGAAGCGAACCTCAATGCTATGAAGAAAGCCAAGCCCGAAATCGACAATGCACCCGGCCAAAGCGAGCATCCGGCAATCAAGTGCTTAAGATTGATATGTGATGCCTTCTTCCTGCCTATGATGGACCAGCAGACAGCGGAAAACACGCAGGTTCGAACGCCACATGGTGGTCCATTCACCCCGGGTGGGACCAGCACCTCGGTCTCTGTATAGGAGCTGAAAATGGCAGATGACGATGAACAAGAATATTCGACCAGCGTAGGCGCGGTTCATGTCGATGGCGACGGGCGCATTTATCTCATCGTCGTGATGTCGGACGGGGAAAATTTCTATTCACGCCTTACCCGTTTGAACGACATCGCCATACAGGCCGCCGGCGAGCCCATCGGCGAACAATACGGGGGTAATTTCTGGTTGACGGACATGACCCGAACCCCGGATGGCCATTTCTTTCTGGCCGACGGCAACGGCAACGTGCATACCGAAGTTGATGGCGCCTGGACGATCGAGCCGGTCAGTCCAGGTCGTGGTTTGCGTTGCCTGTGGATATCCGCCGAAGGTCAGGTCTATGCCGCGGGCACGCTCGGCGTCGTCTATCAAAGAAAATCGGACGGATGGGAGGCGATAAGCCCCCCGCTCGACAACTGGATTTCCGCAATCGGCGGCCCCACACATTCCAATCTGCTGGCGGTGGGAAACAATGGCCTCGTCTGGCGCTTCGATGGCAGCGCCTGGCGGCAGGTTGAACTGGCCGCCAATGCGAACTTCACCGGTATCCTATGGCAGGCGCCCGACGTCTTCACGATCTGCGGCGGCAGCGGCGCGCTATTTCGCGGTAGCGGCGACGAATGGGCCGATTTATCCACCGGCGGTGGCGATCTGTTCAAGTTGACAGCCTACACAACCGATATCTGGGTTGCGGCCGGAACAGCAGGCGTCGGCCGGCTGACAGAGGCGGGGCTTACCATCGTCCGCAGCACGTTTGCCGGGTACCGCATCCACTCTGCTGGTCGATATCTAGCTGCGGCTGGCAACAACATCGTGGCACGCTTCAACGGCGAAAATTGGCACGGCCGTAGCTACCAATGATCCGGAATAGTGATGTCGATTACCTGCGCGGAAGTTTTTCCGCCAAATAGGCGCGCACCTTGTCTACATCGAGACTAGCGACGGCTGGCCGCTGGTCCTTGGCCGATAGCATCCTGACCACAAACAATTCCCCGGCCTCCGGAAATTCCTCGTAACGCTCCCGGGCGATTTTCCGCCCCTCCTCTCCTGCCTCCCTCAGTCCGTCGAGATGCGCTTCCAGCCTCTCGACGAGGCGCGCCATCCGCTCCTCGTCCATGTCGGGGTTCTCTCCGGGATGGAGCAGATTGTGGTCATAAACCGTCCACAGGAAGGCGGCCATCTCCGCATGCTGGCGCACGATCTCCTTCAGGACCGGCGCGCGGGCCATCAGTTCAGATTGACCGAGCCGCCGCGGATACGGTTCGCCGCGCTTGCGTGGCTGACGAGATAGGTGCCGCGGATGGTGATGTGGCCATCCTTCTCCATGATGATGGTAGCCTTGCCGCAGCGAAGCTCGATGCGCTCCTTGCCTGTGATGAGGACCCGCTTCCCGTCGTTTGTCACTTCGGTTCGCTGCACTTCGCCGCGCGGATCGACGATCCGTCCGACGATCAGCGGACGCGCGGGGTCGCCTTCCTCGAACAGCAGAGCGACCTCGCAGCCGACCATGTCGGGCGTGAGATCCGCGAGGGACCGCGCCGTGACCGCCCCCGCCCCGGGTGTCCCGCCATGGGCAATCAGCGGCCCGTCCTCCCCGAAACCAAGGAACTGGCCGATGACGACTCCGCTTATCTGCCTTGCGTTCGCCTTCATTTCCCACCTCAGTTCTGCTTGATCTCGGAACCCTTCATCGTGATGTCGCCGGATGCCTTTACGTTGATCTTGCCCGAGCCGTTGATGGTGATGTCCTTGCCGGAGATCGTGATCGTCCCGTCTTTCTTGAGCGCTATTCCGGCCGACCCGCAGGTGATCGTGATCGCGTCTCCCGCCTCGATCGCGAGCGTCTTTCCGATCTTGATCAGGCCGTCTTCGCCGACCTCGACTTCGCTTCCCTTGGCGATCTTCAGGCCGCGCGATCCGCCGACCTCCGTCGCGTCATCAGCGGCGATCTTGGCGCTGCGTCCCTTGCCGATCTCCGTCGATTGGCCTCCTCCGATCGCCACGCCTTGATCGGCCGCGATCGTCCACGAATCCGATGCGCCTATCGCGTGGCTCTGGTCGGCGCCGACGGTCACCGAACGCGTCGCTCCGATCGTATTGCTTTGCGAGGCGCCGACGCTGCGCGTCTCCGAGGCCCCGACCGTGTCGACGCGGGCGGCGCCGACGCTGATCGTCTGCACGATCGCCACCGTCTGGCTATGGTTGGCGCCGATGGTCTCTGTCGAATTGGCGCCGATGCCGATCGTCTCGTTCGAGCCGACGGTAAGCGAACGGTTGGAGCCGACGGTTTCCGTATCGTTCGAGCCGATATTGGTGGTCTGGTCGACGCCGACCTTCACCGTCTTGTCGTTGCCGACGTCCTCGTCGAGATTGTGCCCCACGGAATGCTTGGCGTCGTGGTCGATCCGGTCCGACTGATCATGCTGCACATGCTTGGTGCGGTCGTGCTTGATCAGCAGGTCGTGGTCCTTCTGGGCCTGGAAATAGACCTGCTCGGATCCGGCCTTGTCCTCGAAGCGGAATTCGTTCCAGCCCCCTCCCCCCTTGGAGGAATTGCTCTTCACGCCCGATTGCGTCGCGTTCGCCGGCAGCCCGTAGGGCGGCATCTGCGCGCCGTTATAGACCCGGCCGGTGATGAGCGGCCGGTCCGGGTCGCCCTCGACGAAGTCTACAATCACCTCCTGGCCGATGCGGGGAATCTGGATGAAGCCCCAGCTGCTGCCCGCCCAGGTCTGCGAGACGCGCACGAAGCAGGAGCTGTTCTGGTCCTTCTTGCCGAGCCGGTCCCAGTGGAACTGCACCTTCACGCGCGCATATTCGTCTGTGAAGATCTCCTCGCCCGAGGGTCCGACCACCGTCGCCGTCTGCGGTCCGCGCATGACCGGGCGCGGCGTGATGCGCGGCGGGCGGAACGGGACGTTCGTCGGCGCAAGCTCCAGCACGATCTGAAAAGTCTCCTCTTCGGCCTCCGCGCCGCTGCGATATTCCGGATCGTAAAGCGCGTATTGGGCCCCCACGACGAGATATTCCCTGTTCTGGTCGTCGCGCGGAAATCCTTCGAGTTTGAAGGTACAGCCGGGGAACAGTCCGCGCACCGTGCCGGCGGCCGTGACCCGCCGGTGCGGCGCCTGCAATTCCTCTCTCCTTATCGCGGCAATCTTGTCGCCGCGGCCGACATCGAGGTGCGCCCCCGGTTGGCGGTAGTTTTCGCCCGAAGCTTCCTTGTGGCCGAATGCCTGCTGCGACTTCGCCATCAGGTCGGCGCCCGGCTTCTTGAAGTCGAAATCGGTGTGCGCGTAGGCGCCGGGCCGCACGGAACTCGAGGGGATCCATTCGGTGATGTATTCGGTGTCGCGACGCGCCGCCTGACCCTCGAAATGATAGTGGACCGTCTCGTAGCCAGGCGCCGGTTTCAGCTTGCTCATGGCATCCGCCAGAACCAGCGTATGTTCGCCGTCGCCGTGCTCGAAGAAATACATGATCCCTTCATGCTCGAGCAGCCTTTGCACGAAATCGAGATCGGTCTCGTCGTACTGGACGCAATATTCGCGTGGCGGATACGAGCCTTGAAGTCGCTTCTCGAACTTCGCCGAGCCGTATTTCGAGAAGACCTTTTCCACGATCTCGACGACGCTCATCTGCTGGAAGATCCGGCAGTCCGTGGTGTTCGACAACAACCACAACCAGGGTCGGACCACGGCTTCGTAATGGGTGATCCGGTCTTCGATACGTGTCAGCCGAAATTCGGAGACGATGCCGGAAAACCAACGCTTCGGATCGCCGGATTCCCCCTCGATGGAAACCGGCCCGCCCAGCATCGAGAGTGGGTCGATCTCGGCATTCCTGGAGACGAACCCGACCGTGTAGGCGAAGCAGCGGCTGATCTCGTCACGGCCCGTCATATGGGCGAAGGTCAACTCCTCCGACCCGATCGGCGTTACGATGACGGCGGCACGATCGTTAGACATGTCGGCTTTGCCTCTCCAAGCAAACGCTGCCGAACCTCGCGCGGCGAGATTAACACATGTTCCCGGCCTGTCCACATGACCGGCATGCCGCTCCGGCGGCACCAGCCGAAAGCCGTTTGCCGAACACGATCATGCGGCAAGTCCATGAACCTGCTAGAATGTCCGTCGTGTGACCAGCCTTTGGCGGCAAGCGGAACGGCGGATGTTCATAAGCTTGAAGGTCGAGAACCCCGAAAACCTGCCGCAAGGCAGCCGCGTCGACTACGCGGCGTCGCAAGGCGCATTCGAGATCGGCAGACAGGGCAGCGACTGGACTCTGCCGGACCCCGAAAGGATCGTTTCCTCCAGGCATTGCCGGATAGAGTATCAGGACGGCGCCTATTGGCTGCATGACCTGTCGCGCAACGGAACCTTCGTCAACGGGTCAAGGACGCGCCTCGAAGCGCCTTACCGGCTGAGGAGCGGCGATCGCCTTCGCATCGGCCGTTACACCATCCGCGTGACGCTTGACGAAGCGGCATCGGTCGATCAGGCCGATGCCCGGCGTTCCCCAATGACGGACAGGGGCAGCCACACATCCGGGTCTCCGGCGGTTGCGAATGCCAGCGCCGGAAGCGGGTCTTCATTCTCCTTCGATGACGATCCGTTCCTGGCGCGTCCCGGCCGCGGGGGCGGAGAACTTCGCCCAGGCCCCGCGCAGGCGCCGCCCACCCCCGCTCGTGCGGCTTCGGCTCCTCAACCGGCGTCTTCGGCCCGGGTCGCGCAATCCAACGATCTTCTGCGCCAAATCGCTGCGGCGGCGGGTATGTCGCCGGACGTTCTGCTGCAGCGAGACCCTCGGGAGGTGGCGTCCGAAATGGGCATCGTCCTGCGCCTGGTGGCCGAGCAGCTCGCGACATTGCTGAAGGCCCGCGCCGCGGCCAAGGGCATGGTCAAGAGTCCCCATCGGACGATCCTCGGCGGAGCCGACAACAACCCGCTCAAATTCGTGCCGTCGACCGAAGAAGTGCTGGAGATAATGTTTGGCCGTCGCAGACCGGGCTACATGGATGCGGCGCGCAGCGTCGAGGATGCCTTCCGTGACCTGAAGACGCACGAAATCGCGACATATGCGGCGATGCAGACCGCACTGGCGCGGCTGCTGGAGGACATCTCGCCCCATACGATCGAGAAGAAACTGGCACCCTCTTCCTTCATGTCAAAGAAGGCGCGTGCATGGGACGCCCTGCTGTCGGCGTGGGCCGCGCGCGAAGAGGTCCACGAAAACGGCATGCTCGATGTCTTCCTGTCCTATTTCAGCGAAGCATACGCCGACGCCTCGAAGGAGCGCTGAACGGCACCCGGGCGTGCCGCGCTATGGCGGGGTCCCCTCTTAGCGGGTATAGTGCGCGGGTTGAATTCCTGCGACCGGACGTTCTTCGCCGCGACGGCATGAAGCGGGGGTTGATGGCACGATTCGGCGTAGCATCGGCGGCGGAAGCTTGGCGATGACCGGGGAAAAGAACTCCGCCGGTCCGAAGAATGCCGAGCCGACAAAGCTGGCCGAACGTCCGGACGAGCCGCGCGGATCGCAACGCGTGGCGGCCCCTACCGGCAAATCCACCGGCAGCGACGGAACGGTCTTCGATCCCGGCGGCGATTACGCGCCGCCCGAGGCCGGCCAGGAAACCGTGTTCGAACCGAATTCCAGGCCGGCTTTGCCGAACGCGGAAATCCGGGCCGCGCTTCCCGCGAGCCAGGGTTCCCTGCTGGCAGCGTTCGATGAAGTTCCGTACAGTTCGGCAAACCCGTTGCTCGCCGCCGCAGCACCCCTTTTGATGCTTCTCGGCGACTTGCCGATGCTTGCGTCGGATCGCGCGGTCGAGCCCTTGCGACGGCATCTCGCGGACGCCATCCGTCGATTCGAGAGGAAAGCGCAGGACAGCCTCGTGGCCGAGGACGACTCGCGCATCGCCAGATACGTGCTTTGCGAAACGGTAGACGATATCGCCGGCCACTTGCCGGGCGTCGACCGCGGCGCCTGGCTCCAGGACGGCATGCTGATGCGCTTTTTCCGCGTGCAAACGGCCGGCACAGGCTTCTACGAAGCGCTCAATGCCGTCCTCGCCGATCCCCAGCCGCATTGCGATCTGCTGGAACTGATGCATGCCTGCCTGTCCCTCGGTTTCCAGGGCCAGTACCGCGAAAGGACCGGCAGCAGGGAGGCGCTGGATCGCGTCCGCAGAGACGTCTACGAAACGCTGCGCTACTTCCGGCAGCGCGCCGAGCCGGGACTCTCGCCGCAATGGGAAGGGCTCGGCACGACCCTGGCGCGCAAGCCTCGAATGCCGCTATGGGTGATATCGGCGGCGGTTCCGGCGATCATCGCGGCTGCATTCCTGGCTGCTCGTACGGTCACCGCGTACCGCGCCGACGCGGTTGTGGAGCAATTGGCGAACCTTGAACCGCGCAAAGCCGTGGTCGTCCGCCATATGGCGTTCGTCTCCCCTGTCCAACCGGCGCCAGCGGCGCCGGCGCCGGCTCGTCCAAGGCCCGACGCACAACTCGATCGTCTCCGCCAGAAGCTGGCAGCCGAAATTGCCGCCGGGACGCTGACTGTCACCACCAGGGGAGATTTCATCGTCGTCGAGATCGGCAACGAAGTGCTTTTCGATTCCGGCGCGGCGCTGGTGAAGCCGACCTTCGGCATGCTCGCCAGGGATCTGACCGGCGCGATCGACGGTGAGCGCGGCGACGTGACGGTCGTCGGCTACACGGACAGCCAGAGACCGGGAGCGTCAAGCGTCTACAAGTCCAACTTCGACCTCTCCTTGGCCAGGGCCAAGGCGGTCAAGGACATCCTGATCCGAACCATTGGGGACCCGTCGCGCCTGCAAATCGAGGGCAAGGGGGACCAGGATCCGATCGCCGACAACACGACTGCCGAAGGCCGCGCCCGCAACCGCCGGATCGATATCCTGATCCGCAGGGAGCAAACCCCGTGAACGCCGCCGAAACCTATGCCGAGGCGGCGCTGAACTGGTTTTTGCGCCTTCTCGGCATCTGCGCCCTCGTCGGCTTTGCGCTCGCCGTCTGGTTCGCCGGCCCGATGATCCGCTACGGCGATTCGCGCCCTCTCGCGTCCGAGTGGACGCGGGCGGCAATCATCGCCGCGTCCCTTGTCCTGGTCGGATGCCGATACTTCCTTGCGCAATGGCGTTCGCGACGTTCCGAGCGGAAGATCGAGGAGGCGATTTCCCGGTCGGAAGCCGCGGGAAGCGACGCCGAAATCCTCGAAACGCGCATGCGGGACGCGATCTCGACGCTCAAACGGCTGGGCTCACGGCGCACGTTCCTCTACCAACTGCCCTGGTACATCGTCATAGGCCCGCCGGGCGCCGGCAAGACGACCGCGCTGATCAATTCCGGATTGGACTTCCCGCTGGCGATGGAGGGAGAAGCGCAAGCCGTCGGCGGCGTAGGCGGAACCCGCAACTGCGACTGGTGGTTCACGGACGAGGCCGTCCTGATCGACACCGCAGGCCGCTACACCACACAGGAATCAGACCTCGAAGCCGACAGGAAAAGCTGGCTCGCGTTCCTCTCGATCCTGAAGCGATACCGTCCGCGGCGGCCCGTCAACGGCGTCATCCTCGCCATCAGCCTTTCCGACCTCATGACGCTGGAAGGCAGCGAGTTGGGGACGCATGTCGCCGCGATAAGGACCCGTCTGGCTGAAATCGGCAACACCCTGAATATCGAATGTCCGGTCTACGTGCTCTTCACCAAGGCCGATCTGATTATCGGCTTCAGGGAGTATTTCGGCCACTTCGACGAAGCCCGGCGGAAGTGTGTCTGGGGCAGGACCTTTTCGGCGGCGGGAGGCGCTCCCGATCTCCACGATGACATCGTCGGCAGCATCCGGGCACTGGCCGGGCGGCTGTCGCAAGAGGCGGCCGACCGCATGCAGGAAGAGATCGATCCGGCCGCCCGGGGAAGGATCTTCGCGTTCCCGGCGCAACTGGGGCTTCTTGCGCCGCGCATCGCCGATTTCATGTCGGCGGTGTTCGGCGGCAAGGGCGAGTCCCGCCCCCCAAATCTGCGCGGCTTCTATTTTTCCTCCGGAACGCAGGAAGGAACGCCGATCGACCAGTTGCTGGGCAGCATGGGTCGAACCTTCAGCGTCGGCGCGCCCCAGATGTCCGGTACCGGCAAGAGCTTTTTCCTGCACGACCTCCTTACCAGAGTGGTCTTCTCCGAGGCGCCGCTGGTCTCCTACGATCGGGCGGCCGAGCGGCGGGCCCGAATGGGCCGTCTCGCTTTCAACACCGCCGCCTGTCTGCTTCTGGTCGGCGGCCTAGCGGCCATCGGATTGAGTTTTCTGGCAAACAAGTCGATGGCCGACGCGACCCTGCAAATGATGAGCCGGTATGAAGCCGCAGCGCGGCCGGTGCTCGTCAAGCCGGTCACCGAGCCCGACCTGGAGCAGGTCGCCGAGCCATTGGAAATGCTGCGGGACCTGCCTGTCGGCTATGCCAACCGAACGACGCCGGCGACTTGGCAGGCAGGATTCGGACTAAGCCAGCACGACGCGCTTCTCTCCGCTTCCGAAAATGCCTACCGGGTGGGACTGGAAAACATGCTCCGTCCGCGATTGCTGCTTCAACTCGAAGACGCTATCCGGAGAAATCTCGGCAATCCGGAGCGCCTCTACGAGCCCCTGAAAGTGTATCTGATGCTTGGCGGCGCGGCTCCCGGCACGGACGACAATCTGGTGGTGTCGTGGATCACGCGGGATTGGCAAGAGAACCGCTTTCCCGGACCCGGCAATCGCGACGGCCGACAGGGGCTCGAACGGCACCTGCGCGCGATGCTCGCACTCGACGATGCCTACGACCCCACCTACAAACTGGACGATACGCTGGTCGCCGCTGCCCGCCGCTCGATCAACCGGATGTCCTTTGTGGAGCGCGCCCAGGCGATCCTGACGGCGTCGCTCAATCGGAATCCGCTCCCCGCATTTCCTCTCGGCGCCCAGGCGGGCCGCGAGGCAAGGCTTGTTTTCGACACCACCGATGGCACCGAAATCAGCCAGCTCTCCGTTCCAGGCCTCTACACCCGCGAAGGCTTCGAGCGGACCTACCTGCCCCAGCTTGCGGCAGTGGCGAAATCGATCATCGCCGACGAATGGGTGTTCGGAAACGGCGAGCGGGATCCGGACGCGGATCTGTCGCAGGTCGGCCCGGCATTGCTGCAACGCTATGCGGCGGACTTCGTGGCTGCGTGGAACACCGCTCTCGGAACGCTCAGGTTCAGGCCACTTGCCGCCGGCGGGCCGCAATACCTGTCGCTGGCCGCCGTCTCGGCTACGGATTCGCCCCTCCGTCAGCTTTTCGAGGCCGTGGCCGCCCAAACTTGGCTGGCTCGGCCTGGGTCCGACGCTGCAGCCTCTTCCGAAGCCGCCGCAGCCGGGGCGGCGCCGGATATGTCGAGCCTGGAAGTCGAGCGCGGCCTTGCCCGGATAGGTATCGACACAGGCGCCGGAAAATCGCAAAGCCGCGCGGGCGCGGCAATGGCGACCGCCGCGGGCGTCGTGCCCGGCGCCAATATCGACGCCCAATTTCGTCCCTTCCACATCCTCGTCGAAGGGCGCCCGGGACAACGGCCGATCGACGCACTTGTCCAGAATTTTCACGATATCTATCAAAGCCTGCTGATGGCCGCGGCCAGCTCCGGGGCCGGATCGCGAGGCGACGCAAACCTGCCGATGAAGCTGCAATCGCTTCGCCTCAACGCAAGCCGTCTGCCCAAGGTTCTCGCCAGCCTGGTCCTGTCCGCCGCCGACGAGTTTGAAGGCAACGCCGCAAAAGCGTCACTGGAGCAACTGAACAGGACGCTCGCACAAAACGTGACGGCACCGTGCCATCAAGCTCTCGACAACCGCTATCCCTTTGCGCCCGGTGCCTCAGCCGAGGTGCCTCTGTCCGATTTCGCGCGGCTCTTCGCGCCCGGCGGCGTCATTGACAGATATTTTGCCCAGAACCTGGCACCCTTGATCGATATTTCCGGCAAGGATTGGAAATGGCGTCATGAAACCCTATTGGGCCGCGACCTTTCCTCGGCCACCCTCCGTCAGTTTCAATTGGCGGCGGACATTCGCGATGCGTTCTTCCGGCAGGGTGAGTCCATGCCGGCAATCAGGGTCGCGATCACGCCGACATCCCTCAATGCGGATATCGACATGGCGCTCTTGAGCGTCGACGGACAGATCGTGCAGGGCTATCAGAGCGGCAGCTCGGAAAGCACGGTGACGTGGCCTGGAGGCGCGACCGGATCCGCCAATCTCAGCTTCACCCCTGCCCTTCCCGGCAGGCAATCCGTCCTTGGATTCCAGGGCGCCTGGGCGATCCGCCGTCTGCTGGAGGCCGGCAACGTCACGCCCAACGGGGACGGCATCGATATTCGCTTCGTGATCGGCGGCCGCGACGCGGCCTTCAGGATCCGCGCCGAACCGGGTCCCGACCCCTTCCTCCTTCCGGCCCTTTCCCAGTTCACCTGTCCTGCCGGCTTCTGATCGGATACCGGCCGCCGCCGCCGAAGGCCGAGCGGCGGTGGATATGGCCTATCAACAGCCGTTGTGGCAGTATGCCACGCGCGAGCCATTGAAACGCGATTTGCCGACGCCCGGTAGGGAGCCAGGAGGCAACGTGAACGATGCGGTCGTTCCCTTCGAGAGTTATGGCGTCAGCCATCGCGGCTGTGTTCGCCAGCTCAACGAGGACAGGTTTCTCATGGAGCCCGAAAGCGGGCTCTGGCTCGTCGCCGACGGAATGGGCGGCCACGAGGCTGGTGAAGTCGCTTCATCGACGATAGTCGAAAACCTTGCAACGATCGGAATTGCGAGGTCCGCCCCGGAATTGCTCGCCCGTTTCAAGGATCGGCTGGAGCGGGCTCACGAACAGATCCGCGCACTGGCGAAAACGCGCGGCGTCACCATCGGCTCGACGGTTGCCGCCTTGCTGGCGATGAACGGCAGTTTCGCCTGCTTCTGGTCGGGTGACAGCCGCGTCTACCTGGTGCGTGGCGGAAGGATATCGCAGATCTCCCGAGACCACACGGAAGTGCAGGAACTGCTCGACAAGGGAGTGATCAGTCCTGCGGATGCGCGAAACTGGCCGCGCCGCAACGTCATCACCCGGGCGGTCGGCGTCACCGACGAAATCGTCGTCGATTTCCATCAGGGCCGGACTGAGCCGGGCGACGTATTCGTGCTCAGCACCGATGGCCTCAGCGCCCATGTGGAGGATGCGGAGATCGGGGAAGCCGTTGCCGCCTACACGCCGCAGGCCGCTTGCGAGAGACTGCTCGAAATGGTGCTCGGCCGGGGCGGGACGGACAATGTGACGATCGTTCTCGTGTGCATGCGTGGCGAAGCGAAACCGGAATTGTCCGAGGTCACCGCCGTTCCGCTGGGGGGCGAACGCCAATGAACGCGGACGACAAGACCCGTATCTCGCCAGGGAGGACGGCGGAGACAGGTGTCGGCACGCAACTAAGCGGCATCTATGAGCTCGACCAGCGTCTGGCGTCCGGCGGCATGGGCGAGGTTTACCGCGGACACAACATCCAGACCGGCGACCTTGTCGCCATAAAGATCGTGCTTCCGGAGTTCGCGCGCGACGAGACCATCCTTTCGCTGTTCCGCAAGGAAGCCTCGATCCTCAACCATCTGTCGCACGAGGCGGTGGTTCGATATCATGTCTTTACCGTCGATCCGACGATCGGGCGTCCGTATCTGGCGATGGAATATGTCGACGGCCAGTCGCTGTTCGACGTTTTGCGTGACGGACCGATGGCGCCGGAAGAAGCGCTCAGGCTTTGCCACCGGCTTGCGTCGGGGCTGAGCGCGGTGCATCGCGCCGGCGCTATTCATCGCGATCTTTCCCCCGACAACGTGATCCTGCCGGGAGGTCATGTCGAACGCGCCAAGATCATAGATTTCGGCATCGCGCGCCTGGCAAACGTCGGCGGAGAAACCCTGATCGGCGGCAGGTTCGCCGGCAAGTACAACTACGTCTCGCCCGAGCAACTCGGTCTCTACGGCGGCGAAGTAAGCGAAAAATCCGATATCTACAGTCTTGGGCTGGTTCTTGCTGCCGCGCTTCGCGGCCGTCCCCTCGATATGACCGGATCGCAGGTCGATGTCGTCGAGAAACGTCGCCTCGTCCCCGACCTTTCGGGTATCGAAGGCGACATGCGGCCTATCATCCAGGCGATGCTGCAGCCGGATCCGCGCGACCGCCCGGCAAGCATGGCGGAAATCGTCCGCATGTGTCGCCAGACAGCGGACGCCAGGGAAGAATGGGACGAAGACGAACTCGCGGCCAAACCATGGACCGGCCTGGGGCGAAAAAGCCACGGCGAAGACGGCGTGGTCGACGAAGCTCGGCCCGCACCCTTTGTGGAGCATGTGCGTCCGGCCTACATATCGAAGCCAAAGCCGAAGCCGGCGCCGCTTGGACGGAAAGCGGAGCGCGGGCGACGACGGGGAATGGGTGGCGCCACGGTCGCCGGAGTCGTCCTCGTGCTGCTCGCCGCCGCGGGCGCCGGCATGTATTTCGCCGGTCTGGTGCCGCCCGGCCGGACGCCGGTGCCTTCCGACGGGGAAAAGACCACCACACTGCTTCCGGAGCGCTCGCCGGCACGGAAGGAGGTGGCGTCCACGGGGCCCGCGGTTGCACCCGCACCGCCGCCGGTCGAGCCATCGACGCCGCATAAGCTGGAGGAAGGGACTTCCGCAAGCCGGGTCCAGCCGACCCCGGAGCCGAACCCGCCTGCAAGCCCGCCACCCAATGCCGCCGCCGGCGGAAACTCCACAGCCGCAAACGGGCTTCAGGCGTCGGAGATCATCAAGCGCTTCCTCGAGCAGACGAGGAAAAAGACGGCCGAGGGGGAAGGTACGAAGCCGACCGAGCGACCCGCCCCAGCGCCGGAGGTGGCCACGCCCGCAGCCAAGCCGCCGGAGACGACCGCTGCCTCCACGCCTACTCCGCCTCGGCCCGGGCAACCTGCTGAGCCGGCGCCCGGCCCCAACTCCGGCGCTCCACCGCCCGGCGAGGAAGCGAACGCTTCGGCGCCGAAAATGGAATCGGCGGTCGAAAAGCAGCTTCCCGGCTGGACCCGCTTGCCGCCGCTGTCCGGGCGACAGTCTACGGTGACGAACGACGCCTCCAAAGCCGCGACGAGCGAGCCGAAGGAAGCGAATTCGGCGTCGCCCCGGATGCCGGAAAGCGCTCTCCAATCCTCTCCGTCGCCTGTTCCCGATGCCGGCCGGCCGTCGGAAGAGATCGCCTCCTCGAGCAAGGCTGGAGAACCGGTCCCGAACGCGTCGCAAAGTCCGACGCCGGCACCTGCCGCCGAACCGGTGCCCACCCCGCCTCAGGTCGAGACGCGGGCGCCCGCCCCCCGGGCTGCGGGGAATGCTCCTGAAACCGCCATGCAACCGCCGCCGCTCGACGGGGTCGCGGCCCGCGCCCCGGATCGGACCGAAGCCCAGTCGTCGGCTGCCCCGAGGAGCGCTCCAGCCCCTTCGACCGCGGATGGCGAGGCTCCGGCGCGGAGACCTCCGGCGCCGGTGACGCAACCGACGCCGAGTGCGCAACCGGGTTCGGGCCAGAGCGGCGGCGACGTGGTCGCAATGAATGTCCCCCGGCCGTCGACCCCGCCGGCAACAGCCAATCCGCTCGAGCAGACCGTTTCGTGGTTGCGAGCATATCCGGGCGGCGACTGTTTCTACGCCGCGCCGGACGATGCCAGCGACGGGCCGATCGGCATTGTCGGTTTCGGCACCGCCCCGGAGCCGTTCGTGAAACTGATGAAGGCCTTCCAGGGCAAGTTCGGTCGCGAGCCCGACATTCAGGTAAGGCTGATCTCACCGGCCCAGTGTGAGGTAACTCGGTTCATGCAGGGTCTTGCAAGCCCGACCGCGGACATCCAGAGCCTCACGCTCGACCGAACCTCGGTGGCCAACGGCTCGCCCATCAGCGGCGTATTGAAAACGCAGGGCGGCCTGCGCTCCAACCTTCTGCTGATCGACCATGACGGCATGACCTACAATCTCGACCGGCTCCTGATCGTCGAAGGCGACACGGCGAAGTTCAACGCCAGGATCGAACTCGACCCCGGCTCCCGCGCCAAGGGCAAACCGATGCCGGAAATCGTCCTCGCGATCACCGGTTCGGTCGACCTTCGTTCGGCCAGCACGCTGCAGTCGGCACCAGCTTCACAGGTGCTTCCCAGGATCCGCCGCGAGATCCAGGAGTCGGGCGGGACATTCGCCGCGACCGCGAAGTATTTCCAGCTCGGTGGCTAGTGCCTTTCATGATTAGATGGAAGGCTCCAGATCGAATGGTCGGCCGTTTCCGCGGCAGGCGCCTCGCCAAGGTGACGTTCGCCTCGGCCGCGCGCCTGGTTGCCGGCGGTCGCGGGCGAACAAAAGTCGCCGCGGCGTCGGTAGTCCTGTTTGTCGCTCTTCTGCTGGGCATCGCGCCTGCCCAGGCCGAATTTACGGTGTGCAACCAGACGCTGGACGTCGTCAACGTCGCCCTCGGCGAGGAAATCGACGGCCTGTTCCAGACCGACGGCTGGTGGACGGTCGGCGCAAACCGTTGCGTCAACGTCATCCGCGAGGAATTGAGCAACCGCTATATCTATATCTACGCCACCGATGTCTTCGGCAACGCCGTGCTGAAAGGCACGACGGAAATGTGCGTCGATCGCCGACGCTTCACGATCCGGGGGATCGACGATTGCTGGCAGCGCGGCCATGTCGCGGCGCGCTTCCTGGAGGTCGATACGCTTCAGCAGGTGCGCTGGACCATGTTCCTCACCGGCAGCGGTCCCTGATGCACACGATCGACCCGATCTTCCGGAAGAGAAGGCAGGCGGCGGTCGATCGCCGCCGGCGCGCGCGGCGCGAACGCATCTTCGGCTTGTTGGCGGGTTGCCTGCTGATCGCGATCGCCGGTGGCGGCTATCTCGCCTTCGAGCGATGGCGCGGCAGCGACATTGATGAGAACCTCAATCCGGTCGATACCGGCGGCGACCTGCCGGCGGACGCCTCGGTCTACGTCCCGACCATCGTCGATCTGCCGGGCGATCCCATATGGATCACGCTCGCCCGGGGCAGTTCCGAAAAGTCCAGGAAAGTCACCGTGCCCAAGCCGGCCGGCCTGACCGACCCCGCCATCTCCCCGAAGATCGAAGTCCTTTCCGACACCATGCTGAGTTCGAGCGAACAGTTCATGGCCACCATCCCCTCTACGCAGGAGGATTTCGCCTTCTTCCAGGCACAGCGCAATGCGCCTCCCGCGCCGGCCGGCAAGTCCATGGAACAGCCGCCGGCGCAATCCCCTGCCGGGCCAAAGGCCGCCAAAGGGCAATCGGACGTCCTCTCCGACAAAAGCGCCCCTGTAGCGGATCTCACAGGCGGCTGGGGGCAGACAATCGACTCCGGCCAGCAGGCATTGCCTGCGTTCAAGAAAACCTCCGTGGAGAACAACACCACCGTCGCGACGATGACGCCCGAAGCCGATCGTTTCGAACCGACCGAAGACTTCTTCGTCAAGGTGCTTGCGGACCGGACGCTGGCGAGCGTCGTTTCCGACAATCATTTTTCAGACGCCGATGCGAAGCAGGCGC
The DNA here is from genome assembly GCA_001896885.1 of Rhizobiales bacterium 65-79. GTDB lineage: Bacteria > Pseudomonadota > Alphaproteobacteria > Rhizobiales > Rhizobiaceae > Mesorhizobium_L. The sequence continues at coordinate 13,838 of MKRJ01000032.1, read as the reverse complement.
AGGATTCCATGGCAGCCCTGTTCAAGCGGGACGGGCTCATCCAAGGCGATGTCGTTGCATTGCGCGGCTTTCGATCGAGCCGTAGCGGTCCGCTTTCGCTGCGCCAGGTCTCGATCTATTCCGGCAACAAATTCGTCGGCTCGCTGGCGCGCGAAGACACCGGCCCGTTTCTCTCGGGCGTCGACCCCTGGGTCCGCAACGATCTCTTTCACTATTCGGGACCGGAAGAGGCTGACGGCCACCAGCGCCAGTACCGCTTGCTCGACGCCATCTATTCCACGGCGGTGCGCAACGACGTTCCGTCGGGCGTCATCGGCGAGGCGATCATGTATCTTTCCCGGGGGCACGATCTCAATGCCTTCGCCAACCAGCGGCAGCGGCTGGATTTGATCTATTCCGATACGGCTCGCGGCACCGACGGTTCGGCGGGCCGTGTTCTGTATGCCGCCGTTCGCGGCACGGATACCGATCTGGAGTGCTTCGTCTACCAGGATCGCAAGGACGATTTTGCCTGCGTCTCGCAAGACAGCCGGATCCAGGTCATGACAACGGCCAATGGGATGGTGACCCCGGTCAACGGCGTTCTCACCTCGACCTTTGGCCCGAGCAAGCATCCGATCCTCGATACGGTGCGCGTGAACAAGGGAGTGGACTGGGTGGCTCCGCTCGGAACGCCGGTGGTGGCCGCGTTCGACGGCCAGATCAGCTTCCAGGCGGAGGACGGCGGTTACGGCAACACGATACGAATCTCCCATTCCGGAGGCCGGCAGACGCTTTACGCGCATCTGCAGCGCTTCGCGATGGCCGACGGCATCGGGAAAAGCGTCAAGGCGGGAGACGTCATCGGCTATGTGGGAACGACCGGCGTCACCACCGGCCCGTCGCTCCATTTCGAGCTCTACCAGAACGGCGTCGCAATCGACCCCTTGGGCAACGCAGCCGCGCAGGACGATTCCTCGGATGACGCCGCAGTCGCGACGCTTACCGACCGCATCATTCGCGTTGAGAGCGGAGGCAGCGCGCAGGCCAGGAACCCGCTCTCCTCGGCCACCGGTCTTGGCCAGTTCATCGACAGCACGTGGCTGCGGATGATGCGAACCTACCGGCCGGAACTTGCCCGGACGCTTTCGGCGTCCGATCTCCTGGCACTACGGTACGACCCCACCATATCGAAGGAAATGGTGCGCAATCTTGCCCGCGAGGGCGAAGCCTATCTCCGCGCCCGCGGGGACGCGATCAGCGCCGGCCGGCTTTACCTGTGTCATTTCCTCGGCATGGAAGGCGCGCATCAGATTCTCTCCGCGCCGGCCGATTCTTCGCTCGTCAGCATTCTGGGTCCCGGTGTCATTCGCGCCAACCCGTTCCTTGCCGGGAAGGATGCCAGCTACGTTATCGCATGGGCGGAAAAGAAGATGGGATCGCGCGGCGCCCAGACAGTCTCGGCGGGAGCTTCCGTCGTCACCACGATCCAGGAGCCGCCGCCGGGTTTTGAGGACTACAGGAATGCTATCGTCGCGCTGGTCGCATCGCTCGACCAGCCGGCTGCACCCACGACGCCGGGCGCCGAGCAATCCAGCGTCCAGTGAGGCGCGGTATCGGCAACCGCGACGGGAGGCGCAGGCCGCGCCGTCCCGGTCGTTACTGTGTCGTGTTGAGCCGCATCTCGACCCGCCGGTTTATCGGGTCATAGGGGTTGGCGGTGCGCGGATGACTTTCGCCGAGCCCAACCGCGCTTATGCGCGCGGCATCAATGCCGCTCGAGATAAGAAACTGCGTCACCGATTCCGCACGCCTTTCCGACAGCTTCTCATTGTAGATCTCGGATCCGGACGCATCCGTGTACCCTTCCACACGAAAATGCAGGGTGCTGAGCCTGTTGTCCTTGAGGGCTTTGGCGAATTCATCGAGCTTGGCTCTCGCGTCCGGCGTCAGCGCGGCGGAATCGAGGTCAAAATTGACCAGCATGTCCAGCCCCTTCGGCTGCACCGCCTGGGTTTTGCTGCGGCATTCGTCTTCCGTGCCGATGCAGATGCCGCGCGAGGCGCCGAGATTGACCTCGCCCGCAAAGAATTTCACGATATCCTCGGAGGATTGTATCTGACCGCAAAAGGCGCTGCCTGGAAAGGCCGTCAAAGCCAGCGCAATTGTCAAAGCCTTCGCCCGCATGCCGCTGTCTCCAGTCTCACGAACCGAGTGCACAGAACGGGTGGAAAAAGTGTAAGACGGCGCCGCAAGATAGTCAAATCAAAGCAGCAAGCCGGCCGCGCCGCGCCAACCTTGACAGATTGACGCAGGCGGGAGAATATTTTCGCATGTCGTGAGAATAGACGTTGTGCCCACCGCGAACCGCGGGAAGCGTCTAATGCTGCAGGCATGGGAACCAACCAGTGCGGGCATGGCAGGCAGGCAAGGCCTTGCGGCGGTTTTGCTTGCGTTTTGCATCGCCGTGCTCGTGGCGACAGCAGCGGTCCTTCCCGCGCAGGCCGGACCGGTTTCCGGCAGGCGTACCGCGCTCGTCATCGGCAACTCGCACTACACCAGCTTTCCGCAACTGCCGAATGCCATCAACGACGCCGATCATGTCCGCGACGTGCTTCAACAGGCCAATTTCGAGGTTGTGCTCGGCACTGACCTGGACGGAAAGGCGCTCGAGCGAACCGTCCGCGATTTCCTGCGCAGCCTGAACAACGGGGACATCGCGCTGTTCTATTACAGCGGCCACGCCGTCCAGGTCGCGGGACAGAACTACATATTGCCCGTCGACGCTTCGCTGGCCTCGCCTTACGATCTGGAAGCCCAGGCTTATAATTTCAGCAATCTGCTTCAATATATGGGCCAGTCATCCAACCTGCAGATCGCCATCCTGGACGCCTGCCGCGACAATCCCTTCAAAAGCGGTTTCTACTATGTCGGCGACAAGAAGGTGGATGTCGAGGGCAACAAGGGGTTGGCAGCTACGGCGCCGGGACTGGGAACCCTCATCGTCTATTCGACCGCTCCGGACAAAGTTGCCTATGACGGTTCCAGCGGGCTCAGCCCCTTCTCCAAAGCGTTCGCCGATCAGGCACTCACCCCGGATGTCGAGGTGCGCGAGGTCGTAACCCGCATCCGCAACGAGGTGATCAACGCGACCAGCGGCAAGCAGGTCCCCTGGGACACTTCCAGCCTGACCACGTCCTTTTATTTCGTATCGCGGCAGAATCTCCTGATCATGCCCGACACAATATCCGCGATGACGTCGACGATATTGCCAAGGAGACCAAGGGAGAGCGCTTTGCCCTTGCCTTCTTGGCGCGCCTCAGGCCCTGATCTCGTTTGGAGATTGGAGCAATGACCTGACTTCACGGTCCGCCAGCGGCCCCTGCATGCCGTTCCTGGTTGACCCTACCTGCGGCGGCCGAAGCGTCCTATCTTCGGTCTGGCGAGACGAGGGACCTGATGCAATCGACCCGGATCGAAAATGCAGACCACCATGTCGTGGTGGTGGGCGCCGGCTTCGGCGGGCTGGAAACGGTGCACGATCTGGCCGGCGCGCCCGTGCGGATCACGATCGTCGATCGGCGCAATCATCACCTTTTCCAGCCCTTGCTCTATCAGGTCGCGACGGCCTCGCTCGCCACCTCGGAAATCGCATGGCCGATCCGGTACCTGCTGCGCAAGCGCCCGGAGGTAACGACGCTTCTGGCGACGGTGGTTGGCATCGATCCTGCAGCCAGGCGTGTCCTACTGGAGGACGGCTCCTCTCTTTCCTACGACACGCTGGTTCTCGCCACCGGCGCCCGTCACGCCTATTTCGGCCACGACGACTGGGAGCCCTTCGCGCCGGGCCTGAAGATACTCGAGGATGCCACCACGATCCGTCGCCGCATCCTGCTGGCATTCGAGAGGGCGGAGCGTGAGGACGATCCGGAACGGCAACGCGCATTGCTGACCTTTGTCATCATTGGCGCCGGTCCCACCGGAGTGGAACTCGCCGGCACGATTGCCGAGCTTGCCCGGAAGACGCTGCCCCAGGACTTCCGCGCCGTCGACACGCGCAAGGCAAGGGTCGTGCTGATCGAGGCCGGTCCCCGTGTCCTGGCCGGGTTCGCGGAGGATCTTTCCGCCTATGCGCAGCGCTCCCTGGAAGCGCTCGGCGTCGAGGTCGAGCTCGGGCAGCCGGTGTCGGAATGCACCGCCGCCGGCGTCGTCTATGGCGGAAGGCAGCTTGCGGCGGCAACCGTCATCTGGGCGGCCGGCGTGCAGGCCTCGCCGGCGGCGGAATGGCTCTCCGCTCCGGCTGACCGGGCGGGAAGGCTGATTGTCGAGCCGACGCTCACGGTCCCGGGCCATCCGGATATCTTCGCCATCGGCGACACGGTGACGGTCGCTGGTCCGGACGGCAAACCGGTACCGGGCATAGCGCCCGCCGCAAAGCAGGAGGGACGTTACGTCGCCGATGCGATCAAGGAGCGGTTGCGCGGCGGACCTTTGCCGCCACCCTTCGTCTACAAGCACGCCGGCAGCCTCGCCACCATCGGCAAGCGGCTCGCCGTGATCGACTTCGGCCGCATCAAGCTGCGCGGCGCGCTCGCATGGTGGATCTGGGGCCTTGCCCATATCTATTTCCTGATCGGCGTGCGCAATCGTCTGAGCGTCGCGCTGAGCTGGCTGTGGATCCATGCGCGCGACCAGAGGAGTTCGCGCCTCATCACGCAGGGCGGTGAAGCTTCCGTCCGGCGGCCTGGCTCGGAAGTTCAGTGAAAGATAGCTTGTAAGATGGGATTTCCATGAAGAAAATCGGGTTTCTGTCCTTCGGCCATTGGACGCCTTCGCCGCAGTCGGGGACACGGTCGGCGTCCGACGCGCTGCTGCAATCCATCGAACTGGCCGTGGCGGCCGAGGAACTGGGCGCGGATGGCGCCTATTTCCGCGTCCATCATTTCGCCCGCCAGCTCGGCTCGCCCTTCCCGCTGCTCGCCGCCGTCGGGGCCAGGACACATCGCATCGAGATCGGCACGGCCGTCATCGACATGCGCTACGAGAACCCGCTCTACATGGCCGAGGATGCGGGCGCGGCCGACCTCATCGCCGGCGGCCGTCTTCAGCTCGGCATCAGCCGCGGCTCGCCGGAGCAGGTGATCGACGGCTGGCGTCATTTCGGCTACGCGCCGGCCGACGGCGAAACCGACGCCGACATGGCCCGCCGCCACGCAGAGGTCTTTCTCGACGTGCTGCGCGGCGAGGGTTTCGCCGAGCCCAATCCGCGCCCCATGTTTCCCAATCCGCCCGGCCGCCTGCGCGTCGAGCCGCATTCGGAGGGGTTGCGCGAACGGATCTGGTGGGGCGCCGCAACCAACGCCACCGCCGAATGGGCGGCGAAGCTCGGGATGAACCTGCAGAGCTCGACGCTGAAGTTCGACGAGGGTGGGCAGCCCTTCCACATCCAGCAGGCCGCCCAGATCCGGGCTTTCCACGAGGCGTGGAAGGCGGCAGGCCATACACACCAGCCGCGCGTTTCGGTCAGCCGCTCGATCTTCGCCCTGGTGGACGATCGCGACCGGGCCTATTTCGGGCGCGGCAACGAAAGTGCCGACCAGATCGGCTTCATCGACGAGAACACCCGCGCGATCTTCGGGCGCAGCTACGCCGCCGAACCGGACCGGCTCGTCGAAGAGTTAAAGGGCGACGAGGCGATCGCCGAGGCCGACACGCTGCTCCTCACCGTCCCCAACCAGCTCGGCGTCGACTACAACGCCCATGTCATCGACGCCATCCTGACCCACGTGGCTCCGGCGCTCGGCTGGCGCTGAGGGCCTGTCGGATTGGAATGAAATCGGATGAATGACGATGCTCGGCTCGCCGCAGGGCTGTGTCTCCCGTGATGTCAGAGCCATGTGCAGGACTACGTGCGGAGACGGCGAGGTGTCGTGGCGCTTCAGGTTTGAAAAGGTGCAAGCGCCGTCGGCACAAGCACCCATAGACCGAAACACTTAGCGTGAAGATCGCTCAAGCATCTCCATGATGCCGTGTTCTGCGGTCTGCAGGATGGCAGGCCAATTGCGTCGGCCTGTCGGTAGCACAATGCGCTCGGGCGCCATATGCGCCAGGAGCAAACCCACGTCCGAAGGCGACTTTGCGCCCAGCGGGACAAAGAGCGCCGCCACGTCGCCACTGTATCCCGACGAACGGTCTACCCTCCCCTTGTCGGTGAGCCGGCTGTATAGCGGCTTTGCTGCAAAACGGCCGCGAAGGCTTCCGTGCAGCCGCAAATCGTGAAAATCGTGACGATGCAGCGGATATCGAAAATAATAGGAAATATCCGGGATTTTTCGTAGCTCTTCGAGGTCAAGGCCGTCGAGCGTCCTGATATTTCGCTCATCTTTCATTTCGATCCGGACGTTGGCATCCGCTGTCGCTCGGAGCGGCGGGGCCATCTGCGCCATCTTCGCAACCCGTTCTGGCATGTGGCATGAAACGGCAAGGACAAGCTCCCCGGCTACCGTTGATGCTGTCACTGTGCTGCCTGTCCTCCCTGTTTTCCATCCGGCCTTGCTTGCGCGGCGGGTCTACTTCGCCTTTCCTTCCTCCGGCGCGAGCACGACGACCGCTTCGGTCGTCAGCAGGCGGAAGGTGAAGCTTTCAAGGAAATAGAGTTCGACGGCCGTGCTCGAATGGCTCGAATAGCCGATCGAGATGTCCTGCCCGATATCCAGTTCGAAATCGCCGCCGCGGGTCGTCATCAGGAATGCGCCCTGGATGGCCGGCGCCCACACGATGCCGCCGTCGACCAGCCTTTCGATATGATGCAGGATCGGATAGCCGTCGTCGCTGCCGCCGCTGGCCGCGGTGTAGGCGTCCGCGCCGAGCACCAACGCGTAGGGTCCGTTGCAGCCGGCAAGCCGCAACTGGCTGACGGCTCGCGCCACCGCACCGGGATAATCGTCCGCCTTGGACGGCAGCGCCACGCCGGGATTGCTGGTGCCTTCCCGGATGCCGTGGATATTCGCGGCGGCATAGCCGTCAAAGACGGCGCGGTCCTCGGCGAAGGCGATCCTCTTCGCCGCCTCCTTCACCGGCGACCAGTCCGAATCCTCCGCGCCACGCTCGACGTCGTCGATCTGCTGGCGCGAAAGCTGGAACGGCACGCGCAGTTCGACCAGCGCCTTGACCTCGCGCTGCACCGATTGGACGCCGTCGCCCGGCGCCGCGACCTGCCGGACATGGCCGGTGCCGACGGCGGAGAAGTCCAGCCCTTTCGGGCCGACGACATCGACGACGCGGCGCGCCGCCAAATGGCGCTTGAGCGTGCGCTTGGCTTCTTCCTCGATTTCGGCCCATGCCGCATCGGAGATGGGAGCGAGTTCGCGGTGGAGGTTATTCATGGTCAGCCTCTTTCTTTAAGGGAGCCGATGCCGAGCGAACCGTCACCGGGTGAAGATTGCGGGCTATCGTCGGTCGGATGGGAATCGCCCGGCGCCGGGGCCGGCTGCGGTGCCTCTGGCGTGCCCCCGGGGACGACCCCGGGGGCGACATTGTCCAGAAAATCCGCCGTCGGGATGAAGAACAGGCAGCCGGTCACCGCCCTGCTGAAATCGAGCAGGTGGTCGTAGGTGCCCGGCGGATTGCCGACGAACATGTTCTCCAGCATCCTTTCGATGCGGTGCGGGGAGCGGGCGTAGCCGATGAAATAGGTGCCGAACTCGCCCTTGCCGAACTCGCCGAACGGCATGTTGTCGCGCACGATCTGAAGCTGCTCGCCGTCCTCGTCGTTGATCGAGGTCAGCACATTGTGCGCATAGGGCTTCTTTTCCGCATCGAGCTGCTCGATGTCGGAGAGCTTGTGCCGGCCGATGATGTTTTCCTGCTCCTCGACCGGCAGCGCGTCCCACCCCTTCAGGTCATGGAGATATTTCTGGACGATGACATAGCTGCCGCCGGCGAAGGCATCGTCCTCCTCGCCGATGATGGTCGCATCGAGGGCGGCCTGGTCTGCCGGGTTCTCAGTCCCGTCAACGAATCCGATCAGGTCGCGGTCATCGAAATATTTGAACCCGTGCACCTCATCTTCTATCGACACGGCCTCGCCGAACCGATCCGTGATGTGTTTCGCCAGTTCGTAGCAGAGGTCCATGCTTGCCGCGCGGATGTGGAACAGGATGTCGCCCGGCGTCGAAACGGCATGATGGACGCCGTGGATTTCGCGAAAGGGATGCAGATCCTTCGGCCTCGGCGCCCCGAACAGCCTCTCCCAGGCATCGGAGCCGAACCCCATGACGCAGGACAATTGTCCATTGAGGTTACGGAATCCCACGCCGCGCAACAGGCTGGAGAGGTCGGCGCACACGCCGCGGATTGTCTCTTCCGGCCCCGACCCCGGCTTTATGGTCAGGACCAGGAATATAGCGGTCCGTGTGAGCCTGCTGGCGACCGACTGGGAAACGGGAGGCGGTAAGCTTGAAACCATATTCGATCCGTTCGATGCTCTCGCGTCAATCAGCACTGTCGATCGTATCAAGTCCCTCGACAAGACTGAACCGCGCCATTGTCGATCGACAAGCGGCGATCCTTGCGATGCCGCGGCGCAAGCACGTCAGGGGAAGATCGGGCATATGCACCGGAACGGTCTACGCGGAATACCCATCGAAGGCCAAGAAGAACGTCCGTTCCCCCTCCATTGTCGACGTTCTCCCCTGCCCCTAATCCATGTCCCGAAAAGCGTGACCATCGGCTGCGACGCCTTCAACGACGCTCGGAGGCAGCAGATCCTGCGCCGCCGTCCCGTCGAAGACCCAGTCGGCCTTGTCGGCGAGGTCGGGCAGACCGGCCCCCTTGCGCACATAGAGACCGATCGCGGGCTTTTTCACATTGATGTAAAGGTCGTATTCTTCCATTGCTGTAATCTCCCGGTATGTGTCACCCTCCGACCCTCAAGGCATATAGGCGAACAAGCCGGAGGGCGCGCCACCGAAGAGGGAAATCACGCCCGCACCAGCGGTGGCCAGCGCGAAGAAGCCTCCGGCCATGGTCACGTTTTTCAGAAGCTCGGTCATGTTGCCCTTGTGGGCATCATAGCCGGTGGCAAGACACCAGAGGCCAAGCAAGATGCTTGCGGTGCGCACCGGATAGCCAAGGACGACCGCAAGTCCGCCGACCAACTCGCACAATCCGACCAGATAGGCAAAGAAGACAGCGTCGGGAAGCCCCAGTGCCCGAAGGCCAGGCACGAGTCTGGCTTCGCCGCCGCGCAGCTTCGAGGTTCCCCACACGACAAAGGGTACTCCCAGAAACAACCGCGCGATGAGGAGGCCCTCATTGTGCATCCCGGCTTCTCCGCGAAGCTCACAGTGGAACCGGTCGGCCCGACGCTTCTTCCTCGAGGGTGACGGCTATATCCGCATTTGCCGAGAGGCGGACCTTGTTGCCTTCGATCCCGGCGACGAAGCCCATCTCGATGTAGTGATGATGGCCTTTATGGTGTCCGAAGCTGTCGCTCTTTTTGAGCTTGATGCGATTGCCCTCGACACGATCGACCGTGCCGACATGCACGCCGTCGGCCCCTATCACTTCCATGCCTTCCCTGATCTTGTCCGTCATACCGGTTTCTCCTTTGGTGACATGCTTGCGGGGTGGTTCAAAACGGGCCCAGCTCATCTTCGTCCACGGCCGGCGGCTTTTCCCATCGAACGTCAGGTCATCCTTGCCGCTCGATATCTTCGCCCTGGATTGCGGCCAAAGCCGCGCCGTTGGCAAACCAGAGCGTTTCGCGATTGCGTCGTGCGAACCGCCGCTTCTGTCATTTGCAGAGCAACAGGCGTGCCAAGCCGGGCAGCCAACGAAATCAACGTTGGGTTCCCGGTTATGTGGAGTGCTGGTCGGCTACCTTCATTCGCGTCATTCCGGGGCCGCGCAGCGGAACCCGGAATCCAGAACGCCGGCCTTGTTCATTCAGACTTGAATTGGCAACGTTACTGCTCTGGATTCCGGGTTCCGCTGCGCGGCCCCGGAATGACGGCCGTGTGTGAAGGTCTTCAATCTCCAACTGTCCACACAGCCTAAGGCTCAATGCGCTTCGGGCAGCCACACCGAGAACGTCGTCCCTTTCGCATGCTCGCTTTCGACGGTGATCTTGCCACCCTGCCGGGTTACCAGCATCTGGCTGATCGACAGGCCAAGCCCCGTGCCTTCCCGTCGCTTTGTCGTGAAGAACGGATCGAAAATCCTTTCCCTGATATCCGGAGCCATGCCGGCGCCCGTGTCCGCGACCTCTATGACGATGCCGTGACGCCTGCTCTCGTCACGGTCGAACGTCCGCAACGTCAGCCGCCCGCCGTCCGGCATCGCGTGAATGGCATTGACCATCAGGTTGACGAGCACCTGCTGGAGCTCGGTCCTGTTCATCGATATCAGCCGGGACGCATGATATTCCCTCTCCACTGAAATGGTCGTCCTGTTCAGCAGGTGCTCGACGAGCGGCAACGTGTCCGAGATGACATCGGCAACGTCATACTCTTCCGAATAGCCGGCATATTCCTGCGGCTTGGCGAATTGAAGCAGTCTGGTCACGATCTCGCCGATGCGGCGAAGCTGTTCGTCTATGAGCCGGAACTCGGTTTCGGCTGCCGCGGCCTCGCTGCCCATTAAGGCCCTGATCACCTCCAGGTTTCCCTGCATGACGGCGATAGGATTGTTGATCTCATGGGCGACGCCGGCGGTGATCTCGCCTATGGCGGCAAGCTTTTCGGACATGACAAGCTGTCTCGTCGTCGCCTCGAGCTGCTGATTGGCGAGTTGCAGCTCGCTCGTCCGTTCGTCGACGCGCCGATTGAGCTCATCGTTCCAGCCGCGCAATTGCGCGTCCCGTTCCTGGAGGCGGCCGAGCAGGCGGTCGAAGTGAAGCGCCACCGCTCCGATCTCGTCCCGTGCATCGACATAGCCGATACGCGCATCGAGGTCGCCGCACTCGACCCGGGCGATCGTCCCGGTCATCCGCTCGAGGGGCCGGAATATACCGGCGGCCCATCTGAGGAAGAGCGGGACCGTCGCCGCAACGGCCACCAGGAAAGCCAGCGCGATCTCCAGCAGCGTCTGGCGCTTCGCCTCGGTGAAAGGCTTCTGGAGAAAGCCCGCATAGAGCATTCCGACGCGGTGGTTGTAGCTGTCGACGATCGGTTCGTAGCCGGAAACGTACCAGTCGTTGACGACGAAGGCGCTGTCGAGCCAGGTTCGCCCGTCATCCAGCACCGCGTTGCGTACGGCGGTGGAGACTCGCGTTCCGATGGCGCGTTCGCCTTCGAACAGGCGCACATTGGTGCTGATGCGGGCATCGTCGAGGAACAGGGTGACCGTCCCCCGGCTGCCTTCGGGCAAGCCGGAGCCATGGTAGATGAGGTCGTTGATCGCATCGACGAAACCGAGATTCCGGTTCAGCAGGATGCCGCCGACCAGCGCGGCATGCCCCCCGTCCGGAAGGACCACCGGGCTCGCCGATTGAAGGACCATGCCGCGCGTTTCCTCCTTGCGGCTGGTCGGCGCGCTCCCGGCGGTCGGGACGATTTCGATGCGCGCCCTTTGGGCGAGACCCGGCGAAATCGCGGAAAGTTCGTCAGGCGCGAAGATGTCGATGTTCGTTTTCGCGCGGCCCTCGAGGGCGGAGCCGATGATCGGCCAGTCCCAGCGGACGGAATCGGACGCCAGCGGAAATTCGCTTGCGACGACGCGTCCCTCGTCATCGAGGACATAGAGGAAATCGAATCCATGCGCCTGCGCGGTCTCCCGCAGAAGGCTTGCCAGCCCCTGATGCCCTTGGTCCTGTTGCCGCAGCGCTTCCTGGAAGCGTGCCGAATTTTTCACCGAAACAAGCTGGTCCTGCGTGTTTTCCAGGATGCGCGCCAGATACTGGTGGGCGATGGTCAGGTCGTCATTGACCTTGGAGATCAGCGCCGCATCGAATTTCGCGTTCCAGCGATAGATACTGATGCCGAGCAGCAGCGGCAGAATGACGAGCATCGGCAAGAGCGCGATCGCCAGCAGGCGATAACGAACCGAATGCCTGGGGACGGCGGCCGTCGGGCCTATACCTGCCAGCTTGCGCATTTCCGGTCGATCGTCTTGCGCGAAATGCCTAGACGGCGGGCCGCCTCCTCGCGATTGCCATTCGTCTCGCGAAGCATGGAAAGGATATGCCGCCGCTCCACATCGGCAAGGCTCGCCCCTCCCTTGTCGCCGTCATGCTTGGCACGGTCGAAGTTTTCCGGAAAGGCGCCGAGGATCACCGTCCGTTCGATAAGGTTGCGCAGTTCACGGACGTTCCCCGGCCACTCGTATCGGGCGAGCGAGGCACGGACCTGGTCGTCGATCGGCACGGCGGGCAATCCGAGCTGTTGCGCGATTTCGCCCATGAAAAGCGCGGCGAGTTCCTGCACGTCGTCGTCGCGTTCACGCAAGGGCGGCAGGTTGATCTCCATGACGTTGATGCGGAAATAGAGGTCGGAGCGGAACGTGCCGGCCTCGACGCGGCTCTTGAGGTCGGCATTCGTCGCGAAGATGAAGCGGGCATCGAACGGAAGCTCGCGCTCCGAACCGACCGGACGGACCCGGCGATCCTCCAGCACGCGCAGCAGCTTGCTTTGCAGCGGGTAAGGCAGCTCGCCGATCTCGTCGAGGAACAGCGTGCCGCTCTCCGCATACATGAAAAGGCCCTCGCGTGCGCGGCCGGCGCCGGTGAACGCGCCCTTCAGATGCCCGAACAACTCGCTTTCAATCATGTCGGCCGGGATCGCGCCGCAATTGACGGGCACGAAGAGCTTGTCGGCGCGATCGGAAAGGGAGTGCAGCGAACGCGCCGCCACCTCCTTGCCCGTCCCCGATTCTCCGGTCAAGAGAACCGGCGTCGACAGCGGGGCCACGCGCGCAATGGTCTCCCGCACGCGCTCCATGGCCGGCGAGGCGCCGATCAGCCTGCTCTGCAGGAATGTATGGCGCGACGACGATTCCAGCTCATGCCGCAGCACGTGATTTTCGCGCAGCAAGCGGATGCGGTCCAGGCAACGCGCCACGGCGTTCAAAAGCTGGTTGGAGCGGAACGGCTTTATGACGAAATCGACGACGCCTGCCCGCAACGCCCCGATTGCCGTATCCAGGTCGGCGTAAGCCGTCATGAGGATCACGTCGGAGAAGAATCCGATCGCTCGCTGCTCGGCGAGCCAGTCGAGGCCGTTTTTCTCCGGCATTACGTTGTCCAGTACGACCACGTCGAAATGCTGCGCGTCCAGTCTCCGGGAGGCCTCTTTCGTGTCGGCCGCCTCCGCTATCGCCTTGCAGCGCGGCCCGAGGATCTTGACGAGGAAATTGCGGATGCCCGGCTCGTCGTCGACAACCAGGATCGACGCCTGCGCCAGCCATGGTCCGAATTCCGGATCGGCCGAGCGTTCGTTCGTTTCGCTATCCGGGTGCGCCGACATCACAACTTCTCCTTGGGCGGGCTGGAGGTACCTCACCGGATGCTGGCTCGACTGCCATGCCGTGGCGCCGGCATCGATCGGCTTTTCCTGTCCGTCGGATGGCCGGCCGCATTCGAAGCCGGCCGGCGTTCGCCCCCGCATTTGTGTTACTGGAAGAGCTTCATGGCGTTGACGAGGGTCTGCAGGACGCCCAGCACGAGCGGGATGCCGACGAAGCCCCAGGCCAGCACCAGGTGAAGGGTGGTGGTTCCGTTCCGACTGCCATTGCTCATTTTATGTCCTCCTCCTCAGGCCCGAGCCGCGGCTTCGCCGGCGACGTCGAGCGCGGCTTCGCCTTCTTCCCGCTTCATGTGGTACTTCTTGTCGACCGCCTTCACCAGGAAGTTGCAGATGAAG
>MKRJ01000031.1 GCA_001896885.1 Rhizobiales bacterium 65-79 | reverse complement strand
CAGGCGATCGAGGCGCAGCCGGTCTTCGGCCAGATCAGGCCATTACGAGGCCAGGTGCGTCCGTGCTTGAACAGCATCCTCGGGAGAAGACGTGGCGGATGTCGGTTGTCCTGCACAAGATGTCGGCGCATTCAGGCGTAGAGAAAGAAGCCATGGCGTAGGAAAAGGCGGGATCGTTTGCCGCGCAACTGCCGCACCGGGACGCTCCGCCCAATGGATCATAGGCTGTTAGAGATCGCTCCCATACTGGCGACGTACGATTTCGACGTGGGGCGCATGCTCCGTGACTTGAGCCGCGAACTTTCCGCGCGTGATCGTCATAGCAATCTCAATCGACGATGAGGACGATGCTCATCTCTCGTGCGTCACGGCCGTCAGAAGCGGCTGAGGCTCGGCTTGCGACGCTCCGACTGGCCGCAGCGGCAGGGGCTCTGCAAAGACCGTCATTCGCGCCCACGTCGTACCGCCGATGAAGATGGCGCCGATCCAGGCGAAAACCTCGCGCCAGATAAGCGACGGCACGCCGATCTGGGAAAGACCGAGAACCGCGTGATAGCCGGCGATGGCCGCCGGAATTGCGAAGGCGGCCGCGATGGCGGCGCGCAGAGGCAGCGGGCGAACAACTGCGAAGGCGATCTGCCCGACGCCGAGGGTGAGCGCGCCGGCGACAACGCCGACAAGCAGCGCGCCGATGACACCGGCGCCGCCATGGAACGCAGCCATCCCGGCCGTCAGTCCAACGAAGAACGGCAAGGCGTAGACGGCGAGCGTGAAGATTAGCCAGCAGAACAGGCCGATCCCAAACATGCTGAGGATGAGTCCGATGACAAGCATGGTGGTAGCCTCCGTGACAATAATTGTGACGGTCGCGCCTTCCACCACCACCACCGCGGCGCGATCAAAAGTATAGCCAAAAGCCGGCTGCGATGGGAGGGGGAATCCGTCCTCGCCGCGCGCCACGGCGGCCGCGCGCGTCTCGGCGCTGTGTGGAACCCGGGCCATTCGTTCGGCGTCGTCGTTGGATGACAGGCGCAACATCATGACGATGGGACGACATACGCTGATGGAGTTAGGCGGCGCTTACGCGCCGTCCTCGCCGAATTTCCACACTGGGAGACCGAGTTTTTTCGCCTTGTCGGCGAGGTTGCCCTGGATGCCGGTACCGGGGAACACCATGACGCCGATCGGCAGCACTTCGAGCATCGCGTCGTTGCGCTTGAAGGGTGCGGCCTTCGAGTGTTTTGTCCAGTCGGGCTTGAACGCGACCTGCGGCACCTTGCGATTGGTCGCCCATTTGGCGGCGATGAGTTCGGCGCCTTTCGGCGATCCGCCATGCAGCAGCACCATGTCGGGGTGCTTCGCGTGGACCTTGTCGAGCCGATCCCAGATCAGACGATGGTCGTTGAAGTCGAGCCCGCCGGTGAAGGCGATCTTGGGTCCTGCCGGCAGCAGCACCTCGGTCTCGGCACGACGCTTGGCGGCGAGGAAATCCCGACTGTCGATCATTGCCGATGTCAGCGTGCGATGGTTGACCATCGATCCGGAGCGGGGGCGCCAGGATGAGCCGGTGTGAACTTCGAAGCGCTCGGCGGCTTGGTCGCGAAAGAGCTCCATGCTGTTGCGGCGCTCGATCAGCGTGATGCCCTCTGCGGTGAGGCGCTCCAGTTCGACCGAGCGCACCTCTGAGCCGTTCTGTTCCCGCTGACTCCTCTGCTGCGCCTGCTCATTATCGTCGAGCTCGCGCTCGATGCGGTCGACGGCCCGGTGAAAGAGATTGACGGTGGACCACAGCAGGTCGTCAAGGTCGGGTTCGAGGCGCGTGTCGCTCAGGGTCGAGACCAGGGCGTCGAAGATGTCGGAAACGGCGCCCGCGACGGCATCGCCTTCTGGAAGCGGCCTGGGATCTGGGTCGTCGTGGAGGGGACGGTAGCCATAGAGCTGAAGTTCATTGAGGACGTGGTCGGTCGGGGATGAGCTGTGTGGCGGTTCGAATTCGGTGTCGTCGTGGTCGGTCGTCATGGTGAGGTCCTTTGCCGGATCGACCGCGCCCATCGCGGCCTTCGTGGCGATCACCAGACGGCGGGCGGAACGGGCCAGAACCCGCAGCGCAGCGGAGGGCCGGAGCGCCAGCGGAGGATGGCGAAGCCCGGCTATTTTGTTTCGCGCTGCAAAGGCCCGCAGGGCCGGCGGAAAATAGCCGGACGCAGCCATTGCAGGGCCGGGGCGCCTGCCGTCCGATCGCCCTCTAGAAGGCCAAGGGCGCGACTCTGTCCGGCGGGATGGTCCTCGCCTGACCGGCCTTGGAGATGCTCGAACCGCCGACCCTCATCCCGTCTCGGCGGTCGTCCACAGCATGAAGCGGATGACGTCCTGCCGTGCGAGCTGGGTGCGCAGGGCTGCCCGGAGCCCGTCGATGCCGAATGTTCGGAGATCCTCGTTGAAGTCGCCGAGCCTGGGTGACCATGCAATCGCCTCGATGCCGACCGCCTCGGCACGTTCGGTCAGAGCTGTCACCGCCACGTCGCCAGCCGCATCGGCGTCGCGGGCGATATAGAGCCGCCGCAGGGTCAGCGGGAGCAGCATGGCGGCGAGGTGGTTGGCGGAAAGCGCCGCGGCCATCGGAAGGGTCGGCAGCACGCATCGTAGTGACAGCATGGTCTCGATGCCTTCGCCGGCCGCGAGCACGTCGTTCGCCACACCAAAGCGGACCGCGTTGCCGAGAAGGTCGCCCATCGCGCGCCGCGGCGTGTCGATCGGCGCCTTGCCACGGCCTGACGGATCGAGCCAGGTCCGGTGTGCGCCGGTCATCCGGCCGTCGAGATCAGTGACGCGGGCGATCATCGCGGGCCAGGTTTCGGTCGGCGCGTCCTCGTCCGGGCGATAGTAGCAGCGCGGATGAAAGCGCAGCGCACCGTCTTCGTGCAAAGCCGTAATGCCGCGATTGCGCAAATACGTTTCCACGAGAGTCCGTGCGATCGGCTGCGACATGGCGAACAGCCGCCGCGCCGCTTCCGGCGATCCTGTCTGCGCCGGCAGACGTGCAGTTTGCGGCGCCGGCTCTGGGTCCGAGCGGGGCAAGCTTAGGAAGCGTCGGGCCTCATCGGCGACATCGTGGAAATCGAGAAAGCCACAGCTCTCACGGATGACATCGAGCAGGTCGCCATGCTCGCCGGTGGCGGCATCGGTCCATTTGCCGGCTGGTCCCTTGGGCGACTCTTTCAACCGGACGAACATGGAACGGCCCGGCGAATTGCGCGCGTCGCCGACCAGCCAATAGCGGCCCTCGCGCCGGCCGTTGGAGAGATAGTGACGGCATACCGCTTCGGCCTCGCGCGCGAGACGGTGCGCCAGTTCGGAAGCGTCGCGGGGCATCACGCGGCCTCCCGCTCACCGATGCGGGAGACCGGATAAAGCTCCAACACTTTCCCGAGGACGCTGACACCGGTCGCATCGCTGGGCACGAACATGCGCAGCTTCCAGGAGATGATCTCGTGGAAGAGGCCGTAGGCCTTGAGTCGATCCCGCATCGTGTCGGTGAAGCCCGATAGCTCGATGCGGTTCGCGCCCATGACACGCACGCGGCGGAGCTGCAGGCCTTCGGCAAGATCGAGGATGGTGCGGCCGTCCACAAGAGCTGCGAACGCGCCCTCCGGCGTCAGTGCCGGTGCGCCCTCCGCCAGCGTGGTCGCGACCCAGGCAGGCGAGACCTTGCGGCCGATGATGCGTTCGCCCGCATCGGTCTGAAGCCGATAGACGCGCGTCGACTCATTCGGCAGGCGCTTCCAGATCGGCAGGAGCAGGCCGGCGACGATGTGGACCGTGCTGTCGGTGAACGCGGGCACTTCGGCGAGCTCGGTCTTCCACGCGGCGGCGAAGTGCTCGCGATCGGTTTCAACCCAGTGGCTCTCCATCATCATCTTCAAGGGAAGGCGATGATGCTCCATTGGCCGTATCAGCCGTACGCGCCTCTCGATCTCGCCGTCGTCGAGCATCAAATTTGGCGCCGGGACCTGCACGGCCGCGCGGCCGGAGCGCTCGTTGATCAGCAGCGCGGCGCGCGGATCGGAAAGCCGATCCAGGGCATCGTCCAGCGTCACAGGACGGTTGCGCTCGCGCTGGATGATGGTGAGCAGGCGCGTCTCCGCGCCGGTGCCGGGATGGGTGTAGATCGCGCGCCGTTCGGTGACCGCGAAGCTCTCGGCGCGCAGAGTCTCCAGCCCGACATCGTAGGTCCCAGACGCGACAGCGCCTTCGATGCGTGCGGTCAGCAACTGCTCGAACGCCGTGAACAGCACGTTCTGCAGATCGATGGTCAGCGCCAGCAGGCGATTGAGAAAGGTAGTGATCGGCGGCAGCTCGTCCTTGATGCCGTTGGCGTCCATCAGCTTCAAACCGGTGGCGTCCTCCAAGGTTTGAAGCGAGCAGCCGTCCACCTTACCCCTGACCAGAAGCATGTAGAGCTGCCGCAACGCGTCGCGCCCGTAGTGGCTTTCGAGGTTATCCTCGGGCCGGAACAGGCCCTGGCCGCCAGTCTGGCGCTGGCCGCGCGTGATCGCGCCGAGCGTGTCGAGGCGGCGCGCGATCGTGCTCAAGAAGCGCTTCTCCGCCTTCACGTCCGTGGCGATCGGACGGAACAGCGGCGGCTGTGCCTGGTTGGTGCGGTTGGTGCGGCCGAGACTCTGGATCGCCGCATCGGCCTTCCAGCCGGGTTCGAGCAGGTAGTGGACGCGCAGGCGTCGATTCCGCGCCGACAGCTCGGCGTGGTAGCTGCGTCCCGTGCCGCCCGCTTCCGAGAAAACGAGGATGCGCTTGGCGTCATCCATGAAGGCGGCCGTCTCCGCGAGGTTGGCCGAGCCGGCACGGTTCTCGACCATCAGCCGATCGCCCTTGCGGACGACGCGGCGCGAGCGTCCGGTCACCTCGGCCACCACGTCGGCGCCAAAGCGCTGGACGATCTGGTCGAGGGCGCCGGGGACCGGCGGGAGCGAGGCAAGCTTCTCGATCAAGCGATCGCGGCGGGCGAGGGCCTCGCGGCTCTCGACGGGCTGGCCGTCGCGATAGACAGGCCGGGAGGAGAGATTGCCCTCGCTATCGGTGAAGGGCTCGTAGAGCTGCACCGGGAAGGAATGGGCAAGATAATCGAGAACGTACTCCCTCGGCGTGATGTCGACCTGGACGTCATTCCAGTCCTCCGTCGGGATCTCCGCCAGCCTGCGTTCCATCAGCGCTTCGCCGGTCGAGACAATCTGGATGACGGCGGCATGCCCTGACTCGAGATCGCGCTCGATCGAGCGGATCAGCGAGGGCGTTTTCATGCTCGTCAGCAGATGGCCGAAGAAGCGCTGCTTGGCGGATTCGAAGGCGGATCGGGCAACCGACTTCGCTTGCGCATTCAGCGTGCCCGTCTCGCCGGTGATGTTGGCGGCCCGCATCGCCGCGTCGAGGTTGTTGTGGATGATCGAGAACGCGCCGGCATAGGCGTCGTAGATGCGGATCTGCTCCGGCGTAAGTTGGTGTTCGACCAGGTCGTATTCGACACCTTCGTAGGAGAGCGACCGGGCGGCATAGAGGCCGAGCGCCTTGAGATCGCGCGCCAGCACCTCCATGGCCGCGACGCCGCCATCCTCGATCGCCTCGACGAACTCCGCGCAGGTGGCGAACGGGAAGTCCTCGCCGCCCCAGAGTCCGAGACGCTGGGCGTAGGCGAGGTTATGGACGGTGGTGGCGCCGGTCGCGGAGACGTAGACGACGCGGGCGTTCGGCAGGGCGTGCTGGAGCCGCAGCCCCGCGCGGCCTTGCTGAGAGGCGGCCTGGTCGCCGCGTTCGCCCTTGCCGCCGACCGCGTTCTGCATGGCGTGGCTCTCGTCGAAAATGATCGCTCCATCGAAGTCGGAGCCCAACCATTCGACGATCTGCCGGACGCGCGAAAGCTTCTCGCCGCGCTCATCGGTG
>MKRJ01000030.1 GCA_001896885.1 Rhizobiales bacterium 65-79 | reverse complement strand
GCCCTTGTTGAACTTCTCTTCGAGCCGGACCCAGCTCTCCTCGCGGCGCGCCTTCTCGCGGGAAAGCATCGCCTCGCCAAGCGCGTTCTCGATGCGCTCGACATAGACTTCGACGGTGTCGCCGGGCTTCAGCTCGCCGTCCTTGCCCTTGACGCCGAATTCCTTCAGCGGCACGCGGCCTTCGACCTTGAGGCCGACGTCGATGATGGCCATGTCCTTCTCGATGGCCGTGATGAGGCCCTTGACGACCTGGCCTTCTCCGGAATGGCCCTCGGAAAAGGAATCTTCGAGCATGCTCGCGAAATCGTCGCGGGTCGGATTTGCAACTGACATATGTTCTCCTGAATGCCCCTAAAGGGGCGGCGCCTTGGCTGGTGTTGCGTTGGCTTCCCGCCTTCCGGCCCTTCGGGCCGATGCCATCCAGGCATCTTCGGCGCATGTGGAACAGGGGGAAGCTGGTTTGACGGCCCAAAAGCCAAAGGCGGACCGCACCGCTTATGTAGGGATGCGCCGCCTGTCGCTCAACCGCCGTTCCGCTTGGCGAGAGCCTCGTCGATATAAGCCTTCGCCGCCTGGAACGCGGCTTCTATATCCATTTCGCTCGTATCGAGCAAGTGCGCGTCGATCGCCGGCATGAGCGGCGAGTCTGTCCGGCCCATGTCGCGCTCGTCGCGCCGCCTTATGTCCTCCAGTATGGCGGCGCTGTCGGCGGTGCCGCCATTGGCGACGATCTCGTCGGTGCGCCGCGCTGCGCGGATTTCGGCGCTCGCCGTGACGTAGAGCTTCACCTGCGCTTCCGGGCAGACGACGGTGCCGATGTCGCGCCCGTCGAGCACGGCGCCCGGCGGCGTTTGCGCGAATTCGCGCTGCTTCTCCACCAGCGCCCGGCGCACCGCCGGCATGACCGCCACCTTCGACGCCGCTTCCCCAACCGTATGCGTGGAAAGGGTTTCGCGGTCGAGGGCGGCGAGATCGACCTTTTCCGCATATTCGCCGGCAAGCGCTTCGTCGTCGAGCGGCAATCCCTCGGCGAGGAGCGCCTTGGCGACGGCCCGATAGGTGAGCCCGGTGTCGAGATGCACGAAGCCATAGGCCTGCGCGATGCGGCGGGCCATGGTGCCCTTGCCGGAAGCCGCCGGCCCGTCGATGGCGATGACGAAAGGATTCATGCGAGTGTATCAAGCGGAGGGGCGGGCAAAAGGCAAGGGTGGAATGGGCCGGGTGGCGGCGCCTGAAGGTGGCGGCGCAACCTCTCGCCGCATGGGGCTGCGAAGGCAGATGCGCCGGCGGCCATTGGCCGGATGGCGCCTTCGGCCGAAGGCGTTTTCCGGATATCCGACGCGATTGCGGACGCCCGAACCGCCGGCCGGGCGCGACCCTACTTCGCGAGAACGATATGCGTGGCCCGGTCCGTCGAAACATGCTCGACCGTCCGGTATCCCAGAGCGCGAAGATCCATGCCGTCAAAGAGCGATTCGCCCCTGCCAAGCGCAACGGGAGCAAAGGCGAGGTGGATTTCATCCACATGGCCGGCCTGAACGTATTGCTTCACGGTCTCGACGCCGCCGCCGATCTTGACGTCCTTCGCGCCTGCCGCCTCGCGCGCCCTTTGCAGCGCACTCTCGATGCCGTCGGTGACAAAGTGAAATGTCGTTCCACCGAGCATCTCGACGGGTGGCCTTGGATAATGTGTCAGGATGAACGTCGGCGCGTGATAAGGCGGATTGTCACCCCACCAGCCTTTCCATTGCTCGTCCGGCCATTCCCCGCGAACGGGTCCGAACATGTTGCGACCGAGGATGAAGGCGCCGAAACCTTCCATCGCGCGTTGTCCGAACCGGTCGTCCGGGCCGATATCTCCGCCCTCTTTTCCCAGCATCTGACGAAACGTCCGCGTTGGAAAAAACCACTGAAAGATTTCCTCGCCGCGCAAGCCGAGCGGATGGCTCAGACTCTGATCGGTCCCCGCACCGAAGCCGTCGAGCGAGACGCTGAACCCGGCTACTTTAACTTTGGTCATTCATACCTCCATCCGCGTCGGCTCTTTATGGCGAAGAACGGTATCCTCGCATTGCCGTCCACTCTCTTTGGTCTGACGAACGGGGCCAACGGAAACCGACGGCTTCCCTCGAATTTTTTTCCGATTATCGCGAATGGATGGAGAGGCGCGTTTTATCCGGGCCCGATGTTGACCCGTTCGGCTTCGCCGATCGACCCTCCCATAAAAGGAAGGGCAGGGGCCGCTTTACTCGATCTGCGCGCCCAAACCCTGCATCAGCCCCATGAACTCCGGGAAGCTGGTCGCGATCATGTTGGCGTCGTCGATGGTGATCGGCTTCTCGGCGGCCAGTCCCATGACCAGGAAAGCCATGGCGATGCGGTGGTCGAGATGCGTCTCGACCGTTCCCCCGCCGAGCCCCTTGCCGCCCGGCCGGCCGCGTACGGCGAGCGTATCCTTGCCCTCGGTGCAATCGACGCCGTTCGCTTCCAGCCCGCGCGCGACGGCGGCGAGCCGGTCCGATTCCTTGACGCGCAGCTCGTCCAGGCCGTGCATCAGCGTCTCGCCCTCGGCGAAGGCGGCCGCTACCGCCAGCACCGGGTATTCGTCGATCATCGAGGGCGCGCGTTCGGCCGGCACGGTCACGCCGCGAAGCTCGGAATGGCGGATGCGCAAATCGGCCACGTCCTCGCCGCCGGCGTCGCGGCCGTTCAGGAACTCGATCGAGGCGCCCATTTCGAGCAGGGTGGTGACGAGGCCGGTGCGCGTCGGGTTCATCAGGACGTTTTCGACGACGATGTCGGAGCCGGGCACGATCAGCGCCGCGACGATCGGAAAGGCGGCGGAGGAGGGGTCGCCGGGCACGACGATCGTGCGGCCGGTGAGCTTTCCCTGGCCCTGCAGCCTTATGTGCCGCACGCCCTCGCGGTCGGTCTCCACCTCGATCTCCGCGCCGAAGCCGGCAAGCATCTTCTCGGTGTGGTCGCGCGTCATCACCGGCTCGATCACCGTGGTGACGCCCGGCGTATTGAGCCCGGCGAACAGTACGGCGGATTTCACCTGCGCCGAGGCCATCGGCACGCGGTAGGCGATCGGCGCGGTCGATTTCGGCCCGCGCAGCGTGATCGGCATGCGGTCTCCCTCGGCGGCCTTCAGCACCTGCACGCCCATTTGCCTCAGCGGATCGAGCACGCGCCCCATCGGCCGCTTCGACAGGGACGCGTCGCCGATGAAGGTCGTCTTCATGTCGTAGGCGCCGACCAGCCCGATCGTCAGCCGCGAGCCGGTGCCGGCATTGCCGAAATCGAGCGGCGCCTGCGGCTCGAGCAGCGCGCCGTTGCCGGTGCCCCGGATGATCCATTCGCCGCCCTGCTTGCGGATCGAGGCGCCCATCGCCTTCATCGCGTCGCCCGTGCGCATCACGTCTTCGCCTTCGAGAAGGCCGCTGATGCGGGTCTCGCCCGAGGCGAGCCCGCCGAGCATGAAGGAGCGGTGCGAGATCGACTTGTCGCCGGGCACACGGGCGCGGCCGGCGAGGCCGGGGGAGCGACGCGAAACGGCAGGGCGCGGCTGCGCTTGATGGGTCATGGGAGGTTCCGGCGGTCGTTTTGGCGGCGTTGCGGCTTCTCTTGCGGGCGCGGTCTCCTAACACGCCTTTCGGTGCCGGTCACCCCTGGCCCCGGCGGCCGGATCGCGTCTTTCGGCCTGTCTTTCGCTGCGGCGTAATAGGCTTTGACAGAGGCGCGCGATGTGGATATGGGGACCGGACTTTTTCAGGAACCTTCAATGCCGTCCCCAACCCGTCTGCGGGCCGGCCGATGCGGCTGCTCAGCGCAGCTCTGACGACGAGGCAGAACCGTGGCGAAACCCGAACTTGGCACAAAGCGCATTGACCCGGAGACGGGGCGCAAATTCTACGATCTGAACAACGATCCGATCGTCTCCCCCTATACCGGCAAGAGCTATCCGCGTTCCTATTTCGAGATGGACGCCGACCACTCCCACGAGGAGGAGGAAGAGGTCGAGAGCAAGGAACTCGACGCGGAGGATGCGGACACCGAAGTCGTCTCGCTGGAGGAGGCGGATGACGAGGCTTCCGGTACGTCCGACGATTCCGTCGATCTCGGCGACGACGAGGAGGTCGATCTCGGCGACGAGGACGACACCTTCCTCGAGGAGGAAGAGGAAGAAGAAGACGACGTTTCCGGCATCATCGGCGTCGGCGACGACGAGGAGGAGCCCTGAGGCTTTCGCCGCGCGGCGGCGTCGGACAAAAGCCGGCCTGCGGGGCTTGATCTCCCCGGATAGCCGGTTTAGAAGCCGCCTTCTCCGATGCGGGTCCCTTCCCGCATCTCTTTCGCCGGGCTGTAAGACTGCCCGGCCAGTGGGGCCATAGCTCAGTTGGGAGAGCGCTTGAATGGCATTCAAGAGGTCGTCGGTTCGATTCCGATTGGCTCCACCAAATCATACATAGTCAACGGCATGGCTCGAGGCAGGGATCTCGCGGAATCGGCGGGGGCACGAATGAGCGCGCCGTCACGGCATGGATCATGGCCCAGTGCGCACGCCCGGCGCTCGACCCGGACGGTCTCGGCATGATCATGTATAGGGCGGCCGACGAGGGCGAATTGACGGAGGAGGAAGCCGGCATGCTCGTGCGCTCTTTCCTCTCCGCCGGCGTGGACACCACGGTGCGCGCGGTCGGCGGGGCGCTTGAGAGCTTCGCGCGCCATCCGGATCAATGGCAGGTCCTCCGCGCCGATCCGTCGCTCGCCCGCGCGACGGCGGAGGAAGCCATCCGCTACGTCTCGCCTTTCCAGACCGTCTTTTGCACCGCCGGCAGGGCGGTCGATCATGGAACAATCCGCCTGCAGCCCGAGGACAAGATCTTCCTGTCGCTCGGAGCGGCCAACCATGATCCGCGCAAATGGGAGCGGCCGGACACGTTCGACATCCGTCGCAGGACGGTCGGCCATGTCGGCTTCGGCGCGGGCATCCACGGCTGCGCCGGGCAGATGCTGGCGCGGCTGGAAATGGAGGTGCTCTTCGAGGCGATGGCGCGCCGTATCTCGGGCTTCGAACTCGCCGGCGAAGCGACCTATGCCTTGAACAACACGACCCGTGGCTTCAAGAGTCTGCCGCTGCGGATAAGATAGATCTCATCGCTGCGCAGGCCGATCTTTTGACGGCGCATCCGAAGCTGGTTATCCGCCGCGCTCGGCCGCGCCCGATCGGTCCGCCTGGCGCTCTGCCAGCAGATGGGATCGGTCGGCCTTGCCTTCGGCAGGAAGGCCAAGACGCTCGAATTGCGAGGGCGGGGCATCGTTCCGCCGCATCAGGTCGAGCATAAGCTCGATCATCCTCAATTCCACCTCGTCATCGATCAGGGGCCGTTGCTGACCGGGATCGGTCGCCAGGTCGAACAGTAGCGTGCCGAAATCGAAAGCGCTGGCGCGGCCGGCATCGTATCCCGGCATGCGCAGTATAGGCACGTTCTTGGTGAAGGAGAAGGGCGGATGAAGCTCCGCGCCTTCGAGTTCCCCGGGTGGGAAGCGCCAGCGCATGTGGGTCGGCATCAGCGTATGCTGGTAGAGCGGCGAATTGGCCGCGTCCTTCGGCGCGCGCATATAGACGTGCCGCCCGTCCGTCACGCAGACATGTCCACCGAACGTGCCGAACAGCGCGCCCTTCCGGACGGGTACGTCCGTCGCCAACGTCCCGGTCAACGGCCGGCCTTCCATGTCGGGCGTCAGGGGAAGGCCGAAGAAGTCGAGAAGTGTTGGGCCGAAATCGATTGTCTGGACGAGCGCTTCGCGGCGGTCTCGCGCCTCGCAGCGCGGATCCCATATGAAGAGGGGCGTATGGATCGTCTCGTCGTACCATGGCTGCACCATCTTCGCCCACCAGCCGTGCTCGCCGAGCAGGTAGCCGTGGTCGGTGCAGACGATCAGAAGCGTATCCTTCCACAGGTCGAGTTCGTCCATGACGTCGAGCACGCGCCCGAGCGAGTGGTCGCACATGGCCAGAAGCGCCGCGTATTCGTCGCGGACCTGCTGGACGATCTCAGGCGGCTGGTCGACCCGCTTGTAGTCCGGCCAGTCCAAGGGCGGCTCTTTGTCAGGATCCCGGTTGTGACGCTTGTACCTGTCCGGCGAGAAGAACGGCTCGTGCGGGTCGAAGCACTCGATCTGCACGAACCATCGATCCCGGTCGGTATTCGTGCGAATGAATTCGATACCGGCGTCGAAGACCCTGGTCTGCGGGTGGTCCGCCTCCTCTTTCAGGAAGGCGCGGTTGATCCTGTCCTGCCGGCGCATGCCCTCGTGCTTGCGGGGATCGAGCGCCGATCCCGGCTCCGGAACCCGACCCTTCCAGGCATCTCCCTCCTGCCCGCGGAAGAACTCGTAGGTGCTGAAGCGGTTGTGGTAGGTGGCGCCGCCGTCTTCCCAATAGTGCTGGTGGTCGGTGACCAGGTGCGTATAGACGCCGTTGTTCCGGAGGATTTCCGGCACGGAATCGTCGAACGGCTCGAGCGGGCCCCAGGCGCGATGCAGGAAATTGTACCGGCCGGTGTGAAGCTCGCGCCGCGCGGGCATGCAAGGCATGCTGCCGGCATAGCAATTATGGAACACCGCGCTGTTTCGGGCGAGCCGCTCGAAGTTCGGAGCCTCGACCCAGTCGCAGCCATAGGGCGGCAGGAACCGCCGGTTGAGGCTGTCGAACATCACCATTATCGCTTTCATTCCATCCTCCGGGCAGGCGCATGCCGGCCGATCTGGCGATTTTCATCATTTCAGCGCGCCCATGAGAGCGCCTTCCCTGAAGAGCTTCTGGATCAACAGGAACAGGATGACGATCGGGATGCTGATCCCCAGCACCGCGGCCATCAGGAGGTTCCATTGCGTCGAGTTCTCCTGGAAGAAGACCGTCAGCCCTAGTTGCAGCGTGCGCATGTCATTCGAATGGATGACGACGAGGGGCCAGATGAAGTCGTTCCACGCGGCCTGGAAGGCAAAGACGGCGACGATGGCGACCGCCGGCTTCACCAGCGGCGTGTAGATCAAGGCGAATATCCTGAATTCACCCGCGCCGTCGACGCGGGCGGCGTCGCCGAGTTCGGCGGGCAACGCGGCATAGAATTGCCGCATCAGGAAGATCGCCAGCGCGCTGACGATATGGGGAACCATGATCCCCGGGAGCGTGTCCAGTAGCCCTTGTCCGCCGGAGCCGAAGAGATCGTTTCCCCCGGCCAGCGGAACGTGGTTGACCATCACGAACAGCGGCACGATGGCGACTTCGGGCGGCACCACCAGGAGCGCGATCAGCAGGAGCAGCATCAGATTCTTGCCGCGAACCGGCAGCATGGCGAGCGCATAGCCGGCGGCGCAGGAGAGAACGACTTGCAACACCGTGCAGGAGACCGCCACCACCGCGCTGTTGAAGAAAAACCGGACGAAGTTCGTGCTGGTGAACGCTTTGACGAAATTGTCCAGCTCAGGATGAGAGGGCCAGATTCCGGTGATTTCGCCGTCGGGCGTGATCGCTACCAGCACGACATAGGCGATCGGCACCAGATAAAGCGCCGTCAGCAGGAGAGCGGCGGCATGCCAGACCGCAACCGAAGCCTTGCCCTGTCCGAGCGCCATCACCGGTCCTCCCTCGGGCGGAGAACGAGGCGGAGCAGGAACGACATCACGACGACGAGCAGGAACAGCATGATCGCCATGGCGCAGGCCTTGCCGATCTCGAGATTGGTGAACGCGTCGTCATACATCAGGTAGACGATCGTCCGGGTCGCGTTGACCGGTCCGCCGGTGGTCATGACATAGGACTGGGTGAACATCTGCAGCGCGCCCAGGAACCAGGTGATGGCGACGAAGCTGACGACGCCCTTGATCGTCGGAAGGCTGACGGAAAAGAAGCGGCGCACGGGACCGGCGCCATCGATCTTGGCGGCTTCGAGAAGCTCGGCCGGCACCGATTTCAGCGCCGCCAGCACGATGATCATGAAGTAGCCGAGGTTCCGCCAGAGGCTCACGACCACAATGGAAGGCATCGCCCAGTCAGGATCGGAAAGGAAATAGATCGGGTTGGCGCTCGTCGCCGTGATCGCCCGGTTTATCGGGCCGACGGCCGGATCGAGCAGCATGGTCCAGATGAGGGCGACCACGACGTAGGACGCGGCTTGGGGCAGGTAGATGATCGTGCGCATCAACGGGCCGCCGAACAGATAGCCGTTGAACAGTGCGGCGACCATGAGCACGACGACGATGCCGATGCCAACCTGGCTCACCGCAAACCCCAACGTGTTCCTGATCGATTCCCAGAACACGGGGTCGTTGACGATGATGGCGTAGTTGCGCAAGCCGACCCAGCGCGGCGAGGACAGCAGGTTGAAGTCGGTCAGGCTGAAGCCGAAGGCAAGCAATAGCGGCAGTATCGAAACGATTATGATCGCCAGCACTGCCGGACTGATCAGCGCCGCCCCTGCGAGACGTTGGGTGCGAAGGATGTCGATCCCCCCGGGCAGGTCCGGATGACTTGCCCGGGGGGTGTTGAATGACGAGCCGGCGCTGGCGGCGGCGTCACTTCCCATTGATCTGGTCGATCTTCTTGTCCAGTTCCTGGAGGATCTGCTTGGACGGACCCGATTGGCGGGTCGCGCTCTGCATGGCGATGTTCACCTGCTGCTGGATCTGCAACAGGTTGGGACTGGTGGGCAGCGCCCCGGCATATTGCGTCGCTTCCACGAATCCCGGGCTGACCTTCTTGAGATAGGCCGCGCCGCTGAGGTCGGTCCGAGCGGGGAGGCCGCCCCATATCTCTGCGAACTTGCCGGAGATATCCCTGGAGGTGAGGTAGGAGAGCAGGGCCCAGGCGCCATCGGGATCCTTGGTGCGGGCCGATATGGCGAACTTGTTGATCCAGGCGATGGTCGAGGGCTTGCCGCCCGGGTCGGCGGCCAGCGGCGGCCCCGCCAGTATGTACTTTTCGACGTCGGGTTTGTACTCGACGGCGTTCTGCTGCACGGTCACGCTGTTGTATGTCATGGCGGACGTGCCGAGCACGAGCGGGCGCGGCCCGGTTCCCTGATAGACGACGTTGGGATTGGCCAAGCCTTCCTTGTAGAAGGAGACGAGATAATCCAGAGCCCGCACGCCGGCGTCGTTGGACAATTGCGCCTTTCCGGATTCGTCGAAATAGCTGCCGCCGGCCTGGTACAGCATCATAGAGAAGGTCTGCATCAGGCCAACCGAGTTGTCCTGGTTGGAAAAGAACGGCGTTTCCAGCGGCCCGCCGTTCTTCGTCGACAGCTTGCGCGCGACTGCCTTGAAGTCGTCCCAGTTCTTCGGAAGCGCATCCGGCCCGACGCCTGCTTTCTGCAGGATATCCGATCGGTAAACGGACGTTCGGACATCGGCATAGATCGGCAGCGCGTAGGATTTGCCGTCATAGGTCCCGTCCTTCAGCATTGCCGGATAGAACTTCTTCGTGTCGTCCCATTTGGCGAGCCTGTCGTCGATCGGCAGGAACGCGCCGCGTGACATGAGCGCGGGCGTCATCACCTGGCCGAGCATGGTGACGTCCGCCAGCGTGCCGCTCGCCACCGCGGTGAGAAGTTTCTGGAAGCCCGATCCCCAATTTGACGGCCGGACCTCGATCTCATAACCCGTCTGTTTGGTGAACTCGGCGAGCGCGGTATTCTTCAGCCACTCGAGCGCCTGCTGGGTCGGCCCGAAGACGATGAGCGACAATGTCTTTCCCGAGCCCGCTGCCAGCGCTCGGCCGGGCCGGATTCCCAAGGCCAGCCCGGCGGCTCCCGCCATTCCCGCGCCAAGGACCGTCCGGCGGGTCATTCTCGATTTTTGTTCAGGCATTTCGCTCCTCCACGATTTCTTTTGGCTCGGATCGGGGGCGCAGCCGGCGGCTTCGCCTCCTGCCGCAACGACAAAGTGGCGGTGCCGCCGGCGCGGCGATCGGCGTCGCCTCCTCCATGGACAGGCTATCTGAACCACCCGATAAGCGATAATAGATAGTTGTTGGCATCCGATTTCCTGAGGTTATTGGCTTGCGGTCTCTGGTTTCCAGCCATCTGGGCAACTTCCTGGCTCTCTACGAAAAGCGGAACATGCATACCGCCGCCCAGAAGAAAGCCATCAGCCAGCCGGCATTGTCGAAGAGCCTGCGCGTGCTGGAGCAGGAACTCGGGACCGATCTTTTCATACGTACTCCCCATGGGCTCGAACCGACCGATGCGGGAGCCGCGCTTTATGGCTATGCCCGCTCGATTGACCAGGAGGCACGCATCGCCTCCCTGGACATCGCCCGGCTGGCGCAGGGCTTCGAGGGAGGCCTCAGGATCGGCATTGGGCCGGCGCTTGCCGCAAGCTGGTTTTCGAGTGTCCTCGTGAACTTCGGCAGGGCGTTTCCGTCGATCGAAGTGACGGTCGAGACCGGGATATCCAGCCATCTCGTCGACAACCTCACGCGGAACCTGTTGGACGTGGTCGTGACCGCACGTCCGGGCAAGGCGCTTCCTGAACGTTTCGTCAGCGTGCCCTTGTTCACGAGCGACATGGTCGTGGTCTGTCGGCGGGAGCATCCTCTGCGGCACGGGCGCAGGATTTCGATCGAGAGCCTGAGCCGTTTCAGCCGCATCGGCTTCCTCGAGGATCGCGAATTCGACGAACATGCCGAAGCGACCCTGGGCCGTCGCGCAGGGGCGATGCGGCCGATCGTGCAGACGGCCTCGATGTCGATCATGCTCGGCCTTCTCACGGAAACCGACTGCTACGCTATCGTCAGCGAATTGATCGTGCCGAAGGCGGAACGCGAGGGACTGATCGTGTTACCGTTGAACCGTGCGCTTTGGCCGATCGATGTCGACCTCATGTGCAAGGCGTCTTTCATCGGATCGCGGCCCGTCAGGAGCATCCGCGAGGGCGTTCTCGCCTGCAGTGCCGCGAGCATGGAACGTCGCCGTGTGCCCATGCGTCATCTGGAGAAGAGCTGAGGCGAGACAGGCAACCGCCGGTGCATGCTCTTGCGGCCAACATGCCTGGCGAGACCGTTTCTTCCGTTCGGCATCTGCCTTCCGGAAAGCATCTGAAGCCGCGGGGGGCACCGGCGTTCTGAAGGCCGCGGGGCGCATGCGCGCCATCCGCGGCGGATTTTCTTTGACATCCTGGCGGCTGCTGCCATACTGGAGGGATCGCGTGAGCATAAGCGCATCAATCCCCGCCAGTATCGATCGGCTGGGAGATGATTGCTCACTTGTTGGATGTCCAATGAGTGAAGACTTAGCTTAGCGCATAACCAGCATTCACGCTCATGGCATCCGGCATTGCGACGAGAAGGTTCGGCGCGGCTTGCTTATGCGATCCGCTTGCTCGCTCCGGACCCAACAGCAGCGTTGTCATCGGTGCGAAGGCGCACCGGCAATGGGAGAGAAGGGATGCGTGGGTTCCGTATTCTGCTGTCGATGCTTTTGGTCCTGCTGGCCGTTCCGGCGATGGCCCAAGGCTTGACCAAGGTCCGTTTCATTCATGAATGGCGCTTCGAAGGGCATGTCGCGCCCTATCTGGTGGCGCTCGACAAGGGCTTCTACAAGGAAGAGGGCCTGGACGTCTCGATCGATCCGGGCACGGGCAGCGTCGACGGCATCAACCGCATCGCCGCCGGAGCCTACGACATGGGCTCGATGGACATCAACTCGCTCATCAAATATCGCGACGGCGCCGATGCCGTCCCCATCAAGGCGGTGCTGATGACCTACAACAAGCCGGCCTTCGCCGTGCTGACGCTCAAGAAGAACAACATAACCAAGCCGAAGGATATCGAGGGAAAGAGGCTCGGCGCGCCGGCCGGCGACGCCGCCTGGCAGCAATGGCCGATCTTCGCCAAGGAGAACGGCATCGACACCTCCAAGATCAAGGTCGAGAATGTCGGTTTCGCGGTGCGCGAGACGCTGTTGGCTCAGGGCCAGGTGGACGCGGTCACCGCCTTCATCTCGAACAAGCTGGCGCTGAATGCGATCGGCGTACCCGATGACCAGATCCAGGCCATGATGATGAGCGACTACGGCGTTCATCTCTACGGCAGCGCCGTCATGGTCAATCCCGAGTTCGCGAAGGCGCATCCGGATGCGGTGAAGGGCTTCGTCAAGGCGACGATCCGCGGCTTCGTGTTCGCCTACCAGCATCCGGAAGAGGCGATCAAAAGCATCATGAACCACAATCCGGTCGCCAAGCCGGATATCGAGCTTCAAAGGCTGAAGGTCGTCAATGAATACTGCTACTTCACGGACGATGTGCTGAAAAACGGCTTCGGCGATGTCGACATGACGCGGCTCGAGAGCTCGATCGATCAGCTGGCTACCACCTTCCCGTTCAAGAACAAGCCCAAGGCGAGCGACGTGTTCACCTCGGAATATCTGCCGCCGAAGGAAGAGCGGATGGTGAAGAACTAGCCTGCCCGGGATCCGCTGCGTTCCTCGGGGCGACGAGACCTCGATCCGGGAACGAACGGATCTCGAATCCATCGCGCCGGCGGCGGTCGGAAGGCGGCTGCCCGGCGTGACCTCGGAACACATGGGCGGAATGGGAGGCGAGAATGGCTGAAGTTGGAATCACGGGCCCGGCACGGGGCGCCGTGCCTGGCCGGGTGAACTGGGGATGGCAGATGGAGAAGATCGCATCGCCCGTCCTCTTCACTGCCGGCATCTTCATAGTGTGGGAGGCGGTCGTTCGGCTGTTCAATGTGCCGGAGACGATCCTGCCGACCGCATCGGCGACGCTGGAGGCGCTCTGGCAATACCGCGGGGTCATCATCGAGAATTCCTTGGCCACCTTGTGGACCACGACGCTCGGCTTCGCGATAGCCATCGTCTTCGGACTGGCGCTCGGGGTGGCCATCGGATGGCATCGCACCGTTTATTCCGCGGTCTATCCCGCGCTCATCGCCTTCAACTCGATCCCGAAGGTGGCGGTCGTGCCGGTGCTGATCCTGTGGTTCGGACTCGGCTCGTTGCCTGCGATCATCACCGCCTTCCTGATTTCGTTCTTCCCGATCGTCGTCAACGTGGCGACCGGCCTCGCCACGGTCGAGCCGGAACTGGAGGACGTGCTGCGTGCGCTCGGCGCGAAGAAGCTGATGGTCATGATGAAGGTCGGCATACCCCGCTCGCTGCCGCATTTCTTCGGCTCGCTCAAGATCGCGGTGACCCTTGCCTTCATCGGCGCGGTGGTGGCCGAGACCTGCGGGGCGAGCAAGGGTCTGGGCAAGCTGATGCTCGACGCGCAGTCCGCGTTCCAGATTCCCGTCGTCTTCGCCGCGCTCATCGTCCTCTCGGCGCTGGGGATCGTGCTCTACGGCATCACCGCGCTTGTCGAGCAGCGCTATACGGGCTGGGCCTTCCGTTCGCAGAACAGGTAATCGCCTTCGGCCGCATCGTCGTTGCGGCCGGCAGAGGAGATCGAGGATGACCACACGCAATTCCAGCCTGGCACTGAAATGGCCGCGCGACGCGGCGGACGGCACGCTTTCCGCCGGCGCCGATGCCGCCGATGCCTTCGTGCGTATGTCCGGGGTGAATCTGACCTATGGCGGGCCCGGCGGCATCGCGGCGGTGGACGACCTCACGCTTTCGGTGCGCAAGGGCGAGTTCGCGGCCGTCGTCGGCCCCTCGGGCTGCGGCAAGTCGACCCTGATGAAACTCGCGACCGGTCTCGTCATTCCGCAGGCCGGCAGCATCGAGGTCGACGGCGCGCCCGTGACCGGGCCGCTGAACATCGTCGGAATGGCCTTCCAGAATCCGTCGCTCCTGCCGTGGCGTCAGGTCCTCGGCAACATCATGCTGCCGCTCGAGATCGTTTCGCCTCATCGCCAGCGGCTCAAGAGGGACCGCGCGGAATACGTGGCCAAGGCCGAGGCCATCCTGAACCTGGTGGGCCTGGAGGGCTTCGGCTCGAAATTCCCATGGCAGCTTTCCGGCGGCATGCAGCAGCGCTGCAATCTCTGCCGCGCCCTCATCCACGAACCCGGCCTCCTGATGCTGGACGAGCCGTTCGGCGCCTTGGATGCGTTCACGCGAGAGGAGCTTTGGGGCGTCATTCGCGATCTCCATCAGGCGAAGCGGTTCACCGTCATTCTCGTGACGCACGATCTGCGTGAGGCCGTCTATCTGGCCGACCGGGTTTTCGTCATGAGCTCGCGTCCCGGCAGGGTGCTCGTCGAACGGCAGATCCCGTTCGAACGCCCGCGCCCGATCGATCTGACATTCACCGGCGAATTCAACGACATCGTTCATGAGCTGCGTGGGACCATCGCCGAGGCCCGCGCGGACAAGGTCGCCATGGTCTAGTACGGAACCCGCGACCAGCGCCGCCACGGATGCCCGTGACGGCGTCGATAGAAGAGCTCCCTTTGGGGCGCGCCGGCCGAGCCGCATTCCTGGTTCGGCAGCGGTGCGTCAAGGCGCGAGGCTACCCGCTTAATTCCAGATAAGTACCGGAAAATATTGCGCTTTTCATTTATTTTTCCTCTTCCAAACCGAGGCGAAATCGGCTATCGAGCAGGAACTGTCAGTAGAAGCGGCACACCGCATTGCCTTCGCTCATGTTGCGAAGAGTCCGGTCGGGGATTGCTGACAAGCGACTTAGCAGAGTTTGGCCCGACCCTCTCCCGATACCAGAGCCAGCCGGGCCCGGACGACAGGCGGTGCTGCCGTCTTCTGCCGTAGCCGCCAACTTTGGAGAGAAAGCATGATTATCGACATTAGCTGCTATCCCACGAAGCTGGTCGACCTCGCATGGCGCCATGACGGCGATCCGTTCACGGGGGAACGCCTTCTGAAGATGATGGACGGCCCGTTCTATGTGAACGGCAAGCCGCGCCGCATCGACAAGGCCTTCATCCAGCCGCCCCAGGGCAACACGATCTACACCCACGGCCATGGCGATCTGACCGGCAAGGCCGCCATTCGCGACTACATGTCCTATACGGTCGAGCTGGTACAGAAATACCCCGACCGCTTCATCGGCTGCTTCGTTTACAATCCGCGCTACGGCACGCAGAACGGTGCCGAGGAGCTCGAGCGCCATGTGAAGGAATACGGCTTCAAGATGGTGCAGCTCCAGGCCAACATGCATGCCTACCGTCCCGACCGGGCGCTGGACTGGCTGCGGCCTGCGATGAAGAAATGCGCCGACCTCGGCGTGATGGTGAAGGTCCATACCGGCGACGGGCCCTATTCCATCCCGACCGAATTCGTGCCGATCATGCGCGAGTTCCCCTCGGTCAATTTCATCATGGCGCATTTCGGCGTGCAGACCGGCGGCGTCTATTGCTTCGAGCCTTTCCAGATCGCTTGCGACATGGAGAACGTCTATTGCGAGTCCGGCTGGTGCCTGCAGTCGCGCATCGTCGAGTTCGCCAAGGTGATGCCGAAGCACAAGATCCTGTTCGGCTCCGACACCCCGCCCAACGAGCCGGGCATGTGGCTGCGCCTCCTGGAAGTGCTCTGCCACGAGCCGCCCCAGGGCCTGAACCTCGATGAGGACACGCTGGAGGACTACTTCGGCAACAACGTCGCGCGCATGATCGGCATCGACCCGACGCCGCCGCCGCGGACGGTCAAGGAAGCCGAGGCCCGCCTCAAGGACGCCGCGCTGCAGCCTGCCTGAGCGCTCCTCCCCCTCATTCGGAGACGAAAGATGATTATCGACACACACCTCCACCCGACCAACCTGGTCGATGAGGCTTGGCGCCACACGGGCACGCCCTTCAACGGCGAGCGCATGCTGAAGCTCATGGACGGCCCCTACATGATCAACGGCAAGCCGCGCCGCATCGACATGGGCTTCATCCAGCCGCCGCCCGGCAACACCGGCTATCGCGACGGCAACCGCATGGGCCGCGAGGGTATCCGCGACTACATGGCCTACATCGCCGAGCTCTGCCAGAAATATCCGGACCGGTTCATCGGCAACTTCACCTACAACCCCCGCTGGGGCCCGGAGAACGGCGCCGCCGAGCTCGAATTCCATGTCAAGGAATACGGCTTCAAGATGCTGAAGCTGCACGCCAACATGCATGGATACCGTCCGGACCGGGCGCTCGACTGGCTGCGGCCGGCCATGAAGAAATGCGCCGAACTCGGCGTCGTCGTGCTCATCCACACCGGCGACGGACCCTATACGATCCCGACCATGTTCTACCCGATCATCCGGGAATTCCCGATGGTCAATTTCGTCATCGGTCATTTCGGCATCCAGACCGGCGGCAACTATTCCTTCGAGACGTTCTGGATGGCGATGGACACGCCCAACGTCTATTGCGAGTCCGGCTGGTGCTTCCAGTCGCGCATCGTCGAGTTCGCCAAGGAACTGCCCAAGGACAAGATCGTCTTCGGCACCGACTCGCCGCCCAACGAGCCGGGCCTGTGGCTGCGCGAGCTGGAAGTCCTCTGCCATGAGCCGCCCCAGGGCCTCGGCCTCTCCGAGGACGACCTCGAAGGCTATCTCGGCAACAACATCGCCCGCCTCGTCGGCATCGATCCCACTCCTCCGCCTCGTTCCATGGAAGAGGCGAAGGCGCGCCTGACCGACACCTATGCAGGGGTCAAGCGCGGCGCCGGCCAGGCTGTTCCCGCCTGACGCACGGCTGGCGGCGGCCATCAGGCCGCCGCCCTCCTATTGGGGACCAACGGCATCCGAGGCGGCGATGGGCGACAAGACCGACTTCTCCAGGCAGGACATCCGCCATTTCCTTGCTTCTTACGGAGCCGCCCATCCGGACGATTTCCTCGCCGTCGGGGATCCGGTCTCGGACGACCAGGACATCACCGCGCTGATCTGGAAGCTGGCGGCGGAGGGAAGGGCGCCGCTCCTGCATCTGAGGAACGTCGCGGGCCTGGGCGCCGAGGTGGTCAGCAACATATTCGGCTCGCGCCGGCGCATCGCCCGGCTGCTCGGGGCGGAGGAGGGCCGGCTTCACGAAGCCTACCAGGCCGCCTCGCGCCGTCAGGTGAAGCCAAGGGAAGTAGCTGCCGGCCCGATCCTCGACGAGGTCGTCGACGACGTCGATCTCGGCAAGCTGCCGATGCTCAAGCACTTCGCCACCGACAGGGCGAAATACATCACGAGCGGCATCATCGTCGCGGAGCATCCGGAGACCGGCGGCGGCAATCTCTCCTACCACCGGGCCATGGTCCATTCGAAAAACGAGCTTGCCACGAGCCTGCATTCGCGCGGCCATCTGTGGCGCCTCTTCAATATGGCGAAGGAGCGCGGCGAGCCGCTGCCCGTGGCGATGGTCATCGGCGGCCACCCGCTCTTCATGATCGCCGCTTCCGCCCGCCTCGCCTTCGGCGAGGATGAGCGCCATGTCGCCGGCGGGCTCATGGGCGAGCCGCTGGAAGTCGTCCGCACGCCGAAATACGGCATCCGCGTCCCCGCCCATGCCGAATTCGTGCTGGAAGGCGTGATCGACGGCGAAGCGCATGTCGAGGAGGGCCCGTTCGGCGAGTTCACGGGCTATTCCTCCGACCGCTCGACCAACAATCTTCTCCGCGTCGAGACATTGATGCGGCGCAAGGATGCGATGCTCGTCAGCGTCGCCGGCGGCAATTCGGCCGAGCACCTGAACCTCGGCCGCGTGCCGCGCGAGGCGGAGATGGTGGAAAAGCTGAAGCAGCGCTTTCCGAGCGTGACGGCGGTCCACTACCCGACCTCGGGAACGCATTTCCACGCCTATGTCGCGCTCAACCAGACGCGGCCCGGCGAGGCGCGGCAGATCATGCTCGGCCTGCTCGGCTGGGATCCCTATCTCAAGACGGTGATCGCGGTGGATGCCGATGTCGACATCACCAGCGATTCACAGGTGATGTGGGCGCTCGCCACCCACTTCCAGCCGCACCGCGATATCCTCGTCATCGAAGGCCTGCCGGGCAACGCTCTCGATCCGTCCGCTTCCGGCATCGGAACCACTTCACGCATGGGCCTGGACGCGACCCGGGGACCCGACTTTCATGGTATTCTGGCCAGGATCGACGAAGAGGCGTATGCACGGGCCGACGCGATCCTTGCGAAGGTGAAGCGGTAGGCGGGTCTTCTGATGCCGGGCAGTGAATCGGGTAAGCGCATTGTCGTAGGCATCAGCGGCGCTTCCGGCGCCATATACGGCGTCCGGCTGCTTCAGGTCCTGCGCGAGATCGGCGTCGAGACGCATCTGGTCATATCGCAGGCGGCGCGCGTGACGCTCGCCATGGAGACCGATCTGAAAGTGGCGGAAGTCGAGGCGCTCGCCGATGTCGTGCATTCCAACAAGGATGTCGGCGCGGCCTGTTCGAGTGGCTCCTTCCGTGCGCTCGGCATGATCGTGGCACCGTGCTCGGTGAAGACCCTGTCCGAGATCGCGACCGGGGTGACCTCCACGCTGATTTCGCGCGCGGCCGATGTCATGCTGAAGGAGCGCCGCCGTCTCGTCCTGATGCTGCGCGAGACGCCGCTGCATCTCGGCCACATACGCGCCATGGCGGCGGCCACGGAGGCCGGCGCGATCGTCTATCCGCCGGTGCCCGCCTTCTATGCCCGCCCGCAATCGCTGGACGACATGGTCGACCACACGCTGGGGCGCGTGCTCGACCTGTTCGACATCGATGCCGGCCTCGCCCATCGCTGGACGGGCAGGAAGGCGGAATAGGGCCGCCGCGAGGGCCGCGACCCCGGTGCTCTCCTAGGCGAGGCATTCCTTCAGGCTGGCCTCGATCGCGGCACGGTCGAGATTGCGGCCGATGAAGACCAGCTTCGAATAGGGCTCGTCCTTCCCCCAGGAATGATCCGGGCGGAAATCCATCAGCCGGTGCACGGCCTGCAGGACGAAGAAGCGCTCGTCATCCGTGATCGAAAGGATGCCCTTTGCCCGGAAAATGTCGTCGCCATGCCTTTCGAGGAAGGCTTGCAGCCAGCCTTTGAGCTTCTCCTGGTCGAACGGGCGCGCGAAGAGAAACGATTCCGAACCGACGGTCGGATCGTGCATGTGCTCGTGATGATGGTCGTGGGCGTCGAGGTTGAGGAGCTTGGCGCGCTCCGCCACATAGGATGGCTGGAACCCGCTGATGTCGAGGATCCTCGACAGATCGACGTTGCCGTAGCGTGCGTGGAGGATATCCGCCGTCTGGTTGAGGCGCCGCATGCTCGCCTCGAGCGGCTGGACGTCGGCGTCGTCCACGAGGTCGACCTTGTTGATGATGATGCGGTCTGCGGCGATGATCTGGTCCACCGCCTGGTTGTCGCGGCCGTCGAGCACGGGGTCGTCGATATGCTGGCCGATATGCTTGGCATCGACCATCGTGACGATCGCGTCGAGGTTGACCTGCTTGCCCACGTCATTGTCGATGAAGAAGGCGGTCGCGACCGGCGTCGGGTCGGCGAGGCCGCTCGTCTCGACCAGGATGTGGTCGAACTTCTCCTTGCGCGCCAGGAGCTTGCGCAGGATGGTGATGAGGTCGTTGCGGACGTCGACGAAGCAGCAGATGCAGCCGTTCTGCATCTGGTAGATCTCCTCTTCCGACGCCAGCACGAGGTCGGAATCGACATCCACCTCGCCGAATTCGTTCTCGATGACCGCGATGCGGTGGCCGTGCCGCTCCGTCAGGATGTGGTTGAGCAGCGTCGTCTTGCCGGCGCCCAGGAACCCGGTCAGGATGGTGACCGGAACCTTCTCCGTCCGTGCTTCCTCGGTCGGCATCAGGCTGCCTCCTTCTGTTTGGCCCGGAGCGCATTGAGCACCTGCTCCGGAGTGATCGGATAATGGCGGAAACGGATTCCGATCGCATCGTATATCGCGTTGGTGATCGCCGGCCCGATGGCGATGATCGGATCCTCCCCGACCCCCTTGGCGCCGAACGGGCCGCCGGGATCGGGCGCCGCCTCCAGTATTATGGTGCGGATCGGCGGCATGTCCATCGACAGCGGCATCTTGTAGTCGACGAAGCTCGGATTGAGCGAACGGCCGTTGGTGAGGTCGATCACGTAGTCTTCCGAGAGCGTGTGGCCGATGCCCTGCTGGATGCCGCCCTCGATCTGGCCGGCGGCGGCGATCGGATGGATCACCTTGCCGAGATCATGCACCGGCACGACCTGCAGCACGGCGACTTCGCCCGTCTCCGTGTCGACCTCGACTTCGGCGAAATGCGCGGCGAAGGAATAGGACTTCGTCGGGCTGTAGGTGCCGACGCCGACGATCTGCGCGGCCGGCATGCCGCGCTTCGGGCTGACGACCTCCTTGAGCGAGATGCTCCGGTTCGCGCCCTCGACATGGATGATGCCTTCGCGGATCGCCAGCTTCTCCGGCGCGGCTTCCAGCAGCGGCGCTGCCTGCTCAAGAACCTGGCGGCGTACCTCCGCCGCGGCGATCTGGGCGGCGCGGCCGCCCATATAGGTCGTGTGGCTGGCGAAGGCGCCGATGTCCCAGGGCACGATGTCGGTGTCGCCGGTGACCACCTGCACCGCCGAGAACGGTATGCCGATCTCCTCGGCCACGATCTGCGACAGCGCGGTGTGGGCGCCGGTGCCGAGTCCGGCGGTGCCGGTCAAAAGCGTCACCGTCCCGTCCTCGTTCATCTTCACGATGGCGTTGCCCTGCTCCTTGATGCCGGGATAGGCGCTCGATCCGTGCATCTCGCAGCCGATGCCCCAGCCCCGGCGCTTGACGCCGCCCGGCTGGGCCGCGGTTGCGGCGCGCGCCGCCTTCCAGTCCACTTCATCGAGGCCGCGGCGGATGCAGGCTTCCAGCCCATGCCCGACGACGGGATGATCGGACGGTGCGAGATCGCCGGTCCTGACGGCGTTGCGGAGCCGCAACTCGGCCGGATCGATGCCGAGCCGCTCGGCGGCCTCGTCCATCTGCAGGTCGAGCGCAAAATAGGTCTGCACCACCCCGTAGCCCCGGAA
Source organism: Rhizobiales bacterium 65-79 (assembly GCA_001896885.1). Lineage (GTDB taxonomy): Bacteria > Pseudomonadota > Alphaproteobacteria > Rhizobiales > Rhizobiaceae > Mesorhizobium_L. The sequence goes on along the minus strand of MKRJ01000030.1, from coordinate 117,853 downwards.
GGCGCCGGCGATCGGCGTGTTGGTGTAGATGGCACGGCCTTCGAGATCGACGTTCTCGCAGCGGTAGAGCGAGGTCAGGGCGCTGGTGCCGACCGTCGTGACGCCGGGGCTGTGCGAGCCGTAGGCGCCGCCGTCGAGGACGATCCTCGCATGCCGCGCCGTGATCGTGCCGTCGGCCTTGAAGCCCTGCTTGAGGCGGATCTTGCCCGAATGGCGCGTGCGGCCGCCGAGGAAGGTCTCCTTGCGGGTAAATTCCATGCGCACGGGCCGCCCGGTCTGCCTGGCCAGCAGCGCGCACAGGAACTCGTGCTGGAACAGATCCTGCTTGGCGCCGAAGCCGCCGCCCATGTGATCGACGATGACGCGCACCTTGTTGTAGGGCACGCCCAGCACCTCGGCGAGAATGCCGCGCACCATGAAGGCGGTCTGTGTCGAGCTCCAGATGGTGAGCTTGCCGTTGCCGTCCCATTGGCAGGCGCAGACATTGGGCTCCATGTAGCCCGGCACGGGCCGGCCGAGGACGTATTCGTTCTCGAGGATCAGATCCGCCTCGGCGAAGCCCTTCTCCACGTCGCCGCGCCGGATGACAACCGGCGGCATGACGTTGTTCTTGTCGAGGCCGTTGTCGTGGATGAGCGGCGCCTCGGGCTTGAGCGCGTCGGCGACGGTGAAGACGGCCGGCAGCGGTTCGTATTCCACATGGATGAGCCGCAACGCCTCCTCGGCGATCTCCTCGCTCTCGGCGGCCACCGCGGCGACCCCTTCGCCCCAATAGCGGACGCGGTCGTCGAGGATGTACTGGTCCCTGGTGCAGGAGGCCGAGCGCGGGTGCGGCGAGCCGTAGTGGAGGATGCGCGGCACGTCCCTGTGGGTCAGCACGGCCTTGACGCCCTTGAGGGCCAGCGCCTTCGACACGTCGATGTTCTTGATCAGCGCGTGCGCGATGTCGCTGCGCTTCATCTTGCCGTAGAGCAGGCCGGGAAGCTCTATGTCGCCGGAATATTTGCCGAGGCCGGTCACCTTCTCGAACGTATCGGTCCGGCGCACGCTTTTGCCGACGACGGAGAACTGGCGCTTGCCGTCTTCGAGGTTGTCCTGTGTGTGGGGCTTCTGGTGGATGGTCATAGCGTACGGCCTTTCCGCAAATCCTCGGCCGCGGCGAGGACCGCGTCCACGATCTTGGCATATCCGGTGCAGCGGCAGATGTTGCCGGCGATGGCGAAACGCACCTCGCTTTCGGTCGGGTTCGGGTTTTCCTTCAGCAACGCCTTGGTCATCATGATGATGCCCGGCGTGCAGAACCCGCACTGGGCGCCGCCGTGATCCATGAATTTCTCCTGGATCAGGTGCGGCAGGTCGGGGCCGGCATGCTGCCCTTCGATGGTCTCGATCGTCGCGCCCTCCGCCTCGATGCCGAGGACGAGGCAGGAATTCACCGGGCTGCCGTCCATGATGACGGTGCAGGCGCCGCAATCGCCGACATCGCATCCCTTCTTCGTGCCGGTCAGCCTGCCCTCGTTGCGCAACACGTCGAGGAGCGTCCGGTAAGGAGGAATGGCGAGTTCGATCTCCTCGCCGTTGACGGTCATTGAAACCAGCCGTTTCATGGGCGTGCCTCCAGTGCGATGCCGACCGCGCGGCGGGTGAGCACGCCGACCATGTCGCGGCGATAGGCTGCGCTGGCGCGTACGTTGCTGATGGGGGTGGATTCGTTCATGGCGGCCTCGGCCGCCTCGGCGAGCAGCGCCGGGTCGATGGCCCTTCCCCTGAGCAGCGCTTCCGCCTTGCGCGCACGGATCGGGGTGGCCGCCACCGCGCCCAGCGCAATGCGGATCTCGTCGCACCCGCTCCTGCCGCGATCCAGGCTGACCGCGACGCCCACGGTGGCGAGCTCCATCGCCTTGCGGCGGCCGTGCTTGATATAGGCCTTGCCGCTGGTCGCAGCCGGCGGCGGGACATGGACGCCGGTCACGATCTCGCCGGCTTTGAGCACGGTGCGCCCGGGACCGGTGAAGAAGTCCTCGACCGCCACGCTGCGCTCCCCCGTCGGCCCGTGGATCGACAGTGTCGCGGCATCGGCGATGAGCGGCGGAATGGTGTCGGCGGACGGCGAGGCGCGGCAGATGTTGCCGACCACGGTCGCGCGGTTGCGGACCTGGATGGAGCCGAGCAGGCTGACGGCGGTGGCGAGGTTCGGATAGTGCCGGAGAACGGCCGCATCCGTCTCGATCCGCCGCGCAGTGACCAGGGCGCCGAACGACAGGCCCTCGGCCTTGTCGAAGGAAAGCGCGTCGAGGCCTTCGATTTTCTTGATGTTCAAGACATGGCTGACGGAGCGCAGTTCCTCCTTGATCTCGACCAGGAGGTCGGTGCCGCCGGCGAAAATGCTGGCGCCGGCGCCGAGCGCGCAAAGGAGCGCCGAGGCCTCGGCGAGGCTCTTCGGCTCATGATATTCGAATGGTCGCAATGTCCTCTCCTACTGATTTCCGGCCGGGGCGCCCGCGCCGCTCGCCGCTTCCTCGCCGGCGGGCAGAGTGTTGCCGCGCTCGGCCCCCAATTCGCTCTCGAGTTCCCTGAGGTGCTCCGCGTTGAGCCGCGCGGCCTTCTCTCCGTCGCCGGCGGCGAGTGCCGCGACGATTGCCCTGTGCGCCTCGTTTCCGCAAAATCGCGGCTTGTGATCCCTGCTCCCCCACGAGAGCAGGGGTTGGCGATTGATGAGGTCCCGCACGAAGCCGGTGAGCACCGGATTGCCCGCGAGTTCGGCGAGAAGCAGGTGAAAGCGGCGGGACAGATGCCGCGCGTCCTCCATCCTGCCGGCCTCGTAGGCGTGCCGCTCCTCCTCGATGAAGGCCTCGAGCCGCGCGCGATCGCTTGCGGTCATCCGCTCGGCGAGCGTGCGCGCCGTCGATGTCTCGATGGCGATACGGGCTTCGAAGACATGCCTTGCCTCTTCCGGCGAGCATTGCGCGATCGAGGCGCCCTTGTTCGGGCTGAGTTCCACCAGCCCGGCCTGCGCCAGTCTGAGCAGGCCATTGCGGATCGCCGAGCGGCTGGCCCCGGAGGCCTTGCCGAGCTCGCGTTCCACCAGCCGGGTGCCGGGAGGGATGCGGTGGCCGAGGATCGCCTCCACCACGGCGGCCACGACGCGCTCCTCGGCCTCGGGGCCGCTCATCGCCGCGCCGGGCGGCGTGATCGACGCGGAAAACCGGAAGGGACCTGACATGCGCCTTCTCCTTGAATTGTTGACAATCTATACAGAATGCATTGTTTGTCAACAATCATGAAAAAACGTTAAAGAATAAAATATATAGTGATGTTTCTGCCATAATTAGAACGGTATACTTTCAAAAATAAAAATAGACATTGAGAAAAAATAGCTAACCTCCGTTCCTATCCGCGACTAAGTCCCTCTCCGTCCGGAAGACTATAGCAAGATTCGGTGAGGAAGCGCGCGGATTGCGGCGAATGAACGTAAGGAAAGGCGCGATTTACTGATCCGAAGCGTCAATGGTTACCTTCGCCGCGCTTCCGCAGCGGAGGGGAGGCGCCTGTTGCGCGCAATAATTCAAAATACCGAAACAATTTATTTCTACATTGAAATTGCCTCATTAATGGACCGGTGCTTAGATTCCCCTACAATCCAAGGCGGACACTGTATGTGGACATCCATCCTTGCTCAGGTTGCCGGCGACGGCCCGTACCTGCTCGCCAATGGCCGCCTGTTGACGGATGTTTCGGCCGCTCCCCGGAGCGCCGAGATGCTCGTGTCGGCCGACGGCATGATCGAGCGGATCGGTGAGGGGCTGACCGTTCCGCAAGGGGCCAGGCGCGTCGATCTCGCCGGCGCGCTGGTCGTGCCCGGCTTCGTCGACGCCCATCAGCACCTCGACAAGACCGGCGTCCTCAAATTCGCGCCCAATCCCTCCGGCACGCTGCAGGGCGCCCGCGAGGCCTTCGCGCTCTACGCCCGCAACGCGCCGCCGGAAGATGTCGCCCGCCGTGCGGAACGCACCATGGCGCGCTGCCTGGCGCGCGGCACGACGGCGATCCGCAGTCATGTGAATGTCGACAAGGATGCCGGTTTCCGCGGGCTCGACGCCCTGGCCGCCCTCCGGGAATCCTGGGCCGACAGGATGCGCCTTCAGCTCGTGGCGTTCATGACGCCGCATCCGAACCAGGATCTGGAGTGGCTCGCGTCCAATGTCGGGGCGGCCGCCAGCCGCGCCGACGCCGTCGGCGGCACTCCGGCTGTGGCCGAGGACCCGGAGCGCTACCTCGATCTGATATTCGAGGCGGCGGTCCGCCATTCCCTGCCCGTCGACCTGCACCTCGACGAACATCTTGATGCCGCACGGCCTCTTTTCGACGCCGTCTTCGAACGGGTACGCCGCTACGGCATGCAGGGGCGCACCGTGCTCGGCCATTGCTCGGTCCTGAGCGCGCTGCCGCGCCCGGAGTTCGAGCGCATTCGCGACGGGATGCTCGAACTGGACATCGGCGCGATCACGCTGCCAGCGGCCAATCTCTACCTGCAGGGTCGCAGCCACGACGTGCTGCCGCCGCGCGGCCTGACGCGCGTGGCCGAACTGGTGCGCTCCGGCGTGCCGCTGGCGACGGCCTCGGACAACATCCAGGATCCGTTCGTGCCGACGGGCTCCGGCGACATGCTCGAAATGGGTCGCTGGACGCTGCTTGCTGGGCATCTGCACGCGGACGATCTGGCGAGCGTCCTGCCGATGATCACCGATATCCCCGCGCGGCTGATGGGGCTCGAAGGCTACGGCATCCGCGAAGGCGCGAGGGCCGATCTCGTCGTCTGCGATTGCGAGGACGCCACCGACCTGATCGCGGGCGGACCGGACCACAGGCTGGTCCTGGCGAAGGGCAAGCGCGTCGGCATCCATTGAATAAGGGATCCCCGGGCCGTGTGACCCGGGACATCTGGGAGAAATGGGAGGAAGTCATGAATATTGAAAGAAGGCAGTGCCTCGTTGCCATGGGCGCGCTGGCGGCCATGGGCGTGCTCGGCCCGGCCAGGGCGGCGGGTGAATTCAAGATGGGGCTCCTCGTCGCCGGCAGCGTCGCCGAGGAGGGCTGGAACCGCATCGCCTACGAGGCGCTGAAGCGGGTCGAGAAGGAACTGGGCGCCAAGATCAGCTATGTCGAGCTGCAGCAGAACCCCGCCTCGTTCGAAAAGGCGTTCCGCGACTATGCGAGCCAGGGCTACCAGGTGATCCTCGGCCACGGCTTCGAGTTCCAGGATTCGGCGGAGACCGTCGCTGAGGATTACCCGGACACTGTTTTCCTCATTTCGTCGAGCAACATCCATCAGGGAAAGGTGATCGGCCTGAACACCGATTCCAGCCAGCCCTTCTACCTGATGGGAGCGATCGCCGCGAAGATGGGAAAGTCCGCCGGCCTGATCGGCGGCATGGAGATCCCCCCGATCAAGGAGGCGCTGGAAGGCTTCACCAACGGCGCCAAGGACGCCAGCCCGGACTTCAAGATAAGCCAGGTCTATCTCGGCAATTTCAGCGACGCCACCGCGGCCAAGGAGGCGGCGGTCAACATGATCCACAGCGGCGCGGACTTCATCGTTCCCGATGCCGATGCGGCCGGCCTCGGGGCGATCCAGGCGGTCCGCGAGGCGGGCCCGCAGATCAGCACTTTCGGCATTTTCAGCGACCAGACCGAGATCGCGCCCAAGAATATTCTCGGCACCTACATCGCCGACTACGGCCAGGGCATCGTGCGCATCGTCAAGGGGGTACAGGCAGGCACGGTGCCCACCTCGAACGTCGACTTCGGCCTGAAGGACGCCGACGTGATGAAGTTCTTCTACAATGACAAGGCCGCGAAGCCGGTCCCCGACGACGTGCGCAAGTATGTCGAGGAGGTGAAGGCCAAGATCATCGCCGGCGAGATCAAGACCCGCTACCGTAAATAAGCCTGCCGTCCGGAGCGCTGGCCGGCTGGCCGGCGCTCCGTCCTCCAGCCTCCTGGTGGAGCTCAATGGCCGACATCGATATCCCTCCTTCCCGGAAGGCGGCATCGCCGTTTTCGTCGAACACGCCGCTCCTGGCGTGGTCGCGCCGCTTGCTGAAATCCATGCTGCCGCCCCTGGTGGCGGTCCTGGTCGCCCTTTTCGCCGGGGCTGTCCTGCTCGCGGTGACCGGTTTCAATCCGCTCGACATCTTCACCGTGATGGTGAGCGGCGTGTTCCAGAACGTCCGCTCGATCGCCGAGATGCTGTTGAAGGCCACGCCGCTCATCCTGATCGGCGTAGGGCTCTGCGTGTCGTTCCGCTGCAGCATCTGGAACATCGGCGCGGAGGGGCAGTTTTATGCCGGCGCCTGCGCGGCGACGTTCTGCGGCGTCAATTTCGCGGGCCTGCCGCCGGCGCTTCATATCTGTCTCGTGCTCGTGGCCGGCACGGCGGCCGGCGCCCTTTGGGCGGCGATCGCCGGTGTCCTGAAAGTCGCCTTCAACGCCAGCGAGATCGTCACGACGATCATGCTGAACTACATCGCGATCTTCATGACCAGCTATCTGGTCACGGGTCCGCTGATGGAACAGGGCGCCGCCTATCCGCAGTCGGCCAAATTCGCGCATGCGATCTGGCTGCCCCGCATCATCCCGTCGACCCGCCTCCATATCGGCATCCTGATCGCGGTCGCGCTCGCGGTGGTCGCCTACGTTTTCCTTTTCCGCAGCAGCGCCGGCTATGCCGTGCGCATCGTGGGGATCAATTCGCACGCCGCCCGCTATGCCGGCATCAGCGTGTCCCGCAGCATAGTCCTTGCCATCGCGATCAGCGGCGCGCTCGCCGGACTGGCGGGCGCCGTGCAGATCGAGGGCGTCACCTATCGTCTCTACCAGGACATCTCGCCGGGCTACGGCTTCGAGGCGATCGCCGTCGCGCTTCTCGCCAACAATAATCCTATTGGCGCGATCCTGTCCGGGATTCTCTTCGCCACACTCGATTCAGGCTCCGAACTGATGCAGATAAACGCGCAGGTGCCTCAGGTCCTGGTCTTCGTCATCCAGGGCATGGTGATCCTGTCGGTTGTCGGCTTTGCCGCCCTGAAGTTCCAGTCGGCGCGCCCGTCCGAATAGGCTCATCATGGAACACATCCTCACGCTGGGCTTCCTTGCCACCACGATCGGCGCGACCTGGCGCCTCGCCACGCCCATCATCTTCGCCTCGATCGGCGAGGTGGTCTCGGAACGGGCCGGCGTCCTCAATATCGGCCTGGAAGGCATCATGCTCATCGGCGCGTTCGTCGGGTTCTGGACGATGTACGAGACCGGCCACCTGCCGCTGGCGTTCCTCGCCGCCGTCCTGTCCGGCGTCGCGGCGGGCCTGGTCTTCGCACTCTTCGCCATCACCATCAAGGCCAACCAGATCATCGTCGGCGCCGCCATAAACCTTCTCGGGCTGGGCCTGACCTCATTCCTGTTCCGCACCTATCTGGTGCATACAGGGCAGGGGGTGCGGATCGCTCCCGCGATCGATATCCCTCTCCTCAGCGGGATACCCTATTTCGGCGCGCCGCTGTTCAAGCAGAACCTGCTGGTCTATTCGACCCTGCTGCTGCCGCCGATCGTCGGCTTCCTTCTCTACCGGACGTCTTTCGGCCTGACGCTGCGCGCCGTCGGCGAACATCCGAAGGCCGTCGATGTCGCCGGCCGCAGCGTGGCGCTCTACCGCTACGGCGCCGTGCTGATCGGAAGCGGGCTTGCCGGCCTTGGCGGCGGCTATCTGACGCTCGCCCACGCCAACCAGTTCGTCGAGGGAATGACCTCGGGCCGCGGCTTCATAGCGCTCGCGGTGGTCGTCTTCGCCCGCTGGTCGCCCGCCGGCTCCTTCTTCGTCTCCCTGCTTTTCGGCATGTTCTACGCATTGCAACTGCAGCTGCAGGCGGAGCCCAGCATCCACATTCCCTATCAGGCGCTGCAGGCCATGCCCTACCTGGCGACCATCGTCGCGCTTCTTCTGGTGCGCAACAGGATGGACGCGCCCGCGACGCTCGGCGTGCCTTACCGAAAGGCGTGATGGAGGATGGCCATGGCCGGACAGACCTTGCTGCGGATCGAGAACGTCCACAAGCGCTTCGGCGCGGTGATCGCCAGCGCCGGAGCCTCCATCGAGGTCAGGGAAGGCGAGATCTACGCACTTCTCGGCGAGAACGGCGCCGGCAAGAGCGTGCTGATGAGCATACTTTGCGGTGTGCTCACGGCGGACGAGGGCAGGATCGTCTGCCGTGGCGTCGAGCTTCAGCCCGGCTCGCCCGAGGAGGCCGTCCGTCGTGGCATCGGCATGGTGCACCAGCATTTCATGCTCGTGCCGAACCTCACCGTCGCGGAAAATTACGTGCTCGGCCAGGGCTCGCCGCTTCGTGTGCTCAGCCACATGAAGGCCGTGTCGGCGCGCATCCGTGAACTGAGTGACAAATACGGGCTGGACGTCAGGCCGGACGCGCTGGTGCGCAACCTCTCCGTCGGCGAGCAGCAGCGCGTCGAAATCCTCAAGGTCCTCTATCACGGCATCGACCTGCTGATCCTGGACGAGCCCACGGCGGTGCTGACCCCCCAGGAAACGGATCGCCTTCTCGAACTCCTAAGGGACCTCGTGGCGGACGGGAAGACGGTCATCTTCATCTCCCACAAGCTCGACGAGGTGATGCGCGTCAGCGACCGCGTCAGCGTCATGCGGGATGGCAAGGTGGTTTTCACCACCGACACGAGCGCGACCAACCCGCGCGAACTGGCGCGCATGATGGTCGGCCGCGACGTTTTGATGGAACTGCCGCGGGAAGCCGCGCGTCAGGGCGAGATCGTGCTGTCCGTCAGGGATCTCGCCTGCAACAACGAGTTGGGCCTGCCCGCCGTCCGCGGCGTCTCCTTCGACGTCAGGAGGAACGAGATCGTCGGCATCGCCGGCGTCTCCGGCAACGGCCAGAGCGAGCTTGCCCTCGCCATGTCCGGCCTGGCTCCGGCGACGGCCGGCTCCATCCGGTTGAACGGCGAGGAGCTTTGCGGCCTCTCTCCCGCCGCGATCAACCGGCGATCCTTCGCGCACGTTCCCGAGGACCGCCACAAGATGGGCATCGTGCTACCGCTGCCCCTGACGGAGAACGTCATCCTCCAGCGCTACAACCGGCCGCCATTTTCCGCGCGCGGTCTCCTGAGATCCCGCGCCGTCGAGGACCATACGCGTGACCTCGTGCAGCGTTTCAAGGTGAAGGCGCGCGATATCGACGTGCCGATCCAGACGCTTTCCGGCGGCAACCAGCAGAAACTCGTGGTCGCGCGGGAGCTTGCCCGCCATCCGGATTTCCTGCTCATCAACCAGCTGACGCGGGGCATCGACATCGGCGCGATGGAGTTCGTCATGCAGGAAGTGCTGAAGCAGAGGGAGGCGGGCAAGGCCATATTGCTGATCTCCACCGAACTCGAGGAGCTCTTCGCCATCTGCGACCGCATCCTCGTCATCTATGAAGGGCGGATCATCGGCGAGATGCCCCCCGACCGGAGCCGCCTGGACGAGATCGGCCTCCTCATGGCCGGGAAGGAGCCCTCGGCGCGCTCCGCGGGCTCCGAACCGGTCCGGGTTCATTAGCCGGCCCCGGTCCGATGCTCGGCGCGATGTCCTTTTCCCCGATATCCGCGAAACAGTTCCGGTCCATATGACAATTGCGAAATGCGCCACTTCCCGCCTAAGCTGACCCGGCAGGCTCCGCCTGACGCTCAAGACAAGGTCGATCGGTTTGGCGAGCAATCGCGCGTGAACGTGACGCTCAGGCAATTGCAGGCCTTCGTGGCCGTGGCCGAACTCGGCCGCTTCAATCTTGCGGCGGCGCATCTGAACCTGACGCAGTCGGCCATCAGCATTCTGGTCAAGGAGCTTGAAGCGGAGCTCAAGCAGCGGCTCTTCGACCGGCACACGCGGATGGTCAACCCGACGGTCGCCGGCCGCGAGTTCCTGCCGCAGGCGCGCAAGATCCTGGACGATCTCGAAATCGCGGTCGGCAACATCCATGAGCTGAACACGCTGGGGCGCGGCCGCGTCACGGTGGCTTCGGCGATCGTGCTCGCCGCGACGCTGGTGCCGCCCGTCATCGCCCGCTTCGTCAGCCGCTATCCGGACATCATCGTCCAGATCAGGGACATGCCGGAGGAAGAGATCGGACCGGCGCTCAAGCGCAACGAGGTGGATATCGGCATCGGCACGCTGGCCGGCGATGACGCGGAGATCGACACCACCCTGCTCGGCCGCGACCGGCTGACCCTTGTCTGCCCCGCCGACCATCGCCTGGCGCGCCAGGCCGAGGCGCGATGGAGCGACCTCGACGGGGAAACCTTGATCGGGCTCGCCAAGGACAATCCGCTGCGCGACATGGTCGATCACGCGCTGAGGTCGGTCGGCGTGGAGGTGAAGACGAAATACGAGGTCCGCTTCTCGACGACGGCGATCAGCATGGTAGCGGAGGGGCTGGGCGTCTCCATCCTGCCGGAGAATTCGCAGCAGCTCACGGCATCGGTCAACGTCAAGTCCATCGTGCTTACCGCGCCGACGATAAGCCGCGACATCTCGATGCTGCAGAACCGCCAGCTCATGCTTTCGCCCGCGGCGGCACGCATGAAGGAGTTTTTTCTGGAAACGCGGAAAAGGGGTTAGGCGAGGCTCTGCTGCCTTGCTCGTCTAAGGGCCCGCACCTTCGATAAATGAACCGAAACAATTTATGCGAATAATGAAATTGCTTCAATTTTGAAATTGCGTTTGGGTTTCGTGTCCAGGGCGAGGTGGGACCGCGATGAACGTACTCTACATCTATTGCCATCCCCTGCCGGAGAGCTTCCATGCGGCACTCCGCGAAAAGGCTCTCGCCGGCCTGAGGCAGGCGGGCCATGACGTCGACCTCATGGACCTTTACGCCGAAGGCTTCGACCCCGTCCTCACCACCGAGGGGCGGCGGCACTATCACGACATTCCGGACAACCGGAAGGGATTGGAGGGCATCATCGGGCGGCTGCAGCGCGCCGAGGCGCTGATCGTGCAGTTCCCGACCTGGTGCTTCGGGCCGCCGGCCATGCTGAAGGGCTTCTTCGATCGCGTGCTGATGCCGGGCGTGGCGTTCGATATCAGCGACCCGGCGAATGTGCGGCCGATGATGACGAATATCCGCAAGATCGCCGGCATCGTGACCTATGGCCGGCCGCGCTACATGGCCTTCTATATGTCCGACCCGCCGCGAAAGGTGGTGAGGCGCTATCTCAAATGGTTTACCGGAGGCGCACGCACCGAGTACCACGCCCTCTATCACCTGAACGTCGCGAGCGACCAGGCACGCGGGCGATTTCTCGAACGGGTTCGCGCCGCGATGGCGGCGTTCTAGGGGAGCCGATTTGACATTCGCGTGCGGGTTGCGTCACGCGTCGGTCTAAAATGTCGAATTCAAAGCTCCGCCGGACCCATTGACTTGCCGGTGGTCATTGATTGCGGCATTTGCTTGAGTGCGCCGCACGAAGCGGATGCAGATGTCGCAATCGGACCACTGGAACGCGAACCGGAGACCAGCCATGGCCCATTCCCTGAACGTGCAATCCGCTCCCGCCCGTGAACCCGCTCGTTCGAACCGGCCCGATCTGGCGACGGATGCGATCCGCACCGCCCGGGAGGACCTTGCCGCCTGTTTCCGGATGGCCGCCCGCAACGGCTTCGAGGAGGGCATCTGCAATCATTTCTCCGCGGTCGTTCCCGGCCATGACGATCTTTTCCTCGTCAATCCCTACGGCTATGCCTTCCGGGAACTCACCGCCTCCAGGCTGCTTGTCTGCGACTTCCACGGCAATGTGCTCGACGGCGAGGGCGAGCCGGAGGCCACCGCCTTCTACATCCATGCCGAGCTCCACAAGCGCCTGCCGCGCGCCAAGGTCGCGTTCCACACCCACATGCCCTACGCGACGGCGCTTTCGATGACGGAAGGCGATCCGCTGGTCTGGGCCGGGCAGACCGCGCTCAAATTCTACGGGCGGACGGCGGTCGACCGCGACTATAACGGCCTGGCGCTCGACCGGACGGAAGGCGCCCGCATCGCATCGGCGGTGGGCGACGCCGATATCGTCTTCATGAAGCATCACGGCGTCATGGTCCTCGCCCCGACCGTCGCCGAAGCCTGGGACGATCTCTACTATCTCGAGCGGGCGGCGGAAGTTCAGGTGCTCGCCATGTCCACGGGACGCGAGGTGCTTCCCGTCGATCCGGCGATCGCCGAGGCGACCTACAGGCAGATGCGGGCCGGCGACGCGGAATCCGCGCGCCTCCACCTCGCCTCCATCCGCCGCCAACTCGATGCCGAGGAGCCGCAGTACCGGCACTGACCGCGGCGCCGTGGGCCTTCCCCGGTCTTTGCCTGCCGTTCCGGCCGGTCTATGCTTTTCCCATGAACCACGGAGATCCTGGGCGGAATGGCAAACAACGCGCGCGACCTGTCGGCCTTCGCCACCCTTGCCGAACTCTCGGCGGCCCTGGAAGAGGGCAGTACCACATCGGCGGCCATCGTCCTCCGGGCGCTTGACCGCATCGAAGCCCACGATCCCGCGCTCAATTCCTTCGTCATGACCTTTCCGGAGGCCGCGCTTGCCGCCGCCGAGGCAGCCGACCAGCGCCGCCGCCAGGGCAAGCCGAAGGGGCGGCTCGACGGCATCCCCTTCGCCGCCAAGGATCTGCTCGATGTAGAAGCCTATCCGACGTTTGCCGGCTCGAAGGCGCTCGCCGGCAAGCCCGCCACCGCCACGGCTTCGGTGCTCCGCCGCCTGGCCGATGCCGGCATGGTCCTGGTCGGCAAGGTACAGACGGTCGAATTCGCCTTCGGAAGCTGGGGCACCAACCCGGTTGCCGGCACGCCGCTCAATCCTCACGACCGCGCCGTGCCGCGCGCGCCCGGCGGCTCCTCCAGCGGCTCCGGCGTCGCCGTCGCGGCCGGTCTTGTGCCGATGGCGCTCGGCACCGACACCACCGGTTCGGTGCGCAACCCCTCCGCCATGTGCGGTGTCGTCGGGCTGAAGACGACGGCCGGTCTCGTCGGGCGCGATGGCCTGCTGCCGCTCGCCACCACCTTCGACAGCGTCGGTCCGCTGGCCCGTTCGGTCGAGGACGCCGCGCTGGTGCTGGCGGCCATCGAAGGCGAGGATGCCGGCGATCCGGCCACCTACGGCGTGATGCCGATCCGGCCGCTCGAAGGGCTGGATCGCGGCGTAGCCGGCATGCGCTTCCGCGTTCCGGGACCGGCTGACCTCGCCGTGGTCTCGCCCGGCGTGCTGGAACGTTTCCGCGCCGCGCTCGCCGATTTCGAAGCGCTCGGCGCCTCGATCGAGGAGCTGCCGATGCCGGAGCCGCCGGAAGCCTATATGGTCCATGCTGGCGACATCATGGGTGCCGAGGCATGGCATCATCTCGGTCGCTATGTCGAAGCGCCCGACAGCGTCGTCGCGCCCGCGATCCGGGCCCGCATCCTGAAGGGCAGGGAGATCGACGGCGCCCGCTATCAGGAACTGATCGGGAAACGCCGCGTCCGTCAGGTCGCGTTCATGCGCTATATGGAAGGCGCCGACGCCTTCCTGACGCCGACCTCGCCGATCACCGCGCCGCCGCTTGCCGAAATCGACGAGACGAAGACGCCGCTCGGCACCTTCACGAGGCTGGTCAACCTGATGGACATGGCGGCGCTCAGCGTGCCGGCCGGCCTTGTCGACGGGCTGCCGTCGGGCCTGCAGATCGTCGTGCGCCGGTTCCAGGACCCGCTGGCGCTCCGTATCGGCCGCGCGCTGGAGGTGAAACGCGGCGGCTCGCTGTTCGATCGGCCGGAGGGCTACGCGGAACCGTGAATACTGCCGAGAACCGCTCTCTCAGTTCCGCCGAAGGTACAGAAGATAAAAAGCCGCGAACACGAAAACGATCGCGACGTTCGTGGCCAGGCGCCACCAGAATCGATCTCTGAGGAAAAGAAAATCGACGCCGACTATGACCGCTACCATTGCGATCACGTAAAGCGGGATGGCGACGTTTCTGCCCATTGCAGCGCCTATTCGCCGCTCGCATAAAGCCAGCGCGCCACCAGCGCGTCGGTATCGTTGCCGAAATCCTCGCGCGCGCCTTCCGAGAAAACCGCGCCGTTCTTGACGACATAGACATAGTCGGTGATGGCGAGCGCGGCGCGGATGTCCTGGTCGACCAGGAGCACGGCCTTGCCGAGATCGCGCGCCAGGTCGCGCACGATCCCGTAGATGATCTCGCTGGTCTGCGGATCGACGCCGGCCGTCGGCTCGTCGATGAGATAGACGGACGGATCGGTCATCAGGCTGCGCGCGATCTCGACCTGCCGCTGCTGGCCGCCGGAGAGTTCGCCGGCCGGCTGCGAGCGCTTCTCGCGCACGACCGGGAAGCGCTCATAGGCGCGCTCCAGTTTCTCGGCGAGCACGGCCTTCTTCGGCCTCGCGTGCCAGAGCCCGAGCTTCAGGTTGGACTCGACCGTGAGATAGGGGAAGAGGCTCGGCCGCTGCGGTAGGTAGGCGAGGCCGGCGCCCAACATCTTGAAGGGCGGCTGGCCGGTGATGTCTTCGCCGCCGAGCGTGACGCGGCCGCTGCCCGGTTTGAGGAAGCCGAACAGCGCCTTCAGAAGCGTCGACTTGCCCGTGCCGTTCGGACCGACGACGCAGGAGATGCGGCCGGCCCAGGCCTTGGCCGAGAGGTCGCGCAGAATGTTGATGTCGCGCGTATAGCCGGCGACGAGGTTCTCGCAGGCAAGCAGCGGCGTCGCTTCGGTCCAGCGCTCGGTTTGTGGTGCGGCTTCGGCCATCCTGCCCCTCAATGCACCCGCGTTCCCGTATAGGCGCGCACGACCTCCGGGTCCTGCAGCACCTCGGCGGCCGCGCCGTCGGCGATCTTGCGGCCCCGCGCCATCACCATAACGCGTTGCACGACGGATTGGATGGCCTCCAGATTGTGATCGACCAGCACGATGGTGTGGCCGTCGCGGTTGAGCGTCCGGATGTGCTCGGCGATCTGTTCGAGCAGGCGCGGATGCACGCCGGCGAAGGGCTCGTCGAGGAGCAGCAGCCGGGGCTTCAGCATCAGCGCGCGGCCGAGTTCCAGGAGCTTCTGCTGGCCGCCCGAGAGCGAGCGCGCATAGTCGTCCGCTAGGTGGTCGAGCCGCAGGAATCCAAGCACCTCGCGCGCCCGTTCCTCGGCGGGGCCGTGCCGCGCCGTGGCGTCGGAAAGCGCCGGCACCATGAGGTTTTCCAGCACCGTCATGCGGCGGAAGAGGCGCGGCACCTGGAAGGTGCGGGCGACGCCGCGGCGGGCGTAGAGATGCGCCGGAGAGCGGGCCATGTCGGCGCCTTCCACGACGATGGCGCCCTCGTCGGGCTTGAGCGCTCCGGTGACCATGTTGATGGTCGTGGTCTTGCCCGATCCGTTCGGGCCGATCAGCCCGACGATCTCGCCGCGCGAGAGCGTGAAGGAAAGGCCCTGGACGGCATGGACGCCGCCGAAATGCTTGGCGAGCCCTTCCACGGAGAAGAACGGCGCGTCAGCCGGCATGGCGCTCCTCCTTCGCGGCGGCGGTCGGAGTCGGTTGAGCCCCGCCTGCCGGCCGCGACCGGCTCCACTGTTCGATCATGGGGAAGAGGCCGTTCTGGGCGAAGCGCTGCACCAGGATCAGCACCAGTCCCATCAGGACGAAGCGCCATTCGCCGTAGGAACGCAGCGTCTCCGAGAGCAGAAAGACCACGACCGCCCCGATCACCGCTCCCGGCAGGCTCTCGATGCCGCCGATCACCGCCATGGCGATGACCAGCCCCATCTCGGGCAGGATCGCCATGTTCGGCGTCAGGATGCCGATGAAATGGCCGTAATAGATGCCGGCGATGGCCGCGATGACGCTGGTGACCACGAAGACCAGGATCTTGTAGCGCGTGGTGTCGACGCCGCTGGCGCGCGCCGCGCCCTCGTCCTCGCGGATGGCGCGAAGGAAAAGGCCGACGCGCGTGGCGAGAAGCCCGTTCATGCCCAGCACCGCGAGCACCACCAGTCCGAGGCCGAGATAGTAGTAGGGGAGGTCGGAGCGGCCCGGAAACAGGCTCGGCACCGGCAGTCCGAGCATGCCGCGCGTGAAATCCTCCTCGGCGATCAGCACCATGCGGAAGATCTCCGAGATGGCGAGCGTGAAGAGCGCCAGATAGGGGCCGGAGAGCCTCAGCACCAGCGCGCCGATCAGCGCTCCCGTCACAACGGCGAGCAGGACGCTGGCGAGCATCGCCGCCGGCAGCGGCAGCCCGAAGCGCGCGACGCAGAGCGCCGAGGCATAGCCGCCGAGCGCGGCGAAGGCGACATGGGCGAAGGAGAACTGGCCGGCGAAGCCGGCGAGCAGGGCCCAGCTCGCCGCGAGCAGCGCGTAGTACCAGGCGATCGCGCCGACATGCGTCCAGTAGGGGCCGATGCCGGCGAGCGGCAGCACCACGGCGACGATGAGCAGTACCGCCTGCGTGACCCGCGAGAAGAGGGAGGAGCGCGCCATGCCCGGCTCCCTATTCGAGCCGCAGATGCGAGCGGCCGAAGAGGCCGGTCGGGCGGACGAGCAGCGTCACGACGAGGAGCAGCGCGCCGAAGGCCTGCGTATAGGCGAGCGCCCGGTTCGGGTCGGGCAGGTAGCCGACGCCGAGACTCTGGACGAGGCCGAGCAATATGCCGCCCGCGATGCTGCCGCCGACCGAGCCCATGCCGCCCAGCACGATGATGATGAAGGCCTGCACCGCGGGCAGGTCGCCCATCGACGGCGACAGCGCGAAGATCGGCGCGATGAGCGCGCCCGCGCCGCCGGCGAGCGCCGAGCCGAGGCCGAAGGCGACGGTGTACATGCGGCGCGGATCGATGCCGATGACGGCGGCCGATTCGCGGCTCTGGCTGACGGCGTCGAGCGCCTGGCCGAGCGCGGTGCGCTTGAGGAAGAGGGTGAGGCCGACGAGCAGCACGATCGCCAGGACCGCCGCGATCAGCCGGTCATAGGGCAGGATCAGCGGGCCGAGGATCAGGACGCCGCTCATGAAGGGCGGCGGCGACTTGGCGAAGGGGCCGAAGACGACGAGGCCGAGATTGGTGAGCAGGATGGTCAGCCCGAAGGTGACGATGATGGCGTATTCGTCCTTGCGCTCGACCTTGTCGGTGTACATCGGCGCGATGACGAGGCGCTCGAAGATCACGCCGAAGACGAAGAGCGCCACCATGGCGCCGGCCACGCCGACGAGCGGCGGCATGTGGAGCGCGGTGATGATGTAGTAGGAGGCGTAGCCGCCCAGCATGTAGAGCGCGCCATGGCCGAAATTGACCACTTTCAGCACCGAGAAGACGAGCGTCAGCCCGGCTGCGGTCAGCGCGTAGATGAGGCCGATGACGAGGCCGTTGACGGCCAGGAGAAGGAAATAGCTCATGAGCGCGGATCGCCGTTGGATGCGGTGCGTGCGACTAAGCGGAAAGGCCGGCGGCCATCGGGTCCAGGGACCTGGCCGCCGGCCCTGAGGATCACTTCTCGGGCAGGATCTTGTCGGTCGTCGCCCATTTCTGCGGATAGACGATCGCCGCGTTCTCCGGCGCCTGGTTCATCTCCGTGTACTGGATGATGGTGAAGGGTACGTCGACGAACTGGTGATAGGCCCAGTCCGGCGTCTTGGTCGTCGGGAAGCTGTAGGTGGCGTTGGTGCCCTCGTACTTGATCTTCTCCAACGCCTTGACGATAGCGCCGCGATCGGCCGAACCGGCCGTCTTGATGGCGTCGACGACGACGCCGAACGTGTCGTAGGCTTCCATCGCCACGCCCGTCGGGGCGCGCTTGTAGCGCTCGGTGAAGGCTGCGGCGAAGGCCTTCGCCTTGTCGTTCCACTGCGACTTCGGCTGCGCGACGTTGACGATCAGCAGGTTCTGGGCGCATTTGCCGTCGACTTCCCAGACTTCCTTCTGCAGGAGGCCGGACGAGCCGATCAGCGCGGTGGCGGCCGTCGGCGCGAAGCCGAGCTGGCAGGCCTGCTTGACGAGCTGGTACTGCGCCTGGCCGGCGACCACCATCTGGATGGCGTCCGGCTTCGGGTTCTGGCTCATCAGCCTGAGCAGCGCCGGCGTGAAGTCCTGCTGGGCGAGGTCGATCGTCACCAGCGTGTGGGGGACTTTCTTTGCTTCCAGCTCGTCGGCGATGACCTTGGCGCCGCCCTGGCCGAAATCGGTGTTCTCGGCGATGATGGCGATGTTCTTGAAGTGCTCCGCCGACCAGTCCGCGGCCTTGACATAGACCAGCGAGTTAGCCGGCGCGAGGCGGTAGACCTCCGGATACTGCTTGGCGGTGATGGCGTCCGACCACACGTCGGTGCCGACCCAGGCGACGCCGTATTTGTGCGCCTCCTCGATCTCGGCGAGCGCCACCGAGGAATGGAACTCGCCGAAGATGGCGGCGACGTTGTCCTTGGTGATGAGCCGGACCGCCGCGGCGCTGCCTTCTGCCGGCTGGCCCTTGGTGTCCTCGTAGGTGACGTTGATCTGGCGTCCGAGCACGCCGCCGGCCTTGTTCACCTCGTCGACGCCGAGCTGCACGGCCCATTGCATCTCCTGGCCGCCGGAATAGTTGCCGGGGGGCGACAGCGGGCCGACCCAGCCGAGCGCGATGGGGTCTTCGGCCTGAGCCGATCCGGCCGCGAAAGGCAGCGCCGCAAGCGCCAGCGCGGCGGCGCCGAGACAGCCTTCAAACATGCGTTTCATGCGAGTGTTCTCCCTGTTTCCTCAAACTTATAAATGAAACACTACACTCATTTTTATGGATTTGAAATATCCATTGCAGTGTCAAATCCACAGGCGTAATTTCGCACCCATGTTGGAACCTGCCTTCCGCTCACGCCTGCTGGAAGCCTACGGGACGATGCCGCGCCAGCTTCGCGCGGCGGCGCAATGGGTGCTCGACAACCCGCGCGACGTGGCGCTTCTTTCCATGCGCGAGCAGGCGCAGCGCGCCGGCGTGACGCCGGCCTCGATGACGAGGCTGGCGCAGCGCATGGGCTTGGAGGGCTATGACGGCCTGCGCGCCCTCTATGCGGAGGGGTTGCGGCGCGGCGAGACGGAATTCTCCGGCAGGGCCGAGGCGCTGGTCGCGCGCCGCCGCAAGGGCGGCGACGGCGTGCTCGCCTTCGACCTGGCGGAGACGCTCGAGCGGCATATGGCGGCGCTCTGCCGGCCCGACGCGCTCGATGCGGTGACCGCCGTCGCGGCGGCGCTCGCCGGAGCCCGGCGCATCCATGTGCTCGGCTATCGCTCGAGCTATCCGGTCGCCTGTCATTTCGCCTATGTCTATGGTCTGGCCGGCGGTTCGGTGCGGCTGCTCGATGGTCCGGGCGGAACCGGACCGGACGCCTTGCGCGAGGCGGGAAAGGGGGACGCCCTCCTCGCCATCAGCGTGAAGCCCTACACGCGCGCGGCGATAGAGCTTGTGGACTACGCCGTCTCCATGGGGCTCGACGTGGTGGCGATCACCGACAGCGTCGTCTCGCCGCTCATGGCGCGGGCTCGCGCCGCGATCGTGGTTCCGACGGAAAGCCCTTCCTTCTTCCATACGATGACGCCGGCCTTTGCCGTCGCCGAAGCTTTGGCGGCCATGCTCGCGGCTTCCTCCGGCGAGCGTGCGCTCGCCGCCGTGCGCGCCATGGAACGCCAGTTCGAAAACCTTTCAACCCACATCTGAGACCGGCTTCAGCCATGACCCATCTCCTTCACCGTTCCATCAAGGCAAAATTGCCCGTCGCCGTCGGCGGCAGGGGCATCGAGCTGTTCGACAGCGAGGGCCGCGCCTATATCGACGCCTCCGGCGGCGCCGCCGTCTCCTGCCTGGGTCATTCCCACCCGGACGTGCTGAAGGCGCTCCATGCGCAGCTCGACAGGATCGCCTATGCCCATACGGGCTTCTTCACCACCGACGTGGCCGAGGAACTCGCCGACCGACTCGTCGCCGACGCACCGGAAGGCATCGGCCATGTCTATCTGGTCAGCGGCGGCTCGGAGGCGATCGAGGCCGCGCTTAAGATGACGCGGCAATATTTCGTCGAGAAGGGCGAGCCGCAACGGCGCCACATCATCGCGCGCCGCCAGAGCTACCACGGCAACACGCTCGGCGCGCTTGCCGCCGGCGGCAACGAATGGCGGCGCAGCCAGTTCAAGCCGCTCCTGATCGAGACGCACCACGTCGATCCGTGCTTCGCCTATCATTTCCGGCGGCCTGGCGAGACGGACGCCGACTACGCCGCGCGCGCCGCGCAGGCGCTTGAGGACAAGATACTGGAACTCGGCGCCGACGAGGTCATCGCCTTCGTCGCCGAGACGGTGGTGGGCGCCACCGCCGGCGCCGTGCCGCCGGTCGCCGACTATTTCAAGCGCATCCGCGCGATCTGTGACCGCTACGGCGTGCTCCTGATCCTCGACGAGGTGATGTGCGGCATGGGCCGCACCGGCACGCTGCACGCCTGCGAGCAGGAAGGCGTCGCGCCCGACCTCATGACCATCGCCAAGGGGCTCGGCGGCGGTTACCAGCCGATCGGCGCGGTGCTGCTTTCCGACAGGATCTTCGACGCTTTCGCCAGCGGTTCGGGCTTCTTCCAGCACGGCCATACCTATATGGGCCATCCGATGGCCGCCGCAGCCGGCCTCGCCGTGCAGGAGGTCATCCGCCGCGACAATCTCCTGGAAAACGTCCGCTCCATGGGCGCGCACCTGTCGCGCCGGCTGAACGAGCGCTTCGGCAACCATCACCATGTCGGAGACATACGCGGCCGCGGCCTGTTTCAGGCGATCGAACTCGTCGCCGACCGTGGCTCGAAGGAGCCCTTCGACCCGGCGCTCAAGCTTCACGCGCGCGTCAAGCAGGCGGCGATGGCGCATGGCTTGATGGTCTATCCGATGGGCGGTACCATCGACGGCAGGCTGGGCGACCACGTGCTGGTCGCGCCGCCCTTCATCGTCACGGAAGGCGACGTCGACAGGATCGTCGAGCGGCTCGGTGATGCGGTCGACGTGGCGCTGGCGGGCGTGGTGTAGGGTTTGAGCTTTTCACGGGATCACTACCCCACCCCCGGCTTTCGGCCGGACCCTCCCCTCAAGGGGAGGGAAAGCGCCAGCCGTGCCGCTTTCCTCGCCCTTCGAGGGGGAGGTGGCCCCCACGGGTCCGGCCTTTGGCCGGCCCGAGGACGGGCTCCGGGCCGGAGGGGGTGAGGGGCCTAAGAGAATCGAGACCCGAAACCGCCCGTCACTCCGGCGGCGCGCCGAGAGCCACGAGGATGCCGCGCAGTTCCGCCAGTCCGCGCAGGCGGCCGATCGCCGGGTAGCCCGGCGTCACCTTCTTGTCGAGGTCGTCGAGCATCCGGTGGCCGTGGTCGGAGCGGAAGACGATGGTCTCGGCGGCCGGGCGGCGGCGGTCCTCGGCCACGAGTTCCTTCAGCACCGCGACCATGTCGACATCGCCGCCGAGATGGTCGCTCTCGTGGAAGCTGCGCGGGTCGGCCTCGCGCCTGGTGGCGCGCAGATGTGCGAAATGGATGCGCGAGGCGAAGCGCCGCGCCATCGCCGGAAGGTCGTTGTCGGCGCGCACGCCGAGACTGCCGGTGCACAGGCAGATGCCGTTCGACGGCGAGGGGACGGCCTCGAACAGCGCCGCATAATCCGCTTCGGTCGAGGCGATGCGCGGCAGGCCGAAGAGCGGGCGCGGCGGGTCATCGGGATGCAGCGTCAGCTTGACGCCGAGGCTTTCCGCCGCCGGCGTCACGGCTTCGAGGAACTCCACCAGATTGCGCCTGAACCGGGCGGCGTCGATGCCTTTATAGGCGGCCAGCCGCTCGCGGAAGCCGGGCAGGGTCATCGGCTCGGTGGTGGAGCCCGGCAGCGCCGAGGTGATGATGCGGACGATCTCCGAAACCTCCGTCTCGCTCATGTTCGAGAGGGTGGCGCGGGCGCGTTCGCGCTCCTTCGGCGTATAGTCGGCCTCCGCGCCATCGCGCTCCAGTATGAAAAGATCGAAGGCGGCGAAGCGTTCCTGGTCGAAGCGCATAGCGGTCGCGCCGGTCGGCGTGACGAAATCGAGCTCGGTGCGCGTCCAGTCCACGACCGGCATGAAATTGTAGCAGACGATCCGGATGTCGCTGGCCGCGACCGCTTCCAGGCTGGCGATCCAGGCCTCGATCTCCGCCTTCGCCGCGCCGCCCTTGCGCTTGACCGCGTCGGGGATGGGGATGCTCTCTACCACCGACCAGGCGAGCGGCGCGCGGCCGGGCGGCGTCGTCTCGATCAGGTTGCGCCGCCCGGCGACGTCCGCTTTCGTCCACGCCTCGCCGATCGGCACCTCGTGCAACGCTGAAACGATGTTCGTCGCGCCAGCCTGGCGCACCGCATTGAGCGGGACGCCCGCCTGCGGGCCGAACCATCTCCATCCCTGGCGCATTCACTGACCTCGGTCGTTCAAGAAGCGAAATAGTCCGGATACTGCTCCACGAGCAGGTCGATGTCGGGTATCACGGCGCTCAGATGGGTCATCATGGCCGCTCGCGCCGCCGCCGGATCGCGGGCGGCGATGCCGTCGCGGATGATGACGTGCTCGCCGATCACCCAATCCATGCGGCCGAGCACCGGCAGGGTGAGGCGGCGGGCGCGGTCGATCTGCACCTTGACCTGTTTCAGGAGCTTCCAGACGCCCGGGTGGCCGCTGATGTCGGCGATGGCCTCGTGGAAGGCCTCGTCCGCCTCGTGGAATGCGCTGGTGTCGTGGATGCCGGCAAGGGCGCGCTGGCGGGCGATGATGGCGTCGAGCCGCGCGACGCCCGTTTCGTCGGCGACTTCCGCCGCAGCCTCGACGGTCGAGCCTTCCAGCGCCTTGCGGATCATGACCGCCTCGGGGATCGCGTTTACGGGCACGCGCGACACGAACGTGCCCGATTGCGGAAAGATGTCGACCAGTCCCGCCTCGGCGAGCCGGATGATCGCCTCGCGGACCGGCGTGCGGCTGACGCCGAACTCCTCCGCGATCAATTTTTCCTGCAGCGCCGTGCCGGGCGACAGTTGCAGCGAGAGGATTTCACCCAGGAGATGTTCGTGGATGGCCGTCGCCGTCGTGACGCGGCGCACCGCCTTCATCGCCTGCGGCCGGACCCGCCCGCCGCGCTTCTCCTCGATCTGCTTCAGCATCTGCCATCCGTTCGAAGCAATTGACATAGTAGTATATCAGTTGCTAGAGTTTGCCAAGACGGCTGGGAAATGTCTTCCGTCAGGTTGGCGAGGCGAGAAGGCGGGAGGAAATGACGCTTTGTCCGGACAAGCAGCTTGCCGTCGCGAATATGCGCGTGCCGGCCGCTGCCGCATCGCGACGGGCAATGGGATTCTAGTGACGGGCGGGCCTCCGCCGGTGTTCCGGCAGGGCCGGTAATTGATGACAGCGAGGCGGAAGACACCGCCGCAAACAGGAGGAAAATCATGAGAGTTACACGCAGGGATTTCATGGGAGGCGTTGCCGGCCTCGCCACTTACGGCGCGCTGGGCGGACAGGTATTCGCCGCCGCGCAGAAGCCGTCGAGCCCGCAGACGATCACCATCGTCGACGTCGCCGGCAATCTGGCGCTGACCCAGGCTGCCTTCGACGCCTACGCCGCGGCCAAGCCCGATTTCGTCTCGCGCTTCGCCTACACCAAGGCGCCTTCGCCCGAACTGCCGGCGAAGATCCAGGCGCAGCAGGCCGCCAAGCGTGTCGACCTCGATCTGGTACTGACCGGGACGGACGCGCTTTCCGCCGGTATCGGCCTTGGCCTCTGGGTCGACCTCAAGCCGCATATGTCGGAACTGCCGAAGCTTCAGGACATCCTGCTGCCGCAGGCCTTCAAGATGCAGGGGCTGGCGCAGGACCAGGGCATCATCGTCACCTATTATCCCTCGGGGCCGCTGATCGAATACATGCCGAATGCGGTCAAGCAGGTACCGACGACGGCGCAGGAACTCCTCGACTGGGCCAAGGCCAATCCGAACAAGTTCATCTATGCGCGTCCCGCCAATTCCGGGCCCGGACGCACCTTCCTCATGGGCCTGCCCTACCTGCTGGGCGACAAGGACCCGATGGATCCGGAAAAGGGCTGGGACAAGACCTGGGAATATCTGGGCGAACTCGGCAAGAGCATCGAATACTATCCGACCGGCACCACGCCGACCATGAAGGAACTCGGCGAGGGGACGCGCTCCATGATCGCCACCACGACCGGCTGGGACATCAACCCGCGGGCGCTGGGCATCGTGCCGAAGGAAGCCAAGGTCGGCACACTGAAGGGCTTCCACTGGGTCACCGACGCCCACTACATGTGCATCCCGAAGGGCGTCTCCGACGAGAAGGTCGCGGTGCTGCTCGACGTGATGAACTTCATGCTGCAGCCGAAGCAGCAGGCCATCGCCTACGACCAGGGCTATTTCTACCCGGGCCCGGCCGTGAAGGACGTGCCGATCTCCATGGCGCCGCAGGCCAGCCAGGACTGTATCAAGGAATTCGGCCGGCCCGAATATGAGGACTGGATCGCCAACAATCCGCTGGAGCTGCCGCTCACGCCGGAAAAGATGGTGACGGCCTTCAACATATGGGACCAGAAGATCGGCGCCGCCAAGAAGTAAGCCGACCCGGCTTGATCGGAAGCGCCTGCCTTGATCCCGCCGCCCGCTCCCTTTTCCAAAGGGAGCGGGCGGCCTCCGCTGGACGCGCTCCGCGGACCGGGGCAAGATCGAGGCGCCGGCATCGGGTTCAATGGATTTCGCGGAGAATGCTTTGGCTGGAACAGGCAAATCGTCCCAGAGCGGCCGGCTCGAACTGATCGACGTGCGCCGCGTCTTCGGCAACTACAACGCCCTCGACGGCATCAACCTGGCTGTGGAACCGGGCGAGTTCATCGCGCTTCTCGGGCCCTCCGGCTGCGGCAAGTCGACCGCGCTCAACTGCATCGCCGGATTGCTCGAGCTCACCGGCGGCGAGATCCGCCTTGCCGGCAAGCGCATCGACGAATTGCAGCCCGAGGCGCGCGGCTTCGGCATGGTGTTCCAGAACTACGCGCTCTTCCCGCATCTGAGCGTGCGCAAGAATGTCGGCTTCGGCCTGTCCATGCAGGGCGTGCCGGGCGCGGAATCGGCGAAACGCATATCGGACGCGCTGGCGCTCGTCAGGCTGCAAGGACAGGAGGGCAAGCTGCCCGGCCAGCTTTCCGGCGGCCAGCAGCAGCGCGTGGCGATCGCGCGCGCCATCGTCATCCATCCGCCGCTGGTGCTGATGGACGAGCCGCTTTCCAATCTCGACGCCAAGCTGAGGCTGGAGATGCGCGCCGAGATCCGCGGCATCCACGACCAGATCGGCTCCACCACCATCTATGTCACGCACGACCAGGACGAGGCGCTGTCGCTCGCCGACCGCATCGTCGTCATGCGGGAGGGGCGCATCCGCCAGATCGGAACCCCGCAGGATCTTTACGACCGGCCGAACCATCCGGACGTCGCCGACTTCATGGGCTTCCGCACGCGCATTCCCGGCAAGCTGGTATCCGTTTCGGGCAATCGCGCCTCTGTCGACGCCGGCGGCGTCAGGCTGGAGGCCGTTGCCCCTGGGCACGTCTCGGTGGGCGACCGCGTCCTCGTGTCGATCCGGCCGGAAGACCTTGTCGCCGTCGATGAAGGCGAGGGGCTGAAGGCTACCGTCAACAGCATCGAATATCGCGGCCGCGCCTTCTTCGGGCTGGCGACCGGCCCCGACGGCTCGGAACTCTTCTTCCGCGCCGACCGGACCTATCCGCGCGGCGCGTCGATCGTCCTGCGGCCGCTGGCCGAGCGCACGCTGCTCTTCAAGGAGAAGGCGTGATGTCGGCCGTGGCAGCCGGCAGCCCGTCGCGACCGTCGCTCAGGAAGCGGCTTTCCGCGCGCGGCCTCGACGCCACCACGCTCCTGGTGCTGCCGGGCATCGTCGTGACGCTGGCGCTCTTCGTCTATCCCTTCCTCTACGGCGTCGTGGATTCGCTGGTGCCGAAGCAGGGCCCCTGGTTCGCCAACTATCTGAAATTCTTCAGCGAGCCGTTCCAGTACGACACCATCTTCGCGACGCTCTGGCTGGCGCTGCCGGTGACCATCATCAATGTCCTGGTCGCTATCCCGATCGCCTTCCGCGTCCGGCTGATGCGCCGCCAGCGGCTGCTCACCACCATCCTCGTCCTGCCGGTGACGCTCGGCACGGTGCTGGTCGCCGACGGCCTCCTGAACTATCTCGGGCCACGCGGCTGGTTCAACCGGACGCTGATGTTCCTCGACCTGATCGATCACCCGATCCGGCTCACCAACAATTACTGGGGCGTCTTCGCCTCGCTGATCATCACCGGCTTCCCCTTCGCCTTCCTGCTCACGCTCTCCTATGTCACGGGCATCGACCCCGCGATCGAGCAGGCGGCGGCGACGCTCGGCGCCAAGGCAAGGCAGCGCTTCACGCGCATTTTCCTGCCGCTCCTGGCGCCGGGGCTGATCGTCACCTTCTGCCTCGCCTTCGTCCAGGCATTCTCTGTCTTCCCGTCCGCCATCCTCCTCGGCGCGCCGTCGGGCCCGACCCGCGTCATCGCGATCGCCGCCTATCAGGCGGCCTTCGAGCAATACGACCATTCGATGGGCGCGGCGATCGCCATCATCATGGGGCTGGTGCAGCTCGTGGTGATCCTCGCCGTGCTGTCGCTCCGTCAGGTCTTCTATCGCGGCCCGGCCGCCGGCGGCAAAGGCTAGGAGGCGACGATGATCCGCGACAACGGCCTTGCCTCGCGCCTGTGGCGCTTCGCCATCTGGGCGATCGTGGCGCTCTTCGTGCTCAACCTGCTCGGCGTCATCCTGGCCGTCGTCGTCAACTCGCTTTCGACGCGCTGGCTCGGCACCTGGCTGCCGCTGGGCTGGACGACGCACTGGTATGTCGACGCCTGGCGCGAATTCCAGTTGACGCCGGTGCTGATCGTCACCTTCGAGATCGTCTTCGCGGTGGTGGTCATTTCCGGGCTGGTCGGCGTGACGACGGCCTATGCGCTGGCGCGCCGCGATTTCCCCGGCAAGCGGCTGATGGTGCTGATCTTCCTGCTGCCGCTGCTCCTACCGCCGCTGACCTACGGCATCCCGCTCGCGACGGTTCTTTACCGGCTTGGCGTCGGCGGCACCTTCTGGGGCGTCGTGCTCGCCAACCTCGTGCCCGCCGTGCCCTTCGTCGTGCTGGTCATGATCCCCTTCATCGAGCAGATCGACCCGCGCATCGAGCAGGCGGCGCGCGTCTTCGGCGCCTCGACCACCAGCCTCTTCGTCCGCATCCTGCTGCCGCTGCTCCTGCCCGGCATGCTGGCGGCGCTGCTCCTGGTGCTGGTGCGCACGCTCGCCATGTTCGAACTGACCTTCCTGACGGCGGGGCCGACCAGCCAGACGCTCGTCGTCTCGCTCTACTACGCGGTCTTCGCCTCCGGCGTCAGGGCTTCGCAGTCGATCGACGCGATGGCGGTCGTCTATATGGTCACGACGCTCTTCTGGCTCGTCATCGCGCTGCAATTCGTCAATCCGACGCAGATCGTCGCCCGGTCGAGGCAGCAGACGGCCAATCCCTGACGCGTGTCCGGCATAGGGCCGGCCTCGCCCTGATTCGCCGCGATTTCGGCGGAATCCTTAAGACGGCGTTCACGGCTGATTCATTCTTGCCTGCTATCGTCTTCCTCAATCGGACGGGACATCCGAGACAGGACCGGGAGACGGAAAATGGCTTTTTGGAACCAACTGACGCACTGCCGCGTCGCAATTCGCGAATTCATCGCTCCGACCTACCGCCCGGAGCGTCACTACATGCGCGGGCCGGGCCCCGCCTGCGCTCGCCGGGGCGGCTTGCTGCCCGACGCCGGCGCTACGTTTCACTCCGTTTTTTCGTAACGGGGCTTGATCGAGGCAGGCAGCCCTTCCTCCGCGCCGAGCGCGAGGCAGGGCCGCTTCTCGGCGCATAGCGCTCAGCCGCCGATCATCGCGCCCGACGCGCGGGGTCGATCTTGGGCAGCGGCCACACCTTCGGCCGGCACTCCCGGCCGCCATTCCTGAAGACGCTGCCTTCCGGCTCGTTCCGGAAACCGGGATGACGGCAGACTGAGGCTCAGTTCTTCGGGGCCTTCACCATCCTCAGATAGGGCAGCACCGCCTTGAAGCCGCCGAACTTCTCGTTGGCCTCCTGGTCGGAGACGGCGGCGGTTAGCGCCACGTCCTCGCCGGGCTTCCAGTTCGCCGGCGTCGACACCTTGTGCTTCGCCGTGAGCTGGATGGAATCGAGCGCGCGCAGGATCTCGTCGAAGTTCCGGCCCGTCGTCATCGGGTAGGTCAGCGTCAGCTTCACCTTCTTGTCCGGGCCGACCACGAAGACGGTGCGCACCGTCTGGTTGTCGGCGGGCGTGCGGCCCTCGGAGCTGTCGCCGGCGGAGGCCGGCAGCATGTCGTAGAGCTTGGCGACCTTGAGGTCCTTGTCGCCGATCATCGGATAGTTGACCTTGTGGCCGGTGGCCGTCTGGATATCGGATTTCCACTTGTTGTGGCTCTCGACCGGATCGACCGAGATGCCGATGATCTTGGCGTTGCGCTTGGCGAACGCATCCTTCATCCCGGCCATGGTGCCGAGCTCGGTCGTGCAGATCGGCGTGAAATCCTTGGGGTGGCTGAACAGCACGGCGTAGCCGTCGCCGATCCAGTCGTGGAAACGGATTTCCCCCTCCGTCGAGTCGGCGGTGAAATCGGGGGCGGTATCATTGATGCGAAGGCTCATCGCGGCTTCTCCCTGAATATCGGTCGGGTTTATATGACGTGGGCCGCATGATAGTGCAATGCGGCCTTGTGACTAGGAATTATGCAGCAAAATGCCGGCGGTGCGGAGGATATTCGCTTAGGAACGCGCACCGGCGGGAAATGCTGTTCGTCTATGCCGGCCGACAATGGAAGAGACATCCGGCCAACAGGAGGGACGCGAAATGGACGGGATACGGCTCTTGCCGAAAAACGGGGACGGTTGCCTCGTCGGACGGGTCTGGCGTGCGGATGTCGGCGGACCGGCGGTCGTGACGGTGCGCGACGGCCGTCTCGTCGACATCACCAGCCGCGATTTCCCGACCATGCGCGACCTTCTGGAGGCGGACGATCCGGCGGCGCTCGCGCGCGGCGCCAGGGGGGACGACCTCGGTCCGGTCGAGGATATCGCGGCCGCCTCCTTCGAGCCGAAGGGGGAGGCCACGCTGCGTCTGCTGGCGCCGTGCGACCTTCAGGCGATCAAGGCCTGCGGCGTCACCTTCGCCCGCTCGATGGTCGAGAGGGTGATCGAGGAACGCGCGGCCGGCGATCCGTTGCGGGCGCAGGAGATCCGCGGGCGGGTCGCCGCCATCATCGGCGACAGTTTGCGCAATCTGGTCCCGGGATCCGGGGAGGCGGCGAAGGTCAAGGCCGCGCTCATCGAGGAGGGGCTGTGGTCGCAATATCTGGAGGTCGGCATCGGCGCGGATGCCGAAGTGTTCTCCAAGGCGCAGATCATGTCGTCGGTCGGATGGGGGGCCTCGGTCGGCTTGCATCCGGTCTCCAGGTGGAACAATCCCGAACCCGAGATCGTGCTCGCCGTCGACAGCCGGGGCAGGGTGAAGGGTGCCGCGCTCGGCAACGATGTCAATCTGCGCGATGTGGAAGGCCGCTCGGCCCTGCTTCTCGGCAAGGCCAAGGACAACAACGCCTCCGCCTCGATCGGCCCCTTCATAAGGCTCTTCGACGACGGCTTCGGCATGGACGATGTCCGGCGGGCCGAACTGCAACTGGTCGTCGAGGGAGAGGACGGTTTCGTGCTCAACGGCCAAAGCTCCATGAAGGAGATCAGCCGCGACCCGCTCGACCTCGTTCGCCAGACCGTCGGCCGGCATCACCAATATCCCGACGGCTTCATGCTGTATCTCGGCACGCTCTTCGCGCCGGTCGAGGACCGCGACGTGCAGGGCGAAGGCTTCACGCACAAGGTCGGCGACATCGTGTCGATCTCTTCGCCGGCGCTCGGCACGCTGATGAACGTCGTCCGGCTTTCGACCGAGTGTCCGCCCTGGACCTTCGGGGCCGGAGCGCTGATGCGCAACCTCGCCGCGCGCGGCCTGATTTAGATTCCGGAAACCAAGCCTACCGAAGTGATTTGAGGCGGCGATCGGCGCCGCGCCGTGGCAGCGGTGCGAAAGGTCTTCTCAACATTGTCCGGTTCCGATGGCGGCGTCCGAATAGGCGTCATCACAACCATAATAAACTGGACAACGGTAAGACTGGACTATCGCATGCTTTCCCTCGATCTTTTCCGCCGTCTCTCCGGACCGGCGGCGCTCGTGCTCGTGACGGCCACTTCCGCTTACGCCGCCGACATGGGCTTCGTGCTCGAAAACGAACATTCTCGCGCCGTGGCCATCGAACTGCACGGCAAGGAAACCGTCTGGCCGGGGAACGACAAGGTCTATCTCATCGATCCCGGCGCCATCAAGGAAGTCACGATCTCCTGCACGCCTGGCGAGCGCATCTGCTACGGTGCCTGGATCAACGGCAATGACGGCATCGCCTACGGCGTAGGCCCCGACAACGACCGCGCCTGCCACGATTGCTGCGCGATCTGTGTCGCCCATACGATGGAGACCATCGACCTGACGCCGTGAGGGGCGGCCCTCACGCCGCCTCGCGTACCTGGTAGTCCTTCACCGTCGCGAAGCGGATCGCCTTCCAGCGCTCGGCCTCGTAGTTCAGCGAGAATTCGTGGCTCGCGAGGAACACCGGGTCGCCGTCGAGGTCGCGGGCGATGTCGGCGCGGTGCGCCTCGACGAAACGCTCGAGCTCGGCCACGCTGTCGGCCGAGATCCAGCGGCAGATCGAGAAGCGCGCCATCTCGAAATCGACCGGCAGCGAATATTCGGCCGCGAGCCTCTCCTTCAGCACGTCGAGCTGCAGCGCGCCGACGACGCCGACGATGGCCGGCGAGCCGTCGTCGGGCGAGAAGAGCTGCACCACGCCTTCCTCGGCCATCTGCTGCAGCGCTTCCTTCAGCTTCTTCGCCTTCATGGCGTCGCCGAGGCGCACGCGGCGCAGGATCTCAGGCGCGAAGTTCGGCACGCCGCGGAAGAGAAGCTCCTCGCCCTCGGTCAGCGTGTCGCCGATCCGGAGCGTCCCGTGGTTCGGGATGCCGACCACGTCGCCGGCATAGGCCTCGTCGGCGGTCACGCGGGTGCGTGCGAAGAAGAATTGCGGCGCCGAGAGCGACATCGGCTTGCCGGTACGCACGAGCTTCACCTTCATGCCGCGCTCGAGCCTTCCCGAGCAGACGCGCACGAAGGCGATGCGGTCGCGGTGGTTCGGGTCCATGTTGGCCTGGATCTTGAAAACGAAGGCGCTCATCCCGGGCTCGGTGGCGTGTACGATGCGCGTGTCCGCCTCCTGGTCGCGCGGCGCTGGCGCGAACTCACCCAATGCCTCGATCAGGTCGCGGACGCCGTAGTTCCGCAACGCCGAGCCGAAGAACACCGGCGTCAGGTGCCCCTCGCGGAAGGATTCGGGGTCGAACGGCCGGCAGGCCTCCCGCGCCAGCTCCAGTTCCTCGATGAAGGCCTCGCGCTCGTGTTCGGGCAGCAGGCCGGCGACGCGGTTGGAATCCGGCCCGTTGACCTTGGTGCGCTCGGTCTCGGCGTCGCCATGGCGCACCGCGTTCTGAGCCAGATGGTAGGTGCCGGCGAAGCTCCGACCGCGGCCGATCGGCCAGGTGATCGGCGCCGTGTCGAGCGCCAGCTTCGCCTCGATCTCGTCGAGGATCTCGAACGGGTCGCGCGTCTCCCGGTCCATCTTGTTGACGAAGGTGACGATCGGGATATCGCGCAGCCGGCAGACCTCGAACAGCTTCAGCGTGCGCGGCTCGATGCCCTTGGCCGCGTCGATCACCATCACGGCCGAATCGACCGCCGTCAGCGTGCGATAGGTGTCGTCGGAGAAATCCTCGTGGCCGGGCGTGTCGAGCAGGTTGAAGACATGCTCGCCATATTCGAACGTCATCACCGAGGTGACGACCGAGATGCCGCGCTCGCGCTCGATCTTCATCCAGTCGGAGCGCGTCTGCATGCGGTCCTTCTTGGCCTTCACCTCGCCCGCGAGCTGGATCGCGCCGCCGAAGAGCAGCAGCTTCTCGGTCAGCGTCGTCTTGCCGGCGTCGGGGTGCGAAATGATCGCGAAGGTGCGGCGGCGGGAGACCGCTTGTCTGATGTCGTCTGCCATGTTCCGGAAGTCCTTTGTCGCGCGGGCTTTTAACAGCGCCGGCCGGGGCTGTCGAACGGAAATGGCGAACCCTTCGGGCGTGCTGGCGCCGGCTCTTCCTCGCCCCTTAGGGGAGAGGTGGTCGCGGAGCAAACCGGAGAGGGGCATTTCGGATTCCTCATACGATCCCCTCGCCACGCTGCCTTGCGGCCCTGGCCCTTGGGCTCTTTGTTGCCCATGGTTCCTTATCCCGACCCGGCTTTGCCGGTCGGGGGACCATGGGATTGGGAAGACGGGCGGCCGAGAGCTCGCTCATCTAGTAGTTATGTGCGACCTCGCGGCCGCCCCTCCGGCGCGGACTGACTTGTGCCCATCCATTCCTCTAGCATCGGACCTGCCGGCATGCGCCGTGGGTTTCCTGATGCCGGCGCTAGACATACAGCGCCCTACTCTCCCAGGGACCGCTTACTTGGGCCCCGGCCACGAGGACCGGGACCCAACGGGCCGGAGATGTTGGAAACTCCGGATGGACCCACCGGCACTCCACGGTCCGTCGACCGCTTCGCCGGATGCGCCGGTCCCTCCCCGCATTCCCGCCGTCGCGACAAGCGTTCCAGCAGGAGAGACTGTGGCCAAGCATAAGCGAGGCGGAGCAGGCGTGGATAAGATGGAGAGGAGAAAAACGGGAAAGGGCGCAAAGGCGAGGCTTCGGCGCAACCGCAAGCGCTGACCTATCCACGTTTGTGGGTGGCATCAGCCGCGCGCGTCATCCCGGAAGTGCCAGCACGATGGGACTGCACGCTCACTAAGGCTCCGTTGTAGCGCCAACCGGAGAAACCCGGGCGCCGACCTCTCCACCGTCGTTATCCTCGGGCTTGACCCGAGGATCCATGCCGTGAGCATCGCGGCCCACCGCAGCGATACAGAACCGGCGCCCTTCCCGCACCTCACCACGCTGCCGTGATTTCTCGGGCATGGATTCCAGGGTCTTCGCGACGGCCTTCGGCCTGCTTCGCCCTGGAATGACGAAGGTTAATCGGCCACCCTCTGCCGCTGCACACGCACCGGCTCGGCCTGCGCCATGTCGATCGTTTCGCCAAAACGGTTCCGGGCAGCGGTGGTGGTGAGAATTTTCATGACGGGAGACCAGCTGATTTGGAAAAACCGTTGTCAACAAGCGTTCACCGCGCAGTGCGGGACAACGTTTTTACTTTGGCGCGAATCGTATAAATATTGCTAGATGAGCATTAAGAACATCCATCTCCGTAAGCTACTGATCCTTATGTACGCGCCACCTAATAGATTGGTGTCAATGCTGCGGGAAGATATTAGGGCGGAAATCTCGAAGGAAGCTGGTAAGCAGGGAGAGGGAGGAGATTTCCATCAAGCCTTTTGGAGTGACGCGAAAGCCCACGCAATGGGGCTTGGCGATCTACAAGCTCTTGTGGTGGGTCGAGTTGCCGCGAGCCGACAGCGAAAAAGGCTCTATCCCATCCTATCCGATGCGTTTTTGGTTTGGTGGAACGAGAAGCGACGTTGGATCAATGAGCCATTCAGGGCAGTGGAGCGGCGAATCAACGCTCGCTTCCCGGTACATGAAGTCGGCGCAATCATTAAGGTAGACAACTTACTGGCGGTTGAGTTCGAAGACAGATCTCTCCGTCTAGTCTATCCCTATTTTGATGAACTTCTTCCGTTGGGTGACGATGCCGCTCGCGTCGGTCTCTGGGTGATGACCCAGACAATGTCTCGCGCGATGCCGAGTGAGTTTAGGATTCTCGATGTACTGCGGAGCAAATCATATGCGATTGAGGATGCGCCGTTTCGTGGGGATGAAGAGAAGCTTCTTTTAGAAAGATATAGTTATGTCCTATCTGAGTGGGCGCGACTAAGGAAAGAGTATTAGAACATATTGAGAGGAAGCGAATGCCTTGGAGTGATGGCCTTACAATTGGAACGCCAGCTTACGCAATTGCCTCTTCGGTGAATGTCCGCATCCGCGTCGTAGCTGGACGCGGGACTGGCAAGTCATTTGCGATGAAGCGTCGCGTCGCACGGCTGCTTGAGAGCGGCGCGGACCCTGCCACGATATTGCCTGTGACGTTTACTCGAGTTGCGGCTGAAGACCTTCACCGGGAACTCGTCGGTATGGGGGTTCCCGGGTGCGATCACCTCGAAGGCGTGACGCTCCATAGCCTTGCCTTGAGGATGTTGATGCGGAATCACGTTCTGGGCGCGACAGGACGAGTGCCGCGTCCCCTCAATGAGTTTGAACTTGAACCTCTCGTTTGCGACCTCATGGCACAACATGGGGGCAAGAAGGCGGTGAAAAAGCTACGAATGGCCTATGAGGCAGCTTGGGCGCGCCTTCAGCACGAACAACCGGGTTATGCACTAAGCGCACAAGATGCGGCATTTCAAGCGGACTTGCTGTCTTAGCTCCGCTTCCACGAGGCCATGTTGATCGGCGAGGTTATCCCTCAACTGTATAGCTATTTGCATTCAAATCCTGCGGCAGCAGAGCGAAGCGAGTTTGCCCACATTCTGGTCGATGAATACCAAGACCTCAACAGAGCTGAGCAAGGAGTCATCGCGCTTCTGTCCGGTACTGCCGAAGTCTGTATCGTCGGCGATGACGACCAGTCTATTTATAGCTTCAAACACGCTCACCCGGACGGGATTCGCGAGTGGCTGAACATAAATGTTGGCGCAGATGATCTCGGCCTGGAGGACTGCAGGCGATGCCCGACAAGGGTTGTGCAAATGGCGAACAATCTCATCGGTCACAATATCTTGCGCCCGGTGCCACGACCGTTGGTGCCCATGCCCGCAAACGGCGTCGGAGATGTCCGCATAATTCAGTATCAGACCATTGCACAGGAGGTCGTGGGCGTTTCAGCTTTGGTATCGGGGATGATCGCAGGTGGCACGCCAGCCGGTGACATATTGGTTCTCACTCAAAGCCGAGCATTCGGAACTCCTCTGTACGAGGCATTAGTTGCTCAAGGTGTTCCGACCAAGTCCTACTATGCGGAATCTGAGCTGAGCCATATGCTTGCGAAGCGTTCGTTTGCATTGCTCAAGCTTTTCGCTAACCGACAGGACAGGGTCGCATTACGATGGCTCGTCGGTATCAACGGAAACAATTGGCATGCGGCGGGATATCGTCGCGTTCGAGAACACTGTGAAAATGCAGGGACAACTCCTTGGGATGCAATGGTGCAGCTTGAGAGCGGAGCGCTGAGCCTTCCACATACCGGAGCTCTGGTATTGTCCTTTCGAGAAATTCAGCAGGCGCTGGCCGCACTTGAAGCGCTGCCAGACCTTAGCGGAGTCGTGGACCAGCTTTTCCCACAAGGGCAGAATGAAACTCGCGATATCCGGGAACTCGCGATAGCCGTCCTTGCTGAAATTGAAGATGGCGATCGAGAAGCATTGGTCCGCGAACTTGCCATTGCTATCAGCCAGCCAGAAATACCGACGGAAATCCAAGATGTCCGCATAATGAGCTTGCACAAGAGCAAGGGGCTCAGTTCCCCCATTACGATCATAGCGGGCTGCGTTCAGGGGCTTCTGCCACGACCGGCAGATGCTGACCTCTCACCAGCTGAGCAGGCACGACATCTTGAGGAGCAACGTCGGCTCTTCTACGTCGGAATCACCCGAGTCAAAGCCGTACCGCAGGACCAGAAGCCCGGAACTCTCATTCTCACATACTCTCAACGTATGCCCGTCGCCGAAGCGCGCCATGCAGGCATAGCGCCAGCTCAACAGGTCTATGGCGACGCGATATTGCATGCTAGCCAGTTCATCCAAGAACTTGGCCCGGCGGCACCCGCGCCGGTGGCCGTGTAACTGACTAGCGCAACGCGTCAGCGCCCGCCATCCCTGCCGGGGCCCCGTTGCCTCCGGCAACTCCCCGGCCTTCGAAGCCTGCCGTCGATTCGCAGGATCGACGGCTTGGCGCCAGCGCTTCGCTTGGCGCCAACCGGGCCCTCAATCCCCCATCTTCAGCGCTTCGATGAACGCCGCCTGCGCGGGATCTTGAACATGTGCTTGGGGATCAGCTCCTTCAGCTTCTCCACCAGCGCGCGGCCGCGCTTTTCCGCCGCCGATCGGTGCACCATCATGGAGAGCGCATCGACCGGCTCGCCGTTCACCAGCACCGACATCTTGACGAGATTGCCCTCGCGATAGTCGGTCAGATGGTAGTCGAACGAGGCATAGCCCTTGGAGATCGATTTCAGCCGGTCGTAGAAGTCGAACACCACCTCGTTCAGCGGCAGGTCGTAGACCAGCATGGCGCGCTTGCCCACATAGGAAAGGTCGTGCTGGACGCCGCGCCGGTCCTGGCAGAGCTTCAGGATGCCGCCGAGATAGTCGTCGGGCGTCAGGATGGTGGCGCGGATCCACGGCTCCTCGATCGAGGCGACCTTCACCGGGTCGGGCATGTCGGCCGGGTTGTGCAGTTCCTTCTCGGTGCCGTCGGTCAGGTGCAGCTTGTAGACGACCGAGGGCGCGGTCGCGATCAGGTCGAGGTCGAACTCGCGCTCCAGCCGCTCCTGCACGATCTCCAGATGCAGCAGGCCGAGGAAGCCGCAGCGGAAGCCGAAGCCGAGCGCCGCGGAGGTCTCCATTTCGTAGGAGAAGGAGGCGTCGTTGAGGCGCAGCTTCCCCATCGCCGCGCGCAGATCCTCGAAATCGGCGGCGTCGACCGGGAAGAGGCCGCAGAAGACCACCGGCTGCGCCGGCTTGAAGCCCGGCAGCATGGTCGCGGTCGGGCGCTTGTCCTCGGTGATGGTGTCGCCGACGCGCGTGTCGGCGACTTCCTTGATCGAGGCCGTGATGAAGCCGAGTTCGCCGGGGCCGAGCTCGTCCACCTGCACCATCTTCGGCGTGAACACGCCGACGCGCTCTACAGGGTATTTGGCGCCGGTGCCCATCATGCGGATGGTCTGGCCCTTCTTCAGCACGCCGTCGACCACGCGCACCAGTACGATGACGCCGAGATAGGGATCGTACCACGAATCGACCAGCATGGCCTTGAGCGGCTGGGCGGCGTCGCCGGTCCTCGGCGGCGGAAGCTGGTGGACGATCGCTTCCAGAACCTCGTCCACGCCCTGGCCGGTCTTGGCCGAGATCATGACGGCCTGGGACGCGTCGATGCCGATCACCTCCTCGACCTGTTCCTTGACGCGCTCCGGCTCGGCGGCGGGCAGGTCGACCTTGTTCAGCACCACGACGATCTCGTGGTCGTTGTCGATCGCCTGGTAGACGTTGGCGAGCGTCTGCGCCTCGACGCCCTGGCTGGCGTCGACCACCAGCAGCGAGCCCTCGCATGCGGCTAGGCTGCGCGACACCTCATAGGCGAAGTCGACATGGCCGGGCGTGTCGATGAGGTTCAGCACATAGTCCTCGCCGTTGCGGGCGGTGTAGTGCAGGCGCACGGTCTGCGCCTTGATGGTGATGCCGCGCTCGCGCTCGATATCCATCGAATCGAGCACCTGGTCCTTCATCTCGCGCAGGTCGAGCCCGCCCGTCATCTGGATCAGCCGGTCGGCGAGCGTCGACTTGCCGTGGTCGATATGGGCGACGATGGCGAAGTTGCGGATGTGGTCGAGCGGTGTCGTCATGGCGGCGCGTATAGAGATTTCGGTTCGCGGTGGGAAGTGGATATGCGTCGCGGAGCGCGTGGCGCAAGGAAAGCGGCCGCGCCAATTCCGCAGGCAATCGCTCCGCACGGGGGTGGGCAGGGGCGGCGAAAGGTGTTAGAGCCGCGTCGTCGTCGAGACACTCCCAAGTGCGGCCGCCGCTCTGGCCGGACCGTCCGTGCCGCCCTATATGCGGCGCATCACCATGAAACCGCCCGCGCCGCCATGCGGCGTATCACGTTACTCCAACGTCAGGATGATTCATTGCAGGTACTCGTACGCGACAACAACGTCGAACAGGCGCTTCGGGCGCTGAAGAAGAAAATGCAGCGCGAGGGCATCTTCCGCGAGATGCGGTCGCGCCGTTCCTATGAGAAGCCGTCGGAGCGCCGCGCCCGCGAGAAGGCCGAGGCCATCCGCCGTTCGCGCAAGGCCGCCCGCAAGCAGGCGCAGCGCGAAGGGCTGATCCCCGCCCCGAAGCGGAAGCCGCGCACCGCCGCGCCGGCGGCTCGCCACGGCTGAGCCGTTCACGCGTTCCCCCGAAAGGAAAGGCAGGCGCCACGCGCGTGACGCCTGCCTCCGCTACGGCCGGTCGCCGGCCTATTCGTTCATCGTCGGGCCTTCGTCGCGATCCCCGCGATGGCCGGAATCGTGGTCGCTCTGGTCCTCGTAACCCGAGGACTGGTCGGACGACTGCATTTCCCTGATGATCCTGATGACGGTCTGGCCGCATGCGGCGGTCGAGTCGTCCTCCGCGCATTTCACGTTGAGATGGATGTCGCCGTCGCTGACGCGGATATGGGCACCCTTGGACATCATCATCATGTGACGCTTCATCCACGGCCCGGGGCGGCCGGGGCCGCGCATGTCGTCGGGTCCGCCCATCCGCTCATGACCGCGCATGGCCTCCTCGCCGGGCCGATGCGGGGGCGGAGGCGGTGGCGGCGGCGTGGCTGCCGGTCCGTTGGCGGGAGGAGGGGGCGGCGGCGGATTATCTGCCTGGGCGTAGGCGGCGGTTGCGGCGAAGCCCAACGCCAGCGCCGCCGCTGCGAAGATCGTTCTTCTCATGGATACGGTCCTTTCCCAAAAACCCCCAACAGTAAACGGCCGGCCCCATCTTTGCCGGCAAGGACGTAAATGCCCGTCGGGGAATTTGGATGCCTCCGCGTTGCATTAAATTTTGGTAGGGCGCCGCCGCAGGCCGGAAGGATCGGAAAGGCTCCGGACGGTCAGTGGGATGGATTGGAAGGAGCGGCCGCGCCGCCCGACGCGGGCCAGTGGTTCCCCTA
This sequence comes from Rhizobiales bacterium 65-79, assembly GCA_001896885.1. Classification (GTDB taxonomy): domain Bacteria; phylum Pseudomonadota; class Alphaproteobacteria; order Rhizobiales; family Rhizobiaceae; genus Mesorhizobium_L. Next base: position 78,542 of record MKRJ01000030.1, on the reverse strand, counting down.
GGCGCCCCCGCCGAACCACTGGCCTCTGTCCTGGCCGTCTACCGGCCTTCACCGGGACGGATCACGTCGGAGACCGCGGTCCGATCTCCTTCGTCTGGAGGCAGCACCCCGTAGGCTAAAGCCCCGTTGCAGCCCGTCCCCGATGCTCGTCCGCCGCCGTCTCCATTAACCATAATGCTGCCAAAGCCGATGATTCACGTCCATCGCTTTCATGCGCCGCAGGCCTTCGTCCCTTCACTCTCCTCCATCACTGTTACCGCTCGGACACATTGTGGCCGAAGCGCAACATGCAGGCTATTTCGTCCGGCGACCGATCCGGATCGTTGCGCGGCGCGCGAACCGGGCGGCAGCGCCCGGTCCCCGGCCGCCTTCCCGCCCCTTCGTTCCCCTTGGCTGCCGCGGTCGTCCTTCCGCCCCGCGCGCTTGACGCCGCCACGGCTTTGCCCGACAAGACGCCGGCGGCCGGCGGTGCGAGCGCCGGCCTCCATCGTTCCGGAACCGGTCCTGTCATTCGCGCGGAGGCTTTTGCTTGAGCATCGGGTCTTTGCTGCAGCTTGCCGCCTCCACCCTCATCTTCGTGCTTGCCGCCGTCGCCGCCAAGGGCTGGGCCGTACAGCCGAGCCTTTGGCGCATCCTCCTGACGCTCGGTCTCTATTCGCTCGGCAACCTCATTATCATGCGTTTGATCCAGGGGGTCGGCATGGGCGTCGCGCTGTCGCTCTCGGCGGTGGTGCAGCTCGCCGCCGTCAATCTTCTGGCTTTCCTCGTCTTCGGCGAAAAGGTGAACGCCGTGCAGGGCGCCGGCATCGCCCTTGCCATCGTCGCCGTCGCCCTCATAACCTTTGGGCCCTATGCGGGCAGCCGCTGACCATTAAGGGTTTTTGCATAATAAATGATGCTTGAAACATCATTATAAGGGGTATATACGTGCATCCTGCAATTTCATCGGGCAATCCGCCATGATCACGGCCGCGCAGATGCGCGCCGCGCGTGCGCTGATCGGCATGGACCAGAAGACGCTCGCCGAGCGCGCCGGCGTCTCGCTGCCGACCGTCCAGCGCATGGAGGCGTCGGAAGGCGTCGTGCGCGGCGTGGTCGACACGCTGGTCAAGGTGATCCAGGCGCTCGAGGATGCCGGCGTCGTGCTCATCGGCGACAACCAGACGAGCGATGCCGGCGGCCGGGGGGTGAGGCTGAAGACGCCCCCGGAGGGATCCGCCCGCTGAGAGGCCGCCGGCGCCGCGGGTCGGCGCGATCGGTCTCTTCGAGGCGCGCCGCGCAGCGCCGGCTGGATGCATCATGGACGCCGTCGCAAGCCCGCCGAGGCGGGGACCGGATTTCCGGGAACTCTACACGCCGAAGCTGATCACCGTTCTGCGCGAGGGATACGGGCTTTCCGGTTTCCGCGCCGATGCGGTCGCGGGGCTGACGGTGGCGATCGTCGCCCTGCCGCTGTCGATGGCGATCGCCATCGCCTCGCATGTGACGCCGGAGCGCGGGCTATTCACCGCCATTGTCGGGAGCCTCATCGTTTCGCTCCTCGGCGGCACCCGCTTCCAGGTCGGCGGCCCGGCCGGCGCCTTCATCGTGCTGGTCGCCTCGACCGTCGATCGCCATGGGCTGGACGGCCTGTTCCTGGCGACGATGATGGCCGGCGTGATGCTTGCCGTCGCCGGGTTCCTGCGGCTCGGCACCTATGTGAAGTTCATTCCCTATCCGGTCACCGTCGGGTTCACCGCCGGCATCGCGCTCATCATCTTCTCCAGCCAGATACACGATCTTCTCGGCCTCACCCTGACGGGCAAGGAGCCCGCCGAACTGCTGCCTAAGCTCGTCGCCCTCGCCGGGGCGGCCGGCACCGTCAATCCGGCGGCGGTGCTGGTGACGGCGCTGACGATCGGCATCATCATCGCGCTGAAGAAGCTCAGGCCGACCTGGCCGGCCTTCCTGATCGCCGTCGCCGCGGCGTCGCTCGCGGTCGCCGCGCTCAGCCTTCCCGTGGAGACCATCGGCACCCGCTTCGGCGGCATCCCGCGCAGCCTGCCTGCCCCCTCGCTTCCTCCCGTGAGCATCGACCGGATGCTGGTAATGCTGCCCGACGCGATTTCCTTCGCGCTTCTGGGCGCCATAGAATCGCTGCTTTCGGCGGTGGTCGCCGACGGCATGACCGGCCGCCGCCACCGTTCCAACTGCGAACTCGTGGCCCAGGGCGTGGCCAACATGGCCTCGCCGATCTTCGGCGGCATCTGCGTCACCGGCCTGATCGCCCGCACCGCGACCAACATCCGGGCCGGCGCGCGCAGCCCGGTCTCCGGGATCATGCATGCCGTCTTCGTGCTCCTGTTCATGGCGGTCGCCGCGCCGCTCGCCTCCTATATACCGCTGGCCGCGCTCGCCGGCGTGCTGGCAACGGTGGCGTGGAACATGGTCGAGAAACCGGCCGTCGCGGCGCTTGTCCGTTCTTCGCGCGGCGACGCGCTGGTTTTGCTGGTCACCTTCGCGCTGGTGGTGCTGCGCGACCTGACGACCGGCATCGTGGTCGGCTTCGCGCTCGGCGCGCTGATTTTCATCAACCGCATGTCGCGCGCGGTCTCCGTGGAGGCCCATGCGCCTCCCGTCGAGGAGGATCGGCCCGACACGGCGAACGGCGCGCGCGTACCCTACGACGCATCGGAAGCGAGCGACCCCGACACAGTCGTCTATCACATCTCCGGCGCCTTCTTCTTCGGCGCGGCGGCGACGGTCGGCACCGTGCTCGACCGCATCGCCGACCAGCGCCGCAATTTCGTGCTCGACTGTTCGAAAGTGCCGTTCCTCGATTCGACGGCGGCGAACGTCATCGAGGGAGCCGTGCGCAAGGCATCGCGCGCGCATGTGCGCTTCTATATCGCCGGCGCCTCGCCGGCGGTGCGCCGCATGCTTCTGAGCCACGGCGTGCGCCAGCCGCATGCCCGCTACGGCGCCAGCGTCAAAAGCGTGCTGGAGCATATCCGCGGGCAGGCGGCGAAGGGATCGCACGGGCATCCGATTCGGGAGCATTGATCGCGGGCGATCGCGTGTGACGATGTGGGGTCGATTCCCACATGCGATAGGTTGCAATCAACAGTAGCGATCTGGTGCCGACCCGGTTCCGCCGCCGCTAGATCGCGCCCACCATCTTCCGGATGGCGCTGGCGGTCCGCGCCACGCCCTCGGTGATGCGGTCGGCGGCGATCGACGAATAGGCCATGCGGAAATAGCGGCACGGCCCTTCGTTGGCCGGAAAGAAAGGCGAGCCGGATTCGATCAGCACGCCGTCGGCGCGCAATTCATTGGTCAGCCGGTCGGCGTCGAGCCCTTCCGGCCCCTCGATCCAGAAGCAGGTGCCGCCGAAGGCCGACGAGCCCGCCACCTTGAGGCCTTCGCGGCGGAGCGCCGTCGCCATCACCTCATGCCGCTTCTCGTATTCGTTGCGCATCCGGCGGATGACGCTGTCGTAATGGCCGAGCGCCAGGAAATAGGCCGCCGTGCGCTGCAGATGGCCGGGCGGATGCCGCAACATCAGGGCGCGAAGCGCCCGCGCCTCGCGGATCACCGGCTCCGGCGCCATCAGGTAGCCGAGGCGCAGGCCGGGGAACAGCGACTTGGAGAAGGAGCCGACGTAGAAGACGCGGCCGCGCTGGTCGAGCGACTTCAGCGCCGGCGCCGGCGGCGCCAGGAAGCTCATCTCGAACTCGTAATCGTCCTCGACGATGACGAAATCGCGTTCCTCCGCCATTTCGAGCAGCGTCAGCCGCCGCTCCATCGGCATGCGCGCCGCCGTCGGCGCCTGGTGGCTCGGCGTGACGAAGACCGCGTCGATCTTCTCCGGCAGGTGATGCGGCGGCAGGCCCGCGCCGTCGACGTCGACCGGCGTGACCGTCGCCTCGCTGAGCTTTAATGACGCATAGATATCGGGATGGCCGGGATTCTCGAAGGCGGCATGCGAACCGCGGCCCAGCAGCAGCTGCGCCGCGATCCAGATGGCGTTCTGCGCGCCGAGCGTCACCAGGATCTCCTCCGGCCGGGCGCGGATGCCGCGACGCGGCAGCGTGCGCGAGCAGATGTAGCTGACGAGCTGCATGTCGTCGGCGGCGGCGAAATCGCCCGCCATATATTCGAAATCGCTGCGGCCGAGCGCGCGGCGCGAGCAGTCGCGCCAGGCGCCGAGATCGAAGAGCGTCGTATCCATCTGCCCGTAGAGGAAGGGGAAGGGGTAGCGCCGCCAGTCGAGCGGCTTGCGGATCGCCTTGGCGATCTGGAAGCGCGGCTTCAGCTTGGCGTTCCAGTCGATCGCTTCCGCGCCGGCGGCATCCTCGCTGGCCCTCAGCCGCGCCACCGGCGCGCTGTCGGAGACGGAATAGGCGCTGCGCGCCTGGGCCTCGATATAGCCTTCCGCCGCAAGCTCCTGATAGGCGAGCGTAACGGTGATGCGCGAGATGTTGAGATAGCTTGCCAGCCGGCGCGTCGAGGGCAGCCGCGAGCCGGGCAGCAGCCGCCCGGACAGGATGCCGGAGACCAGCGTCTCGCGAAGCTGCGCCTGCAGCCCGACGGGGCGCTGCCTGTCGAGGAAGAAGATGCCTTCGGAGATGGAAGGGACGGTCATCGGGCAGGGGCCTCGACCTTGCTGGACTTAATCAGTTTCCCATCTGGATATACGGAATTTTATTTCGCCGGCCAATATCGCCTTTGAAACAAAGAAGACTGGCGGGACAGCCGGCGAGTGGCAATCATGCCCGGGGAATAACAGGAAAGAGGAGAATTGCATGAACATCTTTACAAGGGCGAAGGCCGCAATCGCGGCCGCGACGATGGCGCTCGCGCTCGCCGCGCCCGGAAGCGCCTCGGCCGACACCAAGGTCGTGGTCGGCTATCAGCAGATCGTCGGCCCGTTCATCAGCGCCATAGCCGATGGCAGCTTCGACAAGGCGCTGGCCGCCGAGGGCTACACCGTCGACTGGCGGCAGTTCGCCTCGGCGGGCGACATCTCGGTGGCGCTGGCCTCGGGCAATGTGGCGGTGGGCGTGATCGGATCGACCGGCGCCACCGCCTCGGTCACGCGCGGCGTCGACGCCCAGCTTTTCTGGATCCTCGACAATATCGGCAAGTCCGAGGCGCTGATCGCGCGCAACGGCTCCGGCATCGAGAAGCCCGAGGACCTCAAGGGCAAGAAGGTCGCCGTTCCCTTCGTCTCCACCTCGCACTTCCACCTGCTGGTCGCGCTGGAGAAGGTCTGGAAGATCAACCCGCGCGACGTCACCATCCTCAACCTGACGCCTCCGCAGATCGTGGCGGCCTGGGAGCGTGGCGACATCGACGCGGCCTATGTCTGGCCGCCGGCGCTCTCCAAGATCGAGAAGACGGGCAAGGAGATCATCAATTCGGGCGAGGTGGGCAAGGCGAGCGTGCCGACCTTCGACGCCATCATGGTGGGAAAGTCCTTCGGCAAGGATAATCCGAAGTTCATGGCGGCCTTCACCAAGGTGCTGGCCAAGGCCTATGCCGACTTCAAGAAGAACGGCGCCAACTGGACGGTCGATTCGCCGGAGGTGAAGGGCAACGTCAAGCTGATCGGCGGCACCCCGCAGGACATCGTCGAAGCCTCCAAGTTGCTCGAATACCCCACCGTCGAGGAACAGGTGTCCAAGGCCTGGCTCGGCGGCGGCGCCGAAGGCGGCGCCGTGCGTGCCTTCGCCGCGAGCGCCGACTTCCTCAAGGCGCAGAAGCAGATCGACAGCGTCCTGCCCGACTACACGCCCTTCGTGAACGCTTCCTTCGCCGAGGAAGCAGCGAAGAGCCAGTAGCCGGAGCCGTTTGCGGTTCCAGCGGACCTGGAACAGGCCTAGACTTCCGTCACGCCGCCGGCTTCCGGCCGGCGGCGGCAGAAATCCCCTTTCGAAAGGTGGTTCGACATGACGGCGCCGATGGAAAGACTGAAGATCGACAAGGTCAGCCTGACCTATCCGGGCCTGCACTCCAGCGAGGCAGTGATCGCGCTCAAGGGCGTCGATCTGACGATCGAAAGCGGCGAGTTCGTGGTGGCGCTGGGCGCCTCGGGCTGCGGCAAGACCACGCTTCTCAACCTGCTCGCCGGCTTCATGTCGCCGACCGAGGGCGAGATCACGCTCGGCGGCAAGCGCATCCGGGGGCCGGGGGCGGACCGGGGCGTCGTCTTCCAGAAGCATGCCCTTCTGCCCTGGCTGAACGTCATCGACAACACCGAGTTCGGCCTCAGGCTGCAGCACGTTCCCAAGGCCGAGCGGCACGAGCGTGCGGCGCGCAACCTGGCGCTGGTCGGGCTGCAGGACTTCCACCGCCACATGATCTATCATCTTTCCGGCGGCATGCAGCAGCGCGTCGGCGTGGCGCGGGCGCTGACCTGCGACCCGGCCATGCTCCTGATGGACGAGCCGATGGCGGCGCTCGACGCGCTGACCCGCGAAAGCATCCAGGAACTGCTGCTGAAGGTGTGGGAGCACACCCACAAGATGTTCTTCTTCATCACCCACAGCGTCGAGGAGGCGCTGTTCCTGGGGTCCCGGCTGATCGTCATGTCGCCGCGGCCCGGCCGCATCACCCACATGTACGATCTCGACTTCAACAGGCGTTTCCTCAAGGAAGGCAACGCCCGAGCCATCAAGTCCAGCCCCGATTTCATCCAGATGCGCGAGACCGTGCTCGGCATCATCTACGGGGACGAACTGGCAGCCGCCGGAACGCAGGAGGTGGTCCATGCTTAGCTTCATGCCCCAGGCCAAGGCCACCCGCGCCGGAAAGGTGTACGGCGCGCCCGGCGACGGCTATTCGGGCCATATCAGCATCATCACCGCGCTGGTGCTGATCGGGCTGTGGTTCCTGGTGACCGAGTCGGGCTGGGTGAAGCCGCTCTTCCTGCCTTCGCCGGTCGCCGTCTATCACAAGTTCATGGTCGCCCTGACCGACGGCGTCGCCAATTCGACGCTATGGGAGCACACGCGCGCGAGCCTGACACGGGTGTTCGGCGCCTTCTTCCTCGCCTGCCTGACGGCGATCCCGATCGGCATCTGGATGGGGGTTTCGCGGGTCGCGCGCGGCCTTTTCGATCCGATCATCGAATTCTACCGGCCGCTGCCGCCGCTCGCCTACCTGCCGCTGGTCATCATCTGGCTCGGCATCGGCGAGTTCCCGAAGATCTTCCTGATCTACCTGGCGATCTTCGCGCCGATGGCGATCGCCGCCCGCGCCGGCGTCAAGTCGGTGTCGATCGAGCAGATCCACGCCGCCTACGCCATGGGCGGCACGCAGGGACAGATCATCCGCCACGTCATCCTGAAGGCGGCCCTGCCCGAGATCTTCACCGGCATGCGGATCGGCATCGGCGTCGGCTGGACGACGCTTGTCGCGGCCGAGATGATCGCCGCCGACCGCGGCCTCGGCTTCATGGTGCTCAACTCGGCGCAGTTCCTCGACAGTGCCGCCGTCATCATGGGCATTATCGTCATCGGCGTCTTCGCCTTCGCCTTCGACCTCCTGGTCCGCTATCTCGAGCGCCTGCTGATCCCGTGGAAGGGCAAGATCTGACCATGACCTAGCGACGCCCGGGAACGAGGCCCCCGCGCCGGGCCGACGAGCCGAAAAACGATGAACGTCTCCTGCACGCCATGGGCGGGCAAGCGCCCGGTCTATGCGAAACGCGGGAAGGAACGACGAGGAAAAGATGAGCAAGGAAACCGAGATGACCGCCGAGGCTCTGGCCGAGATGTTCGACGCCTTCAACCGCCACGACGCCGACGCCGTGATGACCGCCTTCGCCGACGACTGCGTCTTCAACGCCGTCGGCGGGCCGGCGGTCTACGGCACGCGCTTCGAGGGCAAGAAGGATATCCGCGCCGCCTTCGCCAAGGTGTGGGAGGACATGCCCGACGCCCGCTGGGACCATCACAGCCACTTCGTCCATGGCGACCGCGCCGTCTCCGAATGGACCTTCTCCGGCACCAACCGCGAGGGCATGCGGGTCGAGGCGCAGGGCGCGGATCTCTTCACCCTGCGCGACGGCAAGATCGTCTTCAAGCAGGCCTTCCGCAAGAACCGGCCGATGCAGAAGGCCTGAGGTCGCGACAGCTTATCATCGCCAAGGAATGGCACAGATGGACACCCAGATCATCCCGCTCCGTCGTCCGCACGATCCCTACGACCCGCGCTACGACCCGATCGCCGATCGCGGGCCGGGGCAGAACCGCGACTACGCGCCGACCTACTGGATCGCGACCGCCGGCGAGCCGCCCGAGGACGACGGTCCCGTCGCCGCCGACATGGACGTCGATGTCGCCGTCATCGGCTCGGGCTATACCGGCCTCTCCTGCGCCATCCACCTGGCGAAGGAGCACGGCATCAAGGCGACGGTGCTCGAGGCGAACCGCGTCGCCTGGGGCTGCTCGACGAGGAATGGCGGCCAGGCGCAGTTTTCCGCAGGCCGGCTGACGCGTTCGGGCTGGATCGAGCGCTGGGGCGTCGATGTCGCCAAGAAGCTGCATGCCGAAATGCTGGAGGGCTTCGATATTTTCCGCGGCCTGGTCCGCGACATCGATTGCGAGCCGCAGGACGGCGGCCATCTCTACGTCGCCCACAAGGCGAAGATGATGCCGAAGCTGGAGGCGGAATCGAAGCTCCTGAACGAGGTGTTCGGCTACGGGACGCGCATCCTGACGCGTGAGGAAGTGCACCGCGACTATATGCGCGACGAGGAGGCGCAAGGCGCCATGCTCGAGCCGGACGGCATCGCCATCCATGCCGGCAAGCTCGCCTTCGGCTACCTGAAGATGGCGCGCGCGCTCGGCGCGAAAGTGCATCCTGGCAGCCCGGTGATCGGCTGGCAGACGAAAAATGGCGTGCACTACCTGACGACGCCGGGCGGCACGGTCCGCGCGCGCGCCGTGGCGCTCGCCACCGCCGCCTACACGCCTCCCGGCATGCACGAGCTGACGCGCCACAAGCTGATGCCGATCCTGTCGAACTCGATCGTCACCCGCAAGCTGACCGACGCCGAGCGCGAGGCCTGCAATTTCAAGACCAGGATGGTGCTGACCGACACCCGCACCTTGCGCTTCTACTATCGGCAGATGCCGGACGGGCGCGTCCAGATCGGCAGCCGCAGCGCCATCACCGGAGCGGACGCGGAGAACCCGCGCCATCTCAAGCTCCTGGTCGAAGGCCTCCACCGCAAGTTCCCGGCGCTGAAGGGCATCGACATCGACTATTCCTGGTGGGGCTGGGTCGACGTCAGCCACGACATGATGCCGCGCATCTTCCAGCCCGACCCGCGGCAGAAGATCTTCTACGCCATGGGCTATGGCGGCAACGGCGTGATGTATTCCGCCCAGGCCGGCCGCCGCATGGCGCAGCTGGTCGCCGGCAAGGGCGGCGGGCTCGACCTGCCGATCTTCACCTCGGCCCTGCCGGGGCACGGCTTCCTGACCCCCTTCCGCCGCATCGGCCAGCGGGCGATGTACCGCTGGTATTTCCTCAAGGACGAAACGAACTAGGCCCCGAACGGAGGCCAGCAAAGAAAGGATTTCCGCCATGAAGATGACTACCGAAGAAGCCTTCGTGAAGGTGCTGCAGCGCCATGGTATCGAGCACGCCTTCGGCATCATCGGCTCGGCCTTCATGCCGATCTCCGACCTGTTCCCGCAGGCGGGCATCACCTTCTGGGACTGCGCGCATGAGGGTTCGGGCGGCATGATGGCCGACGGCTACACGCGCGCCTCGGGTAAGATGTCGATGATGATCGCCCAGAACGGGCCGGGCATCACCAATTTCGTCACGGCGGTGAAGACGGCCTACTGGAACCACACGCCGCTCCTGCTGGTCACGCCGCAGGCGGCGAACAAGACCGTGGGGCAGGGCGGTTTCCAGGAAGTCGAGCAGATGGCGCTGTTCAAGGACATGGTCGCCTACCAGGAGGAGGTGCGCGACCCCTCGCGCATGGCCGAGACGCTGAACCGCGTCATCCAGCACGCCTGGCGCGCCTCGGCGCCGGCGCAGATCAACGTGCCGCGCGATTTCTGGACGCAGGTGATCGACGTCGAACTGCCGGCGATCGTCGAGTTCGAGCGCCCCTCGGGCGGCGACGAGGCGCTCGACAGGGCGGCGGCGTTGCTGTCGAAGGCGAAATTCCCGGTCATCCTGAACGGCGCCGGGGTCGTGCTGGCGAACGCCATCGGCGCCACGATCGCGCTCGCCGAGCGGCTCGACGCGCCCGTCTGCTGCGGCTACCAGCATAACGACGCCTTCCCCGGCTCGCATCCGCTCTTCGCCGGCCCGCTCGGCTACAACGGCTCGAAGGCCGGTATGCAGCTCATCGCGAAGGCCGACGTGGTGCTGGCGCTCGGCACGCGCCTCAATCCCTTCTCGACGCTGCCCGGCTACGGCATCGACTACTGGCCGAAGAACGCCGCCATCATCCAGGTCGACATCAATCCCGACCGCATCGGCCTGACAAAGCCGGTCGCGATCGGCGTCATCGGCGACGCGAAGAAGGTGGCGGAAGGCATCCTCGACCGGCTCGACGCCAAGGCGGGCGATGCCGGCCGCGCCGAGCGGAAGGCGACGATCGCGCAGACCAAGTCGGCATGGGCGCAGGAGCTCACGTCGCTCGACCACGAGCAGGACGATCCCGGCACGACCTGGAACGAGCGCGCCCGCAAGGCCAAGCCGAAATGGATGAGCCCGCGCATGGCCTGGCGCGCCATCCAGGCCGCGCTGCCGCGCGACGCCATCATCTCTTCCGACATCGGCAACAATTGCGCCATCGGCAACGCCTATCCCTCTTTCGAGGCGGGCCGCAAATATCTGGCGCCCGGCCTGTTCGGCCCTTGCGGCTACGGCCTGCCTTCCATCGTCGGCGCCAAGATCGCCTGCCCGGATACGCCGGTCGTCGGCTTCGCCGGTGACGGTGCCTTCGGCATCGCCGTCACGGAACTGACCGCGATCGGACGGCCCGAATGGCCGGCCATCACCATGATCGTCTTCCGCAACTACCAATGGGGCGCCGAGAAGCGCAATTCGACGCTCTGGTACGACGACAATTTCGTCGGCACCGAACTCGACACGCAGGTCTCCTATGCGGGCATCGCCAAGGCCTGCGGACTTCAGGGCGTGCAGGCCTTCACCATGGAGGAACTGACGGCGGCGCTGGACAAGGCCGTCGAGGACCAGATGAAACATGGCAAGACGACGCTGATCGAGGCGATGATCAACCAGGAACTCGGCGAGCCTTTCCGCCGCGACGCCATGAAGAAGCCGGTGAAGGTCGCCGGCATCGACCGCAAGGACATGCGCACCCAGCGGGGTGCGGCGGCGTGATATCGGGGCAGGGCCGAGGCATTTGAAGCACCCCTCTCCGCCTCGCTTCGCTCGGCACCTCTCCCCAGAGGGGCGAGGAACCCAGGTCCTGAAGCGCCGCGACCTTCGCGGGTTCGGTTCCTCGCCCCTCTGGGGAGAGGTGGTTTGCGAAGCAAACCGGAGAGGGGTACTTTACTCTGTTAACGATTGCAGCAGCCTGACATGGCTGCTCGGCTCCTACCTCCCCCTGAATCGAAACTGGAGCGCCGCCGCCGCCGCCAGCGCCAGGCAGGCGACGGCGATCGACAGGACGAGCGCCGCCTGGTTGCCGAAGCGGTCGATGATCGTGGCATAGACGATCGGCGAGGCGGCCGAGACGATGAAGCTCGGCATCAGCAGCCGGCCGACGACGAGGCCGTAGGTGCTCCGGTCGAAGAGCGCCAGCGGCAGCGTGCCGCGCGTGATGGTGGTCAGCCCGTTGCCGCCGCCATAGACGAAGGCGAAAGCCACCGCCGCCGGCACGAAGACGCCGCTCGCCATGCCGACGAGGAAGGCGATCGGCAGGAGCGCGGTCGACAGCATGTTGAGGCCGAACACGTCGAGCCTGGCGCCGAAGAGGATTTCGGCGAGCCGCGCCAGCGACTGGCCTATGCCGCGCAATGTCGCGATCCAGACCGCGACGCCGGCAGCAAGCCCGAGCCCGGCCAGAATGTTGATCATGTGCGCCGACATGCCGGAATTCAGGAAGTTCACCGCCGTCGTGATGACCGCGTAGAGCGCCCCCGCGACGAAACTGTCGGAGGGCGATGCGGCGAGCGGCGGTTTCTCGACGGGCGGGCCGGCGACCGGCGTGGCGGACGGCATCGTCTCGCCCTGGCGGTTCCCGGGAATGGCGAGATGGAGCGGCAGGGTGGCGAGCGCCACCGCCGCATAGACGAAGAGCGCGCCGCGCCACCCGACCGCCTCCGTCAGCATATGGCCGAACGGCCAGAAGACCGTCGAGGCCAGCCCGCCGAACAGCGTGATCTGCGACATCGACCGTCTAGCCGACGGGCCGCCGATGCGCGCCAGCGTCGCGAAGGCGGCGTCGTAGAGGGTGAAGCGCATGGCGACGCCGAGGCAGATCCAGCTTGCGTAATAGAGGGCGATCCCGTGCGACAGTCCGATGCCGACGCAGCCGAGCGCGATCAGGACCGAGCCGACGGCCATCACGGCGCGGCCGCTATGCCGGTCGATCAGCCGGCCCGTGTACGGCGAGGCGAAGCCCATGACGAGGAGCGCGGCGGAGAAGCCGCCATAGACGAGATCGCGGCTCCAGCCGAGCTCGGCGGCGATGACGCTGCCGAAGCCGCCGATCAGGTAGTAGGCCGTGCCCCAGCAGACGAGCTGCGACAGGCCGAGATAGAGGACGGTTCGGCGGAGGATCATGGGGAAGGATACTCAAACGGGCGGCGGAGCCGCTTGCCCCCTCCGGCCCTTCGGGCCACCTCCCCCTGCCAGGGGAGGAAAGCCGCGGCGCTGCCGCTTTTCCCTCCCCTTCGAGGGGAGGGTGCCTCGCGCAGCGAGGCGGGTGGGGTGAAGCGGTAAGCCATATGCGGTTGCCCCGCTGGCACGCAAAGCCGCATCCCGCTCACCCGCTACGCACGAAATCGAGGAAGGCGGCTTCGGCGCGCGTGCGCGAGCGGTCGCCGTGGCGCAGCGCGGTGAAGCGCCGTTCCGGAAAGGCGAGCGGCAGGGCGGCGAGCGCGCCGGCCCGGAGCTTGGCGTCGGCCACGAGACGCGAGATCACGGTCGCGCCGGAACCCGCCTCGACGGCGCTGCGCACCGCCTCGTTGGAGGGCAGTTCGAGCGTGACGTCGAGCGCGTCCGGATCGATGCCGAAGCCGCGAACCGCGTCCTCGAATATCTGCCGCGTGCCCGAGCCGCGTTCCCGCAGCGTCCATTTGAGCCGGCCGAGCTCTTCCGGCCGCATGGTCTTCCTGCCGGCGTAAGGATGGCCGGCGGCGACCACGAGCACGAGCTGGTCGGCGCCGACGTCGATGCGCACCAGAAGCGGGTCCTCCACATCGCCCTCGACGAAGCCGATATCCGCGTCGCCCGCCGCCACGGCGCGCGCCACGCCGGCCGTATTGTCGATGACGAGCGACAGCTCGATGCCCGGCCGCGCCTCATGGAAACGCGCGATGAAGCGAGGCAGGAAATAGCCGGCGATGGTCTGGCTGGCCCAGAGCGCCAGCCGGCCGCGCTCCAGCCCTTCGAGTTCGGCCAGCGTCTGCCCGGCCTGCGCCAGCCGCTTCACGACGGCGCGCGCCTCCGGCAGGAAGACGCGGCCGGCCTCGGTGAGCTCGATATGGCGGCCGACGCGGTTGAAGAGTTTTGTCCCGAGCCCGCTTTCCAGCGCCTGGACGGCGGCGCTCGCCGCCGACTGCGTCATGTTGAGCGCGGCCGCCGCCTGGGTGACGTGCAGCCTCTCCGCCACGGCGATGAAGACGCGAAGCTGCTCGAAGGTCATGGATGCAGGCTCGCTATTGAGCCCTCGTCACGCCTGAGTGGCGGCGGTTGATCGCCCTTGGATGGACGAGCCCCCTCTCCGTCTCGGCTTCGCCTCGACACCTCTCCCCCACTTCGTGAGGGAGAGGACGGGTGGCGTGCTTGGCTCCCGTCCTCGCCCCCTTCAGGGGGAGAGGTGCCGGGCGATAGCGAGGCGGAGAGGGGGATGGAGATCAGCTCTGCCTTCATCTTCCCCGCCGGCTCGGTCTCTTATCCAAACGCTTCGATAGCGATATCATCCGATCGCGAGGATCAGGGCAAGGCTGAAGGCGGAAATGAACAGCCAGGAAAGAGCGCCGAGCGCCAGCGGCCGCGCGCCCTTGGCCTTGAGCTTGCGGATGTCGGTTTCCAGCCCCATCGCCGCCAGCGCCATCGTCAGCAGGAAGGTCGTGACCGGCGTGACCGCGTGCGCCGCCTCGGCGGGAACGATATCCAGGCTGTTCAGGCCGATCATGGCGATGAAGCCGAGCACGAACCATGGCATCGGCGCCTTGCCCTCCGCCTTGGCGCCGCCCCCGCCGCTTCGCGCCGCGACGATGCCGAGCGTCATGACCAGTGGCGCGAGCAGCATCACGCGGCTGAGCTTGGCGATGGTGCCGAACTCCCCGGCCTCATGACCGTGCTGGAAGGCGGCCCCGACGACCTGCGCGATCTCGTGGATCGAGCTGCCAGCCCATAGGCCGTAATGGTGCATGTCGAGATGGAGCAGCGTGCCGAGCGTCGGATAGAGGAACATGGAGAGCGTGCCGAACACGGTGACGCAGGCGACCGCGTAGGCGACGTCCTCGTCGGAGCCGCGCGTCACGGTGTTGGTGGCGATCACCGCCGAGGCGCCGCAGATCGACGTGCCGGCGGCGATCAGCTCGGCGAGCTTCCGGTCGACGCCGAGCACGCGGCCCATCGCCTTGGTGAGCGTGAAAGTCGCGGCAAGCGTCACGACGATGATGGCGATGCCCGTGCCGCCGACCGCAACCACCTGGCTCGCCGTGAGCTGCAGGCCGAGCAGGATGATGGCGAGCCGAAGGATGCGGCGCAGGCTGAAAACGACGCCCGCCTTGGCGCGGACGGGCGTGCCGACGACATTGTGGAAGAGGATGCCGAGCAGGATCGCGATGATCATCGGGCTGAACGTGTCGGCGCCCGGAATGCGGCGGACAGCGTAGGCGAGCGCGGCGATCAGGGTGGTCAGCGCCAGGCCGGGTGCGAGCCCGGCGAGCAGGCGCGGATCGAGGCGCTTGCGGTTGGCGAGGGGGACGGACGGGGCGTCGATGGTTGCGTCGGACATGGGAGGCTCCTCAATTCGGAGCCACCAATGGCCTGCCGCCGCCCATCGATCCAACAGATTGAATATGTAATTTCGATCAGAATGTCCGATTATTCGGCGGCAGATGAATCCGGCGCGATATCCCTCCAGGTCAGGCGCGCCTTAAGCTTTCATCAACCATACGCCGCCCATAGTCCGACGCTTCTCTTGACCAGACGCCAGGGCACGAAATGGCTGAATTCACACACCGGATTGCGCGCCGAACGGTGCTTGCCGGGCTGGGCGCGACGCTTGCCGGCTGCATGGGCTCGCGGGACCTCTCCGGGCTCGATCTCGACATGACCCCGACCGGGACGATCCGGCCGGAGGCGCCGGGGATGATCCGGCCGCAGATCGGCATCGACAAGAACATCACCAGCCCCGACCTGATGTATGCGGCGGTGGACGAGGGCCCCTATCATCTGAAGGCGATCCCCTACGCCAAGGTGCCGCGCGAGTTCCGCCGCACCATCGTGCCCTACCAGACGAGCGAGGTGCCGGGCACGATCCGCGTGAACCTCGCCGAGCGGCATCTCTATTACGTCATGGCGGGCAACGAGGCGATCCGCTACGGCGTCGGCATCGGCAAGGACGGCTTCCGCTGGAGCGGCCGCGCCAAGGTTCAGTACAAGAAGGAATGGCCGGTCTGGACGCCGCCGCCCGAGATGATCGAGCGCAAGCCGGAGCTCGCCAAATACCGGCAGGGCATGGAGCCCGGACCGATGAACCCGCTCGGGGCCCGCGCGCTTTATCTCTTCGCCGACGGCCGCGACACCGGCTACCGCATCCACGGCTCGCCGGAATGGTGGTCGATCGGCTCGGCGATGTCGTCGGGCTGCGTCCGGCTCATCAACCAGGACATCATCGACCTCTACAACCGCGTCGACGCCAAGACCACCGTGATCGTGGCGTAGCACCTTTTCGCACGTGTTGCGGCAGGGCTGTCGTAAAGGGCCGGCCTGCACACCCCACCCGCCTCGCTTCGCCCGGCACCCTCCCCTCGAAGGGGAGGGAAAGCGCCGGCCGCGCCGTTTTCCTCCCCCATCGAGGGGGAGGTGGCCCGAAGGGCCGGAGGGGGTGAAAATAGCATATGCGATTGCCCACCCCGCAAAGGGAAGGTAGGCGCCCTGCTCAGTGCGCCTCGTCCCAATTATGCGCGGCGCGGGCGTCGACATGCAGCGGCACGGCCATGTGCACGGCGGGCATGGCGGCGTCCTCCATCACCCGGCGGATAACGGGAATGGCCTTCTCGACCTCCGCCTCCGGCGCCTCGAAGATCAGCTCGTCATGCACCTGCAGCAGCATGTCGGTCTCCCTCAGGCCGGCCTTCGCGAGCGCATCCTCCATGTGGACCATGGCGCGGCGGATGATGTCGGCCGCCGAGCCCTGGATCGGGGCGTTGATCGCCGCGCGCTCGTTGAACGCCCGGATAGAGGGATTGGATGAACGGATTTCCGGATAGTGCGCGCGCCGGCCGAAGATGGTCTCGACATAGCCGTTGGCGCGGGCGAAGGCCTTGGTCTGCTCCATATAGTCGCGGATGCCGGGAAAGCGCTCGAAATAGCGCTTGATATAGTCGCTGGCCTCCTCGCGCGGGATGGAGAGCTGGTTGGCGAGCCCGAAGGCCGAGATGCCGTAGATGATGCCGAAATTGATCGCCTTGGCGCGCCGCCGCACTTCCGGCGGCATGCCCTCGACCGGCACCGAGAACATCTCCGACGCCGTCATGGCATGGATGTCGACGCCGTCGGCGAAGGCCTGGCGGAGCTGCGGGATATCGGCGACGTGCGCCAGCACGCGCAGCTCGATCTGGCTGTAGTCGGCGGAGATCAGCTTGCGGCCGGGTGCGGCGATGAAGGCGGTGCGGATCTTGCGCCCCTCCACCGTGCGGATCGGGATGTTCTGCAGGTTCGGCTCCGAGGAGGAGAGCCGCCCGGTCGTGGTGGAGGCGAGCGCGTAGGAGGTGTGCACGCGCTTGCTGTCGGGATCGATGTAGCCCGGCAGCGCGTCCGTATAGGTCGATTTCAGCTTGGTGAGCTGGCGCCAGTCGACGATCTTGCGCGGCAGTTCGTGGCCTTCGGCGGCGAGCTCCTCAAGGATCTGGGCGGTGGTCGACCATTGGCCCGACTTGGTCTTGCTGCCGCCGGGCAGGCCCATCCGCCCGAACAGGATGTCGCCGAGCTGCTTCGGCGAGCCGATGGTGAAACGCTCGCCGGCGATCTGGTAGATATCCTCCTCCAGCGCGGCGGCGCGCTGCGCGAACTCGCCGGAGAGGCGCGACAGCATCTGCCGGTCGACCGTGATGCCGCGTTCCTCCATGCGCGCCAGGGTGGGCACCAGCGGCCGCTCCAGCCGCTCATAGACGGAGACGACGCCCTTCACCGGAAGCTGCGGCTTGAGGATGCGCCAGAGCCTGAGCGCCAGATCGGCGCCCTCGGTGGAATAGGTGGTGGCGCGCTCGATCTCGACCAGGTCGAAGCCGACCGACTTCTTGCCCGTCCCGACCAGGTCCTTCAGCGAGATGATCCGGTGTCCCAGCCATTTCTCCGCCAGAGAATCGAAATCGTGCCCGCCCGCCGTGCCGCCGTCGAGCACGTAGGACAGCAGGAGCGTGTCGTCGAAGGGCGCCAGCTCGACGCCGAGCCGGCGCATGACGAGCCAGTCATATTTGACGTTGTGGCCGATCTTCAGCACCGACGGATCGGCGAGCAGCGGGGCGATGGCGGCAAGCGCCGCGTCGAGCGGGATCTGGCCTTCGACGAAGCCGCCGCCGAGCAGGTCGCCGCCGCCGGCGCGATGGGCAAGCGGCACATAGGCGGCGCGGCCGACGCCGGTGGCGAGCGAGAAGCCGACCAGTTCGGCGCGCATCGGGTCGAGCGAGGTCGTCTCGGTGCGGAAGGCGACCTGGCCGGCCTCGCGCGCTTCCGCGATCCAGGCCTGGAGCGTCGCGAGGTCGCGGATGCAGCCATAGGCATCGTGGTCGATCCTGGCGGCGGCCCCTTCCTGGGTGCGAGCCGCGACCAGCGTGGCGGCGCCCGCCTCGAAATTCCCGGTCTTGTCCGGCCTTTCCGCCGTATCGCGCGGCGGCCTTTCCGCCGTATCACGCGGCGGCCTTTCGGCCGCCAGCCCTGCGGCCGGGGCGCCGGCTCCGATATCGGGCCCATGCGCCTCCGCGCCCCATTCGACGGCGATCGATACGGCGTCCACCTCCGCCGCTTCGGTCGCGGTCGCCTCGGCGACGCGGCGGGTGAGCGAGTTGAACTCCATCGTCTTCAGGAAGCCGATCAGCTTCGGTCCGTTCGGCGGCCGCAGCAGCAAATCGTCCAGCCCTTCGGTCACCGCCACGTCGTTCCTCAGCGTCACGAGGTCGCGCGAGATGCGCGCCTTGTCGGCATTGTCGATGAGCGACTGCCGCCGCTTCTCCTGCTTGATCTCGCCGGCGTGCTCCAGGAGGGCGTCGAGCGTGCCGAACTGTTCGAGAAGCTGCGCCGCCGTCTTCGGCCCGATGCCGGGAACGCCCGGAACATTGTCCACCGAATCGCCGGTCAGCGCCTGCAGGTCGACCATCTTTTCCGGCGGCACGCCCCATTTCTCGATCACTTCGGGAATGCCGATGCGGCGGTCCTTCATCGGGTCGTACATGGCGACCGTCGGTCCGACGAGCTGCATCAGATCCTTGTCGGAGGAGACGATGGTGGTGTCGCCTTCCGCCTCGCAGGCAAGCCGGCAATAGGTGGCGATGAGGTCGTCGGCCTCGAATCCTTCCATTTCGAGACAGGGCAGGTCGAAGGCCCGCGTCGCCTCGCGGATCAGCCCGAATTGCGGGATAAGATCCTCCGGCGGCGCGGAACGGTTCGCCTTGTATTCGGCGTAGAGCTCGTTGCGGAAGGTCTTCGACGAGTAGTCGAAGATCACCGCGAAATGGGTCGGCGCTATTCCGACGGAGGTGTCGCGCGCGTCGCGCAAGAGCTTCCACAGCATGTTGCAGAAGCCTGCCACGGCGCCGATCGGCAAGCCGTCCGACTTGCGCGTGAGCGGCGGCAGCGCATGGTAGGCGCGGAAAATGTAGCCCGATCCGTCGACCAGGAAGAGGTGATCGCCTTTCTTCATGGGCTACCGGTAACCCGTGCCATTGGGGCTGTCCATGCCAAAGACGCTATGCCGGGCGAGGGCGTTTTTCTCCTGACAGACAGCGATCACGGTCATGTTACGAACTTGTAATTTTCGTGCCCTTGAATCGCCATCATCCGGGGACCAGATACGGGTCATCGGCAATTAACGCCGAGTTCGGTCAAGGCTCGTCCCCCGCCTAACCGGACACTGCGGCAGCCTCATCCCCCTCTCCGGGCTGCCGCATCGTTTCGAGTAAGGCCGCCGTGGTTTCCCCTCCACCACGGCGGCACTTTTTTTGTTCAACCCTCGATGATGTGAAGCGCCGAACGCCCGTTTTTGACGGCGGCGGGATACAGTTTGCGATCGAAGGTGGCCAGCAACCCGCCTTTCGATTCGGCGAGTTGGGATAGTGCGGACTGTCGACGATGCGAATGACGCCGTTTTCCGTCAACGGGCATGTCGCCCAGCTTGTCTTTCCTTCCCGTCCGAACCGGTCATGCGCGGCGTCGCTAGTTTCTTTGGAAAGTTAAGTTCCCCGGCTATGTGGGGCGCCGGTCGGCCACCTTCATTTGCGTCATTCCGGGGCCGCACAGCGGAACCCGGAATCCAGAACGCCGGCCTTGCTCATTCAGACTTGAACTAGCAACGTTACCACTCTGGATTCCGGGTTCCGCTACGCGGCCCTGGAATGACGGTCTGTGTGTGAATGTCTTCCTCCTACTGTTAGCACGGCCAAGGGGCTTCCCGTTTCGCGCGCTCCGGCATAGTTTGCCCTCGCATTGTGAAAGGGTAACCATGTCCGCCACCACCGACCGCGCTCTATCCGCCCTCGACAAGAACCTCGACGCCAGCCTGAAGCGGCTGTTCGAACTCGTCTCCATCTCCTCCATCTCGACCGATCCGGCCTATGCGAAGGATTGCCGCCGCGCCGCCGAATGGCTGGTGAAGGACCTCGAATCGATCGGCTTCACGGCGAGCGTGCGCGAGACCAAGGGCCATCCCATGGTGGTGGCGCACCATCCCGGTCCGGACGAGCGGGCGCCGCATGTGCTCTTCTACGGCCACTACGACGTGCAGCCGGTCGACCCGCTCGATCTGTGGGAGAACGATCCTTTCAAGCCCGCCGTGCGCGAAGCCGATGGCCGCAGGATCATCACCGGCCGCGGCTCGGCCGACGACAAGGGGCAGTTGATGACCTTCGTCGAGGCCTGCCGCGCCTACAAGGAGGTGAACGGCAGCCTGCCCTGCGAGATCACCATCCTCTTCGAGGGCGAGGAGGAGTCCGGCTCGCCCTCGCTGAAGCCTTTCCTCGAGGCCAACGCCGGGGAACTGAAGGCCGATTTCGCGCTGGTATGCGACACCGGCATGTGGGACGTCGAGACGCCGGCGATATGCACCGGCCTGCGCGGCCTCGTCGGCGAGGAGATCACGGTCAAGGCCGCCAGCCGCGACCTGCATTCGGGACTCTACGGCGGCGCCGCGGCCAACCCGATCCACATCCTGGCGAAGGTGCTCGCCGACATGCATGACGAGACGGGCCGGGTCACGATCCCCGGCTTCTATGACGGCGTCGACGAGACGCCGCCGGACATCCTGAAGATGTGGCAGGGCCTCTCGGGGCGGCCGGAAAGCTTCCTGAAGGATATCGGGCTGTCGATCCCGGCGGGCGAGAAGGGCCGTTCCGTGCTCGAACTCACCTGGGCGCGGCCGACGGCGGAGGTGAACGGCATTTCCGGCGGCTATGCCGGCAAGGGCTTCAAGACGGTGATCGCGGCCGAAGCCTCGGCCAAGGTTTCGTTCCGCCTCGTCCATCGGCAGGACCCGAAGAAGATCCGCGAAGCCTTCCGTGCCTTCGTCAGGGAACGCATCCCGGCCGATTGCACGGTCGAGTTCCACGAGCACGGTTCGTCGCCGGCGATCCAGCTTTCCTACGATTCGCCGCTGCTCAACACCGCGAAGGCGGCGCTCGACGAGGAATGGCCGAAGAAGGCCGTGATGATCGCCATGGGCGGCTCGATCCCGATCGTCGGCGATTTCCAGAGTTTCCTCGGCATGGAATCGCTTCTCGTCGGCTTCGGCCTGCCGGACGACCGCGTCCATTCGCCGAACGAGAAATACGAGCTCTCCTCCTTCCATAAAGGCCAGCGCTCCTGGGCGCGTATCCTCGCGGCCCTCGCCGAGGCGCGCGCCGCGGGCAGGCTGCCGGGCTGAAGCCGCCGACCCGTTCAAGACTGGAGTTTCGATGACGATCCGCTTCCACAAGAACGATCTGCCGGACCTTTCGCACTATGATGTCGACGCGGTGGCGATCGATACCGAGACGCTCGGGCTGAACCCGCACCGCGACCGGCTCTGCGTCGTCCAGATCTCGCCGGGCGACGGTTCGGCCGACGTGATCCAGATCGCGGCTGGCCAGAAGAAGGCGCCCAACCTCGTCAGCATCCTGCGCAACCGCCGGATCACCAAGCTCTTCCACTATGGTCGCTTCGACATCGCGATGCTCTACCGGGCCTTCGGCGTCATGGCCGAGCCGGTCTTCTGCACCAAGATCGCCTCCCGGCTGACGCGCACCTACACGGACCGGCACGGACTGAAGGACCTCTGCGCCGAGCTGATCGGCGTCAATTTGTCGAAGGTGCAGCAATCCTCCGATTGGGCGGCCGACACGCTGTCGCCCGAGCAGCTCGAATACGCCGCCTCCGACGTGCTCTACCTGCACCAGCTCCGCGACAAGCTCGTGCTGCGCCTCGCCCGGGAAAACAGGATGAAGGAGGCGGAAGCCTGCTTCCGTTTCCTGCCGACGCGGGCGAGGCTCGACCTGATGGGCTGGGCGGAAGAGGACATCTTTGCCCATTCATGAGGGGCGACGCGGCATGACAAGCCGAGGTTGACGCGACGCCCGGCGCCATTCCCCTTGCGCGCGGTTCCGTACTCTGCAACTGCTTCCGCGCTGGGGGTGAAGACGAGGAAGGGACAGGATGGGTTCGATAACGAAGGATACGGTGCTCGCCTTCGGACCGGCGGCGACCGTGCAGCCCGTCGGCGACGGCGTCGTCGTTCTCCTGACCGACAGCGGCCAGCTCTTCACCGGCAACGCCACGGCCGAGGCCGTGCTTCGCCTCGTCGACGGCCGCCGCCGCGTTGCCGATATCGGCGCGGGCCTGTGCGACGAATTCGAGGTGGAGCTTGACGACGCTATAGGCGACACGCTCGGCGTCGCCGCCGAACTTGTGGAAGAGCGCATCCTGGTGGTCGTCGGGTAAGCCATATGGATGCGCGGCCCGCCACCGCATCGGCCACGCTTGCCACACGCGCCGCTTTCCGTCTGGAGCTTTGGCTGCGCGCCCGGCTGCTGCCGCTTCGGCTGGCCGGGCATGACACGCTGGCCGGTATGCTCGCGCTCGCCGAACCGGCAGCCGGCCGGCGGCATTTCGCCGGGTTGCCGGCGGCCTATGTGGTGCGCGCCGTGCGGCGCACCCTCCGGCATCGCGTTGTGATGCGCGGCCGCCCGTGCCTGCGCGAAGGCTTGCTCGCCTATCGTTTCCTGGCAGAAGCCGGCTATCGGCCGCAACTCCATTTCGGTGTCGACCCGGGCATCGTCGCGAGCGACCGCGCGGTGGCGCATTGCTGGGTCACGCTTGACGGCGCTACCGTCATCGGCGGCTCGCAAATCCCCTATGTCGAGATCCACGTGCATCCGGGCGGCATCGGGAGCGCCCCGCGGGGATGACAACGCTCCATGCCTACGATCTCGGTCCGGCGACGCTCGCCGTGGAGGCCGAGCACCCCGGCCTGCTCGGCGGTTTCGAGCACTTCCTCGGCGGTCGCCGGCTCGACGATCCTCCTTCGCCCACTTTCTCCGTGGCGATCCGGGTCGGCACGCCCGAGGCGCCGCCCGCCGAAGCCGGGATTCTCTACCGGGGCCCCCTGCTCGAGGAAGGCGAATGCGTCTTCGCGAGCGCCGGCGATCGCTATTTCATGACGTTTCCAGGAGAGGCGAGCATGAGTGTCGATACGGTGGCGAGTTGTGCCACCATCACCGTCTCGCCCGGCCATTTGCGGCGGGCGACCGGCAGCCTGGCGGCTCTCGCCATCGAGTTCGCGCATGATGGCGACGGCCAGCAGCTCGTGCATGCCGCGGGCCTGACCTTGCCGGAAGGCCGGGGCATGGTGCTGGTCTCGGCGCCGAGCGGCACCGGCAAGACCACGACGGCGCTGGCGCTCGCCCGGCATGGCCTCGCCTTCGCCGCCGACGACGTCCTGGCGCTGCGCCATACGGCCGGCGGCGTCATGGCCCGGGGCTTGCCGCGCGCGCTCAACGTTCATCGCGACACCGCCGGCATGCTGCCCTGGCTTCCGGTCGGGGAAAGCTGGAACAGCCACGACGAACAGTCGCTGCCGTGGCGGCGGCTGGCCGGCGTCGTCGCACTGGAGTCGGGCGAGTTGCCGGTCAGCCGTCTGGTCCTGCTGCAGAGAGGCGACGTCTCGGCGGTCGAGCCCCTGGAGGCCGCCGACATGCTCGCGGCGCTTGCCGCCGACAATGTGCGTTCCTCGCTTGCCGGCCTTACCCCGCTCAATCGTCGCCGCTTCGCCATGCTGGGGGAACTCGCGCGCACCGTGCCGGCCTTCCGGGCGACGCTCGCCGGAGGCCTTGCCGGGATCGAAGCGGTCGCCGAGGCGCTGAAGGCGTAGGGCTACCGGACGGGCAGGGAGAAGCGAATATGGATCGGCCACTTCCCGGTCGAAATGCTTTCGGTTAATCAGCAAGGAGGCCACGCCCAAGGGGGAACGGTGCGCGTACCGATCGGATCGATGCTGTTTTCGCTGTTCGACGGCCGGGCCCGGCTGGTCGACCGCCGCTCGGATACCGAAATCGGCCTCGATGCCTTCGCCGCGGCCATAGGGGCGCGGACCGACGAATTCCGCCGGGCCGGGATCGGTGGTTCGGCCGTTGTCGCCTGCCCGAAGCCGCTCGACTATCTGCGCGACATCTTCGCCCTCTGGGAAGCCGGCGCGGCGGCGGTCACCGTCAATCCGGCGATCACCGGGGAGGAACGCCGAAACGTCGTCGCCGCGACCGGCGCTTCGGCCCTCCTCGACGGCGGGGCGTTGGACGTCGCCCTCGCGTCGCACGGAGCGGACGCCGGCCCGCTCGGCCCCGACGACCCGGCGCTGGTCCTGATGACCTCCGGCACCACCGGCCGGCCGAAGGGCATCGTCCACACGCAGCGCAGCCTCGCCGCGCGCATCGCCCTCAATCTGGCGGCGATCGGCGCCGCCGACCTGGAGCGTTCGCTCTGCATCCTGCCGCTCCATTTCGGCCACGGCATGATCGGCAACGTGTTCACCGCACTGGCGGCCGGCGGCCGTCTCGTGCTCTGGCCCCAGCCCGGCGTGGAGGAGATGCGCGGCTTCGGCGCGCTGGTCGATGCCGAGCGGCTCACCTTCATGAGTTCCACGCCCACCTTCTGGACCGTCGCCATGCGGCTGTCGCCGCGACCGGCCCATAAGATGCGGCGCGTGCATGTCGGCTCCGCGCCGCTGTCGCTCCCGCAATGGCGCGCCGTCGCCGACTGGACCGGCTGCGGCCGCGTCTTCAACATGTACGGCATGACCGAGACGGCGAACTGGTTCGCCGGCGTCTCGCTGGAGGAAGCCGGCGCGGCAGACGGACTGGTCGGCCGGCCCTGGGGCGGCGCGGCCGCCGTGCTCGGCGAGGATGGGCAAGTGAGGCGCGAAGGCGTCGGCGAGGTGCTCGCCGCCACGCCCTCCATGATGAACGGCTATCTCGGCATGGAGGCGGAGACGCGCGCCGCCTTCCATGGCCCATGGCTGCGCACCGGCGACACCGGCCGCATCGACGCCGAGGGCAGAATCACCCTGATCGGCCGCATCAAGAACGAGATCAATCGCGGCGGAGTGAAGATACCCGCCGAGGAGATCGACATGCTGCTCGAGCGCCATCCGCAGGTGCGGGAGGCTTGCGCCTTCGCCCTGCCCGATCCGGTCGCCGGGGAAGCCGTCGCCGCCATGGTGGTGGCCGAAGCCGGGCTGGACCTTCCGGCCCTGCGCGCCTGGTGCCGCGAGCGCTGTCGCGCCGAGGCCGTGCCGACGCGGATATTCGTCATGGATGCCATCCCGCGCAACGATCGCGGCAAGATCGTGCGCGCCCGCGTGCGCGAGGCCGCGCTCGCCTCCGGCGCCGGAGCCTGACGATGGGCGTCGATGCCCTGGCTTCCGTCATCGAGAGCGAGCGCTTCCGGCTCGAGCCGCGCGGCCGCTGGCGCGCCTTCCGCGAGACCTATCCCTGGAGCCAGGACAGCGCCTTCATGTCCAGCTATTGCGGCTCGGGCGAGCGCCGCTCGCCATGGAAATGGTATCGCGAGATGATCCGGCCCAACAACCGGACGAAATTCGCCCACGCCATCATCCCGCGCGGCGAGACGGCGCCCATCGGTGTCCATTTCGCGGCGATCCGGCCCTACCGCTCCTGCTTCCTCGCCATCGGCGTCCACGACCGCGCCTGGTGGGGCAAGGGGGTCGTGCAGGAGGTGCGCGGCCGCATCATCGACCACATCCTCGCCCATTCCGATGTCGAGCGGCTCTACGCGCAGGTGGTCGCCCGCAACCTGCCGTCCGTCTTCAACTACCGCAAGTTCGGCTTCACCCATGTCGGCACGCTGCACCGCTCCTGCCGCGACCCCGCCACCGGAGAGGTGCACGACATGCTGATTTTCGAGATGTTCCGCGACGAGTGGCTGGCGAGGAGGGAGCGCGCCGGTGCCTGACGCCCGCCTCGTGATGGCCTCCGGCATCATCGCCGGCGCGCTCGGCTGCCGGCCGGCGGAGGTGGGGGCGGACGCCGCGATCGGCTCGCTGCCGCAATGGGACAGCATCGCCCATCTGTCGATCGTGCTCGCCTTCGAGGAACGTATCGGCCGCCAGTTGACGGCCGACGAGATCGCCTCGCTGGAAACGGTGGCGAGCTTCGCCGCGCTGCTGCCGGCGGAAAACGCGGAGACCTCGGCGACATGACGGCCGGCGAAGAAAGCTCCCGCATCGCCGGGGCGCGGTTCGCCACGGCCGGGGATCGGCCGCACCCGGAGCGCGACTTCGTCCGCGCGCTCGCCCATCTCGCCGATCCCGGCAAGCCCGCGACGGACAGCTACGCGCCGGCCGAGCGCGAGGCGCTCCTGGCTCTGGGGCGGCCGCACGGCGTCGACGCGATCCTGTGGCGCAAGTTCGGCGGCAATCATGAGGGGCCGGCCGGCGAAGTCATGCTCCATCGCCTTGGCCAGGCGATGCTGCTCGACCTGCTCCGCCGCGACATAGCGGATGCGTTCGCCGCGGGCGGGGTAGAGGCTTCCGTCGTCAAGGGGCCGGTCTTCGCCGAACGGCTCTATCCGGTAGGCGGCGACCGGCTTTTCACGGACATCGACCTGATGGTGGAGGAGGGCGCCATGGGCGGCGCGATCGCCGCCATGGGCCGGCTCGGCTATCGCCGTGAGGACGGGCTGCAGGACGGCGTCCGGCGCAGCATGGAATACAAGTTCATGCATCCGGGCCATCGCCACGTGCTGATCGAACTGCATGGCGACATGGTGCACTATCCGCTGCTGCGCCGCCGCGCGCGCTTCGGACGGCGCGAACTGCTTCTGGCGGGCGCCGGCGACAGCGCGGCGCCGGGCGCGCTGCTCGCGACGGCGATCGTACACGTCACGCTCGGCCACAAGTTCGAGCGGCTGATGATGCTGGTCGACGTGCTGCAGGCCGTCCGGCATCTGCCGCCGGCGGATTTCGCGCGCTTCGTCGATACGCTGGCGACCATGCGGCTCGGACTGGAATGCACCGTCTGCCTCGGCGTGACGGCGCGGCTTTTCGAGGATGACGCGGCGGCGGAACTGGCGAGCCGGTTCCGCGCCGGCCTCAAGGGCCGGCTCGGGGGAGTTCTCGTTTCACCGCAAACGATAGTCGCCGCGCAAGGCGACGCGCCCCGCGCCTCCTGGATGCGGCGCAAGACCTTCCGGCTGCTGCAATATTTGCCCTGAGGATGAATCGGCCCAGCCCGCTGGCCGGCGAAGCAATCAGCGCCGTCGGCCGGTGGGAAATCGGTGTCGCCAAAGTCCGATAGCGATAAGAACGATCGCGCCTGGCTTGCCGTTATATCGCTATAGGACCTTTCCGGAAGAAGGCGTCGCCGCCGTCACCGCGCTGAGCCTGTCGCGGCGCTTCAACGCCGGATGCACATAAGGCTTCCTTGCCGAATTCATATTACCCTTGAGCACTTCCAACCCCCGCTGATGCCGATTCCGGCCGCCGTCAAGCGGCGCCGCCGGAACTTACCGGCACTGGCGCTGCCGCCACCGCGCCGAGCTTTTCGCGGCGCGCAAGAACAGGCCGCACATAAGATTTCTTCCCTGGGTTCGTAGCGGCCATGGTCATTTCCACCCCCTTGTTGGTGCCGATAGGGTTTCGCGGTGCGATCAATCCTCGGGAGTGACCGAAGCGGGCGATGCCGCCGTCACGGCGTTGAGCTTTTCACGGCGCGTCAGCACTGGACGGACGTAACGCTTCTTTTCCGCTGTCGTTGCAGGCATTTCAGGTTCCCCTCGCTCAAAATGTTGAAGAAGACTGCCCCGGGCGCAATGCGCCCCTTCGCAAGCCATTGAAGACAATCAAGATGCTGCCATACAATTCTTGCGGCCGCCATCGTTTTTCATGTGCCGGCAAGCAGCGCCGCGGGTGAAAGCCGGCGACTATGGTCGCCGTGCAACACAGGCCTGCCGGCGCTCGATTGAGGTCAGGGCGGCGGAGGATTTTGGGCACTGCCGGAGGCTGCCCCGCCCGCTGTCACCGCGCTGAGTTTTTCGCGCCGCACCAGCGCCGGGCGTGAATAAGGTTTTCTTTCCGGAACCTCATCGCTTGGAGCCAATTTCCATTCCCCCCCATATCGATCAGCAACAAAAGTCTTGCCGGGCACGACGCCCGAAGCTCCCGAAAACTCGTCCGGAAGTTGTGATATATTGTCCGATGATCCCGTAGAGCGCTACCATTTTTCGTCTTCCTGTGGATAGCGACCAACGCATCGGCACGGGCCCGATGAATCTTCGGATCGCGGTGGCGACCCGGCAGACGTGCATGCCCGCCAGGAACCCCGTCGGGACTTCTCACTCGATATCGAATGAGACGCCCTGGGCGAGCGGCAGGGCGGTGGAGTAGTTCACCGTGTTGGTGGCGCGGCGCATATACGCCTTCCACGCGTCGGAACCGCTTTCGCGGCCGCCGCCTGTCTCCTTCTCGCCGCCGAAGGCACCGCCGATCTCGGCGCCGGACGTGCCGATGTTGACGTTGGCGATGCCGCAGTCGGAGCCCTCGGCTCCAAGGAAGCGCTCCGATTCCTGGATATCGCGCGTGAAGATGGAGGAGGACAGGCCGGCGCCGACAGCGTTGTGGAGTTCGAGCGCCGTGTCGAAGTCCGAATATCTCATCACGTAGAGGATCGGCGCGAAGGTCTCCTCGGTAACCGGCGAAACCTGCTCCGGCATCTCGACCAGCGCCGGATGGACGTACCACGCGTCGGGATGGCCGTTCTCCACGCGGCCGCCGCCGGTGATCCTGCCGCCGGCCGCCTCCGCTTTCCTCAGCGCCTTCTGCATGTTGTCGTAGGCCCCCTTGTCGATCAGCGGCCCGACCAGCGCCTTGCCTTCCAGCGGGTTGCCGACCGACACGCTCTCATAGGCCTTCCTCAGGCGCGGCACGAGCCGGTCATAGACGCTGTCATGCACGAAGAGCCGGCGCAGCGTCGTGCAGCGCTGGCCGGCCGTGCCCATGGCGCCGAAGGCGATGGCCCTCAGCGCCATGTCGAGATTGGCGCTCGGGCAGACGATGCCGGCATTGTTGCCGCCGAGCTCGAGGATCGCGCGGGCGAAGCGCTTCGCCAGCCGCGGCCCGACCTCGCGGCCCATGCGCGTCGAGCCGGTGGCCGAGACGAGCGCCACCTTCGGGTGGTCGACCAGCACCTCGCCGACCGCGCGATCGCCGATCAGCACCTGCAGCAGCCCCTCCGGGACGTCCTTTCCGAAGCGCTCGACCGCATGGGCGAAGATCGCCTGGCAGGCGAGCGCCGTGAGCGGCGTCTTCTCCGACGGCTTCCACGCCACCGCGTCGCCGCAAACCAGCGCCAGCGCCGCGTTCCACGACCACACGGCCACCGGGAAGTTGAAGGCGGAGATCACGCCGACGACGCCGAGCGGATGCCAGGTCTCCATCATGCGATGGCCGGGCCGCTCGGTGGCGATGGTGAGGCCGTAGAGCTGCCGCGAGAGCCCGACGGCGAAGTCGCAGATATCGATCATCTCCTGCACTTCGCCGAGCCCTTCCGACGGGATCTTGCCGACCTCGATCGACACCAGCCGGCCGAGATCGGCCTTGTGCGCCCTCAGTTCCTCGCCGAGCAGCCGGACGAGTTCGCCGCGCTTCGGCGCCGGCACCAGCCGCCACGCCCTGAACGCCTCGTCGGCCGCCTCGATCGACTTGCCGACCTCGGCGGCGGACATGCCCTTCAGCCGCGCGATCTCCTCGCCCGTCACAGGGCTATGGACCGGCAGGTCCCCGCCCGCGAGCCGGTCTCCCGCCACCCCAAGCCGCTCAAGAAGCGACAGCGTCTCGTCAGCGATACCCATCGGTCCAACCTTCCATCCAGACAGGGCGCGGGCCGCTCGGGGCCGCGCCGGGACATTCTGCGCCTGCTTTCCCGACCGCCGGGGCCTTGTCAACACCTCGGGCGGTCGTACGGCCGCCATGTTGCGCCGAAGCGGATACCGGTGCACTGATTGCCGGGCATGTCCAGGCCCGTACTCAATCCGTTTGCCGCAGTCGCCCCGCGCGACGCACAGCCTTGTCCGGCCCTCGCCGTCGACGACGAAGGCAAGGCGGCTCCTGCGCCATGAGCGAAACGGTCTCGCTTTCCCTGCCGGAGACGGAAGAGCTGTGCTTTGCGGCCGCGCTCGGCGTGGGAGCCGGGGCGGATGCCGCCTGCTCGATTGCCCGCGCGGCGGTGGCGGCGGAGGCCGATGGCCAGCCGGCGGTGGGACTGTCGCATTTTCTCGATTACCTGCACGGATTCCGCGACGGCCGCATCGCGGCCGGCGCCATGCCCGTGCTGACGCGTCCGCTTCCCGCCATCTTCAAGTCCGATGCCGGCGGCGGCGTGGCGCATCTCGGCTTCGATCTTGCCTTCGAAGAACTGGCCTCCGCCGCAGGGAAGCTGGGCGTCGCCGTCTTCGCCCAGTCGAATGCCTACACATGCGGGTCCCTCGGCTATTTCGCCGGCCGCCTTGCCGAAAGGGGGCTCGTCGCCCTGGCGGCCACGAACGGTCCGGCATTGATGGCGGGCTCCGGTTCGACGCGGCCGGTCTATTGCACCAATCCGCTCGCCTTCGCCGCGCCCGGGCCGGACGGCGTCGCGCTGCTGATCGACCAGGCCTCCAGCGCGACCGCTTTCGTCAATATCCGCGCCGCCGCGGCGCGGGGCGAGCCGATCCCGGAAGGCTGGGCGATCGACGGCGACGGCAACCCGACCACCGACCCGGTACGGGCGATGGAAGGCGCGTTGCTCGCCTTCGGCGGAGCACGTGGTGCCAATGTGGCGCTGATGGTGGAGGTGCTGGCGGCCGGTCTCACCGGCGCGAACTGGTCGCTGGACGCGCCGTCGTTCAGCGAAGGCTCCGAAAGTCCGGGCTCGGGGCTGTTCGTCCTGGCGCTGGCGCCGGAACTGCTGCAGCCGGACTTTTGTACGCGCCTGGAAAGGCAGATCGACAGGCTCTCGGATGAATATGGCGTCCATATCCCCGGACGGATGAGACAGGCGCAGCGTTCGCGCGCCGCCGAGGCCGGCCTGACGGTCCCTCGCGCGATCGTGCAGGAACTGGAAAAGGCCGCGGCGGCCGGCCGGGCTTTGGGCCCGCAACCCGGATGATTAGGCCGTCCTTGGAGGGCAGGGCGTTCGCGTGAAAGCTGGTGGATTTGCGCGGCCAGCTACACCACCCCTGTACCCATAAGGGGTGGGAGACGCTGGCATCGCGATTCCGGCTGGACTCGTCAGGGTTTGCACTGCGCAACGCCCGAGCAACCTTCCCCTCGTGGGAAGGGATTAGGGGTATTTCCATATCCGATCTCTTTGCCCTCGAAGAAGGGACCGTGTTGACGGCTGCCCGCTTCGCAAGGCAGGTTCTGCGACATGCCGAAGATGCCCTATGCCGACCCGCCCTGGTCATTTCCCCGCCCGGCTCCCAAGCCCATCCTGATCGATCGGAAGGGCGGCAGGTGCCGCGTCCGGTCGCTTCGGCCGGAGGATGTCGACGAACGTCACCTGAAATGGATGAACGATCCTATCGTGCGGGCCGGCCTCAACATCACCGGGCCGGCAATGGGGCTGGTCGATTTCAAGCGCTATGTCGCGACGTTCGACCATGTGGCTCGCAACCTTTTCGGCGTCTGGACCCTGGAGGGCGAGCTTGCGGGCATGGTTCTTCTGGAGATCGACCGGCGCCACAAGCGAGGTTCGGTCCATAGCGTGATCGGCGACGCGGAAAACCGCCGGCAGGGCCTGTCCGCCGAGTCCGTCCGGCTCGTCGCCTGGCATTGCTTCCTGGAGCGTGGCCTGGGCAAGCTCAGCTTCGAGCCGCTGGCGCGCAACGAGGCCGCCGTTTCGGCTTGCCGGGCGGCAAGGCTCCGCCAGGAGGGCCATCTGGTCGCCCATCGCCTCAACGAGCGCACCGGGGAGCGGCTGGACCAGCTCGTCTTCGCGCTCACCGAGGAGGAATTCAAGCGCCGCATGATCGCCTACGAGACCTTGCCGCCATATGAAGGGCCGGGAGTTGCGCCGGATTTCGTGGCGAAAGCCGTGCGATCCTATGCCGGGGAGCCCGGCCGCAAGCCGCCGGCCGCATGATGCCGGACGCTGTTGGCGTCCGGCTCCGCTAGAAACGATAGGACAGGCCGACGGTGAGGCTGCCGAACGACGGATTGAAGCTTATCGGCGTGGTATCGGTCGAGGCTCCGCCCACATGCACGCCGCCGAAGAAATAGTGCGCGTATTCGGTCCTGAATGACCATTTGCTGTTGAACGCATATTCCATGCCGGCGCCGATGACGCCGCCGACACGCGTCGCGCTGACCCTGTCCGATCCACCGGGTACGAAGATCGGGAAGACGATATCGGGCGTGGTGGAACTGGCGCGCACCTGCGTCACCGCGACGCCGCCGGTGCCGTAGATCAGGAAATTGTCGGTCGCGAGATATCCGATGCGTCCGCGCAGCGAGGCGACCCAGTTGAGGTCGTAGCCATAGGTGTCGGTCTTGCCACCGAAAATGGGATCCGGGACGTCCACGATCTGGTTCTCGAAATCGAGCAGGTCGAAATTGCCCGAAATGCCATAGACCCAGCGTTCGTGCTGCCAGTCATGGCCGGCAAAGATGCCGCCGACGAAGCCGGTGTCGCCGAAATCGGAGCCGCTGACACGGCCGTCGCCGCTAAAACCCGGATACGAGAACCCGGCGCCCGCCTCCAGGCCGATATAGGAACCGGCCCAGTTGATCCTGTTATCCTGCGCAGCAGCCTGGCACGTCAGCGCCGCCACCGCCACCGAAGCCAATAAAAGCTTGCCCATGCAACTCCCACCCACGAAATCCCCTATACTCTGCAAGGCCTTTCCCGGCAACCGCGATCCGCGTCCGGGACAGGGGCGGCCGATCACGATCCGACGATGACGCGCCGCGCATCCGGGGCGGTCATTTAGCCTGGTTGTAGATCTTGCCGATCGCGCCGATCAGCTCCTCCGGCTGGAACGGCTTGTTGATCAGCGGCACGTCCGGCGGTCGGGCGGCCATCGATTCGCCGTCCGCATATCCCGATATGACGATCGCGGGCCAGCCCGGCTGCAGGCTGCGCGCGAAGCGGATGACCTCCAGCCCGGAGACCAGGGGCATCGCGAAATCGGTGACGATCACGTCGAAACGGTCCGGCTCCTTTTCGAGCAGGGCCAGGGCCTCGGCGCCGCCTCCCGCGCCGACCACGTCGAAGCCTCGATCCCTCAGATGATCCGCCGTGAAGTCCAGAAGTTCGGTGCTGTCGTCGATCAGCAGGACCGTCGGCCGCTTTTTCCCCGGCATCTCGGCGGGAACAGGGGCTGGCGCGTCGGCCGGCTGCTCGCTGGCCGCCGCGGCCTCGGTGCGCGGCAACCATATCTCGACGGCGGTTCCATGCCCGACCTCGCTTTCGATCCTGAGCGAGCCGCCCGATTGCTTCACGAAACCATAGACGGTGCTGAGGCCCAGCCCGGTGCCGTGTCCGACCTCCTTGGTCGTGAAGAACGGCTCGAGGACCTTGGCCAGGTTTTCGGGAGGGATGCCCCGTCCCGAATCCTCGACCCGCAGCACCGTATAGTCGCCCGCCGCAAGCTCCGGCGTCGGCGTCTCCAGGGTCCGGTTCTGGCCCCGGATGACGATCGAGCCGCCCTCGGGCATCGCGTCCCGCGCGTTGATGACGAGGTTCATCATGGCGAGCTGCAGTTGGCTGGAATCCACATAGACCGGCCAGATTTCGGGATCCAGCCGCCAGCGCAGTTGCGTCAGCCCGCCGAGCGTCGGCGACAGCAGGAGGTCGAGCGTCTCCGCAAGGGCCTTGAGATCGAAGACCTTGGGGTCGAGACGCTGGCGGCGCGAAAAGGCCAGCATGCGGGCGATCAGGTCCGCGCCCTGCCTTGCCGCGTGCTGGGTCATGTCGAAGATGCGCTCGGCGTCGGCGTTCATTTCAACACGGCGCTTCAGCAATCCGAGCCCGCTCAGGATGGAAGCCAGGAGATTGTTGAAATCGTGCGCGACGCCGCCCGTGAGCTTGCCGATGGCGTCCAGCTTCTGGGCATGCGTCAGCTGGTCTTCCAACTGGCGCCGCTCGGTGATGTCGAGCAGCGTGCCCAGGATTTCGGAAGGGGTGCCGTCCTGCGCCTTCGACACGACGCCCTGATCGAGGAAGTGCCGGTAGGCGCCGTCGCCGCGTTGCCAGCGGAACTCGACCGCATAGGTCCCGGACCGCAGCGCCCCCTTGAGCGCCTGTTCGACGAGCGGAGCATCCTCGGGATGCACGCGGCCGAGCCCGAAGCCCGCGTCGCGGGTGAAGGCCTCGGCGGTGAATCCGGTCAGTTGCTCGACCGCTCCATAGACGAAGAAGGCGCCGAAGGGCGGCTCGACGCTGCGCGAATGGATGCATAGCGGAAGCGACCGCAGGATCGCTTCCTGCCGCTCCTCGGCGCGTTTCAAGTCTTTCAGGGCCTGGAGCTTCTGGGTGTTCGCCAGCAGGTTTTCCTGAAGCAGTCGCTGCTCCGATTCCGCCTTCAGCCTGATTTCCCGCGTCTTGAGGAACAGTTCGACGAAAACGGCCACCTTCGAGCGCAACATCAGCGGGTCGAAGGGCTTGAACAGGAAGTCGACCGCGCCGGCGTCGTAGCCGCGCAGCATGTGCGCGTCTTCCTTGTTGATGGCGGTGAGGAAGATGATGGGCGTCGTCTTGCACGAATCCCGCTGCCTTATCATGCCGGCGGTCTGATAGCCGTCGAGGCCGGGCATGATGACATCGAGAAGGATGACCGCGTATTCGTCCTTGAGCAGGCGGCGCAGGGCTTCCTCCCCGGAGTTGACGCAGACGATCTCGCCGACATCCTTGAGCACCTCGCCGATGGTCAGCAGGTTGCGGCGGTCGTCGTCGACGACGAGGACGCGGGCGGGCGCTGCCTCCGTCGAGGAAACTTCCGCCTGCAAGCTTCTGTTCAGCGCTGTTCTTTTCGCCTGCGCCATCGATCTGCTCAATGGATGGTGGAGACGGATATGGCGGACTGCACGGCCTGTCTGCGGCCTCTTGAACGGGAGACCCAGACCCGCAGCAGCGCGAGCAGCAGGTCCAGATCCACCGGTTTCGAGATGTAGTCCGAGGCGCCGGCGTCGATGCATTTCTGGCGATCGCCCTTCATCGCCTTCGCCGTCACCGAGATGAGCGGTATGTCGGCGATGGCCGGCCGGCGCTTGATCTGCTGCATCGTTTCGTAGCCGTCCATTTCGGGCATCATGATGTCGATCAGGGCGACGTCGATATCCGGCAGCTTCTCCAGTATCTCTATTCCTTCCGCGCCCCGCTCCGCGTGCAGCACCTCGATATCCCAGCTTTCCAGCACGCTGGTCAGCGTGAAGATGTTGCGGATGTCGTCGTCGACGATTAGGATTTTCGCGCCGGCGACGCTTTCGACGTCGGTGCGTTCCCGCTCCTCGGCGGCTGCCGCGGCCGTGCCCAGCATGACCGGAAGCTCGGCCGGATTTTGCACGATCGTCACGTCCTTGGCTTCCGGCAGGCGATCGATCGCCGAATGCAGCGGCTCGGGCGCCGCGCAGCAGACGACCAGCCGCTGTCGGATGTCCGGATCGGTCACCGCGTCCTTGAATGCCTTCACGTTCTCCTTCGCGGTGCCTCCGAGGCCGAGGACGATCGCATCATATTCGCTCCACTGATCGGCGTTGGCCGCCAGGCGGCTGACGGTCGTGACCTTGGTCCGCCTGTCGCGGATCGTCTCGGCCAGGCTGATCCGCCGGTCGGCGTCGGCCTCGCAGACGAGGATGCTGCGCTGGAAATGCGCCGGTCTCTCGCGGATCGATCCGAACACCTTGCGAAGTTCCTTGGGCGCGACCGGCTTCACCCCGACGCTGGCGGCTCCCTTGTCCAGCAAGCCGCTCGTGTCGCGCGTGCCCGAGATGACATGGATCGGCAGGGCGCTGGTCTTCGGGTCATGACGCAGCAGGTCGAAAAGCACGCCTCCGTCGATGTCCGAAAGGCCCAGATCGAGCGTGATCGCATCCGGCATTAGCTTGCGGGCGAGCGCGAGCGTTCCGGATCCGGCGTCGGACACGACTGCCTTCAGGCCGGCCTCGCGGGCCAGGCCGAGCAGGACGGCGCCGAATGTCGGATCGTCCTCGACGATCAGCACCACGCGGTCGTTGATGCCGATCGTGTTGCGGTCGTCGTCCAGTTCCTGGACGACTTCGGAGGCGACCGATCCCGCGAGCCGCTCCGCGACGAGCGCGGGGGAGGCCGGCTGCTGTTCGCGCGGTCCGCCGAGCGGGATGGTGAGGGTGAAAGTGGAGCCTTTTCCCGGCGCGCTCTCGACACGGAGTTCGCCTTCGAGGAGGCGGGCGATCTCGCGGCTGATCGACAGTCCTAGGCCGGTGCCGCCATATTTGCGGCTTGTGGTGCCGTCGGCCTGCTGGAACGCCTCGAAGATCAGCTTCTGCTTGTCCTGCGGGATGCCGATCCCGCTGTCGGTGACGGAGATCGCCAGGCATCCGGTTGGATTCTCCCAGCCGTTGCCGCTGCCGGAGGCGCGGTCGAACCGGACTGTAACGCCGCCAGACGAGGTGAATTTGAAGGCGTTGGAAAGGAGGTTCAGCACGATCTGCTGGAGCCGTTTCTCGTCGGTGCGCACCGTCTCGGGGAGATCCGGATCGACCTCGATGTCGAAATCCAGCCCCTTGTCGGAAGCGAGCTGCCGGAAGGTCCTCTCCAGATGCTGGCGCAGCTGGATCAGGGCGATGTCGCTGACGTCGATCGAGACCGTGCCGGATTCGATCTTCGAGAGATCGAGGATGTCGTTGATCAGATTGAGCAGGTCCGTGCCGGCGGCATGGATCGTATTCGCGAACTCGACCTGCTTGTCGTTCAGATTGCCTTTCTGGTTGCTGGCGAGCAGATTGGAGAGGATGAGCAGCGAATTGAGCGGCGTCCTCAGCTCGTGGCTCATATTGGCGAGGAATTCGGACTTGTATTTCGAGGTCAGCGCGAGCTGTTCGGCCTTTTCCTCCAACGCCCGCCGGGCCATCTCGATCTCCAGGTTCTTGTTCTCGACCTGCTTCTTCTCGTTTTCCAGGAGCTGCGCCTTCTCCTGAAGCTCCTCGTTCGTGGCGTGCAGTTCCTCCTGCTTGGTCGTCAGTTCCGCCTGGCGCGACTGGAGCTCGGCGGTAAGGAGCTGGGACTGCTTGAGCAGGCCCTCCGTCCGCATGGTGGCGGCGATCGTGTTGAGGACGATGCCGATCGATTCCATCAGCTGGTCGAGGAAGGATTGGTGGGTATCGCTGAAGCGGCTGAGCGAGGCGAGCTCGATCACCGCCTTCACGTCGTCCTCGAACAGCGCCGGCAGGATGATGACGTTCGTCGGCTTGGCGTGGCCGAGGCCGGAGGAGATCTTCACGAAATCGCTCGGTACGTCCTGCAGCAGAAGCGGCCGTTTGTCGGCGGCGGCCTGGCCGACGAGTCCCTCGCGCAGTTCCAGCCGCTGCTTGGTCGTCCCGGCCGCCTCGGCTCCGTAGCTCGAGGCCAGTTCCAGATAGGTCTCGTTCTCCTGGCGGGTGCTTATGTAGAAGACGCCGTACTGCGCGTTCACCAGGGGGGCGAGTTCGGACATGATCAGCCGCGACACGGTCGCCAGGTCCCGCTCGCCCTGCAGCATGCGCGAGAAGCGGGCGAGGTTGGTCTTCAGCCAGTCCTGCTCGGCGTTCTTGAGCGTCTGATCCTTCAGGTTACGGATCATCTCGTTGATGTTGTCCTTGAGCGAAGCCATCTCGCCGGAGGCCTCGACCGCGATGGAGCGCGAGAGGTCGCCCTTTGTGACGGCGGTCGCCACCTCCGCGATGGAGCGCACCTGGCCCGTGAGGTTGGCGGCCATGGCGTTGACGTTGTCGGTCAGGTCGCGCCACAGGCCCGCCGCGCCCGGCACGCGTGCCTGGCCGCCGAGCTTGCCTTCGACGCCCACTTCGCGCGCCATGTTGGTGACCTGGTCGGCGAAGGTGTCGAGCGTCTCGATCATGCCGTTGATCGTGTCGGCGAGCGCCGCGATCTCCCCCTTGGCATCGACGGAGAGCTTGCGTTTCAAATTGCCCTGGGCGACGGCGGTCACCACTTCGGCGATGCCGCGGACCTGATCGGTCAGGTTGGTGGCCATCAGATTGACGTTGTCGGTAAGGTCTTTCCACGTGCCCGCCACGCCCTCGACCCGCGCCTGGCCACCGAGCTTGCCCTGGGTGCCGACCTCGCG
The DNA here is from genome assembly GCA_001896885.1 of Rhizobiales bacterium 65-79. Lineage (GTDB taxonomy): Bacteria > Pseudomonadota > Alphaproteobacteria > Rhizobiales > Rhizobiaceae > Mesorhizobium_L. The sequence continues at coordinate 40,106 of MKRJ01000030.1, read as the reverse complement.
GGCGACGCGCGTCACCTCGCCGGCGAAGGAGTTGAGCTGGTCGACCATCGTGTTGATGGTCGATTTCAATTCGAGGATCTCGCCCTTCACGTCGACGGTGATCTTCTTCGACAGGTCTCCGCGCGCCACCGCGGTGGTCACATCGGCGATGTTGCGGACCTGGCTGGTCAGGTTCTGCGCCATGGAGTTGACGTTGTCGGTCAGGTCCTTCCAGGTGCCGGCGACGCCGCGCACCTGCGCCTGCCCGCCGAGCTTGCCTTCCGTGCCGACCTCCCGCGCGACGCGCGTCACCTCCGAGGCGAAGGAGTTGAGCTGGTCGACCATCGTGTTGATGGTGTCCTTCAGCTCCATGATCTCCCCGCGCACGTCGACGGTGATCTTCTTCGACAGGTCGCCGGAAGCGACGGCGGTCGTCACCTCGGCGATGTTTCGCACCTGCCCGGTCAGATTGGCGGCCATGGCGTTCACGTTGTCGGTCAGGTCCTTCCATGTGCCGGCGACGCCGGGAACCTGCGCCTGTCCGCCGAGCTTGCCGTCCGAACCCACCTCGCGGGCGACGCGCGTCACCTCCGAAGCGAAGGAGTTCAACTGGTCGACCATGGTGTTGGTCACGTCCTTGATCTGCAGGATTTCGCCCTGCGCATCGACCGTGATCTTCTGCGTGAGGTCGCCGGTCGCGATGGCCGTCGCCACCTTGGACACGTCGCGAAGCTGCACGGTGAGATTGCCGGCCATGGCATTGACGTTGTCGGTGAGGTCCTTCCATGTGCCGCCGACGCCCTCGACCTGCGCCTGGCCGCCGAGCTTGCCTTCCGAGCCGACCTCGCGCGCGACGCGCGTGACCTCCGAGGCGAAGGAGTTCAGCTGGTCCACCATCGTGTTGACGGTGTTCTTCAACTCGAGGATCTCGCCCTGCACGTTGACGGTGATCTTCTTCGACAGGTCGCCCCTCGCAACCGCCGTCGTCACCTCGGCGATGTTGCGCACCTGTCCGGTCAGGTTCTGCGCCATGGAGTTGACGTTGTCGGTGAGATCCTTCCACGTGCCGGCGACGCCGCGCACATTGGCCTGTCCGCCGAGCTTGCCCTCGGTGCCGACCTCGCGGGCGACGCGCGTCACTTCCGAGGCGAAGGAATTCAACTGATCCACCATCGTGTTGATGGTGTCCTTGAGTTCCAGCATCTCTCCCTTCACCGTGACGGTGATCTTCTTCGACAGGTCGCCCGAGGCCACGGCGGTGGTGACCTCGGCGATGTTTCGCACCTGGCTCGTCAGGTTTTCCGCCATCAGATTGACGTTGTCGGTGAGGTCCTTCCATGTACCGGCGACGCCGCGCACATTGGCCTGCCCGCCGAGTTTTCCTTCCGTGCCGACGTCGCGGGCGACGCGCGTCACCTCGGAGGCGAAGGAGTTCAACTGGTCCACCATCGTGTTGATGGTGTTCTTCAGTTCGAGGATCTCGCCCTGCACGTCGACGGTGATCTTCTTCGACAGATCGCCCGAGGCGACCGCGGTGGTGACTTCGGCGATGTTGCGAACCTGGCCGGTCAGGTTCTGGGCCATGGAGTTGACGTTGTCGGTCAAATCCTTCCATGTGCCGGCGACGCCAGGGACCTGCGCCTGGCCGCCGAGCTTGCCCTCGGTGCCGACCTCGCGGGCGACGCGCGTCACTTCCGAAGCGAAGGAGTTGAGCTGGTCCACCATCGTGTTGATGGTGTTTTTCAGCTCGAGGATCTCGCCGCGCACATCGACGGTGATCTTCTTGGAGAGGTCGCCGGAGGCGACCGCGGTGGTGACCTCGGCGATGTTGCGCACCTGGCTCGTCAGGTTCGTGGCCATGGCGTTGACGTTGTCGGTCAGGTCCTTCCACGTGCCGGCGACGCCCTTCACGCGCGCCTGCCCGCCCAGTTTTCCCTCGGTGCCGACCTCGCGCGCGACGCGCGTCACCTCGGAGGCGAAGGAGGCGAGCTGTCCCACCATGGTGTTGACGATCTTGCCGATGCGCAGGAATTCGCCGCGCAACGGGCGCCCGTCGATTTCCACCATCATGGTCTGGGAGAGGTCGCCCTTGGCGACCGCGCCGATGACGCGCGCCACCTCCGCGGTCGGCTGGACCATGTCCTCGATCAGCTCGTTGACGGAGCGGACGCTGGATTCCCAGCTTCCGGACGCCCTGCTGACATGAGCGCGCTCGCCGATCCGGCCATCCTTGCCGACGACGCGGGAAAGCCGATCGAATTCCTTCGTGACCTGGTCGTTGAGCTGGACGATCTCGTTGAAGACTTCCGCGATCTCGCCGTCCAGCCCGTCGAAATGGAGCGGCAGCCGGACCGAAAAATCGCCGCCACGGAAAATCTTGAGTGCGGTCAGGATCTCGCGGCGGTCGAGCTGCGGCCTCGCGGCTTCGATGTTCATGATGGTTCCTCCGGAGATCGATCGCCTCTAGACGGGTGGGCGCGAGCCGTTCCGGAGTTGCTGCAAAGTCATTCAGTATTCCCCCCAGAACGCAACAGTCCAAAATGCTGAACGCAGCAAAAGGATTCTGGTTCCCCGGGTTCCGCAAAGATGTTTGTGCTCTGCCGTTCGCTTGACGACGGACTCCTCGAAGAGCGAGCGGCGCCCGTGGCGGCTATCGCCGCTTTCTGTTCACGTCCTCATCCGCTATCGGCCGGTCTTCCTCCTGGCCGAGAAGAACGCGCTCCGCCGCTCCGTCGAGGTCGTCGTACTGGCCGCTTCGCATCGACCACAGGAACGCCACGAGGGCGACGGCCGCCATCGCCAGCGCTATCGGGATAAGCCAGACCAGGACCGTCAACGCGCCGCCTCCCCCGTCCGGAGCGTGGCGGTCCCTTGCCTCTTGCCGGCGGTCGTCCGTTCCTTGACGGCCGGAAACCTGAGCGCGTTGGCGACGACCAGAACGGAAGACATGGACATCGACACGGCGGCCGTCAGCGGAGTGACGTACCCCGCCAGCGCCACGGGGATCACGAACAGATTATAGCCGACGGCGAGCGCCAGGTTCTGCCGGACAAGACGGCGCGCCGTCGCGGCGGTCCGCAATGCCTCCGGAACCGCCGCCAGGCCGCTTCCGAAGAAGACGAGGTCGGCCGCCGCACGCCCGACATCGGCCGCGCTGGCGGGCGCCATCGAGACATGGGCGGCCGAGAGGGCGGGCGCGTCGTTCAGCCCGTCTCCCACCATGAGTGGCTTTCCGCCTTCGCGGGAGAGTTCCTCCAGCCGCGCGATCTTCTCCCGCGGCAGAAGGCCTGCCCGGAATTTTCCGATCCCCAGCGACGACGCCACCCTTGCCGCCGCTTCATGCCGGTCGCCGGAGAGCATCTCAACAGCGAGGCCTAGGCCTCGGACCGCTTCGATCGCTTTGCCGGCCTGCGGACGGGGGACATCCGAGAATTCGAAATACCCCGCCGAGGCGCCGTCCCGCGACGCGGTGGTCCCCCGGGCTTCGTCCGTGCCCGGAGCCGCTGTCCCGCTGCCGAGCGCCCATTCCGGCCTGCCCAGGCGATAGAGGCTGCCGTCGATGCGGCCCTCGATCCCGCAACCCGGCACTTCCCTGAACTCCTCGATCTCGGGCCGGCCGCTCTTTCCGGCAAAGGCCGCGACGGCGCGCGAGGCGGGATGACGCGACAGGCAGGCCAGGGCGGCCACGGCGTCAAAATCTTTCCCGGGAAGGACGGTGCACTCCGTTACGCGAAGGTCGCCGAGCGTCAGCGTGCCCGTCTTGTCGAAGACGGCGACATCGGCTTCCGCCAGGCGTTCGAGCGCGCTTCCGTCCTTCAGCGCGATGCCCCGCTGGAAGAGGCGGCGGGCGGCGACGACCTGGACCATCGGAACGGCGAGCCCCAGCGCGCAGGGGCAGGTGATGATGAGCACGGAGATGGCGACCGTCAACGAACGATGCCAATCGCCGCTTGCCCACATCCAGCCCAGGAAGGCCGCGGCGGCAAGCGAATGGACGAACGGGGAATAGAGCGCGGCGGCGCGGTCGGCGAGGCGCCTGTAGCGGGCGCGCCCGTGCTCGGCGGCCTCCATCATCCGCATCATCTCCGCGATGAAGGATTCGCCCGCGCGCCGCGCGACCTTGATCTCGAGCGAACCGTTGAGGTTCAGCATGCCCGACAGCACCGCGTCTCCGTTTCGAGCCGCGACCGGCGTCGCTTCTCCCGTCACGAGCGCGGCATCGAGGTCGGCCGCGCCGGAGGTCACGGTCCCGTCGAGAGGGATGCGCTCCCCAGGCGCCACGAGCACCATCTCGCCCGGTTCGATTTCCGCCTGCGGCCTGTAGGTTCTTCTTCCGTCGGGGCCGATCACCGTGGCGCCGCGCGGCATCATTGCGGCGAGGCCAAGAACCGCCGTCCGCGCTCTGCGGCGCATCAGGTGGTCGAGCGTTCGCCCGACGAGCAGAAAGAAGATCAGGGTGGTGACGGCGTCGAAATAGGCATGCGGCCCGTCCCGCAACGTATCGTACAGGCTGAGCGCAAGCGCCAGGAGGATGCCGATCGAGATCGGCACGTCCATGTTCGTCCTGCGCGACTTGAGGGCCGCCCAGGCGGACAGGAAAAACAGGCGTCCCGAATAGGTCACGGCGGGAAGCGCCAGCAGCGCGGAAACGAGATGGAAGGCGTTCCGCGCTTCCCCGTCGGCTCCCGCCCAGACCGAAACCGACAGGAGCATGATGTTCGCCGCGGCGAAACCCGCTACGGCCGTGGCGCGGATCAGCCTTCCCATCTCGGGATCGGCCTCGGCTTCTTCATGCGTGAAAAGCGTGGCATCGTATCCGGCTTCAGCCAGCGCCCCGAGCAAGGGCGGCACGGGGCCCTCCTTTCGCCATTTCACGGTGGCGCGGCGGGTCGACAGGTTGAGCCGCGCGGAGGTCACGCCATCAAGTCGCGACAGGGCGCCCTCTATGGCGGCGATGCAGGCGCCGCAATGCGCCGAAGGAACGGAGAGGTCCGTCTGCAGCACGCCGTCCTCGACCGCGCGGCTGGCGAGTCGGATTTCCTCCTCGGACGGGGCCGCTCCCGGCTGCAGCCGCAGCCCGTCTTCGGCGCCCGGAGCGCAACAGGACATGCCGGGACTTACTCCTCCGGAGGCGCGACAGTCCGGTAGGCGTGCCAGGTCGCGTGCCCGAGCAAGGGGAAGATGACGATCAGCCCGACCAGCCCGGTTGCGACGCTGATCGCGAAGAGGACGAGGACGATCGCCCCCCAGGCGATCATCGGAGCAAGGTTGTTCCACACCAGCGCCATGCTGGTGCCCATCGCGGTGAGGGCATCCGTCCGGCGGTCGAGCAGCATGGGTATCGAGAAGGCGCTGACGGTCAGTCCGAACGCGGCGAAGATGCCGCCGATGGCGGTTCCCACCACGATCATGGCCCAGCCCATCGGATCCCCGGTCAGCTGCCCGACGATGTGGTCCATCCCCGGAAACGGCCTGACCCCGAAAAACAGGGCGTAGATGAGCACCGCCGCCCGCATCCACAAGAGCACGAGCAGGCAGAGCAGCAGGCCGGCGAAGAAAGCCTGCGCGCCCGAGCCGGGCCGCGTGAGCAGCATCCGCCGGAAGCTGACCGGCCTGCCTTCCTCGATGGCGCGACTCTTCTCGTAGAGCCCCACCGCCAGCACGGGCGCCAGGATCATGAAACCCGACAGCGCGGGAAAGAGGATGTAGTCGAACCCGAAGGAAAAGAGCAGCCAGACGAAGGCGGCGGAAAGGAGGAAAATGCCGAAGCCGTAGGCGAGGCTCGGCCCGGGCTGCCGCATCAGGTCCCGCCATCCGGCGCCGAGCCAGCCGAACCCCGCTTCGACGGGCAGGTGACGCTGCCAGCGCGCGTTGCGGGTTTCCTCGATCCCCGACGTCTCGCTCAGGAGCCAATGCGATTTATCGGCCTCGCTCATCCTTGAACCTCCTCAGCAATCGCTCGCCGCGGCCCTGAACTGGCCGGGTTTAGCGCCCGCCTCCTTCAGGTGCTGGACGCATCCGGGGTGGGACGTGAACGCGACATATATCAGGTGCGCGTTGGCGCCCGCGAAGGTCAGGATGGCGGCGGCGGCCAGCAGCCATCCGAGACGCAGTCGCCCGGGTTTCTTCAGGACGGAAGACCCTTCCTGCTTCACGGGTTTTCCACTCCCAGGGAATAGACGTAGGTCGCGAGTATCTTGATCTGTGCGGGGGTGAGCCGCTCGTCCCAGGTCGGCATGTGGCCTTCGCGGCCGCCATGTATGGTGGTTATGATGGTCCCGATATCGCCGCCATATATCCAGTAATTGTCGGTGAGGTTCGGCGCACCCACCTCCTGGTTGCCCTTGGCATCCTGTCCGTGGCAGGCGGCGCAGGTCGTCAGGAACACCTGCCGCCCCGCCTCGATCTGCTTGATGCGCTCGGGCGTCGAGTAGTCCGGATGGCTGAGCGAATAGACATAGGCGGCGACGTTGTCGACCTGGCCGGGATCGAGCATTCCGTCACGGCCGAAAGCCGGCATCTGCGAAATCCGGCTCTTCGCATTGCTCGAATTCACGCCCGTAGTGATGGTCTGCATGATGGCTTCCGGGCCGCCGCCCCAGATCCAGTCATGGTCGGTGAGGTTCGGATAGTTGCTGCGTCCCTTGCCGTCGCGTCTGTGGCAGGCCGCGCAATTGTCGCCGAAAAGCCGGTGCCCGGTCGTCTTGACGATCTCCATCATCTTGGGATCGGCGAGTATCTCGTCGAACGAGGCCTTCTCGATCCTGTCGACCCATGGCGCGCGTTGCGCTTCGGCATCGACGATCTTCTGCTCGACGATCTTGCGCTGGTCGGTGTCGAGCAGCCCTTTCGTGTATGTCGTGCCCAGCGGCCAGGTCGGCATGACGAACCACCAGGTCACCGCGAAGATATGCGTGACGATCAGGAAGATGAGCACGCCGCGCGGAACCGGGGTATCGAGTTCCTTGATGCCGTTCCACACATGGCCCGTGGTGCGGTGGCCGCTCACCGGGTCGAGTTCTTCCACGCTCATGGCCGGTCGTCCCCTTCGAGGATCCGCTTCTTGGCGTCACGGAACCGTTCGCGGTTCGACGGCCAGAAGGCGTAGAGCGTCACCGCCACGGCGAAGGCGATCAGGTAAAGCAGGCCCCAGCTCTTGGAAAACGCGACCAGTGTGTCGTGATCGATGTCCATTCGCTTCCCTCACTTGACCGGTTCGGGCGGCTTCTGCGGCGCGGCCGTATGCTTGTAGGCCGCGTCGGTCAGCCTTCCGAGGATTTGCAGGTAGGCGACCAGCGCGTCCATTTCCGTCAGCTCGGTCGTGACCCCGTCGAAGGCCCGGACCTGGGTCGCCTCGCCATAACGCTGGGTCACGCCCGAGGCGTAGTCGCTGTCGGGGGTGGCCTGTCCGTAGGCGTCCTGCGCCGCGTTCCTGATCATGTCGTCCGTATAGGGAACGCCGACATCGCGCTGCGCGGCGAGCCGCAGCCGCAGGTCGTCCGTCTGCAACGGCGTGCGTGCAAGGAAGGCGTAGGACGGCATGTTGGATTCGGGAACCACCGAACGGGGGTTCGTCAGGTGCGCCACCTGCCAGAGGTCGGAATATTTGTCGCCGACGCGCGCCAGGTCAGGCCCGGTGCGCTTCGAGCCCCACAGCATCGGATGGTCGTACTTGGACTCCACCGCGAGCGAATAGGGGCCGTACCGCTCGACCTCGTCGCGCAGCGTGCGGATCATCTGGCTGTGGCAGGCATAGCATCCCTCGCGCACATAGATGTCGCGTCCCGCAAGCTCCAGCGGCGTATAGAGGCGCATGTCGGGAGCGTCCTCGACCGTCTGGTGGATGGTGAAGAGGGGCGCGATCTCCACGATCCCGCCGACGCTAGCGGCGGCGATGATCGCCAGCACGAAGCCGATCGCGGTGCGTTCGATCTTGCGATGGAAAAGCTCGGCCATCGTGCGTCACTCCGCCGGGCTCGGCGCCATGCCCGCGCCGTCGGGTTCCGGCACGTCGAGCCGTCTCCCTGCCGTGGCGGGGGCCGCGCGCACCGTCATCCAGATGTTGTAGCAGCCGACGAGGGTGCCGAGCAGGAAGAGGAACCCGCCGAAGGTGCGGGCGATGTAATAGGGGTACATCGCCACCAGGCTGTCGACGAAGGAATAGGCAAGCGTGCCGTCCGCCGTGTAGGTGCGCCACATCAGGCCCTGGATGATGCCCGAGTTCCACATCGCGAAGACGTAGACGAGGGTGCCGGCGATCGCGAGCCAGAAATGGACCTCGACGAGCACGGGCGAATACATGCGCTCGCGCTTCCAGAGGGAGGGTACGAGCGTATAGATGGACCCGAAGGTGATGAGGGCCACCCAGCCGAGCACGCCGGCGTGGACGTGGGCCACGGTCCAGTCGGTGTAATGCGACAGCGCGTTCACCGGGCGGATCGCCAGGAACGAGCCCTCGAAGGTGGAGAGGCCGTAGAAGACGGCCGCGACCATCATGAAGCGAAGCGTGGCGTCGTCGCGCACGCGGTGCCAGGCGCCGTTGAGCGTCAGGAGCGCGTTGCCCGCGGAAGCCCATGAAGGCACCAGCAGCATGACGGAGAACGTCATGCCGAGGTTCTGCACCCAGTGGGGCAGCGCCGTGTAGTGCAGGTGATGCGAGCCCACCCACATGTAGAAGAAGGTGATGCCCCAGAAGCTCAGGATCGACAGCCTGTAGGAGAAGATCGGCCGCTGCGCCCGGACGGGCAGGAAGTAGTAGAGCATGCCGAGGAAGCCGGAGGTGAGGAAGAAGGCGACGGCATTGTGCCCGTACCACCACTGCACCATCGCGTCCTGGACGCCGGCCCACACGGTGTAGCTCTTGGCGCTCCCCCAGGAGATCGGCACCGCGATGTTGTTCACGATATGCAGCACGGCGACGACCAGGATGAACGCCATGTAGTACCAGTTGGCGACGTAGATATGGGGTTCCTTCCGCCGGGCGAGCGTGCGGATGTAGAGGATGAAATAGGATACCCAGACGATCACCAGCCAGAGGTCCGCGTACCATTCGGGCTCGGCATATTCTTTCGATTGGGTCACTCCCATGAAGTAGCCGGTGACCGCTAGGATGCAGAACAGATTGTAGCCCATGAGGACGAACCAGGGGCTGAGCTGTCCGGCAAGGCGGGCGCGGGACGTCCTCTGCACGACGTAGAGGGACGTCGAGATCAGCGCGTTGCCGCCGAAGCCGAAGATGACGCCGGTCGTGTGGGTGGGGCGCAGGCGTCCGAAGGTCGACCAGGCGGCATCGAAGGCGAGGTTGGGCCAGGCGAGCTGCGCAGCCACCCAGACGCCCATGAACATGCCGAACACCGCCCATGCCATCGTCAGCACGATGCCCGCCTTGATCGGGTCGTCGTAGTAGTAGGTCAGCCGCTCCGGATCTGGTTCGGGTTCGTAGAATGTCGACAGCACGGGGAACAGGAGAGCCAGCGCGAACAGGATCACGATCAGGCCGTGGATACCGAACGGCCCGGTCCGGCCGAGCGCCGCCATCAGCACCCCGATCGCGGCCAAAAGCCCGAGCAGGACGGCCGCACCCTGACGCTCGCTTGAAGTGAGTTGCTTGATCATGTCCCCTCCATGCCGTTCCCGTAAGCCCCCCTACGCGGCCCTGGCCGGATCGACTGGCATATCGAGGAGTTCCTCGAGATGCGCGCGTTCGCCGATCAGGTCTGCGAGAGTATAGTCATCGAATACCGCGAGGAAAGCTTCGAGCGCCCTGTGGACAACGCCCTTGAGGCGGCAGGCCGGCGTGATGAGGCAGGAGCCGCCGCCGGGGCGGAGACATTCGACGAGAGCGAAGCCATCCTCCATCGCGCGAACGACCGCGCCGACATTGATGTCGCCCGGCCGCCTGGCGAGCGAAATGCCGCCCGACCGTCCCCGCGTGGTCTTGATGTAATCCAGCCTGCCGAGTTCCAGCGCCACTTTCATGAGATGGTTGCGGGAGAGCCTGTGGACGTTGGCCACGTCCGATACGGTGATGGGCCTTCCCTCGTGGATCGCAAGGAAGATCAGCATGCGCAGCGCGTAGTCGGTGTGAAGCGTCAGCTTCATGCCCGGTTCCTCGCACACGGACCGCGGCCGGGCCCTGGTTGCTCGAGAGGCATTTCGGATCGGCCTCGAAAAAGTGGTATCGACGATACCGCTTTAATATCCGGCCCGAAGCAGCGCAAGGCTGGAATTGTCGCACGGGCCCAGGGAGCGGCTCTCGCGCCTGGTCTGCGCCCGCGTTTCGACGCTCTTTCTGAGCGCAGTTTGTGCCAGCGCAAACATGGAGATGCGGATGCAGCCTATATGCTGGCCAACGGCCGGATAAAGCCGTGTGCTTGAAGGAAGAAGATGATGAAAAAGACGATCGCCATGCTGGCCCTTGGAACCGCAATGGTATTCGCCGGCGCTGCCGGCGCGGCCGAAATCGAGGTGAAGATGCTGAACAAGGGCGAGAAGGGCATGATGGTGTTCGAGCCCGACTTCGTCAGGGCGGCACCCGGCGACACCATTCATTTCGTCCCCGTGGACAAGGGTCACAATGTGGAAAGCATCCAGGGGATGATCCCCGAGGGCGCGCAGCCGTTCAAGGGCAAGTTCTCCGAGGAACTGACGGTCAAGCTCGACAAGGAAGGCGTGTACGGCGTCAAGTGCCTGCCCCACTACGCCATGGGAATGGTGGCGCTGATCGAGGTTGGCAAGCCCGTCAATCTTGAAGCGGCGGAGGCGGTGAAGCAGACCGGAAAGGCCAAGGCGGTCTTCGCCCAGCTCTTCGGCCAGACGGTCGCGAGCAACTAGGAGAAAGCCCGGGCTGCGCACGCCCGCCGCGCGGCCCGGCTTTCCGTTTCGATCGAGGTGAGGGATTTCCCATGCAGTCGCTCATGCGTTCGCCGAAGGGCCCGAACGGAGAAGAGAAGACGCTTCTGCAACTGGTTGCCGAGCGCTACGACAGCTGCCATCCCGGCGACAGCTTTGCCGACCTGATGAAGCGGGCATCCTTTTCGAAGGAAGACCGGTGCCTGATGGAAGAATGGCTGGAGGCGGGCCGCCGCTGGCGAAGCCGCTGACGGCCGGGAGGGAAAGCCTTGCTTATTCACCCGATGCGGCTAATTTCCTTTTCCATGTTCGAGAAGCTTCACATCCAGCGCGACTGGGCAACGATGCTCGCATTCGTGTTCGGCGCGGCCGTGATCGTGCCAAGCATGGTGGCGCTGCTCTTCTCTCTCGGCGCCCTGGCGCGGCTGCTGTTCTGAGCTGCCCGAGGCCGCCGGCGAACGTTGCCGCGATCCATCTCTTCGCTGAGTATTTGCCGGCACGGCTCACGTCGCCCGCGGGCCCCAGAGGATAGGCGCGTAGCGCAAGGCGAACAGCAGGAACGCCGCGCTCCAGAGCGCGCCGCCGCATCCGAGCACAATTGCGTACCGGTCGCCCGCGAACGGCGCCAGGACACGAAGCACGGCGCCCGCCGTGACGGCCAAATATATGGCGACGGTGGCGCGGTCGGCGACGATCTCGCGCCCGGTGTGGCCGAGGCTCGCCCTCGTCATCACGGCGAGCGTCATGGTTCCGATCGCCCCGGCGGTCAGCGCGTGCAAGGCCGCGCTCTGAGGGACCGCCCCGGTGAGGCGGGAGACGCCGAGCAGCAGGAACGCGACTGCCAGCCAGCCATATCCCGCATGCAGCACGAAGAGGATCGGTTCGCGCAAGGTGGCGCCGCCCCGCCAGCGGAAAAGCCGCGCGAACAGCAGCAATCCCGCCAATATCATCAGCGCGCCCGTCGCCTCGGAATCCGGGAAGGCCGCCCATGAGAGCGCGGCCAGGACGGCGCCGGCGAGCGCCGCCTTGTCGACGAGTCCGAAGCTTGCGGGGAGTGCGAAACGACCCTTCTTGACGAGCCAGTTGCGCGTGAAGCTCGGGACGATGCGGCCGCCGATAAGGGCTATCAGCGCCGCGGCGACGGCCAGTGCGAGGCGCGGGCCAAGCCCGGGCGGGGTCCAGCCCAGGCCTTCGCCATAATGCAGGGCGTTGGCCACGCCGAACAGCGTGATCATGATGGCGACCGGGGCGTTTTTCCAGTTCTTCCCGGCAAGCACTTCCCGCCAGATCGCGAAGGCCAGCGCCGCGGGGAAGGCGAGGTCGAGGAGGGCCGCCGCGATAGGCTGGGGAATGAAGGTGCAGGCGATGCGTCCCGCCACCCACAGGCCGACAAGCCCGGCCAACGGCCATCCGCTGAGCGGAAGGCGGCCTGTCCAGTTGGGGATCGCCGTCAGGATGAACCCCGTCATCACCGCGGCGAGGTAGCCGAACAGCATCTCGTGCATGTGCCACTGGAGGCCGGGGAACGGTCCCGACATGCCGTTCCCGGAAAAATACATCCAGAGCCAAGCCGGGATCGCCAGCCCCGCATACAGGGCGGCCAGAAAGAAGAAGGGACGGAAACCGTAGTGAAGGATCGGTGGCATGGATCGGATCCGGCCGCGCCTGTCCCTGGAGAGATCGCCCGCCTTGACGGCCGCGCGCGGAATCGAACGGTCCGGCGAAACACCCGTGCGCGTCGTTCCGGTCCGTTCCCCTGACCTGCCGCGCCCATCGCGGAACCGGCCCCGAATGCGATGGAATGGCTCGCGAGCCGAGCCGGCTTTCCGGATCGTCATGCAATCTCTCAGGTGTCGTTGCGCCGTGCCAGGCCGAGAAGGTCCTGCAGCCGCTGGTTGATCACCGCGATGAAGGATATCTTCTCCTTCACCAGGCGGAAGCCCAAATTGTCCGGCGGTGTGCCGACCGCGCAGCCGCCGCTCTTCCCTTCGCGCACGAAGTTGGACATGTATGCCCGGTGCCGGCCCTCGATCACGCGGACGCCGCAGTTCCGGGTCGTGCCGGCGTGGCCGCCGCCCGCGCCGAGCGTGACGCGTTCGTAGCAGGTGGAGGTCCATTCCCAGACATTGCCTGCGAAATCCTCGAGCCCCTTCGAATTGGGTCCGTAGTGACCGCGTGGCTTCGGACGCGGATCGGCGGGCCTTTTGGCGGCCGCTTCCTGCTGGTACTGCCGGATCCACCGGATAGCCGGATTGGAAGGATCGTCGGCCCCGGCGGAAAAGGAGTCGCCGGCGAAGCGCTCGGCTGCGGCCGCGGCAATCTCGCGATCCGTCGGAAGCCGCCACGATGCGCCGGTGGCTCCGGAGAACCAGCGGGCGTAGGCTTCGGCGTCGAGCCAGCTCACGCCGGTCACCGGAACGTCCGCGCTCACCTCCTGCGCATCGGGCGCAGCGCAGGCTCCGGCCGCGACGCAGCGGTCGTAGTCGGCCAGGCTTACCTGCTGCTTCATGATGCTGAACGCCGGAACCGCCATCCTTTTCGAGGGCGCCATCGCGGGCCGGCCGCTGTCGAGGAACTCCCCCGGCAGGGCATAGTCGAGGGTGCCGGCCGGTATGTCGATCGTTTCGGCGGGCGGAACGACGGATTTCGGCTGGTGCATCCTGTCCGAAAACCCGAGAGCGGTCATCGGAACGGCAAGGGCGAGGGCGCCGCTCAACGCGGCTCCGACGAGAGTGGGGTGCATGGCGAGGAGCTTTCCGGAAGCGGCCCGGCGGAACCGGGCCGCTCGATCTTCCAGGCTTCAGTAGGTGGCGATCGGACCGGGCGCGACGACCTGCTTCATCAGGTTGTCGTTCCAGCCGCCCTCGACCACGAAGTGCGCCGTCGCCCCGAGTTCCACCGCCTCGATCAGGTTGTGGTTCACATAGGCGTAGATGCCGGGTTGGCGGAAGGTGTAGAGGGCCGCTCCCGCCGAGCCGCCGCGGACGAACCATGTCTCCAGGTCCTTCGCCGGCGGATTGGCGAACTTTCCCTGCTCCCACACATAGTCGCCATGGCCGCCGATGATATGAGGACGGGTGTCGCGGTTCGCCTGCGAATGCACGATCAGGACGGTTTCGCCGACCTTGGCCTTCATGGCATTGTCGCCCGTCAGGGCGTCCTTGGCGCCGTTGAAGACGACATGCGTCGGTATCAGGCCGCGCATGACCTCGACCGTGTCGGCATAGCTGTCGCCGGGCGTTTCGTATTTCTTGAAATTGCCGTCCTTGTCGCGCGGCACGTAGAAGTCGTTCTCGCCGATATAGTAGATGCGGTCATAGCGGAGGGGCCGGCCGTTCTCGTCCTTCAGGCCGTCGCGGGGCAGCACCATGACGGTGCCGCTCATACCCGAGACGACGTGCCAGGGGATCATCGGGCCGCCCGGCGCGCAGTGATAGACGAAGACGCCCGCGCGCGTCGCCCGGAAGCGCAGCTTCACCTGCTCGCCGGGATTGATCAGCGTCAGCGCTCCGCCGCCGAGCCCGCCCGTCGAGGCATGGAAGTCGATGTTGTGTGGCATCGAGTTCGTTGCCGGGTTGACGAGCGTCAGTTCCAGATAGTCATCCTGGTGGACCACCATCATCGGGCCCGGAATGGAGCCGTTGAAGGTCATGCCCTGCATCACGGTCCCGTCTCCGTCGATGACGACCGGCTTTTCGAGGACATGCATCGTGAATTCCACGACCTTCGGTCCGCCGGAAGCGACCTGCTCGTGCGCGTGGACGAAGGGGGGCGCCACGAGCGCCACCTTCTCGCGCGGCAGTCCGGCGATATCGGCTTCCGCCACCTGGGCCGCGGAAGCCATCCTCGGCAGGGTGGCTCCCAGCACGCCGGCGGCGGCTGCCCCCAACAATGCCTGGCGACGCGTGAACATTTTGGTTCTCCTTGCGATTTATCGGTATCGACGGGGGGAACCTAAATCGGCGCGTGCCGGCTTTCTTTGCGCTGCAACAAATCGCGACGCAGAACTTGGCGGATGCAAAACCTGGCGCCTTGGGAGAGGTCGGCTATTGCTCGGGCATGGGCATCCGAAGCGCATCGGCGCTCGTCGAGCCTGCCCGAATTGGGCCGGCTTCGGCCAAGAGCTGACTTAGATGGAGCCCGGAAATTGCCTTGGCGCGTCGCACCCGAATTCGCGCGCGGCCTCGATCAGCATCTCCCACAAGGCCTCCGCATAGCTGCGCGTGACGATAAGCTCGTAGGTGTCCGCACCGGTGCGTGCCAGATGGACGGTCAGATGACCGAAGGCCGTGACCGTGGAATGGCCGACGGGAAAAACGCTCGGGTCGAGATCCACCCCGGTACCCTTGGCGAGCGCCTCGCGTGCCTCGCTGCCCGACAGCTCCACCAGCACGCGGCCGTCGCTCTGGTCGAGCAGCGATGCCGAGCCGGCGAGCGCGTTGCGCAATTCGGCGATGAGCCGGGGAGCTTCGGCAGCAGGCGCGAGCGCCAGCCATTTGTCAGGCCCGGCGGCGCGCAGGATGAAGCGGCCGGCAGCAGCCATCCTGCCGAGTTTTTCGGCAACGCTGTCGCACTTGGCGCGCGAAGCCAGGACATGCAGGATCGCCGGCGCTTCCGGCAGGCGGAGCGCCACGCGGGACTCCAATGTCGGACGGATAGTCTTCACTGTCATGTCAGGCATGGAGCTTCTCGTTCCGCGGATCGACGAAGGCGGGCTCGCAAACGAGGACGGGGAATTCCTCGCCGCGCAGCCCGTCCCACACCCTGATCTCCTCGCCATGGCGGGCGTGCCCGCGCCTGAGCAGCGCCAGCGCGATGTGATGGCCGAGCGCGGGCGAATAGCAGGCGGAGGTGATGTGACCCTGGTCGTTCTCGGTCGAGGGCGGCGCGTGACGCTCCAGAAGATGGGAACCGGCCCGGATGAGGCGGTCGGCGCCCGCGGGCCTCAGCCCGACAAGCTGCATTCGGTTTTCCGCCCTCAACGCCTCCCGCCCGAGCATCGCGCGGCCGACATAGTCCTTGGCCTGCGACGCCATCCTGCCCATGCCGAGATCGTCCGGGACCACCGTGCCGTTGATCTCGGAATGGGTGACATGGCCCTTCTCGATGCGCAGCACGGAGAGCGCCTCGGTGCCGTAGGGCATGATGCCGTGTTTCGCGCCCGCTTCCATGACGGCGTCGGCAACGCGCTTGCCCGAACGCGCCGGCACGGCAAGCTCGTAGGCCAGTTCGCCGGAAAACGAGATGCCGAAGAGCCGCGCGGGCAGCGTGCCGAGCACCGTGAGATCGGCTGCGGCGAGGAAGGGGAACGCGTCGTTCGAGATGTCGCGGTCCACCAGTTCGGCGATCACGGCGCGCGATTTCGGTCCGGCGATCGCCATTTGCGCCCATTGGTCGGTGACGGAGGCGAAACGCACGTCGAGTTCAGGCCACAGGATTTGGGCGCAGAATTCCAGGTGGGTCATGACGCCGGCGGCCTGCGCCGTCGTCGTGGTCATGAAATAATGATCCTCGGCGAGGCGGCTAGTCGTGCCGTCGTCGTAGATGAAGCCGTCCTCGCGCAGCATCAGCCCGTAGCGGGCCTTGCCCACCGGCAGCTTTGCGAAGCCGTTGCAATAGACGCGGTTCAGGAATTCCGGGGCATCGGGCCCGAAGATCTCGATCTTGCCGAGGGTGGAGACGTCGCAGACGCCGACATTGGTGCGGACATTGGCCGCCTCGCGGTCCGCGCTCTGGCGCCAATGGGTCTCGCCGTTGCGTGGGAACCAGGCCGAGCGGTACCAGAGGCCAGCTTCGACGAAGACGGCGCCGTTGGCTTCGGCCCAGCCGTGCAGCGGCGATTTGCGCACCGGCTGGAAATGCTTCTCGCGATTGGCGCCGACGATCGCGCCGAAGGAAACCGGCGTATAGAAGGGGCGGAAGGTCGTCGTGCCGATCTCCGCCGGTGACTTCCCCCGTGCCTCGGCGACGATGCCGATCGCGTTCAGGTTGGAAAGCTTGCCCTGGTCGGTAGCCATGCCGGTGGTGGTGTAGCGCTTCGCGTGCTCGATATGGCCGTAGCCCTCGCGCACGGCGAGGCCGAGATCGGAGACGGTCACGTCGTTCTGGAAATCGACGAAGGCCTTGGCGCGTGATTCTCCGACATGCCAGAGCGCCTTGAATCCGGTTCCGGCCTCTTCCGTCGTCTTAGGTGGATCGAAGCGGGCCGGCTTGATGCCGAGTTCGCCGAGCGCGGCCTGGGCCTTCCCGATGCCGTCGCGAAGGCAATCGGCGAGACCGTAGATGCCTGCAGCGGACCCGGCCATCGCCAGCCCCTCGTTTTCCGGCGCGAGAAAAGCCTGCAGGCCTTCATTCCATATGGGACGGCCGCCGCGCTGGCAGGCGAGATTGATGATAGGCGTGTAGCCGCCCGACATCGCCAGCGCGTCGACGCCGATCCGCTCGTATTTCCCGTTGCCGAGGATTTCGATGCCTTTGAGGCCCTGCCCGCCGAAGCTACGCGTCACCAGCCCGCCGTGGATGGTGCGGGTTGCGGCCGACGCTCCAGACACAGCAGGACGGCTGTCGATCACCGCCGCCACCTCGACGCCGCGCGCCTGCAGGTCGCGCGCCGTGCGGTAAGCGGCGTCGCCGTTGGTGAAGATCGCGACTTTCCTGCCCGGCGCCACGGCGTAGCGGTTGAGATAGGTGCGCATGGCGCCGGCGATCATGATGCCGGGCCGGTCGTTGCCGCCGAACACCAGCGGCCGCTCCTCGGCCCCGCTCGCCAGAACGGCGCGCCTTGCCGCGATGCGCCACAGCCGTTCGACGGGAAGCGCCGCGTCGATCTCGGCGCGGTGTTTCTGCACACGTTCGAGCGCGCCGAACAAATTGGAATCGTACCAGCCGAATGCAGTCGTGCGCGGAAGCACACGCACGTTCGGCATGGTGTCGAGTTCGTCCGCGACCTGCCGGGCCCAGTCGGAGGCCGCCATGTCGTCCACGCTCTCCCGCTCGCCGAGGAGCGAGCCGCCCGGAAGCGACTGCTCGTCGACGAGGACGACACGCGCGCCGGAACGCGCGGCGGTCAGCGCCGCCGTCAGCCCGGCGGGGCCGGCACCGATCACCAGGAGGTCGCAATGCGCCCAGCGCTTTTCGAAACGGTCCGGGTCGCGCTCGTAGGTGGCCTTGCCGAGCCCCGCCGCGCGGCGGATCAGCGGCTCGTAGAGCTTCTCCCAAAGGGCCGCCGGCCACATGAAGGTCTTGTAGTAGAAGCCGGCGGCGAGGAAGGGCGAGAAGAGCTGGTTGACGGCGCCCAGATCGAAGCGGAGCGAAGGCCAGCGGTTCTGGCTTTCGGCGACCATGCCTTCGTGAAGCTCCGCCATCGTGGCGCGTACATTCGGCTCGCGCCGTCCGCCCGTGCCGACAGTCACCAGCGCATTGGGCTCGGCGGAGCCCGCCGTCAGGATGCCACGCGGACGGTGGTACTTGAAGCTGCGGCCGACGAGGCGGCGGCCGTTGGCGAGCAGGGCCGAGGCCAGCGTGTCGCCGGCGAAGCCGGAGAGCTTGTGCCCGTCGAAGGTGAAGTCGATCGGGCGGGAGCGGTCGATCAGGCCGCCCTCCGGGAGGCGCCGGGAACTCATGTCCGGTCTCCCGCGAGCGCTCGTGCCCGGGCGTCGGCGACGTCATGGACGGCGTGGCTCAGATTGTCCCGCTCGACGATCAGCCAGCGGCCGCAGCCGGCGCCATGGTACCAGTGCTCGCGCAGGCGCCCACGCGGGTTCGTCCGCAGATAGACGGCGGAGAACCATTGCGGATCGTCGATCGGCGCGCCCCAGGCAGGGCGGCTGTCGGGGACGGCGCCGCGGATCGTGAACTCCTCCTTCGGGCGCATGCCGCAGTGGGGGCAGGGGATGAGGCTGGCCATCGTCGGTTCCTAGTGGAGATTCGCCTGGGCGCCGCGGCCGTTCTCGTCGATGAGATAGCCGCGGGCGAAGCGGTCGAGCCGCATCTCGCGCGCGACCGGATGCGGTTCGTCGCGGGCGATGAGGTGGGCGAAGCACCAGCCGGAGGCCGGCGTCGCCTTGAACCCGCCATAGCACCAGCCGCAATTGAGATAGAGGTTGGGGATCGGCGTCTTGTCGATGATGGGCGATCCGTCCATCGACATGTCCATGACGCCGCCCCACGAACGCAGCGCCTTGACGCGCGACAGGCCGGGGATCATCGCCAGCCCGGCCTCGAAGACATGCTCGACCGTCGCCAGGTTGCCGCGCTGGGCATAGGAATTGTAGCCGTCGAGATCGCCGCCGAAGACCAGTCCGCCCTTGTCCGACTGCGAGATGTAGAAATGGCCGGCGCCGAAGGTCACGACGGTGTCGATGAAGGGTTTCAGACCCTCGGAGACGAAGGCCTGCAGCACATGGCTCTCGATGGGCAGGCGCAGCCCGGCCATCGCGGCGACGACGGAGGAATTGCCGGCGGCCGCGAGCGCCAGCCGGTCGCAGCCGATGAAGCCTCGGCTGGTCTCCACGCCCGTCGCCCGGCCGTTCTCCACGCGGATGCCGGTCACCTCGCAATGCTGGATGATGTCGACGCCCATCTCGTCGGCGCCGCGGCCGTAACCCCAGGCGACCGCGTCGTGGCGAACCGTGCCGCCGCGCCGCTGCAACAGCGCACCCATGATCGGAAAGCGCGCATTGTCATAGTCGAAGAAGGGCAGCATGCGGCGCACGCCCTCGCGGTCCAGCAATTCGGCATCGACGCCGTGCATGCGCATGGCGTTGCCGCGCCGGGTGAAGGCGTCTCGCTGGGCGTCGGAATGATAGAGGTTGAGCACGCCGCGCTGGGAGACCATGGCGTTGAAATTGAATTCCTGCTCCAGCCCTTCCCACAGCTTCAGCGACCACTCGTAGAAGGGCTCGTTGCCGGGCAGGAGGTAGTTGGAGCGGATGAGGGTGGTGTTGCGGCCGATATTGCCCGAGCCGAGCCAGCCCTTCTCGACGATGGCGACGTTGCGGATCCCGTGCTCCCTGGCGAGGTAGTATGCGGTGGCGAGGCCGTGGCCGCCGCCTCCGACGATGACGACGTCGTAGCGGCTCTTCGGTTCCGGCTCGCGCCAGGCCGGCGTCCAGTTGCGGTTGCCGGAAAAGGCGTTGGCGATGAGAGACGCAACCGAATAGCGCATGGATCAAATCCTTCGACCGTCGCGAAATATGCGGAAAGGGACGGTTCGCCCTTGTCCAAAACAGACGGCTGCAGATATGAATGAGACATGATTTTGGAGACAGCGCCCGGCGTCCAGCATTTCGGCTTCATCCCGCTGCCGGGTTTCGCCCTGATGTCCTACGCCGCCGCCGTCGAGCCGCTGCGCGCGGCCAACAGGCTCGCCGGACGGCCCCTTTATCGCTGGACGAACTACATCATCTCCGGCGAGGAGACCGTCTCGTCATCCGGCGCGAGCGTCCGTGGCGAGCGGCTGCCTGCGGACAAGGGGTCGCTGCATACCGTATTCGTCTCGGCGGGCGGCGAGCCGAAAGACTGGATGGTGCGGCCCGTCATCAATTGCCTGCGCCGGCTGGCGCGCCAGGGCGTGCGTATCGGCGGCATTGCCGGCGGGCCCTATCTGATGGCGGCGGCGGGACTGCTCGCCGAACGCCGATTCACCATCCATTGGGAACACGTGGAAGCGCTGATCGAGGCGTTCCCCACGCTGAAGCCGGAGCGCTCGCGTTTCATCCTCGACCGCGACCGGCTGACCTGCGGCGGCGGCGTTGCGCCGCTGGACATGATGCATGCGTTGATCACGGAGCGCATGGGCGGGGCTTTCGCGAGGCGCGTCAGCGACTGGTTCCTGCACACCCATATCGACATGCCGTCCGCGCCGCAGCGCGCCTCGCTGGCGGAGCGCTACGGCGTCCATCATCCCGTGCTGCTCGCGATTTTGGAGAAGATGGAGACGACGCTTTCCGCGCCTCTCGATCGTGTCGCGATGGCCTCGTTCGCAGGCATCAGCCCGCGCCATCTCGATCGTTTGTTCCAGACGCGGCTGGAGACTTCTTTCCTCCACCATTACCGCCATCTGCGGCTGGGCCACGCGCGCAATCTCCTGCGCCAGAGCGCGCTCTCGGTGACGGAGATCGCCTTCGCCTGCGGCTTCGCCAGCAGTTCGCACTTCGCGCGTTGCTACCGCGGACAATTCGGCACGACGCCGACCGCCGAGCGTCTGAGGGTGGCGTAGTCGGCATGGCGCCGGCTTCTCCAGGTGGGCCTCATGTCCGTTGCCGGCCGGAGCCTTCGTCGCCATTGCATAGCAAGCCAACAAGTTCCTCGGGTCGGCGCCAAGGATCTATGGTATGGAGCCTGCAACGACCGAAGGCTTTTACCTTGAACCTAAAGCTCCGCCATCTGCATTACTTTACAACGGTGGTGGACGCGGGCAGCTTTTCCCGGGCGGCTTCAATCATCCATATCGCGCAGCCGGCCTTGAGCAGGCAGATTCTCGAGCTTGAGGACATGCTGGGTGTCGAGCTCCTGCACAGAACCGCCCGCGGCGTGCGCCCGACGCCTGTCGGCGAGGCGCTCTATCGGGAAGCTGCCAATATCCTAAGGCAGATGGAGCGGCTGCCCGACGTGGTGCGCTCCGCACGCGGCGACATCGAGGGCACGGTCGGCGTCGGCATGTCCTCCACGCTGGCGTCGTTTCTCGCTGGTCCGCTGATGGAGGCCTGCAGGACGGAATTCCCCAGGATCAAGCTGCGGTTGATCACGGCCGACAGCATCGTCCTGAAGTCGCGGCTCGATGCAAGCCAGCTCGATCTCGCCGTGGTGTTCGAGGATCTGCCTTCGCCGGGATATGTGCGCCATCCGCTGTTCAGGCAGCGGCTTTATCTTGTCCATCCCGGGCGTCCCGCAGACGCTGCCGCGAGCGTGCCCCTTGAGCGGCTCGCCAAGCTTCCGCTCATCCTTCCTACCCTCCCGAACGTGACGAGGCTTCTCATCGATCGAGTATTCGCCGAGGCGAAGATAATCCCGAACGTCGCGGGCGAGGCCGATGTGTTTTCGAGCATGCTGTCCGCCGTACAGGCGGGCATGGGCCTTGTCATATTGCCGAAAGGCGATTTGTCGGATGTGGCCGGCTACAGCGCCCTCTTCGCAGTGCCGATCGAGCCCGCGCTCTTCCTCACGGCAGCGGTGATTGCGTCCCATGATGCTCCCTTGGGAAGAGCCGCGGCCATGGTGCGACGGATACTCAGCCGCCTCGTCTGCGAGATCATGGAAAGAGCGCCGCCGCCCGGCGCGGAATGGATGGGCGGCAGTCCGGAAGCTACAGGGCCAGGAGAGCAATGAGCACCGTAGCGGCTCCTCCCAACCGCGTGGCGATCTGCGCGAACGGCATCAGGTCCAGTCGGCGGGCGGCGCTCAGGATGGCGATATCCCCGGTACCGCCCATTGCCGCGCGCGATACCGCGACGAGCGATCCGTCGACCGGATCAAGCTTCGCAAGGAGGGAAAACAGGTAGCCGCCGCCATAAAGCCCTGCGACCGTCGCCGTGACGACAAGCAGATTTCCGGGCGAGAACCCGGCCAGTAGGACATCCCACGGCGAATAAAGCAGCCCCACGACCACGAGGACCGGAAAAACAAAAACCTTCGCGGAGAAACGATACACCGCGACGATGGCGGAGCGGATGGCCGGCGGGAGGACATTCGTGACAAGCAAAATGCCGGAAAGAGCGAGCAGGAAAACAGGCTCGCTGATGCCCGTCAGCCGCTGGACCCAATAGGCGGCGACCGCCATTGCCAGGAGCAGCGCAACCGCAATTGCAATGCCGACACGATCCGCAGGCTGGTGAACTTCATCGCCAGCCTTTCTGGCAAGGCGCATCTCTTCCATGGTCGTGCCGCGCCGATGGCCAAAATATCCGAGCACGCCGGCGACGACGACGGCAACGAGATTTCCCAGAAGCACCGGGGGCAAGAGCGTTCCGAGTATCTGATCGCCGTTTCCAAAGGCGCTTCCGTAACCCAGTGACAGCGGCAGGGCTCCCGCGTTCAACCCGCCGCCCATGACGGGAACGACGACCAGGAACAGCGCTTCAGAAGCGGAAAACCCCGCCACCTGCCCGGCCGCCGCTCCTGCCAGCAGGGCGACCATGCTGGCGAGGACGACGACAAGAAGAAGCCTTGGAAGGGTTCTTGCCAGTGGCCGGAGATCGAGACTGAGGATACTGCCGACGATCAGCACACAAATGAAGCCTGTGATGGCGTGAGACGTTTCGATTGCGGCTCGAACGGAATTGACCATATCAGCGCCGATCCAGCCGGCATGGACGCTGTAAGAAGACAGCAGGATAAGCGCGAGAGAATCGAGGCCAAGTGTCGGGACTCGACGACGAACGGTGATGCCGGAATACGGTTCGCCGACGCCGGACCGAGTTCCTCCACCCTGATCAGCCAAACATGCCCCCCGCGCCGGAGTCTCACGGCGGCCTGAACGCTTATCAGAAATCCTGCCGGTTGGCTCGTGCGCGCGGACGAACCTGAGACAGGCCGTCCCGGCCATGCCGCGCGGGCATAGGCGGTTGCCCATATAGTATTTGTCGGCGATCGCCCACCGTGATGAAAGCACTTCGGAAAACAACACCGAGCAACCAGGAAGATTGTTGCTCCTTCCGGAGAACAGCAATGGCAAACCTCATCTATCGCGTCGTCTCCGTATGCGGAGCCCTGGGTTACGGTTATCCCAAGGAGTCCCTGACCGAGGCGCTGAAGGGCCGCGTCGATGCGATCATCTCCGACGGCGGCTCGATGGATGCGGGCCCCTACTATCTCGGGACCGGAACGGAATATTTCGAGCGCGAAGCGATCAAGGCGGACTTCCGCCACATGGTGGAGGCTGCGCAGAAGGCCAACGTTCCCGTCATCCTCGGCTCATCCGGAATGGCTGGAGGCGACCGCAACGTCGACCTGATGCTCAACATCGCCAAGGAGGTCTTTGCCGAGCTCGATGTCCGGAACGCCAAAATAGCCGTGATCGGCGCCGAACTGGACCCCGAGATCGTGATCCAAGAATTCCGCGCCGGGGCGCTTCGCCCAACCGGGATCGGCCCTGATCTGGATGAAGAAGCCCTGCGCGAAAGCACTATCGTCGGCCAGATGGGTATCCATCCCTTGATGACGGCCCTCGAAAGCGGCGCCCAATATGTGCTGGCAGGCCGCTCCTGCGATGTCGCGCTTTTCGCATCGGACATGATTCGCCGCGGCATCGACGCCGGCCTCGCCTATCATGTCGGACATGTGCTCGAATGCGGCGCGCTCGCCTGCGATCCGGGCTCTCCGTCAGATGCCCTGGTCGCCGAAATCTATGACGACGGCACCGCGGTTTTCGTGGCGCCCAATGCGGACCGGCGCTGCACGCCTTATTCGATCGCGGCGCACTCGCTTTACGAGGAGAGCCATCCGCAACTGCAGTTCTATCCCGAAGGCATTCTCGTGATGGACAAGACGGAGTTCTTCACGCGAGATTCGCGTGCCGCGGGTATCCGCAACAGCAAGTTCGTCCGCTCCTCAAGACCCTGGCCGTGGAGCATCAAGCTGGAGGGCGCGCGGCGCCTGGGCGCGCGCAAGGTATCGCTGATTCACATCGATCCTGCCGACCTCGCGAAAGTGCCGGCCGATGTGCTCGCCTACGGAAGGAACGGTGTGCAGACGCGGTCGGTTTCGGGCAATGAGCGCGAACTCGGCATCATCATCGAGACAACGGCGAAGACCCAGGAAGCGGCTGTACTGCTCGCCAGCCTGCTTACCCATTACCTGATCCACTACGGCTATCCGGGGCGCAAGGCCACTGCGGGCAACATCGCCTACCCGCTCTCGCCCAACCTCGTAAGTTTCAAAAGACAAGACGGCACCTTCGGGGCCATCGTGCCGAGCGGCACCCGCGATCCCGTCTTCTTCGAGAACTACGCGCGCATCAAGGCGGCGGTGATCAAGCTCATAGACAACGAGTTTCCCGATGCGCTGGCGGCGGCCAGCTATCGCATCGTCGAGGCCGACGCTGAAAACCCCGTCTTGCTGCTGCGCACCATCGGGCGCGATCCCCAGGCCCTGTTGAAGCGCCACAATGAGGAAATCGCTCGCATAACGGATGTCGTCACGCCGAAAGAGGGAAGCCTCTTCGGCCTCGATGCCGCCGATGCCTACGAATGGACGCTCTACCACCTCCTCCAGAACGAGAAAGTGATCAAGGAGCGGATGTTCCCGATCACCTACTACCAGGCGAACGGGAGCGACTGGCTGAAGACCGGCGGCGAACGGCCGCGCTATTTCGACATCGGAATCACCGGCTATCAGGGCAATGTCGATGATCGCACCCTGTCGCTGATCGCCGATGTTCCGCCGATGGGTATGCTCCACGGCGAGGGTAGGTTGCTGGACCTTGCGGTCGTGATCCGCTCCAAGGATGCCGGCATAAACCGGCTCACCTTCGACGTGATCTTCAACTCGCCGGCTAATTACGAGGCGGCGCTGAGAAGCAATGTCTTCCACAAGGAGAATGTCGCCAGGATCCTCGGGATTCCGGCTGAACGGGTGGTGGGGACGTTCTTCGTCGATAGCTGCAACGCCATCAAGATATCGGTCGACAGGCCCAATATTTCCGCTTCGGCCGACGAGCGGGACGTCTTCGGCGCGCAACAGCAGTCGGCAATCGAACGGCTGACGATCTCGCTCTATGCCGAGGCGTTGGCAAAGGTCTCGACCTTTTAGATCGAAATCCAATTCATGGGCGAGGCCCGGCGCGGCCCCGCCCTCGAACAACGCGTCGTTGCCATTGGAAAGCAGGAAGCAACTCGTTGCCTCCCGGGAGGGAACAATAGCCAAGGCGATCATTCGGGCGAACGAGCCGCAATTAACCACCTGTCCGGAGCGCCGGGACATGTGCAATTCCCGCCTAGCGAGACCCAAGCATCCGCAGTAATTGTACTTGTAAACGAGGACGCGTTTTTTGAGAAAACCGAAGAAAAGCAAATTCAACTTGCAACAGGAAAGGAAATGAAAGTGTCTAAAGGACTTGCCCTGATGGCCCTGGCGTCATCACTTACATTCTTCGCGGCCCAGGCGGAGGCCATGCCGATCGCCCCGCTATCGAACACGGATTCGCTTGTCGTTCACGTCGCCGACGGTTGCGGGGCCGGAAGATATCGCGGACCGGGCGGTGCCTGCCATAGATTCGGATATGGTCCGTATCCCAACGGATACTATCACCCTCGTCCTCGTCCCGTATGGAACGGCTGCCCTCCCGGATATTGGCGGGGTCCCTGGGGCCATTGCCGCAATACCCCCTATCACGGGCGTCTGCCGGGCGGCGGCTGGCAATAAGCAAATCCTTCAAGCGAATCCTTTCCGCCATGAGAAGGTGGACGAACAAGCCCCTTCTCATGGCTCCCGACGGACTTCCGGCTGCATCATTCGCGAGTCCTTACGCCGGGGACTGAAAGTTACCGGGCACGAAAGACCAGCGAACCGTGCCACTTCGAAACGCCGGTGGCACAGGGTCTGGCAGCGTAGCTCGGTATCCGGATCGGGCCTCGGAGCGACGTTCTGCCGCCGAAGAGAAATGGGACGGACGGCCATGGTTTTCCCTCATGCGCATGAAGGCTTTCTTGCGGACCTGCCGACGCGAAGACAGACGGGCGGCACGAGGCTTGGCCGCCATACATTGCTGCTCGTGGCCGAATTGCTGCTTTTCGTGCTGCTTGGCGGAGCAACCGTTTTCGCGGAACGCGCCGCGGCCGCCGGCCTGGCTGCCGGGTCGCTGATATCGGCGCGACCGATTCCCGGCGCGCCGGATCATGCCGCCGCCTATCGCATTCTCTATCGCTCGACCGGCATGCATGGGGAACCGATCTCGGTTTCCGGCATGGTGATCGTTCCGGCGGGGCCGGCGCCGGCCCATGGTCGGCCGATCGTCGCCTGGGCGCACCCGACGTCCGGCGTCGCCGACATCTGCGCGCCATCGAAGGCGCGAGATTTCTTTCGAACGGTGCAAGGGCTGCGGCTGATGCTTGAGCGTGGCTACATCGTCACCGCCACCGACTATCAAGGTCTCGGCACGCCCGGCGTCCACCCCTATCTGGTCGGCATCAGCGAGGGCCGCTCGGTAATCGATTCCGTTCGCGCGGCGCGTCAGGTCCCAAACGCGGACGCCGGCAGCACGTTTGCCGTCTGGGGTCATTCCCAGGGAGGCCATGCCGCTCTCTTCGCGGGGCTATTGGCAGGCGGCTACGCCCCGGATCTGAAACTGGTTGGGGTCGCCGCCGCAGCGCCCGCGACAGACCTGCGCACATTGATGAACGACGATCTCGGCACCAGCGGTGGAAACAACATCACCGCGATGACGCTATGGTCCTGGGCGCGGGTCTACCATGCGCCAATCGCTTCCGCGGTGAAGCCGGAGGCGATGCCGGTGGTCGATACGCTTGCCGGAGAATGCATCGAGCGTTGGTTCGATGTCTTCAGGCGGCTGAAGCCGACCCGTGCCCTCGGCAAAGGTTTCATGCGCGCCGACGATCTTGCTTCGCTCGAACCGTGGCGGGATCTGCTGGCCATCAATTCGCCCGGTCCGCTGCCGCGCTCGATACCCGTGTTCCTGGCACAGGGAACAACCGACAAGGTCGTCCGGCCGGACGTCACCCTGGCTTATGCAAACCGGCTCTGCCGCCACGGCAACAAGGTCGTTTTCGATACGCTGCCGAATGTCGGCCATCTCTTTGCCGCCCGCGATTCCGCCAGATCGGCAATAGGCTGGATTGCCGACCGGTTCGCCGGCAAGCCCGCGCAGACCGATTGCGGGTCGGGACGGCTCTCCGCGCCCGCGCTCAACTGACTGAGGCAAGAAGATATTGCTTCGACCCTTCCGGTTCGAAGGGCATGCCTGACCAGTTTCCCGTCTTCACCGCCCCATGAGAGGGCTACAGTTTGACCGCCATTTCGCGGCTCCACAGACGGAGCTTGCGGCAGGACTCGATAAATCCGGGAATTGTGCGAGGATCGTCGAGAGCGATGAGGCCTTCGTCGGCTTCCGGATCGACGCCGGCTTTCTGCAGGAGCGGAAGGGCGCCGGAGGTGAAGGCGATGAACTTGCAATGCGCGAAGGCATCGGCGACGAAGTCGCGAGCGGCAGCCTCGCCCGTCAGACGCTCGGCGCCTTCCTCCGAGAGGACGAGCGCAACGGCGTCGAACAGCACCGACGGACCGCCGTCGATCATGTGCCGCCCCTCGATCCAGCTTCCGTCCGCAGCCTCGACGCCGCCGACCTTCGGCGCGACCACCTCCATCACCGCGCCTTCTTTCTCGATCGCAGTCTGAAGCTTCTTGAGCAGCGCCGCATCGGCGCCCGGACTGACCAGCACGCCGACCTTGCGGCCGGCAAAGCGGTCCGGTCCGTTCTCGATGATGCTGAGCGCCGGCGAGGGTTCGAGATCGTCGCGAGGCGCGACCGCGGCGTCGGCGGGCTCCGGCAGTTCCCCGAGGCCGAGCTTTTCGGCGACGGTCTCGGCCAGGCCCTCGTCTATGTTCAGGAGATGCGAAACCATGCGCTCGCGGATCACCGGCGTCTCGACCTTGGAAAGCTCGAAGGTCAGCGCCATGGCGATATGGCGCTGCTCGGGTGGGGTCTGGCTGTTGAAGAACAGGCGTGCCTGGCTGTAGTGGTCGGCAAAGCTCTCCGCCCGCAGCCTGACCTTCTGGCCTTCCTCCGCCTCGGCGAACGACCGAAATCCGCGCTTAGGCGATTCCCTTGGGCCTTCGCCGAAGGAATTCGGCTCGTAGTTCACCCTTCCGACCGGGTTGCGCATCGCCATATGCCCGTCCTGCTGGAAATTCTGGAACGGGCATTTGGGCGCATTGATCGGGATATGCGTGAAGTTGGGGCTGCCGAGCCGTTTCAATTGCGTGTCCAGATAGGAGAAGTTGCGGCCCTGAAGCAGCGGGTCGTTGGAGAAGTCCACGCCGGGCGGGACATTCTGTGTCATGAACGCGACCTGCTCGGTCTCGGCGAAGAAGTTGTCAGGCATGCGGTCGAGGACGAGACGCCCGACCGGGATCGGCTCCAGAATCTCCTCGGGGATGATCTTCGTGGCGTCCAGCACGTCGAAATCGAAACTGTCGGCGAAGTCCTGGTCGAACAGCTGTACGCGCAGCTCCCATTCCGGGAAATCGCCGGACTGGATCGCCTGCCACAGGTCACGGCGATGGAAGTCGGGGTCGGCACCATTGATCTTTACCGCCTCGTTCCAGACCACCGACTGAAGCCCGGATTTCGGCTTCCAATGGAACTTCACGAAAGTCGATTCGTCCTTCGCGTTCACGAAGCGGAAGGTGTGGACGCCGAACCCTTCCATGAAGCGGAACGAACGCGGGATCGCCCGGTCCGACATGATCCACATGATCATGTGCATGGATTCCGGCGTCAGCGAGATAAAATCCCAGAAATTATCGTGCGCCGACTGCGCCTGCGGAAAGGCCCGGTCCGGCTCTTCCTTGACGGCATGGACGAGGTCCGGAAAGCGAATGGCATCCTGGATGAAGAACACCGGGATGTTGTTGCCGACGATGTCCCAGTTGCCCTCCCTGGTATAGAGCTTTACGGCGAAGCCCCTGACGTCGCGGGCAAGATCGAAGGATCCCTTGCTGCCCGCGACGGTGGAAAAACGCACGAAGGCCGGGGTCTTCTCCCCGGCGCGCTGGAAAATGTCGGCGCGCGTATATTTGGCAAGAGATTCATAGGTCTCGAAATAGCCATGCGCACCGTAGCCACGCGCATGTACGACCCGCTCGGGAATGCGTTCGTGATCGAAATGGAAGATCTTTTCCCGGAAGGGGAAATCCTCGATCAGCGCCGGGCCGCGTGGGCCGATCTTCAGTGTGTTTTGATCGTCCGAAACCGGTCCGCCTTGCGCGGTCGTCAGCACCGGACTGTCGCCTTCGGCGATCTGATGGAGCTCGCCCCCTTTCCCGCGTTCGAGCTTCTGGTCGTGAATGGTCGCGCGGTTGCCCTGCGACCGGCTCGGGGTTCTGGCCATATCTTTTCCTTCAGGAGGATGCGCGTTGGAGCGCCTCCCACTCAATGCGGCCAGGGCCACCCGGTTCCGGGCTCCCTGCAGATACGGCACTGGGTGCTCTGACATAGGAAGATGGCAGCCGGAACGTCTGCCTCCCGGCGAAGGCAGTGTTGGCCTCTGCGACCGACATCAAGGCGCGTTCCGGACCGTCGACCATTGGCGCATTACTGGTCGGCGGATCGATTATTGTCGGGCGCTTCTTGTCCTGGCCTCGATATCGAGGCCCAAGAGATTCACTGAACGCCGTTCAGCACCGGTTGTCCGTGTTCATCCCGCTCCGCGTCGGTACCGCTGCGTTCGACGCGAACCGAGACCGAAGGCGAAGCGTCGGTTCGCAAGAGCATGAGCGCGTCCACCAGCCGAACCTCGCCCGAGCCTTTCCGTATCAGCACCGGATTGAGATCGCAGGCAGCGATGACATCCCCGAGATCATGGGCCAGCATCGCGACGCGCTCGACCAGTTGCGCAAGCTTGTCTATGTCGGTCTTCGGCATCAGGCCGCGATAGCCGTCGAGCCGCTTGCCGAGGCGCGTCGAGGCGATCATCTTCCTGGCCGCCTCGTGCCCGACGGGAGCAAGGGCGACCGCCCGGTCGGCATCGAGCTCGACCAACGTTCCGCCGCTGCCGACGACCACCAGCGAGCCGAAAGGAGGCGTCTCGGCGAAACCGATCATGGCTTCCGCGTCGGCCTCAAACTGCTCCTGAAGCTCGAAGCCCTCGATCCTTGCCCGAGGTGCGCGGACCCTCACATTGGACGCGATGCGCGCGATCGCCTCTTCCAGATCGGTGCGCCCGCCTACGCCGAGCACGACCCCGCCGATATCGGAGCGGTGCAGTATGTCGGGCGATGCGATCTTCACGACCATCGGAAAGCCGACTTCCTGCGCGCGCGCGATTGCTTCGCCGGCGTCCTTGACCACGATGGAACGAACGAAGGGTACGCCGTAGGCGGTCAGGATCCTGACGCACAGGTCCGGCGGCAACGCGCCTGAAAGCCCGGAAAGCTCGCGACGCAAGGCGACGGCGTGGGTGTTGTGCGGCGCGCGCCCGGCACGGTGCCCATCCGCCCAGCCTCCGGCCATTCCAATCCGGCCAATTCCGAGCTTTCCGATCGCCGCCAGGCCGGCGCGCAATCCGCGCAGCAGCGGAACGCCCGCCGCCGCCAGTTCGTTCGCTATCTCCTCATGGACCGGGTCGACGGTCGGCGACACCACGACGACGGGCTTCTCCGCCTCTCTCCCGATGTCGGCATAGACGGGGATATGCCGCATGTAGTTCTGCAGCGTGATCGGGTTCAGGCTTGCCTGGCTATCCTGCAGGATGGCCAGGGCGCCGACCGACGGGTCGGCCAGCACCGCGCGCAGGGCTTCCGGCGTCTTGCGTGCCTCGGCGAGAACCGTGGCCCCGATATCGATCGGATTGCGCCCATTGTTGCCGGGCAGGGCCGCACGGATGGTTTCCATCGTCTCGGTTCCGAAGCGGGCGAGATCGACGCCGAGTTCGTCCGCGACGTCGCAGGAAAGCGCCGTCTGGCCGCCGGAAATCCCGGCCACCGCCACTCCGCCCGCAACCCCGCGATGGCGCGATTGCGAAAGACACTCCATCGAGGCGACCAGTTCGTCATAGTCGCGCACCGTGGCGACGCCGCATTCGGCGAAGAACCGGTCATAGGCGTCGCGATTGGAGACGAGCGCGCCGGTATGGGCCTTGGTGGCGGCGGAGCCGAGTTCGGACTGGCCGACCTTGAGCACGACCAGGCCCTTGCCCCGGCTCCTGATCTTCTCGACGGCGTCGGCGAAATCGACGGGATCCTTGACGGATTCGGCGACGATGCCGACCACGTCGGTGTCGTCGTCCCCGGCGAGCCAGGCCAGATAGTCGGCGGCCGCCAGCTGGAACTCGCTGCCCACCGTGACGACCTTGGACAGGCCGACCGTGATCGAATTCATCACGGAGATGGCGGCCGAGCCGGACTGGGCGATAAGCGAGCAGCGCCCCGGGCGGATACGCAGGGAGGGGCGGGAGGGATAGAGCGGCACCGCGTCGACGAAATTCACCAGCCCCATGCAATTGGGGCCGTGGACGGCGATGGCGCTGGTCTCGCCGAACGCGCGGATCCTTGCCTCGTCCGCGGCGGAGAACCCGTTGGCAAAGACGATCGCGGAACGGACGCCGACCCTTTCAAGCTCGTCCAGGCAGTCGAAGACGCCTGCCGCGGGAATGGCGACGATTGCCGTGTCGACCTGTTTCGGGAGCTGGTCGATCGATCCGAGGGCCGGAAGTCCGTCGATCGTCTCGGCCGAGGGATGGACCGGGAGAATCGTGCCGGGAAAATTCCATTTCAGCAGGTTGTCGATGACGATGTTTCCTTGCGAGGCACGTTTCGCCGACGCGCCGACGACGGCGACCGTTCGAGGCCGAACCAGTGGAGTGACGTCCCGGATCAATTTGACACCCATTGTTGCACTAGAAGGGAATAGGCGGGCGCCGAGGCGCCCGCCGTCAGTTCGTCAAGCACAGCGATCTTGCTGCTATTTCTGCTGGTCTTTCGGGATCCAGACTTCCTGCCAGTTAGGATGCGTGTTGAACGCGACGTTGAACTGGGCGTCGACGTTCTTCAGCATGGTGGAGACCGCTTCGAAGGCACGCGCGTTCGTCAACGTGATCTCGTTGAGATCGCGCGCGACGATGGCGGCGTATTTGGAATAAAGGGCCTTCTGCTTGTCGAGCGGAGCGGCCGCAGCCTCGGCAATCAGCTTGTCCAGGTCCTTGTTGCAATAGCCGGTCGGATTGGCGAACGGCACGTCGCCGTCATTGCAAAGGTAGCTTCTGTCGATGCCGAGAACCGGATTGGTCCGGCCGGTCAGCGAGATGACCGAGGCGTCGTAATCATGCTTCTTGTAGACCTTGTCGATCCAGATCTGCGGATCGAGCCCCACGAGCTTGACGTCGACACCGATCGCCGTCCATTGCGACTGCACGACCTTGGCGACGGAATCGAATGGGGCCTTGGCGATATAGGTCAGCTCGATAGAAAAGCGTTTGCCGTCCTTCAGCGGATATCCGGCTTCATCGAGCAGCGCGCCGGCCTTCTTCGGGTCGTAGGGATAGAGCTTGTTGTAGTCGATCGACGGGTCGTGGAGGTTCCGGAACTGAACCGGGATGGCGTTCACCGCTATGTTCGCAAGCCCCTGATAGGCGTCCTTCGCCACGCGCTCCCGGTCGATCGCCTCGAACAGCGCCTGCCGGACCTTCAGGTCCTTCATCGGTTCCTTGCGCATGTTGAAATCGACGACGGCGCGTTCCGGGGCGTTGGTCTTGATCTCGATCACCTGGAACTTGCCGCCCTTGGCGGCGGCCTGCGCGACCGGCACCTTCACCGGCTCCAGCCGGACCCAATCTATCTCGCCCCGCGACAGCGCGTTGATCGCCTGCTGGGCATCGGGGATCAACGCGA
Source organism: Rhizobiales bacterium 65-79 (assembly GCA_001896885.1). Lineage (GTDB taxonomy): Bacteria > Pseudomonadota > Alphaproteobacteria > Rhizobiales > Rhizobiaceae > Mesorhizobium_L. Next base: position 6,716 of record MKRJ01000030.1, on the reverse strand, counting down.
AGATGACCGAGTCAACGTGCGGCTTCGGCTTTTCCCAGTAGTACGGATTGCGCTCGAAGGTGATCGCCCGGCCCGTGTCCCAGGAGACGAACTTGAAGGGTCCGAGCCCTACCGGCGCCCTGTTGGCGGGGTTGGTCAGGAGATCGGTGCCTTCGTATATATGCTTGGGCATCAGCGGGAAGACCTCCTTGTCGAAGAGGTCGAGTGTCGCCGTCATCGGCTGCTTGAGCTTGACCACGAACGTCGTCGGATCCGGGGCCTCGGCACCGGCGATGAGCGGCATGAGCTTGGTCAGATAGGTGTTGTACTTGCCGAAATTCATCAGCGTGAAGACGACGTCGTCCGCGCCGAAGGGCTTGCCGTCGGACCATTTCACGCCGCTTCGTATCTTGAACGTGTATGTCAGCCCGTCCGGCGATATCTCCCATGACTCGGCCAGGCGTGGGATGCGTTTGCCGTCGCGGTCGTAGGTCATCAGGCCGTCGGCCCAGACATCGGCCATCACCAGCGACGAGGTGAGCGAGGTGAGCTGCGTATTGAGGGTCGCGATGGCGGCCGGATCGATCCCGGCCACGATCGTGCCGCCGTCGACCGGCGTGTCGTCTGCCGCGACGGCATGAGAGGAGGCGCCGACGGCGATCAGCGCCGAGAGGGCGGCGCCCCGCGCACTCTTCAGGAACAGATGACGCAGGTTCGTGCGGGCGGCAGTTCCAGGCCGCGGATTTTGATGGATGGATGCCTCGGTATTCATTCACTTCTCCTTTGCGCTTCGGAATTCTTCGTCCTGGCTCACGCTCCCCGAAGCGTTCGCCCCCGCATCCTCTCGGCCGGGCGAGGCAGTCGCGTCCGGCTGTTTCCCCGATCCGTCTCGCGAGGTCCGGGCATTCGTCGGCCTGCCCAGCCTCTGCCTGGCTTCACGCGGATCCACCGACAGGCGCGCCTCCAGCAGCAACCGCGTATACGGGTGGGCGGGCGCGTCGAAGATGTCGGCGCCGATCTCCACGATGCGACCGTGCTGCATGACGGCGATCCGGCCGGCGATGGACTGCACCGCGTTCAAATCATGGCTGATGAGCACGAAGCCCACATTCCTGCGCCGGCTCAAATCCCGCATGAGGTCGAGCACCTGCGCCTGAATCGATATGTCGAGGCTCGACAACGGTTCGTCGGCGACGATCAGCCTCGGCTCGAGCATCATCGCGCGGGCGATCGCTACTCTCTGCTGCTGTCCGCCGGAGAGTTGATGCGGATAGCGCGACAGATACCGTTCCGGCGGATCGAGGCCGACCGCGGCAAGATGGCCGGCCAGGAAGGCGCGCAACCGGGACGGCTCCGCCAGTTCGTGCCGCCGGGCGACATAACCCAGCGATTGCTCGACACGCATGCGAGGATTGAGCGAGGACGAAGGATCCTGGAACACGGCCTGGATGTCGCGCCGGTAGGTGCGCCATTGCCGGCGGTCCAGGTCCGGCAGCGGAACCCCGCGGTAGAGCACGGCGCCTTCCGTCGGCTGGTCGAGCCGCAGCATGAGCTTCGCAAGCGTGCTCTTCCCCGATCCCGACTCGCCGACGATGGCCAGCGTTTCGCCTTCATTGACGTCGAGATCGACGCCGTCGACCGCGTTCAAAAACCGGCGCCGCCACAGGGAAGCGTTGCGGCTGGCATAGCGTCGCGTCGCCCCCCGGATCTGCAGGATCGGCTCGGCCGTCATCTCGCCTCCGCTGGGGATGCCGGGACGGACGGCGCAGCGCCCGGCGCGGATGGCCCGGGCCGCCGGTGGCGCGTGCTCAGCTCTATGAGCTGCGCCGCATAGGGGTGGCGGGGATTTTCGAACAGCTCGACCGTGTCGCCGCTTTCCACGACCTTGCCGGAGCGCATGACGTAGACACGGTCGCAAAGCTCGGCGACGACGCCGAGATCGTGGGTGATGACGACCATGGCCATGTTCCTGTCACGGTGCAGGCGGCCAAGCGTCTTGAGGACCTGGAGCTGCACGGTGGCGTCGAGCGCCGTGGTCGGCTCGTCGGCGAACAGCAGCGCCGGTTCGCTGGCCAGCGCGATCGCGATCATGACGCGCTGGCGCTGACCGCCGGAAAGTTCATGGGGGAAGCGCCGGGCAAGCTGCGCCGACGCCGGCAGCCCCGCTTCCTCCAGCAATTGTTCGACCCTCCGGCGCGTCGCCGCGAACCACTTCCCGCCGAGCGCCTCGGCGACCTGCGTCCCGACCCGCTTGGTGGGATTGAGATAGCCGAGCGGATCCTGGAAGATCATGGAGAATCCGCCATGGCGGCGCAGCGCGCGCAATTCGGCATCCGCGATGCGGGTGAGATCCTTCCCCTGGAAACGGACGTCTCCCTGCAGCTCGGCGAGCTCGACATTGGCCATCAATTTGAGGATCCCGCGCGCCAGCGTGCTTTTGCCCGAACCGGATTCGCCGACGATGCCGATGCTCTCTCCCGGCATGACGGTCAGATCGACGCCGTCCACGGCGCGCACGATCGCGCCGCCCACGCGCAGATGCACCTTGAGATCGCGCACCTCGAGCAATGCCGCGCCGGCGTTGGCCGCTCCCCCACTCATGACTGCAATCCTCCGGCCCTGCCGCGCGTGCGCGGGTCGAGGATTTCGTTGAGTCCGTCGGCGAACAGGTTGAGGCCGACCACGGCGAGGCAGATGGCGGCGCCTGGAAAGAAACTCGTCCACCAGGCGATCGTCATGTAGTCCTGCGCGACGTAGAGGAGCTGGCCCCAGCTCACCGTGTTGGGATCTGAGAGCCCGAGGAAGCCGAGCCCCGCCTCGATGAGGATCGCCACGCTGGCGTCGAGCGCCACCTGGACGATGACCGGCCGGATGGCGTTCGGAAGAATCTCGCGCAGCATGATATGGATCGTCGACATGTCGGCGACCTTGGCCGCCGCGACGAAATCCATGCTCCGCAGCCGGAGATACTGGCCGTAGACGAGACGGGCTTCCACCGGCCAGATCGCCAGTATGATCGCGGCGAGAAGCAGCCAGAAGCTGCTTCCGAAAAGAGCCACGGTGAAGAGCACCACCACGATCACCGGCAGCGTCTGGAAGAGTTCGGCCAGGCGCATCAGTATCGCCTCGACCGGACCGCGGAAATAGCCGGCCAGCATGCCGACGAGGCCGCTGAGGACGAGCGCGCCGAAGGCGGCGCCGAGGCCGATCGCCAGCGAGGTCCGCGTGCCGTAGATGACGAGGGAGAAGATGTCGCGCCCGGTGTTGTCGGTTCCGAAAAGATCCCGCATGGAGGGAGGAGTGAGGCTCGCCTGCGCCTGTTGCAGGGGATCGTAGGGTGCGATCAGCGGCGCGAAGATCGCCACTATCGCCAGTACGAGAAGGATCGCGCATCCGACCGCGCCGTGGCGCGTGCCGGCCATGTGGCCGAGAGCCGCTCTGAAGCCGCGCCACGCCGAGCGGACCGGCCCGGGCGCCGTGGAGGGCGGTTCCATGGCGGCTTCTCCGCTCATCCCCTACCCCGGATGCGCGGGTCGAGCGCCGCATAGAGAAGGTCGACCAGAAGGTTGATGACGACGACCGCGATGGCGGCGAAGATGACGATGCCCACGACCGTCATGTTGTCGCGCATCCGCACCGCCTGTACGAGGAGCAGGCCGAGCCCCGGCCAGGTGAAGACGGTCTCGAGCAGGACCGCCCCGCCGAGCGCCGCTCCGAACGCGTAGCCCGCCACCGTTACCAGCGGCAGCGAAGAGTTCCGAAGGACATGGCCGCGAATGATGGCGCCGCGCGAAAGGCCCTTGGCGCGGGCCGTGACGATATAGCCCTGCCCCAGAGTATCGGCGACGCTTGCCCGCATGATGCGGGCGAAGCGGGTCCCCTCATGGACGGCGAAGGCCAGCGCGGGCAGCGCGATGTAATGCGCTCTCTCGAGAAACCACGAGAGTCCGTGGGCGCGGGAAACGAGCGGGCCCATGCCCTGGGTGGGGAACCAGCCGAGATGCACCGCCAGCACGAGGACCAGGAGCTGACCCAGCCAAAAAGTGGGTATGGCGTATGCCACGAGGGCGGTCGACGTCCAGAAATGGTCGACACGGCTGCTTCGCGTCGTGCCGGAGACGGTGCCGACCAGGACCCCGAAGGGAACGGCGATCAGGAAGCCGACAAGAGTGAGCAGGATCGTCCGCGGCGCACTTTCGGCGATCAGGTCCCAGACCGGCCGCTGGAACTGATAGGAATAGCCGAAATCGCCGTGCAGGAGATTGACGAAATAGCTGTAGACGCGAACCGGAAAGGGATCGTCCAGATGGTATTGCTGGGTTATCGCTGCCCGGAACTCGGGCGAGACCGGAAAGTCCCCGACCATGGCCTGCACCGGATCGCCCGGAATGAACTGCAGCATTAGGAGGATCACGAGGATCACCGCGATCAGCAGCGGGATCGCGTGCAGCAGCCGGAAGAGGACGAACCGGAGCATCCGACTTCGTCAGGCGATGCGGAAGAAGCGCGCGGCATTGCCGTAGAGCCACTTCTCCACGACTGAATCCTTCAGCGGCAGGTTCCTGTATTCTTCGATCAGTTCCTCGAAGGATGTGCCGAAAAGATAGCGGGAAAGTCCCGTCATGATCTTGTCCTGCAGGAGCGTGTTGCCGAATTGGAGGAACTGTTCCCAGCCGGAGCCCTGCTGCGCCAGATAGCGCGGCCGGTGAGCGGCGGTGTCGCAGTAGAGGTTGGGATGGCGGCGCAGAAGCCCCACCATCTCATTGACCCAGGGCCAGCCGCCGAGGCCCGCGACGATCCGCAACTCCGGAAAGTCGACGGCGACATTGTCGATGTGGCGGGGATGGCCCAGATCGTAGGGCCGGTCGTTCGCATAGTTCATGGCGGTGTAGATGCGGACCGGAACGTCCAGTTCGACGCATTTGGCATAGAGCGGATAGTAGCGTCGGTCGCTGGCCGGGAGGCAGTTGTAGAGCGACGAGACCCTCAAGCCTCCAACCCCGTCTTCCTTCACCAGCCTTTCGAACTCCCGCACGGCGCGCATCCCGTCCATCGGGTCGAGCGATGCAAAGCAGATGAAGCGGTCGCCGTATTGACGCTTGATCGGTCCGATATCGGCGTTGCGCGCTCCGACCAGATAGCCTACGGCGATGCCCGCCTGGTCCATGTCGGCCACGAGGCGCCCCATGCCGCCGTCATCTTCGTTGGCCGCCGCGGAGCGGTCGGGTGCCTGCCTGAAAACATGCTGGTAGTTGTCGAAGCCGTAGCCTTCGGGACGGGGCAGGGGTTCCGCGAAAGGGGTGCCGGGCCGGCCGTGGCTTATCTCGTGGATATGCGGCGAACGCAGGCTGCGCGGCAGATTGACTTCCAGATCGATTACCCGAGACATCCAAAACTCCTCGCTGCCGTCCTTCAAGGCCCTGCCTTGAAGCCGTTCTCATCGTTATTGTCAGATAGAATGACAGACGGCCTGGTATTGTCAACTTAACAATTTTATGCTCAAAGAAATGTCCGATATGCTGACAATCTCCGACCTTGGTGGCTGAATTTGAGCAAGTGGCAGGTCGACGATCCGGGTTTTGCGACGACCCTGGCCAAGGGGCTGGCGGTCCTGCGCGCGTTTCGCACCGGCAAGCGGAGGATGAGCAATGCCGAGATCGCTGCCGAAATCGGCGTGACCCGGCCAACCGCCGCCCGCCTCACTTACACGCTGGTGAAGCTCGGCTATCTGAAATCCGAGAAATCGAAATACCGGTTGGCCTGGCGCGTCGCTTCGCTGGCCAGCCCGCTGCTGCTCAACATGCATCTGCTGCATGTCGCCCGCCCTTCGATGGAACGGCTGGCGCAGGATGTCGGCGGCACCGTCTCGATCGGCGTCATCGACAATCTCGGCTTTCTCTATATCGAGACGGCGCGCGCCAACGAGAATATCTGGCATACGCCCGACCTGGGAACGATCGGCCCGCTGGTGTCCGCCACCATCGGCCAGGCGCTCTGCTCCCTTCTCGATGACGACGAACTCGCGGACATCGAGCAGCGGATGATGCGAAGATCGCCGGAGTCCTGGGAGCAATTCGGCGAGCGCTTTCGGCTGGGGGTCCGATCGTGCCGGGAGCGAGGGTATTCGGTGCTGAAGGGTGACTGGATTCCCGAGACTCATTCCGTCGGGGTGCCGCTGTTTCGCGATCGTGACGGCGAATGCTTCGCGATCAATTGCCGCGTGCCGATCTTCAGGCTGCGAGGAAACCAGATCGAGGAAGAGGTGGCGCCGAGGCTGAAATCCCTGGCGAGCAGCATTCGCGCCCAATATCTCGGCAGCGAGGCCGCGAATACCGCTCGTTAGGCGTCGACCGAGAGCGCAGGCAGCCTGCACCACAGACATCGCCGCCGAAGCAATGCGCGTCTCAACCGCGTGCCCGAAATGCCCGCAGCAGGATAGATCGCGTATCGGTATCTCGAAGCCGCGGCGTTTCCTCAAGCCGATGTTCACTGCGTTATGGATGCTGGCTTGCTGTGAGGCGGTATTCACGGCTTAGTAGCAGTGGGCAACTTTTGGGCAGCTTGAGTGATGATCCGGAAGCCTTGGGAAATTTTTGCCGCCGTTGCAGTGGGGTTTGCTCTCGTATGCGCAGCCCAACCGGCCACTGCAGAAGCATCGGATGTTGATTTCCGCCGAGAACTGACCCGGGATTGGGCGGTTTTTCCATTGAGAAGTGACCCATGTTTGAACCCACCCC
>MKRJ01000029.1:59275-102944 GCA_001896885.1 Rhizobiales bacterium 65-79 | reverse complement strand
CGGCTCCTTCTCCTGGGGTGGCCTCTACTACGGCTATCAGGAGCGTCAGCAGATCCGCTACGAGTTCGGTGGCAGCACCGGCTTCTACGGCTTGATCTCGCTGGAAGACAACGCCAGCGAATATGACTACATGCCTGACATCGTCGGTCGCGTCGGCTACGGGGTTGCTTGGGGTGCAGTGGCTTTGACGGGCGCCTACGATCACCATCGTGATCTCGTGGACCATGACTCGGCGTTCGCGCTGTCGGGTTCGGCTCTGTTCAACCTTCCGAGCATGCCGGGCTCTGCGGTCAAGATCATCGGCTACTACAACAGCGCCGACAGCAACTATGGTCCGGGCTCGCCGGTTAACGGCTACGGTGGTCTCGGCCAGCCGCAGTGGTCGGTCCTCGCCTCGTTCCTCTACCAGGCGAACCCGAACCTCGGCTTCATCGTGTCCGGCCAGTACTTCGGCAAGTCCTACGCTGCAGGCACCAGCGATACCGTCGACAACACGACGGCTTGGGCGGCGGAAGTGTCGGCCGTGTGGACCCCGGTCAAGAACTTCGAGGTTCGTCCGGAAGTCGTCTACACCAAGGCCGAAGGCCTGGACGGCACCGTGTCCGGCTACCTGCGCTTCACGCGTTACTTCTAATCGGATCCAATCCGAATGGACGAAAACCCGGCGGGCAACCGCCGGGTTTTTGCGTTTACGATAGTGCGTGGTTCGAGGCTCGCTTCGCTCGCACCTCACCATGATGGGGATCGGTGCCCGGCTTCCGCAACCTTGAGAAGGTGAAGCGCTCCCACGCCCCTCATGGTGAGGTGCGAGCGAAGCGAGCCTCGAACCACGCACCCAAAGAGCGGCCTCGAACCACGAACCCATGGCCGGACTATGATCCTTCCCTTGCCGCCCCGCGGTGCGGAGACTATGGTGCCGCGTGTTTCAACCGGCTCGCGCTCCAGGAGAATTTTTTCGATGTTCAGAGGTTCCTTAACCGCGCTCGTCACGCCGTTCCGGCCGGACGGGAGCCTCGACGAGAAAGCGTTCGCCGACCTGGTCGAATGGCAGATCGGGGAGGGGACGCAGGGCCTGGTGCCGGTCGGCACGACCGGCGAGTCGCCGACGCTCAGCCATGCCGAGCATCGCCGGGTGGTGGAGATCTGCGTCGACACGGCGAAGGGCAGGGTGCCGGTCATCGCCGGCGCCGGCTCCAACAACACGGCAGAGGCGATCGAACTCGCCCAATATGCCGAGAAGGTCGGCGCCGACGCGGTGCTGGTCGTGACGCCCTATTATAATAAGCCGAACCAGCGCGGGCTTTACGTCCATTTCGCGGCGGTGGCCCAGGCGACGAAGCTGCCGATCTTCATCTACAACATCCCGCCGCGCTCCGTCGTCGACATGACGCCTGAGACGATGGGCAGGCTGGCGCACGACTTCAAGAACATCGTCGGGGTCAAGGACGCCACCGCCAGGGTGGACCGCGTCTCCGACCAGCGCATCACCTGCGGCGCGGACTTCATCCAGCTTTCCGGAGAGGACGCGTCGGCCCTCGGCTTCAATGCGCATGGCGGCAGCGGCGCCATTTCGGTGACCGCCAACGTCGCGCCGCGTCTTTGCGCCGAGTTCCAGGAGGCCTCGCTTGCCGGCGACCGCGACCGCGCCATCGAACTTCAGGATCGGCTCATGCCGCTTCACAAGGCGATCTTTATCGAGCCGGGGCTTTGCGGCGCGAAATATGCGCTCTCCCGCCTTGGCAGGGTGGAGAACACGGTCCGCTCGCCGCTGGTGACCATCGAGGCGGCGACCGCAAGCCACATCGATGCTGCGATGAAGCATGCCGGCTTGATCAACTGACTAGTCGTCCGGTTCCGACATTTGCAACAGCGTTGTGCAGCGCATTTGAGCAAATGTCGGAATCAAAGGACCACTAGCAACTTATAACTCTAGTGGAGCTTTGAATTTGACATTTGAAAAGCGCGTGACCCAGAACCGAAATCAAATGTCAGATTCGCTCCACTAGTCGGTATTACTTCCACTCGCATGGCCAAGGAAAAGAATCCCAACAGCACGACAGTCGCGGAAAACCGCAAGGCGCGCTTCTCCTATGAGGTGCTCGACACCTACGAGGCGGGGCTTGCCTTGACTGGCACAGAGGTGAAATCGCTGCGTGAGGGCAAGGCGAACATCCAGGAATCCTACGCTTCGGTCGAGGGCGGCGAGATCTGGCTGATCAACTCCTACCTGCCGGAATATCTGCAGGGCAACCGCTTCAACCACGAGCCGCGCCGGCGCCGCAAGCTGCTTCTAAAGAAGCGCGAGATGGCGCGGCTGGCGCAGGGAGTGGAGCGCGAAGGCATGACCATGGTGCCGCTCAGGATCTATTTCAACGAGCGTGGCCGCGCCAAACTCCTGCTCGGCCTGGCGCGCGGCAAGAAGCTGCACGACAAGCGCGAGACGGAAAAGGCACGCGACTGGGGTCGCGAGAAGGCGCGGCTGCTCAAGGAGCGGGGGTGAATACGGGCCACGCCGAACGCATCGCGGCAGGCGTCAGCTTCGACTGGCAGGCGCTGCCGCCCCTGCTCGAATCGCTCGAAGGCGTTCCGGCCGGCGTCGAGGCGCTGCATTTCCGTCGCATCAAGCATTCCCATCGCGGGCTTTCGCGGCTCATTTCGCTCAAGACCTTGTGGGCGCGCGGCGTCGACCAGGCCTTCCTCGAAGAGATCTCCTCGCTCGCCCGCCTCGAGACGCTTTATGTCGACGGGCTGACGGCAACCGACCTCACGCCGCTCGCAAACAATGGCGCGCTGCGGCGGCTCATCCTCGTCGGCGGAACGAAGGTGCCCGACCTGGCCTGGGTTCGCGGCTTGCCGGCGGATTTGCGGGTCCTCTTTCTCGAGCGCTTCGGGCACTGCCCGGATCTTTCCCCGCTGACCGCGTTGCGGAAGCTGGAATCGCTGGGCTTCGAGGGCGGCATGGACGGCAAGGTGCGCGTCGAGACCCTGACGCCGCTCGCGCAACTTGGCGGGCTGCGGTTTCTCTTCCTGGCGGGCGCACGGGTGGAGGACCGCAGCCTTGCTCCCCTGGCCGGGCTCGCGCGCCTCGAACGGCTGGAATGCGGCGGCTATTTTCCGGATCGCGAGTTCACGGAACTGCGTCGTGCCTTGCCGCGCCTCGAATGCGACTGGTTCGACGTCATCGAGAAATACGGCAGCGTCCGTGCCGGCATGGATGCCCGGATTCCGCGCCGCAAGAGTTAATCGAGGGGCTGAATCGCTTCCGCTATCGTTTTGAAGACATTGACGAACATCTCTTCCGTCAGCACGCCGGTATTGGTGTTGTAGCGCGAGCAGTGATAGCTCGGGAAAATCGACAAGTTTCCGACCTGATAGCGTTTGCCGTGCTTGAACGGGATCGCCGCGACACGTTCGCCGAGCGCGCGCACCGTCGATTGGTGCGCGATGGCGCCCAGCGTCAGGATCGCCTGAAGGTTTTCGAAGCGATCGATCGTCGCTGCAAGGAATTGCCGGCAGGTGGCGATCTCGGCGCCGACCGGCTTGTTCTGCGGGGGCACGCAGCGCACGGCGTTGGTGATCGCCGAGCCGACGAGCTCGATCCCGTCGTCCGGCCGCGCCGCATAGGTGCCACGCGCGAAACCGTACGCGATCATGGTGCGGTAGAGCAGGTCGCCCGCATAGTCTCCGGTGAAAGGCCGGCCGGTCCGGTTGGCGCCGCGCAGACCGGGGGCCAGCCCGACGATCAGCAGCCGGACCGAGAGGTCGCCCTCCGCCGGCGTGAAGGTGCGAACGGGCGCATTGTACCAGGACGGCTCGCGTCCCCGCCACTCGCCGATGAAGTCATGCAGACGAGGGCAGAGCGGGCAGTCGCGCGACGGCTCGGCGGTCACGGCAGGCGCCGTCAAAAGGAATCGTCCTCCTCGTCGACCGGGTCGGCGCGCCGGGCCGGGCGCTCGGAGGGATCGCGGCCGATCTCCGCCTTCAGCGAGGCGAGGTCGAGGAAATGGTCGGCCTGCCGGCGAAGCTCGTCCGAGATCATCGGCGGCTGCGAGGCCATGGTGGAGACGATGCTGACCTTGCGGCCCTTGCGCTGCAAAGCCTCGACGAGGGTGCGGAAATCGCCGTCGCCGGAGAAGATCACGTAATGGTCGACGACATCGGCCAGTTCGAGCGCGTCGATCGTCAGCTCGATGTCCATGTTGCCCTTGATCTTGCGGCGGCCGGTGGAATCGGTGAATTCCTTCGCCGGCTTGGTCACGACCTTGTAGCCATTGTAGTCGAGCCAGTCGATCAGTGGCCGGATCGAGGAATATTCCTGGTCCTCGACCAGCGCCGTGTAGTAATAGGCGCGCAGCAAATAGCCGCGTTTCTGGAAGCTGGCGAGAAGCTTGCGGTAGTCGATATCGAAGCCAAGCGCCCGCGAGGTGGCGTAAAGGTTGGCTCCGTCGATGAAGAGGGCGATCTTCTCACGCGGGTCGAACATGGCAAATTCCTTTTCGCAATAGCGCATTCAGGCAATAGGGACGCAAAACAGTCCCGCGTCGGGCGCTCGGGACCCATCCATCCGGGGACATAGCGTCGGCGGGGCGGCATTCCAAGTACGGCCCTCCTGCCGCAATGCAAAAAATCGAACGCGCCGCCTGCCGGACCGGTTGCATGAAAATGCAAGATTGCGCCATCGCTGCGGCAAAGGGCTCTTGCTTCTTGTATTTCGCCGTCGATCGGGCTATCTGACCGCCAATTCCCGGAACATCGATTGAACGAAAGGGGCGATGATGGCCCGCGTTACCGTTGAAGACTGCATCGACAAGGTCGACAACCGCTTCGAACTGGTCCTGCTCGCCGGCCATCGCGCCCGGCAGCTTTCGCAGGGTGCGCCGATAACGATCGACCGCGACAACGACAAGAACCCGGTCGTGGCGCTTCGCGAGATCGCCGATGAGACGCTGTCGCCCGGCGACCTCAAGGAAGACCTCATCCATTCGCTGCAGAAGCATGTCGAGATCGACGAGCCGGAGGGCGACACGGCCCCCGAGATCGCCGACCAGACGCAGCCGGCCGCGGCCGATGCCGAAAGCGAGGAAGAGAGCGTCGCCTTCGACCGCATGTCGGAGGAGGATTTGCTGGCCGGCATCGAAGGCCTCGTGCCGCCGGAAAAGAGCGACGATTTCTGATTTGGAATCACGGAAGTCCTGGTAAGGATTTCGTGCTTCACTGTAACATGCGCCGTGTCCCTGATGCGGCGCATGTTTTCGTTTTTGACGGTACGGCCTCCTCGTCGATGCTTGTGCTCTACCTTGCCCCCCTCTGTCCTGCCGGGCATCTCCCCCACAAGGAGGGAGACCGGACGGCCGCATATCATGAGCGGGAGTTCCGACCATGATGCGGCAATATGAGCTCGTGGAACGCGTCCAGCGCTACAAGCCCGACGTCAACGAGGCGTTGCTGAACAAGGCCTATGTCTACGCCATGCAGAAGCACGGCCACCAGAAGCGTGCTTCCGGCGATCCGTATTTCTCGCATCCGCTCGAGGTCGCCGCGATCCTGACCGACATGCATATGGACGAGGCGACGATCGCGGTCGCGCTCCTCCACGACACGATCGAGGACACGACCGCGACCAGGCAGGAGATCGACGAACTCTTCGGTCCGGACATGGGCAGGCTGGTCGAGGGACTGACCAAGCTGAAGAAGCTCGACCTCGTCTCCAAGAAGGCCGAGCAGGCGGAGAATTTGCGCAAGCTGCTGCTGGCCATCGCCGAGGACGTGCGCGTCCTCCTCGTCAAGCTCGCCGACCGGCTCCACAACATGCGCACCCTCGACCACGTGCCGCCTGAGAAGCGGCTGAGGATCGCCGAGGAGACGATGGACATCTATGCGCCGCTCGCCGGCCGCATGGGCATGCAGGGCATGCGAGAGGAGCTGGAGGATCTGGCCTTCCGCCACATCAACCCGGACGCCTATCGCACCGTGACCGAGCGCCTCGCCGAGATTTTCGAGCGCAATCGCACCATCCTGACAGACATCGAGAACGCGCTCTCCGCGCTCTTCGTGAAATACAAGATCAATGCCGTGGTGAAGAACCGGCAGAAGAAGCCGTGGTCCGTGTTTCGCAAGATGGAGACGAAGGCGCTCTCCTTCGAGCAGCTCTCCGACATTTTCGGCTTCCGCGTGATCGTCGACACGGTCGAGGAATGCTATCACGCACTCGGTGCCATCCACACGAGCTGGTCAATGGTTCCGGGGCGCTTCAAGGACTACATCTCTACCCCCAAGCAGAACGACTACCGCTCCATCCATACCACCATCGTCGGGCCGTCGCGCCAGCGCGTGGAACTGCAGATCCGCACCCACGAGATGAACCGCGTCGCAGAATACGGCGTCGCGGCGCACTCGATCTACAAGGACGCGGGAAACGGCGCCAGCGGTCCCGGACCCTCCATCTCCAAGGATACGAATGCCTATGCCTGGCTGCGTCAGACCATCGAGGCACTGTCGGAGGGCGACAATCCGGAGGATTTCCTCGAGAACACGCGGCTGGAGCTCTTCCAGGACCAGGTGTTCTGCTTCACGCCGAAGGGCAGGCTGATCGCGCTGCCGCGCGGCGCCACTCCCATCGATTTCGCCTATGCCGTCCATACCGATGTCGGCGATACCTGCGTCGGCGCCAAGGTCAACGGCCGCATCATGCCGCTGGTCACCGAACTGAAGAACGGCGACGAGGTGGAGATCATCCGCTCCAAGGCGCAGGTGCCGCCGGCCGCATGGGAATCGATGGTCGTCACCGGCAAGGCGCGCTCGGCCATCCGCCGCGCCACGCGATCGGCCATCCGCAAGCAATATTCGGGTCTCGGCGCGCGCATCCTGGAACGTGCGTTCGAACGTGCCGGCAAGCCGTTCTCGAAAGAGGGACTGAAGCCGGTCCTGCATCGCTTGGCGCGCAAGGACGTGGAGGATGTCCTGGCAGCCGTGGGGCGGGGCGAACTTCCCTCGACCGACGTGCTGAGGGCCGTCTTCCCCGACTACAAGGACGAACGCGTCCCGCCGGCCCAGCCGAGCCCGAGGCAGGAAGGCTGGTTCAACCTGCGCAACGCGGCCGGCATGCTGTTCCATATCCCCGGCCGCTCGTCCTCGCGCCGCAAGAAGGGCGGCAAGTCCGGCGGCAAGGCGGAGCAGGGGAACGGTGCCCTTCCGATCCGTGGGGTGCGCGGCGATCTTCCGGTGCGCTTCGCGCCGGAAGGCGCGGTGCCGGGCGACCGCATCGTCGGCATCCTGCAACCCGGTTCCGGCATCACCATCTATCCGATCCAGTCGCCTTCGCTGACCGCGTTCGACGATCAGCCGGAGCGCTGGATCGACGTGCGCTGGGACATCGGCGAGGAGCGGCGGGAGCGGTTCCCGGCGCGCATTTCGGTGACGGCGATCAACGCGCCCGGCTCGCTTGCGGAAATCTCCAAGATCATCGCCGACAACGACGCCAACATCCACACGCTGTCGATGGCGCGCACGGCACCGGATTTCACCGAGATGATCTTCGATCTCGAAGTCTGGGACCTGAAACACCTCAACCGGCTGCTTTCGCAGCTCAAGGAAGACAAGGCCGTCAGCGAGGTCCGCCGGGTGAACGGGTGAGGGCTGCTTTATACGTGGTTCGAGGCTTCGTTCTGCTTCGCCCCTCCCCATGAGGGTGTTGGAGCGCTTCACTTAGTGCGTTACGCGCTTCCACCCTCGATATCCGGGGGGAGCCGGGCGCCGATCTACCTTATTGTAAGGTGCGAGCCCGCACGGCGCGGCCTCGAACCATGCAGGTTCACCCCCGAGCCGCCTCCAGCCCTCGCGAAATGTCCGCCTTAAGGTCCTCGACATCCTCCAGCCCGATCTGCAGGCGGATGAGAGGGCCTTCATATTCCTTCCTCACGGTGCGGTCGCCGAGGAAGACGTTGACGGCCAGGCTTTCGTAGCCGCCCCAGGAATAACCGAGGCCGAATATTTCCAGCGCGTCCAGGAAGGCATGCGCCTCCTTCTCGCCGCCGCCGTCGAGCACGATAGAGAAAATGCCGCTGGCGCCGGTGAAGTCGCGCTTCCACAGCGCATGGCCGGGATGGCTTTCGAGAGCGGGGTGCAGCACACGCGCCACGCCTTGCCGCGTCTCCAGCCAGCGGGCGATCTCGAGCGCACTCTTCTGGTGGTGCGCGAGCCGGACGCCCATGGTGCGCAGGCCTCGCATCACCTGATAGACATCGTTCGGGCCGGCACAGCAGCCGAGCGTGGTGAAGGTCTGGTGCAGCCGCGGCCAGCAGGCCTCGTTGGCCGACACCGTGCCTAACAGCACGTCGGAATGGCCGCCCGGATATTTCGTGGCGGCATGGATCGAGACATCGACGCCATGGTCGAGCGGCCGGAAATAAAGCGGGGTCGCCCAGGTATTGTCCATCATGACGATGGCGCCCGCCGCGTGCGCGGCCTTCGAGATGGCGGGGATATCCTGCATCTCGAACGTGTTCGAGGCCGGCGATTCCGTGAAGACGACTTTCGTGTTCGGTTTCAGCAGCGAGGCGGTCCCCGCGCCGACTTCCGGATCGTAATAATCGACCTCGACGCCGAAGCGCTTCAGCATCGTGTCGGCGAAATTGCGCGTCGGATGATAGACGGAGTCGGTGATCAGCACATGGTCGCCGGCGGCCAGGAAGGCGAGCAGCGGCAGGGTGACCGCGACGAGCCCGGACGGCACCGCGACGGTGCCCGCCGAACCCTCCAGATGGTCGATGGCCGTGCACAGCGCGTCGCTGGTCGGGGTTCCGCGCGTTCCGTAAGTGTATTTCTGGCTGCGCCCCGCCATCGTCGCGGCATCGGGAAAGAGAACGGTCGAGGCGTGCACGACCGGCGGATTGACGAAGCCGTGGAAGTCGCGCGGATCGTTGCCGATATGCGCCAGTTGCGTATTCGTGCCCATCTTCCTGTCGATCCGTCTCGTCATATGCTTCCTGCCCTGCTAGCAAATGCGGAATTGGCATAGTCGCCGGGAGCGGTGGGCGCAACCGGAACGGATAGAGCCAGCAGGGATTCTCCGATGGCGGACAGGGCAGCGCGGGAGGGCCGGCAAAAGCGCCGCGCCGGGCAGGCGGTCCAGGCTTACAGGGCCGCCTGGTTCTCCCTGGCCGGGCCCCATGTGCTCAGCGACCATCGTTCCTGGACGCGCTCGATGACATGGATGGCGCTCGCCGCCGTGCTGGCCGTGCTCGCGACGCATCTTCTGGACGACGACGTCACTCTCTTCGTTCGCGCCAGTTCCTCGCCGCTCATCCGCGCGATGGCGGAGATAACCGACATAGGCCAGTCGCAATGGTATCTCGCGCCGGCGGGGCTGCTGTTCATCGGCGTCGCCCTGCTCGACTGGGAGACGCGAACGCGATCCGGCCGCTCGCGGCTCGCCTTCCTGTTCGGCCAGGCGGGCTATGCCTTCTGCGCCGTGGCCTTTGCGGGGATCATCGGCGACATCTTCAAGTTCCTGATCGGCCGGGCGCGGCCGAAGCTGTTCGACCACGGAGGGTCGCTGCATTTCCAGCCCTTCACCGCCACGCACGATTTCAACAGCTTTCCTTCCGGCCATTCCACTACGATGGGCGCGGTCGCCATGGTGCTGATGCTGTGGTTCCCGAAGGCCCGCGTTCCGGTCTTCCTTCTGTGCGCCTTCCTGGCGGTGACGCGCATTGCCGCCAGGGCGCATTACCCGTCGGACGTCGTCGCGGGCTTCGCGCTGGGCCTGCTCTACGCGCTTTTCCTGGCCCGCTGGCTCGCCTGCCGCCGGGCTGCCTTTCGCTTCAGGAACAACGACTTGCTCCCGGTTGCTCGCTTCCGGCTTCGGGCCCGGTCCCCCGCCCGCGCTCGCTGAAATCCCCCGGGCCTTAAGCGCGATGCAGGCCGCCGTCCTTTCGCTCGCCGCCGCCCTGAAATTGTTTCGCCCACTAGGCCCGGTGGCCCGATTCCGGCATTTGGCGTCCCCATTGTGCGGCGCTGTCGGGCAAATGTTAGAATCAAAAGGCACCAGCAAATCGATGATTCCAGTGGAGCTTTGAATTTGACATTTGAAAAGGTTGCCTGCCGCTAACATGATTCAAATGTCAAATTCGCTCCATCAGGAACGGAAATTACGCGATCTTCCGGTGTCGCGGCAATATAACGCCGATTTAAACCTTGGTGCCGCGCCCCGCCACATCTTTGCCGTCTTTCGTACTTGACCGCCGTCGAATTATCGCCTTCGATGGCACCCGCGAATGGGAGGGCGGCCCCGGTGGAGGGACGGTCGTCATGGCGGCAAGCCATGTTCGATTTGCGCTGCTTTCGCGAGGGAAACACCGGGCTGCGGCACCGGAATAACGAAAAGGGTGAGTCAACATGCGCAAAGCTATTCTTACAGGCGTCCTGAGCGCCGCGGCATTGGCCTACATGGCAGCGTCGGCCAACGCGTCGACATTGGATGAGGTGAAGAAAAAGGGATTCGTGCAGTGCGGCGTCAACACGGGGCTGGCAGGCTTCGCGTCGCCGGACAGCAAGGGCAACTGGGTCGGCTTCGACGTCGATATCTGCCGCGCCGTGGCCGCTGCCATCTTCGGCGACGGCAGCAAGGTGAAGTACACGCCGACCACCGCCAAGGAGCGCTTCACCGCGCTTCAATCGGGCGAAATCGATCTGCTCTCGCGCAATACGACGTGGACGGAAACGCGCGACACCGAACTCGGCTTCAACTTCGCCGGCGTCAACTATTATGACGGCCAGGGCTTCATGATCAACGCCAAGAAGCTCTCCGGCGTCACCTCGGCGCTGCAGCTTTCCGGCGCTTCGGTCTGCGTGCAGACGGGCACGACGACCGAACTCAACCTGGCCGACTATTTCAAGGCCAACCACATGGAATACCATCCGGTGGTCTTCGAAAAGCTGGAAGAGACGCTTGCCGCGTATGATTCCGGCCGCTGCGACGTCTATACGACCGACCAGTCGGGTCTCTATGCCTCCCGCCTGACGTTGAAGAACCCCGACGACCACGTCGTGCTGCCGGAGATCATCTCCAAGGAGCCGCTCGGCCCGGTCGTGCGGCAGGGCGACGATCAATGGTTCGATCTGGTCAAGTGGACCCTCAACGCGATGATCATCGCCGAGGAGGACGGCATCACGCAGGCCAATGTCGAAGAGATGAAGAAATCCGACAAGCCGGAGATCCGGCGCGTTCTCGGCCAGGAGCAGGGCTCCAAGTACGGCGCCGATCTCGGCGTGGGCGAGGATTGGGTCGTCAACATCGTCAAGGCCGTCGGGAACTATGGCGAGTCCTTCGAGCGCAATCTCGGCCAGGGCAGCCCGCTCAAGATCAAGCGCGGCCTGAACCAGCTCTGGAACAAGGGCGGCATTCTCTACGCACCGCCCATCCGCTGACGCATCCGCATCGGTTCCGGGAGGCGGTCCGACCGCCTCCCGCCCTCTTGCTGAGGAGCGACCATGGCGTCACAGGACACATTGCGTGCGGTCGACACCGGCAAGGTGTCACCGCTCTACGATCCCAAGGTACGGGGAATATTCTTCCAGGGTCTGCTTTTCGTCGTCCTTGTCGGCTTCATCTACTGGATCATCGGCAACACGGTCGACAATCTGGAGCGTGCCCATATCGCCTCCGGCTTCGGCTTTCTCAACCGGAGGGCCGGCTTCGACGTCAGCGACGCGCTCATTCCGTTTACGTCGGACTCGACGATCGGCCGCTCGCTCGTCGTAGGCATCCTGAACACGCTGCTCGTTTCGGTGATGGGCATCGTCACGGCGTCGATCCTGGGCTTCCTGGTCGGTATCGGACGGCTCTCCACCAACTGGCTAATCCGCAAGATCTGCATGGTCTATGTGGAGATCTTCCGCAACATCCCGGTGCTCCTCGTCATCTTCTTCTGGTATGTCGGAGTGCTGTCGGTGCTGCCGCAGCCCAGGCAGAGCATCCATTTCCCGCTCGGCATGTTCCTGAACAGCCGCGGCTTCTACTTCCCCAGATTCGTATGGGGCGAGCACGCATGGCTGGTGGGCGTGGCGCTGGTCATCGCCATCGCGCTTGCCGTCTTCGTCAAGGTGAAGGCGACGCAACGGCAGATGGCGACGGGGCAACAGTTCCCGGTGCTGTGGACGTCGGTCGCGCTGATCGTCGGCCTGCCGGCGCTGGCGTTCCTGCTGGCCGGCCTGCCGCTTTCCTTCGAGGTGCCGAAGCTTTCGACCTTCAACCTGAACGGCGGCGTCCAGGTGAAGCCGGAACTCCTCTCGCTCTACCTGTCGCTTTCGTTCTACACCGCGGCCTTCATCGCCGAGATCGTGCGCGCCGGCATCATGGGCGTGCCGCACGGCCAGTCGGAGGCCTCCTACGCGCTCGGCCTTCGCCCGGGCACGACGCTCCGCCTCGTGGTGGTGCCGCAGGCGCTGCGCATCATCATCCCGCCCTTGACCAGCCAGTACCTCAACCTGATGAAGAACTCCTCGCTGGCGGTCGCGATCGGCTACGCCGATCTCGTCGCCATCGGCGGCACGGTCCTGAACCAGACCGGGCAGGCGATCGAGATCGTCGCGATCTGGATGGCGGTCTATCTCGGCCTGAGCCTGCTGGTGTCCATCTTCATGAACTGGTTCAACGCCAAGATGGCGCTGGTGGAGAGATAGGAGGCCGGCCATGCAGGAACACGACCTCTCCTTCGTCCGCACGGAAATGGCCATCGCCGAGGCGCCACCGCGCTCGGCGCAAGGCACCGGGCACTGGCTGCGGACGAACCTCTTTTCATCGGTGACCGATTCCGTCCTCACCATCGTCGGCGTGGTGGTGCTGATCCTCATCATTCCGCCGCTCGTCGACTGGCTGTTCCTGTCGGCGCAGTGGACCGGGACCGACCGCACCTTCTGCGCGACGACCGTGCAGGGCGGCATCCGGCCGGACGGCTGGTCCGGCGCGTGCTGGGCCTTCGTCGGCGACAAGCTCCAGCAGTTCATCTACGGCCGCTACCCGTTCTCGGAGCGCTGGCGCGTCGATCTCGTGGCGGCGCTGTTCGTGGTGCTTCTCGTGCCGCTCCTGATACCGAAGGTGCCGCGCAAGGGGCTGAATGCGCTGCTTCTCTTCATCATATTTCCGATCGTCGCCTTCTTCCTGCTTCTCGGCGGCTGGTTCGGCCTGCCCCATGTCGAGACGCCGCTGTGGGGCGGCATGATGATCACGCTTATCGTCTCGTTCGTCGGAATTTCGGCTTCGCTGCCGTGCGGCATCATCCTGGCCCTCGGCAGGCGCTCGCGGCTTCCCGTCGTCAAGACGGTCTGCGTCGCCTTCATCGAACTGATCCGCGGCGTCCCGCTGATAACGGTGCTGTTCATGGCGAGCGTCATGCTGCCGCTCTTCCTGCCGGCCGGCACCTATTTCGACAAGCTCCTGCGCGCCATCGTCGGCGTGGCCATCTTCGCTTCCGCCTATATGGCGGAAGTCATCCGGGGAGGGCTGCAGGCGATCCCGAAAGGGCAGTTCGAGGGTGCGGATTCGCTTGGCCTGACCTATACGCAGAAGATGCGCCTCGTCATCCTGCCGCAGGCGATCAAGCTCGTCATCCCCGGCATCGTCAGCGAATTCATCGGCCTCTTCAAGGATACGACGCTGGTCTCCATCATCGGCATGTTCGATCTCCTCGGCTCGGTCCAGCAGAACTTCCACGACGCGACCTGGGCCACCGCGCAGACTCCGATGACCGGCCTCGTCTTCGCCGGCTTCATCTATTTCGTGTTCTGCGCCGGCATGTCCCGCTATTCTATGTTCATGGAACGCCGGCTCGACACCGGCCACAAACGATAAGGGGAATTCCATGGCCACCGAGAATGCCGTCAAGGCGGAGGAAATCAGGGTCCACAGGGACCGCATGAAGGTGTCCGACACCGAGGTCGCCATCGAGATCATCGGCATGCACAAATGGTACGGCGAGTTCCACGTACTGAAGGACATCAACCTCAAGGTCATGGGCGGCGAGCGCATCGTGGTGTGCGGCCCCTCCGGCTCGGGCAAGTCGACCATGATCCGCTGCATCAACCGGCTGGAGGAGCACCAGAAGGGCAAGATCATCGTCGACGGCATCGAACTCACCAACGACCTGAAGAAGATCGACGAGGTGCGCCGGGAGGTCGGCATGGTCTTCCAGCACTTCAACCTCTTCCCGCACCTCACCATCCTGCAGAACTGCACGCTGGCGCCGATCTGGGTGCGCAAGGTGCCGAAGAAGCAGGCTGAGGAGACCGCGATGCACTTCCTCAGCCGCGTGAAGATTCCCGAGCAGGCCAATAAATATCCGGGCCAATTGTCCGGCGGGCAGCAGCAGCGCGTGGCGATCGCCCGGTCGCTGTGCATGAATCCGCGCATCATGCTCTTCGACGAGCCGACCTCGGCGCTCGATCCCGAGATGATCAAGGAAGTCCTGGAGACGATGGTCAGCCTAGCGGAGGAGGGCATGACCATGATCTGCGTGACGCACGAGATGGGCTTCGCGCGCCAGGTAGCCAACCGCGTGATCTTCATGGATGCCGGGCAGATCGTCGAGCAGAACACGCCGGCGGAGTTCTTCGACCACCCGCAGCACGAGCGCACGAAGCTGTTCCTGAGCCAGATATTGCACTGAAGGGGCAGTTGTCCCGCCTGGCGTGGTTTCAGTGCGTCCTTCGAGGCTTGCTTCGCTCGCACCTCAGGATGAGGGAGGCTGGTGCTGCCTTTCGGCATTGAGTTCTGAGAAGCCCCAACGGTGTGATAGTTCGTCATGGCCCGTCAAGATTTGGGGCGACGGGCACGGACTCCCTCATCCCGAGGTGTGAGCGAAGCGAGCCTCGAAGGACGCACGGGTTCAGCTCTCCGCCTGCCATCCATACAGCCAGTCGAAATCGGCAGCGAGGCGCTCCGCCGGACGTGCCGCCAGCACCAGATTGCGCGCCAGGGCCACCGGGCCGGAAGCGTGCCAGGTGAAATGATTGAATGCGCCGCGGCGGACGACGCGCCGGATGCGCGGCCGCCGGATCGCCTCGTGGCGCGCCAGCGCGGATCCCGGATCATCCGGCCTTTCCGCCACCAGCATGGCCAGCACGTAGGCATCCTCGATCGCCATCGCCGCGCCCTGCGCCGCAAACGGCGTCATGGCATGCGCGGCATCGCCGATCAGCACGAGGCCGCGTCGATCGGTCCAGGCTCCCTCCGGGTCGACGGCATGGATCGGCCAGACGGTCCATGGCCCGGCAGCATCCGCGAGACCGGAAAGCGGCGCGGCAAAGCCGCTCAAGGCGCGCGCAAGGGGGAGGGGATCAGCCCTGTTCGCCCATGAGCCCGTGCCTGCGTCGCCGGCCGTGAGCGCCACGAGGTTGAGCATCGCGCCGCCGCGAAGCGGATAGACGACGAGATGCAGCGCGGGGTCCAGGAAAGCCGTCACCCGGTCGGCCGGCGCAAACTTCGCCAGCGCCTTTCCGGCCGGGCTCGCCACATCCGCCAGTGAACGCCAGGCCATCCTGCCGGTCGGCCGGCTTTCCCGGCTGCCCTTCACCAAGCGCCTGAGGCTCGACCAGACGCCGTCCGCCGCGACCAACAGCATCCCGGCGGCTTCTTCCGTACGGTCGTTCCGCTTGACGATTGCGGTCACGCCTCCGGGTTCAAAGGCGATATCGCTGACAGCCGCGCCAAGGCTCAGCCGGATGTTGGGTTCCGACGAGATGCAGGCCAGAAGCGCGCGGTGCAGGTCGGCGCGGTGGGCGACGAGATAGGGGGCCTTCCAGCGCGCCTCCGCCGGCTTGCCGAGCGGCACGCGGGCGAGTTCCCCCAGGCTCGCGCCGTCGCGCAGAACGATTGCTTCCGGCGCGACCGCGTCGGCGCCGAGCGCATCGAGCACGCCCAGCCTTCCGAGGATCCGCGTCGCGTTCGGCGAAAGCTGGATGCCCGCGCCGATCTCCTCGAATCTTGCCACCCGCTCGAAGACCTCGACCTGGAACCCGCGCGCCGCGAAGGCAAGCGCTGCGGTCAGCCCGGCAATGCCGGCCCCGGCGACGATGATCGTGCGGGGCAGGCGGTCACTCATCGATGGATTTCGGGCAGGTCAGGCCGCCTTGTCGGTATAGAGGCAGCCCGCCGGCCGGGTTTCGTCGGCCCTCAGCGCGGGATCGTAACGGTAGAGCGTCGAACAGTAGGAGCAGACCTTCTCGTCGTCGTCACCCATGTCGATGAAGATGTGCGGATGATCGAAAGGCGGATTGGCGCCGACGCACATGAACTCCCTGACCCCTATGTCGATGGCGGCATGCCCGGCATTGTTCTGGAAATGAGGGGTCGAATGTCCGGCCATGGTCGTCTCCGCTGGAAATCCTCACGGGCGTGAGGTCCCGCCCGAAGCCAGCGTTTGTAACATATAAACGTCCGATGCAAGATATGTGATACGAGTTTGTCGTAAAAGCGTGAGAGGAGGACGGATCGTAGCACGCGACGATCGAACGGGTCGAAGATGAACGAACTGAAGCCGGTCCAAACCGAATTCAAGAACGAGCCGACGCCGGACGGGAAGGCCATCGCCGACAATCCCGACCGTTTCGTCAATCGCGAGTTCTCGTGGCTGCAGTTCAACCGCCGGGTGCTCGAGGAATCGCAGAACCCGCACCATCCGCTTCTGGAGCGCGTGCGCTTCCTCTCCATTTCCGCGGACAATCTCGATGAGTTCTTCATGGTGCGGGTCGCCGGCCTTGCCGGCCAGGTGCGCCAGTCGATCGTCACCCGCAGCGCCGACGGCCGCACGCCGGAAGAACAACTCGACCGCATCCTGCTCGAGGTGGGCCGGTTGCAGCATGAACAGCAGGCAAGCCTGTCCAGCCTGCGCGCCCTGATGAAGAAGGAGCACATCGAGATCGTCGGCGCCGACGTCCTCAACAGGGACGATCTCGGATGGCTGAAGGAACATTTCCTTGAAGCGATCTTCCCGGTGCTGACGCCGCTCTCGATCGATCCGGCGCATCCCTTCCCGTTCATCCCCAATCTCGGCTTCTCCATTGCGCTGACGCTGCGCCACCGGCGCGACAATGAGGAGATGACGGCGCTCCTGCGCCTGCCGGTGGCGCTGAAGCGCTTCATCCGTCTTCCCGACCGCAAGGGCACGGTGCGCTTCATCACGCTGGAGGAGGTGGTCGCGCTCTTCATCGGCAAGCTCTTCCCCGGCTACGAGGTGAAGGGCTCCGGCACGTTCCGCATCATCCGCGATTCCGACATCGAGGTGGAGGAGGAGGCGGAGGACCTCGTGCGCCTGTTCGAGACGGCGCTGAAGCGCCGCCGCCGCGGTTCGGTGATCCGGATCGAGTTCGACAGCGCGATGCCGGAAGCGCTGCGTGAATTCGTCGCCAGTGAACTCGGCGTCTCGTCAGGCCGCATCAGCGTGTTGCCGGGGCCGCTCGCCGTCAACCAGATTTCGGAGATCGTGGCGCTGCCGCGCGACGACCTGAAATTCCCGCCCTACAATCCGCGCTTCCCGGAGCGCATCCGCGAACATGCCGGAGACTGCTTCGCCGCCATCCGCGAGAAGGACCTGATCGTCCACCATCCATACGAATCCTTCGATGTCGTGGTGCAGTTCCTGCGCCAGGCGGCGCTCGACCCCGATGTGGTGGCGATCAAGCAGACGCTCTACCGCACTTCCAACGACAGTCCGATCGTGCGCGCGCTGATCGACGCGGCGGAAGCCGGAAAGTCGGTCACGGCGCTGGTCGAGCTTAAGGCGCGCTTCGACGAGGAAGCCAATATCCGCTGGGCACGCGATCTGGAACGCGCCGGCGTGCAGGTCGTCTTCGGCTTCATCGAACTGAAGACCCATGCCAAGATGTCGCTGATCGTCCGGCGCGAGGACACGCGGCTGCGCAATTACGTGCATCTCGGCACCGGTAACTACCATCCGATCACGGCGCGCATCTATACCGACCTTTCCTACTTCACCTGCGATCCGCAGATCGCGCATGACGTGGCACAAATCTTCAACTTCATCACCGGCTATGCCGAGCCGGCGAAGAAGATGGCGCTGGCGATCTCGCCCTTCACCTTGAGGAGCCGCATCCTCGGCCATATCGAGGACGAGATGGGCCATGCCAAGGCAGGCCGCCCGGCCCAGATCTGGATGAAGATGAATGCCCTGGTCGATCCGATCGTCATCGACGCGCTTTACGCGGCGAGCGGCGCGGGGGTGGAGATCGACCTCGTCGTGCGTGGCATCTGCTGCCTCAGGCCGCAGGTGAGGGGCCTGTCGGAGAATATCCGGGTGAAGTCGATCGTCGGCCGCTTCCTGGAACATGGCCGCATCTATTGCTTCGGCAACGGCCGGGGCCTGCCGTCGGACGATGCGATCGTTTATATATCCTCGGCCGACATGATGCCCCGCAACCTCGACAGGCGCGTCGAGGCGCTGGTTCCCATCACCAACCCGACGGTGCATGAACAGGTGCTCGGCCAGATCATGCTGGGAAACATCATGGACAACCAGCAGAGTTTCGAAGTAATGGCGGATGGCACCTCGCGCCGCCTGGCTCCCGAAGAAGGGGAGGAACCGTTCAATGCACAGGAATATTTCATGACCAATCCGAGCCTGTCGGGACGGGGCGACGCGCTGAAGATCCATGCGCCGAAACGCATCGCCCGCCACAAGCGGGCCAAGAAGGCCGGGGCAGCCCCCACCGCATGATAGCCGGCTCGCAGGGGCGCCTGCAGGATCGTCGTCCGATCTCCGTCATCGACATCGGGTCGAACTCAATTCGCCTCGTGGTCTATGAGGGGGTGGCGCGGGCGCCGACCGTGCTCTTCAACGAGAAGATGCTCGCCGGCCTCGGCCGGGGGATCGTCTCGACCGGCAGGCTCGACCCGGAAGCGGTCAAGCGCGCGGTCGAGGAATTCCGGCGCTTCCGCGCGCTCTCCGAGCAGGCCGGCGCCGAGACGCTGCACGTGATCGCCACCGCCGCCGCGCGCGAGGCGGAGAACGGCATGGATTTCATCCACCGGGCCGAAGAGATCCTCGGCACCGAGATCCAGGTGCTTTCCGGCCGCGAGGAGGCCCATTACTCGGCGCTCGGCGTCATCTCCGCGTTCCATCCGGCGGACGGGATCGCCGGCGACCTCGGCGGCGGCAGTCTCGAACTGGTCGACGTCAAGGGAGAGGAGATCGGCGACGGCATCACCCTGCCGCTCGGGGGGCTGAGGCTGCAGGACATGGCGAAGAATTCGCCTTCCGCCGCGCAGAAGATCGTGCGCGAGGAGATCGCGCGGGCGACGCTTCTGCCGGAGGGGAAGGGCAGGACGTTCTATTGCGTCGGCGGCACCTGGCGGAACCTCGCCCGGCTGCACATGAACGTGACGAACTATCCGCTCGCCGTGATGCACCATTACGAGATGGCGCCATCGGCGATCGGCGATTTCCTCAAGCAGGTCGCCAGCAACGACATGGGCAGGATGAGGTATATCGAGCGCATTCCCAAGAGCCGGCGCGCGCTGCTCCCCTATGGCGCGATCGTGCTTCAGGAAATCATCCGCGTGATGGAGCCCAAGAACATCGTCGTCTCCGCCCTCGGCGTGCGCGAAGGCTATCTCTACTCGCTCCTGTCGCCGTCCGAACAGCGTCTCGATCCCCTGATATCGGCGTCGGAGGAGATGGCGGTGCTCAGGGCGCGCTCGGTGACGCATGCGCACGAACTCGTCGAATGGACCGGCGAGGCTTTCGCCGTCTTCGGCATCGCGGAGACGGACGACGAGGCGCGCTACCGCCGCGCTGCCTGCCTGCTCGCCGACACGGGCTGGCGGGCGCATCCGGAATATCGCGGCACGCAATCGCTCAACATCATCGCGCACGGTTCGTTCATCGGCGTCGACCATCCCGGCCGCGCCTTCCTGGCGCTGACCAACCTCTATCGCCATGAGGGCATCTACGAGGACGTGGCCGCGCCCGAGATCAAGGCGCTCGCCGGTCCGCATTATCTGGAGCGCGCGCGTCTCCTCGGCGCGCTTCTCAGGGTCGTCTATCTGTTCACGGCGTCGATGCCGGGCGTCATGCCGGGCCTCCGATGGATGAAGCGCGACGACGGCACGCTGGTTCTTCTGGTACCTGCGCGCCATGCCGCGCTCGTCGGCGAGCGGCCCGCCGGCCGGCTGGCGCAATTGGCTAAGCTGCTCGGCCAGCCCATGGAACTGGCGGTCGAGGAATAGGGGCCGCTTCCTCCAGGTCGTTTGGCTGCGCGTCACACGATCGCGCTCATGGCGCGGCGCGCGGAACGGTCGGCTGATCCACAATGCGCCGGATACGCGCCTCCATCCGCGATTCGTCATCGCGCTGGCTGGTCCCGGCAAACGAGGGGAGGGCGGCTGTGCTCACCGGCCGGCTCTGCCGCCACAATCCGGCAAGGCCAAGGGGAAGAATGCCGGCGCCGGCGAGCAGCCAGAAAGAAGATGGTCGCGCTATCGCCAACGAGCAGGCCAGCGCGATGCATGCGGCCGCGATGACAATGAGCAGAACGGCCGCCCAAGTCCCGCGGCGCTGCCACCTTCGCGACGTCACGGGATCCATCGCGAGGCCAAGCGTCGTTCCGCCATTGGCGGCGAGTTCTGGCCCGATCCAGAACGCCGCTATCGCGGCCATGACGAGCAGAACCGGAATTGCGAACGAAAGCCACATCAGCATGGCGGTCGAGCCGGGCGCGTATCCGCGTGCCGCCAGCGGCGGCCAGTCGTAGAGGCCATGAAGCAGGACAGGAATGCCGAGGGCCAACAGCCAGCCGCCGCCACCACCACGCGCCCGGGCAACCAGAGCGCCCATGACAAGGCCGAGGATAACGTGGTCCGGAACCGCGGTCGCCATGCGTATGCCCGCAAGCGCCCACCATGCATGGTGCTGCGAAACATAGAAGAAATTCTCCAGCAAGGCGAAGCCGAGCCCCAGCCAGCCGCCTGATATAATTGCGTCATGATCCGGGTCGACATCTTCGTGCCGAAGGACGATGCCGAGGAACAGGCACAGCTTTATCGACTCCTCGGGCACGGCAGCCAGGACAAAGGCATGGAAGAGGCCGCTCGCCCAGGGCGCCACGATCAGATCGGCCACCGGCTTCAGCAGGAACACGAGAAAAGCGCAGAAGACCGACAACGCTCCGGCGACTAAGGCGATCGAAAAACAGGGCGGACGCCCCCGCCTCGCCGAAATCGCGGCCAGCAGCGTTCCGATCGGCAAAGCCGGCGCAAAGGCGGCCATGACGATGAGAAGGCGTAAGGGAAAGCCGTCCACCGGCAGCTCCCGTCAATGCAGGTGCTTGGCTTGCAGTTCAGCCAGGACGAGGATGGCTATGCAGAGCGCGAGGACGATCGAGCCGATGATGGCGGCGACGCGGGAGACCCCTCCGGCTCTGCGGACGCGCTCCCGAGTCTCGGCGGCGCCGAGCCCAAGTGCGCCAATTTTCGCGATCCTCTGTTCCGCGGCCGTGACGTAGAGGCTGCGGCCCCACATGCCCATCAGAATTGCGATCGTCAGGCCCGACGCCCCACGGCTGCCGATGAGATAGGCGAAGAGCATCGGCAGAACGGTGATTGCCAGCGCCATGCCCCATTGCTTGCGATAGAGCAGCCATATCTGGGGAACCAGGAAAGCCGGCCACGACCAACTCCGGACCATACGGCTTTTGCCGCCGGCGGCATGGATTTTGTCTCGTGTGGCTTCGAATTTTCCGGCGTTGGGTCCGACAAAAAGCGAAAAAAGTTCGCTGTCGTCCAATGCTTGCGCCGGTTGCAACGCCAGCCTGGGGCTGGCCCCGCGCCTGCCGAATGCCGGCGGCGCGGAAAAAGCTGTCCGGTACGCCATTCCATCCCCCATGCCCGGCGCAAAGCTATGCAACCTCTATTACGGCGCGGCAGCGGGCGCCTCAACCGGGAATTGGCGAAATGGTAAACCCGCGATCACCGCCGCCGCGCATCCTGGATCGGCCGCTGCCGACGGAGATCAGGCTTCCCGCGCCAGGGGCCGCAGCGCTCGCCCGAACGGGGCCTGCCAGGCGATGCTCAGATCGCGCGCAGGCGCGAGCCCGACAGTTCCCCGCTTTCCTCAAGCACGGGATAGGCGATCGAGGCGAGCAGCGAGTTGATCTGCTTCAGGTCGCGGATGGTGTCGAGGTGAATGGAACTCGTCTCGACGCTTTTCTCCGTGCCTTCGCGCAGCCGCTCGAAATGACGGCGGCTCGTTTCCTTCTCGACGTCGCGCAGCCGGTCCTTCTCGGCGACGAGCTGGCGCGCCGTCACCGGATCGCGGTTGACGAGGAGGTTGAAGGCGAGCCGCGCGTTGGCGAGAACGGCCGCATGGAAGCCGGACAGTTCGCGCCAGCCTTCCGGCGTGAAGTCGATGCCGCGTTTCAGCTTCTTCTGCGCCTGCGGCAGCATGTTGCGGACGATGATGTCGCCGACCTGCTCGAGCTTGACGCAGGCGCCGAGCAGTTCCTGGCAGCGCGCCGCCTCCCTTTCGGACATCTCGCCGGTCGCGATCCTGGCGAGGTATAGCTTGATGCCGGCGTGCAGCCGATCGACGCGATCGTCGAGGGCGGCGAGTTCGCTCATCTTCTTCGGATCCGGCGCCTCATAGAGCTCGATGATGCGCCTCAGCATGATCTCGATGATCTCGCATACCCTGACGACCTCGCGGGTCGCGTTGGCGAGCGCCTGGCCAGGATGGGCGAGCGCCGCCTTGTTGAGGGCGGAGAGTTCCTCCATCTCGCCGGGCTGCTCGGGCTCCGCCGGCTGGCTCAAGGCGACGACCGCCTCCGTCGCCTTCAGCACCAGGCCGGAAAGCGGGATGCCGGCGATCAGGATGATGACATTGAAGAGGATATGCGCGTTGACGATCTGGCTGACCGCGTCGGCGCCGAGGAAATCCATCCGCGGCCTGAACGTCATGTAGAGCGCCAGCATGACGATGGAGCCGGCGCCCCGCATCAGCAGGTTGCCGAGCGGGACGACGCGCTCGGCGGGCGGAGCGCCGCGGGTCAGGAGCGGCGCGATCACCGAACTGCCGAGATTGACGCCGAGAACCATGACGATGGCGAGCTCGGGATGGATGATGCCCTTTCCGGCCAGCGCCATCAGGAGCAGCACGCCGGCAATCGACGAATGGAACAGCCACGTCATCAGTCCGGCCAAAAGGAAGGCGGTGACCGGATCGCCCGACAGATAGTCGATGATGACGGGCAGCAGGCTCGAATCGCGCAAGGGCTCGGTCGCGGCGTTCATCATCTGGAGCGACAGGATCATCAGCCCGACGCCGAAGACGATGCGGCCGAGCTGCCGCCAGGAACGTTCCTCGGTGGCGCGGAACATCACCGTTCCCGCGATCAGGCAGATGGGGACGAGGAGCGACAGGTCGTAGCTCAGGATCTTGGCGACAAGGGCCGATCCCACCTCCGCGCCGCGCACGGCGAGAATGCCGGAAAGGCCGGTGACGATGCCGGAACCGGCGAAGGAGCCGATCAGCAGCGTGACCGCCGTCGAGCTTTGCAGCGCGATCGCGAGCGCAGCGCCCGTTCCCGCCGAAAGGAAGGGGTTCCGCATCGTCGAGCGCAGCTTCTGGCGCAGCACGTCGCCATAGGCGCGCTCGACGCCGGTGCGGACCATGCGCGTCGCCCACAGGAGCAGCGCCACCGCGCCCGCCAGATGGACGAGGACGATCGAGCCGCTCATGCGGACCGGGCCCGGCGCGTCGGCCGACGGAGGGTCACAATGAAGTTGGCCATGCCAGACAAATAGCGAGTCCCGAACGGTTTTCCAGCGGCCGATTCGATTAGCCGGTTAAGATATCGCGCCTTTTGGGCAGGTGTGCAAGCGAGCAGGAAAATCAGCATCGGCCCGGCGCCTCGGCCTGTCCGATGGCGGTCGGCGGCGTACTGCCCGCGCGGCGCTCGGCGGCGGAAGAGAGGAGGGCGACGCCGGCTCCGACGACCATCGCCGCGACGCCGACGAGCGGCAGGCTGCGATAGCCGTAGCCGGCGTCGAGCAGCATGGCGCCGATCGACGCTGCAAGCGCGATGCCGATGTTGAAGCCCGAGGGGATGAGCGAGGAGGCGAGGTTCGGCGCATCGGCCGTCCAGGCGAGGATGCGCGTCTGCACCGCGGTGCCGATCGAGAAGCTCAGCGCGCCCCAGACGAAGAGCGCCGCCGCCATCTGCAGCGCGTGGGGGCTGGCCAGCCAGACCGTGAGGAGCGAGACGGCCTGGACGAGCAGAAGCACGACCAGCCAACGCATCAGATTGCCGTCGGCGAGCTTGCCGCCGGCGAAGACGCCAAGGGTGGAGCCGAGGCCGATGAGGAGCAGCATCCAGGGAACGGTGTCTTCGCTCAGATGCGTTACCTCGCGGAGCATCGGCGTGATGTAGGTGAATGGCACGAACTGGGCCATCATCAGCATCAGCATGATGATCAGCGAGGTCCATACCTGCTGGCGGGCGAGCACGCGGGTCTCTGTTGCGAGGCCTACCGGTTCGGAGGACGGGACGGCCTTCCGCGGCAGGAGGGTTGCGGCCGCGGCCGCCGCCACGATGCCGAGGGCGAACATCGCCCAGAAGGTCGAGCGCCATCCCCAGAAATTGCCGATCGCCGTGCCGGCCGGCACGCCGACGATGTTGGATATGGTGAGGCCGGCCAGCACGACGGCGACCGCCCGGCCGCGCGCCGCCGGCGGCACGAGGCCGACGGCGACGACCATGGCTACGCCGAAGAAGCAGCCATGGGCGATCGCGGTCGCGAAGCGGAAGGCAAGCATCGAGAGGAAATTCGGGGCGAGCGCACAGGCGGCCTGTCCGACGACGAAGGCGAGGGTGAGCGCGATGATCAGCGTTCGCCGCGGCACCCGCGCCGCCGCGATGGTGAGCAGCGGCCCGCCGATGGCGATGCCGAGCGCGTAGCCCGAGACGAGGTAACCGGCCGTGGGCACGCCGACTTGCAGTCCCTCCGCGACCTCCGGCAACACGCCGGCGATGACGAACTCGGTCGTGCCGAAGGCGAAGGCGGCGATGAAAAGGGCGATGAGGGGAGGGGACATGGTATTTCGCCGGATTTTCGGAAGGCGGCCAGACAGCACGGGCTACCCGGCCATACAAGACAGAAATGCTGATCGAACGATCAGAATCTTTTGCACATGCGAGGCATCGCTTCGAGAATCGCGCTGTGAACAGCGGGCATGGACGCAATTCATCGGTCGCTGTGGCATTCCTCGCTGTCTATATGAGGCCAGCAGGAGTTAAGTTCCACGAATGCGCTTTTCTGATTCCTTCCTCGACGAGATACGCGACCGCGTACCGATTTCGGCCGTGATCGGGCAGCGCGTCGCATGGGAACGGAGGAAGACGAACGCCAGCAGGGGCGACTTCTGGGCCTGCTGCCCCTTCCATGGCGAGAAGACGCCGAGCTTCCACTGCGAGGACAGGAAAGGCCGCTACCATTGCTTCGGTTGCGGCGTGTCCGGCGACCATTTCCGCTTCCTCACCGAACTCGACGGCATGAGTTTCCCGGAGGCGGTCGAGCGCGTCGCCGAGATGGCAGGCGTGCCGATGCCGGCGCGGGATCCGGAAGCGGAGAAACGCGAGAAAGAGCGCGCCAGCCTGCACGACGTGATGGAACTGGCGACGAAGTTCTTCGAGGAGAAGCTGCAGTCGCCCGAAGGCGCCAAGGCGCGGGCCTATCTGCGGGAGCGTGGGCTGACGCCGGCAACGCAGAAGACGTTCCGGCTGGGCTATGCGCCGGAGAGCCGCAATGCGCTTAAGGAATTCCTGGCTGGGAAGGGCGTGGCGAAGGACCAGATCGAGGCCTGCGGTCTCGTCCGCCACGGGCCGGATATCCCCGTCTCCTATGACTGGTTCCGCGATCGGGTGATGTTCCCGATCCCGGATTCGAAAGGGCGGATCATCGCCTTCGGCGGGCGGGCATTGTCGCCGGACCAGCCGGCCAAATACATGAACTCGCCCGACACCGAGCTCTTCCACAAGGGCAACGTGCTCTACAATTTCGCCCGCGCGAGGAAGGAGCAGGGCCGCGACGGCACGGTCATCGCCGTCGAGGGCTATATGGACGTCATCGCGTTGTCGCAGGCCGGCTTCGGCAATGCGGTCGCGCCGCTCGGCACGGCGCTGACCGAGAACCAGATGGAACTGCTCTGGCGCATGGCGGGTGAGCCGGTGCTCTGCTTCGACGGCGACCAGGCGGGACTCAGGGCCGCGTGGCGGGCCGCGGACCTCATCCTGCCGGCCATCCAGCCCGGTCGCACGGCGCGGTTCGCGCTCCTGCCGGAAGGACAGGATCCGGACGATCTGGTGCGCGCCTCGGGGCCGGAAGCCTTCCGCAAGGTGCTGGAGGAGGCGCTGCCGCTCGCCGACCTGTTATGGACTCGCGAGACGCAGGGCGGCGTCTTCGATACGCCGGAGCGGAGGGCGGAACTGGAGAAGCGCCTGCGCGACCTGACCGGCCGCATCCGCGACGAGGCGGTGAGGCGCCACTACAACCAGGCCATGCGCGAGCGGGTCCACGAATTCTTCGCGCCGGCCGACCGGCGCGGCAAGTGGCAGCCCGGAGGCGCGGAGCGCAAGGGCTTCCGCCGCGATCAAGTGCGCGAGACGCCGGGGCTGGCGCGCTGGCGGCAGGCGCATTCGACGGACGCGCCGCTGCGGCGCGAGCGTCTGATCGTGGCGCTCGCCGCCAACCATCCGGACCTGCTCGACGAATTCCACGACGTATTCGAGCGCCTGGCGCTGCAGGGAGCGGAAGAGCAGCGCCTGCGCGCGGCCGTCCTGCATTTCCTGGGCGAGGGTGCGGAGGCGGACAAGATCGGGCTGCGAACGCGCCTGCTGGCCAGCGATATCGGCGATTATTTCGGGCGCATCGAGCGCGAACTGATCGCGCTCGGCGACTGGCAGGTGAGACCCGATGCCGACATGCTCGACGTGCGCGAGGCGTTCCTCAATGTCATCGACCTCTACAACGAGTTCAACCTGCGAAGCGGCAATGTCGAGAATCTGCAGGAGCTGTGGCTGAGGCTGGTGGAGGAGGGCGACGAGGAGACGGCCGAGCGCCTGATGCGCGCCCAGGCAGCGGAAAACGCACAGCGCCGCCCTCCCCAGGCGGCCGACGAGAACACCGGCCGCGCCAGCGGCCGCAAGGCGCGCAACTGATTCCGCTTCACGATCCCCGGCCCATCTTGCATCGGCACGGGATGCGGTCTAACCCCTGACCGCCTGTTCAGGGATCGATCCGACAATGCATGACATCAGGTGGATTCGCGAAAATCCGGAGGAAATGGCAGCCGGCCTCGCCAGGCGCGGCATCGCCGTGTCCGAGGCAAAGGCGACGGTCGACGATCTCATCGCGAGGGACGAGGCGCGCCGCGCCCATGTCGCCTCGCTGCAGGAGATGCAGGAGCGCCGCAACTATCTCTCCAAGGAGATCGGCGCGGCCATGCGCGACAAGGACATGGCGCGCGCGGAGGAGCTGAAGGCCGAGGTCGCCGAGATCAAGGCGGTGATCCAGGGAGGCGAGGGCAGGGAACGCGAACTCGACCAGGCACTCACCGACGCGCTGGCCTGCATCCCCAACCTGCCGCTCGCCGACGTGCCGGTCGGCAGGGACGAGCGCGACAATGTCGAGCTGCGCGTCGTCGGCGAGAAGCCGCGCATGAACTTCCAGCCGAAGGAGCATTACGAACTCGGCGAAGCGCTCGGCATGATGGATTTCGAGACGGCGGCGAGGCTGTCGGGCGCCCGCTTCACGGTGCTGAAAGGCAAGCTCGCCCAGCTCGAACGCGCGCTCGGGCAGTTCATGCTCGACCTGCACACCACCGAGCACGGCTACACGGAAGTGCAGCCGCCGCTTCTGGTGCGGGATGCGGTTCTCTTCGGAACCAACCAGTTGCCGAAGTTCGAGGAGGATTTGTTCTTCACCCCACATGGCGAAGGCAGGCTTGGCCTCATCCCTACGGCGGAAGTTCCCCTCACCAACCTCGTCCGCGAGCAGATCCTCGATCAGGACAAGCTGCCGCTGCGCTTCACGGCGCTGACGCCCTGCTTCCGCTCGGAGGCGGGTTCGGCCGGCAAGGATACGCGCGGCATGCTGCGCCAGCACCAGTTCGATAAGGTCGAGCTGGTCTCCATCACCGACGCGGATTCCTCGCTGCACGAGCATGAGCGCATGACCGAATGCGCCGAGACGGTTCTGAAGCGGCTCGAACTGCCGTTCCGCACCGTGGTGCTGTGCACCGGCGACATGGGTTTCGGGGCGCGCAAGACCTACGACATCGAGGTCTGGCTGCCCGGCCAGAACAATTATCGCGAAATCTCGTCCTGCTCGGTCTGCGGCGATTTCCAGGCGCGGCGCATGGATGCGCGCTACCGCCCTTCGGCGGGCCCCGGGGAAGCTCCGGCAAAAGGCACGCGCTTCGTCCATACGCTGAACGGTTCGGGCGTCGCCGTCGGCCGCGCGCTGATCGCGGTGATGGAAAACTACCAGAACGCCGACGGCAGCGTCACAATTCCGCAAGTTCTCCGCCCCTATATGGGCGGTATGGAAAAAATCGATTAATCTGTTCACACCCTAGAAAGTCCCATGCGCATTCTCCTGACCAATGACGACGGCATCCATGCCGAAGGCCTCGCGGTGCTCGAACGCATCGCCCGCACTCTTTCCGACGACGTTTGGGTGGTGGCGCCCGAAACCGACCAATCCGGCTTCGCGCACTCGCTCTCGCTTTCCGAGCCGCTCAGGATGCGCAAGATCGACGACCGGCACTATGCGCTGCGCGGCACGCCGACCGACTGCGTCATCATGGGCGTGCGGCGGCTGATGCCCGAGCCGCCGGACCTGGTGCTTTCCGGCGTGAATTCCGGCGCCAACACCGCCGACGACGTCACCTATTCCGGCACGGTCGCGGGCGCCATGGAAGGCTGCATGATCGGCCTCCGTGCGATCGCTCTCAGCCAGGCCTACAACGTGCTGGAAGACGGCCGCGTCGTGCCGTGGGAAACCGTGGAGGCGCACGCGCCGGAACTGCTCTCGAAGCTGATCGAGGCGGACCTCGCGCCCGGCACCTTCCTCAACGTCAATTTCCCGCGCTGCCGGCCCGAAGCCGTCGAAGGCGTCACCGTGACCAACCAGGGCAAGCTCGTGCACGGGCTGTGGATCGACGAGCGCCAGGACGGGCGTGGCTTCCCCTATTACTGGCTGCGCTTCGGGCGCGAGCCGGCGGAGATGCGGCCGGGGAGCGACCTTGCGGCGCTGAAGGACAACCGGATCTCGGTCACGCCGCTCAAGCTCGACCTCACCGATCGCGACGCCATGGCCGAACTGGAGCGGCTGATCGCATGAGCGGCCCCCATGACGAGCGCGAGGCCTTCGCCGCCTTCCTCTTGAGGATGCGGCAGCGCGGCATCGGCTCCAAGCAGCTTTTCGCGGCGATCGAGGCGACGCCGCGCGGCAATTTCGTGCCCGCCCAGTGGCACGAGGCCCTGTGGTCCGAAGGAATGCTGCCGATCGAATGCGGCGAGGCGATCGAGGGGATAGACCTGCAGGCGGCGGTGCTGTCGACGCTCGATCTCGCGCCGGGCCAGCGGGTACTCGAGGTCGGCACGGGTTCGGGCTTCACCGGCGCGCTGCTCGGCCGGCTGTCGGGCCGCGTGCTCAGCGTCGAGCGCTACAAGACGCTCGCCGAACTGGCGAGGCAGAGACTGGAGGCGCTCGGCATCGACAATGTGGCGGTGCGCCACGCCGACGGCTCGAAGCCGCTCTCCGGCGAGGGGCCGTTCGACCGCATCGTCATCTGGGCCGCCTTCGACAGCTATCCGCGCAGCTTCGTGGAGATGCTGTCCACCGGCGGCATCATGGTCACGCCGATCGGTCCCGGCGATGGCGAGCAGATGCTGACCAGGCTCGCCAAGGTCGGCAGCCGTTTCGAGCGCGAGGATTTGGGCAAGGTCCGGCTGCAACCGATCATGCAGGCCGTGGCGGCGGCGCTCTGACGCACGTCCATGTCCGATTGCGGCCCATCTCCGGCGGATTTTAGGAGAATTTGCCTCTTTCTTTAACCGTTTAACCGACCGGTAACATTAACGCGCTTTAATTCGGCACAGTTCTCTTGTGTGCGGGTAAAGCGATGCGTCATCGGGTTCTGGGTACGGTCGAGCGTAGGCTGGCGCTGGGCGCCGCCGTTCTCCTCATCGGCGGCTTTGCGTCGGGCTGCAGTTCCGACACCGCCCGTTTCTCCGACTCCCTGTTCACCGGCTCCACCTATCGGGGCGACACCGTGGTGCGGCCGCCGGCCAGCCAGCCGTTTCCCGGCGACAACCTGGCGTCCAACAGGGGCGTCGACCCGGCGCCGACCGGCACCGTCAGCCAGTCGCCGACCGGCCCCGTTTACGGATCGAACATGTCCCCGGTCACCGGGTCGAGCCTGCCGCCGGTCGGTTCTTCCCAGCCGGCGCAGCCGCGCCGCGTCGCCAGCTACGAACCGCCGGCCGCACAGCCCGTTTCGCGCCCGATAGAGGCAGGCCGCCACGACGCCGCGGCGTCGCGTGAGAGCTGGTCGCGGGAAGGGGGCACGCAGATCACCGCCAACGAAGGCGACACGGTCTATAGCCTGTCGCGCCGCTTCAACGTGCCGGTAAAGGAGATCCTGGCGGCAAACGGCATGGCTTCCACTTCGGCCCTGCGGTCCGGGCAGAGGATCATCATCCCGACCCGCCACAGGGAAGACGGCCGCCGCGTCGCCGATGCCCGGCCCGAGCACGACATGCAGAAGGGGCATGAGCCGGAGCGCGTCGCCGCTCTGCAGCCGCCGCCGCGCGCCAAGGAAGAACGTAAGGCGGACGCGCGGGCATCGGCCGAACGGACCGAAGCTTCGGCAGCCCAGTCGGGCAAATACACCGTGCAGTCTGGCGATTCGCTCTATGCCATCGCCAAAAAGACGGGCGCCAGCGTGGCCGAAATCAAGAAGGCCAACGACATGACCGGCGCAAACGTGCGCATCGGCCAGGTCCTGACCATTCCGGGAGCGGGCGGCGCCAAGGTGGCGCGCGCCGAGGAGACGAAGGTCGATCCGGTCAAGACCGGCACCACCGAGCCGGCGCCGAAGGCGAGCGCGGCGGCGGACGAGGGAAAACCGGCCGGCTACACGCCTCCGCACAAGGCGGACAAGCAGATCGCCGCCGTCGAGGACGACGACAAGGCCGCCGCGCCCGACGCGACCGGCATCGGCAAGATGCGCTGGCCGGTGCGCGGCCGGATCATCTCGGCCTTCGGCAGCGGCGGTTCGGACGGCGACGGCATCGACATCTCGGTTCCAGAGGGCACGCCGGTCAAGGCGGCCGAGAACGGCGTGGTGATCTATGCCGGCAACGGCCTCAAGGAATTCGGCAATACGGTGCTGGTGCGCCACGAGGACGGGCTGGTGACGGTCTACGGCCACGCCAAGAGCATCGAGGTGTCGCGCGGCGACAAGGTCAAGCGCGGCCAGGAAATCGCACTGTCGGGCATGAGCGGCAACGCCGATTCCCCGCAGTTGCATTTCGAGGTGCGCAAGAACTCCGCGCCGGTCGATCCGCGCAAATACCTGGAATAGCCGCCTTCACCGCGGCCGTGCGTCCTTCGAGGCTCGCCCTTCGGGCGAGCACCTCGGGATGAGGTAGGACGGTGCCCGCCATCCCAGTACTGAAGCATTTGAAGCCGCTGTTTCCCAGCCTATCGGAACCTGGCGACAGGGAGACAGAACTTGGCTCCCTCATGGTGAGGTGCGAGCGCAGCGAGCCTCGAACCACGCGTCAGTAGCCGTCAGTCCTCCAGCCGCTGCCCCAGCCGGCCTGCCAGATCCTGCACGAATTGCCAGGCGACGCGGCCGGAACGGCTGCCGCGCGTGGTCGCCCATTCGAGCGCCGAGGCGCGCAGTTCCTCCGCGCCGATCGCGAGCTTGTGGTGGTCGACATAGCCCCGGATCATCTCGAGATATTCGTCCTGCGAGCATTTGTGGAAGCCCAGCCACAGGCCGAAACGGTCCGACAGCGAGACCTTCTCCTCGACCGCTTCGGAAGGGTTGATCGCGGTCGACCGCTCGTTGTCGATCATGTCGCGCGGCAGGAGGTGCCGCCGGTTCGACGTGGCGTAGAAGATGACGTTCGCCGGCCTGCCTTCGACGCCGCCCTCGAGCGCCGCCTTCAGCGATTTATACGACGTGTCGTCGTGGTCGAAGGAGAGGTCGTCGCAGAACAGGATGAAGCGGAACGGCGCCTTCTTGAGGATGGTCATCAGCGCTGGCAGGGTGTCGATGTCCTCGCGGTGGATCTCGATCAGCTTGAGCGGCGGCTCGCCCGGCTTTCGTGCGGCGTTGATCGAGGCATGCACCGCCTTGACCAGCGACGACTTGCCCATGCCGCGCGCGCCCCACAGGAGCGCGTTGTTGGCCGGCAGGCCGGCGGTGAAGCGTTCCGTGTTGTCGAGGAGGATGTCGCGGACGTGGTCGACCCCGCGGATGAGGCCGATATCCACCCGGTTCACCTTGCCGACCGGTTCCAGATAGCCGGGATCGGCTTCCCATACGAAACAGTCGGCGGAGGCGAGGTCGGTTCGCGGCACGGACGGCGGCGCCAGCCGCTCGACGGCCTTGATGAGGAGGTCGATCTTTTCGGCAAGCAGGTCGGCGGATATGTCCGGCATTTTCGCATCGCATATTCTGACAGAATGGCGCCGAGCCTGTAACATGCGTCCTTCGCAGGGAAAAGCCGGCGCTGCGGCAAAGGCGCGGTTGCAAACGGCCCCCAATGCTTATATTCGGGCCACTTTCCGGGGCCTTGGCTCCTTTTCGGGAGAGTTGGATGTTCGTAACACCCGCATATGCTCAGACGGCCACGGGCGGCACGCCGGACATGCTGATCAGCATCCTGCCCTTCATCCTGATCTTCGTGATCATGTATTTCCTGATCATCCGGCCGCAGCGCACGCAATTGAAGAAGCGCAACGAGATGCTTGCTGCGCTGAGGCGCGGCGATACGGTGGTGACCGGCGGCGGCCTCGTCGGCAAGGTGACCAAGGTCATCGACGACGGCGAGGTGGAAATCGATCTCGGCGGCGGCACAAAAGTGACGGCCGTGCGTTCGACCATCGCGGAAGTGCGCGTGCGCGGCGAGCCGGTCGCTAACCAGAACGCCAAGAAATAAACATCTTCC
The DNA here is from genome assembly GCA_001896885.1 of Rhizobiales bacterium 65-79. Classification (GTDB taxonomy): domain Bacteria; phylum Pseudomonadota; class Alphaproteobacteria; order Rhizobiales; family Rhizobiaceae; genus Mesorhizobium_L. The sequence continues at coordinate 69,692 of MKRJ01000029.1, read as the reverse complement.
GGGCGGTACTGCCCCCGGATTCCTGCACGGATATCGAAACGCAATGCTCTATTTCTCGCGCTGGAAGACGGTTCTGATCTGGTTGTCGGTCCTGGCCGCCGTATTGTTCGCGGCGCCGAACCTCGTCCCCAAGGCGACGCTCGACAAACTGCCCGATTGGCTGCCGAAGAAGCAGATGACGCTCGGTCTCGACCTGCAGGGCGGTTCGCACATCCTGCTCCAGCTCGATCGCAAGAGCCTGGTCGACGAACGCCTGAACGCCACGCGCGACGAGATACGCAGCAAGCTGCGCGATGCCCATATCGGCTATACCGGGCTCGGCTTGTCCGGCAAGACCGTGCAGGTGCGCATTCGCGACCTGTCGCAACTCGACGCCGCCAAGAAGGCGCTGCAGGATCTCACCAGCCCGGTCCAGGGCGGATTGTTCGGTAGCGGCTCGTTGACCGAAACGACGCTCGAGGAGCCGGAGCCGGGCCTGCTGCGCTTCACGCTCACTGACCAGGGCATCGACTATCGCATCTCCGCGGCGCTCACGAAATCGATCGAGGTGGTCAGCCGCCGCGTCAACGAACTCGGCACGACCGAGCCGATCATCCAGCGCCAGGGCTCCGACCGCATCCTGGTGCAGGTGCCAGGTCTCGGCGACCCGCAGCGACTGAAGGATATCCTTGGCAAGACCGCCAAGCTCACCTTCCAGATGGTCGACCAGTCGAATTCGGTCGAGGATGCGATCAAGACCGGGCGCGCGCCGGCCGGCGACACGATCATGTATTCGACCGACACCCCGCCGGTCCCGTACCTCATCGAGAACCGTGTCATCGTCTCCGGCGAGGACCTTGTCGACGCCCAGTCGGGCTTCGACCAGCGGACCGGCGAGCCGATCGTGTCCTTCCGCTTCGACAATAAGGGGGCGACCCGGTTCGGCATCGCCAGCCAGCAGAATGTCGGCCGTCTCTTCGCGATCATCCTGGACAACAAAGTGATCTCCGCGCCGGTGATCCGCGAGCCGATCCTCGGCGGCACCGGCCAGATCTCCGGCCATTTCACGGTGCAGAGCGCCCACGATCTTGCCGTTCTGCTGCGCGCCGGCGCGCTGCCCGCCAATTTGACGATCGTCGAAGAGCGAACGGTCGGGCCCGGCCTCGGCGCGGATTCGATCCATGCGGGCAAGATGTCGGCCGTGTTCGGGTCGGTCCTGGTGGTCGTCTTCATGATTGCCGCGTACGGACTGCTCGGCTGGATCGCCAACCTGGCCCTTCTGGTGAATTTGGCGCTGATCGTGGCGGCGCTGTCGCTGCTGGGCGCGACACTGACGCTTCCTGGTATCGCCGGCATCGTGCTCACCGTTGGCATGGCGGTGGATTCGAACGTGCTGATCTACGAGCGAATGCGCGAGGAGGAGCGAAACGGCCGATCGATGATACAGACGCTCTCGCTCGGGTTCGACCGGGCGCTGGCGACCATTATCGATTCACACCTTACGATGCTTATCGCCGCGGCAGTGCTGTTCTTCCTTGGGTCCGGTCCGGTGCGCGGCTTTGCGGTAACGCTGGCCATCGGCATCATGACGACGCTTTTCACCGCCTTCACCTTCACGCGCTGGGTGGTGGCTGCCTGGTTCCGCCGTTCCCGCCCGAAAGCATTGCCCAAGGGCTATTTCCGGCTGGTGCCGGAAGTAACGCGCATCCCATTCATGAAGGTCCGCCTGCAGGTCTTCGTGCTTTCGCTGTGCCTGTGCGTGGGTTCCCTGGGGATGCTTTTTACCGAGGGGCTGAACTTCGGCATCGACTTTACCGGCGGCACGATCATGGAAGTGCGGGCCAAGACCGGCCAGGCCGATGTCGGCGACATCAGGCATAAGCTGACGGAAGCGGGCATCCAGGAAATCCAGGTCCAAGGGTTCGGTGACGGAACCGACGCGTTGATCCGTATCGGCGCGGCGAAGGATGAAGCCACCGGCAACGTGATCGTCGAGAAGGCGCGCCAGACCCTGTCGTCCAACTACGATATAAGGCGCGTCGAGCTTGTCGGCCCGACCGTTTCCAGCGAGCTGGCGTGGTCGGCAATCCTGGGCGTGCTCGCCGCGATGGCCGGAATCCTGGTCTATGTCTGGGTGCGCTTCGAATGGCAGTTCGCCATCGGCTCCATCATTGCCACGATAAACGACGTCGTGCTGACGCTTGGATTCCTGACCGTCACGCAGATCGAGTTCGACCTGTCGACCGTCGCCGCGCTCCTCACCATCGTCGGCTATTCGCTGAACGACACCGTCGTCATCTATGACCGGGTGCGTGAGAATTTGCGACGCTTCAAGAAGATGCCGCTCGGGCAATTGCTCGATCTCTCCGACAACGAGATGCTGGCGCGCACGACAATGACGGCGGCGACGACCTTCCTCGCCCTGCTCGCGCTTTATCTGTTCGGCGGGGAGGTCATACGCTCCTTCGTCTCGTCCATGCTCTTCGGCGTCTTCATCGGCACGTTCTCCTCGATCTTCATCGCGGCGCCGGTGCTGATCGTGTTCCACCTGCGCCCGACCTGGGCGCCTGTGGCCGACGAAGAGGCGGAACCCGCCCCGAAGGGGGGAGCGCAGCAGCTTCCGTCGAAATGAGCGGCATCGAAATCCGCGAGGCCCATTTTCCCGGCCGCGCACCGATCGACGCCTACGGCAATGGCGGTTTCCGCTTCGCCGACATGTCGCATCGCGGCTCGATCCTCTGCCTGCCTTCCGGCATCTATGGCTGGCAGCCGGCCGATCCCGGAAGGTTCGCGACGGCCGATTTCGATGACGTCCTCGCGGAGGCCGGGGAAATCGAGATCCTGCTTGTCGGGACGGGCACGGACCTCAGGCCGCTTCCGGCGGATATCCGCGCTGCGCTGCGCGGGAGCGGCATTTCCGCCGATCCGATGAGCACGGGCGCGGCGGTGCGCACGTTCAACGTGCTGCTCGCCGAGGATCGCGCCGTCGCCGCCGCCCTTGTCGCGGTGGGCTGATCTCGTCGGCGATGGCCGGGGCGGCTGCAGAGACCGTGCGGGTCGTCCGGGAGGCGGATCGCGACCGCTATCTTTCCGTGCTTTTCGCGCCCGAGGAAAAGCGGGCCGCGCTTTTCGCGCTCTATGCCTTCAATGTCGAGATCGCGCGCGTGCGCGACCTGATCCACGAACCGCTGCCCGGTGAAATCCGCCTGCAATGGTGGCGCGACTCCATCCTCGGCGACAGCCCGGCGGTGGGCAACCCGGTGGCCGAGGCGCTGATCGGGACGATCCGCGCCTACGATCTGCCGGCGACGGCATTCGACAATTTCATCGAGGCCCGGCTCTTCGACCTCTATGACGATCCAATGCCCTCGCGCACCGATCTCGAAGGCTATTGCGGCGAGACTGCCTCGGCACTCATCCAGCTCGCCGCCCTTGTGCTGGACCGCGACGCGGCGCTGGCGACCGCCGAGGTCGCCGGCCATGCCGGCTGCGCTCAGGCAATCGCCGGACTGCTGCGCTCGCTGCCGATCCATCTTTCGCGCGGCCAGTGCTATGTTCCGCGCGATGTCCTCGCGGCGGCCGGCACCTCGCCGGAAGCCTTCGTCGCGGAAAAGGGCGGCGCGGCCGCGGCACGAGTCCTCTCCGCGATGATCGCGCTGGCGCGCGAACATTTCGCCAAATTCGAGGAAAGCGCGCGACGGCTGCCGCCGACGCTGCGGCCGGCCTATCTGCCGGCGGCACTGACCGGCGCCTATCTTTCTGTCCTTTCAGGCGCTTCCGCCGATCCGTTCAAGCGGATTCCCGACCTGTCGCCGCTCAGGCGCTATCTAGTCATGGCGCGGCGTGCCTTCCTCGGATGGCGGTAGCGGTTTTCACGCGCCCGCCGTCAGGGCATAAATGGCCTCGGAGAGCCAGGGTCTTGGGGCTGAACGGGAACCGATGCGAGGATAGCCGCCGATGACCGATCCTTCGTCCGCCGCTCTGGGGGATACCAATCTCGTCGGGTGGCGCGCCGTGGCCGTCGAGATGTTCGAAGGCGCCTGCGACGCGGTGATGCGCTTTCCGGTGACGGCGGCGGCGCTGCTGGCGCTTGCGATCAACGTCAACCTGCTCATCACCGATATCAAGGGCTTCTGGGCGGGTGATGACGATCTCATCCTGCCGCTCTTCGCCGCCGCCTCCGCGTCGCTTGCGGCGAGCATTGTCCTCGAAGCCCGCCATGCGGCGCCGGCGTTCCGGCACGGCGCGGCGCTGATCGCCGCGCTCGCGGCCTTCTGCATCGGCTGGTGGGATCGTTTCTCGGCCGTCGAAACCTGGTCCTACGTGGCGGCGCTTTCCGGCCTGATGCTGGTGGCGCCGGCGCTCGGGAGGCGCAGTCCCGATGCCTTCTGGCTGTTCATGGTGCGCTTCGCCTTCGCGGTGCTGGTTTCTGTCCTGGCGCTGTTCCTGTTCGCCGGCGGCATATCGGCGATCCTTGCCAGCTTGACCTATCTCTTCGGCGTCGAGGTTCCGCACCGCGCCTATGAGCATGTCTGGGCGGCGACCGGCTTGCTGGCCGCGCCGCTGTTCGGTCTCGGCAGGATTCCGAGGAAGCTCGACGACGAGCCGGGCATGGATACGCGGAAATTCATGGCGCTCGGGATGAAGGCGCTCGGCGACTATGTCGCCGCGCCACTGATCCTGGTCTACGCCGTGGTGCTGCATGCCTACGCGCTCAAGATCGTGCTGACCGGCGACGTGCCGCGCGGCCAGATCGGCTGGCTGGTGCTTGCGTTCGGGCTTTCCATCTTCGCGGCGCTCATCATCATCCACCCGTTCCTCCGCGCGGCACGGGCGCCGACGCGCATGTTCCTGAGGCTGTGGCCTTTCGTGCTGCTGGTGCCGCTCGTCCTGCTCGCCTATGCGCTACGGCTGAGGGTAGCGGATTACGGGCTGACGCCGGAACGCTACCTCCTCGGCCTTTTCGGTCTCGTCACGGCGATCGTGCTTCTCCTGCAATTGCCGCAACGAACGCGCGGCGACATCCGCATCCTGGCGGGACTGCCGACTGTCGCGCTCCTTCTTGCGAGCTTCGGGCCGCAAGGATCGGTCGGCGCGTCCGTCCGCAGCCAGGCCGCCCGGTTCGAACGCGCGGTCGGCGCGAAGCCGATCGATCCGGCCCGCAACGGGCAGGCGCTCGCCGCCTTGCGCTTCCTGGAGGGACATGACGCCGTCGGCCGGGTCGCGCCGGCCAGCGTCGCCACGGTGGACGCGAACGGCAGGCCGAAAGGGGCGAGCGCCCTCTACAACGAGGTCGCGGACGCCTACGGTCTCGACCGGAAAGCTCCCTACGGACCGAACAGCCGCTATTTCTCCAAAACCTTCAGCCAGCCGGCGGCGGTCCCGATCGGCGGGTACGACACGATCGTCCCGAACCTGCACATCTTCGGCAAGCCGTCGAAGGAAACGACCCTCACGCTGCCCGGCGGCAAGGCGCTGAGCTTCGCGCTGCAGGGAGGATATGTCGACGTGACCGTCGGCGCCGAGACGACCACGTTCAAATTCGACGAGGCGGCATTCCGGGAACTGGTGGACTCGCAGGACGCGGCGCCCCATCCGCTCGAACTGTCGGACGGCAGGCGCACCATGCTCCTGGTCCCCGAGCAGGCCTATGGCGATTTGAACCCGAAATTCGAGCCGCGCTCGCTGACCGGAACGCTGCTTTTGCGCAAGGCGGAGTGGGAATAGCTACTCCGCCGCCTGTGCGGCAGCGGCCAGTCCGAGCCAGGCTCGGAAGTCGGCAAGCGCGCGCGCCGTCATGGCGCGTTTCTTGGCGGCGGTCTTTTCCTTGCCGCGCAGGCGCTTCCCCTCCACGCGCGGCGCGTCGATGGGTGGGAACAGGCCGAAATTGACGTTCATCGGCTGGAAGGAACGCTTGCCCGGCTCGTCGTCCGAAAGAATGTGGCCGCCGGTGATGTGGTTGAGCAGGGCGCCGAAGGCTGTCGTGAGGGGCGGCGCGGCCATGGGACGGCCGAGCCTTTCGGCGGCGGCGAAGCGGCCCGCCATCAGCCCGACGGCGGCGGATTCGACATAGCCTTCGCAGCCGGTGATCTGGCCGGCGAAGCGCAGGCCCGGCCGCGACTTCAGCCGCAGCGTGCCGTCGAGCAGGGCGGGGGAATTGATATAGGTATTGCGGTGCAGGCCGCCGAGCCGCGCGAATTCGGCGTTCTCCAGCCCGGGAATGGTGCGGAAGACGCGCACCTGATCGCCATGCTTCAGCTTGGTCTGGAAGCCGACAATGTTGTAGAGCGTGCCGAGCGCATTGTCCTGGCGAAGCTGGACGACGGCGTAGGGTTTCACCGCCGGATCGTGCGCATTCGTCAGCCCCATCGGCTTCATCGGGCCGTGGCGAAGCGTTTCCGGCCCGCGCTCGGCCATCACTTCGATCGGCAGGCAGCCATCGAAATAGGGCGTGCCTTCCCACTCCTTGAACTCGGTCTTCTGCCCGTCGAGGAGCGCCGCGACGAAAGCCTCGTACTGCGCGCGATCCATCGGACAGTTGATGTAGTCCTTGCCCGTCCCTCCGGGCCCGACCTTGTCGTAGCGCGACTGGAACCAGCAGATGTCCATGTCGATCGTGTCGAAATGGACGATCGGCGCGATGGCGTCGAAGAAGGCCAGGGCATCCGCGCCGGTCTCGCGCCCGATCGCGTCGGCCAGCGCCGGCGCCGTCAGCGGCCCGGTCGCGATGATCGCCTGGTCCCACTCCGCGGGGGGCAGGCCGACGATTTCCTCGCGCCGGATCTCGACCAGCGGATGGGTTTCGAGCTTTCGGGTGACAAAAGAGGAAAAGCCGTCGCGGTCCACCGCGAGCGCGCTTCCCGCCGGAACCTGGTGTGCGTCACCGCTCGCCATGACGAGCGAGCCGGCGAGCCGCATCTCGGCGTGCAGGAGCCCGACCGCGTTGGTCTCGGCGTCGTCGGAGCGGAAGGAGTTGGAGCAGACCAGTTCGGCAAGCCCGTCGGTCTTGTGCGCGTCGGTGCCGCGCACCGGCCGCATCTCGTGCAGCACGACCGGCACGCCGGCCTCGGCGACCTGCCAGGCAGCCTCGGAGCCGGCCAGACCGCCGCCGATGACGTGAACGGGGTTTGTCATGCGGGGGAGATAGACTTGCCCGGTCGGCTTTGCAATCCGGGAAAGCGGCCGCCGTGACCGTTTGCAAAATGGAAATTGACATTTTACAAGTGGCGATAGATGATTCAGAGCTTTTCGCACAAAGGCCTGAAGCGGCTGTACGAGAGCGGTGACCGCAGCAGGCTGTCGGCCGACATGGCTGATCGCATAGCGCTGCTGCTGGCGGCGCTCGACGAAGCCGATATTGTCGCCGATCTCGATCGCCCAAGTTTCAGGCTGCACCCGCTCAAGGGCGAACTGAAAGGCTTCTGGTCGATCACGGTCCGGGCCAATTGGCGAATTGTCTTCAGGTTTGAAGACGGGGACGCGTTCGAGGTCGATTTAATGGACTATCACTGACAGGAGACGCCGATGCCGATGAAAGCTCCGCCCCATCCCGGCATGGGAATCCGGGATGATATCGATGCACTGGGCCTGACGATCGCGGAGGCTGCGGCCGGCTTGGGGATCACGCGCCAGCAGCTTTACAATCTGGTCAACGGCCGCAGCGGAATCACGCCGGAAATGGCCGTGCGCCTGGAAAAGGCGCTGGGCGGCTCAGCCTCTCATTGGATGCGGCTGCAAAACGCTTATGAGATAGCGCGGATACGCGATCAGGAAGAGATCAATCTGCGGAGGCTGGCGCCGAAGGTAGCCTGAGCGCGTCGCCCAAAAAGACAACACCCGCCGGGGGAGGAGGTCCGGCGGGTGTCGCTTGGTTCGACCGGCAATCGGGAGGAGGAGAATGCCGGCCTTATCCGTCAGAGTCGGGAGGAGGTGACCCTGGCGAAATTCATGCAATCCTTAGAGCGCCTTGCGGGCGACGAAGGGGATGTCGCCACGGGCGATGCCCAGATCGTTGAGTTCACGGTTGGTCAGGCGGCTCAGCTCACTCACGGTCTCGCGGTAGCGGCGCCAGTTGCGGTAGTTGCGGATCAGGTTCATGTTCGTACTCGTTTCTTGCTTTTCGTCTTTTTTCGATTTCTTCGATCTCGATGACGACGCGAAAATAGGCGCGGCCCATCCCGTTTGGAAGCGATGTTGTTGCATAGCAGCAATGCGTTTTGTGCATCGCAACATTAACGAAAGGTGAATCGGCGATATCGGCGGTTTACGGCGATCACGCAGAAGGCTTGGACGAGATCGCCGGCGGCACGGCCGGTGCAGGCGACGTGACGTCGTCTCGCCCCGAAAAAACCCGCTTTTCCGCCAAAATACGTTTGAACCCCATGCCGCGGATGATATAGAAGCTCGCGCTTTCGGGGCCCGCCGGCCCCTTTGGCGGGTGTGGTGGAATTGGTAGACACGCTTGGTTTAGGTCCAAGTGCCAAAAGCTTGGGGGTTCGAGTCCCTCCACCCGCACCATAACCCGCCTTCAAAATTTGATCTAACAATCTGATTTTAAACGATATTGCAAAATAGTTGCCGTCACACTGTTGCCGTTATCCGGCATTCTGTGCCACATACTGTGCCACCTATCGGCTCACATAGCCGATTTTTTGAGGGTGCACGATGGGGCGGAACCTCTCCAAGAAAGACAGCGATCGCTTCCTGACCTGGCGAAGCGGCAAGGCCTACTACAAGCGCCGCGTGCCACTCGCGGTTGAGGCACATGACGAGCGGGCGCCGATCATCCGGATCTCGCTCAAGACCGACGATCTGGCGCTCGCCCGCGCCAAACGCGACCTCCTCGAGGCGGCCGACGATGCGCTGTGGGCCTCCTTCGTCGTTGATGGCCGAACCGATCCGGCGATGGTCCGGTTTCAGGCCGCGATGCGCCGTGTCGAGGCACTCGGATTCAGTTACCGATCATCGGCCTCGCTTGCGGCCGACGCTTCGCTCGGCGACATCGGTGAGCGCTTCTTCGCCATGCTCGACGCGCGCCTCCCCACGACAACGGAAAAGGCGCTGACCGGTATGGTCGACACGCCGCCGACGACGGTGAGCCAGGCGTTCGAGATCTATTGCGACGAGATTGTGCCGGACGAACTGGTGAACAAGAGCGCTGTCCAGAAGGCGCAGTGGAAAAAGGTTAAGCAACGCGCGGTGAACAACTTCATCGCCATGGCCGGCGACAAGGCCATGATAGACATCACACGCGAGGATGCGCAGCGGCTCTATCGGCACTGGGTTGAACGGATCGCGCCGAAGAACGGCAGGCCGACGCATTCCGCTTCTTCCGGCAACCGCGACATCGGCAACATGCGCGTGCTTTATGAGCGCTACTTCACCCATATGGGTGAGGCGGATCGGCCTAATCCGTTCGCGAAGCTCGGCTTCTCGTCGAAGAAGAAGCGCCGGCGCCCGCCTTTCCCGACCGAATGGCTTAAAAACATGCTGATGAAGCCGGAATCGCTGGCGGGGCTGAACGAGGAAGCACGCGGCATCGTGCTGGCGCTGATGGAGACTGGCGCCCGGCCGAGCGAACTTGCCAATCTGCAGCCATCCTCGATTCGTCTGGCGCACAAGGTTCCTCACCTAGCGATCGAACCGCGCGACGATCCGGACGATCCGCGCGAAATAAAGACGGAATCCTCCGAAAGGATGGTGCCGCTCGTCGGCGTGGCGCTGTGTGTATTCGAGCGCCACAAGGCGGGTTTCCCGCGCTATCGGAACCGCGAAAATGAGCTGTCCGCGACGCTCAACAAGTTCTTCAAGGAAAACAAGTTATTCCCGACGCCCAAACACAAAATCTATTCGATCCGACATTCTTTCGAAGATCGTATGAAGGAAAACGGTCTGGACGAAGAATTGCGCAAGATCCTGATGGGGCATACCATCGACCGGCCTCAATACGGGTCCGGCGGCTCGCTGGGATGGCGGCGCGACGAACTCAAGCGGATCGTTCTGCCCTTTGATCCCGCGATCGTGTGACGCGATCTCGGGCAGCGGCGACGATCGCTTCTTCCTCGCGGAGCCGCTCCAGTTCGCGCTCCAGCCGCTTCCATAAGGGCACGCCCAGATGTGCGTCGGCGCCCGCCTTGGACATGATCTCGGCGAGTTTGTCGAGGAACCTCTCGACGTCGGCGGCTGTGATCTTGCGGCGCTTTTTCATTCCGCCTTGACGGGTTTGCCGTCCTGCAGGCGATAGAAGGTTTCCGGGTCGACGCCGTCGCGGCCGGCAATGCCGGCCCAGACATTGATGATCTCGCCATTGCCGGAACGCTCGACCAGGAACAGCGCGCAGCCTTCCTTGCCGCGAACCTTTCCCTGATAGCCCGATGCGGTGGCAGCGCCCTGATCGCCCGATGCGGTGGCAGCGCCTCTGATGCCTGATGCGGTGGCA
>MKRJ01000029.1:0-59265 GCA_001896885.1 Rhizobiales bacterium 65-79 | reverse complement strand
GTGGCAGCGCCCTGATCGCCCGATGCGGTGGCAGCGCCCTGATCGCCCGATGCGGTGGCAGCGCCCTGATCGCCTGATGCGGTGGCAGCGCCTCTGATGCCTGATGCGGTGGCAGCGCCTCTGATGCCTGATGCGGTGGCAGCGCCCCACCGCCCTGATGCGGTGGCAGCGCCTCTGATGCCTGATGCGGTGGCAGCGCCCCACCGCCCTGATGCGGTGGCAGCGCCCCACCGCCCTGATGCGGTGGCAGCGCCTCTGATGCCTGATGCGGTGGCAGCGCCCCAGTCGCCCGACGCGGTGGCAGCGCCCCAGTCGCCCGACGCGGTGGCAGCGCCTCTGATGCCTGATGCGGTGGCAGCGCCCCCTTCCTTCTTCGAGCGAACGCCTTCGCCGTCCTGATCGGTATGATCGCCGTCGACCCACTTGGCACGATCGAAGACGTACTTGATCGCCGCCGCGATCAGCTCGGGAAGTTTGAGTTCGGCGCGGATGGTGATCTCGGCCGTCGCGATCTTTGTGTCGCCGCCGCTCTCGCGATCGGTCTGGCCGCCGAGTTCGACTGCCGCGAAGACACTCGTCGCCGGCGCATAGTAGCTGAAGACGTTGAGCGGGTGCTCGCAGGCGTGGAAGCCGCCGGCACCGCGTCTGAGATCATCTTCCTGCGGGCAGCATTTTACATCGCCTTCGTGGCGATAGGTCTCACCGATGGCATATTGGAAGCCCTGGCAGCTCCAGTCGGCGTTGAAGCCCTTGTAGGCGGAGATCGTCTGCGAATCGGCAGCGGCGGCGGCCTTCTTGGCGCGGGGCATGGTCAGTCCTTTCGGGGTTTGCGGATGGCGTTGCCGCTGGTGATCATCACGTAGCCGTCGGGGAATTCGACGCGGATCGAGTTCCGCTTGCCGCGCGCGGTGACACGGCAGGGCTGGCCTTTGCGGCCTTGACGGTCCCATCGATAGACATAGGGGAAGGTGCTCATGAAAACGGCAGCTCGCGGGCTGGCACGCCGTTATGCTCGACGCCGTCGAGGAGCCGGCCGGCGCGGTGTTTGATGACGGGAACGGCATAAACGACGCGCTCACCATGGAAGCCGTGGCCGCCTGCTAGGTTGAGCCAGCGACCGGCTGGATATCTGCGCCTGATCACAGCGCATTTCCGCCAGTCCGGATCGTCGACATCACGGTCGTAGACGACTTGGTGAGAGCCCCATTGCTTGAAGAAGAACGGCACGACGGCGCGGGCGCATTGATCGCGGATCAGGCGTGCCCAATCCGGATGCATCGGGCGCGCGCCTGTGCCGCTTTCGCCGCCAACGATGATCTGGTCGAGATGTGGACAGGCTTTGCTCGCGCCTACATAGGGCTCGGGCGCGTCGTGGTATCTGAGCCCTTTAAGAGCATCGACGAAATCCCATCCCGTGCAGAGCGTCTCGAAATCGATCGGCCCGAGCAGCGGCTCGGCCGAGACGAAGCGGATGGCGGCCGGCGTGGCGAGGAGATCGGGAATGCGTTCCTCCGCCTCCGCCTGCCGCTCGGCGGAAACGCCAAGCCAGACGTTGGGAAGGGGCCACGGAACCGAGCAGTAGAGGCTATAGATGTTGCCGTGCTCTTTGAGGATATCCATGAGGCCGCCGTCGCCTTCCATATGCCCGGCGGCTTCGAGGTGGATGCGCTCCAGGGGCATTCGCCCGAGGAAGGGAACCTTTGACTGAATGCCATTCATGTATTCCCGCATCCGCGCCGAACGCTTTGTCAGCACCTGGAAGGTGTGTTGCGGGCAGAGCGCCATGATGGCGAAGACGCGGTCGATCCATTCGTCGGGCACGTCCTCGTGGAAGAGGTCGCCCATGGAATTAACGAAGATCGCGCGCGGCTTCTTCCAGCGCAGCGGCTGGGTCAGGATGTGCTCCGGCGCGAGCGCCAGCTTGCCAGTCCAGACCGGGCCGGCCTTCGACGGCTTCGTGGTGCCGGCATAGTGCGGGGCCGTGCCCATCTTCTCGACGCGCGCCGCCATCTTCATGGCGTAGCAGTTGGTGCAGCCGGGCGAGAGGATGGAGCAGCCGACGATCGGGTTCCAACTATCTGTGCACCATTCGATATTTGATGGTCCTGCCATCAGAGCACCTGAAAGTGCGCGAGATGTTCGATGGCTTGCGGCGACAACGAACGGTCAGTGGCGGCCAGCCATTCGTCGAGATCGCGATCTCGTTTGGAGCTATTGCACGCAATGCACGCCGGAAGGATGTTGTCTGGTGCGGTGGCGCCGCCTTTCGTAACAGGAATAACGTGGTCCCATGTGTCTGCCCTGCCATCGCAGTAGGCGCAGCCTCCATCAAAGAGCTCTAGATAGTATTCGCGCGCCATTTCCGGCATCCGATCGACGCCACGCTTCCGTAGGGTTGAGTGCGCCCGACGTCGTTCCCTATGCGCTGAATCAACGGCATAGCGATTTCGATCGGCTTGCCTGCGGTGCTCTCCGCAAAGACCCTGCTTTACGTATTCTGTAGGCTGCCATGATTTGCACGCACGACACCACGCACGCCCTTCTTTTCTGGCGTTGGTGCGCTCAATTCGGTTGGGAACCGCAATATCTGATACTCTCTCACAAGACTTGCAGATGTAGCCGTGCCGATCTGGTCTTGATCGATCGGCTTTGAACTGATCGACTGGCTTGACCAATCGACAGCGCGAGCAACGGCGAGGAAGTGCCCCCCCGAATAGCGTTGCCTCAGTCCACCCGATATTGGAATGGTCAACCACGTGGAAATCCTCCTCCCTGATCGAGGTCGAGGCTCTTCATCAAATTATTGGAATCGGCCCAGCTCGCGTGGCCTGTCCAGGCGGCGAGGAACTTCTCCAGCCGCCGGTAGTCGCCAGCGGCGCGATAGGCGCGGATCTTGCGGCGTGCTCGGCTGACACTATCGCGGCGCAGAAGCTTGTGGGTCGCCCAGATGCGGTAGCCGACAAAGTTCACGCCGCGCGCGGCCGGCTGGATGCTCCATTTCGAGAAACGAAGGCCGAGCCTCTCACGAGATAGGGCTTCGATCGAAGCCTTGACGCCGCGCAGATGTTCGCTCGATCGGCCAAGTACGACGATATCGTCCATGTAGCGGAACCAGTATCTCTCGCCGAGATCCTGCTGAAGGTGTCGGTCCACCACGCCGGCGTACACATTGGCGAATATCTGGCTGACCAAGCTGCCGATCGGCAGCCCGATCCCCTCGCGCGGCAGCATGGCATCGATGAGGCGCAACGTGGCCCGGCAGGAAATCTTCGTCTCGATAAGTTGCCAAAGGACCGGCCGCCCGATCGATGCGAAATAGCGCGAGAAGTCCGTCTTGAGGACACAGACGGGGTCATCCGACAGCCGCCGCAGATCGGCCTGAAGCGTGATCGCCGCGCGATGGGTTCCTTTGCCCGGCCGGCACGCGAAGGTGCGTGGAAGCAGTGTCGCATCGAAGATCGGAGCGATCACCTGGCAGAGCGCATGCTGGGCGATGCGGTCGCGGAACGGAAGCGCTGAGATGGTGCGCAGCTTCGGGTCGAAGATATTGAATTCGTGCGGCGCGCCCTCGACGTAAGCGCCGGTGCGCATCTCCTGCGCCAGTTGTTCCAGATTGAGGATGGAGAATTCCTTGAACTCCAGCCGCGCCGGCGTCAGCCGCTTGCCGCGCGACGTGAGGCGGTATGCCTCGAGCATGGTGGCGTCGGCCGTGATCCGGTCGGTGAGGTTGCGGTATTTCTTCGCCATGGACCGGCCTCCCGCAAATGCCGGTCGCGGGTTTCGACGGACATAGCCCGCTACTCCCCGCTTTACCGGACCTTGCAATGTGTTCGCCGAAGCTGGATGAGAGGGCCGACCACCCTGACGGAGATACCCGTCGAGTGTAGAATGCCGGCGGGGCCGTGACCGTCGCCGAGCAGGGAGAGGGTCGTCGCTGCGGCCCCGAGCCGAGATGTTCTCGTTCGAATTCTCGGCCCAGTTGTCCAAGTTCGCGTAGCGGGAGCCGGCGTTGTCGTCGTTCCACCAGGAGCCGCCGAAGATGGACGGGCGTCGCATCATATCCCGCTCACCCATTGCCCTTGGCCGTCTTGATCCACTGGCCGAGCATCGCCCCCACCTCCGCCAGCAGTCGCAACGCGTGACGATGCTGGCGGGGCGCGAGGATGCGCAGTTTCGGATTGACGGCAAAGCGCAACCAGAAGCGCAGCGTCGCCAGATTGGCGTCCGCCGCATAGAGCCTTGAGGGCTGCCGCGACTTCGCCGCGCTATAGAAGAGGCCGATCTGGTCGAACAGCGCCGCCATCATGGCGTCGCGGACATTGCCGTGGCCGCGCGGGCAGCGTTGCAGGATCGGGTAGAGATAGAGCACGGCTTCCTCGTATTTTTCGATGATCGCCAGCCCTGTCGGGCTGGAATTTGCGTCGCGGATGATCGTCACGGATCGAATCCCTGCAGCCCGCGCTTTCGCGCGGGCGAGTCAGGCCTCAAGATGGTCGCTGCGGCCCCGAGCCGAGATGTTCTCGTTCGAATACCCGGCCCAGAAGTCCAAGGCCGCGCAGCGGGAGCCGGCGTGGCCGACGTTCCACCAGGAGCCGCCGAAGACGGCCGGGCGGGGATCGTCCGGATCGCCGTCGGTACCCCACTGCCACATGGAGCCGGTGGCGTCGAACAGACCCCATTTGCTGGTAAAGCGCGCAGCACCATTCGCTACGTCGCCCGTGAGTTTGGGATCCTTGCCGCGCGCGGCGCGCTCGGTCACGCCGTAGGCTACGGCGAAGAATTCCTCCGCTCCAAGCAGTTGCTTGCCGTGGTGGGCATAGATCGCGCGGGCGGCTGCATAATCGAGCTTGTCGAACCTTCCATCGCCGTCGAGCCTGCTCGGCAGATCACGGCCGTCTGCGATGATGACGTCGAAACGGCTGGTGCCGTTCGCAAGGTGATCCCCCCGGCCGAGCAGGTAGATGTCCGCCCAGAAGCGTTTGCCGCCGCTTATCCCGACAAGGGCCATGCCGCGAATATCGGGGCAGGCCGGCCGGAAGCCGGCATCCCAGCACGAACACGGATTGATCGCGGGCATATCATCGCCGCCGGCGCGCGCGGTCGCATTGCCGCCCGG
This sequence comes from Rhizobiales bacterium 65-79, assembly GCA_001896885.1. Lineage (GTDB taxonomy): Bacteria > Pseudomonadota > Alphaproteobacteria > Rhizobiales > Rhizobiaceae > Mesorhizobium_L. The sequence continues at coordinate 54,149 of MKRJ01000029.1, read as the reverse complement.
CGCGTAATGGAAACCGGCGAAGGATACGCCGTCGCTTCCGGCCTCCAGACCGATGTCGACGGCGATGGGCTGGCCGTCCACATCCATCCGCACGGCATAGTCCTGACCCGCTACAAAGTGCGGAACTCCAACCGGCGTTTCCGTATCAAAGGCATGGCGCCTGTCGCCGATGGTGACGATTGTGCCGGCTTTGATACTGATCGTGTCATGGCCGGTGACGGCGAGGATGGGGGAGGAGGGTTCGGCGCGCTCGATCAGTATGGGCGCGGAATTGATTGAAGCTGCGATGTTCATCGGGTCGGGTCCTTTGTTGGAGAGATCGTGGCCTGCGCTTGCGCGCAGGCTATTCAGGCGTCAGGTGGTCGCTGCGGCCCCGAGCCGAGAGGAGCCCGCCCGAATGCCCGGCCCAGTGGACCAAGTACGCGTCGCGGGAGCCGGCGTCGTCGCCGCCCCACCAGGAGCCGCCGAAGATGGACGGGCGTCGATCGTCCGGATCGCCGTCGTGGCCCCAGTCCCAAAGGTTTCCGGTCGCCTGCATGATGCCGCGCTGCGATGTCCTGGCGGCATCGAGGCCGGTAATTTTTGGATCGTTGCCGGCCGCGATTTTCTCGGTTACGCCGAAGGCCGCAGCGCGGAATTCGTCAAAGGAGAGAAGCTGCTTCCCGTGATGGGCGTAGATCTCGACCGCCGTTTTGTAGTCGAGCGCACGATAGCGGCCCTTGCCGCCGATCTTCTGTGGAAGATCGTTGCCATCGGCGATCTTCACACCGAAGCGACTGGTGCCATGTTCGATATGGTCGACGCCGAGCTTGTAGATGTCGACCCAGACGCGCTTGCCATGAGGCAGATCAACGATCGCCATGCCTCGCGGGTCGGGGCAGGCCGGCCGGAAGCCGGCATCCCAGCATGAGAAAGGATTGATCGCCGGTTCTTCGTCGCCGCCGGACCGCCCTACTGCGTTGCCGCCGGGCGCAAAGTGGAAGCCGGCGAAGACCTCGACATCGGGAAGGCCTAGGGCGGCCGTGGCGACAGGGTTATTGTCGGCGCCGAAGGAAACATAGAAATCCGCGCCAGGCGCCAGATCGAGGGGGAGAACGATTGGCGTGTTCGCCGCGAATTGGACGCCATTCACGACGGAACCGGCCCGGATGCCAATCTCGCGTTGACCGCTGACGACGAGGATAGAAGCCGCCGGATCAGAGCGAGCGATTGAAGGTGCTTCTATTGGTGTCGTTTTCAATGCTTGCGTCATGTCAGTCTCCTTCGTGGAAATTGGTGGATGTTCAGAGAAGCCGGGCTTGCCTTCGCCCGGCCCGGGCGCAGGCTTCGCAACTGTGTTGCCATTCGCCGGCGGACTTGGTGATGACGAAACCCTCCGAGCGGGCGTCGGAAACCATCACGTCGAATTCGCCGGCTTCGTAGATGCGGGTCTGGGCAAAGCCGCAGTCGCAGACGATCTGCATCTTTCCGGAGTGGCGTTCGATCATTGGAACGGCACCTCGGACGGAGCATCGACCGCATCTTCGATAAAGAGGACCGGCATCGTCTCCCTTGTCGCACAGTCAGAGCAGATGAGATGACGCGCCGGCGCGAGCCGATGCGCGATCGTATTGGATGGCGAGAAGATGCGGGCAATCGGTACATTTCCGCCCATCATCAATTCGAGGCCATGCATGCGCTGGACGTTCTTTACGTCGATTACGCAGGAGCGCATCGTAAGCTCGTAGAAGACGAGACTGCCTGCGTGCATGACGCCTTTGCCGCATAGACGGCAGGGTTTGAGTTCGGAAATGTCGAGCGGCACGGAGTCGGGATCGTCAGCCACGGCCTTGTGCCTCCGCCATTTCGAGGTCGAGTGCGGCATAGAGTGCGCGTACGGCCTGCGCGCGGTCCTTCTCGGCGCGCAGCTTCTTGTTTTCGTTCGTTGCGGGATCGAATTCGTCGGCGAGTGCACGCAGATATTTCGCGGCGGCGCGGCCGTCGAGTTCGGCGAGCTCGGTCGCCCAGACGCCCATTCCAATGAGGACGAAGGATGCACCCGTAGCGCCGATCGCTCTGGCGCCGACATCGGTCGCCGCCAGCAGATGCTGGTGAACGATGTCACGGATCGACTGCTGATGGCCGACATCGGGGCGAAGGACCGGCTTGCGCGGATCAGACATGGGAGGGCCTCGGCCTGGCGCAATCCGGCCGATGATTTTCGCCCTGGTCCGCAGCGCAGTGGAGGCAGCCGCCATCGGCTCGAACCTCGTTGCGGATGTCCGCCACCTTTGCCGCGGCATCGAGCGCAGCCCTGGCGCGCCGGCGGAATGCATCCTGCAGGCCGCTGCGGCCGTCATCATATTTTGCCCAGGTCTCGCGCTTCCGGCCGATCCGGTCGCCTATCTCGGTCTTGCCCAGGCGGTCCATTTTCGCAATGAACTCATCATTGCGATCTTCGTCATCGTCGAAGAGCGCGATCGCGGCGGCTTCAACCATCTCCTCGGTGATGATCATTCCGCAGCCTCGCTAGCCGCGACCGGCTGTCCTGATGTCTCGCCTTCGGGTGCGGCCGCGACGTGCTTGCGCCTCTCCTCTGCCGCACTCCAGATGTCGAGCGCATCCTCATGCTGCCGGCGAAGGATTTCCCGGCTTGCGATCGCATCGTCGGCGCGCCGCCGTATGGCATCTGTCTCGGTGGCGAGCCGGTTTACCTCGCCACGGTGATATTCCAGCGCCTTCGCTAGGCGAGTGCCGACAAGGCCGAGGATATCTGCGGATTCAGGCTCATCGAGGCCGGATGCCGGATTGAAATGAGGACTGGCAGGATCCTCGGCCGCAATGCGTCCTTCGAGCATGTCGGCGAGCTGGTCGGAGAGCTCGTCGTCGACGGTGGGCGCCGCAGGCTTCCTCCGGTTCAGAATGTCAAGCATGGATGCCTCCGGTGAAGTGAGCCAACGCCCAGACGACCAGGCCGCTGAGCGCGAAGATGGACGCGAGCAGGATGATTTCGACGATGAGGAACATTGGACGCGCCGCGGCTGGCTGTCGGCGCGCACATTCGCCATCGCAGCCGCACTCCGGCCAGTCCGTGCAGCCTTCGTTGTCGAGGAGAACGGCCGTTGCGTATTCGCGGCTCGGGCAGGTAGGAGAATGCGGTCTCATCGGCGTGTGATCCTTTCACCAAAATGCCGGGTCGAAGCGAAAGGACGGGACGCCAGTCTGGCGTTGCCGATCGGCTGCGGCCAAGAGCCGAGGTGCTTGGCGCGCATGCGCTCGGCCTTGTTAATCGCGGGCCGGTCGAACTTGTGCGTCTTGCGGCTGTGGCACTTCTTGTGGGCGGGGCGGAGATTGTCGTCGCTGTCGTCGCGCGTCAGCGCCCATGGGATGCGATGCTCGATTTCCCAGGCCTGATCATCATTGATCCTGCCGCCGCAGATGTGACAGCAGTGATCGTTTGTCTCGAGGATGCGTTCGCGGTCTTTGCGGGAGAAGCGCTTGCGGGAGGCCATCAGACGCTCCCGAACCGTGAAATGCGGGTGCAAGCTCTGTTTTTTCGATCAGGTCGCCCACAATCACACGTAAATTTGCGGTGACGAATCGCGCGGGAACGCGATCCGCCACCTGGCATCCCCTCGTGGAGACGACACAAGGAGACGATCGTGATAAAGTTTGAATTTGAACCGGACGGGAACATCAAAGTGTGTCCTCTGACGGGTTTTGCGACGGCGACCGCGGCCGGCATGGCGTGTCTTCTGCGGATCGAGTATGCGAAGGCGAACCGAGATCTGGACACGAAATGTCCATCCAGCCTGCAGCTGGCACTGACGCCGGCTCAAGCAGTTGAACTTTCGCAGGATCTAATGAGAGCGGGATCGTTGCTAATTCATCAGAGGCAAACTGGCGTTCCACAATAGTCGCGGGGCATCCAGCCAGCGCCGACTTCGCAATGTCCGGCGCGCTGTCGAACATCTCGACAACGACCGGTCCATTCCGCATGTCGCCGGTCATGACGCCGTGAAGCCCGGCGCGGTCTGCCGCGCTCAGGTTGTGCCATTTCTGGATATCGAAGTTTCCCAAGAGGATGCCGCGCGGCTCGCGATGCTGCATGCGACCGACGGAGAATCCACGCTCTTCCAAGAAGGCGACGGCACGCCGCTCGGCGGCGAAATCACCGGCGTCAGAGAAGGTGAGACGGTGCGTTACACCGCTCATCAAAGCGCTCCCAGATAGGCGAGAGCGACGAAGCAAAAGCCCATGACGGCAATCAGTGAGATCAGATCGGTGAGAAAATCGCCGACGGCGCCGGGCTTTTGCATAAATGCTCTCCATCGCGGGAAATTTCGGTCGACAAAATATCCGCAATAGAGGATATGTCAAGTGGTATATCCGCAATAAAGGATGGATTAAAGCGAGCGCTCAGCCGACGGCTTTGAGAACGGAAGGTTAATCATATGGGTGATGCGCGCGGAGCTAGCCTTGCGAATCAGGCTGAACTCTCACACTCTGAACATGGGCTTAGTAACCCGGATCGCGAATAGGCGCATAGCGCGCCGAAATCGTGCGCCCGCTTGGCGGCGGCGTACGCACTTGGCTTCGGCCGGGGGCGGTGCGCCATGTCCAAGCGAAAGCCAAAAGCGGCCGGCTCGTCTTCGCGACGGGTTACTAACCCCCGGCTCCGTGCCAGAGAAGTACGGGTGCCGCTAGAAGCATTGAGATATCACCTCGCGCTGATCTGTGCGCACCTACGAGCTTCTGACGAACAAATAACCAGAACCAGATGCACGCAGGATCCGACTGCAATAAGTTCTTGATCTGTTCTAAAAGATGGCTTTAGAATGCCGCTTTGGGCTTGGGAGGATAGAGTTGAGGGTATCTTCTTTGCTAGTGATATTAAAAAGAATGACCAGGGACGAAAAACGTTCGGCGATTGCGAGGTTTAAGAACCGCTTTTCTCCCGCAGCACAGCCAAGAGACCCTCTCTCGCAGCAGGGGAGGACGCCTGGAGAAGACGTAGAATCTCCTCATTCTCAGCCGTCAAATCATAACCATACAGCACGGCCGAGAGGCTAATCCCCACCTCGTTGCAAACTGCAATAAGGTTATCAATCGTCGGATCTTTACCCTCTGCCAGGATGGAGTGCATGTAGCCGGCGCCCAGCCCTGCGGCTAGTGAGACCGCACGCTTAGACTTCCCGCTTTTCTTCAGTGCTGTCTCGAGCCGCGCTCGCCAGTCGCCGGTTTCCATGGCGGCAATATCCTCAATTTCGGATACAAGCGCACGTCCTTCATAGTGGATACTTGACATATCCGCTTTAGAGGATATTTTGCGCCGCATGAATGGCGACCTCATCTCTGACATTCGCGAATTCCTTTCTGAAACCGGAATGGGACCGTCCTATTTCGGCAAAGCTGCATGCGGGAATTCCGAGGTTGTAGGTCGGCTCGAAAGCGGCAGGACAATCACACTCGAAACGGCCGAGAGAATTCGTGCGTTCATGGCGGAACGTCGCGTTCGCGCCGCACCAGCTGAGGCTGCCGAATGACGGATTCAGCGATAGCCTTCGCCGGGGATATATTTGCGTTCGGTCGTGTGACCGCAGCCATCGCACTTCATCTTGTGACGTTGATGCCCGAAAACAGCAAAGTGTCCGTCGGGAACCTCGTCCGTCACGGTCATTTGCGCTCCACATTTCACGCAGGTCGTTGGACCTGGTCCGAGATGTGCAGCCTTGTTGGTTTCCAGGGCCGACACACGAGCTTCCAATTCGGCAAGCCGTTTCGGCATTCCGACCAAGCTTTTCCAGACCGGTATCTGCTCGAGGATCTTGGCTATGTCTGACGCGGATATCACGAAGCTTCCTCCTCCCAATGAATTTGCTGCCGATGACGGCGGATTGACGCGCTGGCACGCGGCATTTGACGGTATCACCGTCCGACCTGTCTTCAAGGGCGTCTTCATTGAAGCCTTTCGCGGTGACCAAACGGTCGGTTTTTCGCTTACGCAGGAACAGGCTCGTCATCTCGCTAAGCTCCTGGCCGAGGCCGCCAAATGACTGGTCGGCCCCACATAGCTCTCGGCATCTGCCCGAACGATTTGCCAACGCACGCGGTACCGTCCCCCGCCGCAGTGCCAGCCGCCGGCGATGCGCCTCCCGCGCCGGCGGCTCCCCGGCTCTCGGCTCCCTCCCAGGAGAACGCGCCCCCGGCCACGGCAGCAGACAAGGTCTCGCGTCCTGCCGCCGTGGCCCTTTCCGAGAAGGCGCTCTTTCTGCTGACCCTGATTGCCCGGCATGACGGCACCACACCACAGGCGGTGTTGACCAGAATGGTCGCCGAGCGCGCAGAGGCGATCGGTCTCTCGCCGCTGCTCGGGCGACATTTCGACGAACTCACCGACCTGCCGGCTTGCGAGCGGGCAGGGCAAAACCGATACGCGAGCGGCGGACCATGAGCACATTCGAGCCTCCGGGCTGAACGGACAGCCCCTGTTGATCGGGGCACTCAACACTTAACCGACCCTTCCCGCCACGGGAATCGACGCCGGGATTTCCCGGCGCGGGAACGCTTTTGCGCATTCGAGGAGCGCGACGATGATACCCAACAGCAATGCCCGGCATTTCCTTCTCAAGGCCAAGCAGCGCGACCTGATCGCCGCCGCCGGCGGCATCGAGCGCGCGGCCGAAGTCTGCTCCTACGGCAAGTCGACGGTCGGCCGCTGGGCCAATTCCGAAAGCCACGAGCTGATGCCGCTCGACGCCATCTTCGCGCTCGAGGAGGAGACCGGTCGCTTCGACATGTCGGAGGCCATCGCCTCGGCACGGGGACGGGCGCTCACCGAGACGGCCACGGTCGCGGCCAACGGCTCGTTGATGGAAGCGCATGCCGACGCTGCAGTGCGGCTGGGCGAGCTGATGCGGGAAGGGGCGATTGCCTATGCCGACGGTCAATTGACGCCGGCCGAGGCGACGCAGCTCGATCGCGCGCTCTCCAAGGTCGAACAGTCCATGGCCGACTATCGCAAGCTTTTGGCCGGCGCACGCGGGCAGGGCGGGCTGAAGGTGGTCGGATGATGAGCCTGGCGCTTTTCAATCCGGGCAATGATGTCGAGCGGGCGCCTTCCTATTTCCGCTTCACGGTGCGCTGCGACCGCCTGACCAACATGAAGATCGAGAAGGCGGCGAAAAAGGCCGGGCTCTCGCCGAGCGCGTTCGTGCAGGCGCATTTCGACAGGATCCTCGGCGGCGGGGAAGGATTCGACGCCAAAGGCTTCGACTTCATGGCGTTCTCCAAGCGCCACCATGTCGGCATCGGCGCGGCCCGGCTCTATTGCCTGCTGAGGCAGGAGGCGGGGCCGGACGGCGCGGTCAAGCGCACGATCTACCAGATCGCCGACGGGCTTTCCTGCAGCGTCTCGCTCGCCGGCCAGTACCGGCGATCCCTCGTCGATATCGGGCTCCTGAAGAAAGTGCGGCCGGACAATCGCGGGCCCGAGGCCTGGCGCGTGCTGGAGGAGGGACTAGCGGATTTCAACGGAGGCATGGGAAAGTGATGTCTGCAAAGCAGGACAAGCCGGTCGGCCGCAACACCGTGTCGGGACGGCAGCTCCTCGACTTCATCGAGCGCATCGAACGCATTCGCGAACAGAAGAAGCAGCTCGCTGAAGACGAGAAGCTCGTTTTCGCCGAGCTGAAAGCCTCCGGCTTCAACGCGCCGACGACGCGCAACGTGCTCCGGCGCCGTGCCGCCAAGCCGGCGGATGTCGAGGAAGCCGAGCAGATGCTCGACATGTACCTGCACGCGATCGGCATGGCGAACGATGCGCCGCTCTTCCGCGCCGTCGGCATGATGTCGGTCGATCTCTCCGCCCGAGACCAGGTGATCGAGGCGTTCAAGCAGCTGGTGCCGAACGAAGGCGAGATCATCGTCAAAATCGGAAAGCAGCCGGTGCGGCTCTGGCGCGACGAGAACGGCGTCGCACAGGCGGAAGATGTCGTCGAACGGCCGAAGCCGGCATCGCGCAAGCAATCGGCAATGCCGGAGCGGCCGAAGCGCGACGTGCCCGATGTCGACGCTGCCGGCGCGCGCGAACTCGGCGCGAAGGCCTACCGCGAAAACCAGCCGATCACCTCCAATCCGTTCCCTTGGGACGACAAGCGCCGGCAGGAATTCGACGCCGGCTGGCGTGCCGCTTCCGGCACGGACGGCATGGGGCCGGAAGAGGAATAGGATGCCGTCTGTCCTCGAAAGCTACGGCGAAATCCTCATGCCCGAGGAAGCGGCCGAGCCTATCCTGGCAAAGCCCGTGCGCAATGGGCTGCTGGAATGGCTGACCGAGATTTGGGCCAAGGACGAGCTCGCCGAAGTGGGGCTCAAGGCGCGCCGCCGCGCGATCTTCCATGGCGCGCCCGGGACCGGCAAGACGACGCTGGCGCACCATCTCGCCGCGCGCCTCGGCCTGCCCATGCTGGTCGTGCGGCCGGAGCGGCTGAAGTCGAAATGGATCGGCCAGACAGCGATGCAGATCGGCGCTCTTTTCGACGCGCTGAAGGCCGAGCCTGAGCCGTTCTTCCTCTTCTTCGACGAGTTCGATTCGCTCTCCGCGCAGCGCATGGACAGCGGCAACAACGAAGTTGGCGAGCAGGATCACAACCACGGCGTCAACGCGCTTCTGGCGAATTTCGACCGCTATGAGGGCTTCATCGTCGCCGCCACCAACCACGGCCGCCGGGTCGACGAAGCGATCTGGCGTCGGTTCGAGATCCAGATCGAACTGGCGCTCCCCGGCGATCACGAGCGCAAGCGCATATTGGAACGCTATTTCGCGCCCTTCGTATTGCCGGAAGATCGTCTGGCGTCGCTGTCGGAGGCGTTGGAAACGGCGTCGCCGGCGCTCATTCGCTCCTTTGCCGAGAACATCAAGCGGCAGATCGTGGTCGGGCCGAAAGCCGGCTGGACGATGGACCGCGAAGCCGTCGTCGGCCGCGTGATCGAGACGGTGAAACCGCACCCGGATATCGGCCTGCCCAGGCTATGGAGTCTCGGTCTCGAAGACAGGGCGGTGCCGCGCTTTCCCTGGCCGCTGCAGCGCGATTTGTCCGCCTATCCGGCGGAGGCCGCGCCCGAGCCTGTGAGTGGCGGCGAGGTCGTGCGGTTGCGGAGGCCGGCATGAACGCGCTCGTTCCCTTCGATGCGTCCGATCTAGCCGCCACCGTGGAGCGGGCTCGCGGCCTGCTCGACGACGGCGACGTGATCGCAGCTCGCATGCTCGCCGGCGGCGCCTATGACGCGGCCAAGGCAGCTGCGGCGTTCGGCTCGCGTTTCGGCGCGGCCGAGCGGCTCGTCGAGAAGGCGCGGCGGCTGCAGGGCGACGCGCTCCTCATCGAGGCACGCGCCAAGATGCGCTTGGCCGACGATTGGGACGCCGCCCAGGCGGTCGGCGAAGCCTCAACAGGAGGGAGGCCGAAAACCGTTCCGGACGGGAACGGTTTTACCTCGGGAGAAGCCGGGCTTTCGCGAAAGGAAATCCACGAGGCGCGCAAGCTGCGCGATGCCGAACGGGACCGGCCCGGGATCGTCGAGCGCGCCATAGCGGCGCGTCTTCTGGCCGGGCTGGAGCCGAGCCGGGCCAATCTGCGCGCCGCCGTCGGCACCGATTCCGCAACGGCGGCCGAACGCGGGGACAATCTCTACGAGACGCCGTCGGAGGCCATGCGGGCGCTCTTGTCCCTCACCAGCTTCTCGCCGATGGTCTGGGAGCCGGCCTGCGGGCGCGGCGCGATCAGCCACATGCTGGAAGAGGCGGGCTACGAGGTCATCCTTTCCGATCTGCGCGACTACGGCACCGCGAACCGCCATGGCGAATGCCAGACGGTCGGCGATTTCCTCGAAACCGGCCGGCGCGACGGCGAGGCGCCGGGCATCACCGGATCGTGGAAGGGGGCACTCGCCGCGCCCGAGCATGTCGATATCGTCACCAATCCGCCTTATGGAGCCGACCTCAACGCCTTCGTGGCGCACGCGCTGCGCGTGCACCGGCCGCGCCGCATGGCGCTGCTGCTCAATCTAAATTTCCTCTGCGGCTTCGACGATCCGGACCGCTGCTACGCCATGGACGAATGTCCGCCGACGACGGTCTACGTCTTCACGCGCCGGCTGCCGATGATGCACCGCGACGGTTGGACCGGGCCGAAGGCGGAAAGCCGGATGAACACCGCCTGGTTCGTGTGGGATCTCGCCGGAGAGGGCGATGGCGCGACCTATAATCTGCCGAACCGTCCGACCGATCTGGTGCGTGTCGACTGGAAGACCTTCGAGAATTCCAGGCCGTGCGGGCCGCGCAGCGGCGGCGCGGAAATGCTCGATGTGCCCATACCGGGCCTGCCGACGCTGAGATGGGACCAGCCGCACGAGAATGGTCGCATCGTCGCCAAGCTCGGATCGATCGAAGTCGGGGCGATATTTCCTGGCAATGACGATCCGAAAAAGACGACGTGGGCCTTCTGGCTCGGCGTCGACCGCATGTCGCCGAAACAGCAGAAGGCGAAGTCGGTCGATGCTGCCAAAACGGCGCTCGCCAAGCGGTTCAGACGGGCTTCCAGTCCGGAGGCGGCGGAATGAGCCCTATCCGCAAAGAGGTCGTCATAGGCGATTGCCGGCTTCTGCTCGGCGATTGTCTTGAAATCCTACCGATGCTGGGGGGGGGGCATGGCGATCGTCTCTGATCCTCCCTACGGAATCGGCTTTGCTCATGGGGGAAATGACAACAGCGGAATTGGCCGCGGCGCGTACGCCACCAAGTTCGCAAAGATCGAGATCAGGGGCGATGACAGGCCGTTCGATCCGGCTCCACTGCTCACCATCGGCAATCAGCATATTCTTTGGGGAGGCAATCATTTTGCTGATCGACTTCCATCGTCGTCAGCATGGCTGACTTGGGACAAACGCGCAGCCAGCGGACATTCAAACGATTTTGCCGATTGTGAATTGGCGTGGACCGATCTTGGGACCGTAGCGCGCATGTTCCGTCACCATTGGGACGGGATGATGAAAGCATCGGAGCGTGGGCAGCCCCGAGTGCATCCGACACAGAAGCCGATTGCCCTAATGGAATGGTGCATTCGCTTCATTGCCAACGGCACGATCATTCTCGATCCATACATGGGTTCCGGCACGACCGGCGTCGCCTCGGTCAAGCTCGGCCGTCCGTTCATCGGCATCGAGATCGATGAAGGTTATTTCGACATAGCCTGCGCGCGCATCCGCAAGGCCCATGATCAGCCGGATATGTTGATTGAGGCCGCTCGCACGGCGCCTGCTGCGCAGGAGGCGCTTGACCTATGAGACGCGTCATCCTCGAAAGCCCGTATGCCGGCGACATAGCGGCCAATGAGGCCTACGCGCGCCGCGCAATGCGGGACTGTCTGCTCCGCGGCGAAGCTCCGATTGTCTCACACCTGCTCTACACCCAGCCAGGCGTCCTGGACGATCTCGATCCGCGCGAACGGTCGGTCGGGATCGAGGCTGGGCTCATTTGGGGCGAACTCGCGGATGCCACGGTCGTCTATACCGATCGCGGAATATCGAATGGCATGAGGCTCGGCATCGAACGAGCTATGCGAGCGGGCAGGCCGATTGAATATCGCAGCTTTGACGAGGCGGCGGAATGACTGGCCTCCAGCACGATCCCGACGAGATCGGCCGGGCCATGGCGCGGCTCAGGCGCTCGCTGGAAAAGCGCATCGCCGAGGCCGACGCGCCGGCGAGGGGCAGGGCGCGCAATGGTCAAGCGCTTGCCAAATATGACTGGCGCGGTCTTTGGGCGCGGATTGCACCGAAGGTCGAGTGGGACGGACGCGGCTGGCGCGCCGTAGCGGCAGAGATCGGCGTCACCGCGCCGGACCTGTCGCGCATCAAGGCCGGCCAGGCGGTCGCCGCCAACAAGGCTCTGGCGATCTGCGCATGGGCGAACCTCGACCCCTGGCGCTTCTTCAGTCCCGCCGATGGCGCGCCCAAGCGGCCAAAAAGTTTCACGGGAAAATCACTGAAACAGAGGATGCGGCGATGACCGATTCCATGCTGCCGATCATCCGCCAGATGCACAACGCCGCCGACGATCACGTGCGCGCGCTGGTGCTGCTCTCGGTCCCGGACAGCGTCCTCATGAAATATTTGGACGTATTCCAGGCCGTCTGCCGGCGAGCGCATTTCGATCTCGGGCTGCAGTTCATCGACATCCGCCACGCCGAATGGTCGGCGACGCGCGGCCCGGACGGACGGCACAGAAATCCGCTCTTCGACCAGGTGCGAGATGCCTTCGCCGCCTATGCCCGAGCGGGGACGGCATCGTGACAGCGCAGGTCGGAAAGGCTCGGCGCCTCCATGTCGATGTTCCTCGTCTCGACGATGACGACGCCATCGCGCGGCGGCTCTTGCCGGCGCTGCGATCCATGGTGCGCGCCGAGGTCGAGCAGGTGCGGCCGCCCGTGCCGCGCGTCGTCGTCTCGCGGCCGGATGCCGAGATCATGGCGGCCTGCCACAAGGTGGCGCTCGCCGCCGATCGGCTGGCGCAGGCGAAGTTTTCCGGGACCGGCGAGATCGCCGCGCGCCAGGCCCTGATCCGCACCGCGACCACGCTCGGCAATGTCATGAAGCGCCACGGGAGGATGCCGTGAAGCGCAAGATGCTCGTGGCCGACCTTCTCTGCGGCGCCGGCGGTTCGTCGACCGGCTGCGCCCGCGCGCTCGCCGGCCTCGGGCTCGAGATGGAGCTGGTCTGCGTCAACCACTGGCCGACGGCGATCGAGACGCACCGGAAGAACCATCCGGAGGCACGGCACTACGTGCAGGACATCTCGACCGTGCGCCCGCATCTCCTCGTGCCGGAGGGCTATCTCGATCTCCTGATGGCCTCGCCGACCTGCACGCACCATTCGGTGGCGCGCGGTGGCAAGCCGACGTCGGACCAGCAGCGGTCCGACCCCTGGCACATCATCACCTGGCTGACCGAACTGCGCGTCAAGCGCATCATCATCGAGAACGTGTGGGAATTCTGCGGCTGGGGCCCGGTCGATCACCGGACGGGCAAGCCGGTGAAATCGCGCAAGGGCGAATATTTCCTTGCCTGGATCGAGACGCTGAAGCGGCTCGGGTTCGAGCCGGAATGGCGCAAGCTCAACGCGGCGAACTATGGCGGCGCGACGACAAGGCAACGTTTCATCCTCAAGGCGCGGAACGACCGCAGGCTGGTTCGCTGGGCGCCGTTGACGCATGCCAAACATGGTGCGGCCGACCTGTTTGCGGACATGAAGCCCTGGCGGCCGGCGCGGGAAATCATCGATTGGTCCATTCGGGGCAAGTCGATTTTCGCACGGCCGATACCTCTCGCACCGAAGACATTGATGCGTATCCTGGCCGGCGCCATCAAGTTCGACTGGCCGCAGCCGTTCATCGATCCCCTCCATCGCGAGATCGAGCGATCGTTGATCTTCCACCTGCGCCGCGCTTTCGCCAAGCGGCATCTGAAGGGCAAGCTTCGGAAGAAGCGGCGTGCGCTGGTGGCGGACTATTTGGCACGGCTGCGGCATTTCCGGATGTCTCCGCATGAATTCGCTCGCGGTGGCCGCTCGGCGGCGGCGATGCTGGTTACGCTGCGCCGGAACGGAAACGGCCGTTCCATCGGCGATCCCATCCCGGCGCTCGCCGCCAATGGCCAGCATATAGGACTCGCCGAGCCCATCTTGCTTCGGACCGATATCCACCGGGCGAACGGCTCTTGCGTAAGCAGCCCTGACGAGCCCATTCCTACCCTTACCACGAATGGCGGCGTTGGCGTTGCAGAGCCCGTCATCATGAATGGTCGCAAGGGCAACCAGGCAAAGCCGGTGTCGACCGAGCCGGTTCCGACGCTCGACACGAAGGGCGGCGTCTGGCTGGCGCAGCCGATGGTGCTCTCGCAGCACAATAACGGTGCCCCGCGATCGGCCGGCGAGCCCTTGCCGACGATCACGACCGGTGGCGCGGGTGCCGAGAAACATGAGGGCTGCGCTCGGCCGATCCTGGTCGAGCCGTTCGTGGTCTCCGCAGCCCATGGCGTTGATGCTTATGATCACGATCCTCATCGTAGGCGGGTGAAGAGTGTCGATGAGCCGCTGGGTACGATTCATGCCGGCGGCGGCAATTTCGGAATTGCGCAGCCCTTCGTCCTTTCGCAGGCATCCGGCGGCGCGCCGCGGGCCGCATCTGAACCGCTCCCGACCATCGTGACCGGCGGAGAACGCGGCAGCGGCACGGCGCTCATCTCTCCCTATTACGGTTCCGGCTCGGGCGAGACCTGTGTCAGCGCCGAGGAGCCGCTACCGACCGTCACGTCAAAGGGCCGGTTCGGCATAGTCGTGCCGATCACGCATGCCGACGGCAGCAATCGCGCGCGGGACGTGGAATCCGACCCGTTGCCGACATTGACCACGGCGAATCGCGGCGAGCTTGCCTTCATCACGGCCCAGCATGGCGAGCGGCGCGGCCAGGCACCGCGCGTCCACGATATCGGCCGGCCTGCGCCGACCATCGCCGCGAGCGGCCATGTCGACCTCGTCGAGGGAACGGATCATTACGACATCCTCTTCCGCATGCTGGAGCCGCACGAGCTGGCGGCGGCGATGGGCTTCAATACCGAAGACCAGGTCTATGAGTTCGCCGGCACCAAGACCGAGATGGTCAAGCAGATCGGCAACGCGGTTTCCGTCGAGATGATGGAGGCCGAGGTCACGGCGATCATGGCGGACGCGGCGCCGAAGATGCGCGCGCCGGTGCCGGCAGAATTCCGGGAGGCTGCGGAGTGATGTGGCGGGGCGCCTTGGCACGATTCCGATTATGGTTTGTCCTTCAAAAGGAGAGACCATCATGATCGTTACGTTCGGCGAATTCGTTTATCTTGATCGCAATGACGGAATAGCAATCGGAGCACCGGGAACGAAGGGTAACCCGTACTGGCTCTGGCGCGATGCCCTTCTCACTCAGGTTCAAAATCTTTTCGGTGTCGAGGGGTGGCAAACGATCATCGAGATTGTCGCCACGCATTTGGCGACTGATCCCGCGGCGTTAATCGCTCGCGTCGAGGACGCGCGAGCAAATTTTCAGAACGATCTTGTGCGCCAGCTTTGGCATGGCGGGACCGGTGCACTGCTGGAATATGAAGGCGACGAAATCTCGATCGAGCGCGTCCGAGAAATCGAGCGTGATCTCGAGATCATCGCGGCCGGACGAACCGCGAAGAAACTACATACGGCAAAACGGCGACGGCAATATCAAGCGATCCGCTCCGATCTGTTTCTTCGTATGCTTGATGCAGGCATTTCCTACCAATGCGCGCACCCAGGATGCGACGTCACTGTCAATCTGACGATCGACCATAGAGTCGCACTCTCGCGCGGCGGAACCGACGACCTCTCCAATCTTCAATTCATGTGCGGTCCGCACAACAGCAGCAAGCGAGATGGGCCTTGACCGAGGAAGCGACAATTCGTCGTGGCGTTCGGAATGCGCGATATACGACGGTGCCAAATCACGTCTTCGAAGACGTCCGGCTTTCCATGGAAGCACGGTGGCTTCTCGGCTATTTGCTGTCCAAGCCGGACAACTGGACCGTGCGCATGGGCGACATCCGGAAGAAGGGCGGATGCGGCCGCGACAAGGCGCGCACCATGGTCTCCGAGCTTGTTGATGCCGGATATATGGAGCGAGAAGGTGCTCGAAAAGACGGCAAATTTAACGGGTTGATGCTCGTTATTTATGACGAACCTGGCGGGTCGCGGACTGCTGAACAGGAAAGTGTTGCATCTTTGCCGCAGCCTGAAAAACCGGCGCCGGTTGAACCGTCGCCGGTTGAACCGGCGCCGGTAAATCCGCCCCTAGTAAATACTGAAGATATAGTAATACCTGAGAATAGCAGAGAGAGAGAGGGCGCGCGCGCGGACGAAAATTCCGACGATCCGGCAAAGTTCGAGAAGCGGGTGAAGAAGATCGCCGCCGACCATGACTGGCCGGGCTGGGCGAACTCGTCGACGCACTGGACCGTTGCGCAGTTCGCCAAGCTGACGGACGGCGAACGCGCCGAGGCGGAGCGGCTGGCGGGCGCCTATCGCGCCATGACGGGCAGGAAGGCGCTCTCGCTCGGGACGTATTTCGCCGAGCGGAAATGGGCGGACGTGCCGGACCCGGCCGAGGCGCCCCCGGAACCGCTCAACGCGCCGCCCTTCGGGCCGCTTTGGGGCAGCGTTCGGGCGCGCAGACTGCTCTTGCCGGCAGAGCCTTCGCCGGCGCCGACCAGCGCCTTCATCGCCCAGCTGATCGCGCAGGACGACGCGGCGGGCCGCGCCGAGCGGATGCGTCGCCAGGTCCGGTTCGGCTGGCCTGCGGTGAACCGCATGCACGAGGCGGCGGAGCAGCGCCGCGGCGTGACGGTGACGCCGGAGCTGGGATGGCTCGCCGGACTGACGGAGTTCGTTCCAGTCGGCACGGAGGGTTGGGAAGCCTGGCGGCTGGAGCACGAGCTGCGCGGCTGGCCCTGGCTGCCGGATCCAGGCGGAATGGGCGGTGCGTATTTCCCCAAGGGTGGGCCGCGCGGGCTGGCGGAGTTCGAGGCGGCGGTAAAGGCGGAAACCGGTAAAGGCAACGAGGATGATGGCAATCGACGTGAAGCGGCTGAATGAGGCGGATGCGATCAATCTGGACAGGTGCTATGCCGCGTCCGATCGCCAGATAGCCGCGAATCGTCGACAGCAGGCGCTTCTAGCGGCTGCGGGCGAGGACGGCATAGAAAGGCGCTGGGCTATCATCAAAGTGGCACCTCGTCGCGAAAATGATGTGGATAAATCCATGTCGTCGGCTCTGATTGAGCACTGGTTGCCGCTTCGGAGGGCCGACAAGACGATCGGCGGTCGTCGTCGTGCCACAGAGGGGGAGGGCGTTTGGATACTGGCGTGGCCGGGCTACTTGTTCGTGCATGTGGCCGACACGCCGGCGGCATGGGCCGGGATCGCCTCCATCAAGCACGTCGTTTCGGTACTCGGAGTGGAAGGTCGGCCGTTCTTCCTGACAGACAAGATCATGTTAAAAATCAAGGCGGAACTGGCGACACTTAAAGAAGTACCGTGCAACGCTGGGATGATGTTCAGAAAGGGTGAGCATGTTCGCGTCGCCTCCGGGCCCTTTGCCTCGTTTCCCGGTGCGGTGACTGAACTGGGCGCGGGCAGCCATGAAGGTCGGGCCAAGGTTGAGGTCATGATCTTCGGTCGCGTCGTGCCCGTCGAACTCGATCTTGCACAATTGGCGAAACGAGAGTAGCGGACTCACCCCATAGATAGCCGACAGTGCGCACTCCAGGTGAGCAGCGCCATCGGCGGCTGGTAGCGCAAAGGCGATAGCTGACCTGCGTTACCGTGGTGGCGAAGCATGGACATTTCCTTCGAAACGAACATCCGCGAATGGACCGCGTGGATGACGGATCTGGAACGCAACCAGCTTCCGTTTGCCACGGCGCTCGCGTTGACCAACACGGCAAACGGCTTGCGGGAATACCATCGCGATCTGCTGCCGATCATCTTCGACCGGCCGACGCGCTTCACGATGAACAGCCTGCGTGTCACGCCGGCCACGAAGGCCAGCCCGGTCGCGAGCGTCTGGTTCAAGGATAGTGCCCGCGCCCAAAGCCATTACCTTCTGCCGCAGGTCGAAGGCGGCGGCCGTCCTCTCAAGCGGTTCGAGAAGTGGCTGGTGAACCGCGGCTTGATGTCGGCCAGTGAACGGGCAGTGCCGGCGAAAGGGCTGCGGCTCGACGCATACGGCAACATCTCGGCGGGAACGATCACGCAAATCCTGTCCCAATTGGCGGCATCGCCGGATGCGCACCAGTGGGAGACGGCGCGGTCCAGAAAGCGAGCGGGTCCGCAAAGGGCACGCTACTTCGTTCCGAGACAGCCGGGCTTGCCGCGCGGTGTGTGGAGACGACAGGGCAAGAAGCTGGAGCCTGTGCTGATCTTCGTATCGACCGTCAGCTATCAGGCGCGCTACCATTTCTTCGATCTCTCGAACGCCTATGCCAATGCGCATTTCCCTCGGAACTTCGCAGATGCGATGGCGCGCGCGATAGCGACGGCGCGCTGATTGTCGGGCACGGGTCCTTCCGGGGTGGTCAGCTGGGGCGAGTAATTCAAACCCAGACCATTCGCCAGTCTGGCGGTTCTTCAGAAGCCTAAACTCCGCGCCGGCCGGACTAAAGCCAAGCCTAAATTCGGGTCTAAAATGACGGAATGCACGCTCGTGACC
This sequence comes from Rhizobiales bacterium 65-79, assembly GCA_001896885.1. Classification (GTDB taxonomy): domain Bacteria; phylum Pseudomonadota; class Alphaproteobacteria; order Rhizobiales; family Rhizobiaceae; genus Mesorhizobium_L. The sequence continues at coordinate 35,847 of MKRJ01000029.1, read as the reverse complement.
AAGAGCGAGTTCGCCGCGCGCGCGAACATCTCGCCTGGGCGCGTCAGCCAGCTCATAGCGGAAGGGAAAATCTTCGGCCCGGCTATCGTCGGCGAAGGTCGTTCCGCCAGGCTCGTCTTCGAGATCGCGCTTGCGCAATATCGCGCAGGCCGCGATCCGGGGCAGGCGCTCGGCAACGGCGCTCATGCGCGGACGCACATAGAGGCCGCGCCCGATCTTATCCCTGCTGTAGACGGAACAAGCGATACGCCGGCTGAACCTGCGTCAACGGCCACTTCTACATTTCGCTCTGATCGCCTGCCGATCATCGACCCCGTTGCCGAGCAGATCCAGCGCGAGCGTCTTGAGCAGGAGAAGATCAAAGCGGCACGTATGCGCCGGGAGGAAGCTGCCTCGGCCGGGCGCTATATGCTCGCTATCGATGCGCGTATCGAAATGGCCAAGATCGCGGCCGACGTTATGCGTGTCATCGAGGGTGGCATGGCCGATCTGGCAACGGCAGTCGCAGCCCGGTTCGCCCTGCCGCATCGCGATGTGTTGCATGAGCTTTCAAAGGCTTTCCGCGACGTACGCGCCCGGGCGAGCAGCGATCATCGGGACGCGGCGGAGGCATCGCCGGCGGCGGTCGACGAGAAGGAAGCTGCCTGATGCCGACGCTGCTCGCTAGCCCGAAGCGGCTACGGCATGAGATACTCGCCGAGGTGGTCGCTCCGCCGCCGCCGGTCAACTATCTCGAATGGGCGAAGACGAACATTGTCTTTTCCGCGCGATTGTCGGAGTTCGCCGGTCCCTACAACGAGGAACTGTTTCCCTTCTTCAGTGAGGTGCTGCGCGCCTTCTCGCCGGACGATCCGTGCCGCATCGTCACCCTGAAGAAATCGGCCCAGGTCGGCGGCACCGTACTCGCCAACATCTTCACGCTCGGGTCGCTTGCCATGGATCCCGGCGATTTTCTCTATGTCCATCCGACGGAGGACAACGCCTCCCGTTGGTCGAAACAGAAGCTCCGGCCGCTTCTCCTCGAGACGGCGTCGCTTGCGCCGCTCTTTCCGGAAAAGAGCCGCGATGGCGGCTCCTCGATCCTCTACAAGGAGCGGGTTGACGGCCGTGGCGCCATCCAGATATCGGGCGCGAACTCGCCGGCGTCGCTATCGATGATCTCGATGAAACGTCAGGTTCAGGACGATCTGGCGAAATGGGAGATCAATCCGGCGGGTGACCCGGAAGGCCAGGCGGACAGCCGTTCCGAAGCTTTCGAGTTCGCCAAGATATTCAAGAATTCGACGCCACTCATCCAGCCCGGCTGTCGCATTACGCGCAATTACCTCGCCGGCACGCAGGAGCGTTATCACGTCCCGTGTCCGCATTGTGCCTACATGCAGCCGCTCGACTGGGAGAACATGCGCGATCGCCTCGACGAGGCGCATCCGGAGCGCGCGTGCTTCTGGTGTGTGAAATGCGGGGCTGCGATCGAACAGCATCATCGCGCGTCCATCGTCCGCCGCGGTGTCTGGATCGCGAAATATCCGGATCGGGCGCGCGAGCACCGCTCCTTCCATATCTGGGCGGCCTACGGGCCGCTGCAGAGCTGGGAACGCATTGCACGTCGCTGGTTCAACCTGCAGCGCGGCCGTCCCGACGGCGCGCACGAGGACACGAAGGAAGCGAAGGCCGCCGAGCAGGTTTTCTTCAACGACACGCTCGGGCTTGCCTATGAGGTCTCCGGGAAGTCCGTTCCATGGGAAGATTTGCGCGACCGCGCCGAAGCGCTCGGCTTCACGCGCGGCATCGTGCCGAAGGCCGCGCTGAAACTGACGCTCGGTATCGATGTCCAGCAGGACCGCGTCGAATGGCTGCTGATCGGCTGGGGTCGCCGCAGGGCGCGCTTCGTCATCGATCGTGGCGTCATCGACGGCCAGAACGCCATGCCCGGTGTTCCTTGCGGTGGGCATATTTCAGAGGATCCGGTGCGCGCCGCGCTGGACAGGCTGGTGGAGAGGACCTGGCCGGATGAGCACGGCAACCGGCGCCCGGTCGACCTGACGGCGATCGACGGCAACGCCTGGACCGACGATGTGCTCGGGTGGGCTTCCCATCATCCCGTTAGCCGCGTCATCGCCGTGCGTGGTGTCGGCCAGGAGACCGCACCGGTCTTCTGGCAGGTGAAGGTCGAGAAGAATCGGCGGGGGCGGCCGCGCAAATTCGGCCTTCGCTTCTTCAACTTCAATGCATCGCTGCTCAAGGCGCGCCTCTACCTCTATCTCGCCAAGGACGATCCGGAACAGACGGGCTATGTCGCCTTCGCGCGCGGCCTCGGGGATGATTTCTTTGAGCAGCTCACGGCGGAAGTGCGTGTCGGCCGCACCGGCAAAAACGGCTTCACCGTCTATTCCTGGGAGAAGGTGAAGCCCGGCGCACGCAACGAGGCGCTCGACATGATGAACCAGGCCGAGACGGCCGCGAACCGTCTCGGCATCCAGTACATGGCCGAAGAGGACTGGGATGCGATCGAGGACGAGCTTTCGAGACCGTCCGCAGATCCTCAGCTCGATCTCGAGAGCGCCCTTCTCGCGCCACAGCCGGCCAAAGCCGGCCCACCGCCGGCTTCATCGAAGCCGCTCGATGTAGTCGAACTCATGAAGCAGTTGAACGGGTAGATCATGCTCTCCGATTCGGATCGCGATCTCTATACGGCGCGTCTCGCCGAGGCGCAGGCGGCGCTGCATGCGCTGATCACCGGACAGCAGACCGTCATTGTCGCCTATAATGGCGAGAGCGTCACCTTCCGCTCTCCCGACGAAGGCAAGCTCCGCCGTTATATCGGCGAGTTGCAGGCCGCGCTCGACGGAAACTGCCGCGGACCCTACCGTAGGGGCGTCATCGCATGAGCGATCTGATCGATATTCACGGTGCGCCGCTGCGCGCTCAGGCATCAGCGCGGATAGAGGATTTCCGCCTTCGCGGCGCTCCCCACGGCCGGACCGCCTGGGAGGCGGCGAGTTACAGTCATCAGGATCTTGCCGGATGGGTGCCGCGCTCCGTCTCCGGCCAGTCGGCCCTGACCCATGAGCGCGACCTCATCGCCGACCGCGTCCAGGATATCGCGCGCAACGATGGCTGGGCGTCCGCCTCGATGTCGCGCTCGCTCGATCTCGTCGTCGGCTCGGGCTGGCGGCTCGCTGTCGACCTGCCGGCGAAGACGCTCGGTCTCTCCGACGACGAGGCGGACGAACTGGCCGACCAGATCGAGGAAGCCTGGGAATCCTATGCCGCCGATCCCGCCTTCTGGTGCGATGCCTACCGCCAGACGCCCATGGCGGGCGTCCTCGGCCGCGCGTGGCGCCATCGGCTGGGTGACGGCGAGGCGCTCGCCGAGATAGGCTGGGACGAGGGGCGTGGCGCTCCCTTCGCCACTTTCGTAAAGATCGTCGATCCCGACCGGCTATCCAATCCGGATGGTTCGCCGGACGCTGTCGACCGCCGCGCCGGCGTTCAGCTCGATCCGCACGGCGCCGCGATCGGCTACTGGATCCGCACGACCCATCCCGACGATGACGCCTTGTGGGGCGCGCGCACGGCGCACTGGGCTTATGTCGATCGCGAGACGGAATGGGGCCGTCCGGTCATGGTCCATGCCTTCGAGGCGGACAGGGCCGGCCAGTTCCGCGGTGTGCCGCCACTCGCGCCGATCCTGCGCAAGCTCAAGCAGATGGTCAAATACGACGAGGCTGAACTGCAGGCTGCGCTCGTCAACGCCGTGCTCGCCGCCTTCATCACCGCGCCGGGCAATCACGACGAACTCGCCGAAGCCATGACGACGAGGCAGATCGGCGAGCTGAATGCCGCCCGCTTGGCGGCTTACAGGGAGGCCCCGCCGCGGCTTCCGGGTGGCACGGCGCATTTCCTTTTCCCCGGCGACGAGGTGACGCTCACGCATCCCGGCCATCCCAACGCCGGCTTCGAGGCCTTCTTCCGCGCCGCGCTGCGCAATGTCGCGTCGACCATCGGCCTCACCTACGAACAGCTCACCATGGACTGGTCGCAGGTCAACTACTCTTCCGCCCGCGCGGCGTTGCTGGAAATCTGGCGCGGGCTGACCGCCCGCAAGGACATGTTCGCGGCGCAGTTCATGAACCAGGTCTATCGCGCCTGGCTGGAGGAGGCTTTCGACCGCAGGATCTTCCGTCTGCCCGGCGCCGCCGTCTCCTTTGAGGCCAATCCGGCCGCATGGGTCCGCTGCGACTGGATCGGCCCGGCGCGCGGCTGGGTCGATCCGCAGAAGGAGGCCGCGGCGGCGGGCATGCGCATGTCTCTCGGCGTCTCCAGCCTGGAGAAGGAATGCGCCGAGCAGGGCCTCGACTGGAAACAGGTGACGCGCAAGCGCGCCCGCGAGCGGCGCTTCCTGGTGGCGAACGGGCTCGATCCGGTTCCAGCCGAGCCGCAGCGCCAGACGGTCACCGAGGATGTCCAGGAAACGCCGGACCAGCGCGACCGTCGCGAACGGCAGGAGGCCGCCTGATGTTCCCGCACCTCGTCGCCAGGCTGTTCGACACGCCGCTCATGATGGAACCGGGCAAGGCCGCCGTCATCGCCGATGCGCTCGGCCCCCGGCTTCTCGGCCATCCGGTCTCCCTCCATGGTGTCGAGATGGGTGTGCTCGGCAACCCGCTCTATCGCGAGGAGGCCGAATATGTGCGTCCTGACATCATCGACGGCGTCGCCATCATCCCGGTCGAGGGATCGCTGGTCGCCAAGGGAAAATGGGTCAATTCCTATTCGGGGGAAACCTCCTATGAAGGCATCCAGGCTCAGATCGCCTCGGTGCGCGCCGATCGCGGCGTCCGCGGCGTGGTGCTCGAGGTAGATTCCTTCGGCGGCGAGGCCGCTGGCGCATTTTCCTGCGCCGAGGCGATTCACGCGCTGGCGGCCGAGAAGCCGACCATCGCCATCCTCACCGAAAACGCCTGTTCCGGCGGCTACCTGCTCGCCGCCGCCACGCGCGCGATTGTCATCCCGGAAACCGGTCATGCCGGTTCGATCGGCGTCGTGACCATGCATGCATCCGTGGCCGGCGCGCTGGAAAAAGCCGGCGTCGATGTCACCATCATCAAATCGGGCGCGCACAAGGCGGATTTCAATCCATACGAAAAGCTCCCCACGTCGGTGGCGCGCCAGGTGCAGGCCGACATGGATTCGATGCGCGATCTCTTCGCTGTCACGGTAGCGCGCTATCGCGGCGGGCGCCTGAGTAGGGATGCGGCGCTGGAGACGGAAGCCGCCGTCTATCGGGGCGCCGCGGCTCTCGCCGCCGGCCTCGTCGACGCCGTCGCCGATCCGATCGAGGCATTCGCGGCTTTCGTCGCGGAAATCGGCCGTTCGGCCACCATCCCTGCCTGACCGGCGGGTTCCAGCAAAGGAGAAATGACGATGTCGCTTGCAGCGATTATTCGGCGTGCCGCGGGCACGTCGACGATTGCCGCCGTGCCTGCGCCAGCGGCCGACGAGGAAGAGAAAAAGGTAGATGCAGCCGCCGCAGCGCCGGCCGCCGCCGGGACGGATAACGACGCGCCCGACGATCCGGATGATGCCGAAGATCCCGACCGGAAATCCGGCGAAACCGATGATCGTGAGATTTCTGCCGAGGTTTCTGCCGAGGATCGCGCGGCGTTCGATCGTGGCTGTGCGGCCGAGCGCGCCCGCATCTCGGCCATCCTCGGATCGGAAGAGGCGGACGGCAACCAAGCGCTTGCGGCGCACCTCGCCTTCGCTACCGACGATGCTCCGGAAAAGGCGCTTGCTGCGTTGAAGGCGGCCGGCCCGGCTGTGTCCACTGGCCTTTCGGCACGCATGAACGGCCGTCCGGCCTCGGCGCTTGGCAGGGGAGGGGAGAAACCCGCTCCCAAGGACGGCGCCGCCGTCTGGACGGGCGCCATCGGCAGGGCCGGCGTCAGGCGCAAGGCGAAATAGCCGGCCCATCCGCACGGCGCAACGCGATCTTCCAGCAAACATCGGAAAGGACACGACATGACTATCTATACGGACGGCCCGCGCACGGCCGGTTTCCTCATCTCCGAGGCGGGCAACCATCGCTCGCGCGACCAGGCTACGGTCGACGCCACCGGCGCGGCTCTCGCTCCCGGAACCATTCTTGGCCGCAAGGCCGTCGGAGCGGCGACCGCCACGGCGAAGGCCGGCAATACCGGAAACGCCACCATCTCCGCCGTCACCACGGGCGCCGGGGCCAAGATCGGTTCCTATTCGGTCGCTTTCACGGCGGCGACGAAGTTCGACGTGACCGATCCCGACGGGTTCAGAATCAGGTCGGGCCAGACGGGCACCGCCTATGCCGACGATATAGGGTTCACGATCACGGCGGGCGGTACAGCCATGGTTGCCGGCGACGGTTTCGATATCGTGGTCGCCGCCGGCAGCGGAAGGTATGTCCGCCACGATCCCGATGCCGGCGACGGCAGTCAGATCGAGGCCGCCATCCTCTTTGAAGGCCTCGCCGAGGATGCCGTGGAGCCCCGCACCGTTGTCGCGCGGGACGCCGAGGTCGCCGGCTCGCGGCTCACCTATTGCGCCGGGGCCGACACTGACCAGAAGGCCGCGTCGAACGTGGCGCTCGCCCGTCTGGGCATCATCGTCCGCTAGGCGCGTCAGCGCCGGCGCCCATGGGGAGAGGCACTCCCCTTCATCGCATCCTCAATCCAGAAAGGGATCACGACCATGCTCTCCATGGACGTCTTCAACGACAATGCCTTCTCGATGGCGAGCCTGACGGCGGCCGTCGACACCATCGACTACGTGCCCGGCCTGCTCGGCTCGCTCGGCATATTCGAGGACAGCCCCGTCTACACCCGCACCGTCGCGGTCGAGAAGCGCGGCACCGAGTTGGTGCTCATCCCGACCTCGCCGCTCGGCTCACCCCCGCGTGAGACCGACCGGTCGCAGCGGACCATCCGCGATTTCCGCACGGTGCGCCTCGCCGACAGTTTCACGCTCTATGCTTATGAGGTTGAAGGCATCCGCGCCTTCGGCGCGGAAAGCGAATTCGAATCGCTTCAGACCGAATATGCGAGCCGCATGGCCAAGGTTCGCGGTAACATGGAACTGACCCATGAATTCCATCGGCTCGGCGCCCTGCAGGGAAAGCTGCTCGATTCCGACGGCACCTCGGTTATCTACAACTATTTCACCGAATTCGGCATCTCCGAGCCGACCGCCGTCGATTTCGCGCTCACTACCGACACCACCAATGTCTGGCAGAAATGCCAGGACGTGAAGCGGCTCGTGCAGCGCGCCGCGAAGGGTCTGTTTACGCCCGCGACCCGCATCGCCGCGCTGGTCGGTGATACCTTCTTCGACAGCCTTGTCATGCATCCGAACGTCGAGAAATTCTATGCCAACTGGCAGGCGGCACAGAGCCTGCGCGAGGTGCAGGCCTTCGAGATGTTCCCGTTCGGCGGGATCAACTTCTACAACTACCGCGGCACGGATGACAATTCGACCGTCGCGATTCCGACCGGCAATGCCATCTTCTTCCCGCTTGGCGCCAACGGCGTCTTCAAGAAGGCGATGGCGCCGGCGGAGTTCGGGCCGTTCGTCAATACGCGCGGCCAGGACACCTATGCGATCAACGTCGTCGACCGCGACCGCCAGGCCTGGACCAAGGGCGAGCTCTATTCCTACCCGCTCTACCTCTGCACCAGGCCGGACGTGCTGCAGAAGGGCGTCGCCTCCTCGTAAATCGGATGAAGAGAGCGGGGAGTGCAACTCCCCGCCTCACACCACGGAAAGGCTATTTCCATGCAAAAGACGATTGCGGTGAGGATCGTGAATTCCGGCGCGAGGGGGCAGGTTTTCCCGACCCCCGGCGGTCTGTTCGAGATCCGCTCCGGCCAGACGGTCGAAAGGGTCGACATCCTTCCGCTGAGCGAGGAAAGAATCGGGCACTATGCCGCGCGCGGCGTGACGATCGAGGAAGCGAAGGGCAGAAAGAAGCCCGCGCGCCAGGCGGATATGTTGGATATCGCCACGCTCGAGGCCGATGTCGCCGCCAGGACCGATACGGTCGCCGCCATGGCGAAGGCCGCCAAGGCCGACGGGTCCGATGCCAACAAGGCGGCGCTAGCGACGGCCGAGGCCGATCTTGCTGTGGCCGAGAAGGCGCTTGCCGCCGCGCAAACGGCGTGACGGCAGCCATGGCCGATCCGTTCGCTGCGCTGCCGGGCGTCTTCGTCCGGATGTTTTCCCGCGGCGCAGTCATTGCCGTCACGCCGGTCGCTGGTTTCCCGCGGCAGGTCACGGGCATCTACCGCGCCGCCGGAATGGTCATCACCGGCCCGGATATCGACGCCATGGGCGATACGCCGCTTCTGCACCTGGCCGAGGCCGATTCCTACGATCTCGATGAGGGCGCTTCGGTCTCGATATTGCCGGCGGGGGCTTGCGAAGAACTTTTTTTCACCATCGCGACGCGCGAGCCGGACGGCCGCGGCATGGTTGTGTTTCGCCTGCAGGAGACGGATTGATGGCCCATGTCCGCGCGCAGATCCGTGCCTGGCTGGCAATGAACCTTACCGGCTCTGCCGAAGCCGGAAAGAACGTCTATGAGCAGCGCACATTGCCGCTGTCGAAACAGGACGTGCCCGCGCTCATCTTCTCGGTGCAGGGAGAGCGCGTGACGACGATCGATCTGTCAAGCCGCCAACAGCGCATCGTGACGGTCAGGGTAACGGCCGTGGTCAAGGGCGACAATGCCACAGGGTCGGACACGCTCGACGCCCTCGGCGCTTTCGTCGAAGAGAAAATTGCCGCCACGCCGAAGCTCGGCGGCTTCGTCAAGTACTACGAATATCTGGGGTCCAACTTCGCCTTCAACAGCGACGGCGAGCGGACGCTTTGCATGCTGAGCATGGATTTCGCGCTGGCCGTCTTCACGCGGCGCGAGGATCCTGAGACCGCCATCTAATCCTCACCGCCCTTTGGCAAGGCATTCCTGAAACCTGAAAGGAGGCCGTCATGGCCGATCTCTACGCCGTTGCTGGCGCGAAAATCTATATTGGCACCGTCGCCATGGCTCGCCCCGATGATGATGTCGACGAAAGCGATTTCTCCGGCGTTACATGGACCGAAATCGCCGATTGGACGCAGTGCGGCGCGTTTGGCGACACCCGATCCGTGATCACGACACAGGTCATCAGCCGCAAGCGCGACGTGAAGCTGGGCGGCACGCTCAACGCCGGCCAGATGCAAAACCAGTTCGCCACCAATACCGGCGATGCCGGACAGGTTGCGCTAATCGCGGCCGCCGCTGGCAATTCGAACTGGCCGTTCAAGATCGAATGGGACGATGCTCCATCCGGTGGCACGCCGACCCTGAATTATTTCATCGGCCTGGTCACGTCGGCGCAGCAGGCCGGCGGTGGCGCCAATACGGTTCGCCAGCTCAACGCCACGATCGAAATCAATTCCAATATCGTCGATGTTCCGGCGGCGGCGTAATAGGAGGGCGACATGACAGACGTTTCCATCACGGCCGCGAACGTCAAAGCCGGCTCGAATGCGATCGTCGATCGCAGCGGCAATGCCGGCGCGACCGTCACGGCCGGAGAGCCCGTCTACAAGGACGCGACCTCGGGCAAATACAAGCTGTCCGACTGCAACGCCACCGGCGCCAAGTCCTGCGACGGCATCGCCCTCAACGGCGCTTCCGACGGCCAGCCGCTCGCTATCCTGAAGGGTGGCGATATCACCATCGGCGGGACGCTCGTGGCCGGCACGGTCTACTGCGTCTCGGCCACGGCCGGCGGCATCGCGCCGCAGGCCGATATCACGACCGGCGATGATGTCATCATCCTCGGCGTGGCGAAGTCGGCATCGGTGCTCAACGTACACATCCAGACGCCGGGGGTGACGCTGTGAGCAAGGCAACTCTCGGTGCCGGCGATGTCCAGATCGTCCTCGATGGCGAGACCGTTACCCTCCGGCCCTCGCTGAAGGCGGCGCTTACCATCTCGCGCGAAGCCGGTGGCATAATGGGGGCTTTTCGGGGCCTCTCCGATCTCAATCTGGACACGGTGACCGGCATCATCGCCGTCGGGCTCGGCAAGAAGCCCGCCGAAATCGAGGAGGCCGTTTGGCGAACCGGCATTGCCTCGCTGGTGCCCGGTTGCACGAAATTCGTTTCGATCATCGCGAACGGTGGCCGCCCGGCGGACGAAGGCGATGGAGGGTCGGAAAAGGGAAACCCTCAGAGCGCATAAGCGCGGCCGAGTTCTATGACGAGCTCTGCCGTGTCGCGTTCGGCTGGTTGCACTGGCCGCCCGATGTCGCCATGGCGGCGGATGTAAACGCGATCATCATGGGCCATGACGGCGAGCTCGATAAATTCGAGGTCATCGGCTGGATCAAGCGGGAGAAGCCGGCCGGCAAAGGAAAGCAGCCGGTCATGACGGCGGCTCTGTTCCGGGCGAAGTTTTCAAAGATATAGGCCTATAGATAGGGCTTCATGTCGAACGCATCGCCGGCATCCAATGTTCCATCGGTCGCGCAGATCTTGATTTTGCTGACCAATGTATCCTTCGGCGGCGCGCCTTTTGGCTGCGGCATGACGGCATAGTCACGCAGCCAATTTGCCGCTTGATGGCAGGCGTTCCGCTTACTTTGAATTTGCGATTGTTTTTCTCGTTCAGCCGCAGCCATGCTGAGCTTTGCATCTGCCTCCAAGCGTTGAAGACGAACGATTTCAGCAAGTGCGTCGCGGGTTTGTATTTCTCGACTGATGGTTGTTTGGCGTTCGAATTCCTGCCATCCCAAATAGACGCCCCACCCGATTATGACGATGCAGGCGGCTGCAATCAGCCCTTTCAACCACGCGTCCATCCCGGCCCTCCCATTGGCCGCACGCTAGTCGCTTCCCGTCATCCTTGCAATGTGAGGTTCCCTTATGGACGGACAGAGCCTGAATTTCAGCATTACGGGCGACGCGCGATCATTCCAGACCGCCGCGAAGACCGCGCGTGATGCAGCCACCGCGCTTCAGGATCGTATCAATCAGGCGACCGGCGTTGCCGCCAAGGGAACGCGCGAGTGGGTCGGCGCGCTCGCGGATCAGGCGAGGCAGATCGATGCCATGCGGGCGAAGTTCAGCCCGCTCTTCGCGGCCCAGCAGACCTATCTTGCCAATCTGAAGGAGATCAAGACTGCCCATGCGCTCGGTGCGTTGACCGCTGGCGAGATGGCGGATGCCATTGCCCGCGAGAAGGTTTCGTTCGCTGCCAATGTCGTGGCGATCAACAGCGGCCGGAAGGCCATCGACGATTCCACCAAAAGCCTGAAGCTGAACCGCGCCGGCATGATGGAGCTGCAGGCGGCAGGCATCAATGCCTTCCAGGCGTGGGCTTCTGGCATATCGCTGGCGCGCGTTGCGGAAATGGAAGGAACGCAGGTTCTTGGCGCTGTTGTTCAGGGGACCGAGGGCGGCCTGAAGGGTCTCGGACAGACCATCGTTGGGATCATTACAAGGTTTCCACTCCTGACGGCGGCCGTCGTTGCGACCGGCGCTGCCTTTACCGCATATGAAATGCTCGGCCGGCGCAACATCGAAAGTCTTGATGACATTCTGAAAGAGCATGAGGCGAATATCCGTCGTCTCGGCGATGCTTACGACGAAGTCAAAAAGCACGAGAAAGCCTATGCGCAGGGCGATAGCGCGATCACAGTCAACTTCCTTAATGCTCAGGAGTTGAAGAAGGCAGAGGATTTAGCTCGCTCGCAATTGCAGGATGCGTTCGACAGGATTTTTCGCAATTTGAAGCTTGGCGGAGGTTTTGACACCGACACGCAGAAGATTTTGGCCGCGAAGTTTCTGCCCTTCAAGGAAGCAATTGCCGGGCTCACCGGTTTGGACGTTACTAACGGTACGACCACTGTCGGCAAGATCGCGGATGCCCTTCAAAAGGTCACCAGCGTCGACATGTCCAAATTCAATTCGGATGTGTCAAAGATCGGAACGCTCAATCCCGATTTGGCGGGCACCGCTTCCGAGCTTCTGAATATCTTCACGGCGCTCACAAAGACGGTCGACGCCTTCCCACAGCTTTCCGGGCAGGTGAGTGACGCCGATGTGAAATTTGCTGAGCTTCAGCAGGCTATATCAAGGATCGATTCCGACAGCGCGCAGAAAGCGCTGCAAGACTTGCTTGACAAGGCCAAGTCCGGAGAATCCGGCGTCGGTGACGTCACCAGTGCGCTCCAGACGCTGGAAAACACGAACCTCACGCTTGCCGGTCCCATCGCGGCCCTTGAAGACCTGTTCAAGAAGGCGGTAGCGGCCAAGAACGCGCTGAACCCGCAATCGCAGTTGCCGACGCTCGGCACGATCCCGCCGATATATAGCGGCGGCGGGAAGTTCATTGACGCAAATCAGGTCCAGACGGATCGGGCGAACGCGACCAAATCGCAGTTTCAACTCGATCAGGAGAAGATTGCCAAGGGCGCCGACCGCGCCGCTGCCGCATATCAGCAGGTTCTAAAATCTGCGCAGAACCGCATCGACCAGATGCAGATCGAACTGCAACTGACGGGTCAGGTCGGCGTCGCGGCCGATACGCTGCGGAACTATCAGCAACTTCTGGCTCGGGCCACGGATCATGGGCGCACGATCGGCGAAGCCCAGCAGAAGGAGCTTCACGCTCGCGCCGAGGAAATGGCGAAGCTGGAGGAGGCCACGCGCGGCGCGAAGCTCGCCCAGGACCTTCTCTTCGAGCGTCAGCAGATGTTCCGCAGTCCGATCGAGCAGGACGTGTATGCCACCCTCCGTTCGGCGAATATCGACATCAATTCGGCGCGGGGAGCTGCGCTGGCTGCGCAGATCCGCGTAAACGATGAGCTGAAGGATGCGCGCCAACTGGCGGGCGACTTCGTCAGTACCTTCGTCGATGGGCTCCGGCAAGGCGAAAGCGCATGGAAGGCCTTCGGCGATGCCGCTATGTCGGTTCTGGAGAAAATCGAGGACAAGCTGCTTGATCAGGCGCTCAACAGCCTCTTTGGCGGCCTATTCGGCGGCGGCGGTCTCTCCTCGATAGCCCTTGCCGCCGTGCGCGGGGGTGCTGGTGGCCTCTATGCCAATGGCGGTGCCTTCGATGGCGGCAGTGTCGTACCTTTTGCGCGCGGAGGCGTAGTTAACCGTCCTACGCCCTTCAGGTTCGCCAATGGGATTGGCCTGATGGGTGAAGCCGGTCCAGAAGGCATCTTGCCTTTGCGCCGAAACGGTCAGGGTCAGCTCGGCGTGATGGCCTCTGTAGCCAACCAGAACCAGCCCAGTACCGTCTACGCTCCCGTCTACCACATTGACGCCCGCGGCGCCGACCAGGCAGCGGTGACAAGGCTAAAGAGCGCCCTTGACGATCACGTCAAGCACCATGCCAAGATCGTCGCGGCTGCGGATCACCGTCAGCAATTCAGGAAGGTCCGTCCCTGATGGCCCGCTTGCTCGACTATCCCGAAGGGCTGGAGTTTACGGATCTCCAGTTCCTGTCCGGGCCGCGCGCGATCAATGCAAGCGCGACAGAAAGTATCGCCGGCTTCATCCAGACTACTGCATCGCCTTTCGGAGCATGGTCGTTTCAGGTCACCTTTCCGCCTCTGCAGGGCGTGATTGCCCGTCGGCACCGCGGCTGGATCGTGGGGTTGCAGGGCGGCGCCAACGCGACCCGCTTTCCGTTCCCTGACGGCGACCGAATGACGCCGGCAGAGGCAGGGATTACCGGTTCAGTCGAGAGCCAGCCGTGGGGCAACGGAGAGAGCTGGTCGAACGGGAAGGGCTGGCGCGCGACGTATCCTCTCGTGGCGCTCGACGCGCCGGCCGCCATGGGAGACAGCGTCATAGCATTGGCGAACACCTTCTGGGGCTGGCAACTCGATGTGGGCTCACAAATCGGCCTTTCTCCCTTTTATTTCGGCATGCACGTCGTCACCGAGGTCATAGGAGATGGCCGCTATCGCGTCTGGCCACCGCTGCGAAAGGCCTTCGACACCGACAGCTACGCGACGCTTGCGCCGACCCTTGCGGTGCGCCTGACCGGTTTGGATGCTGCCAACATCCAGCGCGATGCGCAGGCCGCCCAGAACATGACGGCAACCTTTGTGGAAGTGTTCGATTACGACGTTCGCGACTACTTCACGGAATAGGCGGTTCCTGTCGCCGTGATGATTGCCCAGCAATTCTTCGACACCGGGTTCGGGTCAGTTCCGTATGTGATCCCATAGACGCCCGAAGCGCCCATGTTGGCCGCTTTCTGGCGAAGTTGGATCACCGCCGTCTCTTTCGTCGGGGGTGGATCGAACATGCTGTTCTTGCAGGCGGTACCAGTCACCTTGCCGAGCAAAGTTGCCCCAGTTGGCGCCGCTTCGGTGACCGTGATGCTTTGGTAGGCGGTCGTGGTCTGAACGATTCCAGCTGATGGCAGCGGGCCGATTAGGGCCGTGTCGCTCTTTCCTGGCGTGTCGGCTGCGCATCCGGTCAGTGCGCACAAAAGCATGATTGAAAAGTGTCCAATTCTCATGATGCCCTCCCGCAAGGGCGTTTACTCTACTTCCAATTGCGAAGTGATCAATGCCGCTGTTTTCCACAGATGATATGGAGAAGCTTTCCGGGCCGCATGTGGCACGGTGCTGGTTTGCCGAACTCGATTTGCCGTCCGGCTTCCAGCGGGTCCACAACGGCGTCGGGCGCGTGACGGTAGGCGGTTACGAGTGGCGCGGCGTCTCCGACCCGATCTCCGGCGTGCTGGTCTCGGTAGATGCCGTGGAGGATCCCCGGTTCGGCCAGGCGGCGGCCGTCACCATCGTGCTTTCCGGCGTCAACGTCGCCTTCTGGAAATCGGTCAAGGCCGACGCTCGTGATCTCGAGGGCCGGGACGCCAACCTCTATTGGGGCGCGTTCGATCCCGAGACGGGCGAGAACATCATGTTCAAGAAGCTCCTGCCGGGAAAGATGTCGGCCCCGACGCTGACGCGGCAAGGCATCGGCGTCCGCTACGTCGGGTTGACCATCGAGAGTTTCTGGCAGGCGCAGAACTTTCCCTTCGGCGGCCGCTGGAACGGCGCGGATCAGCGTCGGCGCTATCCGGGCGACAAGGGCCTCGACCTGGTCGGGCAACAGGTGGCGGAGACGTGGCAGTGAGCCGTGCCGGCGCCCTGGCGGCGTTCCTGAAGCCATTCGCCGAAAAGCCGGTCGAATGGGGCATCGACGATTGCACTGCCGTCTGTGCTCGCTGGCTATGGCAGAACGGTCATGCGTTCGAATTGCCGATCTACCGGACACGTCGCGAGGCGCAGGCGATCATCATCCGTCACGGTGGCCTGGTTGCCACATGGGATGCGCTCCTGCCGACTTCCATCGGCGAGCGCATCGGATCGCCGGAGCTTGGCGACATCGGCATCATCGATACGCGGCGCTATGGACCGATCGGCATCATCGTGGCGGAGGGTGGTGTCTGCCTCTGGCGCGAAGAACATGGCGGCTTCCACTGGATCAAGCCGCGCGACTTCCTGAAAGTTTGGGCTCTTCCGGAATGAAGCTTCTGAAACTGGCGTTTGCCGCCAGCGCATCGCTGCTGGCGTTGACGGCCTGCGCTCATGCCGAGCCCGTCTCCATCGGCTTCGCGCTCTGGGCGACGATCGGCGCCGTGCTGCCCAGCGTCTCCTTTGCGACCTTCGTTGCCATCGGGTCGATCCTGCCCGCGGCTCTGGCGATCGGGGCTCAACTTCTTTTCACGCCTCACCCCAAAATCGACCCCGGCAAATACAAGGACACGTTTCAGGAACAGGACAGTTCGGAGATCAACGCCATCGGCCGCGTCGAGCTGGGCGGTCTTCGCGCCTTCGGCAATACCAATGGCGCCAATCGTTACCGTCTGGTCTGCGCCGCCAAGGGGCCGCTCGTCGCGATCGAGGAATACATGCTCGGTGGCCGCGCGGTCATCGTCGACAGCAACGGCAATGTGTCGTCGCCACCCTATTCGAAGAAGGATGGCAGTTCATGGGTCGTCTGGCGCACGAAGGTCGGTGACGGAACGGAGACGGCATGGACCGAACTGCTCTCCGCATTTCCCGCGATCTGGACTGCGGATCATCGGGTTCGCGGAATCGCCCAAAGCCTGATCAAATACGTCTCGCCCGGCTTCACGAATAAGCTGTTCGTCAAGCTCTACCAGCAGGGCGAGCCGGCGGGTTCCATCATCGCGCGTTTCAACACCTGTTACGATCCGCGCGACGAGACGCAGGACAAGGATGACCCGTCCACATGGAAGTGGTCCGACAATGGGATCCTTGGCGCCACCCGCGTGATGCTCACCTATCCGGATCTGACGGTCGACAACTTCGATTGGGACATGATCGCAGCCGAAGCCGATCGCGCGGATGCCGATGTCGCGACCAAGATCGGGACGGAAAAGCGATCGCGCATCTCGGGCGTGTGGGAATCGGAGTCGAAGCGCGGCGACACGATGCAACAGGTGCTCGACAGCATCGGCGGCGAGGTTGTCACGACGGATGAGGGCCTGATCTACATTCGCCTGATCGACGATGCTCCGGAAGCGGAGATCGAGTTCGAAGCGGTGCACCAGACCGAGTTCAACTGGAAGTCCGGCCCCGACGCGATCGAGCGGCCGAACATCTGCACGCTCAAATACTATTCGCCGGAGCTGAACTATACGCTCGGCGAGATCGATCTGACCGGGGTTTCGTGGGCCAGCAACGAGGACGAAATCGCCCGCTACGGCAAGAAGGAAATGGCGATTGAACTGCCGTTCTGCCCGTCCGCGAGCCAGGCGCAGCGCATTGCGCGTCGCCTATTCGCGCTCGCTCGGGCTGACAGCGGCACGATCAAGACGAACATGGTCGGGCTTGCCGCATGGGGTCTGACCTATGCCGATATCGAGGACAGTGACGCCGAAGAGACGATGCTGGCGAAGATGGCGCCGCCGCGGATCGATGATGAGGCGGGCGAGGTGGAAATACCGTTTCAGGTCTGGCCGGACCTGCCGGCGTGGACTCCTGAAACCGACGAGGCCGATGCGCCAGAGCAATTGCCGGACATCCAGTATGAAACCGACATGGCAACGCCGAACGCGCCGACGGGTGCAATCGCGGTGCAATATGCAGGCGGCTCCTATGAGCTTCGCATTCCGGTCACCGGGGCAGGTGACGGCACGGGCATGGAGGCAAATTTCCGCACCTATGTCGGAACGCTGCCGAATGCCTGGCAGGCGATGAACGAGGTCGACCGCACCATGGCGTGGGTCTCTGGCGACTATCGGAGCCAAAAGATCGATGCGCGGGCCAGGGTTTATAATAGCGATGGGGAAACGTCGTACTTTTCCGATGTTGCCTCCGTGGCCTCCGTCGCCGTGGACAATTCCGCGCCGGCTGCGCCCGTCTTTGGAACGGTCGGCGGCGTGCTCGACGGAGCAATGGGAACCCTGATCGGGTATCAGGCGAGCGTGACATGCGACGCCATCACGGCAGTCAAGATCGTGATGACCGCGACCGGGGCATCAGGCAAGACGGTGGATCACCGGCCGGGCCAGACGCAATTCATCACCGGCGGCATTTCCCTGCCGATTACCTTCACCGCGATCGCCTATTCGTCGGACGGCACCGCGAGCTCGACAACGACGAAAGTATTCAACGGCTAGCCCGGAGATCAGCTTAAATGGTTGTTTTGACGAAGTCCGGCGCGGACGTTTTCGCGCCGACCGACGGCAATAGCGTTCCGCGCAAGGTCGGCAACGAAGACGCCCAGACCTGGGCGACCGAGATCGAGCGCGGCATAGCCAATCCGTCTGCCCCCTCTTACACCGTCGCGACCGTGCCGAGCGCGGCGACGAGTGGGGCAGGGTCTATCATTTTCGTTGCCGACGAAGGTGGCGGGGCAGTCCTTGCTTTCTCCGACGGGACCGACTGGCGCCGTATCACCGATCGCGCCGTTATCAGCTGATCTCAGCAATCGATCATTTTTGGAGCATCCCGATGGGGCTTTTCACCAAGCTCGCCAAAGACATATTCGCGGCTTTCGACGCGATGGGAAACCCGCGCAAGGTCAAGAACGAGGAGGCCCTTACTTGGGGAACTGAGGTTGAGGTCATACTCAATGCAGCCGTCGCGAGCGGCGCTCTTGTCTATGCGACCAAGGCGGATATCGATGCTGATCTGGCGCACCCGGCCAATGTGGGCGGATGGGTCGTAGCCGACACGACGACCGCCAACAACGGCATCTATGTGAAATCCGGTGCATCGGGCTCCGGCTCATGGACGCGTAAGGCGAACTTGCCGCAGGGCACGAATGGAGAGGATGGCGCGCCGGGATCATCCGATGTGGTTGGGACGTCCGCTTCCTCGGTCGCGATCGGAACCGGATCGAAAAGCTTCACCGTCGTGGAGGCCGATCGCGGCTGGGGCGTCGGCGCGCGGCTCCGTGCATCCTCGGTCTCAGCTCCCTCGAACTGGATGGAAGGCGTCATCACTGCCTATTCCGGGAATGCACTGACGGTCCTGGTTGATCTGGTCGGCGGAAGCGGAACCAAGAATGACTGGATCTTCAACCTGGCCGGCGTTCAAGGCGCGAAGGGCGACAAAGGGGACCAAGGCGATACCGGCCCGCAGGGGTCGGCGGGAGGCACGGGTGCGGCCGGGTCGGACGGCGCGGCAGCCACGATAGCCATCGGCACGGTGACCACGGTTGCGGCCGGTACGCCGGCATCGGTGACGAATGCCGGAACGTCTGCCGCCGCGGTATTCGACTTCGAGATCCCGAAGGGAGCCGACGGCGACGGTTCGGGCGACATGCTCAAGGCTACCTACGATCCGCAGGGCAAGAATGCGGATGCCTTCGACCGCGCCAACCACACCGGGACGCAATCCGCCGACACGCTTACCGACGGCACCACGAACAAGGCCTACACGGCAACAGAAAAGACCAAGCTGGCCGGCATCGCTTCAGGAGCCGACGTGACCAGCGCCACGAATGTCGCCTCGGCGATCCACGGCGCGACGAGCAAAACGACGCCGGTAGATGCTGATGAGATCGGCCTGATCGACAGCGAGGCCTCCAATGCGCTGAAGAAGCTGACCTGGGCGAACCTGAAAGCAACGCTGAAGAACTATTTCGATACGCTCTATGTCTCGCTGGCCGGCGCGACGATGACCGGCACGCTCAATCTCGCAGATCAGCTTCTCCAGCGACCGACGATCGAGGACTATGCCGAGACCATTAACGCCCTCGGCACGGTCGGAGCGTCGCCAACGATCGATCTCGAATCCGGGAACGTCATCACGGCGACGGTCGCCGGCACCGCGCCGACGTTCGCATTCTCCAATCCATCCGCTTCGGGGAAATGCTGCAGCTTTACCCTGATCCTCACCAATGGCGGGCTGGAGACGATCGTCTGGCCGGCAAGCCTAAAATGGATGGGCGATGCCGCACCGACACTGAACAGTGCGGGCGTGGACGTGTTGACCTTCTTCACCGTCGATGGTGGCACGACCTGGTATGGCGCTTCGGCGGGGACGGCGACCACATGATGGCCAACCGCGCTCTTCTCGCCGCGAGCAATCAGGGCCCGGCACCAGCAACACCGGCGAATGCTGTCTATGCCGGAGCGGCGTCTGCTTCGTTTTCGTCGAGCGTCACGCTCACCAACGTTCCGATCGGAACGGCCGCCGATGACCGTGAGGTCTTCATCTTCGTCGGCATCAAGCCGGGAAGTACTTACCGTTCACTGACCGGCGCGACCATTGGCGGCGTCACGGCCACAATCCATGGGCAGACCGACGACTCCACTTACAAGTACAATATCGCGCTGATCTCGGCGCCGTTGGCGAGCGGGACGGCGGCAACCGTCGTTCTGACCTTCTCGGGCAGCGGCAGCGGCAACGTCTATCTCAACATCTACGCCGCCACCGGGCTGCAATCCACGGCGGCAATCGATGTTCAAGCCAAGAAGTATGCCGCCGCAGACAAGGAGGTCACGCTTCAGACGCTCGTCTCGGCGGTCAAGGACGGGATCGCCCTGGCTGCTGGCTGTTTGCAGGGCAACACCACGTCCTACGATCTTTCGGGAGTTACTGAGGAATTCTCGACGCAGATGGATTACTTCAACCCCCAATACGTGATGATGGTCGTCGGCAGCGCCGAGATCGACGCCGACAATCCAAGCTATCCGGTCAACTTCACATCCTCGGATGGTACGACGGTGCATTTCGACCGGTCGCTGGTCGCATCGTTTCGGTGAGCGGACTTCCGCATAGCCGCATCTCGCCAAATTCCAACTCTTTCGAAGGCCGGAAGGACCTCTAGATGGCTCTTGCCCCTCTCGACAAATGCACGGTCACCGGCCCGGTCCTGAAGCCGGATGGGACTCCGTGTTATCCAGGCTCGGTCGTCTTTGCCCTGTCGAAGCGGGACAGGGATGGCGATATCATCGTTGTGCCGGCACCCATCACGGCTGACGTTGATGCCGACGGCAATATCTCGGTCGATCTTTGGCCTAACTCGGATGGCTATGCCGGAACGGTCTATTCCGCGACCATCATGCTCGGGAAGAAGGGGACGGCGAGAACCCAATATTCTTCCTTTCAGGTCGTCGTTCCCGATGCGGATACCGCCAAGCTGGCGGAGATCATGGAACTCTCTCCGCCAGATTCGGTGGATGACATCGAGGCCGCCATTCGAGAGGCGCAAGGCTATGCGACCAGCACGCATAACGATGCCGTCCAGACCGCTGCAGACAGGGCCGTTGTCGAGCCCATAGCGGAAGATGCCGCTGCCATCGCGCCCCATATCGGTGCTGTTGTAGCCGTCAACGGGATCGCCAGCGAGGTCGAAGCCCTTGCCGCCATTACCGCGAAGATCGTGACGCTGGCCGGGATATCGGACGATGTCTCGGCCGTCGCCCTGATCGCGACGGCGGTGAGCGCGGTCGCGGCGGCCGGTGCCAATATCACCGCGCTCACCGCCGATCTTGCGAATGTCGATTCCGTCGCGGATGCGCTGACAGCCATCAATGCGGTGGCACTGAAGCTCGACGATGTCTCCGCCGTCGCCGCGGTCCATGCGGCGGTGAGCGCCGTTGCCGGTGCACTGGATGCGATCGGGGCGGTCGCGGACAATCTCATCCCGATCGGGAAGACGGCCGACATCCATGACGAGATACAGGCCGTCGCCGCCATCGTCGACAAGATCGTCACGGTCGCCGGCATCCAGGATGATGTGTCCTTGGTAGCAGCGATCTCGGCCAAGGTGACGGCCGTCGCCAACTCGATCGACGACGTGAATGCGCTCGCCGCGGCGCTGGCTGATGTCCATGCTGTCGCCGGCATCGTGGATGAGCTGAACACGGTGGCGAGGATTTCGGCCGATGTGACCACGGTGGCGGATGCCATCAGCTCGGTCCAGGGCGTAGCGGCTCTTTCTGGTGCGGTTACGACCGACACCATAGGCTGGACGGACGTTTCCGCCTCGGGGTCGGTGACGGACGGGGCGCAGATCTTTTACTGGCCCGACACGCTGCGCGAAACGGATGGATTCCTCACCAAGCTCGAAATCGGCGTCAACGCGGGCAAGACGCTGACCGTTTCCGTAGATCGGCTGAACGAGGATGGCACGCTGACGCATGTCGCAGACTATGCGGTCGCCGTGCCGGCCGGCGCGGCCGTCGTCGATGATCTCGACATTCCTGTCCCGGCCGGCTGCGTCGTCGGCGTCGGCGGTGTCGCCGGCATCTATTATGAGACCACGGGAGGAAACCCGGCCTACTGGTTCACGGCTGCGGTTCCCACGGTCGCGACGCCCAAGACGATCTCGATGGGGAACAAGATCCATTCGCGGTTCACGCTCAAGGGCGATGTCCGCAGCAAGGCCGAAATAGCCTACGCATCTTCGCAGGCCGCCGTGGCCACCATCGGCGAGAATGTCGATGCGGGGTGGCTTGATATCGTGTCTACCGGCACCGCCACGCCGGCTCAATTCACCGTCATTCTAAGGGACAGCCCCGCCCCGCAGGACGGCTACATCGCCGATGTCACGATCGGAGCGAGCGTGGCCGGAGCGGTCAAGGTCATGGCTGTCTCCGTCGTGAATGGCGTTGCCGCGGAGATCGGCGCCTCGAAGACCGTTGCCGTTGCAGCAGGAGTGCAGACCCTCGAGGTCGGCATCCAGATTGCGGAGGGCCAGTATGTCGCCTTCACCCCCCAGCAAAACGGCGCTTTCCAGTTTCAGGCGAACTCCAACCCGACCGGCGTCCGCTTCTGGTATAAGACGGGCTCTCCGCTCGCGGAAGGCGATGCGCTCACGGCCACGACATTGCACCGCTTTGAAATCGCGGCCACGATCAAGACAGGCCTCCTCGGTTCTCTCGCGGGCGGGGTGCCAGCGGTTCAGGCATCCGGCAACGGAGATGATGAATCGGCCGCGTTCTCGAAGGCCGCCGCGCCGGCGAATACCGGCTTCGTCCCGGCCGGCCAATATGTCGTCACCGGACTGGCGGCCTCGGGGCATGGTCTATGGGGCCCTGGCAAGCCCTATCTGAACGGCATCCGGTTTCCGCTGCCGCTCAAACCGCAATCATACACGCTTCTGGAACAGGTTCGGGAGAACCTCATCGAGCATGCCGCCGCCGGCGATGTCCTCGCTCTGATCGGCGATTCGATCTCGCATTTTTATGCAGCGTCGATGGGATCGCGACACTGGTTCAACATGTTCACCGCATGGCTGAACTACGGGATCGCGGCCGATGAGCCGATCATGACGGCGCTGCGGCCGTCCAGCACTTATGTCCCGACCTTTTATGGGGTGACGGTCAGCGGCAGCGTCTCCACGGGGACCAAGGGACCGCTTCAGGAGAGCCTTATTCTCGCCGACGGCGCCTCTCTCTCCTTCGCCGGAGCCTATGAGCAGGTGGACGCCTGGTATACGCAGCAAAGCGGCGCTGGCGATCTGATCTTTTCCTTCGGCGGGACGGACTATAAGACCATCTCCTGCGACGGGGCGACCCAGACAGACATGTTCAGCGCGGCGGGCGCCACAGGCCAGTCGGCCAGCGGCACCTATGCAATCCGGGCATCCAGAGGGCCGGTCGAGATCACCGGGCTCCTGCGACTGGCACCATTGTCGGGAAACCGCAAGAGGTTCAGGACCGGTCGCTTCGCCCATGGGTCCTACACCTTCGCGAATTTCGGCTCGGCGGCCGTTGCGTCCATCCTGACGCAGTGCACCTATGCCGGCGGGGTATGCGTTCCCATCCTCGCGCTGGGCATCAACGATTCCTTCGGAACCAACCCGACCTCGATCGTCTCGATCGCGGAGGCGGTGATTGATGGGCTTGTGGCCGGCGGTGTGCCGCGCATCTTTGCGCTGCCGCCCATGCGCCCGAGCTCCGCGTGGAACAGCTCTTACACAGGAGGGCGAACGTTCGATCCGGCGCAGGGAGCACTTCGGCGGCTCTACAGGGAGAAGGGCGTCATCGTCCTGCCCGTTGACGGGATCGACATGACCGGGCTTGGCAATCAGGCTGACGGCCTACATCCGAACGATGCTGGCAACGACGCCATGCTGGTTGCGGTAGTAGAGCGGTTGGCGAGGCTCTGAACGATGATCGTCGACTTCTCATGCCGCCCGGCGTCGGCGTCGGCAGACACGTCGCCTCTCCAATTTCTCAGTTCTATCGCGTTTGCCGCGTCTTGCGATTAGTGTCACGACCCATATCAGAATTGGGGCGACTCCTTCCGGGCGGACGAAGAATGGACAAAGAGCGGTTCGATACATTTCTCGCACTCGCGCAGTACTGGGCAGATCGCAAGGAGGCTAGATCCCAGATAGAATGGAAGGTGACTCTGGGAATATGGGCAATTCTGGTGGGTGCAATAAGTCTATATGTGAATAGACCGTTCCACTGCCCCTATTGGCTCCTAACGATTATACCTGTGGCGCATGCACTATGGCTTCGCGGCATATGGGTAGGCGATTCGCATGACGCGCGGATGCGAAACTATTGGGTGTCGGCGGCTCAGGATCTGGCTGAACATTCATCTATGCAACCTTTGAAGCTGGCCGCCCGACCCACATGGATCAAAGGTCACCGAAAGGCTTTCGGCTTTTTGGCTTCATGGTCACCTGTGCTGCAATTAGCAATTACATTGTTGTTGACGGTATTTCTCGCATTGCTGGCCAATGGCGATGTGCTTCTGCGAGTAGCAAATTGATGCAGGGCGCCGCCGCGTATGTCCGCGCTATATGCGGCGTCGGGCGGCTATTGGTCGGGAAGCTTTAGCGCCCGGTCCGCAGGGGTTGAGGGTACTGCGCGGCCGGGCGCCGTCAGCGCGTGGACAGGCTGACGGGGCAAGCTAAGCACATCCTGACCATGCCGGCTAGCTCAAACAGTCGCAGGAGAGCGGCCTCAACGTTTTAGACGCTCCCTTCGCCGGTTTCGGGCCATCGCAAAGGTCGTCTCGACAAGCAGCCTTGCCCTTTCGGCGACCTCTGCAACCTCCGCCGAGTATTTGTCGGGTGAAGCTTCCAGCTTTGACACGTCGAGCTGCTCGAACGCCAGCGCTCGAAGCCTCTTCAGCCACTTCCCGCCCTCGATGCCCTTCGTCTCGGCAAGGTCGACCAGCAGTGCCGACCACAGGACGAAGTTGGCATTTCGAACGGCGGAATATTCGCAAATGAACCTCTGAAGTTCAGTCATTCGTTTCCCCTCGTGATGACCGGCCTCATCAAAGCATCGAGCCCGGCCGCTGTCGAACACATCCTGAAAGGCAAAACCATGCGTCTCGCCTCCGAATGGAAGCGGGTGCTCCGCCATGCGTGGAGCATCCGTCTCATCGCGCTTGCCGGCGTGCTGTCCGGCATCGAGGCCGCCCTGCCGCTATTCGGCGGGCTGCTGCCGATCCCGCCGGCGGCCTTCGCTTTCGCCACCCTCATCGTCGTCGCCGCGGCCTTCGTCGCCCGGCTTGTCGCCCAGGAGAAGCTTCCCGATGCCGAATAGCCGCATCCGCGCCAGCGGCCGCGCCAAGGGCGCGATCGCCGCCATCATGGCCGTCGCCACGCTCTCCGGCGGCGTCTGGTACGTCGCCCGGCCGGGCGAAGAGCCGGTTCCTGCCGCCGTCGCACTGGCCGAGGAGACGCTTGTCCGGCCATGGGAGGGCGAGAAGCTGCGCGCCTATTATGACCGGATCGCACGGCCGCCGGTCTGGACCATCTGCGACGGCGACACCGAGAACGTGCGTCCCGGCATGGTCGAAACGCCTGCCGGCTGCGACCGCCGGCTGAAGAAGCGGCTGAACCGGGATTTCTATCCGGGGCTGAAAGATTGCGTCGCCGGCTTCGAGAAGAAGCCGGTGGCGTGGCAGGCGATGATGATCTCGCTTTCCTACAATGTGGGCTTAAGCGCCGCCTGCGGCTCCAGCGCCGCCCGCCTCGGCCGGGCCGGACAGTACCGGGAGAGCTGCATCGCCGCCACCGCCTATAACCGCGCCGGCGGCCGCATGGTCATCGGCCTCGCGCACCGCCGCGAGATGGGCGACGCCGCCCGCATCGGCGAGGCCGAGCTCTGCGTCTCGGGGCTGTGAGCATGGACGAAGAGAAGGCTCCTCCCGGCTTCGAAGATGAATGGCGCACGAGCAGCAAGTTCCGGATGATGGTTCGAGAGCAGAGAAAACTTGGCGCTCGGCAGGAAACTACCGATGTTTCGGCACCGACACGCAAGAAGGCATCGTACGTTGGAGTGCCAGCCATCTTCAAGCTGAAGCTGGCCTGCATGCATCTCGAACAGGCCTATGGCGACAGCTTCGGTTGCTACCTGGTCGGGAGTGCGCTGGAGCGGGCTGACTGGCGCGATGTCGACGTCGTGATGATCCTCGACGATGAGCGTTTCCAGCGCGAGTTTCCAGATGCGGAGATTCGCGGTGGCGCTTTCGAGTGCGATCCGAAATGGCTGATTCATACTGTCGCGATCTCCGAATGGCTGAGGGCACAGTCCGGACTCCCGATCGACTTCAAGTTCCAGCCACAGACATGGGCGAATGAACGCCACCTCGGTCGCCGGGATGCGATCGGCATGCGGGTTGTGAGGTGCAAGGACAAATGTTGACGCAGATCCGCCTCTACCTCCTCGGTGGCGCGCTGCTGGCCTTCCTGGCGCTCGGGGGCGTCGCGCTCTGGTATCGCGGCGAGGCGATCTCTGCCGCCGCTGCCCGCGACAAGGCGCAGGCGGCACTTGCCACGGCCGTGGAGGCCAACAGGCAGGCGGCCGCCACCATCGACGCCATGACCGAACAGTCGCGCCTCGACGGGCGCCTGGCCGCCGATCTGGCGGCAAAGAACCGGCAGCTCGCCGACGATCTCTCCGACAAGGATGCGCAGCTCGATGAAATGGAAAAGCAGAATGCGGACCTTCGCAAGTTTCTCGGCCAGCCTGTGCCTCCTGAGCTTGGCCGCCTGTACGCACATTGAAACCGTCATGGTGCCGAAGCCGGTGAAGCTCACCGTGCCGCCGGCTCTGGTCGAGCCATGTCCAAAGCCGGATCGCCGCAAATGGTCGACGGTGCAGGACATCGTTGCAACGGCGAACACCAACGAAGCGCGCCTGAAAGCGTGCGCCGCCCAGGTCGACGGCGTCAGGGCGTGGGACGAGGGGCCGAAGCCATGAACCACCTTCGCCGCATGTGGCGCGAAGCCATGCCGGAAGATCGGTTCATCATCCTGTTCGGTCTGGCGCAGATCTTCCTTGGCGTCTTCACCGCGTGGCTTCTTTGGCCCGCTTAATCGCAGTGCATGAACCAGGGCGGACGGGCGGAAATGGCGGGTCGCAACATGAGCACGGACGCGATGATCGGTGAGATCGGCGGCAAACTGGAGATGCTGATTGCCAGTAATAAGGACGCTAGCGAAAGCCGCCGGCGGACGCATGAGAAGATCGACGCACTGGGCCAGGAAGTCCATGAGCTGCGCGCCGGTCTAAAGGATCTGTCCGATCGGGTGACCGAGATCGAGCCGACCTGGAAAGACTATCTGCGCAAGCAGGACCAGGTGCGCGGGGCGGGGACGCTAGGGAGGGCGATCTGGAAGGCGGGGGGCTGGATACTTGCCGCAGCCGTCGCGCTTGTCGGCTTCTATGCCTGGGTGACGAGCCATATTACGTTTCGACCGTGATCGGCGCTGGTGCACCGATCCGGAGACGGCAGTAATCGCGGCCGACGGTAGATCAGTAGTTCGCGCGAAGTCTAAGAGAAATTGAATACCACGCCGGACAAATCCAGCTTTCTCTCGTGCTGATCGTCCGATTTCTGTTCGAACGCCGGCCGTTCGGTTTCATCCGCACGCTGAAACTCATATTCTGGCATCGGTGCGGCAACGAGCGGCTGGCTGAGACGCTTTGCTTCCACAGTTCGATTGTCAGCAGACATGAGATGGCTCCACGTTCAATGAAGATGGATAGTAGTGCTTACGCTTTATCCAGCGGAAACCCTCAAACTTCGTTACAGTCGCGACGTCAAGGTCTCCGCCGACGGTGTTGGCGCCTGGCATGAAACGCACGAATGACACAGTAGTTTCCGCCAAAAACTTCGCCAGATCGATCGCATCCTGTACAGGCATCGAGGGCTCCAGAATCTGCGCCTGAGACGCACTGGCTAGTCTTTGTGTCAAAACGCGGGCATCTTGCTCCGAAATTCCCGACGCAACAAGTACGCCCATCGTTGCTGGCGATATGCCTAATACCAGACGGGAGCATGCGTCAGGCTGACCATCCCATTCGATCGTGCAATTTTCCTCGCCAGCAAGAAGTTGTGGATCAGTTTTTCCCGCCGGGCTGAACTGGAATTTCCATAGCTCGCTCCCTGAACCGGCCGTCGAATATCCTCCGACGAAGAAGCTGAACGAAGAGGATTTGTGGACTGGCTCGGGCAGAGCGTCAAAGAGGTCGGAAAAGCGCCCTCGGCAATATTTTGCCACCTCCTCGATTGTGAAGCTGTTGACGTCTATGCCCGCCGAGCCGGTCATGATTTCCTTGCGAATCTCCTTGGCAATGCGCGAAACGGACATCCGGCCGAAATTGCCGAGGCCGCATGTCATGGCGCTGATTGGCTTATTGCGGATGAGATTGAAGACCTTGTGGCCATAGTTATAGACGCGCATCACGGCTTGGTGACCGTTGCCGTCGGACGTAACCATGGAAGATGCGCTGTCGGCGGCAAAAACGAGGCAGTCATGCACTTTGACTGCGATGCAGATGGTCAATTTCTTCCCCCCAGAAGCCGCCCGCATAAAAGCGATTCTAGCAGGGATTGTAAAGACGGCCTGAATTAGACTTTTCGCGAACTTGCCCCGCTGGCTTCGGCCGGCGGGCTTTTCGCGTTTCGGGCCGCGTTCATTGATGCGCTACCCGAAATGCCGCCCCTCGCGGACGAAGATGTCCGCCTCTCTGGCCGCGCCTATGAACGCTTTGCGCACGGCGCCGGCGTCCTTCTTCCCCCTCAGATGATCCACGCAGGCCTTTACCGCCTTGCGGTAGAGCGCGCCTTTGTGGGCCGCCGGCCATTTCTCGGTGAGCCGCTCCGCCGCCTGGCGCGTATTGGTGATGTTGGCGAGCCGGCCGGGCTGGTCCGTCTCGATCGTCACTACCTCGAAATGATCTTCGGCCATACGCTTACTCCACGCTGGCCGATTCAATGCGAATGCTGGCGGTAGGTTCCGACCAGCGCTATTTCTGTCGGATGAGCGAGACCATCCAGCACTTTTTATCGAGCGGCGACACCTACGAGATTTGCTGCCACGCCTGCCATCATCATGCGAAGCTGGACATGGTGAAGCTCCGGGATCGGCTAGGACCGGATCATGGCTGTCTGCATGACGACATCATCCACCTGTTTCGCTGTTCCAAATGCGGAGAAAAGCGACAGCTCGGGCTGCTCCGGACGCCGCGCGGAAATGACAAACGGGGGCAGGGCAGGGCGCATAGCGGGTCGAACCTTTACGCCAAGGCGAAGGGCGGGTGAGCCATCGTAAAGCCGGAATTTGGTCGGCAGCTAACGCAAGGGAACGCTTGACCGGACAGGCCTGTTACCCCTAATGCGTGCGCTGGACAAAAGCCGGTGAAAGGAACCGCCTCGGACTGAGCCTCTTATTGAGCCACATAATGTGCCACATGCGCCGCATTGAACGGTAAAAAGCACAATGGTTTCAATGAAGGGAACATGGTGCGGTTGCTCTCCACCCGCACCAAGGCCAGGGGCCACTCCCGGCAGGATTTTTTCGGCAGGCTGGGCGGCAGGTCGCCGCAAGCCGGCAATGTGAACAGAAGGTCGAATGATGCAGGTAACCGAAACACTCAACACCGGTCTCAAGCGCGAGATCAAGGTGGTCGTGCCGGCCGGCGATATGGAAGGCAAGCTGATGACGCGGCTCGCCGACGCCAAGGACAAGGTGCGGCTGAACGGCTTTCGCCCCGGCAAGGTCCCTGTCCAGCACCTGCGCAAGATGTATGGCAAGTCGTTCATGGCCGAAGTGGTCAACGAGGTGCTGAACGATTCCACCCGATCGATCCTGGCGGAGCGCGGCGAAAGGGCGGCCATGCAGCCCGAGATCACCATGACCGAGGACGAGAAGGAGGCCGAAAAGGTTCTCGCCGGCAATGCCGACTTCGAGTTTTCGCTGGCGTATGAGGTGATCCCCGCGATCGAGATCAAGGATTACGCGGGCATCAAGGTGACGCGGCAGGTCTACGACGTGCCGGAATCCGAGATCGAGGAGCAGATGAAGCGGGTCGCCGAGTCCGCCCGCACCTACGAGGCGAAGACCGGCAAGGCCGAGAACGGCGACCGCGTCACCATAGACTTCACCGGCACCATCGACGGCGAGGCTTTCGAAGGCGGTTCGGCGGAAGACCAGCCGCTCGTGCTCGGCTCCAACCAGTTCATCCCCGGCTTCGAGGACCAGCTCGTCGGGGTCAAGGCGGGCGACGAGAAGACCGTCAAGGTGACGTTCCCGGCGGACTACGGCGCCGCCCACCTTGCCGGCAAGAATGCCGAATTCGCGGTCAAGGTGAAGGAGGTCGCCAAGCCGAACGAACTGGAGCTCAACGACGAACTCGCCAAGAATCTCGGGCTGGAATCGCTCGAGCGCCTGCACGAGATCGTCAAGAGCCAGATCGAGAGCCAGTTCGGCGCGCTGACCCGCCAGAAGGTGAAGCGGGAACTGCTCGACCGCCTCGACGAGGCCTACAAGTTCGAGGCGCCATCGAAGCTCGTCGATGCCGAGTTCGAGAACATCTGGCGGCAGGTGACCAACGAACTCGAACAGACCGGCAAAACCTTTGCCGACGAGGATACGACCGAGGAAGAGGCGCGCGAGGAGTATCGCCGGCTCGCCGAGCGCCGCGTGCGGCTCGGCCTCGTTCTCGCCGAGATCGGCGAAAAGGCCCAGGTCCAGGTGACGGATGACGAGATGCAGCGCGCGCTCATCGAATATGTGCGCGGCGTGCCGGCGGACCAGCAGCGCCAGGTCTTCGAGTTCTACCGCGACAACCCGAATGCGCTCGCCAATTTGAGGGCGCCGCTCTTCGAGGAGAAGGTCGTCGATCACATGCTGACGCAGATCGACGTCACCGACAAGCAGGTGACCAAGGAAGAGCTTCTCGCCGAAGACGAGGACGAAGCTGCGGCGAAACCCGCCAAGAAGACGGCCTCCAAGAAGAAGGAAGCCAAGGCCGAAGCCGCCGACGAGGCGGGCGAGGCCAAAAAGAAGGCCGCGCCGAAGAAGAAGCCCGCCGCCAAGAAGGCCGAGGAATAGCAGCGGCTGCGCCGTTCGCCATCCTTGGCCCGACCCGAGCGAAGCGAAGGGCGCGAGCCGAGGATTCGTGCCTGGGCGTTTCGGGCTTCCGGCCTCCCGGAAGCAACGCCTGTTCGGCACTTCACCGCGTTGCCGCACTTTTTCGGCATGGATCCTCGGATCTCCGCAGTTCGCTTCGCTCCTGCTCTGTCCGTTGATGACGAAAAGGAGAGGGCCGGCGCGTCACCATATGGCGCGACCACATCGCAGCATGTCACGTGAAAAAGGATTCACGCGACATTCTGTAGGTATTTGATTTTCAAGCATGTCCTTGTCCCGAAACCGCTGCACGCTTTCGGGAGACATGCTTTAGTCGCCGTCCTCAGATCAGCTTCAGCCCCTTCAGGCTGGCGTGGCCGCTCTTGCCGATGATGATGTGATCGTGGACGGCGATGCCGAGCGGCTTGGCCGTGTCGATCACCGTCCGCGTCATGTCGATATCGGCGCGCGACGGCGTCGGGTCGCCGGAAGGGTGATTGTGGATCATCCGTTTCGCGACGCTATCAGATTGATATTGCATAGTAAATTGTGAAATTCAAGTTTAGTGGGGGCGAGTTCTGGGTGCGCCTACGAACTCTATTCGAGGGAGTTCACGCTTGCTCATGCTCCTTCCCGATGAGTCGATTTGTCGCACGGCACCTAACGGTGTTCTGATTTGCCCATTCGTTGAGTTCGGCGACCGGATAGACGACGGACTTCCCAATCTTCACGAAAGCTGGTCCAATGCGCATTGCTCGCCAGTTTGCCAATGTCCCGGTTGAGATTGCGCCGCGGAATCGCTCGGTCACTTCTTCCGGGGTCAGATACAGTAGTTCCGCCATCTTTTACCTCAAACCACGTCTCGGTCGCGATGATCGGGTCCGCCAGTAATGGAGACGGAGAAGACCTCCCGCGCCTGCGTCTCGGTAAGGCGATCTTCATTGAGAACGTCTGTCGATACCGGCGCGTCACGCACCTTTATCGGGACTGCACCTCAAAACTGAATCGGGTTCTGACCACCGTAGGACCGCCTCGGGCTGCCGGCTAGAAAAAGGCCGAAGGGAAGGCGCCGCGTGAGTCTGGTGGCAATCGGGCAGGGGATGCAACTAGAGAGCGCGCCACTGGACAAAACTCAGACCGATAAAGTGATTGTCCGGTTCAGAGCCGATCGGGATGAGGAATATCGGGAGTTGCTTGATCGCTGCCGAGACTTTGAGGCAGAGATCGCTCGCGAGCGGGCGGCCAACCACTTCACCTACGCAGAACTTGAGGAGAACGACATCGACCTCAAGAAGCTGAAGAGCTGGTTCGAGAAGATCCGCAAGCTCGATTTCTACGGCGCGACCTTGGCAGAGGAAGCGGCCACGCGGCTCGCCGGATGCGAGGCGCTTCTAGAAACCTATGCTCAAGATGTCTTCGCTGCGCAGGACGAGAACCGCTCAAGTTGATCCGGTAGTGACCGGCCCTGCCAACCCGGTTCTGACTCGCGAGGCGCGTCTGGGTTAGCCGGGGTAGGTCGAAAGAGCTGTGTGAGAAGCGACAGTGCGAGCCGGGCAGACGGCGGATGAAGGTCTGGAGATGACGTTGGGATCCATTGAGAATGAGACACTGCTGCGCAGAGCCAAGCGTTGGGCGAGAAGCATCAAGCGGGACGTCGTCGCGCTCTGGATCGCAGCACGCGACCCTCGTGTCCCCTGGTATGCCAAGGCGATCTGTGCAGCCGTCGCCGCCTACGCGCTATCGCCGATCGACCTCATCCCCGACTTTATTCCAGTTATCGGCTATCTGGACGATCTGATCCTAGTGCCGCTCGGCATCCTTCTTGCCGTCCGCCTCGTTCCCGCCGATCTCATGGCCGAGTTTCGAGCGGAGGCGGATGCTCGCGCCGAGCGTCCCGTCAGCCGCATGGCGGCCAGCGTCATCGTCGCGCTTTGGATCGGGTGCGCCGCTTTGGCACTTTGGGCGTCGTGGCCGAGAGCATTGGTTGGCTGAGTCGGAGAGTTTTGGCACAGCCTGCCCCGCAACGCCCCAGAGAGTCAGAGTGCGAGGGGATTTCCATGACGGGTTGAGTGTCGAGAGAGAGGCTGTCGGCGCCCGTCATGGAGTTGGTCCCATGAAAATGCAGGTTCTCGACGCCCGGCGCGGCATGAGCGGCGGCTACAAGGTGGATGTCAGTCGCGGCGAGCGGATCGGCCGTGTTTCCTCGGAATGGTTCTCGCGTCCCGATGACGAGCGCTACCTCTCGCTGTCAGAGCTGGCGGATTCCGTGCGCAGTCGGTCGGAGCGCAGCCAGACGCGCGTCGTGGAAACCGCGCTCATCCATGTCGAGGCGAGCCGGTCTGATCCAGAGCGATTGTCCCTCATCCTGCCGGGCTCGGACACGCCCGTCGCGCCAACGCACTGGAGCTTCGGCCAACTCGCGAGCCAGGTCGGCGCCCCCGCCGCCTATCTGCGCCATCTCCCGGCCGCGCTCGCCGGCATCAATCTGCAATACGGCCTGACCTCGCATCGGGCCGAGCAGATCAAGACGCTCGAAACCGACAACGACCGCATCGAGCTGCGCGCCGTCACCGGTCCCGACTATGGCCGAATCTACGACCACGAACTGGTCGAGGCGGTACAGCGGATCGCCGGCAATGGCACGGGCGATACGAGATGGAAGGTGCCCGGCGTGCTCGATTGGTCGACGGGCGTCTACAATCCCCGCGTCGACATCACGAAGAACACGACGACGCTCTATGCCTCCGATCGCGATGTGTTCCTCTTTCTCGTCGACGATCTCAATCCGATTGAGGCCGGTCGGCTTCCCGACGGCTCGCCCGACCTCTATTTCCGCGGCTTCTACTGCTGGAATTCCGAGGTCGGCGCGAAGACGCTCGGCATGGCGAGCTTCTATCTCCGCGCGGTCTGCCAGAATCGCAATTTGTGGGGCGTGGAAGATTTCGAGGAAATCACCATCCGTCATAGCAAGTACGCGGCGTCCCGCTTCGCCCACGAGGCTGCGCCGGCGCTCCTGAACTTCGCTAACTCTTCGCCCATGCCCTTCATCAACGGCATCAAGGCTGCGCGCGAGCGGATCGTCGCGAAATCTGACGAAGACCGCACCGAATTCCTCCGCAAGCGCGGGTTCTCGAAGACCGAGACCGGCAAGATCATCGAAACTGTCCTGGCGGAGGAGGGTCGCCCGCCCGAGTCCATCTTCGATTTCGTGGCGGGTATCACTGCGGTTGCCCGCGAGAAGACCAATCAGGATGCGCGGCTCGAACTGGAGGGCAAGGCCAAGAAGCTGCTCGACCGCGCTGCCTGACTTCCGTGAAGCCGGAAGCACGGTTTTCCGTGTTTCCGGCTTTGCGCCTTCGTGCCCTTCCGTTTCCCGCATCCGTGGCGCTGCCCTCCAAGAGTGAGAGGGCTGCGCTTCGCTTCGTGACGAGTTCGGGTTCGAGAGAGAGGCTCTCGGCGCTCGTCGCGGAGTAAGGAACATGGCAACTGCCGTTCAGAAGATCACCCTGTCGTCCTCGCGCGACATTCCCTTCAACAAGCTGGTGCTCAGCCAAGCGAACGTCCGCCGCGTGAAGGCCGGCGTCCCGATCGAGGAGCTGGCCGAGTCGATCGCCCGTCGCGGCCTGATCCAGAGCCTCCACGTCCGCCCTGTCGTCGATGCCGAGGGCCAGGAGACCGGCATGTTCGAGGTGCCCGCCGGTGGCCGTCGCTACCGCGCGCTGGAAATGCTCGCCAAGCAGAAGCGTCTCAACAAGACCACGCTGGTCCCGTGCGTCGTGTCGGCCGCCAACGCCGCCATCCTGATCGACGAAGTTTCGCTGGCGGAAAACATCGAGCGCGCTCCGCTCCATCCGCTCGACCAGTACCGCGCGTTCCAGGCGATGCGCGACAAGGGGATGACCGAGGAGGACATCGCCGCAGCGTTCTTCGTCGACATCAATGTCGTCAAGCAGCGGCTGCGCTTGGCATCGGTCTCGCCCGCGCTGCTCGAAATCTATGCCGAAGACGGCATGGAGCTGAAGCAGCTCATGGCCTTCACGGTTTCACACGACCACGCCCGGCAGGAGCAGGTCTGGGAAGCGATCCGCAATAGCTGGCAGAAGGAGCCATACCACATCCGCCGCATGCTGACCGAGACGACGGTGCGCGCCTCGGACAAGCGCGCCGTCTTCGTCGGCGTTGACACCTATCAGGCCGCCGGCGGCGTCGTCATGCGCGACCTCTTCGAATCCGACGACGGGGGCTGGATTCAGGACGTCGGACTTCTCGACCGGCTCGTGTCCGAAAAGCTTACCACGATCGCCGACGAGATTGCGACCCACGGCTGGAAATGGGTCGAGGCCGCCGTCAGCATTCCCTACGGCGTCACCCGTGGCTTGCGCGACATCAAGGGCGTTCCGCTCTCCATCACCGCGGAGCAACAGGCGACCAGCGACGCGCTGAAGGAGGAACTCGACCGCCTGACCGCCGAATACGAGGACGCGGATGAGCTGCCGGACGAGATCGACCAGCGCCTGAGCGAGATCGAGGCCGCCCTTGACGCCCTCGACGAACGTCCTGTCCGCTATGACCCGGATGAGATCGCAATCGCCGGCGTGTTCGTCAGCATCGACGCCGACGGCTCGCTGTCCATGGATCGCGGTTACGTCCGGCCTGAAGACGAAAGGCCGGTTGAAGTTGCCGATGAAACGGCATCCGAGGACGACGTCGATCCTGAAACCGGCGAAATCCGCACGCCCGCCGTCCAACGCGTGGTGATCACCATCGGCGGCCAGCCTGTGCAAACCGAGGAGGAGGGCGACGACAACGGCATCAAGCCGCTCCCGGAGCGTCTCGTGATCGAGCTGACGGCCCATCGGACGCTGGCACTGCGCAATGCGCTGGCGAAAAATCCGCACGTCGCCATGACAATGTTGCTGCACAAGCTCCTCAGCGACACGTTCATCCACACCAACCCGACCGGCTGCCTCGAGGCG
>MKRJ01000028.1 GCA_001896885.1 Rhizobiales bacterium 65-79 | reverse complement strand
CGAAGACGATCTGCGGGGACTTGCCGCCGAGTTCCATGGTGACGCCGCGATTGTTGATCGCCGCGGCCTGCTGGATCGCGGTGCCGGTGAGCGGCGATCCGGTGAAGGTGACGTAATCGACGCCGGGATGCGCCGAGAGCGCGGCGCCAGCCTCGCGCCCGTAGCCGGTGATGACGTTCAGCACGCCTGCCGGAATGCCCGCTTCCAATGCGAGTTCCGCCACGCGGAGCGCGGTCAGCGAGGCGTCCTCGGCCAGCTTCACCACCAGCGTGTTGCCCATGGCGAGCGCCGCGCCGACCACGCGCGCGGTGATCTGCAGCGGATAGTTCCACGGCACGATGCCGGCGACCACGCCGTGGGGCTCGCGCAAGGTCAGCGCCGTATAGCCGTCCAGGAACGGGATGGTGTCGCCATGAATCTTGTCGCCGGCGCCGCCGTAGAATTCGTAGTAGCGCATGGTCGCCGTCACATCGGCCTTGCCCTGGCGGATGGGCTTGCCGGTGTCGCGGGATTCCAGCGCCGCAAGCTCCTCGCCGTTCTCCTCGACAAGCCGGAAAAGGCGGGTAAGGCAGCGTCCGCGCTCCACCGCCGGCATGCGCCCCCACGGACCTTCGTCGAAGGCGCGGCGCGCCGCCTGCACGGCCCGGTCGACATCGGCGGCGCCGGAGGCGGGAATGGAGGCGAACACCTTGCCGTCCGAAGGCGAGGCCACGTCGATGCGCTGGCCGGAAAGCGAATCCACCGGCTTGCCATCGACGATCTGCATGAAGGCCAGGCCTTCCGCCACCGTCGTCGAAAGATGGGCGCCCATATCCGCTTTCTCCTTGCTTCCTCGACGCGGTCGCTCCAACTTGTTTCGCATGTGCGAAAGGCATCGGACGAGCCGCGCCCCGGTGAAACGCTTCCCCGTCTGCCCTGTCAAGGCCGATGCGGACACTCCGTCGCACTGGCAAAATTAAATCGATTAGAATATAGAGCGGCATTGCCGCGGCGATCACAACGCGGACGGACGGACCATGACCAGCCAGACCATTCCAGTCGAGCCCTTCGATTTCATCGTCTTCGGCGGCACGGGCGACCTCGCCGAGCGCAAGCTTCTGCCGGCGCTCTACCAAAGGCAGATCGCGGGGCAATTTTCCGAGCCGACGCGCATCATCGGCGTCTCGCGGGCGAAGATGTCCGACAAGGCCTATCGGGAGTTCGCCCAGAAGGCGATCACCGAGCATGTCGATGCCAAGGAGATTGACAAGAAGGCGCTGGCAAGTTTCCTCGACCGTCTCTCGTGGGTCTCGGCGGACGCCACTTCCGGCGCCGGCTTCGACGACCTCAGGAAAGCCGTGGGCAAGAGCGAATGCATCCGCGTCTTCTACATGGCGGTGGCGCCTGCGATCTTCGGGGAGATCGCGGCGAAGCTGAAATCGCACGGCCTGCTGACGCCGAATTCGCGCATCGTCGTCGAAAAGCCGATCGGCCGCGATCTTGCGTCCGCAAAGGCGCTCAACGACGAAATCGGCAAGGTGTTCGAAGAGCAGCAGATCTTCCGCATCGACCACTATCTCGGCAAGGAGACGGTGCAGAACCTCATGGTGCTGCGCTTCGGCAACGCGCTCTACGAGCCGCTGTGGAACAACGCCCATATCGACCACGTGCAGATCACCGTCGCGGAGACGGTGGGGCTCGAGGGCCGCGCCGGCTATTACGACAAGGCGGGCGCGCTGCGCGACATGGTGCAGAACCACATGCTGCAGCTTCTCTGCCTCGTCGCCATGGAGCCGCCATCCTCGATGGACGCCGACGCGGTGCGCGACGAGAAGCTGAAGATCCTGCGTTCGCTGAAGCACATCGAGAACGGCAACGCACAGAAGAACACGGTGCGCGGCCAGTACCGCGCCGGGGCCTCCGCCGACGGGCCGGTGAAAGGCTACCTGGACGAGCTCGGCAACAATGAGAGCAACACCGAGACCTTCGTCGCCATCAAGGCGCAGATCGAGAACTGGCGCTGGGCGGGCGTGCCCTTCTACCTCAGGACAGGCAAGCGCCTGGCCACGCGCGTCTCCGAAATCGTCATCGAATTCAAGCAGATACCGCACTCGATCTTCGGCGAGAGCGCCGGGCGGCCGGTCGCCAACCAGCTCGTCATCCGCCTGCAGCCGGGCGAAGGCGTCAAGCAATGGATCATGATCAAGGATCCGGGACCGGGCGGCATGCGCCTGAGGCACGTGCCGCTCGACATGAGCTTCGCGCAGGCCTTCGAGGTGCGCAACCCGGACGCCTATGAGCGGCTGATCATGGATGTCGTGCGCGGCAACCAGACACTGTTCATGCGCCGCGACGAGGTGGAGGCGGCGTGGAGCTGGATCGACACCATCCAGGCCGCCTGGGAGGACACGGAGCAGGAAGCGCAGGGCTATACCGCCGGCACCTGGGGGCCGTCGGCCTCCATCGCGCTCATCGAGCGCGACGGGCGCACCTGGCACGAGAGCAATTAGGGGCGGTGGATGGCTCATTCTCCTTCCCCCTCACCCGGCTTGCTGCGCAAGCCACCCTCTCCCCGCTGGGGAGAGGAGGCGCCGGCCGCGATGTCGCTCCCTCTTCTCCCCACCGGGGAGAAGAGGGCCGCGAAGCGGCCGGATGAGGGGGCTTTCGCCGACTGCCTTATCGCGAGGAGATCATGACTACCCCCCGCCACTGGCACGAGTTCGCGACACCCCGGGCGCTGGCGGAGAAACTGGCCGGACGCATAGCGGAGATCCTGGCCGAGGCCATCCAGGCACGCGGGGAGGCTCTGCTGGCGGTGTCTGGCGGGACCACGCCGGTGCACCTGTTCAAGGCGCTGTCCGAAACCGATCTCGACTGGTCCAGAGTCACGATCACGCTGGTGGACGAGCGTTTCGTGCCGCCGAGTTCCGACCGTTCCAATGAGAGACTGGTGCGCCGCGACCTCCTGCGCGGCAAGGCGGCGGCGGCGAATTTCGTCGGCCTCTATCATGAAGCTCCGACGGTGGAGAAAGCCGCGGAAAAGGCCGAGGCGGCGCTGTCGTCCCTCCCCTATCCGTTCGATTTCGTCGTGCTCGGCATGGGACCCGACGGCCATACGGCGTCGTTCTTCCCCGACGATCCCGACCTCGCGCGGCCGCTCGACCTTTCCGGCAGGCGCATCGTCCTGCCGGTCCATGCGCAAAGCGCCGGCGAGCCGCGCCTGACCTTCTCGCTGCCGAAACTGATCGAGGCACGGAACCTCGCCTTGCACATCGAAGGCACGGACAAGAAAGAGATGCTGGAAAAGGCACTCGGCCAAGGGCCGCGCCTTCCCATCCGCGCCGTATTCGACGCCGCGAAAAAGCCGGTCGAAATCTACTGGGCGCCGAAACCCGGCGAAAAGGACTGAGCCGCAAACACCAGCCGCCGGAATGGGAGGATCCGGCGCCAGGGAAGGGAAGAAGACGATGAGCGCGCACCGGCAATTGATGGCGGTCACCGACCGCATCCGCGAACGTTCCAAAATCTCGCGCGAAGCCTATCTGGAGCGCATCGCCGGCGCGGCCAGCCAGACGGTAAAGCGCTCGACGCTTTCCTGCGGCAATCTCGCCCACGGTTTCGCCGCCTGCGCCGCGCACGAGAAGACCGCGCTCGCCGGCAACGAGGTCCCCAATCTCGGCATCGTCACCGCCTATAACGACATGCTGTCGGCGCACCAGCCTTACGAGACCTATCCGGCGCTGATCCGCGAGGCCGCGCGGGAAGCCGGAGGTGTCGCTCAAGTGGCGGGCGGCGTTCCGGCCATGTGCGACGGCGTCACGCAAGGGCAGCCCGGCATGGAACTGTCGCTCTTCTCGCGCGACGTGATCGCCATGGCGGCCGCCATCGGCCTCTCGCACAACATGTTCGACGCCGCCGTCTTCCTCGGCATCTGCGACAAGATCGTGCCGGGGCTGGCCATCGCGGCGCTTTCCTTCGGCCATCTGCCGGCGGTGTTCATCCCGGCCGGACCGATGCCGTCGGGCATCCCCAACGACGAGAAATCGGCCGTGCGCCAGCTTTACACCGAAGGCCGGGTCGGCCGCGCCGAA
The DNA here is from genome assembly GCA_001896885.1 of Rhizobiales bacterium 65-79. GTDB lineage: Bacteria > Pseudomonadota > Alphaproteobacteria > Rhizobiales > Rhizobiaceae > Mesorhizobium_L. The sequence continues at coordinate 87,217 of MKRJ01000028.1, read as the reverse complement.
CTGCTGGAAGCCGAAGCGAAATCCTATCACAGCCCCGGCACCTGTACCTTCTATGGCACCGCCAACTCCAACCAGATGCTGATGGAGATCATGGGGCTGCACATGCCGGGCGCCTCCTTCGTCAATCCGGGCACGAAGCTGCGCGACGCACTGACCAGGGAAGCGGCGAAGCGGGCGCTCGCCATCACCCATCTCGGCAATGCCTATACCCCGGCTGGCCGCATGATCGACGAGCGCTCGATCGTCAACGGCGTGGTCGGGCTGAACGCCACCGGCGGCTCGACCAACCACACGATCCACCTGATCGCCATCGCCGCGGCGGCCGGCATCCGCCTCACCTGGCAGGACATTTCCGACATTTCGGACATCGTGCCCCTGCTCGCCCGCATCTACCCGAACGGCATGGCTGACGTGAACCATTTCCAGGCCGCCGGCGGCATGGGCTTCCTCATCCGCGAACTGCTCGACGCCGGATTGCTGCACGAGGATGCGCAGACGATCTGGGGCGGGGGCCTGAGGGCTTATACGGTGGAAGCGAAGCTTGGCGCGGACGGATCGGTCCTGCGCGAGCCGGCGCCCGAGAAAAGCCATGACGAGAAGGTGCTGGCGCCAATGCCGAAGGCGTTCCAGCCAAGCGGCGGCATCCGCGTGCTTTCCGGCAATCTCGGCCACGCGATCATAAAGGTCTCGGCGGTCAAGCCGGAGCGGCGCATCGTCGAGGCGCCAGCGATCGTCTTCGACGACCAGGAGGAATTGCAGGACGCCTTCAAGGCCGGCAGGCTCAACCGCGATTTCGTCGCCGTCATCCGCTTCCAGGGGCCGAAGGCGAACGGCATGCCGGAACTGCACCGGCTGACGCCGACGCTTGGCATCCTCCAGGACCGTGGACACAAGGTGGCGCTGGTGACGGACGGGCGCATGTCGGGCGCTTCCGGCAAGGTGCCGGCGGCGATCCACGTGACGCCGGAGGCTTCCGAAGGCGGCGCCATCGGCAAGGTCCGGAACGGCGATCTGGTGCGGCTCGACGCGGAAGCGGGCACGCTTGAAGTGCTCGGCGACACGGAGGCCTTCGTGGGGCGGCCGCGTCCGGTCAAGGACCTCTCCGCCAACGGCTTCGGCCATGGGCGGGAGCTTTTCGCGGCGCTCCGCGCCAATGTCGGCCGCGCCGATGCAGGCGCCAGCGTCTTCGCCTGAACAAGTGTGATTTGTCTCGGCGGCGCGGCTCGCCTATCTTATTGGGACAATTCTGCTGGAAAGGTCGCCGCGATGGCAGCGCAGATGAGAATGCTTCGGACGGTGGCCGCATCGGCCGCGCTTCTGTTGGCCGCATCCGCTGCATGGGCGGGCGAACAGACCAAGACTGACGACGGCACGCTTCCGGGCGTCCGGCCGCAGAAGCCGATCGCCAGCCACGACGGCATCTATCCTCCCGAGCCCGACACGCCGCAGAACAGCGACGATCCTACCTCGTTCCAGATCGGCGAGATGAAGGTGCAGGTTCACGGCTACATCAGCTATGCCGTCGGCTTCGGCAAGCCGATGCCGGGCAGGGGCAGCCGGAACAATTAGTCCACAGGTCTTTGCGGTCGATCCTTAGTTCGCATGACCACCCCACCCCCGGGCCTGTCGGCCGGACCCTCCCCTGCAGGGCAGGGAAAGCGTCAGCCTCGCCGCTTTCCTCCCTCTTCGAGGGGGAGGTGGCCCGTTAGGGCCGGAGGGGTGGATTCAAGGCAAGAACAGTCAAATATCAGGGGCTGTTACCATAGCTACACCGCCAGCCCGATCGCGGCGTCGGCCGCCATCCTGATCGCTTCGATGTTCTTGCGGTAGGCCGCCTCGCCCCCTTTGGTGAACACGGCCGAGCCCGCCACCAGCGCCGTGGCGCCGGCTTTCGCGACGAGCGGCGCGGTTTCCGGCGCGATGCCGCCATCCACCTCGATCTCGATCGGACGGCCGCCGATCAGCGCCTTCACGCGCGCGATCTTGTCGACGATAGCCGGGATGAACGCCTGCCCGCCGAAGCCCGGATTGACGGTCATCAAAAGCACGAGGTCGAGCCGGTCGAGCACATATTCGATGGCGCCCGGCGGCGTCGAGGGGTTGAGTGCGACGCCCGCCTTCCTGCCGAGATGCCTGATCGCCTGCAGCGATCGGTCGAGATGCGGCCCGGCCTCGGCATGCACGGTGATGCGGTCGCAGCCTGCCTCGGCAAAGGCCTCGAGGTAGGGATCGGCAGGCGAAATCATCAGGTGGGCGTCGAAGGGCAGCTTCGTGCGGCCTCGGATCGACTTTATGACCGGCGGACCGAAGGTGATGTTGGGCACGAAGTGCCCGTCCATCACGTCGAGATGGATCCAGTCGGCGCCGGCGGCAGCCACCGCCTCCACTTCCTCGCCGAGCCTGGAGAAGTCGGAGGACAGAACGGAGGGCGCGATGATGATCGGTTTTTTCATGCGTCTTTCCGGTGTGCCGAGGCTTGAGCCGGAAATTTCCTACCGGGATTTGTCGAGCGTGTCGACGGGTGAAAGGCGGGTGTCCGCTCGGTACGATGACCCCTCTCCGCCTCGCTGCGCTCGGCACCTCTCCCCATAGGGGAGAGGAACCAAACCCGCCGAGGCCGTGGCGCTTCAGAACCCGGGTTCCTCGCCCCTTTGGGGCAACGTGGTTTGCGAAGCAAACCGGAGAGGGGTCGGATCAGGGCCGAAAAGGAACTCACCCCGTCAGTCTTTCCTCCAGCCTCTCGATCATGCCGAGGCAAGCATCCAGTTGCGCGACGTCCACGAATTCGTTGGGCTTGTGCGCCTGGTCGATCGAGCCCGGCCCGCAGATGACGGTCGAGACGCCGTATTGCTGGAAGAGCCCGGCCTCCGTGCCGAAGGAGACGCATTGCGCCGGCATGCGATCCTTCGTCAGCGCCCTAACGAGCGCCTCGGCCTCGCAATGTTCCATCGGTTCGAGCCCGGCGACCTCGCCGATGATTTCGGTGACGATGTCGGCTTCGGTCCACACATTGCGCATGCGCGGCAGAAGCTCCTTCTCAAGATATTCGTCTATGTGATTGCGGGCGAATCGGAAATCCTCGGCGTTGACGGGCCGCAGTTCCCACTCAACCGAACAGGTGCCGGCGATGATGTTGCGCGCGATGCCGCCGGCGATGCGGCCGACCTGCACGGTCGACCAGGGCGGATCGAAGCGCGAGGAAGCCGGCGCGCGGGTGCGAAGCCGTTCGCCGACCTCCAGCAGGCGGCCGATGAAGCGGGCGGCGTATTCAATGGCGTTCACGCCCTTCTCGGGTTGCGAGGCATGACCCTCGAAGCCGGTGAAGGTGGTCGTGTATTCGCAGCAGCCCTTGTGCCCCTCGATGATGCGCATCGAGGTCGGCTCGCCGACGATGCAGACCGCCGGCTTGCGGCCGGCTCTGGCGAGATCGTCCAGCATCACCTGCGCGCCGAAGCAGCCGACCTCCTCGTCATAGGTGAAGGCCATGTGAAGCGGCTTCTTCAGCCCGGCTTTCGCGAAACGCGGCGCGAGCGCCACGGCGCAGGCGATGAAGCCCTTCATGTCGCAGGAACCCCGCCCGTAGATGCGGCCGTCGCGCTCGACAGCCGTGAACGGGTCAGCCGACCAGTCCTGGCCTTCCACCGGCACGACATCCGTGTGCCCGGAGAGGACGACGCCGCCATCCATGTCCTCGGGGCCGAGCGTGACGAAGAGGTTCGCCTTGGAGCCGCTGGCGTCGAGGGTAAGCCGGGTGCGGCCGTGGACCTCATCGATGCGGCGGTTGATGTAGGCGATCAGCTCGAGGTTGGAATCGCTTGAAACGCTTGGGAAAGCGATCAGGTCGGAGAGGATCGCCTTCGCCTCGGGCAGAAGCTCATGCGGCATGGGAGGCTCCGTCGGTGGGACAAGGTGATCGCAATTGAAGTTCGACCCCCACTCCGGTTCGCTCCGCGAACCACCTCTCCCCCGCTCGACGGGGGAGAGGAAGCGCCGGCCGCTGGGCTTGGCACCCTTCCTCTACCCCACGCATGTGGGGGAGAGGTGCCGAGCGAAGCGAGGCGGAGTGGGGGTAAGACGGCCAAGCCATGGCTCAGCGCTTCACCACCAATTCACGCGAAACGTCGGCGAGGCATTCCGCCGGGCCTTGCGCCCGGATGCGGATCGTCTCGGAGGTCTCGAACCCCCAGTCGTCCGTCCAGATCGCCGGCATGAAATGGAACGTCATGTTCTCCTCGATGACGGAAGTGTCGTTCTGGCGCAGGCTCATGGTACGCTCGCCCCAGTCCGGCGGATAGGAGATGCCGACCGGGTAGCCGGTGCGCGAATCCTTCTCGATGCCGTGCTTGCGCAGCACGTCGAAGAAGGCCTTCGCCACTTCGCCGCAGGTGTTGCCGGGGCGCGCCGCGTTGAGCCCCGCGTCAAGACCTTCCAGCACGGCGTCCTGCGCCTTCTGCATGCCGGCCGGCGGTTCGCCGAGGAAAAGCGTGCGCGACAGCGGCGCATGGTAGCGACGGTAGCAGCCGGCGATCTCGAAATAGGTGCCCTCGCCCGACTTCATCGGCCGGTCGTCCCAGGTGAGATGCGCCGCGGAGGCATCCTTGCCGGACGGCGTCAGCGGCACGATCGCGGCATAGTCGCCACCGAAGTCACTGACGCCCCGCACGCCGGTATTCAGGATCTCGGCGACGATATCGCATTTGCGCAGGCCGGGCTCCGCGACCTCGCGGATGCGCTCGTGCATGGCTTCCACGATGCGGGCGGCGCGGCCCATATACTCGATCTCCTTCGCCGACTTCACCGCGCGCTGCCAGTTCACCAGCGCGGTGGCGTCGACCAGCTTCGCGTTTGGCAGTTCCTGTTGCAATGTCAGGTAGGCCTTGGCGGAGAAATAATAGTTCTCCAGTTCCAGGCCGAGGCGCTTGCCGCCGTAGCCCTTGGAGCGGATGATCTCGGCCAGCGTCTGCATGGGGTGGCGCTCGGTCGATTGCACGTAGTGGTCGGCGTAGGGGATCATGCGATCCTCGGCGATCCAGGCGGTGCGGATGGCGCCGTTGCGGTCCTGGCCGCGGCCCCACCAGATCGGATCCTCGTCGGGGAAGACGAGCACGCCCTGGTGGACATAGAACGACCAGCCGTCATAGCCGGTCAGCCAGGCCATGTTGGACGGGTCCTCGACGAAAAGGATGTCGATGCCGGCCTTGTCCATGGCCTTGCGGGTCTTGGCCAGGCGGGCCTTGTACTCGTCACGCGAGAAGGGAAGATTGCTGAGCGTCATCTTTGCTTTTCCGATGAGAGGGATCAGGTGGATAATATCTGGCCGGCGCCGATCTCGACCGCGCGGCGGCGGGCAAGCGTGGCGATCGCCGTGTCCTGGACGCCGGTGCCGGTCAAATCCGCGAAGGTGATGTCGCCTTCGCCGGTGCGGCCGTGCACCTTGCCGGCGATCACCGAACCGAGTTCGGGAAAGTCGGCTTGCGCATCGGCGAGGCCGGCGGCGATGGCGTGGTGCAGTTCGCCGAGGATGCGCGTCTGCGACAGGCGGTCGGCGACGTAGCGGTCGGCCTTGCCGACGAGGCGCGGGTCGATCTCGTTCTTGTGCTCGGCGTCCGAGCCCATGGCGGTGACGTGCTGGCCGGCGGAGATCCAGTCGGCCTTCAGGATCGGCGAAGTCGCCGGCGTGGTGGTGACGACGATATCGGCGCCGGCGACCGCCTTCCCGGGGTCGGCAGTCGCCTCGATCTCGATGCCGAGGCGCTTCTCAAGATCGGCGGCGGCCGCTTCCGCCTTGGCGACATCTCGCGCCCAGATGCGGGCGCGGCGGATGGGACGAACGAGCGTCAGCGCCTCCAATTGCAGGCGCGCCTGCACGCCAGCGCCGAAGATCGCGGCCGTTTCGGCGTTCTCACGGCTCAGATGCTTGGCCGCGACCGCGCCGGCGGCGGCGGTGCGCACATCGGTAAGATAGCCATTGTCGAGGAGCGCCGCTTCGAGAAGGCCGGTCTTCGCGGAGAGCAGCATCATCAGCCCGTTGACGGACGGCAGGCCGAGCTTCGGGTTGTCGAAGAAGCCAGGGCTGATCTTGATGGCGAAGCTTTCCAGGCCCGGAACGTAGGCGGTCTTCACGTCGACCTCGCCATTCGCCTCCTTTATGTCGAGCCTCAGGATGGGCGGCATCACCACCGCGCCCCCGGCAAGCGCGCGGAACGCCTCCTCGACGACCGAGACGGCATCGATGTCGAGCGGCACCAGTTTCCGCAGTTCCTTCTCCATCAGGATCGTCACGTCGGGCATGGCGGTTCTTTCAGATTTGCGGCGTTTCGCCGTTGATGACGCGGCGATGCAGGTCGGGGGCGATGTTCCTGCCGGTGAGGATGATCGCCGCCGGGCCGGCGGGCTTCACCGAGCCGTTCAAGAGCGCGGCGATGCCGACCGCCGCCGCGCCCTCGATCACCTCGCCCTCCGCCTCGTAAGCGAAGCGGATGCCGGCGGCGATGTCCTCCTCGCCGACCAGCACGCATTCGTCGACATAGCGTTTCGTCATCCCGAAAGTATGCCGGTTCTCCAGCCCGATGCCGCCGCCGAGCGAATCGGCGAGCGACGGTTCTTCCGGCACCTCGACCGGGCGGCCGGCCTCCAGGCTCGCGGCCATGGCCGGGCACCTCTTCGAGCCGACGCCCACCACTTTTGTCTTCGGGCTCAGCGTCTTCACCGCCAGCGCCACGCCGGAGATCAGGCCGCCGCCCGAAAGCGGCACCAGCACGGTTTCAAGGTCCGGTGCATCCTCCATGATCTCCATGCCGAGCGTCCCCTGGCCGGCGATGACGGCGGCATCGTCCATGGGCGACACGCGCCTCAGCCCTTCCGCCTTCTCCAGTGCGCTTGCGGCGCGCTCCGCCTCGTCCTGGCTGTTGCCGACAATGCGGATGTCGGCGCCGAGCGCGCGGATCGCCTCGACCTTGTTTGGCGGCACCAGCGCCGACATGCACACCACCGCGCGCGTGCCCGCCGCGTTCGCGGCATGGGAGAGCGCGCGGCCATGATTGCCGGTCGAGAAGGTGACGACGCCGCGTGTGCGCTCTTCTTCGGTGAGGGAAAGCACCGCGTTGGTGGCGCCACGCAGCTTGAAGGAGCCGGTCGTCTGCTGGTGTTCGCATTTCAGCCAGACGGGCGCATCCGCGACGCGCTCCAGCGCCGCCGACCGCCGCATCGGCGTCCGCAGCACGCGGCCGGCGATCCGCCTGCGCGCTTCAAGGATGTCGGTGAACGCTATCGCCATCAGCAATGCCCGGACAGAGGGAAGGCGGATATTCCGGGCGCCTGGGTCGCGGCCGGCCTGTTTTGCCATCGGATTGTGCCGGCGATACTATGCCTTGGCAACGATAGTGGTTCTATCCAATCTGGCCGAAACGGACAGCCGATCCTCCTGTCCGCCGGGCGATAAAAAGAGACATCCTCCCTCGACTCGGAGGCCGCTCTCCGCAACCCTGAGGGACAACAAAAACAACGATATGGGAACATCCGGACTTCATGCTTCCTGCCGCCGCGCGATGCTCCGACGCCGCTTCTCGAAGAGGCCGGCCTTTTGCCGGCACATCATCATCAGCAAGACCTCTGGAAGGAACGAAAATGGGAAAGAAATCCAGTTTTTCATTCACTAAGATCGCCCTCGCCACCGTCGGCGCGATCACTCTCGCGGCGATGACCGCCAGCGCCGCCGACGCCACGACGCTCAAGGAAATCCAGAAGCGGGGCTATATCCGCATCGCGGTCGCGAACGAGATCCCCTACGGCTACATGGATCCGAGCGGGGACGCGAAGGGCGCGGGTCCCGATGTCGCCAAGGCCGTGATGAATGAACTCGGCATCAAGCCCGAGAACATCCAGTGGGTCGTCACCAATTTCTCCTCGCTCATTCCCGGCCTGCAGGCCAACCGCTTCGACATGACGGCCTCCGAGATGGCCATCCGTCCGGAGCGCTGCCAGAAGGTGGCCTACACCGAGCCGAACACCTCCTACGGCGAGGGCCTCCTGGTGGTGAAGGGCGACCCGAAGGGCCTTCACACCTATTCCGACTTCAAGAAGGAAGGCCTCAAGGTCGCCGTGATGGCCGGCGCCGACCAGCTCAACATGATGCAGAAGCTCGGCGTGCCCGAATCGAACATCGTCACCATCGCCTCCAACGCCGACGCGATCTCGACCGTCTCGACCGGCCGCGCCGACGCCTATGCGGCGACCGGCCTGACGGCCAGCGAACTCGCCAAGAAGAGCGACAAGGTCGCGCTGGCGCCCGATTTCACCGATCCGGTGATCGACGGCAAGGAAGCGCGGAGCTGGGGCGGCTTCAACTTCAACAAGGACTCCAAGGATCTGCGCGACAAGTTCAACGACGCGCTGGTGAAGTTCAAGAAGACCGACGAGTGGAAGAAGATCCTCGAAGGCTACGGCTTCACCCCGGCCGATATCAAAGGCTCCTTCGAGAAGACGACAAAGGAACTCTGCTCGGACAAGTGAGCCGACGCAATGAAAGCGGGGCCGGAATTCCGGCCCCGCTTTGTATTCCGGAAAGGTCGCGGCCTGCACCCGTTACACGCACCGTCCGCCACGCGGGTGAACAGGGGATGATTCACCGATGGAATGGAGCGAATACCTCAAGCCGCTGTCGCAGGGCGCCTGGATCACCATCCAGCTCACCGTCTATTCCACGATCGTCGGCGCCATCTGTTCCTTCGCCTTCGGCATCGGCAAGCTGTCGACGAACTGGGCGATCAAGGGCTTCTCGATCGCCTATATCGAGATCTTCCGCGGCACCTCGCTGCTGGTCCAGCTTTTCTGGCTCTATTTCGCGCTGCCCATCGCCGGCGACGCCATCGGCATCGATCTCAGGCTTCCGCCGGTCGCCGCCGGGGTACTGGCGCTCGGCCTCAATATCGGCGCCTACGGCGCGGAGGTCGTACGCGGCGCCATCCAGTCCGTCCGCTACAGCCAGTACGAGGCGGCGAAGGCGCTCAATTTCTCGCCGCGCCAAGCGCTCTGGCGCATCGCGCTGCCGCAAGCCATCCCGGAGATGATGCCGGCCTTCGGCAATCTCGCGGTGCAGAACCTGAAGGACACGGCGCTCGCCTCGCTGATCAGCCTCGGCGACCTCGCCTTCGTCGCCGAGCGCATCCGCAACTTCACGCAGGACAGCACGACCGTCTATACCATGATCCTGTTCATGTATTTCGGCATGGCGCTCGTCATCGCCGGCCTCATGCATCTACTCGAACGCGCGGTCGGGCGCTGGCGCAGAGTTGGTCATTAAGGGAGCCGGACGATGTTGTTTGGATTTTCCTGGGACACCTCGCATGGCGAACTCGCCTTCGCCATCTCCATCCTGCCAATCCTGCTGATGGGGCTGGTGGTGACGATCGAGGCCTCCATCGCCGGCTTCGCCGTGGCCATGGTGCTCGGCCTGATCTTCGCCGTCCTGAAAGGCGCGCCGTCGCGCTTCATCTCGTGGCCGGCGACCTTCATCACGGAGTTCTTCCGCGACACGCCGCTCCTTGTGCAGCTCTTCTTCCTCTACTACGTGCTCGCCGACCACGGCGTGATCCTGCCCGCCTTCCTGACCGGCTGCCTGGCGCTCGGCGTGCAGTACAGCGCCTATACGGCGGAGGTCTATCGCGCCGGCATCGAGGCCATCCCCAAGGGCCAGCGCGAGGCGGCCCGCGCGCTCGATTTCTCCGCGCGCCATACCTTCACGCACATCATCCTGCCGCAGGCGGTGCCGCGCGTCATTCCGGCGTTCGGCAACTATCTGGTGTCCATCATGAAGGACGTGCCGGTGCTCTCCGTGGTGACGGTGCTGGAGATGCTCGGCGTCGCCAAGATCATCGGCGACCAGACCTTCGACTATCTCGTGCCGCTGACGATGGTCGGCGGGATCTACCTGATCCTGACGATCGTCTGCTCGGGCATCGTCCGCTACGTCGACATGAGTCTGCCGAAAACCGGGATACCGCTCAAATGACCGAACCCATCATCAAGTTCGACAAGGTGGTGAAGAAGTACGGCACGCATGTCGTGCTGGACGAACTCGACTTCGACGTTAAGCCCGGCGAAAAGGTCACCATCATCGGCCCTTCCGGCTCCGGCAAATCGACGGTGCTGCGTATCCTGATGACGCTCGAGGAGATATCGAGCGGCGTCATCCATGTCGATGGCGAGCCGCTCTGGCACGAGGAGCGCAACGGAACGTTGAAGCCGGCGTCGGAAGCGCACCTCAAGAAGATGCGCGCCAAGCTCGGCATGGTGTTCCAGCAGTTCAACCTCTTTCCGCATATGAGCGTGATGCGCAACATCACCGAGGCGCCGATCAACGTCCTGAAACTGCCCAAGGCGGAGGCGCGCGACCGGGCCGAACAGCTCCTCAAGATGGTCGGGCTGACCGAGCACGCGCATAAATTCCCCTCGCAGCTCTCCGGCGGCCAGCAGCAGCGCGTCGGCATCGCGCGCGCGCTCGCCATGCGGCCGAAGATCATGCTCTTCGACGAGCCGACCTCGGCGCTCGACCCGGAACTGGTGGGCGAGGTGCTGAACGTCATCGGCAGCCTGGCCGCCGAGCACGATTTGACGATGCTTCTGGTGACGCACGAGATGCGCTTCGCCCGCGAAGTCTCGGACCGCATCTGCTTTTTCGACCGCGGCAAGGTCAAGGAACAGGGCACGCCGGAGCAGATATTTTCGAACCCGAAGGAGGCGCGCACGCGCGAGTTCCTCAAGGCGGTGCTCGAGGGCTGATCGGCGATGCCGCAGGAACACCTCCTACCCAAGCGCGCGCGAGAGATGTCGCTCGCATCTTTCCCCGATGCCCGAAAATCTGGGCCGGGGAATCTGGACGCGGCCGCCGCGCCCGTTCTAAACTTGGCCGGTCTGTCGAGAGGGGCCCGGACCGGCTTGACCAAAACCAGATCCGAGACACCGAGACTCGATGCGCGGGACATCAAGATCCTCGCCATCCTGCAGCGCGAAGGGCGCATCCCGAAGGCGGCGCTGGCGGAGCGCGTCAACCTTTCGGCCACGCCGTGCTGGGAACGGCTGCGCCGGCTCGAGGAAGCCGGCATCATCGAAAGCTACGGCGCGCAGATTTCGCTAAGGGCCTTCGGACCGGTGGCGATCGTCTTCGTCGAGATCGAGATCGAGAGCCATCGCAGCGAGGATTTCGCCCGCTTCGAGGGAGCCGTCGCGCGCATTCCGGAGATCGTCGAATGCTGGGCCGTCGGCGGCGGCATCGACTATCTGTGCAAGGTGGTCGTGCGCAACCTCACCGACTACCAGGCGCTGATCGAAAGGATGCTGGGAGACCAGGTCGGCATCCGCCGCTACTATTCCTACGTCGTCACCTCGGCCGTGAAAAACGAGCCGATGCCGGTCAGCCTGCTCGCCCAGCTGAACACATAGACGATCCTTTCGCCGCCCCTGCCGTAAACAGTTCATCCATCGGATTTCGCAGGCGAGTTTGGCGAACGCCTCTCCGTCGCCGCCGCTATTGTCATGCGGTGGAAATTCACCCGTCAAGACAATCCGCCATGGCGAAAACGGCAACCAAACGACAGGGGCCCGACGGTCCGGAGCCGAGGCTTTCGGATCAGGAACTCTTCTGCGCCGCCTCCTTCATCGACGGAGAGCGGATCGGCATCGACGCCGCCGGCCACAGGGCGATCGCCGTCACCGATCCGGCGACCGGCGCCGTCATCGGCTCCATTCCGGCCCTGTCCGGGGCGGAATCGCGGGCGGCGGTCGACGCCGCCTCCGCCGCCTTTCCCGGCTGGGCTGGCCTCCTGCCGCAGGAACGCTCGGCGGTGCTGCGCAAATGGTTCATGCTCATCACGGACGCGCGTGAGGACCTGGCGCGGATCATGACGATCGAGCAGGGCAAGCCGATCTCGGAGGCGCGCGGCGAGATCGACTACGCCGCCTCCTTCGTCGAGTTCTATGCCGAGGAGGCCAGGCGCGCCAACATCGAGAGCGTCATGTCGCACCTGCCCGACGCGGAGGTGGAATTGTGGCGCGAGCCGGCGGGCGTCGCAGCACTCATCACGCCATGGAACTTCCCGGCCGCGATGCTGACTCGCAAGGCCGCCGCCGCCCTTGCCGCCGGCTGCACCTGCGTCGCGCATCCTTCGGTCGAAACGCCCTTCTCGGCGACCGCGCTCGCCGTTCTCGCCCAGCGCGCGGGCATGCCGCGCGGCGTCTTCAACATCGTCACCGGCCATGCGCCGGAGATCGTCAAACCGTGGACGGAGGACGCGCGCGTGCGCGTCCTTTCGTTCACGGGTTCCACCGAGATCGGCCGGCTGCTCTTCCGCCAGTCGGCGGACACGGTGAAACGGCTGGTGCTGGAACTCGGCGGGCTGGCGCCCTTCATCGTCTTTTCCGACGCCGATCTCGACCAGGCGGTGGAGGAGGCGGTCAAGGCGAAATTCGCCACCAGCGGCCAGGACTGCCTCGGGGCCAATCGCTTCTTCGTCGAGCGCCCGGTCTACGAGGCCTTCTGCAAACGCCTCGCCGAGGCGACGTCCGGACTGACCGTCGGGCCGGGAATGGATGATCCCGATATCGGGCCGCTGATGAACGAGCGCGCGGTGGCCAAGCAGCGCGAACAGGTCCAGGACGCGCTGGCAAAAGGCGCGCGCTGCCTCACCGGCGGCAAGGGTCATCCGGCCGGTCCGCTCTTCTTCGAACCGACCGTGCTCGCCGACGTGCCGGCCGACGCGCTCATCATGCATGAGGAGACGTTCGGCCCGGTCGCGGCGGTCGCGCCCTTCGATACGGAGGAAGAGGTGCTGGAGCGCGCCAACGACACCGAATACGGGCTCGTCGCCTATCTCCACACCAACGATCCGCGCCGCATCTACCGCGCCAGCCGGGCGCTGCAATACGGCATGGTCGCCGTCAACCGCACCAAGGTGACCGGCGCGCCGATCCCCTTCGGCGGCATGAAGCAATCCGGCCTCGGCCGCGAGGGCGCGCGGCTCGGCATGGAGGCCTTCACCGAGGTCAAATATGTCTGCCGCGACTGGCGCTGAAACGATTTCAAATACCCGAAAGGACAGGCCAATGCTTACCAACGATCAACTCGGCCAGTGGGACAGGGAGAATTTCTTCCATCCTTCGACCCATCTCGCCCAGCACGCGCGCGGCGAGACGCCGACGCGGGTCATCACCGGCGGTTCGGGCGTCTATATCGAGGATCGCGACGGCACGCGCCTGCTCGACGCCTTCGCCGGGCTCTATTGCGTCAACGCCGGCTACGGCCGCACCGAGATCACCGACGCGATCGCCAAACAGGCGAAGGAACTCGCCTATTACCATTCCTATGTCGGCACCGGCACGGAAGCCTCGATCACGCTTGCGAAAATGGTGCTGGAGCGCGCCCCGAAGAACATGTCGAAGGTCTATTTCGGCCTCGGCGGCTCCGATGCGAACGAAACCAACGTCAAGCTGGTATGGTATTTCAACAACATCCTCGGGCGGCCGCAGAAGAAGAAGATCATCTCGCGCTGGCGCGGCTATCACGGCTCCGGCCTGATGACCGGCTCGCTGACCGGGCTCGATCTCTACCACAAGAAGTTCGATCTCCCCTTCCCGCAGGTGAAGCATACGATCGCGCCCTATTATTACCGGCGCGACGACCGCTCGATGAGCGAGGAGCAATTCTCCGAACATTGTGCGAAGGAACTGGAGGCGCTGATCCAGCGCGAGGGTCCGGACACGGTGGCCGCCTTCATCGGCGAGCCGGTGCTCGGCACGGGCGGCATCGTGCCGGCGCCGAAGGGCTACTGGGCGGCGATCCAGAAGGTCCTGAAGAAGCACGACATCCTGCTCATCGCCGACGAGGTCGTGACCGGCTTCGGGCGCCTCGGCACCATGTTCGGCTCCGACCATTACGGCATCGAGGCCGACATCATCACCATCGCCAAGGGCCTGACCTCGGCCTACGCGCCGCTCTCCGGTTCGATCGTCTCGGAGAAGGTGTGGAAGGTGCTGGAGCGCGGCACCGACGAGAACGGCGCCATCGGCCACGGCTGGACCTATTCGGCGCACCCGATCGGCGCGGCGGCGGGCGTGGCCAATCTGAAGGTCGTGGACGAACTCGACCTGGTGACGAACGCGCGCGAGACCGGCGCCTATTTCAACAAGGCGATGAAGGACGCGCTTTCCGGCCACCGCCATGTCGGCGACGTGCGCGGCGAAGGCCTGCTCAACGCTGTCGAATTCGTGGAGGACAAGGACGACCGCAAGTTCTTCGACCCGGCGAAGAAGGTCGGCCCGCAGGTGGCGACCGCTCTGCTCAGGCTCGGCATCATCGGCCGCGCCATGCCGCAGGGCGACATCCTCGGCTTCGCGCCGCCGCTCTGCCTGACGCGCGCGGAGGCGGACACGATCGTCGCCGGTGCGAAGAAGGCGGTGACGGAGGTGCTGGGGTAGCGCGGCCTGTCTCCTCCCTTGCGGGGGGAGGTAGCGATTTCAACATCTTAGCCAAGCCGGCACCCCGTCAAGGCGAGGGTCGGAAGGCGTGGCATTTTGACAGACCGTGCGGCGTTTACCTCATGGCGGGCGGCTACTATGCTCCGCCCGGATTGCAGGAGCGGCACAATGGACTATCAGCGGTTCTTCGAGGAAGCGATCGACCAGCTTCACGCAGAAAAACGCTACCGGGTCTTCGCCAACCTCGAACGCATCGTCGGCCGCTTTCCGCGCGCCATCTGGCGTGACGGAAGCGAGGCGCGCGAGATCACGGTGTGGTGCTCGAACGACTATCTCGGCATGGGACAGCATCCGGACGTCATCGCCGCCATGCAGGATGCCGCCGGCCGCATGGGCTCCGGCGCCGGCGGCACGCGCAACATCTCCGGCACCAACCATCCGCTGGTCGAGCTCGAGCACGAACTCGCCGACCTGCACGGCAAGGAGGCCGCGCTGGTCTTCACCTCCGGCTTCATCTCCAACGAGGCCGCGATCTCGACCGTCGCCCGCCTGCTGCCGGATTGCCTGATCCTCTCCGACGAACTCAACCACGCCTCCATGATCGAGGGCGTGCGCCGCTCCGGTGCGGAAAAAAAGATCTTCCGCCACAACGACCTCGCGCATCTGGAAAGCCTGCTCGCCGCGGCGGGACCTGAGCGCGCCAAGCTGATCGTCTTCGAGTCCGTCTATTCAATGGACGGCGACGTTTCGCCGATCGAAAAAATCGCCGACCTCGCCGGCAAGTACAACGCCATGACCTATATCGACGAGGTCCACGCCGTCGGCATGTACGGGCCGCGCGGTGGTGGCATCACCGATCGCGAGGGGCTGGCCGACCGCATCGACATCATCGAAGGGACGCTGGCCAAGGCCTTCGGCACGCTCGGCGGCTATATCGCCGGCCGGCGCGCCGTGGTCGACGCCGTGCGCTCCTACGCGCCGGGCTTCATCTTTACCACCGCCCTACCGCCGGCCATCGCCGCCGCCGCGACGGCTTCCATCCGTCACCTCAAACATTCGCAAACGGAGCGCGACGCCCAGCAGCGGCAGGCGAAACGCGCCAAGGACGTGCTTTCGGCCGCCGGCCTGCCGGTCATGCCGTCGGAAACGCATATCGTACCGGTGCTGGTCGGCGATCCGGAGCTTTGCAAGAAGGCGAGCGACCGGCTGCTCGAAATTCATGGCATCTATATCCAGCCGATCAACTACCCGACCGTGCCGCGCGGAACCGAGCGCCTGCGCATCACGCCGACGCCGTTCCATTCCGACGAACTGATCGGCGGTCTGAAGGACGCCCTTCTCGAGACATGGCAGGCGCTCGGCATTCCCTTCGCGCCCGAGAAGCGGGAAGCGCCGGCCTCGTCCGAACGCATCGTGCCGCTGGCCGTCAACAAGGCGGGCGGATAGGTAAATCCACCCCCTCCGGCCCTTCGGGCCACCTCCCCCTCAAAGGGGATGAAAACGGTGCGGCCGGCGCTTTCCCTCCCCTCTGAGGGGAGGATCCGGCCGAAAGACCGGGAGTAGGTGGCCGTGGCGCAAGAGCAAAAAACCTTGTGATCCCGGAATCATAATTTCCCGATCCACCCCGCCAGCCGGCCCGCGGCTTCCTCGATCTGGTCGAGCCGGCGATGAAAGCAGAGCCGGAAAAAGCCCTCGCCGCCGAAGGCTACGCCCGGCGCCAGGCCGACTTTAGTCTCATCCAGGATGCGGAAGGCGGCGGCGAGCGAATCCGTGACGCCATCGACGCCGAAGAACAGATAGAAGGCGCCCTGCGGCACCGCAAAGCGCGTGCGGCCGGTCCCCGCGAGGATGCCGCAGACGAGGTCGCGGGCCTTCCGCGCCCGCTCCACCTGCTCGAAGAGAAAGCCGTCGCCCTCGTCCAGCGCCGCGATCGCGCCGCGCTGCATGAACTGCGCCACGCCGGACGTCGAATACTGGATCAGGTTCTCGAAGGTCTGCTGGAGCGCCGGATGCACTTTCAGCCAGCCGATGCGCCATCCGGTCATCGCCCAGTTCTTGGAGAAGGTGTTGACGAAGAGGACGCGGTCCTCCGGCTCCATGATGTCGAGGAAGGACGCCGCTCGTCCGCCGCCATAATAGAACAGCGCATAAATCTCGTCGGCGATGATCCAGAGGCCGTGGCGGCGCGCCAGATCGAGCACGGCCTGGAGCGTCTCGCGGTCGGCCGTCCAACCGGTCGGGTTGGCGGGGCTATTCAGGAAGATCGCCCTGGTTTTCGGCGTGACGGCCTGTTCGATGCGGCCGACATCGCAGGACCAGCCATTGTCGCCAAAGTCGAGCCGGACCGGCACGGTTTTCGCCCCCGCCACGCCCGCCGCACCGGGAAAGTTCGGCCAGGCCGGCGCGAGGTAGATCACCTCGTCGCCCGCGCCGGCCGTCGCCTGCAGCGCAAGCTGGATCGCCTGCATGCCGCCGCCGGTGACCAGGAATTCTTCCGAAGAGAAAGTCCGCCCGAAATGGCGCGTGTAGTAGCGCGCCAGCGCCTCGCGCAGATCCGGAATGCCGCGCTGCCAGGTGTAGAAGGTCTCGCCGCCTGTAAGCGCGCGCGTGGCGGCGTCGGCTATGAAGGAAGGCGTCGGCAGGTCGCCTTCGCCGACCCAAAGCGGGATGACGCCGGGCTGGCCCCGGCCGCGATTGGCGACGGCCGAGATGCCGCTCTCCGGAGCCCGGCGGGCTTCGGGCCGCAATCGATCGATCAAGGTCATGTCGTTCAGAGCTTATTGCGGCGGTTTGGCATATTGGGCGATGCCCCTACCGAAGGACCAGTTCTCCGCCTTGACCTCCACCAGGTTGATGAAAACCTCCTCCTGCCTGACGCCGGGACTCCTTCCCAGATGCTCCGCGATGCGCGCGTAAAAAGCGATCTTCTGTGCGGTGGTGCGCGTGTCGTTGCAGGTGATCTGGATGATCACCGCGTCGGCCGAGCGTGGAATGCCAAGATAGTCGGGATCGACGAAGAACGTGCCGGGCTCATGCTCGTGGATAAGGATGAAGCGGTCGCCCTCAGGGACATTGAAGGTCTCGCGCATAGCCCTGTACACTCCATCGGAGAGCGCGGCATGATAGGCGGGTGATTTCCCGCGCAAGAGCGAGATGCGAACGAGAGGCATTTTTCAAGAACCGGTTGGCTGTGCCGGCCCGGCCCAGGCCAGCGAAATGGACCATCGGCGATGAGGATGACCCTCGCATGGGCCATCCCCGTCGTGTCTCTTTTTTTCAGGCGCGGTGGGCGAGCAGGTCGCGGATTTCGGTGAGGAGCCTGACGTCGGCGGGCGGCGGCGCATCCCCCGCCGGAACAGCCGGCTTCTCGAACTTGCGGCGGATCGCATTCACGCCCTTGACCATCATGAAGATGATCCAGGCGAGGATGAGGAAATTGATGACCACGCTGATGAAATTGCCATAGGCGAAGACGGCGCCCTGCTTGCGCGCCTCGGCAAGCGTCGTCGCGGTGACGCCGTGGGAAAGCGCCAGGAAATAGTTCGAGAAATCGAAGCCGCCGAAAATGGCGCCTACGATCGGCATGATGATGTCGTCGGTCAGCGATTTGACGATCAGTCCAAAGGCGCCGCCGATGATGACACCGACGGCAAGGTCCATAACGTTGCCTTTGGAGATGAATTCCTGGAATTCTTTAAGCATCGATCTCTCCTTTGCTGCCGCATCGGTGCCGACCGCCATTCCGGTCGAATCTGCACTCAGGCGTCGAAGAACTTAGCAAAAAGTGCGGCAAGGTCACCGAAAAAGTGCTTTCATTGCAAAGGTATCCGCTTCTCCTTTCGTCTGTGGCAGGACGACGGCGTCAAGCATAGCGGCGCAAAATTCTAGACTCTCCCGCGCGCCTGCTCTACCCATCCGGCTGACGCGAGCCAATCCGCCCACAGGCTAAAGGAGGATCTCCGGCGTGCAGGGCTGGCCCATATTCCTCGCCGCGATCGCCTATGTGACGCTGCTCTTTATCGTGGCCAGCGTCGGCGACAGGAACGCCCGGCGAACCAGCGCGACGACCCCGCGCCCCTATATCTACGCGCTCAGCCTCGCCATCTACTGCACGTCGTGGACGTTCTTCGGCTCGGTCGGACTCGCCTCGGAGCACGGCTTCGATTTCCTCTCGATCTATATCGGGCCGATCATCATCTTCGTTTTCGGCTTCCCGCTGCTCAAGCGCCTGATCCGGCTGGTCAAGGCGGAGAGGATAACCTCGATCGCCGATTTCCTCGCCGCCCGCTACGGCAAGAGCTTCGCCGTCGCCTCCATCGCCACGCTCATCGGCACGATCGGCACCATTCCGTACATCGCGCTCCAGCTCCGCTCGATCTCGGGTTCGGTCGACCTCATGGTGACGCACTACCATCAGGCCGCGACCAGCACCTTCCCTCTCGGCGACGCCGCCTTTTCCGTCGCCTTCATGCTTGCCGTGTTCGCCATGCTTTTCGGCACGCGCCATGCCGACGCCACCGAGCACCAGGACGGGCTGGTGCTCGCCATGGCGGTGGAATCGGTCGTCAAGCTTCTGGCCTTCCTCGCCGTCGGCGTGACCGTCATGTTCTTCCTGGCCGACCGGCCGACGAGCCTCATCGAAGCCGTCCGCGAGAACCAGGACGTTCAGGCGGCGCTCAACTACCATACGTCGCTGACGTCCTGGCTGGTCATGACGGGCCTCAGCGCCGCCGCCGTCATCATGCTTCCGCGCCAGTTCTACATCATGATCGTCGAGAACCGGTCGGAGGATGAGCTGCGCAAGGCGGCCTGGGTCTTCCCGCTCTACCTCGTCGCCATCAACATCTTCGTCATCCCCATCGCCTTCGCGGGGCTGACGCATATCGGCGACGCGACCAGCGCCGATCTCTACGTGCTGGCGCTGCCGCTCTCCCACGATCGCGACATCATCGCCATGATCGCCTTCATCGGCGGCCTGTCGGCGGCGACCGCGATGGTGATCGTGGCGAGCGTGGCGCTTTCGATCATGATCTCGAACGACCTGGTGATCCCGCTGTTCCTGCGCCGGCTGCTCCGGCCCGAGCTCGGCGACAACGAGGACTGGTCGAAGATG
The DNA here is from genome assembly GCA_001896885.1 of Rhizobiales bacterium 65-79. Taxonomy (GTDB): domain Bacteria; phylum Pseudomonadota; class Alphaproteobacteria; order Rhizobiales; family Rhizobiaceae; genus Mesorhizobium_L. The sequence goes on along the minus strand of MKRJ01000028.1, from coordinate 67,635 downwards.
ATCCTGACCATTCGCCGGATCGCGATCTTCGTCATCCTTTTCGCGGCGTTCCTCTACCACCGCGGCATGCCCGGCGACGTGGGGCTGGTGTCGATCGGCCTGATCTCCTTCGCCGCCATCGCGCAATTCATCCCGCCCTTCGTCGGCGGGCTGTTATGGCGCGGCGCCAATGCGCGCGGCGCGGCGCTCGGCATGGCGGCCGGCGGGATCATCTGGGCCTATACACTCTTCATTCCGTCCATCCTGCCGCATGGAACCGAATTCCTGCTCAACGGGCCTTTCGGCATCGCCATGCTCAAGCCGCAGGCGCTGTTCGGGACCGTGGCGGCGCCTCTCAACCACGGCGTCCTGTGGAGCCTCGCGCTCAACACGACGCTCTATGTGCTGGGCTCGCTGTCGCGCGCCTCCAAGCCGCGCGAGCGCATCCAGGCCTCCATCTTCGTGCCGCGCGAAGCTGGTCCCGTGCCGGCCTTCCGCCGCTCGCGCACCACCATCACCGTCAACGACATCAAGGACACGATCTCGCGCTATCTCGGAGTAGAGCGGACGGAGCGTTCGTTCCAGAGCTTCGAGGAGCGGGAGGGACATCCCCTGCCCGGCAACGCGCCGGCCAGCATGGCCGCCATACGCTTCTCCGAACAGCTGCTGGCGAGCGCCGTCGGCTCGTCCTCGGCGCGCCTCATCCTGTCACTCCTCATCCAGCGCAACGACGGCTCGATGAAGGACGCCTTCCGCCTGCTGGACGATGCCTCCGACGCGCTCCAGCATAACCGCGACCTCCTGCAGATCGCGCTCGACCAGATGGAGCAGGGCATCACCGTCTTCGACAAGGATCTGCGGCTGACCTGCTGGAACAGGCAGTACCGCGCGCTTTTCGACCTGCCGGACGAACTGGGGCAGGTCGGCATATCGCTCGCGCAGATCCTGACGTTCCTCGCCAGGCGCGGCGACATCCTCCAGCAACAGGAGGCCGAGACGCTCGACCGGCTGACCACTTTCGGCCAGTCATGGCAGCTAGCGCTGCGGGGCGGCCAGCGCATCATCGAACTGCGCTCCAATCCGATGCCCGACGGCGGCGTGGTCGCCACCTATGCCGACATCACGGCGCGCGTGAAGGCGGACGCCGAACTGAAGCGCATCAACGAGACGCTGGAACAGCGCGTGACCGCTCGCACCGGGGAACTGACGCGCGTCAACGAGGAACTGGCGCAGGCGCAAAAGATCGCCGAGGAGGCCAATCTCGGCAAGACGCGCTTCCTGGCGGCGGCCGGCCACGACATCCTGCAGCCGCTTAACGCGGCGCGGCTCTACTGCTCCTCGCTGATCGAAAAAGCGGGCGCGGGCGAAGCGAGCGAAGCCGCCCGCAACATCGAATCCTCGCTCGAATCGGTCGAAACGATCCTCGGCATGGTGCTCGACATCTCGCGGCTGGACACCGGGGCGCTGAAGCCGTCGGAAACGGTTTTCCGCCTCGACGAACTCCTGCAGCAGATCGCCACCGACTTCCAGCCCATGGCGGAGGCGAAACGGCTGAGACTCACCACCGTGCCCTCCTCCCTCATGGTAAGAACCGACCGTAACATGTTGAGAAGGCTGGTGCAGAATCTAGTTTCCAACGCCATCAAATATACGCGGTCGGGACGTATCCTGGTCGGCGTCAGGAGGCGCGGGGAACTCGTCGAGATCCAGGTCTTCGATTCGGGTATCGGCATCCCCGAGGACAAGCTGAACGCCGTGTTCCGCGAGTTCACCCGCCTTGACGAAGGCGTGCGGGAAGCGCCGGGCCTCGGGCTCGGCTTGTCGATCGTCGACCGCATCGCGCGGGTGCTGAGGCTAGAGCTGCATCTGGAATCGGTGAAGGGCAAGGGCACGCGCTTCTCCGTCATCCTGCCCCGGACCCATTCGGCGCCGCAGGCCGCGGTCGGGGAGCCGGCTCAGGGCTCGGGTCCCATCTTCGCGCTCTCCGGCCTGTCGGTGCTGTGCATCGACAACGATCCGCGCATCGTCGAAGGCATGCGCCTGCTTCTGGAGGGATGGGGATGCGTGGTCCGAACGGCCGCCGGCTCGGCCGTCCTTGACGAGCAGGCGTCGCTCCCGCCCGACGTGATCCTCGCCGATTACCATCTCGACGGCGAAGACGGCCTGGAACTGATCGCGCGGCTGCGCTCGCGCCACGGGCGCGATACGCCGGCCCTGCTGCTCACCGCGGACCGCTCGGAGGAACTGAAGGCGATGGCCGCGCGCATGGAAGTCGGCGTGCTCAACAAGCCGGTCAAGCCGGCGGCGCTGCGCGCCATGCTCTCGCGCTACCGCAAGGTGCTGTCGGCGGCGGAGTGAAGCCGCGGTTCGGAATCGGGCGGCCGTGCGTTCTTCGAGACTCCGCTTCGCGGGGCACCTCGGGATGAGGCTGCTGGAATTCAGCCGGCCGGCTGCAGCGGATCGCCGCCGATCTTGGAAAGCAGGATGACGGCCTGCGTGCGGCTGTCGACGCCGAGCTTCTGCAGGATGGCGGAGACGTGCGCCTTGACGGTCGCTTCGGAGACCGTCAGCTCATAGGCGATCTGCTTGTTCAGGAGCCCCTCGCCGAGCATGCCGAGCACGCGCGTCTGCTGCGGCGTCAGCGTCTGGATGCGGCCGATCAGGTCGGATATCTCCGCATCCGCCTCGACGCCGAGGTCGATGTTCTTCGGCGTCGTGATGCCACCGCCGAGCACGGTCTCGATCCCGTGGCGTATGTCCTCCATCCCCGCCGATTTCGAGATGAAGCCAGAGGCCCCGAGTTCCAGAGCGCGCCGGATCGTGACGGCGTTGTCGTGCGCGGAGACGACGATGACCGGCACGGCGGAATGCAGCCCGCGCAGCGCCACCAGCGCCGAGAGCCCGCTGGCGCCCGGCATCGAGAGATCGAGCAGGACCAGGTCGACATCCTCGTTGGCGAGAAGCGCTCCCTTGAGGTCTTCGAAATCCCCGGCCTCGATGATCGCCGGATTATGGCCGATGGTCGCCAGCGCCTGCTTCAGCGCACCACGGAAAAGAGGATGGTCGTCGGCGATGACGAATTTGTAGTCCGATTGCACCTAGGCCCTCCCCCGACCGTCCATGCCTGCTTTCCCTTGTGCGAGGCGCGGCGGCAAGCCGATTATGCGGGGCCCCCATGGATTTGCAAGCCGTGCGCCGTCAGTGCCTAGTTCAGCGTGTGCGGATCACCCGGTATGTCGAGCGAAAAGGCCGGTATGTCGATCTCGAACCTGGTCCCGCGCCGGTCGCACAGCGTGTAGCAGCCGACCATGATGCCGGAGGGCGTCGAGAGCGGGCAGCCGGATGTGTACTGGAAGCTGTCTCCAGGCTCGAGTTCCGGCTGTTCTCCGACCACTCCCGGCCCACGGACCTCCTCCACCTTGCCGGCGCCGTCGGTGATATGCCAGTAGCGCGAGAGCAGCTTGACGAACGTGTCCGAATTGTTGGCGATGGTGATCCGGTAGGCCCATACATAGTGGCCGTCTTCCGGATCGGAGCGGTCCGCAAGATAGAAGGGTTCGACACAGACCTCGATATCGCGGGTGACGGCGCGATACATGGTGCATTCCTCCCTGAGCATGCAGATTCGCGCAGGCCGGCGCCATGGTCAACGCCTGACACGAATGTGAGCGCGGCGAGGTGCCCAAGCCTCATCCCGATGGCTATATGGGTCGTCCGGGAGGTAATTCATGCTCGACGGCTGGGCAAGAAGACAAATCGATCCGCTGGTCGCGCCGGTTGCCGTGTGCGCCGCGGGGGCCGGACTTTCGGCTAATGCGGTCACGCTCGCCTCATGCGCCGTGGGGCTGGTGGCGGCGGCCGCCATCGCCGAGGGATGGTTTCTCGCGGGACTGGTCCTGATCCTCGCCAGCCGCTTCGGCGATGCGCTCGACGGGGCCGTAGCCGGCATCGGAGGCAGGACCGATTTCGGCGGCTATCTCGATATCGTGCTCGACTTCGTCTTCTACGGCGCCGTCCCGATGGGCTTCGTGCTCGCCGACCCGGCCGCCAACGCCCTCCCCGGCGCCGCGCTCATTCTCTCCTTCTACATCAACGGGTCGAGCTTCCTCGCCTATGCCGCCATGGCGGAGCGGCAAAAGCTCACGACCGGCGTGCGCGGCGCCAAGTCGCTCTACTTCACCAGCGGACTTGTCGAAGCGACCGAGACGATCGCCGCCTTTGCGCTGGCCTGCCTTCTTCCGGCGTGGTTTCCGGTCATCGCCCTCGTCCTCGCGGCGATGACCTTCTACACGGCGCTCGCCCGCATCGTGCTGGCGGCGCGAACGTTCCGGTAGCTCAGGCCACTTTCGCCAATGCCCGGTCGATGTCGGCGATCAGATCGTCCACGTCCTCCAGGCCGACCGAGAGCCTGACCGTTCCGGGATTGATGCCCAGTTCGGCGCGAGCCTCTTCCGCCAGGTTCTTGTGCGTGGTCGTCGCCGGATGGGTGATCAGGCTCTTGGCGTCGCCGAGATTGTTGGAAATGCGCACGATCTCGAGCGCATCCTGGAAGGCGAAGGCGCCCTTCTTGCCGTCCTTGATGTCGATGCACAGAAGCGTCGAGCCGCCTTTCATCTGCTTCCTGACGATGTCGGCCTGCGGGTGGTCGGCGCGGCCGGGATAGATCAGGCGATCGACCTTGCGATGGCCGGCGAGGAAATCGGCGATCTTTCCGGCGCTCTCCGTCTGCTGGCGCACGCGCACCGGCAGCGTCTCCAGACCCTTCAAGAGCGTCCAGGCGTTGAAAGGCGACAGCGAGGGGCCGGTATGCCGGAAGAAATCGTGCAGGCTCTTGTCGATCCATTCCTTGTCGGAAAGGACGATGCCGCCGAGGCAGCGCCCCTGTCCGTCGATGTGCTTGGTGGCCGAATAGACGACGACATGCGCGCCGAGTTCGAGCGGCTTCTGCTGCATCGGCGTGGCGAAGACGTTGTCGACTACGAGGCGCGCGCCGATCGAATCCGCGAGCTTCGCCACCGCCGCGATATCGACCACTTCCAGCGTCGGATTGGTCGGGCTTTCGAGGAAGAACAGCTTGGTGTTCGGCCGGACGGCCTTTTCCCATTCCTCCATTTTGGTGCCGTCGACCAGGGTGGATTCGATGCCCCATTTCGGCATCTGTTTCTCGATGATCCAGCGGCAGGAGCCGAACAGCGCCCGCGCCGCCACCACATGGTCGCCGGCGCCTGCCGAACAGAGAAGCGCCATCGAGACCGCCGCCATGCCCGACGAGGTGGAACGGGCGTCCTCAGCGCCTTCCAGCGCGCACATGCGCTTCTCGAACATGTCGACTGTAGGGTTGGCGTAGCGGGAATAGATGAAGCCTTCCTCTTCGCCCTTGAAGCGCGCCTCGGCCGCCGCGGCCGTGTCGTAAACGAAGCCCTGCGTCAGGTAGATCGCCTCGGAAGTCTCGCCGAAACCGGATCGGAGCGTGCCGCCATGCACCATTTTCGTCTGCGGCTTCCAGTTCGCCTTCGCTCCGTTCGACATCGGTAGGATCCTCAAAACAAAAAACCGGCCCGCGAAATTCAAATCGCGTACCGGTCCGAAATCGGTCCTTTAGCGACTTGTTTAACGTGGCTGCAAGCCGACCGGCCAAATCACCACGGGATAAGGTCCTTTAGGCCGTTGCCCCGCTTGCGTCAATCGGCAAGTGAATGTCACGCTGAACGTGAAACTTCGGGAGCCAACCGTGCGGATAACCGGCATCCTGCCCGACCGCGACATCGCCGCCCTGTTCAGGAGCGGAGCGCTTTCCTCCGAGCGCACGCTCGACGCCGACCAGATCCAGCCGGCAAGCCTCGATCTCAGGCTGGGCGCGACGGCCTATCGCGTCCGCGCAAGCTTCCTGCCGGGCCCGGCACACCGCGTCGCCGACAAGCTGGAAAGGCTGAAGCTGCACGAGATCGACCTCGGGCCGGGCGCCGTGCTGGAAACGGGCTGCGTCTATATCGTGCCGCTGATGGAGGCCCTGAAGCTGCCCGGCGACATCTCGGCTTCTGCCAACCCGAAAAGCTCGACCGGCCGGCTCGACATCTTCACCCGCGTCATGACCGACCATGGACAGGAATTCGACAAGATTCCAACCGGTTATGCCGGACCGCTCTACATGGAGGTGAGCCCGCGCACTTTCCCGATCGTGGTCCGAGCCGGCTCGCGCCTGTCGCAGATCCGCTTCCGCAAGGGCCACGCGCTTCTCGGCGAGGGCGAACTCGATGCGCTGCACCGCGCCGAGCGGCTGGTCGCGGCGGACGAGCCCAACATCACCGGCGGCGGCATCGCGCTTTCCATCGACCTGACCGGGGACGCCAACGGGCTGGTCGGCTATCGCGGCAAGCATCATACCGGCCTGATCGACGTCGACCGGCGGGCCGAGCAGGACCGCCATGATTTCTGGGAGCCGCTCCACAGCCGCGGCAAGGGCGAACTGATCCTCGATCCGGACGAATTCTACATCCTCGTGTCGCGCGAGGCGGTGCACGTACCGCCGGATTACGCCGCCGAGATGACGCCCTTCGATCCGCTCGTCGGCGAATTCCGGGTGCATTATGCCGGCTTCTTCGATCCCGGCTTCGGCCATTCGGCGGCCGGCGGAACGGGCAGCCGGGCCGTGCTGGAGGTCCGGAGCCACGAAGTTCCCTTCATTCTCGAACATGGCCAGATCGTCGGCCGTCTCGTCTACGAGCATCTCCTGTCGCGGCCGGATGCACTCTACGGCGCCGACCTGAAATCCAACTACCAAGCGCAGGGCCTCAAGCTTTCAAAGCATTTCCGCTAGGCGGATCAGGACGATGCGGCTTTTCGCCTAGTGCGGCGGCGGGCCGGTGCCTTGCCGGCCTTCACGCGCGCGGCCTTCGCCTCCTTGGCCGCGGCCTCTGCCTTTTCCTTCCGGTCCTGCTCGTCCTCCCGGTGACGGATCGCCACCAGAGTCGACGCGACGAGGCCGGTCGGCACGGCGATGATGCCGAGGGCGACGAACAGCATGAAAACGGTGAACAGCCGCCCCAGGGGCGTGATCGGATAGATGTCGCCGTAGCCCACCGTCGTCAGCGTCACGGCGGCCCACCACATGGCGTCGAAGACGGAGCGGAACTTGTCGGGCTGGGCGCCATGCTCGCACTGGTAGATGACCAGCGCGCAGACATAGAGCACGACGAGCGCCGTCACCCCGAAGACCATGACCTCGTCCTTGACCGCGCGCCAGGCGACGCCGAACCGGTCGAGCGCGGCGGTGTAGCGCGCCAGCTTGAAGAGCCTGAGGAGCCTCAGAAGCCGCAATGCACGGATCGCGCGCAGGTCGACGTGAGCGCCGGCGAGGACGAGCGCAATATAGAAAGGCGCGATCGCCAGGATATCGACGATGCCGAAGAAACTGCGCGCATAGCCGAGAGGATTGGGCGTGGTGAGAAGCCTGAGCACATATTCGATCGTGAATACCGCGACCACGAAAAGCTCGAAGGCGAAAAGCCCTTCGACCGCCCAGCGAGGAAGGTCGGGCAGCGTCTCGACTCCCATGGCGACGGTCGAAAGCACGATGATGGCGTGCAGGAAGAGTTCGACATAGTGACCGAGCCCCGGATGCCGCCCGTCGAGCGCGGTTTCGACATGTTCCTTCCAATGCATCGGTCCCCCCTCATCGTAAGGCACGGAACCCAGACTTAGCAGGCAAGGTCGCGACGCGTCATCATGGCCGGAAGCGGAGCAGGTCGCCGACAAGTCGCTTGACAGGCCGGCATGGCGTCGTCGATTAATGCGGCCGTCGCGGGTGTAGCTCAATGGCAGAGCAGCAGCTTCCCAAGCTGAATACGAGGGTTCGATTCCCTTCACCCGCTCCAGCCTTCACTGGCAAAATCAAAATCCGTTTTGTAACGCGCAAGTACGGTTGGCAGAACCAGGGCTTTTCCGGGAATAGGCGGTAACAGCTGGGAAAGAGCGAAAAAGAGCGCGATTACAAGATGTTGCAACCGATCTGGCGAGGTAGCCCGGGGCGATGGTCAGAAGTGGCGCGCAACTTCGGTTGGCATGATGCGGGGCAAAACGGCTGATCCGGCACCCGAGAAAAGGCGGAATTTCAGGTGTTGACCCGGCGAGGTGGGAACTCACCATGGTGGTTCGTAGCTTCGATCTCACCTTCTTCGAATTCAGTAAAATCAACGAGATGCGCTATTCTGGCAGCCGTGAGGATCACCTTCAAGGTGGGAACCTCAGAATGTTATCCCCGCGGCTGCATGAAATGCCGATGGCACATTTCTAGATATGGATTGCCTCAGTCAGCGCCTTCCTCGCCCGAACTGACATCGGCCGCTTCCATATGACGGGTGATATTGTGCGTTTCGGCCAGCACCATGCAGAGCAAATAATGGATCAGCGGCATCCCGCTGACCGCCGCTACGGCAGCTAATTCAAAAACAACTTCCCCGATGTAATCAGCCGCCGCTTTTTGAGGAACGGAAACGGTTGAAGCGCCGCAGCTCTGCGAGGACGCACTGACCGCTGACACTGAGCTACGCGACATAGGTCTCTCCTGCCGCCGGTGCCACGATGAACGGCTGCTGCGGGCCGCGCCTGACGAGGATCGAGCGATCGATACCCCCTGACGCCATGGCGCCGTCCCGTGCAGCTTCGCTGACCTGCATATAGGCAACGACACACCACTTGCCGTCGACCTTGGCCGGCGAGCCGACGGGATCCACCTTCCAGCCGAAACGCTTCCACAAGCGCAGCCAGTAGAGTTCCTGGATGCCGCCGACTTGGGCGATCCCTTCCTGCAGGCAGAAATCCATCACGGCCGAGCAGAACTGCCCTTTGATCGGGCCGATGCCTTTTTCTCGATACTCCGGCGAGATAAAACCCCTGGTCCATTCTGCGACGGTCGGGGAGCGCAGCACGCCGTTGAAGTGGCAGAGATGCGGGAAAATCTCGCTGGCCAGATGAGGTAACGTCGTCGATATCAGGCGCGTGCCGGTCATGACGCGACCGTCTTCGACGCCAATGAGATAAGTCGCGGCATCGGTATCGAATTGGTCGATTTCGAGCCCGGTGCCATCATCCTCGCGCCAACCCTTTTCCTCGACGTAGATCCGATGACGCTCGTGAAAGAAGCCCAGCAGCTCTTTCTTGTAGAAGTCTCTGTTCGCCGATGTAACCACGTGAACTTGCATGGAAATCTCCCCGCCATGGTTGATTCGCAGAGAGATTGTTCGACAAGCTGCTTGTGGAGGAGCACTCTCGGATCAGCGGATTGACTACCCTTCAAAGTTGTATAATCCCTAACAGCGCCAGTTTGTCTACCGCTTGGGTTGTGGTGGCGACGTCGAGTTTTTCCCGTAGCGAGGCGAGATGCGCCCGGACGGTGGTCTCAGCTATCGCTAGGATTTCGGAAGTTTCCCAGGCGGTCTTGCCAGCGGCCGCCCAATGGGCGACCTCTATTTCACGCGGAGTCAGGACCGGTTGCGGCGCTCCGGATCTGCCGGTGAGCTCTTCGGCTGCGTGCCTGAAATAGCTGCAGGCCAGAAAGAGCGATGCTTGCGCGTAGTCGTCGGCGCGGAACGAATAGTCCGAAGCGAGGGAAATAACGGCCCCGCCCTGCCGGTCGGATAGCGGGTAGGCGATGCCGTCGGCCAGGCCGTGCTCCCACGCCTCGCCGGCAATCAGGTCGCTGCGTTTGGTCCATTCACGCCTCTGCGCTTCGCGCCAGAGAAATGGCCGACGCTTGGTGAGCGACCAGCGGCTGACCGGGTCGTCGGAGAAATATTCCTGCTCGTGATAGCGATCTGTCCACGCCGGCGGCCAGTGATTGGATATGACCAGCGGCCTTACATCCTCTCCCGGCCGGGGCAGACCGGCGAAGATGAATGACGGAAAGCCGAATGACGAAACGAGCCTGGTGAATGCATCGTTCAGTTCGCGAAGGCTTTGATAGCTTCCGGTTCTGGTGACGAATTCCAGGGCTTCAAGATGGAGGTTGGCCATCGAACTCCTCCTTCCCAAGGGCTCCTCGGGACGATAAAAGGTGTCCCGGGGGACGCAATTGGGGGATCGATTGATGTCCACCGACTCGGAACAATGGGTGGAGCTCAGGAAGCGGCTCTCAGAAGCGCCCGTTGGCGCCTTGTCCGGACCGGTCCATGTCTATTCTCATAGACATAAAAATTCGCCTGGAAGTGTCAAGGCGCTGGACGTGGCGCGCATTGCCCGTTTCTTCGTCGATGTTTCCGACGGGGATAGGAAGAAGGCGACCTGCCTGGCGCGCCGCTTTAGTCGGGAGTCCGGCGACCGGATCTTTGCGCGTGCGGTTTCCGTTGCCGTCGAGCGGTATCTCGCCCGTATCGAAGTGAAGTGATTGCGTCTCTACCATCAGCCCTCCCGATCGGGGAGGCTGAATGCGAAGGCCGCGCTGCGCAATTATTCCTTTTGGTAATTGACCGTCCTTCTAGCGAGAACGCTGCTCTATGCGGCCAATTGATTTCTCCGTCTCTCCGGCAGCCTGACCGAGATACCAGTCGTTCGCTATTTCCATCATGGCGACGGTGATTTCCTCTTTGTCCCACCCCATGGCTATGGCCTGATCGGCGATGGCGCACAGCGCACTGGACAGCACTTCTCGGCAATCAAGGGGACGGTCGGGATAGTCAAAGGTCACAGGCATCAGGTCACCCCTTGCTCTCCTAGCTAGGAACCGCGGCGCTCGCGGTAGAGGCGCCGGAAAGACCCCATGACGACGGTACGCTCTCCGAGTTCGATCGGCCGCCCATCAATTGCCGCGTCGGTCGTGCGCACGAGAAGCACGGGCGGCTCGTAAACGCGTAGGACGGTGTCAGCCTGCGGCCGATCGGGGCGGTAGTGCTGCGCAACGACGACGGTACCGCGCGGCGGCTGCATGTCGTTCAGGTCGAACTCGACGATATCGCCGGGCAGAATTCCGGCGAGATCGAGCGCGCGGCTCATGATCCGCCAGCGGCCACGGGCATGGGCGAGCGGCTCTTCGAGGGCGGGCAAATCGCCGCTGTAAGGGGCAACGTCGCCTTCGGCGAATCCAGTAGTCTCGTCCCGGTCGAGCGCCATCAGCCAGGATGAGGAGAGGCCCAGCGCATCGGCTACTTTGCGCAAATCCTCCAGCGGCGCCTTCTTCGTGCGGCCGCCCATGTGGTTTCTCAGCGTCTGGATCGGAACCCCGGATAAACGGGCCACCGCGGTGGGACCGCCATTGCCGGAAACAGCTGCCCTCAGCCGTTCCCGCCACAGCTCGTCCGGCTCGCCCGCCCCCTTTTCCACATACCCTCCCGCTTTTCATCCCAAATGGGATTGACTAATCATCCCGTTTGGGACACTTCTGGGAAACCAGAACTATTTCACGATCGAACCGGGCTTGCGGACCGGGTCGATCATTTCGAGGGCAGCCGGTGCAGCAGCACGCGACCATCACGGACCGCCACGACATCATGGCGATCATCAAGCGCCGCTTCGGCACGCTGAAGGCCTTCGCGGAGCAGAAGACGACACTATCGGCTTCCGAGGTCTCCGCGGCGCTCGCCGCCCCATATCCGAAGGCGGAGACGATCATCGCGAAGGCACTCGGCATGCCGGTGCAGACGCTCTGGCCGGACCGCTACTGGCCGAACGGCAGGCGCCGGCTCCCTTCTAGCAGGCCGCGCCTTTCGCTTGCGAGTCAAAACCGATCACCCGTTGTGGACAAGGAAGGTGGCGAATGAAGCGCATCCGGTCCGGAACGCGCCCAAGTGCGGACAATGGCGCGGATGAATTTTCCTTCTTCGTCGTCAGGCCCGACCCGCTGCCGACAGCCGCCCTGGTCGTCGCGGCGGCGCTGGTGCTGGCGATCGGCGCCTCCGCCGGTGTCATGCTGATGCTGTGCGTCGCGAGACTGCTGCCATGAACGCGCCGTCCCTGCACCAGATCGCGTTCTCGATAGAGGAGGCGCTCTATCGCCGCCTCGAAGCGCGCGCCTCGGCGATGAACATGCCGACGAGCAAATACGCCCGGCTCCTGTTCGATGCAGCCTATGCGGCACGCATCGGCCAGGAAAAGGAGATTCCGGCCTCCGACCGCGACCTCGACGAGACCGTGAAGCTCGTCTTCGCCTGTGCTGGCCACGGCTCCAACACAATGACGGCGCGCGCGCTCGGCATTTCCGAAAGCCTCGTGGAGCGCATCAAGGAGGGCTGGCAAACAGCGCTAAAGGGCGGGCTGCCTCCGAAGGCAGCGGCGCCGTCCTCTCCCAGGCTGGCCAAGGGTTCGGAATATCCGGCCGAGGAGGTCGAGACGATCCGCCGCCTCTGGGCAAGGGGTGAGAAGATAAGCGCGATCGCAGCCGAGCTCGGCAAGCCGGCTCATTCCATCCAGATTTGGGCCTCTCGCCACCGCGATGTCTGCCCGCGCCGCCTGCAGGCAAAATCATGATCCCGTCAGCGGTCCGCACCCCCCAGAACGCCGCCGACGGCCGCGCCCGCCGCCACTTCCCCATGCCCCCGGCGGCGGGCGCGCCCTGTCCCTGTTGCGGCCAGGCCATGCCGAAATCGAAAAAGGGCGTTTGCCTCAACGCCGATCTGGCCCGGGTGCGCCGCGGCGACGCGGCCGTCCGGCTGACGCCCGACCAGTTCGCCATCTTCGAGGTGCTTTTCGACACCTATCCGCGCGCCGCCGCCGCCGACTTCATCTACAGCCGGGTCTATGACGACCGCGGGCGCGAGCCGCATCCGGACAGCGTCAAGGTCCATGTCTGCAATCTGCGGCGCCAGCTCGCCGGCCTGAAGCTCGCCATCGTCGCCGAATACGGGCGCGGCTACCGGCTGGAGATCGGCCGTTGAGCGCGCCCGCGAAGGTGTCGCTGGCGACACAGATCGCCGAGGTCCGTCGCGAGATCGGCAAGCGGCGCGAGGTCTATCCGCGCCTGGTCGGCAAGGGCTCGATGCGGCAGGCAGAGGCCGACCTTCTGATTTCCCACATGGAAGCCGTCCTTTCGACGCTGCAGTTTCTCAAGGATAATGAGAGCGTCATCCGCGATTGCATCGCCGCACGGCATGGAGGCGCGGCATGAGCGCGTATTTCGCCTCCATCCCGCTCACCCGGATCGACGTTCCGGCGGATCGCCTTCGCCGGGTCAAGCCATGGCGGGCCGAGACGCTCGGCAAGGAATTCGCCGCCGGCCAGCCGCAGCAGCATCCGGTCAACCTTGTCGCCGAGGAAAGCGGCCGGTTCACCCTGATCTCGGGCGCCACCCGGCTCGACGCCGCGCATCTGGCGGGCTGGGAGGCGGTCGACGCGCGCGTGACGCCGGCGGGTGAGATCACCGCCGAGCAGCGCCGCATGCTCGAGATCACCGAGAACCTCAATCGCGAAAGCCTGACGGCGCTCGAAAAGGCGGAAAGCCTCGCGGAGCTGAAAGAGCTGCACGAGGCCCTCTATCCCCTCGTCAGGAACGGAGGAGACCGCCGCTCGAAAGCAGCGCGGCAGGCCCGCGCCGATCAGAACGAAATTTTTTCGTTCCGATCGGAAGCGGCCGAAATGACAGGCCTTTCGCGGCGTGCGATCGAGATCGCGGTGGCCATCGCAACCGGGCTTTCCGATGCGGTGAAGAACCGGCTGCGCGAGACCTGGCTCGAGGACCACCAGGCCGGCCTGCGCCTCCTCTCCGAACAGCCGGAAGAGGCCCAGCACCAGGCGCTCGACCTCCTCTTCTCTTCGCCGCCTGAAGCCGCGAACGTCGCCGACGCGCTGGCGCTGGTCGCCGGCAGGCGGCTCCTCACCGCGTCGGAGAAGCGCTTCGCCTCCACGCTCGGCAATTTCGCCCGCATGAGCGAACGCGAGCGCGCCGACTTCCTCGACACGCAGGAAGCTTTCGTCCGCGCGCACGCCAAGAAAAGGGGGTGGTTCTGATGGCGATCGCGCGGGGCGACCGTTCCACTCTCGATCTCTTCGTCGACTGGCAGCCGCCGAAGACGACAATGGGTTTCGAGCCGGCCGATCTCGCCGGCGACCGCCTGTCCTCGAAGATCAGCCGCGCGGTCGGCCTGGCGCTGAAGCGGTCGGGCAAGTCGCGCGGCGAGATCGCCGAGGCGATGAGCGCCAAGCTGGGCAGCCCGATCAGCGCCGACATGCTCGACGCCTACGCGTCGGAGGCGAAGGAGAGCCACAAGATCACGCTGGAGCGCTTCATGGCGCTGATCGAGGCCACCGGCTGCCTCGATCTCCTCGGCCTGGTCGCCGAACCCTTCGGCTGCGCGGTGGTGCCGGAGAAATACGCGCCGCTGATCGAGCTGCATTTCATCGAAGAGCATCAATTCGAGATCGTGCGGCGCAAGCAGGAACTGGAAGCACGCTTCCGGGGGCGGCGATGACGGATCTCGTCTGCTGCCCCGTTCCCGGCTGCGACCACGCCATCCCCAAGGAGAACGAGGTCTGTGTCGAGTGCTATTTCTCGCTGCCGCCGCACGAAGCCCGGCTTCTCGTCCGCACCCGCATCGTGCGCGACCGCGCCGAGTCGGAAGAGGCCCGGGCGCGGCTGACCGAAACGCTCGAGCGCTACCTCGAAGTCGCGATTTCCCACGTTCCGTCGCGTCCGGCCTCGGCTCCCAGCCAGGCAACGGAGTCGGCACCGGTCAGCTCCGCCTGGTCGGAGATCGGCTATCGGAGGGCGCGCCCTTGAAACTGTGGCTGACCGCCCAGGAATTCGCAGAGCTCGCCGCCGACGGCGCGCTGCCTGGCCTGCCGGCGACCAAGCGCGGCATGAACGAGCTGATCCGCCGCGAGGCATGGGATGGCCGGCCTACCCTCTGCCGCGAGCGGCGCGGCCGCGAAGGCGGCGGCGGGCTCGAATACCATATCGACAATCTGCCGCTTCCCCTGCGGCTAGCCTATGCGGGCCGCTTCGTGCGCGTCGTGGCGGAGGATCTGCACCCGGCGATCACGGATGCCGACGGTCTGACGGCGAAAGGCAGGACGGTGCGCGACGCGCGGCTGGTCGTCGTCCGGCTCGCCGACCGTTTCCGCCATGACGGGGCGTTGTCGATCGTCGCCGCCGACACGCTCTTTTCCGACCTCTTCAACGCCGGTTCAATCGACGTTCCGGCCTTCGTCACCGGGGAAATCGGGAAGCTTTCAGCGCGCACGCTGGCGCGCTGGCGCTCGATCCGCGACCGCGCCGGCACCGATGCGCTCGGCTACGACGCCGCGGCGATGCGGAAAGGCACCGGGGCGCTCGACCGGGCGCTTGGCGGCAAGGTCAGAACGGCGGTGCTGGCGGCGATCGCCAAGAAGCCTTTCATATCCGCGAAGGACGTCGAGGCCTTCATCATCGACAATTTCGGCACGGAGTTCCCCGTACCGCCGCTACGGACCATCCAGCAGACAATCAAGACCTGGAAAGTCCAATACCGTAACGAGCTGCTGCTCCTCACCGATCCGGACCGCTACCGCAGCGCGGTCGAATTCTCCGCTGTCAACGCCACCCGCGCCGATCGCCTCAACGAGCTGTGGCAGATCGACGCCTCGCCGGCCGACGTCATGCTGAAGCAAGGCCGTCATTCGGTCTATCTCGCGATCGACATCTTCTCCAGGCGCACGAAGGTGCTCGTGACGCCGACACCGCGCGCCGCCGGCGTCGGGCTCCTGATGCGCAAGTGCATCCTGGCCTGGGGCGTGCCGGAAATCGTCAACACCGACAACGGCTCGGATTTCATCGCCCACGCCACCAAGCGGCTGCTCGCGGCGCTCCGCATCGAGGTCAAGCTGTCGGCGCCCTTCGAGCCGCGTTCAAAAGGCAATGTCGAGCGCGCGATCGGCACCTTCCAGCGCAGCCTCGCGGGGCTGCCCGGTTTCATCGGTCACTCGGTCGCCGACCGCAAGGTGATCGAAAACCGCAAGGCTTTTTCAAAACGCATCGGCGCCGATCCGGCCGAGCTCTTCGAGGTCGATATGGACCTCGCCGAGTTCCAGGCCTGGTGCGACGACTGGTCGGACAAGATCTACGCCACGACCCCTCACGAGGGCCTCGGCGGCCGCACGCCTTTCCAGGCGGCCGCCGCCTATGCCGGCGAGGTCCGGCGGATCGCCAGCGAAGCGGCGCTCGACGTGCTGCTGGCGCCGGCGCCGGGCAAGGACGGTCTGCGCACCGTGACCAAGACCGGCATCCGCATCGGCGGTTCGCACTATCTCACCGGCGCCGCCATGCCGGGTACCACCGTCTTCTGCCGCATGGACCCGGCCGACCTCGGCCGCATCCTGCTTTTCGAGCCGGACGGCGAGATCTTCATCGGCGAGGCGCATTGCCCCGAACTCGCCGGCCTCGACCCGGTCGAGACCATCGCCCGGGTCAAGGCCGCGCAGAAGGCCTTCATGGACGAGCGCGTCAGGCCGATCCGAGCCGAAATGAAGAAGATCGGCCCGCGCGCCATCGCCGATGCCGTGCGCCGCCAGGGCGAGAAGCGGGCCGCCAAGCTGATCGCCTTCCCGCAGCGTCGGGAGACCCATTCCACGCCGGCGCTCGATGCCGCGCGCGCCGCCTTGCGAAAGAACGAGGCGGCGCCGCTGCCGGCGGAAGCGGCGAAGCTCCACGCGGAGCTTCTCCAGGAGGCGGCCCCCTCGGCCCTCCCGGCCGTCTCCCCGGCAAGGGGAGAGATCACCAGGCTTCCCGAGACGCGCGAACAGCGCTTCCGCCGCGCCCTCGACATCGAAAGGCGGATGGCCGCCGGCGACGAGGTCGCCGAGCGCGATCTCCTCTGGCTCGGCGGTTACCGCGCCGGGGCGGAATACCAGGCGTTGCGTCAAGTGTTCGACGAGTTCGGCGAGGCGATGAGCCTCTAACCAGGGCACCGGGCGGCATCCCGAACAGATCGGGGGGCGGTCCACAGGATCAGGCAAGGAAATGAACGCAACCCTTCAAAACGTACGGCCGGGCTCGGTGGCGCCGCTCAAGAACGTCGCCGCCTGCCTGGCGCTCGTCCACACGCTGCAGCACCGTCCGGTCTACCTCCCGAACATCGGCGTGCTCTCCGGCTTCTCCGGCTACGGCAAGACGATGGCGGCGCAATATTGCTGGAACAAGACGGGCGCCGTCTTCGTCGAGGTCTTCGACTTCTGGACGCGAAAGAAATTCTGCCAGGCGATCCTGGCCGAACTCGGCGTCGCCCAGCCGAAGGGCACGATCGGCGACCTGATGGACGACATCATCGCGCGGCTCGGCGACGACCCGTCGCGCCCCCTCATCATCGACGAGGCCGACAAGCTCGTCGACAAGGGGATGATCGAGCTGGTGCGCGACATCAACAAGGCGGCGCAGGTGCCGGTGCTTCTCGTCGGCGAGGAGCTTCTCCCGCACAAGCTCGAAGCGCATGAGCGCGTCCACAACCGCGTGCTCGAATGGGTGCTGGCTCAGCCCTGCGACCTGGAAGACACCCGCGCTCTCGCCCGCTTCCTCTATCCGAAGCTGTCGATCACGGATGCATTGCTCGACCGCATCCGCGAAGAGACCGGCGGCAAGGCCAGGCGCATCGCCACGACGCTCAACGAGGCGGCGTCCTTCGCCGCCAACAGCGGCATCACGACCCTCGATATCGGCAACTATTCCGGCCGCATCTTCACCGGCGAGACGCCGAAGCGCTTCCGGAAGGCCGCGTGATGTCGAACGAGGTCAAGTTCAGATTGCGCGGGAATCTCGCGCGGCGCGGCCAGGACCATGCCTGGGCGACCATCCGGAAGCTCGGGGCGAACGGTGGCCTATTCACCGTCGATGACGTGCACGGCCTTTCCAACGATCCGCGCCGCTCGTCGGTCGCCGAATTCATGTGGCGGCTGGAAAAGGCGGGCTTCATCGTCCGGGCCGGCACGGTCGCGGGCGCGGAACCCGGCCGCCGCCGGCGCCAGTTTCGGCTGGCCAAGCCGCAGAAGGCGACGCCGAACGTCGATCGCGACGGCGGCAACCGGCCGCGCCTGTCGGCCCGCCAGTCGATGTGGAACGTGATGCGCGGTCCGGCCGGCCGGCGCGGCTTCACCGTCGACGATCTGGTGCTCTGCGGCTCGACCGACGAGGCGCCGGTGACGCGCGCCGGCGCGCAGAGCTACGTCAACCTGCTCGCCCGCGCCGGCTACCTGCTCCGCCTCGGCTCCCGGCGCTCGGCGAGCTTTCGTCTGAAGCCGAGCATGAACACCGGTCCCATGATGCCGCGCGTGCTCGCCAGCAAGGACGTTTACGACCAGAACCTGGACCGGGTCTTCGACCGCGCCGGAGCGTCGTCATGAACGCCACCCCGACCATGGTGGAGAAGGCCGCCGCCGCGCATGGCGGCGCGGCGCCGGACTGGATCGTCGCGCTCGCCGAGCTCGTCGACCGCGAGGGCCTGCGCGGCGCGGAAAAGCGCATCGGCTATTCGCCGGCAGCGCTCTCCAACGTCATCCGCGCACGCTACACGGGCGACGTGGGACGGGTCGAGGAGAAGGTGCGCGGCGCGCTGATGGGGGTCGTCGTCGACTGCCCGGTGCTCGGCGAGATCGGCCGCAACCAGTGCCTCGACTGGCAGAGGAAGCCCTTCGCCGCGACCAGCTCCATCCGCGTCTCGGTCTATCACGCCTGCCGGGGCGGCTGTCCGCATTCGGCCCTTCGACAGACTCCGGAGCGAGGCGACGGCCATGAGTGAACGCGCCTTGAGCCGGTCGATCGCGCAGATGGCGTCGCTGCTGGAGCCGTTCGCCACCGGCCGCCGGCCCGCCGACCCCGAGATCTTCGCCGCCTTCGGCCGCTGCCTCGTCCAGTTGGAGATCATGGCGCGGATTCTCGAACTGCGCGCCGCCCGCCAGCAACCCGATCCGGAGGCGCTCGCTGCCGCCGCCAACATCATCCGCTTTCCAGCGAAAGGAGAAAGACATGGACGCCGTCATTCTTGAGGATACCCCGGTCGGCGTGACGCTGGTCAACGGCAAGCCCTATATGCCCGATGCCAAGGGCAATCTCGTCCCGCTGGAATCGGTCAAGCCGGCCGACAAGCTGGAGGACGAGACGGTGCGCAAGATCATCGGCTATGCCGACGATCTCTCCGCCCAGATCACCCGTTTCCGCCAGCACACCTTCGACGATCTCGGCGCCTACGAGGCGCTGCTCGCCCAGGAATACGGCGCCTCGAAGGGCGGCACCAAGGGCAACAAGACCTTCATGACCTTCGACGGGCTGATGAAGGTGCAGGTCCAGGTGGCGGATTTCATCGACTTCGGCGCGCAGCTGCAGACGGCGAAGACGCTGATCGACGAGTGCCTCACCGAATGGTCGGCGGAGAGCAGGCCCGAGATCCGGGCGATCGTTGCCCGCGCCTTCAACGTCGACAAGGCCGGCCAGATCAACCGGTCTGAAATCTTCATGCTGCTCCGCCTCGACATCGAGGACGAGCGCTGGCAGCGCGCCATGGCCGCGATCCGCGACGCCATGAAGGTGGTGGGCTCGAAAACATATGTCCGCTGCTATCGCCGCGACAAGCAGGACGCGCCCTGGCGCGCCATCACCATCGACCTGGCCAAGGCATAGGGGGCGGCGATGGCAAAAGAGCAGAGCATTCACGCGCACATCGAAGAGCAGCTAGTCCTGGTCGCCTACATCGCCGAGGACGGCGCATTTCACGCTGCGGCGCGCATCCTGCGCGAGCTGGCGGAGCGGCTCGAAAATCATGCAGACGACTGCGACGAGCGCCTGCGCTGCCTCGGCGAGATGTCGGAAGAGACGGAGGCGCATCATGGCTGATCCCGTCCTCGACCTCCCCTCCGCCCTGCCAATCGTCGAACGCGCCGTTGACGCGCACACCAAAGCTCTGGAAGTCGTCAGCGCCCTGCAGGATTACGAGACCTATCGCAATACATGCCGATCGGCAGATAGCGCACTGGAGCTGGCCGTCGTGCAGATCGGCGCGACCATCCGCGACAAGAGCAGCGAGACGGCCGTGCGCATCGCCGGCATTCGCAGCACGTCGACCATGGGGCTCGGCGGCGCTCTTCGAAACTGGCTGACCGCTGCGCGGAACAAGCTGGCGGCTATCGAAGGCCGAGAAGCGCGATATCCGTCACCCTATGGCACCGAGGCCGGAATGAAGGGTGGCCTCGGCCGTGACGACGATCCGCTCAACCCGCACGGGTTCGGGCCGGTGCCGATCGGGCCGAAGGAAGAACGCGACGGCTGTTCCGTCTGCGGAGAGCCCTTCAAGGACGGTGATATCTGCGCGACCGATATCAATCTCGGCACCTGCCATGCTAGGTGCCTCGAGGGCTGCTCGACCGTCAACCTCACTACCGGCGAACGTGTCGACGGGCCGATCCCGATCTATCCGTACGAAAGGGCAAGGTGATGGACGCCGTGCGCGCCTGCCGCGTCTGCGGCTGCACCGACATGGCCGCCTGCGTGACGGCGGACGGTGCCTGTTATTGGGTCGAACCGGATTTGTGCTCCGCCTGCATCGCTGGGCTTGAGCGCTTTCCGTGCTTTCGCGTCGACGACGGTAAGCTCTGCCGTCAGGACCGCCCGGGCGCGCGCTGGGAACCGCTTGGCGACGATCATGCCAACGAGGTGCTCGCGTGGCTGGACGGACATCTGCCCGGTCGGCTCGCCACCTGCCTTGCCGATTGCATCGACACGCCGCTGCTAAAACTCGGCGACATCGAGGGCGCAGCCGGCCGGCAGATCGATATCCGCCTTGGCGCCTTCAACCGCGACCTTGCCGACCGCGCCGCCGGGCTCCTTGAGGAGGCGGGGCGATGATCGCGGGCGGCGAATTAGCGCGCGTACGCGGTAAGCAGTTCTCGCGTTCCATCGATCATCCTCTGGAATACGATGCCGACCACCTCAAGTCGCGCGATTTCCTCAAGAATAGCAGTTTTCTCGTTGTGGCCCATCTCATGGGCCTCTCCGATCTCAAGCCGCATGAAATCCATGGAACGTGTGACCGTGCATTGCGTATCGACCAGCCGGAAAGCCTCCACCAACTCTGCCGTGAAAAGCGGCAGACATTCCCCGACCATGTCGTCGCTGATCGCTTTTCTGATGAAGCCCGCCACGTTCATAAGATCTCTCAGTGTAGGCGGAGGCAGGGTGTCCACGTCACCGTTGATTCTTCTCTTGAAGCCATCCAAGGCATTGCGAAAAACCGGCACTGCCGCCTGATATTTCGACAGCACCGCATAGGCGCGCCGGACGCGCAACTCATCTGCGCGCAAGTTCAATTTCACCAGATCCTTGTGTCGGACCTGCTGCCTCCAGTCGGTACGCTCCATCTGAAAGATCGTCAGCCCGGCGGCCACGACAGCCAGAATGCCGGCGAACAACGTTTGCCATTTGTAGAGAAAGTCTACAGTTCCCGAAGTTCCCGCGCCAGCAATCCCCAGGCAAACGCCCATCAGCGTCGCGATCGCCAGATTGACCAGCGGCAGCCAATCCGTCCATTTCATCGGTTTTCCCTCCGCCGTCATCGACCGTACCGAATGGCGGCCGCCTCCGGCAATCGTCTTGTTCCGGCAGCTTTGCGATGAGCACGATCTGGATCGAACCGGAGCACGCGCGCATCCGCAGCTATACGTCCAGCTCGAAGGGCGCTCGCGCCATCGTCAAGGTCGAGATCGAGGTTGACGATCCCGATGCGCTGGGCTGGCTGCTGCGCGAGATCGCCAAGGCCCAATTGGAAGGCCCGCGGCGCCGGGCCGAGGCGGCCGAGCAGTCTCGCGCCGAGAAGAAGAGGCAGACCAACGGCCGCAAAGCGATCCGGCGGGAGAAGCTGCTCGGCCTCCCCGACTATACGGGAGGCCGGTCATGAGCGGGCCGAAACCCACTCTCGGCTATCCGAGCCGCACCGCCGCCGTGCTGGCGCTTCTCGGTGAGGGCAAGACCAAGGCGGAGATTGCCAGGAAGATCGGCATCAAGCTGGACACCGTCTCGGCACTCGAATGCTCGGCGCGGCGCTGGAACGGCGCGCGCACCGGCAATCCGGATGTCTGCCGCAGTATCCTCCTTCCGCTCGGCGTCCTCCAGCGCCTGGCGCCGGCCGCGCGGGCGAGCGGGCTACGTCGCGAGACGCTCGCGGCGTTGATCATCGAGAAAGTGGCCGAGGACAGCCTGGTCGACGCCGTCCTGGACGATGGAGATTCCCATGCCTGCTGAACGCATCCTCACTGACGAACAGCACCGGCTCGCCGAGCGCGTCGTCGCCGTGCTGAACGAGGGCGAGAACGACGCCGACGACGCCATCCGCGCCATGCTTTCCGTCATCGCGGCTACCGTGAACCATCACGAGCCTCGGCCGCGCCATGCGGAGGAGATTACGCGCTTCTATGCCGAATGGCTGATCTCGAGCGGGCGCACCGGCCGAGAAGGCCGGCTGACGACCGCACCGGCGCCGCAAACCATCGATCCGAGGTTCTTTCAGTGAGCGCCGCGGTAGATTCCGAGCCGCTTGGCGATGGCGAGGGAGGCCTCGCAATAGCGCGTGCGCTGGTCGGCCGTCCAGGAGGCCTGCTCGCCGGCGACGCGGTTGCTGGCGCGCAGCATGGGGGCGCCGTAGTCGGCCTCCATGTTCGCCGCCAGCCGGTAGAGCGCGTCGCGATCGATGTCGATGCCGCAGGCCTGCGGCGCGAAGGAGAGCGCGCCCAGGGCGTCGAGCTCATGGGCATGGTCGGCCGCCAGACACGGGCCGGTAACCATCATCGTGACAAGGGCTGCGAGCGCCGCGAGTTTTCGTTTGACGTGCATGGTCAGCAACCTAATCTCGAACCGCTCCGCAGACAAGGCGGAGTCGGGATTGGAAGCCCGAAATGGAGCGCCCTGGTCGGGCGGCGCGGGAAGCCGAAAGGCTTGCCGCATGCTCCATGCGGTCTTCCAACCTGCGTCGTCCGGCCACCAGTCGGCCGGCAAGGGGGAGAGCCATGGAACAACAAGAGCGATACCGACCGCATCCGCTGGATCGGCTCGAATATACGGTGGCGGCCCTCAAGGGGCTGGGCGACCTCATCGGCTCGGCAAAGAGCCTCCAGCAAGTCGGCGTGTCCGAATTCGCGCTGCTCTTCGGCATGCTCACCGAGGAGCTGGAGGATTGCGCGGTGGAGCTCAGGAGGAACTAGCGGGCTAGCGGTCCAGGCCGCGACCGCAGGCCAGCCGGCCGGGTCCGGCGCGGCGGCGGGGACGTTCCTATGAACGCGCTCGCGGCCATTCACGTCGCCCGTAAGCAGCTCGGGCTCGACGAGGACACCTACCGGGCCGTGGCGCTGCGCGTCACCGGCAAGGACTCCGCCCGGGACATGAGCGAGGGCGAGCGCGGCCGGCTCCTCGAGGAGCTGCGCCGGCAGGGTTTCAAGCCGACAAAAAAGGCCCTTGAGGGCCCGTTCGCCGCCAAGCTGCAGGCGCACTGGATCGCCTTGTGGAACCTCGGCGAGGTCGAGGATCGGAGCGACAAGGCGCTGCTGGCCTTCGTGAGGCGCCAGACGCACATCGACCATACGCGCTTCCTCCTCGACGGCGCCGAGGCGGCGAAGGCGATCGAGGCGCTGAAGAGCTGGGCGACGCGCGCCGGGGTCGAGTGGAGCAACGGCAAGTTCGACCCGGCCTGGCGCCGGCAGGCCGGTGCCAAGATCGCGCTGGCGCAATGGGCGCTGCTCGCCCAGGCCGGCGCGGTCGAATGGAAAGGCTTCCATGCTTTCCTCGACGACCATGCCTTCCGCCCTGTCGACCGGATGAACGCGAAGGAATGGCAGGGCGTCATGAACCGGCTCGGCGAGATGGTGCGACGGTTGAGGAAGACGGTGCGCTGATGCATGTCGACGCGACGCGGCCTTTCGCCGACTCCATCCTCTTCGACGATCTTTTCGGCATCCCGTTGCCGGTCAGGAACCGGCTCGCCGCGCGCGGCATCGTGTTCACGACCGCCCTTCAGGGAGGGCGGCCGGACTTTCGCCGGCAACATCGTCGCACCGGGCTGGGCGGAGGCCGAGAAGATCGCCTTCGGCCGCGGCCTCGGCGAACAGGTCATCGGCCAGCTGGTCGAGACGGGGGCCGGCGGATTGCCGGACTGGACGGGCCGCGAATGAGCGACAAACCCGCCATCGTCACGGACCATGCGGTTCTGCGCTATCTTGAGCGCCGGCACGGCCTCGACGTCGAGGCGCTGCGCCTGCACCTCGCGGGATTGACGGTCAACGCGGTGCGCCTCGGCGCGGCGGCCGTGACGGTCGAGAACATCAAGCTCGTCCTCGCCGAGACGCGCGATGCGCAGGGCTCGACCAGCGTCGTCACCGCGATCCCGCCGAGCTGGCCGTCGCGGCGAGGCCGCGGCGAATGACGTCCTGGCCGTTCGATCCGCTCGTGCCCTTGCGCTATGGCGCGATCATCGCCGATCCGCCCTGGGCATATGAAATGCGCTCCGAGAAGGGCTACGGCAAAAGCCCGGAAGCGCACTACGAGACAATGAGCGAGGAAGAGATCGCCGCCTTGCCGGTGGGTTATCTGGCTTCGCGCGATTGCCTCCTCGTCCTCTGGTCGACCTGGCCACACCTGCCGGTGGCGCTGCGGATCACGGCCGCCTGGGGTTTCACCTATAAGACCGGTGGCCCCTGGGTGAAGCGCACCGCATCAGGCGCCGCCGCCTTCGGTCCCGGCTACATCCTGCGAACAGCCACGGAACCGTTTCTAGTCGGAACGATGGGCCGGCCCATCTATCGCAGCCGCTCGGTGCGCAACCTGATCGATTCAGCGCGTCGCGAACATAGCCGCAAGCCCCCCGAAATGAGGGAAATGGTCGAGCGTCTTTTGCCTAGCGTGCCGGCCTGCGAACTCTTCGCGCGGGAGCCGTGGCCGGGTCATGCGGTCTGGGGCCGCGAGACCGGGAAATTCGCGGCATGACCGGCGCCCTGGATATCCCGCCGCCGGCGCGTCCCTATGTCGAGGCGCTCGGGCTCGACCGGGCCGTCGAATTCCTGCTCGAATTCGGCGGCGCCACCTTCGGCCTGCCGGCCGATCCGAAGGGCGGTTCGGAATTCGCCCGCTTCCTCGGCCTCGACCAGACGCGCGCCCTGGTGCGCCAGTTGCGTGCCCGCACCGATCACGGCTATGTTCGCGTGCCGACGGTGAAGCCCTTCCTGGCGAACTACCTCGCCGGCAAGGGCCTCACCCAGGGCCAGATCGCCCGCCGCCTGCATGTCACCGACTATGCGGTGCGCGGCTGGGTGAAAGCGCCGTCGAACCAGCTCTCCCTCCTCTAGGTGCACAGCGCGCTGTGAAAGGCGCACCGGGCTCCGGCCGGCCATTCTGCCATGACCTGGCCGGACCGCTTTCCGGCCGTTCGCATTCCGAAACCGGGGCGGTCATGGCCAAATTCTCTGCCGT
Organism: Rhizobiales bacterium 65-79; assembly: GCA_001896885.1. Taxonomy (GTDB): domain Bacteria; phylum Pseudomonadota; class Alphaproteobacteria; order Rhizobiales; family Rhizobiaceae; genus Mesorhizobium_L. The sequence goes on along the minus strand of MKRJ01000028.1, from coordinate 42,266 downwards.
TTCGCTGGCGCGTCTCGAAGGCGCGCATCCGCTCCTGCAAAAGGTGATGAACGCGGCGATCGAGAAGTTCAACTTCATGATCCTGCAGTCGCAGCGCGACCGTGCCGACCAGGAGAAGGCTCTCCGCAAAGGGAACACCCACGCGCATTTCGGGCAGTCAGCGCATAATTGGGCGCCGGCGATCGCGCTCGACGTGGCGCCGTATCCGCTCGACTGGAACGACCGCCAGCGCTTCATCGCCCTCTCGAAGGTGGTCGGCTGCTTCAACCCGGCGACCGGATTCGGCTACGGCATCGCCAAGGAGTTGATGGTGCCGCTCCGCTGGGGCGGCGACTGGAACTTCAACGGCATCCTGACCGACGAGCATCTGTCGGACCTTCCGCACTACGAGCTGCATCCATGGCGCGAATGGGCGAAGCATTCGAGGCTCTTCGGTGCGTAGCCTCCTGAAGAAACCGGCCTACCGCCTTTCGCGCCGCGCCTTCTGGTGGAGCTTCGTGCTCGCCTGGGGCGTCATCGTCGCGATCGTGGCCGGCGCGCTGGCCGGCTGGCACGACGCGGTGGCGATCGGCGGCATCACCATCCCCTCCATGGTGCTGATGATCGCGGCGCTGCTCGGCATCCACCGGGCCTTCGGGGCCATGGACCTGCGCGCCATCACGGCAGTGGCCGGCCCGAACACCATCATCGACCCCGAAACGGAAGGACCATCCGAATGAGCATCTTGAGCTGGCTCGGCCTCGATCGCGGCAAGCAGGCGGCGCAGGTCGCCGAGGCGAAGGTCGCGGCGGCCAAGGAAGCCGTCGAGCGCGGCATCGAAGCCGTGATCAAGGACGCGCAGACGCTGGCGCGGGAGACGATCGACACATTCGACGGCCAGGTGATGCAAGCCTTCGACAGCCTCGCCGGCTACGAGAAGCAGCTCGTGGCCGAGATCGAGAGCAAGACCGGCGTCCTCGGCGAAGTGCGTGCGACGCTTGCGAAGCTCCGCTCGATCGGGGCTGAGCCTGGCGCCGACGCGGCCGCCGTGACCGGTCCGTCGGCGGAGGCGCCGGCAGGCGATGCGGCCGCCGCCCCAGCGCCGGCCGAGGCGGTGCCGGCCCCATGACCGGAACCGCCGCCTGGGTGCTGCTAGTCCGCTTCCTTACCTTCTGCATCCCTGTCCCGGTCGTGGCGATCGCCGCGATCGGCGCGTGGCTGTGGTGGGACCGGGGCAGCGCCATGCGCCATGCGGTGGACAAGGCGGTGGCGGAGCTGGTCGCCGGTGGCGAGATCGCCGGGCTGAAGGCGCAGGTCGCGTCGCTGCAGCGGGCGAAGCTCGCGACCGACTACGCCTATTCGAACTATGGCCGCCGGCTGGCGGCCGACGAGGCCCAGGCAGCGAAAGACGAGGAAACGGAAAGGGTGGCGCACGATGCGCAGGGCACTTTTGGCGATCGGCCTTGGACTGTCCATCAGTCCGATATTGATTGGGTGCGCTAGCGATGCGAGCCGCTACGTGGACGCTGCCGCGGCGAAAGCTGTCGCCGAGCAGCCGGTCCAGCTTCCCGATCTGCCGCCCGATTGCCGGCTGCGCGAGAAACATGCGCCGCTCGTGGTCGGCCAGGACGCGCGCGTGCCTCTCCGGGGGGAACGCCACGCGCTCAATCGGGAACACCGGCGCGAGGATCGCTGCTTCGGCTGGTTCGATGATCTCCGCGCTGGCCTCGCCAACACCAGCGTCATGATGAAGGGAAAGCAGTGAGCGAGAGGGATTTCGATCTGGCCGCCTTGCGGGCCGACCAGGAGCGCACCGCCGGCGTGGCGCGCATTCAGGCCGCGTTGCGGCCGCGCGGCCTAGGCCGGCTCGTCTGCGATTGCGGCGCCGAGATCTCGCCGGCCCGTCGGGCGGCCTATCCCGGCACCGACAGGTGCTTCGACTGCGCCTCGCTGGGCGAGCGTCGCCGGAGGATCGCCTGATGGAGTTCCTGAAGGACTGGGCGAGCCTCATCCTCTCGGCGATCGCCATCGGAACGACCGCCTATGCCTGGCTGACCTCGGGTTCGAAGGAAGCGCTGGCGGAAATAACCGACCTCAAGGAGGAGATCGGCAAGTCGTCGGAAAAGCTGGCCTTGAATCGAGAAACGACGGCGGCAGCGGTCAACGGCCGCTTCAAGCTGGTCGAGGATCGCGTCCTGGCGCTGGAGACCGAATTCAAGCACCTGCCGGACCGCGAGCAGGTCCACCGGATCGAGGTCGGCCTCTCCGATCTGAACGGCAAATTCGAGGTGATTTCGGAGCGGCTGAAGCCGGTGCAGGCGATCGCCGACCGGCTGCAGGAGCTGGAATTCGAGAGGGCGAACGGGAAATGAGCATCGATCGCATCATGCGCGAGGAAGCGCGCCTGGTGATCCTGAAGGCGCTGGCCGACGAACCATCGGAGACGCTGAACTCCAGCCTGCTCGGCGAGGTGCTGGGGACGTTCGGCATCTACAAGCCGCGCGAATGGGTCCATGCGGAGCTGGGCTGGCTGGCCGAAATGGGCGCCGTCACCATCACCGATGCGGGCACGGTCAAGATCGCGCGCCTGACGGAGACGGGCCACCGGCACCTCCGCCGCGAGATGGCGTTGCCCGGCGTCAAGCGCCCGTCGCGGCCGGAGGGCTGACATGGTGCGCGGTCGCGGCCGGCTCTCGACCATCGAGCTTCTGCCCGAGGAGGCATCGCCCATCATCGCCTGGGCGGCCGAGGAGTTGCGCGACCGTGATCGGACCCAGACGGAGATCTACGAGGAGTTCTTCCAGAAGCTGCAGGCGCTGCAGGCCGAGCGCCGCGGCGAGCTGGAGTTTACCATTCCATCGTTCTCCGCCTTCAACCGCTATTCCATCAAGCTCGCCGCCCTCTCGCGGCGGCTGGACGAGACGCGGGCGATCGCCGGCGCGCTCGCCGAAAAGTTCGACGCCAAGGCCTCCGACGACCTCACCGTCATCGCCGCCGAGGCGATCAAGTCGCTGGTCTTCGAGACCATCCAGGCGACGGACGATCGCGGCGTCGATCCCAAGGGCGCGCTGAACCTGGCTGGTGCTCTCTTCAAGGCCACCCAGGCCCAGGGCGTCTCGACGGCCCGCCGGCAGAAGGTCGAGGCCGCGTTTGCCAAACAGGTCGAGAAGGCCGTGGACACGGTGCGCAAGGTGAACGGCATGTCGGCCGAGACGGCCGAGGCGATCAAAGCGCAGATCCTGGGCGTGAGGACGAAGCAATGAGCGGCCGTCCCGTCACCATCATCCTGACCATGGACGAGGCCTGCTGCCTCAACAACGCGCTGCGCGCCGAGCTGGAGCGCGCCCGTCGCAAGCTGCACGATCCGGAATGGCTCGGCTTCGACGAATACGTCCGCCGACTGGATGCCTGCATCGCCAAGGTTGGCGAAGCGCTCGCCGAGGCGCTGGCGCCGGAAAAGGCGGAGAAGGCGAGCGCGGCATGACACGCCTTCCGGCTCTAGGTTTTGCCCTGTTCTTCCCGCAACACGCGGCGCACGCGCTCCATCGCAGAAGATTGGATTGCAGAAGGCGCGCCCGCATACCGACGCTCGATATTCCCCCGGGTGCCCCACAGCGCGGCGTCGAAATTCGTGCAGCCGGCTTTGATAGCCTCCCTTATTGCCTCACGCGCCAATTGTTCATCCGGAGTCTTCTTATCGATGCCGTGAGGTGGTGGAAGCACCTGGCACACAAAGAGTGCGAAGTTGAACAGGGCGAAATTGGCGGCCTCCGCCGCGAGGCTCTCGACGTCATCCATCTATCTGCCCTCCCATCTGCCGGGATAGCAGCATGACCGCCCCGATCACGCAAGCTGAATGGGAGAAGCTTCGCCGCGAGTCGATCGAGATCGTGCCGCAGCTCGTCGCCGACCTCGGCCTGCCGAAGGTGCTTCTCGGCTATCAGAGCCTCACCGTCGAGCTTATGGAGTCGACGGCGGTCCGCGTGCTCGTCGTCGAGAAGAGCCGCCGGGTCGGCGAGACCTGGGGGATCGGCTCCTATGCCGTGCTGCGCGCCGGCCGCTCGCGCGACGCGAAGGGCATGGACGTGCTCTACATCTCCTACAAGCAGGAGATCGCCAAGGAGTTCATCGACTGCTGCGGCATGTGGGCGCGCGCCTTCGCCGTGGCCGCGGCCGAGCAGGAGGAATTCCTGTTCGAGGACACGGATCTCGCCCATCCCGAGGACACGCGGAAAATCCAGGCCTTCCGCATCCGCTTCGCGAGCGGGTTCCAGATCATCGCGCTGTCCTCGGCGCCGCGCACGCTGCGCGGCCACCAGGGCGATGTGATTATAGACGAGGCGGCCTTCGTCGACAGCCTGAAGGAACTGATGAAGGCCGCGCTCGCCATGCGCATGTGGGGCGGCAAGATCATCGTCTGCTCGACGCATGACGGCGTCGACAACGAGTTCAACGTGCTCGTCCAGGACGTCCTTGCCGGCCGCAAGAAGTACAGGCACCTCAAGGTGGATTTCGACCAGGCCCTCCTCGATGGCTTGTTCCAGCGCATCTGCCTGGTGAATGGCGAGGAATGGTCGCCGGAATACGAGGCGCGGTGGCGCCAGGAGATCATCGACGACTACGGTGATGCAGCCGACGAGGAGCTGTTCTGCATCCCGACGATGGGTTCGGGCGCCTGGCTAACGGCGCCGCTCATCGAGGCGCGCATGACGCTCTTGCCGGAAGAGGCTCCGATCATCCGCATAGACCTGCCCGACGATTTCCTGCATCGGCCCGAGCTGGAGCGCCGCCACCTGATGGCGCCGCATGTCGAGGCCGTTCAACGGGCGTTGAAGGGGCTGAACGGCAAATGGCTGCACGCCTTCGGCTATGACCCGGCGCGGCTGGCCGACCCGGCGATCATGGGGCTGCTGGCGATCGACGGCCTTCTCAAGCGGCGCTCGGCGCTGACGGTCGAGATGCGGCGGGTCCCCTTCCAGGAACAGTTCGCCATCGCCAGCGACATCCTGGGCGCGGCGCCCAGGCTGATAGGTGCTGCGATCGACGCCACCGGCATGGGCATGCAGCTCGCCGAGGATCTCGGCCGCAAATTCGGCCTGCGCGAGGACGAGGAGAGCTCCGGCCTGGTCTGGGCGATCAAGCTTAATCCGCAATGGTACAACGAGCATTTCCCGCCGCTGAAGACGGCCTTCGAGGACGGCTCGATCGCGCTCGTGCGAGACGCCGACCATCTGGGCGATTTGCGCCTGGTCAAGATCATCCGCGGCGTGCCGCAGGTGCCGCCCGAGCGGATCGACCAGAAAGCCGATGCTGGCGGCGACGGGCCGAAGAAGAAGCGGCATGGCGATTTCGCCGTCATGCTCGGCCTCGCGCATTTCGCCAGCCGCATGCAATGGCACGAATACGGCTATCAGGCCGTCCCCTCGGCGCGCGACGGTGTGGCCGGGTCGAACGGCCCAGGCGGCTTCTGGACGGCCGACGACATCCCCGACGGTGCCGGCCGGCCCTGGTGGAAGCCGCCGCTCGGCTCGGGCCTGCGGGGAGGCGTCTGATGGGGAGCGCCAGAATTCCCCTGTGCCCCGTCGCCGGCCCGATGGACGTGGAAACCGGCCGAAGGCCCTCCAGCCTGTTTAATGGCCGTTTAACGGCGAGATTAATTCCGGTCGAGGATCGCGTTTCGCGCGGGGTGAGCCATGGCTGATGTCTACAAGGGGCTGACCGACCAGTACGGCCGGCCGATCGAGAAGAAGACGCTGACGACGGAAGTGGCCGGGCCGACCCTGTCGGGCGTGCGCTCGCCTATGACCGGCTATCCAGGAGACGGGCTCAACCCGGTGCGTCTGGCGCAGATCCTGCGCGAGGCGGACCAGGGCGACCCGGTGCGCTATCTGGAGCTTGCGGAGACGATTGAGGAGCGCGACCCACATTATCTCGGCGTGCTCGGCACCAGGAAGCGCGCCGTCAGCCAGATCGACATCACGGTCGAGCCGCCCAGCGTGGCGAAGGAAGACCAGGCCAAGACCGACATGGTGGCCGAATGGCTGAAGCGCGACGAGCTCGCCGGCGAGATCCGCGACATCCTGGACGCGGTGGGCAAGGCTTATTCCTTCACCGAGATCATATGGGACTTTTCGGAAGGCCAGTGCCGGCCCGACAAACTCGAATGGCGCGACCCGCGCTGGTTCCGCTTCGAGCGCCACGACCTGACGACGCCCGTCCTGATCGGTGAGCAGGGCGAGGACCTGCCCTTGCCCGCCTTCAAGTTCATCCGCGCCGTGATGAAGGCAAAATCCGGCCTGCCGATCCGCTCCGGCATCGCGCGGGTCGCCACCTGGGCGTGGATGTTCAAGGCCTTCACGCTGCGCGACTGGGCGATCTTCGTGCAGAATTTCGGTCAGCCGATCCGCATCGGCAAATACGGCCCCGGCGCTACCCAGGAAGACCGCGACACCCTCTTCCGCGCGGTCGCCAACATCGCCGGCGATTGCGCGGCCATCATCCCGGCCGGGATGGAGATCGCCTTCGAGCAGACGAACTTCGCCGGCGACAATTCGAAACTGTTTGGCGATCGCGCCGACTGGTTCGACCGCCAGCTCTCCAAGCTCGTGCTCGGCCAGACGGCGACGACCGACGCCATCGCCGGCGGCCATGCGGTCGGCAGGGAGCACCGCGAGGTCCAGGAGGATATCGAGCGCTCCGACTGCAAGGACCTGTCGGCGATCCTCAATCGCGACCTGATCCGGCCGTGGATCGACCTCGAATTCGGTCCCCAGAAGGCCTATCCGCGGCTGAAGATCGGCCGTCCCGACGAGGTCGACGTGGAGCTCGTCGTCGACAGCGTCTCCAAGCTGGTGCCGATGGGGCTGAAGGTCGGGCAGAAGCAGATGCGCGATATCGTCGGCATAGGCGCCCCGGAAGACGACGATGAGCTGCTCACCGCGCCGGCTGCGAAGGCCTCGGCCGAAGATCCTCGCAAGCCGGCCGGCGGAGGCAAAAAGTCCATGCAGGATCCCGGACAGGAATCGGCGGAGAATCTGCACGCCGAGCAACCGGCCCTCTTTCGCACGGCAGACGAGGTGATCACCGGCGCGGCGCTCGGGATGGGCGCCGGCTCGATCGCCGCGCTCCTCGAGGAGCTGCGCCGCGCCGTCGAGAATGCCGGGTCGCCGGAGGAGGCGCGCTCGGCGATCGCCGCGATCGCCGCGACGGCGGCGCCGGCCGACCTGTCCTTCGCGCTGCAGCAGGCGGCGATCGCCGCCGAGCTGGCCGGCCGTCTCGGCCAGGATGCATAGATGGCGATGGAGCCGAAGCCCGTCCGCTTCACCGAGGCGATCGACTTCCTGCGCCGGCGGCTGGCGCTGCCCGATGGTGAATGGGAGCGGCTGCAGGAGGAGGCCGGCGCGGCCGGCGTCCAGCGCGCGACTGGCCTTAAGGCCCAGATCGCCCGCGACTTCCTGGAGGCGCTGACCGAGACGCTGGACGAAGGCGGCACGCTCGACGATTTCCGCGAGGACTACGACGCGATCGTCGCGCGCCGGGGCTGGGAGCCGCCCGGCGGCGCCGACTGGCATTCCGAGCTGGTCTTCCGGACGCTGACCGCCCAGTCCTATGCGGCCGGCCGCTGGCAGCAGATCGAGCGGCTGAAGGCGGTGCGGCCCTATCTGCGTTATGTCACCATGGAGGACAATCGCGTCCGGCCGGCCCATGCCGCCTGGCACAACACGATACTGCCGGTTGATCATCCCTGGTGGGACACCCACTATCCGCCCTGCGGCTTCAACTGCCGCTGCCATGTCCAGTCGCTCTCCGAGCGCGACCTCTCCCGCTACGGGCTCACCATCTCGGCCGAACCGCCGGCCGACGCGATGGTGCCGAAGGTCATCCGGGCGCCGGATGGCACGCGCCGCCTGGTGCTGTCGCCGGTCGGCATCGATCTTGGTTTCGGCGTCAATGTCGGCAAGGTCGGGCTGATGCTGCCGAAGGCGGACTAGTCGTCGAGTTCAATTTCCGCCGCCATATCAATGCGGCCCGCCTGCCGGATGAGGCGAGGATAGCCCTCGATCGTGCACCGATACTTGTTATCGGGTGGCCGGGGCTTACCACCATACACGGTGTTAAATTCTCTGACGAATTGGTCATGGACCCAGCCCTGCAATCTTCCAGCACCCCGTTCCGCATTGATCGTGTCCAGAAGATTGCGGCGGAAACCCCATGCTTGGCCCGCGGCGATCATGAAGGGTTCGAAATTTCGCACGGTCTCTCGCATGTTGATCCTGGTGAAGGACTCGAACCCCCATTTTTTGATGTCGCGGGACAGCGCCGTGCTTTTCACATCGACGCCCTCGGCGAGCTTCGTACGATCTTCATGATAGGCGAGCAGCAGCGGCAGGAGGACGAGGAGCTGAAGCGGCACAGGACTATCCCAACTGGTGACGATCGTAGAGAGCAGGCCATAAATTTGTTCGATCGAGCGCAGGTCCGTGCCGACGGCGTCAAAAAAACTCACGATGAACTCTTGATGATCATCCTGGAAAGGAGATCGAAGCCTTTGCGCGTCAAGAGGCTGCGATTTCATCAGGTAAGCGATGAACTGCCGGGTAGAGGGCTTTTCGAAGGAATAGACGTGGTCGAAAAAGCGCTTCAGATAGCGACCGCTCTCGAAGCCTTGCCCGTACACCGCGCCGATTGAGTGAACGAGTTGGCTGCTGTCCGTCGCTGCGATGAATACGACGCGCGGCGTGTCGAACAGGTGCTTGATCCTCTCCAGCGTGGCAATTGCGTAAGGTGGGCGGCAGCGGTCCAACTCGTCAACGAGCACGAACATAGGCGGCACCTTGTGCTCTTTCTGCTCGACGGCGATGACGAATTCCTTGAGCTTCGCCCGGAACGTCGAGAGCGACGTTCTCATTGCCGAAAAATCCGAGACGGCTTCCTCGGCCCGCTTGTCGAGCACTTTCTCGATATCCTTGATGGCGGCTTCACCGAACTTTTCCGAACTCTTTCTCAGAGTTTCCTCCGGAAGGTCGAATCCGACATCGCCAAGCACCCCTTCAATATCCTTGGCGATCTGATGCGTGAGGATCGTCCCGGCGGCGCGGAGCGCCAGGCCCCTTGCCACCTGGATGCCTATCTTGCCGCCGTTCTTCTTCACACTCTTCCATGTCGACTGGAGCTTTCCGGGTTTCTTGACGTAAGGGGCGATCTCCTCGTCGATCGCGGCCATCACCGCGATCAACGGATCGTCCGCGAAATCGTCGCGCCAGGCATTGATATAGACGGCAACATGACCCTCGGCCTTCAGTTGCCGTTGCAGACGCTCCAGAAAAAAACTCTTTCCCGCGCCCCAGGTAGCGTCCAGGTTCAGGACGAACGATTTTTCAACGCCGCGAGCCACGAGCTCGGCACTACGGTTGCGTAGGAACGAAGCCAGATAGTCGGCGTCTCCCTGCCGGCCAAGCTTGTCATCGGCCCAGATGTCTTCCGCCTGGTTCTCCATCGTTTGCATTTCGCCCAATTGCTTCTCCGATGTTAGCCGATTCCGCCTTCGATCGCAGCCCGATTGCAGCGCCCGGCCGCTCCGTGCCAGCCTCGCGCCGTCGGAGCGCGACCTCTCCCGCTACGGGCTCGCCGTCTCGGCCGAGCCGCCAGCCGACGCGATGGTGCCGAAGGTCGTCCGGGCGTCGGATGGCACGCGCCGCTTGGTGCTGTCGCCGGTCGGGATTGATCCCGGATTCGGCGTCAATGTCGGCAAGGTCGGGCTGATGCTGCCGGAGATTTGAAGAAATCGCATTATTTCTTCTCAAGCTTCGTACTTGCGAAGACCGCCGAGACGGCCGTCCCGAAATTAAGCGTCTCCGTGAACGAATTCAGCAATCTGCTGAATTCAACGGTCGTCGGGTGGTCACCGGCTTCCGCCGCAAACTGGTTGACGCTCTTGCCAAGTTGCCCCGCCTTTTCCGCACATTTTTCCATCAGCGCATATGGGCCGTCAGAGCCGATCTGCAGGACGGCGTTGACGGCTTGTCCACTATTGTCCCCCGCCATTGCGAATATGGTTTTTTTGTCGAGTTCCGAGGCCCAGTTCGCAATAGCGAACGTGTCTTTCGTTTTGACATAATCGGTGGCCGAATCATGAAAAAGTCCGGCGGCCGTTATGGCTTCATTTTTTGCGCTTCCAGGATCCGATTTCTCGAATGCCTCGAGCATCTTCATGAGATGCGCGCTTGCTTCGTAGAATTTGGCCGCTGCCGTGACGACGCCCTGGACCTTAATGGGCCCGGTGGAATGGTCGGCATTGCAGTAACCCATTGCCTGGGCTCCGGCGCTACAGAACGTCGTTGCACAAACTGCGATCATAAAAGGTCGCCAGCGGTTCAGATCGTTCATCTATCCCTTCTCCTTTTTCGCCATCCTCGCGTCCTTGAGTTCCTTTTCGACAAAATCGCGGAAGTGCTTCCCATGATGATGCTTGAGCTCCAGCCAGCGCTCCGCGAAAAGACCGCGATTCATGGTTTCGACAATATCCGCCTTGAAGGCAGACCAAGCCGACTCCGGCATCCCGCCGAGTTCGTAGAGGTCGTAGACTGTCTCAAAATGATTGATGACCATCCCCGCGAAAATCTCCTGCTGGCGCAACGGCGACGGGTTCGGCGTCGTCGTCAGCAGCCCGCGCAATTCCGGTGTGGCCAGAGTACGCCATTGCAACTCCGCGGTTCGAAGCGCGATCTGGGCGAGGGTCGATGCCTTGTGGGCACGGGCCGCGGCCCTGATCTGCCATCCATTGAAGAAAAGTCCGCCCGCTGCGATGAGTGCGGAGATCACCGCAGCATTGTCGCGGAGCCAGGCAACAGCCTGCCATATCCAAGAGCAACTGCCTTGCATGCCTTCTCCACCGGTAACCCCGGCCCGAGACTAACTAATTTAGCGACGAGGGGAAATGCGGACCGACGAACTCGGGTCTCCCGTTCCGATTGACGCCGCCGGCCGTTTCGTGACAGCCTCGCGTCGCAACGCCGCTTCGCGCTCCCGCCCGCGCCTCCTTCGTGACAAGCGGCCCCCATGCACAACATGCTGTGAATGTTTTCCTGCCCGGGCGTCGGCCATTTTTCGCCGATGCTTCGGAACGCACCCGACCTGATCTCGCTTCACGCCGCCCAGGATGCCGGCTCGGTCGCGCTTTGCGCGGCAATCGACATCGCTGCGGGCGGCGACGGCGTGCCGGAGTGGATCCAGCTCACGCCCTCGGGCACCTTCACCGGCAATGACGGGCGCGGCCCCTATCGAGTGACCGACGCGGCCGAGCTGGCGCGCAACAGCCTCCAGGCTGCGGGCGGCCGCCTGGTGCTCGACGAGAACCACGCGACCGATCTCGCCCTGCCGCGCGGCGAGCCGGCGCCGGCGCGCGGCTGGATCGTAGCGCTGCAGGCGCGGCAGGACGGCATCTGGGGACAGGTCGAATGGACCCCGACCGGCCGCCGCCTGATGCGCGAGAAGGCCTACCGCTACATCTCGCCGGCCATTCGGCACGCGGCCGACGGCACGGTGACCGCGATCCTGCGCGCCTCCCTCATCAACCGGCCCAATCTGCGCGGCATGGCCGCGCTGCACCAGGAGAACGATATGACCCTGCTTGAAAAGCTGCTGAAGGCGATCGGCCTCGACGCCAACACGACCGAGGACCAGCTGGTCGAGAAGGTGACCGCGCTGCACGCCGAACAGGCCAGGGGCTCGACCGCCCTCCAAGCGACGCTCGACCCGATCGCCGAGGCGGCCGGGCTGAAGAAGGGCGCCGACGCCGCAACCGTGCTGGCCGGCGTGGCCGCGCTGAAGAAGGCCGATCCGGCGACTGGCGACGACATCACCAAACACCCCTCCGTCGTCGCGCTCCAGGGAGAGCTCGCCACCGTCGCGGGCGAACTGAAGACGCTGCGCGACGCGACTGCGAAGGAAAAGGCCGAGGGTTTCGTCGACGGTGCCATCAAGGCCGGCCGTGTCGGCGTCAAGCCGATGCGCGATGCGTACGTCGCCATGCACATGGAGAACCCGGCGCGCACAGAGCAGCTCGTCAACGCCATGCCGGCGCTCGGCCCGTCCGGTGCCCGCGTGGACCCCCCGGCGAAGGACAAGGACGGCAAGCCCGGCCTCACCGATTCGGATCGGCAGGTCTGCGCGCTGATGGGCATCGATCCCGAAGCCTACAAGAAGACGCGCGCCGCCGAAGCCGAACAGGAGATCGCGCTCTAGGCGCGACCAGGATCAACCAGTGCCGGCGCGGAAGCGCCCGGCCAGCCGAAGGACCAGGACATGACCGCCCTTGCCGCAGACCGCAATACCGCCCGCATGGAAGGCGACCTCCGTGTTGGAGGCGCCGCCGCCGTACTGATCTACGCTGGCGCGCTCGTCATGCGCAATTCGTCGGGCTACGTGACCAAGGGCGCCACGGCCACCGGAGCGGTGGGCTGCGGCCGGGCCGAGGAACGGGTCGACAATTCCGGCGGCTCCGCCGGCGATCTCGATGTCCGCTATCGGCCCGGCATCTTCCGCTTCGCCAATTCCGCCTCGACCGACCTGATCGGCATCACCGAGATTGGCAAGCCCTGCTACGTCGTCGATGACCAGACCGTTGCCAAGACGGATGGCACTGCCAGCCGCTCGATCGCCGGCTTCGTCGAAGGCGTCGACGATCTCGGCGTGTGGGTGCGCTTGGACGAGACGCTCGCCCAGGCCTACGTCGCCGGCGTCACCAAGCCCGCCTGACCGGCAGCTTAAACCCCTTCCAACGAGGACTTTTCCATGCTCGTCAACGCCGCCAATCTCGACAGCCTCCGCGTCGGCTTCAAAACCTCCTTCCAGCGCGGCGTCGCCACCGCGAAGGCCACCACCATGTGGAGCCGGATCGCCACCCTGGTGCCGGCGACCACCAAGGAACAGAAGTACGGCTGGCTCGGCCGCTTCCCCCGAGTGCGGGAGTGGATCGGACCGCGCGCGCTGCAGAACCTGATGCAGCATGACTACTCCATCAAGGAGAAGCCCTGGGAGCTGACGGTCACCGTCGACAAGGACGACATCGAGACCGACAATCTCGGCATCTACACGCCGATGTTCGAGCAGATGGGCCAGCAGACCGAGGCGCTGCCCGATCAGCTCATCTTCGCGCTGCTCCTCGCCGGCTTCTCCAGCGTCTGCTACGACGGCCAGTATTTCTTCGACACCGATCATCCGGTGATCGACAAGAACGGCGTCCTCCAGTCGAAGGCGAACACGGATGGCGGCTCGGGCACGCCCTGGTTCCTGCTCGACACCCGCATGCCACTCAAACCGCTGATCTACCAGCGCCGCAAGGACTTCGACTTCGTCGCCAAGGACCGGCCTACCGACGACAACGTCTTCTTCATGAAGGAGTTCGTCTACGGCGCCGACGCGCGCGCCAATGTCGGCTTCGGCTTCTGGCAGCAGGCGTGGGGCTCGAAGCAGACGCTCGATGCCGACCACTACAAGGCGGCGCGCGCCGGGCTATCCGGCATGACGGGCGACCATGGCAATCCGCTCGGCCTCATGGGCAACCTGCTCCTCGTGCCGCCGTCGCTGGAGAGCGCCGCGCGCAAGCTCCTCAATTCCGAATACGCCTCGGGCGGCGAGACCAACGAGTGGAAGGGCACTGCCGAGCTGCTCATCTGCCCCTGGCTCGCTTCCGAGGCATAGGGTCCGCGCAAGCGGCGTTCCCCGCCGGCCTCCCTCCTGCCTGATGGGGAGGTCGGCGGGTCTTCCGATCCCTCGGCAGGCCCGCTGCCGAGTGACCGCAAGACCCGGAGAGAATGATGGCGAAGAACAACAAATCCGCGAAGGCCAGCGCGTTACGCGCGAAGCTCGCAGATGATGCGGCAGGCAAAGTCGAGGCAGCGAGGAGGGCTGTCGACGAGGCGGATGCCCGTCTCGTCGCGGCGGCCGAAAAGAATGACGAGGAGGCCAAGGCTGCGGCGCTTCGCGACCGCGATGCTGCAACGGCAGATCTCGAACGATACCAGAAGGCCGCCTCGCTCATTTCCGGCGGCGGCACCATGGCCGAGGCGTTGATCGAAAACGGCTGGGGAGACAACCCCGTGACGGTGACGGTCATCGGTCCTGCCAAGGGCCGCCGGCGCGCCGGCTACCAGTTCGGCGCCAATCCCGTCACCATCGAGGTGACGCTGGACCAGCTGAAGCTCATCGAGGGAGACGCCGAGCTGGCGGTGACGCCGGGCACCGGCCCCGTCACCCTGGCGGGCGCGGTGCCGCAGAGGCTGCCGCGCGAAGCCTTCCTCGGCAAGGACGGCAAGCCGGGCGCGGTGACCGTACTCGGGCCGGCCAAGGGCCGTCGCCGCGCCGGCCGATCCTTCGGCGCCAGCGCCGTCACTTTCACGCCGACACTGGAGGAACTGGAGCTGATCCTCGGCGACGCCGAGCTCTCGGTGGCGCCGGCTCCGGGCGCGCCGGCCGCCGCGGACTGACGAGTTACGGCGGGCAGGCGCGCAAGCGCGCCCGGCATGATGCCGGGTTGGGTCGGGGGAGCTCGGCCGCCCGCCACCAGAATACCCGGCGCGCCCGCCGACAGGCGCGATCAAAAGGCTAGCTGCAGCGACGGGGCGGCTGGCCGTCCAACAGGCGGAACAATGACCTATCCTTCGAGCGACAATGGCGAGCTTCCCCGGCCGACCGGTACGCCCGCCCACACGGCCTACGCGCGGCTGATGGCGCGCTGCGCGAGGCTCGATTTCGACGACATGACGCCGATCGACTACGCCGAGTTCGTCGAGGATCTTCCGACCGACGAGTTCATGGCGCTCATCGCCATGCATGACGAATACCGCAACCGCGAGGGTGATGCGGAACCTCTTGAAACTGCCTGGCTGGTCGAGCGTGGCGACAGCCCTGTTTCAATGCCTCTCTATTTTACTCTTGCCGTCGACCCTCTCGGCGTGTGGACGGCCGACAGCGAAGAGGCGCTACGCTTCGCCCGCGAGATCGACGCGGCCGGCTTCGCCCGGACGCTTCCGGTGGGAAGCCGTGTCTGCGAACACGCGTGGGGCTGACCGGATGACCGATCTTCAAACCTTCGCCCTCCGGGTCGCTGCTGCTGCAATTGGCTGCGCCGTGTCGATGACCGCTCTCGCGCTCGTTCTGTGGTGGTGGATAGCATGAGCTTCACGCGGATCTTCTTCCTTGACGTGATCGGGTCAGCGGTTGGCACCACGATCGGCTTCGCCGGCGGTTGGCTCGTCCTCAAATGGTGGCTCGGATGATCGGTCTCATCGGATTCGTGGGGGCAATAGTCATCCTGCTCGTCGGCGTTGGGCTGGGATGGCTCATTGGGGAATGGCTGGAGCGATGAGCTACTGCACGCTGCAGAACCTGACCGACCGCTACGGCGAGCGGCTGCTCGTCGAGATCTCGGATCGCGGCGAGTCGGCCTCCGACACGATCGACGAGGCGCTGATCAGCCGCGCGATCGCCGACGCCGACGCGCTGATCGACGGCTACCTTGCGGCCCGCTACAAGCTGCCGCTCTCCACGACGCCGGCGATCGTCACCGATCTCTCCCAGGCGATCGCCATCTACAAGGCGCATGCCCGTGTCGCCGACGAGAAGATCGCGGAAGACTACCGCACCGCGCTGAAGACCCTGCGCGACATCGCGAACGGCCTGGTCAAGCTCGATGTCGACGGCGTCGAGCCGGCCGCCTCGGGCGCGTCGGAAGTGCGCACCAACAACCCCGAGCGGCCCCTCTCGGCGGCTACCATGAAGGGGTATATCTAGTGTCGAAGGGCCGCCGCATCCGCCCCGATGGCAGGGCCCGCATGGCGGCCGGCATTCTCTTCAGGCTCGGCAGCGTCTGGGTCGGTGCGCATTGGAGCGCGCAGAACCGGCGTCTCTGCATCAATCTCCTGCCCTGCTGCACGCTCTGGCTCGTCTGGCCTGGAGGCCGCCGGCCGTGACCGGATTGCGCCAGGAAATCACCGGCAAGGAAGAGACGCTCGCCATCCTCGGCCAGGCGGCCGAGCATTACGGCCATCCGCGCCCGCTTTTCGACGCGATCGGCGGCGCCCTGGTCGTCTCCACCCAGCAGCGCTTCGAGGAAGAGAAGGAGCCCGGCGGCGATCGCTGGCCGGCCTCCTACCGGGCCATGGCGGACGGCGGCAAGACCCTGACCGACAGCGGCCGCCTTGTGCGCTCGATCACACACAACGCCACCGACGATGGTGTCGAGGTCGGCACGGACGTCATCTACGCCGCCATCCAGCAGCTCGGCGGCATCGTGCGCGCCAAGACGAAGAAGGGCCTGCGCTTCCGCGTCGGCGGCCGCAACGGCAGCTGGGTCACCAAGCAGTCAGTGTTCATCCCGGCGCGGCCTTTTCTCGGGCTCGACGCCGAGGACGAGAAGGACATCCGCGCGATTTCCGAGCAGTGGATCGCCAAGCCCTGGGCCTCGGCGATCGACGGCGACAACGATCTCGGCGGGGTCTCGCCATGATGGTCGACGACGTCATCACCCGCCTCGGCGAACAGGTCGAGGATCTCGCCGGCCGCGTCCAGGGCGCACTCGAACTCGCCGAGCTGATCAGGCGGGACGCGCTGCCGCAGTCGCCGATCGCGGCCTTCGTCTGCCCGACCGGGCTGGTCGCGAGGAGCGACGGCGACGCCTCGGCCGGCGCCTTCACCCAGATGATCGACGACATGCTAGCCGTGGTGCTGGTCATGCGCAAGGCCGGCGACGTGCGCGGCGCGAAGGTCCGGCTGGAGCTCGACACGCTTATCTGGGCCGTGATCGAGGCGCTTTCCGGCTGGGGGCCGGACGATGCGATCGGGGTGCTGGCGCTCCGCCGCGGCGCGCTCGTTTCGCTGACCGCCGGCACGGCCTTCTACCAGCTCGATTTCGCCATCCAGGAGCAGATCAGGATCCTCTCATGAGCAAGCCCGCTTTCACGCCGCCGCACAAGGGCGGCTCCTATCGCATCGGCAAGGACGGCAAGGCCGAGCGCGTCGCGCGCACCGTGCAACTGTCGGATCCCGCGCATCCGATCCATGCCGCCCGGGCGGGTGCCATGCAGCCCGTCCCGCCGGAGAGGCCGGCGAAGAAGGAGGATTGATCCGTGACGGCAATTGCTTGGAAATCCAAGATCATCCTGTTCAAGATCGAGGAAACCTACGGCACCGACCCGACGCCCACCGGCGCGGCCAACGCCATGCTGATGACCAATGTCAGCTATTCACCGATGGTCGGCAATTCGGTCTCGCGCGATCTCGAATTCTCCTATCTGGCCGCCCAGGGCAAGATCCCGGCCGGGCTGCGCGTGCAGCTCAAGGGCCGGGTGGAGCTGGTGCCTTCGGGCACGGCCGGCACGGCGCCGGCCTGGGGGCCGCTGGTGCGCTGCTGCCGCTGGGGCGAGACGATCGTCGCCGATACCTCTGTCACCTATTCGCCGGTCTCCGAGGACATGGAATCCGGCACGTTGTGGTTCTGGATCGGCGGCACCAAGCAGATCGTAACCGGCATCCGAGGCGACGTTGATCTCAAGGTCGACGCGCAGGGCATTCCCTATCTGGAGTTCACCCTGACCGGGCTCTACAGCGATCCGGCCGAGGTGGCACGCGCGACGCCCACGCTGACCGGCTTCAAGAAGCCGAAGGTCGCGACCAAGGCCAACACGCCGATATTCAAGATCAACGACGTGTCGCTGATCATGCGTTCGTTCGCGCTCAACATGAGCAACCAGGTGACGCCGCGCCTCCTGGTCGGCGCCGATGAGATCATCATCTCGGACGGTGCCGAGACCGCATCGGCGCGCGTCCAGGCCGTGCCGCTCACCACTTTCAATCCGTTCAGCCTGGCGAAGGCGGAGACGGAGGTCGAAGCGGTGCTGCAGCACGGCACCGTCGCCGGGTCGATCGCCACGCTCACCCTCGGCCAGTGCCAGATCGACCTGATGGGCGACTACCAGCAGCAGGACAACATCCTCGAATGGACGCTGCCGCTGATCCCGTTGCCGTCTTCCGGCAATGACCAGTGGTCGCTGGCGCTGACGTGATTTGAGTTCACGGGCCGCGCACCCGCCTCTGGCGGGCTGGCCCTCCACATGGGCGGGCGACGACGCCCGGCGGCCGGTCGGCCGCTTTTTCACAGGGTTAAATGCATGTTCAACATCGATTCCGAGCCGATTGTCAGGGCCAGGGTGGAGATCAGGCTGCCCGACCAGGAGCCGCAGGACTTTTTCACCACTTTCCGCGTTCTCGACATCGATACCTTCAACGGCTTCGACCTCTCCGATCCTGAGGGATCGAAGGCCTTCCTCTCGGCGGCCATCGTCGACATGGACGAGATCGTCGACCGAGGCGGCGCGGCGGTCCCCTATTCGGAAGCATTGCGCGACCGGCTGCTGAACCAGCCGGTCGTCCGGGCCGCCCTCGCGCGCGCGTATCACAAGGAGGTGGGCGAGGCCTGCCGGGGAAACTGATCACGGCCGCCCGCGCCTGGGCGGCGGGCGGCCTGGCAAAGAGGGTCGAGGACGGCGAGGAAGATGAGGCCGTGATGGACGCCAGGCGTTTCGGCATGGACGAGGAACAGATCGCGGAGATCAGGGCGGCCCTCGGCCGAGGCGGGCCGAGCGGCTTCGGTTCGGCCTTCAGGGGCGTCTGGCCGGTCAACGTGCCGATCGTGGCCGCCTTTTGCGCCGTGGGATCGCAATGGCGCACCACGATCGTTGGCGCCGGCGGCGTGCTGGTCACCCGCGTCGTCGGCCTCGACTATGCCGGCATGAGGGTCGCGCTCGATGCGCTCGGAACCGTCGTCACGCCCGATCTCTTCGCCGGCATCCAGGTGATGGAGGGAGCGGCGCGGGACGCGCTCAACGGGGAAAATGCATGAAATGCATAAAGATGCATAACCCCGCTCCAGGCCGCGACCGCGGTCCGGCGATCGTTCGCCGCCCCGCCCGGAGCGAGGCGCGCAGCGCCGTCAGTGCGAGGGCAAAATAGTGGCGCTGAAGCTTGCCCTCGTCATCGATGGCGACGCCGGCGGCGCCAAGAAGGCGGTCGAGCAGACCGGCGAGGCGATCGACCAGCTCGCCGAAAAGGCCAAGGGCGCCGGTGAGGCGCTCAAGGATGTCACCATCAAGGAGGGTAAGGACGGCAACCCGTGGGAGGGCGTCGGCAAGGGCCTCGACGACATCAAGTCCAAGGCGCCGCCGGCGGCCGACGCGCTGGACAAGGTCGGCGACGGCCTCGGCAAGACAAACACGGAAGCGCCCGGTGCGGCAACCGGCATCCTCTCGGTCGGCAAGGCGGCCGACACGGCCGGCGGCAAGCTCGCCGGCCTCTCCCATCTGGCGGCGACGGCGATCGGCGGCCTGATCGGCGGCCTTACAGCGACCGCCGTCGGCGCCTTGTTCGGCGCGCTCGTCCAGGGCGTGATCAGCTACGCCACGACGGCCGGCGACAAGCTGCCGACGCTGAACCAGGACCTGAAGGAGCACACCGCCCTCATCAAGCAGATCAAGGGCGCCTTCGACGATGGCAAGAACGCGGCATCCTCCTACGGCAACGTCAGCGCTACGCTGCTGCGCTTCCAGGAACAGCAGAACATCCAGCGCCTGCGCACCGACCTCGAAAACGGCGCGCCGCGCATCGGCGTGTTGCGCACCGGTGGCCTCGGCGCCGGCCAGCAGGTCACCTCGCAGTCCGACGTCGCTTTCGGCTTCACCGCCGACCAGCTCAAGCCTTTCATGGACGCGGTCGGCAAGCTGCGGAAGGACCTCCAGGACGGCAAGGCCGACTATATCGCCTTTCGCAACGAGGTCGCGCAGACGGCGCAGCAGCTTCCCGCGGATTCTCCTGCGCGCAAGGTGGCCGAGGGCGTCCTCGACCAGACGGAAAAGCTCGCCAAGGCACAGGAGGAGCTGCAGCGGGCGGTCGATCTTTATAAGGGGCTGACCGGCGACGCCGATGCTGCGGCGAAAGCGCTCGGCGGCACGGCCGACAAGTTCCAGCAGGTCAACGATACCGTCTCCGGCGGGCTCGGCTTCCTTCAGGAATACGACGCGCTGCTGAAGTCGATCGGCGGCGGCTCGGCGGCCCCGGTTGCACCGGGCAACATCCCCGACGCCAGCTACGCGCAGCCCTTTGCCGCCGGCGGCTGGACCGGACCCGGTCCGGTGACCGCCCCGGCCGGCGTCGTCCACGGCCAGGAATATGTCTTCGACGCCGCCTCGACGGCGCGAATAGGCGTCGCCAATCTCGACGCCATGCGCCGCGGCGTGCGCGGCTACGCCTCGGGCGGGCTCGTCGGGACCTATGCGGTTACCAGCGCGACGGCGGCGGGAGGATCGAGCGATTCCGGTCTTTCCGAGACGTTTTCCCTGCTGCGCGGCTCGCTCATGACCTTCGGCCATGACCTCGCCCGCACCCACAACCTGATGGACGCGCTCAACCTGGCGGCCGAGCAGCTCGAGGGCCGGCTGATCGATTTCGGCTTCAAGCTCATCTCCAACGCGTTTCTCGGTTCCGGGAAGGGCGATTTCGGCCTGCTCGGCAGCCTCTTCGGACTCGGCGGCGGCGGCGACCCTTGGGCCGGCCTGCGCGTCGCCACCGGCCATACCGGCGCGACGATCGGCCGGGCCGCTGCCATGCGCACGGTCAGCCCGGCGGTCTTCCTCGGCGCCCCAAGCTTCCATGGCGGCGGTACGCTTCGGCCAGGAGAAGTTCCCTTCATCGGCAAGGAGGGCGAGGAGATCGGCTGGCCGGATCAGCTGGCGGCCAAATACGGCAGCCGCACCGTCGTCCAGGTGGTCGACAATGCAGGGGTGGAGAAACGCACGAGGAAGACCCGGGGGCCGAACGGCGAGGAGATCGTCCAGGTCCTGCTCGACCGCGTCAAGGCCGACTACGCCGACGGCGGCTTCGACGACATGAACCGCGCACTTTACGGCATCGGCCGTAACGGGGTGCCGGCATGAGCGCGATCTTCTGGCCGTCGGCGCTGCCGCTTCTCGTCAACCGCTCCGGCCATGGTGAGCAGCCGGTGCTTCAGAACGCGTCCTTCCAGTCGGAGGTCGGACTGCCGATCGAGCGGCCGACGACGACGCTGCGCATGATCGACGTCACCTCCGTCTGGGACATGAACGCCGACCAGGTCGCGATCTTCGAGGATTTCGTTTTCGATGACCTCGGCAAGGGCAGCCTCGACTTCTTCTGGCGGCGCCCGCGCACCGGCGAGATCGTGACTGCGCGGCTGACCGGCGATCCGAAATATTCGATCGCGCCGATCTCCAGCATATGGTGGCGGGTCAGCGCCACCATAACGGTCCGGTGACCATGGCCCGCGCGCTGCCCATCGTCGACCGCCGCCGCCTCGAACAGGGTTCGAGCGACGATCCCGTCCTGCTCTTCGCGGCCATCCGTCACAAGCAGCTGACCGATCCGGTCCGGCTGGTGCTCGACGGCGCCGACTATGTGATGGACGACGAGGACGGCAACGCTGCTACCTGGCACCAATCCTATTTCACGCTGACGCTCCTGACCGACGACGCCAGGCCGCCCCAGGCAAGCTTCACCTTCCCGAACGTCGACCGCCGCTCGAGCAACATGATCGCCGACGTGATCGACCCGGCGACCGTCGACTTCAAGCTGATTGCGGCGAGCTATTTTAACCTTGCCGTCGAGCCGAGGACGGTCAAGGCCGGCCTGACCGTCGCCGCGCTCTATCAGGCTTCCTCGCTCTTCCTGACCGACGTGAAGATCGGCCTGGTGCAGGTCACCGGCACCTTGCGCGGGATCGACCTGCGCCAGCAGCTCTGGCCGCTTCTCCGCGCCACCCAGGACCGCTTGCCCGGAGTGTTCATGCGATGAGGGGGTATGTCGGCGTCCCCTTCCGTGACGGCGGCCGCGACCAGGCGGGCTGGGACTGCTGGGGCCTCGTCCGGTTCGCGCATTGGGACGAGGCTGGCGTCGAGCTGCCCTCGTACGGCGAGATCTCGGCAGCTGATCTCCTTTCGGCCGCGCGGGCCATGCGCGAGGGCGCGCAGGACGAGATCTGGCGGCGGGTGACCGATCTCCCGCGCCGGCGCATGGATGTCGTGCTGATGCGCCGGCTCGGCGATTCCGGGCGCGCCCCGGTCCATGTCGGCATCCTGGCCGACGAGCGGCGCATGCTGCATGTCGAGGAAGCGGCCGACACCCACCTGGTCCCCCTCGACCATCCCACCGTCAGGCCGCGCATCCTCGACTTCTTCCGGCACAGGGACCTGCCATGAACATTCATGCACCCTTGGGGCCGCTCGCCACCGTCGAATTTGTCTATGCCGTCTGGCGGCCGCCCTTCTCCGACAAGCGGGCGATGGTGCATGCCTTCCGCCCGGGCCTGACGATCGCCGAGATGGTAGGCAAGACGACCGGCCTGCCGCCCGACTTCATGGAGCGCGGCGAGGTGCTGATCGGCGAATATCCGATCGTCCGCCGGTTCTGGAAGCACATCCGCATCAAGCCCGGCCAGAAGATCACGCTGCACTATCCGCTGGGCAGTGGCGGCGGCAGCAAGGGACGCGGCGGCAAGTCCGGCATACTCGGGCTCATCGTCTCGATCGCGGCACTCGTAGCGTCGGTCTTTACGCTCGGCGGCGGGCTCGCCTTCCTCGGCTCCGCTTTCGCCCAGGGCGCGATCGGCGCCAAGCTCGCCGCCGGCGCGATCTCGCTCGCCGGCGCGCTCGCCGCCCGCGCACTGACCCCGCTGCCGGCGCAGCCGAAACAGAAGGGCATGCCCGACCAGAAAGGCCCGGCGTCGCTTTCCGGCAACGTGCTTTCGGCCGGTGCGCCCGTGCCGGCCGTGATCGGTACGCGCCGCGTCTTCCCGCCCCTCGGCGCCCAGCCGCTCATCGAGCGCGTCGACGGCGACGAGATCGTCGAGGCATTCTTCGTGCTCGCCGGCGCGCATGATCTTACCGAGATTCGTCTCGGCGACGCGGCGATCGAGGACGCCGAGGATGTCACCTATCAGGTGAAATACGGCCATCCCGACGACGATCCGATCGACCTGATCAAACGCTACTCGCTGACCACGACGCCGCAAGTCGAGCTTTCGCGCCACGTGGTCACGCCCGACGACCAGCAGCTGCTCGACGACCAGGAGCAGCCGACGCGGTCGCTGCCGAAATGGCATGCCACGCGCTCCTCGACCACGCCGCCCGACGAGATCTGGCTGCATCTCTCCTTCGTCCAGGGACTATACAAGTCGGGGTCGAACGACCGCTGGGGCGTGCCGTTCCGCGTCCGCATGCGGGCCTCGGCCGGGGACGACTGGATTTACCTGCCGGAGCTGCACTACTGGTCGAACTCGACACAGGAGATCCGCGCCTCGGTCAAGCTCGCCTGGGCCGACGAACCGGAGGTCGTTCCCGGCATTGCCGCGAATGAGGGCTGGATCGCCGCCTACAAGCATGTCGCCGGCGATGCCAGCCCGACCAGCGACGATTACTACGCCGACGGCAGCTTCTCGGCCGGCGGCGGCAATGACGGCCTCTATCAGGGCGCGGAGGCTTCGAGCAATGTCCGCAGGGTCACGCTCTCGCGCTACGAGGCTGTTTTCTGGCTCGACGCGGCCGCCATCCCGAAAGGCTCCTACCAGATCGAGATCAAGCGCGGCGCGGGCTACCACGCGTCCGATTTCTCGAAATCCGCCCGGACCTACAATGGCGACGACCGCGACCTCTTCTGGTACATCCTCTACTCCGGCAAGGCCAAGGCGCCCGAGAGCCGGGAGAACGTCGCCGACCAGGTCTATCTCCTGCGCTGTTCCTCGGTGGTGAACCAACACCCCTGCCCGAAGGGCGGGCTCTTCGCCACGATCGCCATCAAGGCGAAGAACCGCTCCGTCGATTCGCTCTCGGTAAAGGCCTCGCGCTATGTGCGCGACTGGGACGGCGGCGGCTGGAACACGCTCACCACCACTTCAAACCCGGCCCCCCATCTGCGCGACATCTGGACCGGCACGCTGACGCCCGATCCCGTACCGGCCGGCCTGGTCGACGAGGACAGCCTGATCGCCTGGCGCCAGGACTGCATCGACAAGGGCTATCGCTGCAACCTCGTCGTCGAGGGCGAGAGCCTGACCGATCTGGAAGGCAAGGTGACCGGCGCCGGCTATGCGTTGGCGCGAAAGTCGGAGACCTGGGGCGTCATCCGCGATCGCGACCGCTCGGCCGACGAGCCCGAGCAGATATTCACCCAGCGCAATTCGGCCGGCCTGACCATGGCCAAGGCCTTCGCCCGCCTGCCCGATGCGATCCGCGCCGTCTGGTACGACGCGGCGCTCGACGATTCCGAGCAGCAGAAGATCGTCTATCGGCCGACCCTGACCAAGGCGCAGGTCGCCAATCCGCAGATCGAGGAGATCCGCTACGACGCCTTCGATAACGAGACGGACGTGACCACCCGTGCGCTCTTCGACCTGAAGCAGGCGGAGCTGCGCGCCGCCACCTGGAGCTTCTCCGCTCCGGCCGAGGCGCTCCGGACGACGCGAGGCGACCTGATCGGCATCAACCACGACACGATCGGCCGCACGCACGCCTCGGCCCGCATCGCCGATGTCGACATCGAGGACGGGCAGGTAAAGGGCGTCTGGATCGACACTGCCGTGCCGGTCTGGAACGAGCCCGGCGTATTCGAGAACACCGATTTCTTCGCCGTCGAGGACGTGTTTACGCTGGGGCTGCGGAGTTCGGTCGGCATCCGCCAGTCGGACGGCGCCTTCAGCGTGCACGCGATCTCCGGCGTCAGCTCTACCCGCGACCATCTCGCATTCGAGACCCCGGTCGCCGTCGAGGAAGACGAGGACGGATCGCCGGTCATTCGCGCCGACAATCTCGCCTATGTCGGCGAGGCCGGCCGGGAGGTCCGCCGGCTGATCATCACCGCCCTCAAGTGGGACAGAGGACAGGTGGCGGCCGTCGAGGCCGTCGACGAGGCACAGGAGCTCTGGGCAGCATGACGATCGACAGGCTTATCCCTACCAGCGGTATCGGCGTCACCGGCACTGCCTTCGCCGAGGCCATCCAGGAGGAGCTCACCGGCCTGTGGGGCAATTCGGTTATTCCGCTGGCCGATATCGCCGGCACCGGCGACGCCATCACCGCGACCGTCGCGCCGGTGCTGCCCGACGGGCTGCAGACGGGCATGAATTTCTGGCTGGAGGCCGCGGCGGACAACACCGGCCCCGCCACCATCGCCATCGGCGATGAGGACCCGGTCGACCTGGTCGATGATGATGGCTCGGCGATCGGCGCCGCGCTGCTGAAGACCGGCCGGCGTTATCTTCTTGCTTTCGACGGGACGGCCATGCGGGTTTACGGCACGTCCGGCCAGAAGCGCATCGCCGACTATCAGGTGTTCACCGCCTCCGGCACCTGGAACAAGCCGGCCGGAACGCCGGACGGCGCCATCGTCATCGTGGAGGGCTGGGGCGGCGGTGCGGGCGGTGGGGCGACCACCAATGCGGGTGGCGGCGCCGGCGGCGAATACAAGCGCCTCGTGTTGCGCGCCGGCGACCTCTCGGCGTCGGAGGTGGTGACCGTCGCCGGCGCGGCGGCCGCAGGCGTGGCCGGCGGCAACTCTTCCTTTGGCGCATGGCTCACCGCTTATGGCGGCGGCAAGGGTGGCGATCGGAGCAGCAGTATCGGCGGCGGCGGCGGCGGCGGGGGTGGCCCATTCGTGACGGGCGGCAATGGCAGCTCAAACGGCACGGCGGGTACGGCGGGCCTGCTCGCCGGCATCGGCGGCGCTGGATCGGGCATCGCCGGCGGGGCGGGCGGAGACGGGTCCGACGGCTATTTCGGCGGAGGCGGTGGAGGCGGCGGCTGGCGCGCCAGCGGCAACGGAAATGGGGGCGCCGGCGGCCGCTCCGTTTATGGCGGCGCGGGCGGGGGCGGCGGAGGCACCGGCGGCGGCAGCGGCGGACTCTCTCTCTTCGGCGGCAACGGCGGCAACGTCGGCGCCAACGGCTCGCCGCCCGGCGGCGGCGGCGGCGGAAACGCATCCGGCGCGCGCGGCGAGGTCAGGGTGAGGACGGTCGGATGAGCTGGGAATTCAAGTGGACCGTCCGCGACAACGCGGACTATCAGCAGCCGCTGACCTTCACCGATCGCGACAAGGTTGCCTACGACTTCACCGGCGACACCTTCCGCATGGACCTGAAGCGCTCGGCCGACGACGAGGCCGCCGCGGCGAGCCTGACGACGGAGAACGGCGGTATCCTGTCGACCGATCTCGCGAACGGCGTGATCACCCTCTCGATCGGCACGTACTCGGTCGAACCCGGAACCTATCTGGCTGACCTCATCCGCATCACCGGCGAGCTGCGCGACCCGCTCGGCTACGGCACGGTGGTGATTGAAAAGGGGATCACCGGACAATGACCCTTGTGACCATCGCATCGGGAGGCGAATTCGAGATCGTCAGGAAGGACGATGCCCCATATCGCATCGTCACCGGCGGGCCTGGCCTGCGCGGCGCCTCCGCCCCGGGCGTGGCGGCGGGAGGCTCGAAAGGCCAGGCGCTGGTGAAGGCGAGCGGCACGGACTACGACACGGCGTGGGTCGCCCGCCGCGAAGTCCTGACTGCCGCGCGAATCTATTATGTGACGACCACCGGGTCCGACACGAATGACGGCCTGACCAGCGGAACGGCTTTCGCAACAGTGCAAAAGGCCGTCGACACCGTCGCCTCGCTCGATACGTCGATATACCAGGCGACGATCAATCTCGGGGCGGGCTTCTTCAACGAGACGGCGACGCTGAAGCGGACGGTCGGCGCCCTGCCGTCGCTCATCACCGGAGCCGGAGCCACCTCGTCGTCGGTGGCCCATATCACCGCCAACAACAACTTCTCGAAGTGGCGTCTGACCAATATGGGCCTCGCCGGTTCGGATGGCGGCATCGGCATGCAGATCACCGGAAACGCGGCGATTTCGATAGGGGGTTTCGACTTCGGCGGCACCTCGCGCAATCAGCATGTTCGCGCTGAAGAGGGGGCGTTGCTGGAAGCGGAAGGCAATTTCTCGATCTCGGCCGGAACCCTCCAGCAGGCCTTCGACGCCATCCACGCCGATATCGCTTTCCAGGGACGTACCATCACGATTTCGGCGAACATCAGCGTCGCCCAATTCTTCTCGGCTCGGGCGGCCGGCTATGTCCAGGTATGGTTCTGCACCTTTTCGGTCGGAGCGTTCTCGGTCACCGGCCAACGCTATGTCGCCAACACAAACGGCATCCTGGAGACCGGCGGAGCGGGCGCGACATTCATTCCGGGCAGCGCGGCCGGGACGACTTCGACGGGAGGGCTATACATCTGATGTTTTTCGACCCCTTTGACTGGTACTGGCAGGTGGCCGGCCGATCCGACTATTGGTCAAGCAAGGCGGCAGCCTATGTCGAGGCGCTTCCTGAAGGCGCGCATCTCACGACGATCAACACCGAGGA
Organism: Rhizobiales bacterium 65-79; assembly: GCA_001896885.1. Classification (GTDB taxonomy): domain Bacteria; phylum Pseudomonadota; class Alphaproteobacteria; order Rhizobiales; family Rhizobiaceae; genus Mesorhizobium_L. The sequence continues at coordinate 14,793 of MKRJ01000028.1, read as the reverse complement.
AGAACTTTCGGACGTGCTGCGGCCGTATGGGCTGCGCGGGCCGTTCATATCGAACGTTGATGTGAACGCGGAGCGCGACCGGCGCATCGTGGCGGGCAAGACGATCAACGGGATTGCGGTCACCGGCCGGGAAGAGGATGCCCGCAACCTGACCAATCTGGCCCTCGGCGCGCAGCTTCGCATCGCCGCCGGCGATACCACGACGCTCACCACGTTCAGGGACGGCAACAACGCCGACCACGATCTCACGCCGCCCGAGATGCTGGAGCTGTGGCAGCAGTCGGCCGCCTATGTCAGCGCGCTCTATGCGGCGTCGTGGACGATCAAGGCGCTCGACCCAATTCCGGCGGATTTCGACGCCGAGAGCCGGTGGCCGGCGATATCCTGATGGAGGCCATGATGAAGACGTATTCCACGATCCAAGCGGCCGTCACTTCTCGCCAAACACACGCGAGGCCTTGAGGCGGCTGTTCCAGTTCGCAAGATATTCGTCGGCGATGGCCTTGGATCGGATGAAGGTCACATTCTCGGCGTTCCGATTTTCGGCGCCAAAGGTGTAATTGAACGATCCTCCGATCGTCAGATAGTCGTCGATGACGATCACCTTGTTGTGGGCGATCTTCGGCTCGTAATCTATCCAGACGGGGATGTTGAAGGCCTGCAAGAGCGTAGCGGCGGAATATTCCCGGTCGTTGACCTTGTCCAGGATGACGAGCACTTCGACGCCCCGTTGCTCGGCATGCTCCAGCGCATGGATGATCGGGAAGGAGGAGAAGACGTAGGCCTGCACGCTGATCGAGCTTTTGGCCTCATCGATCGCCTGAACGATCAATGGCTCGCATTTCTGGGCTGGCGTGAAGCACACCGACACGTCCGCCTCGGTGGCGTGCGCAGGAGCTGCGGCCAATAGCGCCAGCAGCGTGAACACCGAGAGTTTCATTCGTCGTCCTTCGCGAAATATCTGACCTAACCACATCCTGAAAGGCAAAACCATGACCACGACGGTGGTCGGTGAGGGCCTCGCCAGCCCGTGGCTTGGCCACAAGGAGCACTGGTGCGACTAGCCGCTCACCCGTCGCAGGCGCAGCCCGCGCCGGCGTGGCATTCGCGATCGCGGGCGATGCACGTGTTCCCGCAGGCCTTGCCCTTGTGGCAGACCTTGCAGCATCCCTGGACGGGGATCGGGGTCATCGGGACGGACGACTGCGGCCGCTCGAACGGGAACCGAAGCGTCGCTGCCGAGCCCGGCAACACCAGCGCCGCGGCGATGCCCGCGGCCATTGAGAGTTTGAGCATTTCCCCCGTCCTCCGGCGCCGATGCTGCACCGGCAGACGCGGGCTGTCGAATCCGACTGAAAGACCCGTTGAACGGCCGATAAATTGATGCCAACCGAAGTTGCGCGATCATGCCAATCGAAGTTGCGCGCTACACGTTTCTTTTTGCGGCGGACAGGAAGTTTCTGCACGCTCGACAGCCCTGTTCCCGGCTGAATGGCGCCAGCGCGCCGTAAAGAGCGGGCCAGCCCAACCAATCCGGCAACCATGTTTCCTGGAAAAGTTGGGAACGACTACCGCGAACGACCATATTCCAGTCGGAGGTACGCGGAGATGCGATTTCGCCTCAAGCGCCCGACATGGTCTTATATCGATCGTCGCGATATTCCCGGCATCGTCTTCTCGGCCGTTCTCATCGGCGGCCTGTGCGCTTTCCTGTTGTGGAGGCCGGGGGGTTTCGTAGTCGGGGAACCTTTCTCCGAACCGGGCTGGAAATGCTATTATGTATATATGGGAAATTTCTGCATCAGGAGCATCTATCCGCCGAACCATGCGCCTTCGGAATTGCGTGAAAGATAATCTTCAGGCCCTAGCCGTTCGATCATCCCAAGGGAACCACGAGGTCGGTCCGCCGTTCTGCGGAAAGATGCGCGGGCCGCGTCAGCCGGACCCGGCGGCAAGGAAAACAGGGTAGATTTCTCCGGCTTCTCACCCTGGCCAACGAAACGGCAGGCGAGTTCCTGTCCCGCCCGGCCCGCGCGTCACTCTCCCTCGCCAGGACGGTCCGCCTCGTGCTTCAGGCTTGAAGCCGCGCCTCCGAATGCGTATCTCGCGGTGACCAGGCCAAAGGAGTGACCGATTTGGACGGCAGTCTCAACCGCTTCCTCGGCGACAGTCCGCTGCGCGTACTGTTCAAGCTGATCGTCGTTTCCTTCATCGTCGGCATCCTCATGAGCGCCCTCGGCTGGACGCCCTACGATATCTATTGGGCCGTCCGAGACTTCTTCTGGCACCTGTGGAACATGGGTTTCCGGGCGATCGACCGCTTCGTGGCCTATTTCCTGCTCGGCGCGGCTATAGTAGTGCCGGCATTCATCATCCTGCGGGTGTTGAGCTACCGGCGCTGACCCGCGCCCGCCCGCGGGTCTGGAGACGTAAAGCTGGACCAGCAGGCGATCCGACCTTTCGAGGTGACCAACCGGCTCGTGCTTTCGATCGCCGTGCCGATGACGCTCGCCTATGTGACGACGCCGCTGCTCGGCATCGTCGCTACGGCGGTCGTCGGCCAGTTGGGCGATGCCGCGCTTCTCGGCGGTCTCGCCGCCGGCGCCATCGTCTTCGACGTCGTCTTCACCACCTTCAACTTCCTGCGTTCCGGCACGACGGGGCTCGTCGCGCAGGCTTTCGGCCGCGCCGATCCGGAGGGCGAGCAGGCGGCGTTCTGGCACGCCTTCTCGATCGCCCTCGCCTGCGGCCTCGTGCTCGCCTTTCTCGGGCCGCTGATCGCGCTCGCAGGCTCCTGGTTCATGGATGCCGGGCCGCGCGTCACCGGGGCGATGCATCTCTATATCGGCATCCGCATGCTCGCGGCGCCGTTCTCGCTCATCAATTACGCGGTGCTCGGCTATGTGCTCGGACGCGGCCAGGGCGGGCTCGGGCTGATGCTGCAGGTCGTGCTGAACGGCACCAACATCATCCTCTGCATCCTGCTCGGGCTCGAACTCGGCTGGGGCGTCGCGGGCGTCGCCTGGGCGAGCGTCGGCGGCGAGTTCGCCGCGACGATCATCGGCATGAGCTACGTGCTCCGGCGCTTCCGCAAGCTGCCGCCGCTGCCGAGAAGCCGGCTCATGGACATGGCCGCCTTCCTGCGCATGGTGTCGGTCAACCGCGACATCATGATCCGCTCCTTCTCTCTGCTCGCCGCCTTCGCCCTGTTCACCCGGCAGGGCGCGCAGGAGGGAACGCTGGCGCTGGCCGCGAACGCGGTGCTGATGAACTTCTTCCTCGTCGCCGGCTATTTCCTCGACGGTTTCGCCACGGCGGCGGAACAGCTTACCGGCCGCGCCATCGGCTCGTGTTACCGCTTCGCCTTCGACCGCGCGGTGCGGCTCACCATGATCTGGGGTTTCGGGCTGGCGATCGCTGCCTCGACCGTATGCCTTTTCTTCGGCGACTCACTGGTGCGGCTCGTCACCACCGCGCCGGACGTGCGCGAGATGGCCTACGCCTTCATGCCATGGGCAGCGCTGACGCCGGTTACCGGCGTGCTCGCCTTTCAGATGGACGGCGTTTTCATCGGCGCCACGTGGTCGCGCGACATGCGCAACATGATGCTGCTTTCCTTCGTGGTCTATCTCGCAGCATTGATCGGGCTCGGGAAAGCGTTCGGCAATATCGGGCTGTGGGCAGCGCTGCACATCTTCCTGATCGTCAGGGGCCTCAGCCTGCTCTCCGTCCTGCCAAGGCGCATCCGCACGACCTTCGCCTGAGGGTCGTATCAAGAAAATTCCAATTGCCTTGGCCGCAATTCACCCCCTCCGCCGCCTTCGGCGGCACCTCCCCCTTTCAGGTGGAGGAAAGGCGCGGAGTCGCCGCTTTTCCCTCCCCTTCGAGAGGAGGGTGGCCGCGAAGCGGCCGGGCGGGGCAGGTGGCTCGAAAGCCGTCAGAGCGGCTCGTCGGCCCAGCGGGCAAGATGGCTGTCGCGCATCTCGCGCAGGCTCTTCAGTCCTTCGGCTTCCGCGAAGCGATCGAGGCCTCGCACGATCCTGCCCGGCAGCGACGGACCGCCATAGATCAAGCCCGTATAAAGCTGCACGAGATCGGCGCCGGCGCGGATCTTCTCGATCGCCGTCTCGGCGGAATCGACCCCGCCGACGCCGATGATCGGCATGTCCGCCCCCAGGCGGCGGCGCATCTTCGCGAGCATGGCGGTCGAGCGGCGGAACAGCGGCCGGCCGGAAAGACCGCCGGTTTCCTTCGCGCGAGGATCGTTCCGGACGCCGTGCCGGCCGATCGTCGTGTTTGAGACGATCAGGCCGTCCACGGCGTTGCCGACGAGTTCGGCGGTGATGTCGTCGAGTTCCGCCTCGTCGAGATCGGGCGCGATCTTGAGGAAGATTGGGGTCCTGGCCGCTTCGCCGGCGCCGGCGTCCCGCGCGGTCATGACGCGCGAGAGCAGTTCGGCGAGCATTTCGCGCCCCTGCAGATTGCGCAGGCCGGGCGTGTTGGGCGAGGAAACGTTGACGGTCAGATAGGAGGCAATTCCGGCGAAGCGGCGGACGCCAAGTTCGTAGTCGGCGATGCGGTCGACGCTGTCCTTGTTGGCGCCGATATTGACGCCGATCACGCCACGGGGGCGGCGGCGGGCAAGCCGCGCCAACGCTCGCTCGTGCCCCTCATTGTTGAAGCCGAGCCGGTTGATCACGGCCCGCTCGCCCTCCAGCCGGAAGATTCGGGGGCGCGGATTGCCGGGCTGCGGCAGCGGCGTCACCGTTCCCACCTCGGCAAAGCCGAAGCCGAGTCGCAAAAGGCCGTCCGGCACCTCGGCGTTCTTGTCGTAGCCGGCCGCCATGCCGAGCGGGTTGAGGAAATCGATGCCGGCGATGCGGGTCCGAAGCCGCTCGCTCGCCTGTCCGCCGGCGCAGAGCGGCACGCCGCTCTTCAGAGCGGCGATGGAAAGCCCATGCGCCGTTTCGGGGTCGAGCGCGAAAAGGAGATGGCGTCCGAGCCTGTCGAACACGCCGCTCACCGATCCATGACAGGGAGGCGGTGCACGCCGTCGGCGCCGAGCGGCAGCGGCTCCGCCCACAGCACGCCGGCGAGCGGAAGGTCGGCGTAGAGATGCGGGAAAAGCGCCCCGCCGCGCGAGACCTCGTATGTCAGCGCGGTGCCGAGCGCATCCTCGTCGACCGCCACCAGAAGCAGGTCGTCCTGGCCGGCAAAGTGTTTGGCTGCCGTTTCGGCGAGCTGGGATGCGGTCGAGAAATGGATGAATCCGTCGGCGAGATCGACCGGCGCGCCGCGGAAAACGCCATCCCTTTCGGCCTCGCGCCACTCGGCTTGCGTGACTATCTTGTAGATCGTGACCATCGCGCCCTCGTCCCCGATGGCTGGGCCATACCGCAATTCGGGCACAAAACAATGTCCCAATGCGTTATGCTGGGAGAAAAATCGGAGGCTGACATGCGAATGGCCTGTTTCCTGGGACTGTCGATGGCGGCGATGCTGGCCGCGTCCGCCGCCCATGCCGACCAGACGGGACGCTATGTTTTCCAGAAATCCGGAGATGGCTTCGCCCGGCTCGACAGCGAGACCGGCCAGATTTCCCTGTGCGACAACAAATCGGACCAGCTCACCTGCCGCCCTGCCACGGAGGAGAAGCAGGCGCCGCAGGGCGAGATCGATCGCCTGAACCAGAAAATCGACAAACTCGAAGGCCGCGTGGCGGATCTCGAAAAGCGGATGGTCTCGCCGAAGGATCTCCTGCCGTCCGACGAGCAGGTCGACCGGACGCTCGGTATCATGGAGCGGTTCTTCCGCCGCTTCATCGATATCGCCAAGGATTTCGACAAGAATTTCCGGCAGGACCAGCAGCCGCAGACCGCACCGGAGAAGACGTGATCATCTCCCCGATGACGTGCATCTGAAATCCACCCCCTCCGGCTCTTCGGGCCACCTCCCCCTCAGAGGGGGAGGAAAAAGCGGCGCGGCCGGCGCTTTCCCTCCCCTACAAAGGGGAGGGTGCCGAGCAAAGCGAGGCGGGTGGGGTGAGCATGCCTCGGATGCTTGCCCTCAGTTCTTCGGCTTGAACTCGGCCGGATCGAACTCGTAGCTGGTCGAGCAGAACTCGCAATCCACGCGGATGACGCCGCCTTCGATCGAGGAGTCGATCTCCTCGGCGGTGAAATTGTCGAGGATCGCCTTGATCTTCTCGCGCGAGCAGGAGCAGTCGTCGACCACTTCCGTACCGTCATAGACGCGAACTCCGTGCTCGTGGAACAGCCGGTAGAGCAGCCGTTCGGCCCCGACCTCCGGATCGACGAGTTCCACGGCCTCGACCGTCGACATCAGGGCCAGCGTCTCCTTCCACGCATCGTCCGTGCCGTCCTCCGCCGCGATTTCGTCTTCCGGAACGTCGCCGCCCGGCAGGTCCGGCAGGCGCCGGCGTTCCGTCGCGTCGGGCAGGAACTGCGTCATCAGCCCGCCGGCGCGCCAGCGCTCCTCCGCGCCGGCGTTGCCGCGCACCACCATCTTGGCGACGGCAAGCCGCACGTCGGTCGGGATCTGCTCCGACTGGCGGAAATAGACGCGCGCCGCTTCCTCGAGCGAGGTGCGGTCGAGCGGCACGACGCCCTGGTAGCGCTGCATGTGGTCGCCCTGGTCGATGGTCAGCGCCAGCACGCCGCTGCCGAGCAGCGCCTCGGGCGCGGTGTCGCCGGCCTCGATCGCCTTATCCACCGCCTGCTGATCGTAGCGTGCATAGGCGCGCATCGACTGCGGCGTGGAGAAATCGGCAACCAGCATGTCGACCGGGCCGTCGGAGCGGGTCTGCAGGATGAACTTGCCGTTGAATTTGAGCGACGTGCCGAGCAGCGCGGTGAGCACGACCGCTTCCGCCAGGAGCCGGGCGACCGGCTCCGGATAGGCGTGGCGGCCGAGGATCTGGTCGAGGATCGGGCCCAGCTGCACGCTGCGGCCGCGAATGTCGAGCGCGCCTACCTCGAAGGGAACGACGTGGTCGTCGCCCGCATGGCCGAATTCCCCAAGCTTGCGTTCGGTGGGTTTGCTTTCAGGCGCGATCAATTGACCGAACTCCATTGGGGCGTGCCGCCAGGGCAGGACGCGCGGATGAGCCGATAAAACGGTGATCCCCGCCAGATAGGTACGCAGGACTGCCCTATCAAGCCGCGAGCCAGCCCCGGAGGCTCAAGCCCCCAGGCACCAGGCGATCACGGCCTTCTGCGCGTGCAGGCGGTTCTCCGCCTCGTCGAACACCACGGAATGCGGGCCGTCGATCACCTCGTCGGTCACCTCCTCGCCGCGATGCGCCGGCAGACAATGCATGAAGAGCGCGTCCTTCGCCGCGAGCTTCATCAGCGCGCCGTTGACCTGGTAGGGCGCGAAGATGTTGTGGCCGCGCGCGCGATGCTCCTGGCCCATCGAGACCCAGGTGTCGGTGACGACGCAATCCGCATCGCGGACCGCATCCTGGGGCGAAGTGGTGAGGGCGACGTTGCCGCCGTTCCGCCGGGCCCAGTCGACGTAGCAGTCGGCCGGCTCGCTGCCGTCGGGTGTCGCGACATTCAGGCGGAAGCCGAAGCGCGCCGAAGCTTCCATCAGCGAATTCAGGACGTTGTTGCCGTCGCCCGACCAGGCGAAGGTCTTGCCCTTCACGCTGCCGCGATGCTCCTCGTAGGTCATCACGTCGGCCATCAACTGGCAGGGATGGGTGTCGTCGGTCAGCCCGTTGATGACGGGGATCGTGGCATGCTGCGTCATCTCGAGCAGCCGGTCGTGCGAGGTCGTGCGCATCATGATGATGTCGACATAGCGCGACAGCACCTTGGCGGTATCGGCGATGGTCTCGCTGCGGCCGAGCTGCATTTCGGCTCCGGTCAGCATGATGGTCTCGCCGCCGAGCTGGCGCATCGCCACGTCGAAGGAGACGCGCGTGCGGGTCGAGGGCTTGTCGAAGATCATGGCAAGCGTCTTGCCGGCGAGCGGCCGCTCGGTCTCGCCCGCCTTGATGCGCGCCTTGCGCTTGCCGGCATCGTCGAGGATGGCGCGCAAATCCGCCGCCGACACGGTCGACAGGTCGGTGAAATGCCTGAGCGAGCCCTGTTTGCCTGCCATGGCCGTCATGCCTTCCCGTTGGCGGAGGCCAGGGTGGCGGCGCCCGCGCGTATGCGCTCCACCGCGAGCCTGATCTCCTCGTCGGTGACGGTGAGCGGCGGCAGGAGCCGCACCACATTGTCGCCGCCGGGGACGGTCAGCAGGTTCTGATCGCGGAAGGCAGCGTTGACCGCCGCGTTCGGGGCCTTGCATTTCAGGCCGAGAAGAAGGCCGGCGCCGCGTATCTCCTCGAACACCGACGGGAATTCGTCGATGACCGAAGCGAGCGCCTGCTTGAACGCCAGTCCCTTGCGCTGGACATCCTCGAGGAAGCCTTTTTCCAGGATCACGTCGAGCACTGCGTTGCCGACGGCCATCGCCAACGGATTGCCGCCGAAGGTCGTGCCGTGCACGCCGGCCGTCATGCCGGCGGCGGCGTCGCTGGTGGCGAGACACGCGCCCATCGGAAAGCCGCCGCCGATCCCCTTGGCGATCGCCATGACGTCCGGCCTGATGCCCGCCCACTCATAGGCGAAGAGCTTGCCGGTACGGCCGACGCCGCACTGCACCTCGTCGAGCAAGAGCAGCAGTTCGTGCTTGTCGCAAAGCTCGCGGAGATCCTTCAGGAACTGCGCCGGGGCGACACGGATGCCGCCCTCGCCCTGGATGGGTTCCACGAGGATGGCGGCCGTCTCGGGCACTATCGCCTTCCTGGCAGCCTCGATGTCGCCGAAGGCCACCTGGTCGAAGCCTTCGACCTTGGGGCCGAAGCCTTCGAGGTACTTCTTCTGTCCGCCGGCGGCGATGGTCGCGAGCGTGCGCCCATGGAAGGCGCCTTCGAAGGTGAGGATACGGAACTTCTCCGGCCTTCCGTTCACATAATGGTAGCGGCGGGCCGTCTTGATGGCGCATTCGAGCGCCTCGGCGCCCGAATTGGTGAAGAACACCTTGTCGGCAAAGCTGTTGGCGACCAGCCGCTCGCCGAGCCGCTCCTGCCCGGGAATCTCGTAGAGATTGGAGACATGCCAGAGCTTGCCCGCCTGCTCGGTGAGCGAGGCGACGAGATGCGGATGGCTGTGGCCGAGCGAATTGACCGCGATGCCGCCGGCAAAGTCGAGATATCGCTCGCCCTGGCTGGTCAGGAGCCAGGTGCCCTCGCCCCGGTCGAATGCCAGGGGGGCCCGCGCGAAAGTCTCGTAAAGTGCCGAACTCGTCATCTTGCCTCTCCGAAGGCCGCGGCCGGCTTCATCTTCAGCCTTCCTGCCGGTCAGCGCGCCCGAAATCAAAAAAGCCGCCCCGGGGGACGGCTTCGCCATTCTATATCAGGGTTTTGCGCTGCCCTGTCAACGCGAAGATGGGGCGCAAGCCCGGCATGTCCGGCGACAGCGGCGGCCGGATTGCAATGAAGCGCGGCCTTGCCTATCTGCCATTCCGAGGCGACCGCGCGGCTGTCGGCACGTGGCGCCAGGAAAGCCGGCATGGGCTGGACCAAGCCCCGCCGGTCGGCTTCGGTGGGCGATGGGCCAGTGTTGCAGGCGAGATACAGCAGTATCGGGCAAGTTGGGGAAAACCGAAAAAACCGATTCGCTGAACTTTGCCGACTCTTGTCACCGAGTCAGCCGATAAGGTAATTTGCGAGCTACGAAGAACTAGATTTCGTGCGGCGGACCTAGCAACCGTATAGATGTGGTATCGCCCCGGCATTTGTCGGGCCGATGATGGATTCCGATTCCGCACGCCGCATACAGGAGCGTGCCTGATGAACTGGACAGACGAGCGTGTCGAACTTCTCAGAAAGCTGTGGTCGGAGGGGCTGAGCGCCAGCCAGATCGCGGCGCAGCTCGGCGGAGTGAGCCGCAACGCGGTGATCGGCAAGGTGCACCGGCTGAAGCTTTCGAGCCGCGGCCGCGCGAACCCCGCTCCGACGCGGCAGAAGAAGGTCACGCATGGCGGCGGCGCGATGAAATCCGCGCCCCGCGCGCCGTCCCGTCCCATCACCACGTCGATCGGCGCGACGGCGCTGCAGGTGCAGTTCGACGCCGAGCCGCAATACCAGCAGCGTCCGGTCGAGGACGTCGTCGTGCCGATCTCGCGGCGGCTGAAGCTGATCGAACTGACGGAGCACACGTGCAAATGGCCGAACGGCGACCCGCTGGCGGAGGATTTCAGCTTCTGCGGCAATGACTCGCTCGAAAGCGGACCGTATTGCACCTACCACTCGCGCGTCGCTTTCCAGCCCGCCTCGGAGCGGAGGAGGAGCAGGTAGCAGCGACCGGCGCTTCGGTTTCTCGGTCGGCAGTCACCCCCTCATCCGATTTCGTTTCGCTCGGCGATAGCGTTTGGTTCGCAAGCCACCTCTTTCCCATCGAGAATGGGAAGAGAAGTAGCTGCCATCACCGCATCCAGGAAAACCAGCGCGTGGCGATGGCCTTGATCAAAGGCGTCAGCCGCGTGCGGTTATAGGCGTCGGCCGCCATCTTTATCGCCTCGGCCTGGGTCGGATAGGTGTGGATCACGCCGGCCAGCGCGCGCAGGCCCATGCCGCTGCCGATCGCCAGCGATATGCCGTTGATCATCTCGCCGGCATGGCGCGCGACGATCGTCGCTCCGAGAATGCGGTCGGTGCCTTCCCTGACATGGATCTTGACGAACCCCTCGTCCTCGCCGTCGGTGACGGCGCGGTCGACGTCGTGCATGAGGATGGTGAAGGTGCGGACCGGGATGCCGCGTTCGCGCGCCTCGATCACGTACATGCCGACATGGGCGATCTCGGGATCGGTATAGGTGCACCACGGGACCGTAAGCGGGCTCATGCGCGAGCGGCCCAGGAAAAGCGCGTTGCGCACCGCGATCCGCGCCGAGGCGTCAGCCATGTGCGTGAACTTGTATTTCAGGCAGACGTCGCCGGCGGCATAGACCCGGCGGTTCGTGGTGCGCAGGAAGTCGTCGACCTTTATGCCCCTGACCGTGTCGTATTCGACCCCCGCCGCTTCCAGCCCGATCCCCTCGACATTGGGGGAACGGCCGACGCCGACGATGATCTCGTCGACCGTGACGGAAGATTTCCAGTCGCCGTTGACCAGGTCGGCGACCTTCTCGCGGCCTTCCATGCGGACCGAGACCACCTCGGTGTTCAGGCGTATCTCGACGCCGTCATGGGCGAGCGCGTCGGAGACGATCTGCGCCGCGTCGCGCTCCTCCCAGGGCAGGAATTTCGGCTCGTTCTGGGCGATCACCACCTTCATGCCGAGCCGCGCGAAGGCCTGCGCCGTCTCGCATCCGAGCGGGCCGCCGCCGACCACCAGGATCCGCGACGGCCGCGCGGTCAGGTTGAAGGCGTTCTCGTTGGTGAGGTAGCCGGCCTCGTCGAGACCGGGGATCTTCGGGTCGAGCGGACGCGAGCCGGTGGCTACCAGCGCCTTGCGGAAGCGCAGACGCGCCCCCTCCACCTCGAGCGTATCGGGACCGGCGAAGCGGCCCTTGCCGAAGAAGACGTCGATCCCCTCCTCGGCCAGACGGCGGACGGAATCCTCGCGGCTGATGCGCTGGCGGATGCGGCGCATCCTGTCCATGACGAGCGGGAAATCGACATCGATCCCGCCATCCAGCCGCGCCCCGAAATGCCGGGCATTCTCCATGTCGGCATAGAGGCGCGAAGTGCGGATGATCGTCTTCGAGGGCACGCAGCCGACATTCAGGCAATCGCCGCCGATCATGTCGTCCTCGACCAGCGCCACCCTGGCGCCAAAGGCGACCGCGCCGCGCGCCGCCACAAGCCCAGCCGGCCCGCCGCCGAGCACGACGAGGTTATAGCAGGGCGCAGGCTGCGGGTTCACCCAGCCATGCGGCCGGGCGCTTTCGAGATGTTCGAGGTCGCTTCGGTCGACAGGAAAGGAATCGGGGCCTCTTGGCCGGTCCAGCATCGCTTTGTTCCTCGTCAGCTCCCGAAGGTTTCCTCCGCGAGCCAGCCGCCGCGGAAGCCGGCGCGCCTCAGCCCGGCGCGGATGTACTCGTTGCGCTTCATCAGGTTCCAGATCAGGCCGGAGCGATAATTCTCGATCATCATCGCGACGAGGCCCTGATCAAGGCCGTAATAGCCTGGCGAGACCCAGCCGTGCGGGCCGAAGCCCCCATGGCCGGCGAGCGTCGGATTGACGGAACTCGGCAGCCTGTCCTCGCGCGCGCAACCGGGATAACGCGCACAGAAATGCCGCAGCGCGGAAATCGCCTCGCGCGGCGCGAAGGGGAGCGACGCCAGCGCGGCCCAGGGCGCGACCGTGCCGTCGTCCGGGCCGTAGGGCGCGCCGCGCGCCGCGTAATCGAAGAAGAGACGCTCCTGCCCGTCGATCTTCAGGCGCACGCCCGGCCCGTCATTCGCGCTCAGTCCCCAGAAATCCTTGCCGTATCCGGCAAAGGAGTGCGGGTTGCGGCGCGCATATTCGCGGTGGATCAGCGTCGCGCGCCGGCTGTTCTCGGCATAGTCGCAATTCTTCTCGCGCATGAAATCGTCGCGGATGCCGGCGAAATCGATCCAGGCATGCGAATATTGGTGCATGAAAAGCGGCCCGCCATAGAGCACGTCGTAGCCGTAGATGTTCTCCCACTGGTAGGTCCGGGTCCAGGCCGCGTAGCCGTCGTCGGGGATCGGATGATCCGGCGAGGCCAGCGCCAGCACATAGAGGATCGTCGCCTCGTTGTAGCCTTCCCAGCCATAATGCAGGAAGCCGCCCTCCGGCTTCCAGCCCTGCCGCAGCGTGCCTTCCCCGCCCATGGCCCAGTGCCAGTCCACGCGGCGATAGAGCGCCTCGGCGCGCGCGCGGATCGCCGTTTCCTTCTTGTCATTTCCGGTAAAATAGGCCGCCGCGGCGAGAACGCCGGCCAGCAGGAGCGCCGTATCGACCAGCGAAAGCTCGCATTGCCAGATGCGACGGCCCCGCTCCATGTCGATGAAATGGTAGTAGAACCCCTTGTAGCCGGTGGCATCGGGCTCGGGCGATTGCGGGCTGTCCCAGAAGAAATCGAGCGTGGCGAGCGTGCGCAGGGCGGCGGCCTCGCGCGTCATCCAGCCGCGCTCCGCCGCGACCGGATAGCAGGAGAGCGCGAAGCCGACGACGGCGATCGAGCAGGGAGAATTTTCGCGCGAGGTATCGGCGGCAAGGCCGTTTCCGGGGTTCACCCAGCGCAGGAAATAGTCGAAGGCACCGCGCTGGAAGCGGTCCAGCAGGGCTTCGTCGGTTTCGGTCGGAGCGTCATTTTCGGCAAGCATGCTCAACCAGACAACAGGCCGGCCCGAACCTCAAGTGCGTCGACGGCTGCGGCGGGTGCCGGCTGTCCGCATCTGCTCCGGAGGCAAGCGACCGCAATCGCCGCGTTTCAGGAAGCCACCGCTTCCGCCGTTGCCGCGACCGGGGATGCCGCCCTGTCCGCCGCCTCATGGGCGAAGGCGCCCTGTCCCCGCGGGGCACGCCACAGCTTCACGCCGCCGGTGATGCCGGCCTCGTTCGGCACGATGATGACGTTGTCCGGCACGACCTCGATCTTCCTGGCATTGCCGCCGCCGATATAGAGCACGTCGAAATGGAGGAGCGAGTAGAGGATCGCGACCGTCTTCTCGACGCGCCGGTTCCATTTGCGTTTTCCCTTCTTCTTCAGCGCCTTGTCGCCGACATAATCGTTGTAGGTGCCCCATTTGCCGATCGGATGCTGGGCAAGCTCCAGATGCGGCATCAGTTCGCCCTCGCGGAAGACGGCCGTGCCGGCGCCGGTGCCGAGCGTCAGCACGACCTCCAGCCCGCGCCCCACGATGACGCCGAAGCCCTGCACCTCGGCGTCGTTCAGGAGCCGCACCGGCCTGCCGAGGCGCTTCGAAAGCTCGTCCGCCAGCGGGAAATCGCACCAGACCCGGTTGCCGAAATGCGGGGCGGTGATCACCTTGCCCTTGCCGACGACGCCGGGGAAGCCGACCGATATCCGGTCATAGGACGGCAGGGGCTCGACCAGTTTCTCCAGCGATTCCAGCATGACCTTGGGCGGGCACGGATAGGGCGTGTCGATCCGGACCTCCTCGGCGATCATGTTGCCGTTCTTGTCCAGCACCGAGGCCTTTAGCCCGGTGCCGCCGATGTCGATGGCGAGCGTATGCGGCCCCGCATCGCCCTTGGCCTTGCCCGTCGATTTTCCGCCCATGACAATACCTCCGGGTCAGTGCTCCGATTTCTTCGTCGCCGGCTCCTCGAGCGGGCGCCAGGCGCGCTTGCCGGAATGAGCAAGCAGCGCGTCGGCCGCCTTCGGCCCGGCGCTGCCCGAAGCATAGTTCGGGAAGTCCGCCTTTTCGCCCGCCCAGGCGTCGAGCATGGGCTGGACGATACGCCATGTCTGCTCGACCATGTCGGCGCGCATGAAAAGCGTCTGGTCGCCGCACATGACATCGAGCAGCAAGGTCTCGTAGCCGACATTCGGCACGTCGGGGAACCAGTCGTCGTAGCGGAAATCCATCTTGACGGCGGCAAGCTCGACCTCCGGGCCGGGCCGCTTGACCTCGAACTGGAGCGAAATACCCTCGTTCGGCGCGATCCTCAGCACGAGCCAGTTCGGCGGCAGGCTATCGACCAGCGTGTTATGGAAGGCGGTATAGGGCGCCTGCTTGAAGCGGATGGCGATCTCCGACTTGCGCTCGGTCATGTGCTT
>MKRJ01000027.1 GCA_001896885.1 Rhizobiales bacterium 65-79 | reverse complement strand
GTCATGTGCTGAGAAGTGTCCTTTAGCGGCATTGCCTGAGAGCCTGGCACGCAGACGTCCGAGTCAAGCGTTCCCGCAGCGTAGCGAGGACAACGCTTGACGCGGCGGCGACACGACAAGCTATTTGAAGGGGTGCAGGCGAAGTCCTGCACCTCTGCCACGTGGCGAACGGGAGAGCGCGAGGGGAACCCCTCGCATCTCAAGGAAGACTCGCGCCGAAGGCGCTCCGTGTATCTTTTATTCGCGTGCTGTCATCTGTCAGTTTCATCGACACGGTAAGCACTTGGGCGATGTCGATGTCCTCTTGCACCTCCGGGTGCTTCGTCACCGGAGAGCAGGATGGTTTCGATTGTACGGGCAGTGCCCGGTGTTGAAGGGATTCCGGCAGGCTTCCCCATCTTGCTCGACGCGCAGATGTCGATTGTCGAACCTGCCTTCGGCTACCTGATCGAACTCGCCACCATTCCCGGCCGCTCGCATGCGATGGAGACGCTGAGGACGTATAGCGAGCACCTGCATGACTGGTTCGACAGCCTGGAGCAGAGCGAGCTGGACTGGCGCCTCGCCGATGAGGGAACGATCGCCGGCTACCGGAATCGGATGCTGGCAACGCCGAGCCCTCATACCGGGCGACCTTATGCCCGGTCCACCGTGAACGATCGTATCCGGACGGTCTGCCGCTTTTATACATGGGCGCATCGACGCGGTCTGATCGAAGCATTGCCCTTCGACTACGTTGAGGTGTCGCTCCGCTCAGTGCGTCGTCAGGGCATGCTGGCGCATTTGCATCATCGGCCTGCGACCGTGATGGCGAACACTCTGACGGTTTCGGAGGTTGAACGTCTGCCGCGACCGCTGCGCGTCGATCAACTCCAATCGCTTTTTCAGCATCTTTCGTCGCCCTATGACCTGATCGCCGAATGGGCTTTGGCCACGGGCATGCGCCGCAAGGAACTATGCGGCTTGCAGCTCCATCAGGTGCCGGATGTTGCTCACGTGGACATCGACGTGGACCCACTCGTCGGAATGCCGCTGACCGTGACCAAGGGCGACCGGCCGCGCACCGTCTATCCGCCGCTGCGGCTGATCGACCGAACCCACTGGTATGCAGGAGAACAGCGTGCGGCGCTGGTGAAGCTCCGACGCAGAACCCGCCCCGGTTATCGGCCGTCATCAGCGCTGTTCCTCAACAGCAACGGCGATCCCGTGTCGAGAGCGAGGTTCTCCGCTGCGTTCAGCACGGCCTTTCAGGCGGCAGGGCTGACAGGATCGGGCCATTGGTTGCGCCATACATTTGCGATGACCATGCTCGTGCGCCTGCAGAAGCAGGCGGCGACAACACCAGATCTCAATCCGCTGAAGATTGTGCAGGTCCTGCTCGGACACGCCTCGATTCAGTCAACGGCAATCTATCTGCGCTGCGTCGAACTTCATGCCGACACGCTCGCCGAGAGCCTGGCCTATCTTTACGGCGAGTTGGTGCCTCATGGCCGCGCGTAAAAGGAAGTCGATCAATCGGCGCATCACGGTTGCGGCGCCGGACAATGCGGCAACTGACCTCATCACCGATAAGGTCATATTCACCGATGCCGGAGGTCGGCCAATCCAACGGTTCGACCCCGAGCAGCTTTCCGGCCTGCCTGCCGACCTGCGCGGGCTCATGGTCCAGGCTTTCCGAGAGCATGGCGTCGGCCAAAGGCCCACGACCCGCCGAACGACCTGGGCAGCGATCCTCCGCTTTGCCCGCTACGTTGTCGACGATGAGACGATTAAGACGGCGGCTGATGTCGATACCGCCGCGCTCGGCCGCTACGTGCTCTGGCTCAAGGCGCAGTCGACCTCCCGCGCGCCGCGCGGTGCGCATGCCACGGCCTTCAATACATTTCGGCCGCTCCTCGCATGGTGCCAGCGCAATCGACCTGGAACGCTCGCACGCGATCTTGAGATTCCCTGGAATCCCTTTCCCGGCAGGCGAATGCATCAGCAACCGCGCCGGCGGCTGCCGTCCGATCAGATCAAGGCGATCCTCAGCGCCTGCTACGAGGAGATCGACGAGGTCTGGGCCCGGTTTCAACATGGGCAGGATGTCATCCGGCGCACCGAGCTTCCGCCCAAGATACTGCGCGGTCAGGGGCTCGATCGATGGATTTGGCGGATCAGCCGCATCGAGGACGGTCGCATGCCCGACAGGGCTGTTCTCGAAGAACACGGGATCAAGTCCGCCACGCTCGTCAAGTCTTGGGGCGGCTATCGCACCATCACGCAGTATTTTCACATCACTACCGATACGCTCGTTCCGTTCTTTCTGGCGATCGCCATCCAGACCGCCGCCAATCCCGATCCGCTGCGTCATATCCGTCGCGACTGTCTCATCCCGCATCCGCTCGACGAGCATCGCGTGATCATCGACTGGAACAAGGCCAAGACCAATGCGCGTCTCCAGAAGGCGCAGCGCCGCTCGTTCGATCGGCGTCGACGATACGCCGCGCCGAACCTGATCGCGATGATGCTGGCCCTGACTGAACCGCTTGTTGCAGATGCTTCGCCCATGCAGCAGGATCGGCTATTTCTGACGCGCAGCATCTATACCGAGTCCACCCGCCATTCGCTTCGTAGCCGCACGGAGGTGGTCGAGCATTCCGTCCTCAGGCGCGCTATCCTCCGATTCACGAAGCGCGCCAACCATCGCATCGATGAGTGGAACGCGGCACATCCCGACAGCACGCGTTCCCGGATCGCCGGCTTTGCGCCCGCTTTGTTTCGCGGCACTGTCGCAACCGAACACTATCGCGCCTCCGGCGGCGATATTCTCGTGGCCCAATCGATCCTCAATCACGCCAACGCCGCGACGACCGAGACGTATCTCAAGAGCGAGGAGACGACACGCTTACAGCGCCAGACGATCGCTCGCTTGCAAGACCTGATGATCGCATGGGTGCGCGGGGACAAGCCTATAGGCGCGCCGTTGCGGCTTGGCCAACGTCGTGGCACCGCTTCCTTCGCCCATGATTGTCTCGCGCCGGTCATTCCTGGTCGAGATGGCGCCGAGCGCCTGTGCCCGCATTTTGGCGGATGCCTTGCGTGTCCCGGTCTCGTGATCCCGATCGACCCTGAACATCTGGCGCGTATCCTCGCCGCCATCGATCGGTTCGAACAAGCCCGCAACCGGCTCGACCCCCAACGGTGGAATCTCCTCTACGCGCCGTCGTGGCGGATTCTCACCCAGGACATCCTTCCGGATTTCCCGGCTGCGATGCATGAGGCCGCGCGTGCGCTTGCCAACGACATGCCCGCCCTGCCGGAGCTGGAGTAATCATGCTGCTCCAAGCTGATCCCACGCATGACGTTGATCCGCCGCAGAAGGTTTCGGCAGAGTCGCTATGGTCGGACCCGCAATGGCATCTCGATGGCCTGCGATCCGACCTGCGGAGATCGCAGCTCCAGATCGATTGGGATTTCGAACTGCCAGACGGCAGCCGCTTCACAGACCCATGTTGGGGCCGCTGGCTGGAAGATGCGCGCATCTTTTTGTGGTCGCTTCGCCTCGATCCGCCGCCAGGCAGGCGGCACGCCCGCGCGAGAACCCTTGTTGCCGCGGCCGTCAAGCTCCGCATCCTGATCCGATGGATGGCTGGCCAAGCAATGCGCAGCTTCGGCGACCTCGATCGCGATGCCGCCGCCCGGTTCATGCACGACATTGCCGGGCGACGAAGACACAATGGCGCGCTGATCAGACCTGGGACCCGTCACGACTACGCCAACCTTTTGCTCGCCCTCTACCAGCAACGGCGCAAGCTCGCATGCCCACCACCAGAGCACCCGTTCGACGAAGACCGCGTAGGCGCTCATTCCGGATTCAGCCGCCATACCGTGCAGCGCCTGCCATTCACGCCCGATGCCATCGCCGTGCCGCTCGTCTCGGCCGCGATCCGACTCATCGGACAGCCGGCCGATGACGTGATCGCACTACGCGACCAGGCCGTGCCGTTTCGCATGGATGATCAAAGTCGCTCCTTCTTCGTTCACCGGCAGGCCGTCCGGGCACTCGTGTCTTCATTTCGGTTTTCCACGATCGAGGGCGAGAACGTGCCCTGGCATCCGCCGTTGACGCGAACGAGGCACCTGCGCGGGCTGATCAATCGCATCCAGGAAGCTTGCTTCGTCACCATTGCCTATCTGGTCGGCGCAAGAGCCTCGGAGATTCTGACGCTCAATGCTCACTGCGTCGAGGAGCATCCGTCCGCAGATAAGACGGAAGCCTTTGCTTATCTCCGCGGCCGGATATTCAAGACCGCCGGCAACGATGCCGGCGTGCCGCACCTCTGGCCAGCGCCGCCGCCCGTTCTGCGTGCCGTCGACGTCTTGCGCCGTCTCTCAGAACCCTTGCGCGCTCAGAGCGGCCGGTTGGACCTGTGGCTCTCCATCGCCGGGAACGGCATCATCGATCGCCGCGTGCCGGAGGTCCCAACGGGCAGTTCTCTCGTTATCCGTCTGAACGAGAGATTTGCGGCTTTCATCGACATGCCGCTCAACGACGATGGAACGCCTTGGCGTCTGACCACGCACCAAGGCCGTAAGACCTTTGCCCGCTTCGTCGGCAAGCGCGACCGCACCGGCCTTCATGCCTTGCAGCATCATTTCGGGCATGTGACCCGCATTATGACCGACAGCGCCTATGTCGGAACAGATTTTGATCTCGGCGAACTCGTCGATGCGCAAACACTCGACGAGACGCGATCTGCGCTCGAGGAGTTGCTCACCGCGTCGCGTCTTGGCGGCAAGGCGGGGCGCATGCTGTCGTCGCGGTCGCGCTTCCGCGGCCGGACCCGCGACGGCGAACTCGCCGGCTATGTCGATTTCCTCATCGAGGAGAGCGGCATGCGGCTCGGCGTCTGCGACTGGGGGTATTGTGTCTATCGCGTCGAGTCCGCCGCTTGCATGGGGGACGAACGCGGTCCGAACCCGCTGTGGCGCACCGAGAGCACCTGCATGAGCTGCGCTAACTTCGCAGTCACTGAGCGGCACCGCCCGGTCTGGCAAGCGCGCCTTGATCGCAACATCGCTTTGGTCGCCGACGATCGACTCGATGCATCGAGCATCGCTCTCGCCAGAACGCGCATTGCCGAGTGCGAGCGTGTCCTTTCCGATCTTTCCGCTACAGGAGGAGCCCATGCCGAAGATGACGGCCGCAAACCCACTTGATCGGCGCGTGCAAGCGACAGCCGAGAAGCTGCGCGCTGCCCTCGACCGCCTGGCCCGCAGCTCCGTGGGGTCTCCGATGATCGAACGGCAATTGACCGTCGCAGCTCTCGCGAGGGAGGCGCGCGTTGGACGTAATGCCATCTACGCCAATCACCGCGATATCCTCGACGAGCTGATCCGCGTCCGTCAGCAGCGGCGGGCTCCTGATCGGATCGCCGCCGTCGCCGAGAAGGCCGCCGAACAACGCATCGCCGTCGATATTATGCAGGGTCAGCTTCGCCAGCTCGCGACCGAGAATGCCGGACTCCTGCGGCGCGCGACCGAAGCGGAACGCCGTGCCGACAGGGCCGAGCACCGCATCGCGCAGTTAACGAAGGAGCTTGATCACCGTCGTCGCCCCCAGTTGCTACGATCGTCGGTCGGTGAGCACGGAGAGGGTCGATGATGATGTCGTTTCCCGCCCAGCCTTCTTGCCGCACGATGCACCGATAGCTCGTTGCCGGACGAAGCTGGATCATGTCGTCCTCGCAGCCTCTCGGATGACGAGGGTGGCCAATGCGCAGGAAGTGTCTCGATAGTCCGTCAGACCGTGGTCGTTGGTGTTTCTATGCCGTAAGCCAGAGTCTCTCCTTCGCAGGGCTGTCCAGAAGTGCGTCCATTGCGGCCTTTCTTGCTGGCGTATCTCACACCGCGTTCGGCTGCTGCGCAGCCCGCCCTCGTTCCCGCAACAGCGCGATGACGACCTTCTTCCCCGCCGTGCTCGGCTAACGCCTCCGCGCGGCTTCCTCGCGAGGCAAGAAGCTCGTCCCTGCGCCGCCTTCCACTGCGTTTCAGCCCTTCGGGTGCGGGCCGGTCGCCCGGTGTTTTCCGATCGCCATCAAGGCCGCGATGGTCGCGACCTGATACAGCAAAGGAGAAGACCTATGGCTCAGATCGGTACGTTCACCCGCAACGAAGACGGTTCGTTCGCCGGAGTCATCAAGACCCTCAACCTCAGCGTCAAGGCTCGCCTGGTCGTCGCCGAGAAGGACAGCGAGAAGTCGCCCGACCTCCGCGCGCTCGTCGGCAACATCGAGATCGGGGCTGCCTGGAAGAAGGTCGCCAAGGAGACGGGC
>MKRJ01000026.1 GCA_001896885.1 Rhizobiales bacterium 65-79 | reverse complement strand
GGGCGATCGACGATGTCGTCTTCACGCAGCGTATCGCGCGGAAAGCCGGATTGCCTGCGGATACATTGCTGCGCGATTTCGGTCTCGGCGGACATGAAAGGAAGCGGCCGGCGCAATTGTCGGGAGGAATGCTCCAGCGCGTCAATCTGGCGAGTGCGATCGCGCACGATCCGGCACTGCTGCTGATGGACGAGCCCTTCTCGGCTCTCGACGAAATGAAGCGCGAGGAACTGGGCGAGTGGTTCGGCCGCGAGCTCGTCGTGAGGCCGCGCACCGTGCTCTTCGTCACCCATCACATCGACGAGGCGGTCCTGCTCGCCGACAAGGTCGTCGTGTTTACGCCGGCTCCCGGGCGGATCCGCGAAATCGTGGACATACCCGTTCCGCGACCAAGGAAAAGCACGTTCAGGAGCGATCCCCTCTTCGTTCGTATAACGGCGCATCTGCGTGAGCTGCTGTTCGAGCGCGAGGAAGCGGCGGCATGAGCACTCTCCCCGAACGAACCGTCGCTTCGCCGCAGCCCTTCCGCGCGCAAGGCAGCCGAACGGGAGCAGCCCTGGGAAAGATGCTGAAGGTCGCCCTGCGCATAGTCCTGCCTGTCGTGTCGATCTTCGGGCTCTGGTACGGCGCGATCCTGTGGTCCGGATTGCCGGCTTTCGTCCTGCCGCGGCCTGAAGCCGTGCTCAAGACGCTGATCGTGGATTGGCCGCTGATTTGGGAGCATCTGCTCCATACGCTGCAGGTGGCGGTGCTTGGCTTCATTATGGCCAATGTCGTCGGCATCGGCCTCGCCGTCCTGCTGGTCGCGCTGCCGATCGGGGGGCTGGTCGTTATGCCTGCGGCGATTACCATGCGCAACATTCCCTATGTCGTGCTGGTGTCGGTCCTTGCGCTCGCCATGGGCGACGGGATCGCGACCAAGGTCATGGTGGTCACGCTTGCGGGCTTCTTTCCTGTTCTCGTGAACACGCATCGAGGCCTGCTGGCGGTTGATCCGATCGTGCTCGACAGGATGCGCATCCTCGACGCATCCGCATGGGAGATATTCACGAAAGTGCGGTTCCCGTATTCGCTGCCCTTCATCGTTGCGGCTCAGGAAATAACGGGCAGCGCCAGTATCGTTATCGCGATCGCGATCGAATGGATGATCTCGCGGACCGGGCTGGGATATCTCATCAATCAGGCGATGATGCAGTATCGCGGAGATCAGGTCTATGCGGTCGCCCTTGTGGCCGCGGCCATCTCTTTCGCCGTCTATTCTCTCATCCACTACGTCGGAGACCGGCTGAACTGGACGGAAGGTCCTGATCAGCGGCGATAGAGGGTTGGAAAATTTCACGAACGGGACCGGGAGGATTCCATGCGGAAATTGAACTGGGTGAAGATGCTGGTCGCGGCAGCCACGATCGGCCTGTCTACGGGATTTGCGCACGGGGAAGGCGACGGGCTGACCAAGGTGACGCTCGCGCTCGGCTGGCTGCGCAACGGGCAATATGCGTCGATCCTGGCCGCAGATGCGATGGGTTATTTCAAGGATGAAGGCATCAAGCTCGAACTGATCGACGGCGGCCCCGGAAAAAGCCCGGTGTCGTTCGTCGGCGTCGGCAAGGCCGATTTCGGTATTCATGGCCCGACATTCGTCTTCTCCGCGCGGGTTGCTCCCGCTCCTGTCGATGTCGTGTGCATCGGAGCGCTGAACCAGAAATACAGCTACGCCTACATCACTCTCGGGAAGCCGAGCGATCCCGATCCGACACCCAAGGACATGGAAGGCAAGACGATCGGAATCCAGTCCGACGGAGAAATGTTTCTCAAAGGCCTTGCGGAGGCCAACAACCTCGATATGTCGACGATGAAGATCCGGACGGTTCAGGGCGGTGCCGAGCCGCTCCTGACCGGCGCGGTGGATTTCATATCGGGTCATATCCACAACCAGACCTACCAGGTCGAATTGGAAGCTTCGAAGCCGGACGCACCGGCGAATCTCAAGGGCAAGACCTGGAAGGCACTCAAGCTGTCGGACTATGGAATGGATTCATACGGGGACGTCATTTTCACGTCCGGCAAGATGCTGAAGGAGAAGCCGGACCTTGTGCGTCACTTCCTCAAGGCTGCCGCCCGTGGCGTGAAACTGATGCAGGACGACCCCGAAAAAGTCGCGGAACTGGCGGCGAAATATCCCGGGCAGATCGAAACTCTTGACAAGATCCGCTGGCGGATGCCCATCCAGAATTCTCTCAGCGTCAGCGAGGACACGAGGACCAAGGGCTTCCTTTGGATGCGGCCGGAAGTGTGGGACAAGCAGATGAAGTTCTATCACGACAACGGCCAGATCTCGCACGTCATTCCCGCCGCGGAAGTGATGACCAACGAGTTCAATCCGGGAATAAAGTCCAAATAGGATTTCAAGCGGGCGCCGCCGAGCGTGGTGACGAATTCGGCTGGTGCCAATCTATGGCGCGGATAAAATCACCGAGGGCCATCTTGCTGCGCCACTATGCCGAGTAACTGGAAAGGTCCGCCGCGACCTTTCCGGTGAAAGCTGACCCATGACGATAAAACAGGGCTAGCTCAACGACCTGATCATTGACGCTTTTTGCAGCGCTGGAACCGCACGAAACGATGTACGTTGTGCTCGGTGCTTCAACAGAGAGAACGATCATGTCTCGGAGTGTATTTTATCTGGTTGCCGTGACGGCCCTGACTTGCAGTCAGGCCTTTGCTCAAACGGAACCATCTCCAATCCCGCCGCAAAAGAGCATGAAGCTCTCCGAAATCATCGCAAGCGTCGAGCGGCGCGACAAATTCCAGTACATCAAGGAAGTCGAGTGGGAGCAGGAAGGCTATTATGAAGTGACGTACTACACGACGGACAAGGCCAAGGTCGAAATCAAGCTGGACCCCGTAACCGGTCAGCCGAAATAGTCGACAGGTGTCCGCACGGCGAGCCGGGTGCGATCTCGTTACCGGCGGCTGCAACCCTTGAGCCCATAACGACGCAGAAGCTCTCCGCCGGGCCAAGTTCCACGGAAACCGCTTCGTTGGCGAAATTCCGCTCACCGGGCAATGTCGACAACGATCGCATCTACCCGAGGTCGATCTTCGATTGATCTCGGTAACAATGCCGAAGCCGGGCTTCCCTGAGCGCGGCGGTCGATGTTCGGTCGCCGCGCCGAAATCCGTTTCCGACGTCTTGCTAAAATTAGCGGCTCATGATCCGTCTTTTCCTTGTCAGGCGAAGCTCGAACTTGCTTCGCTGCCTGTTCCGGTTGCCGTCGGATCGTGGGGACCTGTTTTCCACTTCGAGCCGCCGCGCAACGCCACGTAGATGGCCGGGATGACCAGCACGGTGAGCAGCGTCGAGGAGGCCAGGCCGAACAGCAGGGAGATCGCCAGGCCCTGGAAGATCGGATCGGTGAGGATCACCGCCGCGCCGATCATCGCCGCAATCGCGGTGAGCAGGATCGGCTTGAAGCGGATCGCGCCGGCCTCGAGCAGGATGTCCACCAGCGGCCGGTCCCCGCCCTTGGCATGGCGGATGAAGTCCACCAGCAGGATCGAGTTGCGCACGATGATGCCGGCGAGCGCGATGAAGCCGATCATCGACGTCGCCGAGAACGGCGCGTGGAAGGCCCAATGGCCGAGCATGATGCCGATGAGCGTAAGCGGTATGGGCGTGAGAATGACCAGCGGCAGCCTGAACGAGCCGAACTGGGCCACGACGAGGATGTAGATTCCGAGTATGGCGACCATGAAGGCCGCGCCCATGTCGCGGAAGGTCACCCAGGTCACTTCCCACTCGCCGTCCCACAAAAGCGTAGGCCTGGACTCGTCGTCCGGCTGGCCGTGCAGTGCGATGACCGGCTTGGGCACATTGCCCCAGTCGGCCTTGGCGATCGCATCGTCGACGGCGAGCATGCCGTAGATCGGCGCCTCGAATTCGCCGGCGAGCTCCGCCATCACCATCTCGGCAGGACGGCCGTTATGGCGGAAGATCGGATAGGAGGCAGGTTCGCGGCTCACCCGCACCACGTCGCCAAGCTCGACCACGTCGCGCGCACCGGGCAGCGCGTTCGCGGCAACCGGCGTCGCCAGCGCGCGCTGGTCGACCACGCCGTTGCCTTTCGACAGCGCCACGCGGATCGGGATGGGCTGGCGGCCGCCGCCGCGGTGCGAATAGCCGACCGTCGTGCCGCCGTAGAGGTAGCTCAGCGTGTCGTACACGTCGGACTGCTCGACCTTGTAATATTCGAGGCTGTCCTGGTCGATCGACAGGCGCACGCGCTCCGGCTGGTTGTGGAAGCTGTCGTCGACGTCGACGATGAACGGGATCGAGGTGAAGGTCTCGCGCACCTTCTCCGCCACCGCGCGGCGGGTTTCGGCGTCGGGACCGTAGATTTCGGCCAGCAGCGTGCCCAGCACGGGCGGACCGGGCGGCGGCTCGACCACCTTGAGCACCGTGCCGGCGGGCATGGCGATGCCCTTTAGCCGGTCGCGGATATCGAGCGCGATCGCATGGCTCTCCCGGTGGCGCTCGCTCTTGCCCGTCAGGTTGATCGCCACGTCGCCCTGCTCGGGACCGGAGCGCAGGTAATAATGACGCACCAGTCCGTTGAAGTTGAACGGGGCGGCGGTCCCGGCGTAGGTCTGGAAGGAAACCACCTCGGGCACGCCGGCGAGGCGATCGACGACGGTCTGCAGCAGCCGGTCGGTGTCCTCGACCGATGCGCCCTTGGGCAGGTCCGCCACGATTTGCAGCTCGTTCTTGTTGTCGAACGGCAAAAGCTTGACCGTCACGTGCTGGGTGTAGATCAGCGCCATCGAGGCGATCGTCGCCGCGCCGACCAGCAGCAGGAACGTCCAGGCGCGCGCGCGCGATTTCAGGATCGGCCGGGCGACGGCGACATAGGCCCGCCCGAGGGCGCCGCCATGCGTGGCGGCTCCGTGCACGTGCAGGGCGTGGCCGCCCTTCCTGCCGAATTTCATCATCAGCCATGGCGTCAGCATCACGGCGACGAAGAAGGAGAACAGCATCGCGGCCGAGGCGTTGGCCGGGATCGGGCTCATATACGGGCCCATCATGCCGGAGACGAAAAGCATCGGCAGCAGCGCCGCCACCACCGTCAATGTCGCCACGATCGTGGGGTTGCCGACCTCGGCGACCGCGTCGATCGCGGCCTGCCTGCGCGAGCGTCCGTCGGCGAACGCCCAGTGGCGGGCGATGTTCTCGATGACGACGATGGCGTCGTCCACCAGGATGCCGATCGAGAAGATCAGGGCGAACAGGCTGACCCGGTTCAGCGTATAGCCCATGATGCGCGACGCAAACAGCGTCAGCAGGATCGTCGTCGGAATGACGACGGCGACCACGAGCGCTTCGCGCCAGCCGATGGCGACTGCCACCAGGATGACGATGGAGACCGTCGCCAGGCCGAGATGGAAGAGCAGTTCGTTGGCTTTCTCGTTGGCCGTCTCGCCATAGTCGCGCGTCACGACCATCCGCACGTCCTTGGGGAAGATCTGTCCGCGCACCTGCTCCAGCCGGTCGACGATGTCCTGGGCGATGACGACGGCATTGGTGCCCGGCCGCTTTGCGATCGCCAAAGACACGGCCGGCGCCCGCTCCAGCCCCGTTTTGGACTTGACGATGTTCATGACCCGGTTCTCGGCCGGCGAGGTGGCGAGCACGATCCTGGCAACGTCGCGGACATAGACCGGCCGCCCGTCGCGGGCCGTCAGCAGCAAATTGCCGATGTCAGACAGCGCCTGCAGCGTCTGCCCGGCGACCAGCACGCGCTGCTTGCCCTCGTCGCGTACCGTGCCGATCTGGAAGGATCTGTTGGCGCCCTGGATCTTGGCGGCAAGCTGCTGCAGCGTGATGCCGTAGAGCGACAGCTTCTCCGGATCCGGCTCGACCTGGATTTCCTCCGGCTGCTCGCCGACGATGTAGGTGAGCCCGATATCCGGCAGCTTGGCGACTTCCACCTGCAGCTCCTTGGCGAGGCGGGTCAGGTCGGCGGAGGAATAGCGGCTGGCGGCCTCGGGCGTCGGCGTCAGCGTCACCACCACGATGGCGACATCGTCGATGCCGCGGCCGACGATCAGCGGCTCGGGGATGCCGACGGGAATGCGGTCCATGTTGGCGGCGATCTTTTCCTGCACCCTGAGCACCGCCGTGTCGGCGTTGGTTCCGACCTTGAAGCGGGCTGTGACCAGCGCGCCGTCGTCCTCGGTCTGCGAATAGACGTGCTCGACCCCGTCGATGCCCTTGACGATGGTCTCCAGCGGCTCGGTCACCAGCTTGACGGCGTCCTCCGCCTTCAATCCGTTGGCCGAAACGTGGATATCGACCATCGGCACCGAGATCTGCGGCTCCTCCTCGCGCGGCAGCGTGACGAGGGCGACGAGACCGAGGGCCAGCGCCGCCAGCAGGAAAAGCGGCGTCAGCGGCGAGCCGATGAAGACGCGGGTGAGCCCGCCGGCGATGCCGAGCTTCATGGCACCACGATCCTGTCGCCGTCGGCAAGGCCGGTCAGCACTTCCACGCGCGGCTGGCCGGCGTCCTGGTAGTGCTCGCCGAGCACCACGGCGACGTCGAGCGGCCCGTCGGCCGCATCGACCGTGACGTAGTCGATGCCGTGGATGGTCCGCACCGCCTCGGGCGGCACGCCGAGCATGACGCGCTTCGCGACAGGGATCGACACCAGCGTGCGCTCGTTGACGAAATAGGTGCCGATGTCGGCGACCTCGACGTCGGCGATGACACGGCCGTTCTCGATCTCCGGATAGACTTTGGCGATGCGGCCCTCCTTCGCCTTGACGAAGCCGCCATCGACGCCGGTGCCGCGTTCGCCGATCTCGACGGCGGCGCCTTCGGCGATCTCGGTCGCATGCCGCTCCGGCAGCGACAGGCGCAGGTAATACCGACCCGACGCGATGCGGGCGACGGGCTCGCCCGCCATGATCACCGATCCGGCCGTGACCGGCACGGTCAGCACGCGCCCGGTGGCGGGCGCGAGCGTCTGGCCTTCGCGGGCGCTCTGCTCGATCACGGCCTTGTCGGCGACAGCGGCCGCAAGCTGGTTGGTGACGACGTCGAATTGCGTCTGAGCCGTATCGACGCGGCTCTGGGCGGCCGCGCCCTTGGCGAGCAGGTCCTGGGCGCGCTGCAGGTCGGTGCGGGCGTTCTCCATCTGCGAGTTGAGCGCCGCGATCTTGGCATCCGCGGCCCGCAGCTGCAGCGCGATCTTGTCGTCGACGACGGTCGCCACCACGTCGCCCTGCCTCACCTCCTGGCCTTCGGTGACGCGGACTTCCGCGATGGTGCCGGAGATACGGGCGCGCGCCGGTACGATGGTTCGGCTCTCGACCTGGCCGTAGACGGCCTTCATCTCGGTGACGGTGCTGGCCTTGACGGTGAATTCGGCCGCCGCCGCGCCGCCGGCGACGAGCGCCGCGGCCAGCAGGAGCCCGCAGGAAAGGACAGATCGTGCATGTCTCATGGCGAAGCGCGGCTCTTCCAACGCGTTGGAGGAACGGGAGGCGCCGCCGCGCCTCCCGCGTCCGGTGTCGATCCCGGTACGATGTCGTCCTATTTGAACGCGACGCCGCTCTTGCAGCCGATCTTCTTGAAGACCAGCGCCGCCGGGCAGAAGCCGGAGACGGAAGCCTGGACCATGTTGAGCCCGGCGAAGGCGGTGAGCAGGAACCAGTAAGGCGAATACCAGTAACCGAGCGCCAGCGAGACCAGCACCATGAAGCCGGCGAACATCAGTACGGCCTTGTCGATCGTCATTGCGTAACTCCTTGACTGTCAGCCGCGGCGGGCTCCATGTGGATTGCCTTGAGCTTCTTGATGCCGAGCATGTCGAGGGCGAGTCCCTCGTAGAAGGTTTCGCTCTTGCCCTGGCGTGCCTTGTGCAGGAAGTATTTCTCGAAGCCGACCTTCGCCGCGTGCACCCACTTGCCCTGCGACGACCAGTTGACGTTGCGCGGCGGGATTTGCGGCTGCGCTACGAAGGCGATGCCTTCGTCGCCGAAGTCGGCGAGGCAGACCGCGTTCCAGGTCGCGACCGCCCTGGGCTCCTCGCCGCGCAGCAACGCAGCGATGTTCTGGGCCGTCGCCGTTACCATGGATTCGATCATGAAGCCGGTCTTCGGCACGCCGACGGGAAGCGGCGTCTTGCCGACCGGCGGGATGGCGACGCAGACGCCGATCGAGAAGATGTTGGGGTAGGCCTGGTTGCGCTGGTGCCTGTCGATGGTGACGAAGCCGCGTGGGTTGACCAGGCCATCGATGCCCTTGACGGCATCGACGCCGCGAAAGGCGGGCAGCATCATCGAGAAGGCAAAGGGAAGATCGTATTTGGCCTTCGTCGTTCCGTCCTCGTTGACCTCCTCGGCATGCATCATGCCGTCGTCGACCGCAGTCACCCTGGCATTGGTGATCCACTTGATGTGGCGCTCGCGCATGGCGCTTTCGAGCAGGCCCTTGGTGTCGCCGACCCCGTCGAGGCCGAGATGGCCGATATAGGGCTCGGGCGTGACGAAGGTCATCGGCACCTGATCGCGGACCTTGGCCCTGCGCAGCGCGGTGTCGACGATGAAGGCGAACTCGTAGGCCGGGCCGTAGCAGGAGGCGCCCTGCACGGCGCCGATCACCACCGGTCCCGGCTTGCGCACGAGCCGGTCGAACTCGCCCTTGGCCGCGACCGCATGGTCGATCTGGCAAACGGATTGCGTGTGCCCCCCGGGTCCGAGACCCGGCACCTCGTCGAACGCCAGTTCCGGACCGGTCGCGATGATCAGGTAGTCGTAAGTTACGGACGAACCGTCATTCAGCTCGACGCGGTTCTCCTTCGGGTGAACCTTCCTGGCGCCTTCCGGCTTCAGCGCGATGTTGCGGCGCTTGAAGACGCCGGCAAGGTCGACGGTGATGTCGTCGCGGTCGCGCCAGCCGACCGCGACCCAGGGGTTGGACGGCACGAAGGAATAGGATGTGCCGAGATTGATGACGGTGAGACTATCCTCGCGGCGCAGCTTGTCACGCATCTCATAGGCCATGATGGTGCCACCGAGGCCGGCGCCGAGCACGACGATATGCGACATGGGGGTTCCTCCCGCGGTTTCGTTCCTGACGGCATCCTAGGCGGAAGGCCGCGCATCAGCATTGATCGAACTCAATTCCCAAACCGACCAGCGCGATTGTAAGGTGACGCCGACGGCAGGCTCGGAACCGAGAGCTTGCATTTAACATTCAAGAATTATAAATTCAAGAACATGAATGTAAAAGAAATGATCCCGGCTTCGGGGATGGCGGCGGACCTGCTCAGGAGCCTGTCCCATCCTCAGCGGCTGCTGGTGCTGTGCGCGCTCGGCGGCGAGGAGCGCTCGGTAGCGGAACTGCGCGAACTGCTCGGCATCGAACAAGTGCCGATGTCGCAACAACTGATGCGACTGAGGGCCGACGGGCTGGTGGAAGCGCGCCGGGAAGGCACGACGGTCTACTATCGTATCACCCGGCCGGAGGTGCTGATTGTGGTCGAGGCGCTGCACGAGGCTTTCTGCCCGAGTGACGGAAGGTAGGCTCCCGATCCGAGGGCGCTGCCCCCCGACGCAGCCATCCGGAATCGGAAGAGTTCATGGGCCGGCTATGCGCATGCTAGTGAGCGCGCCGGGCGCGTCGACAGTCAAATTGCGAAAATAATAGGCAGATAGAAAAGTTGACTAATTCTCAGGCATTTTAGCTTCCACAGCTCGATTCATAAGCATGGGAGGAAAGCCGGAGAGAGGAAGTCTCTCCTGGCAAGCCGCTGGAAAGACATCATTTTTCGGATCTAGCACCCTTTGGCACGCCCTTTGCTTCTTGTGCACTGCACAATATCGAAAGGGGAGTGCACATGATTGAGATTTCCCGCCTGGGCGGCCGATTGCTGGGCGCCGCCGCGATTGCAGCGGCCCTGAGTTTTCCGGGCGTCGCACATGCCGACGACACGATCAAGGTAGGCATCCTTCACTCGCTTTCGGGAACGATGGCGATTTCCGAGACGACGCTGAAGGACGACATGCTGATGCTCATCGACGAGCAGAACAAGAAGGGCGGCCTGCTCGGCAAGAAGCTCGAGGCCGTGGTCGTCGACCCGGCTTCCAACTGGCCGCTTTTCGCCGAGAAGGCGCGTGAACTGATCTCCAAGGACAAGGTGTCGGCGGTGTTCGGCTGCTGGACCTCGGTCAGCCGCAAATCCGTGCTGCCGGTCTTCAAGGAGCTCGACAGCATTCTCTTCTACCCGGTTCAATATGAGGGCGAGGAGAGCGAAAGGAACGTCTTCTATACGGGTGCGGCTCCGAACCAGCAGGCGATTCCCGCCGTCGACTATCTGATGAGCGCGGATGGCGGCTCGGTGAAGCGCTGGGTGCTCGAGGGCACCGACTACGTCTATCCGCGCACCACCAACAAGATCCTCGAAGCCTATCTGAAGGCGAAGGGCGTGCCCGCCGAAGACATCATGGTCAACTACACGCCGTTCGGCTTCTCCGACTGGCAGACCGAAGTCTCGAAGATCAAGGCCTTCGGCTCGGCGGGCAAGAAGACGGCCGTCATCTCGACCGTCAACGGCGACGCCAACGTGCCCTTCTACAAGGAACTCGGCAACCAGGGCGTCAAGGCGGAGGATATCCCGGTCATGGCCTTCTCGGTCGGCGAGGAGGAACTCTCGGGCATGGATACCAAGCCGCTGGTCGGCCATCTCGCCGCCTGGAACTATTTCGAGAGCGTCGATACGCCGGCGAACAAGGCCTTCATCGACGAGTGGCACAAGTTCATCAAGAACGACAAGCGCACCACCAACGACCCGATGGAAGCCCACTACATCGGCTTCAACATGTGGGTCAAAGCGGTCGAGAAGGCCGGCACCACCGCTCCGGACAAGGTCATCGACGCCATGATCGGCGTCACCGTGCCGAACCTGACCGGCGGCTACGCGACCATGATGCCGAACCACCACATCACCAAGCCGGTGCTGATCGGCGAGATACAGGACGACAGCCAGTTCGAGACCGTCTGGCAGACCCCCGGCACCGTTCCGGGCGACGCCTGGTCGGACTACCTGCCGGGCTCCAGGGACCTGATCTCCGATTGGCGCAAGCCGATGTCCTGCGGCAACTTCAACGTCAAAACCGGAAAGTGCGGCGGCGAGGGGACCAACTGAGCGGATCATCGACCGTTTGACCGCGAAGCTTCCGGGCCGGCTCCTCCTCCCACCGGCCCGGGAGCTAGAACCCGGAACTCATAAAGAGATCGAGCCTTCGATGTTTCTTCTCCGAAGCGCCCTCCTGCTTCTGGCCGTGCTGCTTGCGCCGATATCGGCTGTCCATGCCGACGAAGCGGCCACCCGGGCGGCGGTCGCGAAATTCGGACGGGCCATGAGCTTTTCCGATGTCGAGAAGGTGGTGAAGGAAGTCGCCGCGACGGGCGATCCGGCCGCCGTCCGTGCGCTCGCCGCGCTCGCCGACGGCAATCTCTATGCGCGACAGCCGGATGGCGCCGTCTTCGTCGTCAAGGAGAAGTCCGACGGTTTCGACCTCTTCGACCCGCTGACCGGCAAGGCCGAAGGGTCGGCCGGCAAGGATGCGATGGTGAAGGTCAAGGTGAAGAACAGCCTTCGCCGCCTCATCGGCGACGCGGTCGGCAATTTGACGCTCGCCGCCAGGGATCCGGCAGTGCGGCTCGCCGCCGCGACGACGATGCTGAACAGTCCCGACGCCTCGACCATAGAGGCGCTGGATGCCGCGATCGCAAAGGAAACGGATGCCGCGGTCAGGCGGCGCATGGAGGCGGCGCGCGCCTCCGCCGTCCTGGTCTCGGACAGGAGCGAAGCCGAGAAGGAAGCCGCGATCGACCTGCTCGGCGCGCGCGGCGACCGCGACACGCTCTCGCTGCTCCTGTCCTACGAGGCCACCGCCAAAGGGCCGCTGAAGGACAGGGCGGCATCAGCCGTCTCCGACATGCGCGACGTGCTCGCCTGGTGGGGCGTGGCGCAGAATGCCTGGTATGGCATTTCGCTCGGCTCCGTGCTGCTTTTGGCCGCGATCGGGCTCGCCATCACCTTCGGCGTGATGGGCGTCATCAACATGGCCCATGGCGAGATGGTGATGCTTGGCGCCTACACGACCTTCGTCGTGCAGGAGATCATCCGCGCCTCCTTTCCCGGCCTGTTCGACTGGTCGCTGGCGATCGCCGTGCCGCTGGCCTTCCTTGTCGCCGGCGCCGTCGGTCTCGTCATCGAGCGCGGCATCATCCGTTTCCTTTACGGACGCCCGCTGGAGACGCTTCTGGCGACCTGGGGCGTGTCGCTCATCCTCCAGCAGGCGGTGCGCACCATTTTCGGCCCGAACAATCGCGATGTGGGCAATCCGTCCTGGATGTCGGGCGAGTTCGATATCGGGCAACTGGCGATTACCTGGAACCGGCTGTGGATCGTGCTCTTCGCGCTCGCCGTCTTCACCGTGCTCCTCTACGTGTTCAACCGTACATCCTGGGGACTGCACATGCGCGCGGTGACGCAGAACCGTCGCATGGCGTCCTCCATGGGCATCCGCACGCCCTGGGTCGATGCGCTCAC
Organism: Rhizobiales bacterium 65-79; assembly: GCA_001896885.1. GTDB lineage: Bacteria > Pseudomonadota > Alphaproteobacteria > Rhizobiales > Rhizobiaceae > Mesorhizobium_L. The sequence continues at coordinate 69,032 of MKRJ01000026.1, read as the reverse complement.
CTTCGCGCTCGGCTCCGGCATTGCCGGCATCGCGGGCGTCGCGCTCTCCCAGATCGACAACGTCTCGCCCAATCTCGGGCAGAGCTACATCGTCGACAGCTTCATGGTCGTCGTCTTCGGCGGCGTCGGCAACCTCTGGGGCACGCTGGTCGGCGCCTTCTCGCTCGGCATCCTCAACAAGTTCCTCGAGCCCTATGCCGGCGCGGTCCTCGGCAAGATCCTGATCCTCGTGCTCATCATCCTCTTCATACAGAAGCGCCCGCGCGGCCTTTTCGCGCAGAAGGGCAGGGCGGTGGAAGCATGATGATCGTCCGCGCCCTGGCCGACGGTTTCACCTGGCGCGTGGCTGCGGCAGTGCTCGTGCTTGTAGCGGCCGCCATCGTCGTGCCGGTGCTCAACCTCTCCGTGCCGGCAGGCAGTGCGCTGCATGTCCCGACCTACGCCGTCACCCTGTTCGGCAAGTACCTGACCTATGCGCTCCTGGCGCTGGCGCTCGATCTGGTGTGGGGTTATTGCGGCATCCTTTCGCTCGGCCACGGCGCCTTCTTCGCGCTCGGCGGCTACGCGATGGGCATGTACCTGATGCGCCAGATCGGCAGCCGGGGCGTCTACGGCAATCCGATCCTGCCCGACTTCATGGTCTTCCTGAACTGGAAGCAACTGCCCTGGTTCTGGTACGGCTTCGACCATTTCTGGGTCGCCGCGATCATGGTCCTGGCCGTACCCGGCCTGCTCGCCTTCGTCTTCGGCTGGTTTGCCTTCAGGAGCCGCGTCACGGGAGTCTACCTGTCGATCATCACACAGGCGATGACCTACGCGCTGCTGCTCGCCTTCTTCCGCAACGACATGGGCTTCGGCGGCAATAATGGCCTGACCGACTTCAAGGATATAATCGGCTTCGACATCCAGTCCGACGAGACGCGCGCGGCGCTGTTCGCCGCGAGCGCGTTGACGCTGGCGCTGGGCGTCGTCCTCGTCGCCTTCTTCGTGAAGTCGAAATACGGAAAGCTGATGATCGCGGTGCGCGATGCCGAGAGCCGGACGCGCTTCCTCGGCTGGCGGCCGGAGAACGTGAAGCTCTTCGCCTTCACCGCATCCGCCGTCATGGCAGGCATCGCCGGCGCGCTCTACGTGCCGCAGGTCGGCATCATCAATCCGAGCGAATTCGCGCCCGCCAATTCGATCGAGGTGGTGATCTGGACGGCGGTCGGAGGTCGCGCCACCGTCGTCGGTCCGATCATCGGCGCGCTCGTCGTCAACTGGGGCAAGAGCTGGTTCACCGGCGCTTTCCCCGAATTCTGGCTGTTCGCCCTCGGCGGCCTCTTCATCCTCGTCACGCTCTTCCTGCCGAAGGGCATCGTCGGCACGCTGGTCGAAGGGTGGACGGCGAGGCGGGCGCGCCGCGCATCGGCCACCGCCGAGAAGGACGTCGAACCGGAAAGCTTCGGCAAGGACGAGGAACTGAGGGCGGAGGCGGCGGAGTAGGCCATGTCGGATGCCAGGCCCATCCTCTATCTCGACGGCGTCTCCGTCTCCTTCGACGGCTTCCGCGCCATCGACAACCTCTCCCTGGTGCTGGAGAAGGGCGAGATGCGCGCCATCATCGGTCCTAACGGCGCCGGCAAGACGACGATGATGGATATCATCACCGGCAAGACGAAGCCGGACGAGGGCGAGGTCTTCTTCGACGGCGATATCGACCTCACCCGCCATGACGAAGCCGACATCGCCATGCTCGGCATTGGCCGCAAGTTCCAGAAGCCGACCGTCTTCGAAAGCCACACGGTAGAGGACAATCTCCTGCTGGCGCTCAAGGGCAAGCGCAGCGCGGTCAAGGCGCTGTTCGACAGGCGCTCCCCCCGGCAGGCGGAACGCCTCGGGCATATCCTGGAGACCATCCGCCTGAGCGCGCGGCGGCACGACCTCGCCGCGGGTCTTTCGCACGGCCAGAAGCAGTGGCTGGAGATCGGCATGCTTCTGGCCCAGGACCCCAAGCTTCTCCTGGTCGATGAGCCGGTCGCCGGCATGACCGACGCGGAGACCGGGGAAACCGCGCGGCTGCTCAAGGAAATCGCGCAGACCCATTCGGTCATCGTCGTCGAGCACGACATGCAGTTCGTCCGCGAACTCGGGGTCAAGGTCACCTGCCTTCATGAAGGGTCGGTGCTTTCCGAGGGCACGCTGGACTTCGTTTCCGCGGATCAGCGCGTCGTCGAAGTCTATCTGGGGCGGTGAGGATGGAAGGTGGCGGCGCAACAGAATTCACGAACCCCCTCTGGCGCGCCGGAAGGTGCGCCACCCCCGGCCAGCAGGTCGGGGGCGCAGGGGGACCAGAGATGGAGGCTTTCCATCATGCTCGAGGTTGAGAACGCCACGCTCCATTACGGCGCCGCGGTCGCCCTGCGCGGCGTGTCGCTCAAGGCGGAGACGGGAAAGATCACCTGTGTGCTCGGCCGCAACGGCGTGGGCAAGACGAGTCTGATGAGAGCCATCGTCGGCCATCTGAGGCTGACGTCGGGCGAGGTTGCCTTCGAGGGGAAGGCGCTCGGCCGGAGCGCGGCGTACGATCGCGCCCGGTCGGGCATCGCATTCGTGCCGCAGGGCAGGGAAATCTTCCCGTTGCTCAGCGTGCGCGAGAATCTGGAGACCGGCATGGCGCCGCTGAGGCGCGGGCAAAGGTCCATCCCGGACCATGTTTTCGAGCTGTTTCCGGTGCTGAAGGACATGCTCGGCCGTCGTGGCGGCGACCTCTCCGGCGGCCAGCAGCAGCAGCTCGCCATCGGTCGGGCGCTCGTCATGCGGCCGAAGCTTCTCGTTCTGGACGAGCCGACGGAAGGCATCCAGCCCTCCATCATCAAGGACATCGGCCGCGCCATCACCTACCTGCGCGATACTGCCGGCCTCTCCATACTGCTCGTCGAGCAATATCTGGATTTCGCGAGGGGACTCGCCGATTCCGTGGCGATCATGGATCGTGGCCGGATCGTCTTCACCGGAGAGGCCGCGAGCCTGGATGAGCCGGACGTTCGTCGACACCTAATGCTCTGACGAGATCCGGGGCTTTCCAAGCGGCCAAAGCTTCCGGGACGGCCGCTTCGTGCAAGGGACGCCCCGGCCTTGGCCTGAGCCGGTCGCCGTAGTCCGGCTTAACCTATTGTTGGGCTGCCCGCTCTAACTTGCCGCGCGAGGAGCATGATCGGTGAGCGGCGCGGAATTCATCTTTGCAATCGATGTCTTTGTCGCCGGATCATTGGCGCTGGCCTTCCTGGCTGTAGCTGCCGCCGATCGCGGGCGCTCGGCCGCCCGCTGGTTCGCCCTGTCATACGCTTCCGGCATTGCTTACCTGGCAACCGAGTTTGCCATCGCCACACTGCCGTCCGGCGGTCTTGCGCAGGTCGTGGTCTTCGCGAGTTTCCTTCCGCCTCTCGTTTTCTTCGATGTAGGCCTCGCGAAGAGATATTCGGGCGCGGTGCCCTGGCACAGCATCGTAACCGTCTTGGCCGCGTCCCTCCTGGTCGCATATGCAATCCAGGCCATGCCGCGCAACTCGCTCGTCCGCCTCACGCTCTATCAGATGCCTTATTTTGCAATGCAGGCGATCGGCGCCTCCATCGTGCTGACGGCCAGAAGACGGGCTTTAGACAGTCTCCTCGCGACCCTCTTGATCTTCAGTGCTCTTCAGTTCCTGACCAAGCCGCTTCTGGCCCACGCCTTGGGCGGAAACGGGGCCATGGCTAGGGACTATCACGACACCCTCTACGCATTCGCCTCACAATCGATCGGCACGGGCTTGGCCGTCTCGATTGCGCTGCTCACACTGACGGTGATGGTGAGAGATCTCCTGAAGGAGGCCAAGGAAAAATCCGAGACCGATCCGCTTTCCGGCCTGCTGAACAGGCGCGGTTTTGAAGCCCATGCCGACGCGATCCTGCAGGACATGCGCCGCCAGCGCCGCACGCTGTCCCTGGTCATATGCGATTTGGACTATTTCAAGCATATCAACGACACATATGGCCATGGCGCCGGGGACCGCGCGATAGCGGCATTCGCAAGGCTTCTCGATACCCGGGTTGCAGCCGGTCAGGTGCCGGGCAGGATTGGAGGCGAGGAGTTCGCGGTCGCACTTCCGGGCGTTCATTTGCCGGCCGCCAGACTGTTCGCGGAAGGCGTTCGCAGCGCCTTTGCCGCTTTGCCGATCTCTGGCCAGCCGGACGATGAGCGCTGTACCGCAAGTTTCGGAGTGGCCGAAATCCGGAACGCCGAATCTTTCGAAGATTTCATGCGTCGCGCGGACGCAGCTCTCTACGAAGCCAAGCGAGGCGGGCGAAATCAGGTATGCACGGCAAGCCCCTATCCGGCAGGCAGCGGTAGGGCCAGCTCCGCATAAAATTCAAACGTATTCTCGACCCCTCGGCTCATCTATGGATGGGGTGAACGCGTCGTCGCTGCACCCGCGGAGTCCGCGTCCCTGCTTTCAGCTTTTTGTCACATCCACCCGTACGTATCTTCAATCGGGTCGAGTGCACCGCCCGGCAAGTTTCGCTGGTTCCGAGCCGCCGCCACGCAAAGCTCGTTCGAGCAGGAGGAGCGGCCCGTCCCGTGCAGATAGAGCACGTAGACAAACGCCAGAACGCTCATCATGGAGCCCGCCACCCATACAATGATGCCGCCGAGCGCCTGGTCGAGTGGGGGTGGAAAAGATGAAAAGGCACGGCCGCATAAGGCATAGAAGGGGTAGAGGTCGTGATGGATGAAGGTGATAGACAAACCGATCGCGATCTGCGGATACATGACCCCTGCCGCCAATACGGCGCGAGTCGCGATCGAAACCCGCGCGACCCGAGTTGGCCTCGGATCGAGTATCAGGCACCAAAACAATATTCCATCGACCACCATGCTCCAGTTCATCACCGCATAAAGCCGAGCATCTATCATTGCCCGAAAATGGACGGGTGGATAAAGCCACAGCGCGATCAGGCCCACAAACAGCACGGCCGCAAGAAGTGGCTGTTGAACCCAGCGGGTGATACGGGCAATCGGGTTTGATTCTGCCAGACGCCGCAGGGAGGCCGGCATTCCGCGCCTTAGCACGGCGCCGGGCCATGCAAGCGCAATCAGCGCCGGCCCGATATGGTGCATGATGATGTGCTGCACGCGATTGAGGAAAAACATGTGCTGGGCCAGGTAGTCGAATCTCGTCTGTAGAACGATGTAAAGCAGGACGATGCCCGCGAAATAAGCGAGTTGATGCCAACGCGTTGGACGCAGCTCGATGGACGTCCGTGCCAGTCCTCGGCAATACCAATAGGCGGCAAGCGACGCGGCAGCATACCAGCTTGGCGAGAATTCCCATGGCGCCCAGGATGGCAAGGCTGTGGGATGCTGCGTGCATATCCACCAAAGGAAAAAACCACCTCCAGCGATCAGCATGTAGGCCCAAGCGTCGCCCATGCGGGTGTCGGAAGAACCCGGGCGTGCGGCGGCGAGCGCTAATGCCGCACTGTCATGCGCCGAACTCGTCGGCATCAGAACGTACTCCCGCTATCGCCGGGTCCGGCAGGTTCGACGTCCATGTAACGGGTCCACCTAACCACTTCCCGGCGGGATTGTTCATGCAGAATGTGGCCAGCGGAGGTTTAGGCGGCGAAGGACTGCCCCAATCGGAAGCGGAAAACACCCGACCGATCTCGAACGACCGCCTCGTGAAACCACGATTGCGGCGATCGGCCGACGTTTTTCCGTTCAATTGACCGACGCAAGGCGCGCGGGATTCTGATCCGCAAACATCATTGCTGGCTCATCCGGATGGCTCCTCGCCCGAGCCACAAACCCTCAGGCATAGTGATTCTTGATCACGGCCTGGGCTATTTCTTCACGGTCGATGATGCCGAGGACGTCGTCCGGTCGGGGCACGCCGCGCGTGCCTCTCACGACGATGGCGTAGGAACGGCCGCGACGGCTCATTCGGGTGATGACGTCGTTCAGGTTGCTGCGTTCCGACGCGATGATGAAATCGCTCGACGCAAGGTCGCCAAGGCGCTGGGTCGCAACTTTCTCCATCCGGTAGCGGATCGTGCCGAAGCGGATGAAGCCTGAAAGCCGTTGACCGTCGCTGACGAGAACCTTTGTCGTGCCCGGATCGATTTCATTGATAGCGGCGGAGACCAGCATGTCCTGCGACAGAACCTTGAAGTTTCGGTTCATGATCTCCGTCGACGGCTGGACGAGGAACATATTGGTTGTGCGATCGGTCGGAATCGGCGTACCCCGGCCGCGCAACTTGATCGTATAGATATCGCTCGTCACGAGCGCGCGGCGCACTCCGAGCGCCAAAGCGCAGGCGATCGTCAGCGGCAGGATCATGTTGTAGTCGCGGGTCATCTCGAAGATCATGACGATCGCCGTCATCGGCGCGCTTGTCGCCGCCCCCACCATCGCCGCCATGCCGATCATCGCATAGGTTGGAACGGAGACGCCGAGATGGGGAAACAGAAGGGCGGCAGCGCTTGCCACGAACGCGCCGAGTGTCGCCCCCATGAACAGAGACGGCGAAAACACGCCGCCTGACGATCCCGCACCGAGGCTGATGCAGGTCGCCAGCATCTTGCCGAAGAAGAGAGCCAGAAGAAGGATGAGGCCGAGCGAACCTCCACCGCGGCAGCAGTCGATGATGTACTGGACCGTCGCGTAGCCGACGCCCAGAACCTGATAATGACCGCTGGCGAGCAGGAAGAAATAGCCCATCAGACCGACCGTCCCCATGCCCAGCACACTCTGCAGATAAGGGCTGATGGGCATCGCCTCGAAGAGATCCTCCATGAAGGCGAGCAACTTGACAAAGCTCCATGCGGCGCCGCCGAGCGCAACGCCTATGATCGCGGACAGGACGATCTCGCTGCCATTTACGGAATGAAGCTGAACCATGCCGTCGAGGAAAGGGACGTCGAAAGCCGACCCGGCCCCCATGATGAGGCGGTAGCCATAGGTGGAGGTGGCCGTCGCGACGACGACAGGCAGAAAGCTGCGTGTCGAAATCTCCGGTAGCAGGATTTCGCTGGCAAACAGCACGCCGCCGAGCGGAGTATTGAACGTCGCCGCGATGCCGGCGCCGGCGCCGGCGGAAAGCAGGATGATCTTCTGCGGACTGATCAGGCGCAGCCGGCGCGCGAAGGTCGAGCCGAAGGAGGAGCCGATCTGCACGATCGGGCCCTCGCGGCCGATGGAAGCCCCGGTGCCGATGGCGATGGCCGAGGCCAGGGATTTGATGACGGCAACGATGCCGCGGACGTCGCCACGCTGGTGATAGATGGCGTAGATGACTTCCGGTACGCCATGCCCCTTCGCTTCCGGCGCGAAATTCCTGACCAGGAATACGACGATCAGGCCGCCGATGACCGGAACGGCGATGATGAGAGGTCCCCACGGGCTTGGCGGCCCATAGGCGTTCGGATCGTAATGCGCGGAGACCTCGCCGTAAAAGGCGAAGTTCGTAATGACCGCGATCAGGAACTTGAAGAAGATCGCTCCGAACCCGGCGACGATACCTACAATGAGCGCCAGACAGGTAAGGATTGCGAGCGGGACCTCGCGTTCGGACTGCGTCACCTCCTTTCCGGCAGCTTCACGCGTTTCAGGCTGGATGAGAGGTGACTTGGGGAACATCAGCCTCTGGGTATGTCTGTTACGACTGTCCGGTCAAGTTATTGTTGACGCTCCTCGGTTGGGTCGCTCGGCTGGTCGGGTCGATTCAGCATTCGCCTTGGATCGGAGGATATAGGCCTCTACCGAAGGTAGCCGGCCACATGGACCGAGAGCGCATCCCACCTGTCGAGGATTCTCTCGGCGGCTTCCAGAACGGCATCGTCGACGTCCTGTTCCTCGAGATCGGTCACGAAAAGCTCAAAGCGCTGTGCGGCGCTCTCGACCGCATTGTAGGCTTGGGAAACCTGCTCTTGCGTTATGGCGGGGCTGGACAAGAGGTCCGTCATCGACCCCGTCGTCTCATCCACCCTATCGGTTTCGACCCGGAGGATCGTCGTCCAATCCTAAGTCATTCATCGATCTCCTGCTTTCGGACAGGCGCGCAGTCACGAAAGCGAAATAGCGCGCACGATGCCGGTCATGATGCGACCTCCGCCGCGACTTATTGCCCGCCCTCCTTTTCCGGCGGCCTGGCCGGTTCTAGTCTGCGCGCAATCATGCCACTCGGGCAACGTTAGAAAACAATATGGAAAAACACGAAGCGCGGGCGGCAAGCTCGCTCGCCGCCGTCTTTTCAGTCCGGCTTCTCGGACTGTTCATGATCTATCCGGTCTTCGCGACCTACGCCAAGGACCTTGCTGGCGCCACGCCGTACAAGATCGGGCTTGCGCTCGGGATTTACGGGCTGACGCAAGGGCTCCTGCAGATTCCGTTCGGCTTGTTGTCCGACAGGATCGGCCGCAAGGTGATGATCGTGCTCGGGCTTGTGCTCTTCGGCATCGGCAGCGCGATCGCCGCGCTCTCCTCAAATATCGATGGAGTCATCGTCGGCCGGGCGATCCAGGGCGGGGGAGCGGTCGGCTCGGTTATCCTTGCCTGCGTCGCGGACCTCACCGCCGAGGAAAACCGAACCAACGCCATGGCGCTCGTCGGCATTACCATCGGGCTCTCCTTCATGGTCGCCGTTGTCGCGGGGCCCATCGCAGCCGGTTTCATCGGAGTTGCCGGCATTTTCTGGCTGATGGCCGTTCTGGCGATGGTCGGTATCGCGATCACGCTGTTCGTCGTGCCGGCGCCGCCTCGGATTACCGTCCACCGCGACGCCGAGACCGTCCCGGCGATGTTCGGCACGATCCTTCGTGACCACGAGCTTCTCAGGCTCGATTTCGGCATTTTCGCGCTTCATGCCATGCTGACGGCGAGCTTCCTCGCGGTTCCCAACCTCCTAGAGCGCTCGCTCCGCGTAACCGCCCACGATCAATGGATCGTCTATTTGCCGGTGCTCGTCGTGTCCGTCGCGGTGATGGTGCCGGCCATCATCATCGCGGAGAAATATCGGCGCATGAAGGCGGTTCTCGTCGCCGCGATCGTCGCGCTTGCCGCGAGCCAGATCATGCTTGGGGCTGCCCCCGGCAATCTCTATGTCGTGCTCGCGGCGGTCATCCTGTTCTTTTCCGGCTTCAACATCATGGAAGCGAGCCTGCCTTCCCTGATCACGAAAACGGCGCCGCCCGATGCCAAGGGCACGGCCAGCGGCGTCTATTCCAGCTCCCAGTTTATGGGCATTTTCATCGGCGGCGTTGTCGGCGGCTGGGCACATCAGGCGGGCGGCGCCGCTGGCCTGTTCGCTTTCACGACGGCGCTGGCAGTCGTCTGGCTCTTGGTCGCCGCATCGATGAAGCCGCCGCGCTATCTGGCGAGCAGGCTGATCCGCGTCTCCGGCAGATCGCGCGGCGACGCGGACGGTCTTGCCGCTCGCTTGAGACAGCTGCCGGGCGTCGCGGAGGCGATCGTGATCTCGGAGGAAGGCCTTGCCTATCTGAAGGTGGATTCCAGGGTCTTCGATCCCGCTGTGGCGGAATCACTCGTTCGAGAGGGTTGAGCCACAGATTCGCCGACTCGCCGCATTCCGGGGTTGCCATCGTGGCCGACTGCGCCCCCGGAGGCCGATCGCCGGATTGCGCGTATTCGGTGGAACGACCGGCCACCGGCCATCGACGCCTGCCCGGAAGCGAGCCGCTGAACGGCTCTCCCATCGCCTCTCCAAGATAATGGAGCGTCGCCGCCTGCATCGCAGGTGGTGAGAATGGCATCGGAATCACCACGTGCACGGCACCGAGGCACGCCATGGCGCCGCGACGGGAAATTTGACTTCGATCAAAGCGGCTCACCCCCGTTGCGGCGAAAAGGCGTCGGAGCGGCTTTTCCCGCCGCCCGTCGCTATTCAAGCCGAGGGGAATACGGTCATGCGATATGGTGCGGAAATCGTCGCGCTCGGTCTTGCGGCTTTCGGAGCGCTGATCGCAGCCGCCATGGCGCAGGACGATCCGTTCCGCGCCCATATGTGGATCCTGTTCTTCCTTCTCGCCGGCAGCGCGGGAATTCTCCTTAGACGCACCAGCTTCGAGCCCGCGCCGCCGGCCGATCCGTCCGCCTATATGGATGGCCCGATCCGCTACGGCGTGATAGCGACCATCTTCTGGGGCGTGGTCGGCATGATTGCCGGCCTCGTCATTGCGCTGCAGCTGGCCTTTCCCGACCTTGACGTCCAGCCCTGGTTCAATTTCGGACGTCTGAGGCCGGTCCACACATCGGGCGTCGTCTTCGCTTTCGGCGGAAACGCGCTGATCGCAACCTCCTTGTATGTAGTCCAGCGCACCAGCCGCGCCCGGCTTTTCGGCGGCGACCTCGCCTGGTTCGTCTTCTGGGGCTACCAGCTCTTCATCGTCATGGCTGCCAGCGGCTACCTGCTCGGCATCACCGAGAGCCGCGAATATGCCGAGCCGGAATGGTACGTCGACATCTGGCTGACCATCGTATGGGTCGCCTATCTCGTCGTGTTCCTCGGCACGATCGTGAAGCGCAAGGAACCGCACATCTACGTCGCCAACTGGTTCTACCTGTCCTTCATCGTGACGATCGCGATGCTGCACGTCGTCAACAATTTGTCGATGCCGGTCTCGATCTTCAGCTCGAAGAGCTATTCAGCCTTCTCGGGCGTGCAGGACGCGCTGACGCAATGGTGGTACGGGCACAACGCCGTCGGCTTCTTCCTGACGGCGGGCTTCCTCGGCATGATGTATTATTTCGTGCCCAAGCAGGCGAACCGGCCGATCTATTCCTACCGCCTTTCGATCATCCACTTCTGGGCGCTGATCTTCCTCTATATCTGGGCCGGCCCGCACCATCTCCACTACACTGCCCTGCCCGACTGGGCGCAGACGCTCGGCATGGTGTTCTCGATCATGCTGTGGATGCCTTCCTGGGGCGGCATGATCAACGGCCTGATGACGCTCTCGGGCGCCTGGGACAAGCTCAGGACGGATCCCATCATCCGAATGATGGTGATGGCGCTCGCCTTCTACGGCATGTCGACCTTCGAAGGTCCGATGATGTCGATCAAGACGGTCAATTCGCTGTCGCACTATACGGACTGGACCATCGGCCATGTCCATTCGGGCGCGCTCGGCTGGGTCGGCATGATAACTTTCGGCGCCATCTACTTCCTCGTGCCGCGTCTGTGGAACCGCGAGCGCCTCTATTCCCTGCGCCTGGTCAACTGGCATTTCTGGCTCGCGACGCTCGGCATCGTCGTCTACGCGGCCGTCATGTGGGTGTCGGGCATCATGCAGGGCCTGATGTGGCGCGAATACGACGAGCAGGGCTTCCTGGTCTATTCCTTCGCCGAGACGGTCGCCGCCATGCATCCCTACTACGTGATGCGCGCGCTTGGCGGCCTGCTCTACCTCTCCGGCGTGCTGATCATGGCGTGGAACGTCGCCATGACCATTCGCGGCCATCAGCGCAAGGAAGTGCCGATGGGCGGCGAGGCCCCCGCGTTCGCCCCTGCCGAATAAGGATCTCCTCACATGGCATTTCTCGACAGGCACGCCATCATCGAGCGCAACGCGACGCTGCTCCTCGTCTTCTCGCTGCTGGTCGTCACCATTGGCGGCATCGTGGAAATCGCGCCGCTCTTCTATCTCCAGAACACGATCGAGAAGGTGGAAGGCATGCGCCCCTACAGTCCGCTCGAACTGGCGGGGCGTGACATCTATGTCCGCGAGGGCTGCTACCTTTGCCATTCGCAGATGATCCGTCCCTTCCGCGACGAGGTCGAGCGCTACGGCCATTACAGCCTCGCGGCGGAATCCATGTACGATCATCCCTTCCAGTGGGGCTCGAAGCGCACCGGACCAGACCTTGCCCGCGTCGGCGGCCGCTATTCCAACGAGTGGCATGTCCAGCACCTCACGGATCCGCGGTCGGTGGTGCCGGAATCGGTTATGCCGCGTTACGGCTTCCTGAAGGACAAGATCCTTTCGATCCCGAACATTGCCGCGCATCTGAAAGCCAATGTGGATGTCGGCGTGCCCTATACGGCGGACGACATCGCCAACGCCAAGTCGGACCTGATGGCACAGGCCGATCCCAACGCCGACACGGCGGATCTCCTGAAGCGCTATCCCAAGGCCAAGGTCGGCGATTTCGACGGCAATCCGCAGGAGGTGACCGAGATGGACGCCCTTATCGCCTATCTCCAGATGCTGGGCACCCTGGTCGACTTCACGAAATACGACGAGGTCGCGGGTTACCGCTAGAACAAGGAACGAAGTCATGGATTACACGACCATGCGCCAGTTCGCCGACAGTTGGGGCCTGCTGGCGATGCTCATCTTCTTCCTGGGCGCGATCTACCTGGCGGTGCGTCCCGGCAGCAACAAGGCGGCTGCCGAGGCTTCCCGCATCCCCCTAGAGGACGATGACAAATGAGCGACAAACAGGTCGACAAGCTGGGCGGCGTCGAAACGACCGGCCATGTGTGGGACGGCATTCGCGAACTCAACAACCCGTTGCCGCGCTGGTGGCTGTGGACCTTCTACGCCACCATCCTCTGGGCGATCGGCTATACGGTCCTCTATCCGGCATGGCCGCTTGTCACGCATGCGACGCGAGGCGTCTTCGGCTTCTCCAGCCGCGCCGATTTGCGGACATCGCTCGACGATGCGACCCGGGCGCAGGCGCGATATGTGGATGCGATCCGCAGCAGGAGCCTGGCCGACATCGAGGCCGATAACGAGCTGAGGCCTTTCGCGATCGCGGCCGGCGCCGCAGCATTCAAGGTCAACTGCTCGCAATGCCATGGCTCCGGCGCCCAGGGCGGCAACGGCTACCCCAATCTCAACGATGACGACTGGCTCTGGGGTGGCGATCTGAGCTCCATCTACCAGACGATCTCGCACGGTATCCGGTACGAGGCCGACGCAGACACCCGTCAGTCCGAGATGCCTGCTTTCCGCGATGTGCTGAAGCCGGATCAGATCAAGGCGGTCGCCTCCTACGTCGTCAGCCTTTCCGGCACGCCGCGGAACCCGGAACTCGCAGTGAAGGGCAAACCGGTGTTCGAACAGAACTGCGCCGCCTGCCATGGACCGGAAGGCAGGGGCGGCCGTCAGGTCGGCGCCCCGAATCTGGCGGACGCCATCTGGCTCTACGGTCCGGGAGAGGAAGCGGTCGAGCGGCAGGTCGAGTCACCGCGCCACGGCGTGATGCCGGCATGGCAGGTGCGGCTTGGCGATACCACCGTCAAGGAACTTACCGTGTTCGTCCACTCCCTCGGCGGGGGAGAGTAGGACCGGTCCGCCGGTGGGCTCGGCAGGCCCTTGCGCCCGACGCGGAACGGGGAGAGCCCCTCCCTCGCGCCGGCCTCCCCCTCTTTGACGCGGATCAATACCGGCGATGACGCCCCATGCCATAGGACGTTCACCGGCTACAGACAGGAACCGACTGCAATGCTCGACCAAGGCGAACCCGAGGTCCAGAAATTCGATGTCGAGCCTGTCAACGCGGCGCATGTGCGGCAGCCGCTCTATGCCGCACGTCAAAAGGTGTTTCCGAAGCGGGCCAGCGGCAGCTTCCGCCGCTTCAAGTGGATCGTCATGGCGATCACGCTCGGTATCTACTATCTCACGCCGTGGCTGCGGTGGGACCGGGGACCCTTCGCTCCTTCCCAGGCCGTCCTGATCGACCTGCAGCATCGGCGCTTCTATTTCCTTTTCGTCGAGATATGGCCGCAGGAATTCATCTATGTCGCCGGACTGCTGGTCATGGCGGGCGTCGGGCTTTTCCTGATCACCTCGACCGTCGGCCGTGCCTGGTGCGGCTATACTTGTCCGCAAACGGTGTGGGTGGACCTCTTTCTCGTGGTCGAACGCGCCGTCGAGGGCGACCGCAACGCCCGCATCAAGCTCGACCAGGCGCCATGGTCGGGGCGCAAGCTCATGCTCCGCACGGTCAAGCATGGCCTGTGGCTGCTGATCGCCGCCGCCACGGGCGGCGCCTGGATATTCTATTTCGCCGACGCTCCGACGCTTCTGCGCCAGCTCTTCAGCGGCAACGCTCCAGCGGTCGCCTACATCACGATCGGCGTACTGACGGCCACGACCTACACATTCGGTGGCATGATGCGCGAGCAGGTGTGCACCTACATGTGTCCGTGGCCGCGCATCCAGGCGGCGATGCTCGATGAGAATTCGCTCACCGTCACCTACAATGACTGGCGCGGCGAGCCGCGCTCCCGCCATGCGAAGAAGGCGATTGCTGCGGGCCAGAAGGTCGGCGACTGCGTCGACTGCAATGCCTGCGTGGCGGTCTGCCCGATGGGCATCGACATCCGTGACGGCCAGCAGCTCGAATGCATCACCTGCGCGCTGTGCATCGATGCGTGCGACGCGGTGATGGACAAGACCGGCAGGGAGCGTGGCCTCATTTCGTATGCCACGCTGTCGGACTACAACACCAACATGGCCATTGCCACCGGCGGCGGCGCGCATCCCGTCGACCCGGGACTCGTGCGCCGCGCGGACGGCTCCTTCTCGGACAGGCTGGCTCATTTTCATCTGCGAAAGATTTTCCGGCCGCGCACCTTCATTTATTTCGGCGCCTGGTCGCTGGTCGGTCTGGTGATGCTCTATTCGCTGCTGACGCGAGAGCGGCTGGAAATCAACGTGCTCCACGACCGCAACCCGCAATATGTGCTGCTGTCCGACGGTTCGATCCGCAACGGCTACACGGTGAAGCTGCTCAACATGCTTCCCGAGCAGCGGACCTTCAAGCTGGCGCTCGGCGGGCTCGACGGCGCGTCCATGACGATTGTCGGCTACGACTCCGAGGAGGGGCGCTCCTTCGCCGTCCCGGTGGAGCCCGACCGGCTGCTCACTCTGAAAGTGTACGTGAAGCAGGACGTAGCGGACGTGAAGCCGGGCAGCACGGATTTCCGCTTCGAAGTGCATGACATGGGCGGCTCGGAATCCGGCGCCTATCGCGCGACCTTCAACGCTCCGGAGGGCAGTAAATGAGAAGCAGGATCGCCGCGGCGCGCGTCTTCACCGGCTGGCACATGCTCGCCATCCTCGTCTCGTTCTTCGCCGTGGTGATCGCGGTGAACCTGACATTGGCGGTCTGTGCGTCGCGAAGCTGGACCGGACTGGTGGTGGAGAATTCCTACGTGTCGAGCCAGGAATTCAACCAGCGGCTGGCCCAGTCGCAGGCACAGGCGGCGCTCGGATGGACCGGCAGCCTCAGCGTCCGGGACGGCCTCGTCAGCTACCGGCTGTCGGAGGCGGGCGGCAGGCCCGCTCCGCTGACCGGCGTGACGGTCCGCTTTCGCCACCCCGCCTACGAATCGGAAGACGAGACGCTCGTCCTCGAGAAGTCCGCGCCGGGTGAATTCTCTTTCCGGCACAAGGTTCGCGACGGCGTCTGGATCATCGAGATCGACGCGGACGCAGGTCTCGGCACGCCATACGTGGACGCGGAGCGCGTCGTCATCCGCGACGGGTCGATACAATGAGCTGCTGCGCGCCGGGCGCCGAAGCGGCGCTGGAATTCTGCCTGCCCCTTCAAGCTTCGCCGTCCGACGAGGAGATCGTGCTTGCCAGCCGGACCCTGGGCGAGGGCTTCATGCAGACCGATCTCGCCGTGCCCGGCATCCATTGCGCCGCCTGCATCCATGCGATCGAAAAGGCGCTTCTGAAGCTTCCCGATGTCCGGCGCGCGAGGGTCAACCTCTCCACCAGGCGCGTTTCGGTGACGTGGCGCGAAGGCCGCGTTCCGCCTCTGATACAGACGCTCAACCGGCTGGGATATGAAGCCCATCTGTTCGAGATCGTCGCCGGACGCAAGGACGAAGCCCTTGGTCGCCTGATCCGCGCGGTGGCGGTCGCCGGCTTCGCCGCCGGCAACATCATGCTCCTTTCCGTTTCCGTGTGGGCCGGAGCGGACGGCGCGACGCGCGACCTGTTCCATTGGATATCGGCGCTGCTTGCCGTCCCCGCGCTCGCCTATTCGGGCGCCATCTTCTACCGATCCGCCTGGCGCGCCCTCCGCCACGGTCGGACGAACATGGACGTGCCGATCTCGATTGGCCTGGCGCTGGCTTTCGGGCTGAGCCTCTACGAGACGGCGACGCATGGCGCCGAGGCTTATTTCGACGCCTCCGTTTCCTTGCTGTTCTTCCTGCTCGTCGGCCGCACGCTGGACCACGCGATGCGCGAGAAGGCGAGAAGCGCGGTCAGCAATCTGCGCAATCTCTCGCCTCGCGGCGCAACGGTGATCGCGGCGGATGGCAGCCGGGAATTTCGTCCGCTTTCCGAAGTGATGCCGGGGACCCGGGTGATCGTATCTGCCGGCGAGCGCATTCCCGTCGATGGAAGCGTGGTCGAAGGTTCCTCGGAAGTCGATTGCGCGCTGGTGACGGGCGAGAGCACGCCGCGTCCTTCGACTGTCGGAGACGGCGTGCAGGCGGGCACGCTCAACCTGACCGGGCCACTGGTGATCCTCGCGACAGCCTCGCCGGACGGCTCCTTCCTCGCGGAGACGGCCCGGTTGATGGAACGGGCCGAGGAAGGACGGCCGCGGTATCGGCTGATCGCCGACCGGGCGGCCGCGCTCTACGCCCCGCTCGTGCATTCCGCGGCGTTCCTCACTTTCGTCGGGTGGCTGTGGATCGCCGGCGACTGGCACTACGCGCTCCAGACGGCGATCGCGGTGCTCATCATCACCTGCCCGTGCGCGCTCGGACTTGCCGTACCGATGGTCCAGGTCATGGCCGCGCGCCGGCTGTTCGAGAAGGGCATCCTGATGAAGGACGGCTCCGCGCTGGAGCGGCTGGCTGAAATAGATACCGTGGTGCTCGACAAGACCGGAACCGCGACGACCGGCGAATTGCATCTCCTCCATGCGGAACACGTCGATCCGGCGCTTCTCGCGACCGCGAGCCTCCTTGCAGCGTACTCGTCTCATCCCTATTCGCGGGCGATACTTCGAGCCGCACCGCGCGTCGACTCCGGGTCGCCGGGAATTGCGTCGATAAAGGAGGTGTCCGGCTGCGGCATGGAGGGGACCGCCGGGGATGGAGCGGTCTATCGGCTTGGTCGCCCGTCATGGGCGCTGCCGGATGAGAGGCATGGATCGTCCGAGCCTCATCTGGTGCTGGCGCGAAACGGTCGCATGCTCGCCGGCTTCCGGTTCGACGACGCGGCACGCCCGGATGCGCGGGAGGCGGTGGAGCGGCTGAAGGCGGCAGGCCTTGCCGTCGAGATCCTGTCAGGAGACCACCCCGAGCCCGTTCGACGCATAGCCGACACGATCGGAGCGACGCGCTGGCGTGCGGGGCAACTGCCTGCCGACAAGGTCCGGCGCCTTTCCGGCCTTGCGAACGCGGGGCGCAAGGCGCTGATGGTCGGAGATGGCCTGAACGACGCTCCGGCGCTTGCGGCGGCTCATGTCTCCATGGCGCCGGCGACGGCAGCCGATATCGGCCGGAATGCGGCGGATTTCGTTTTCATGCGCGAAAGCCTCCTCGCGGTGCCGCAGGCATTCGAGACGGCGGTGCGGGCGCGCACGCTGGTGTGGGAGAACCTTGCATTCGCCGCGTCCTATAACGTGGTGGCGGTGCCGCTCGCGGTGATGGGGCACGTGACTCCGCTGCTGGCTGCGATCGCGATGTCCTTGTCGTCCCTCGCGGTCGTCGCGAATGCGCTCCGCCTCGGCCATGCCCGGCAAAACCCGATCTCGGCCGGGGTGGGGCGCGCGCGACGGTCGGGCTTCGGAAAGGCTTTGGGGCAGACATGAACAATCTGTTCTTCCTGATTCCGATCGCGCTCTTCCTTGGCGGCATCGGATTGGCCGGGTTCCTCTGGGCTCTGGGCAGCGGGCAATACGAGGATCTGGACGGCGCGGCCGAGCGCATACTGATCGACGAAGAAGCCTCGGCTGCCCGACCATCCTTGCCCCGCGGCCAGGAAGCGGAGTGAATTGCCGCGACAACGGCAAGGATATGGAATCCAAGGCCCGCCAACGGCTTTGCCGCCGTTTAAATCGCCCATGAGAAGGGCGATTTGCCTCCGGTTGATACAGATCAACACAATGCCATCAAGTTGGTATTGATGTTCTGGCAGTGAAGGCACTCATCTTGCTGCGGAATGGGCACTGGTCAAACTGTCCCGGTTCAAGACGTTCAACCCGCCGGCAGGATCGTGCTGGTGCGCGGGCCCGTGGTCGACGTTGCGTTCCCGGCCGGCGGCTTGCCCCCGCTCAACAGCGTCCTTTCCGTCGAATGGGATCGACCCGAACCGCTCCTGCTCGAAGTGCACGGCCATCTCGACACCTCGTCCGTCCGCGCGATCGCGCTTCAGGCGACGGCCGGCCTGTCGCGCGGAACGGCCGCGCGGCCGATCGCGCCGGCGATCATGGTCCCTGTCGGCGAGAACGTGCTTGGCCGTCTTCTCGACGTGACGGGGAGCGTCCGCGACGATGGTCCCGCGCTTCCCGACGACACGCCGAGGCGGCCGATCCATGGGCATCCGCCGGCGCTGGTTGCCGAGACCGCGATGACGGCCCTGTTCGAATCCGGCATCAAGGTCATCGACCTGCTGGCGCCGATGGCGCATGGCGGCAAGGCTGCCATGTTCGGCGGCGCCGGCGTCGGCAAGACGGTGCTCGTGATGGAACTGATCCACGCCATGGTGGAGAAATACCAGGGCATCTCCGTCTTTGCCGGCGTCGGCGAGCGTTCGCGTGAAGGCCACGAGATGCTGAACGACATGCGGGCCTCCGGCGTGCTCGCCCGCACCGCGCTCATCTACGGCCAGATGAACGAGCCGCCCGGCGCGCGCTGGCGGGTGCCGATGACCGCGCTCACCGTCGCGGAATATTTCCGCGACCGGAAGCATCAGAACGTGCTTCTGCTGATGGACAACATCTTCCGCTTCGTCCAGGCCGGCAGCGAGATATCCGGGCTCCTCGGCCGCCTGCCGTCGCGGGTCGGCTACCAGCCGACGCTGGCGAGCGAGGTCGCGGCCCTTCAGGAACGGATCGCCTCGGTCGCCGGGGCTTCCGTGAGTTCAATCCAGGCCGTCTATGTGCCGGCCGACGACTTCACCGATCCCGCGGTCACGGCGATCTCCAGCCATATGGACTCCTCGATCGTGCTGTCGCGGGCGCTTGCCGCCGAGGGCTTCTACCCGGCCGTCGACCCGCTGGCGTCAACGTCGCTGCTGCTCGATCCGCTCGTCGTCGGTGAGGAGCACTACGCGCTTGCCGAACGCTGCCGTGAAACGCTCGCGCGCTTCAAGGATCTGCAGGACATCATCTCGCTGCTCGGAGTGGAGGAACTCGGCTCTGCGGACAGGCTGGTGGTCAGGCGGGCGCGGCGCCTGCAGCGCTTCCTCACCCAGCCTTTCGCCGTCACCGAATCCTTCACCGGGACGCCGGGCCGCAGCGTTACGCGCGCCGACACGCTCGCTGGCTGCAAGGCGATCCTCGATGGCGAGACCGACGACTGGGCGGAAAGCTCGCTCTACATGATCGGGACCATGGAGGAAGCCCGCCAAAAGGAAGCGACGAAGGGCGGCGGAGGCATTTCGCCGTGAAGCTCACCATCGTCACGCCGCTGTCCGTCGCCGTCGAAGAGGATGGCGTCCTTTCCATCACCGCCGAGGATGAGAGCGGCAGCTTCGGTGTGCTGCCGGGCCACGCGGATTTCGTTACGGCGCTGACCATTTCCGTGGTGAGCTGGAAGCGGCGCGGCAATTCCTGGCGCCATTGCGCGATCCGCGGCGGCTCGCTCTCGGTCGAGCGCGGCAGCGATGTCGTCGTCACCAGCCGCGAGGCCGTTCCGGGTGACGACATCGACAATCTCGAAAAGATGGTGCTGGCGCGCTTCCTGTCGGAAGCCGACGCCGAAAAGAGCGAGCATGTCGATTCGACGCGTATGCAACTCGCCGCCATCCGTCAGCTCGTGCGCCACCTCCAGGCTGGGGGCAAGGGGGGCGCCTGGTCATGAGCGGGAAGCCTCCGGACGAGGGAGATGCGCTTGCCCGCGCCGCAGCTTCCCGATCCGAGCGTCATCGGCGCTGGCTGCGCGAGGGCGAGCCCTCGGTGGCGCGCCGCCTCGCCGAGATCGGCGTGCTCGGCTGGGTGATCGTGATCCCGGCGCTGATCGGCCTCTTCGTCGGGCGGCTGATCGACCACGCGCTCGACAGCGGTATATTCTGGACGGCGCCGCTCCTGCTGCTGGGGCTGGCGCTCGGCTGCTGGTCGGCGTGGAAATGGGTGAAAAGCGCATGAACCTTCCCCTTCCGCTCGACGTCGGCGGCTGGCCGTCCCCCGCGCTCGCTTTCCTGGGGCTCGGCTTTGCCGCCGGGCTGTTCCATTTCGGCCTGCTTCGCCGGACGGCCGGCGCCATCTGCGAAGGCCGGACGAGGGCCGCCGCCGGTCAATTCGTCATGCGCTTCGCGGCTACCGGCGCCGTGCTCTATCTGGCGGCCCGCCTGGGCGCCGCGCCCCTTCTTTCGGCCGCGCTCGGCCTGACGGTCGCCCGTTTCGTCCATCTTCGATCGTTTTTTGGGCCCGCCGGATGAAATCCCCGCTCGAGAACACCGTTCTCTTCCATGTCGGCTCGGTGCCGGTGACCGAAGTGGTCGTCGTCACCTGGGCGATCATGGTCGTGCTCGTGCTGGGCGCGAGCCTCGCGGCCCGCCGACTATCGCTGCGGCCATCCGCATTCCAGGCGATGCTGGAACTGATCGTTACGACGGTGGACGGCCAGATCCGCGACACCATGAGGGTCGATCCGGCCCCCTACCGCGCCTTTATCGGCACGCTCTTCGTCTTCATCTTCGTTGCCAACTGGTCATCGCTCGTCCCCGGCGTCGAGCCGCCGACCGCGCATCTCGAAACCGATGCCGCGCTCGCCCTGCTGGTATTCCTCGCGATCATCTTCTTCGGCGTGCGAGCCGGCGGGATAGGCGGCTATCTGCGCACCTTCGCCACGCCGACGCCGATTATGATCCCGCTCAATTTCGTGGAGAGCCTGACGCGAACCTTCTCGCTCCTGGTGCGCCTGTTCGGCAACGTCATGAGCGGCGTCTTCGTCATCGGCATCGTTCTGTCGCTGGCGGGCTTGCTCGTCCCCATTCCCTTCATGGCGCTCGACCTGCTGACGGGAGCGGTCCAGGCCTACATCTTCTCGGTGCTGGCGATGGTCTTCATCGCCGGCGCCGTCAACGAGACGGAAAACACCGGCAAGGAAAGGAAACCGACATGAACTGGCTCGCCCTCGCAAGCATCGTTTCGGCCGCGATAGCGGTCTCGTTCGGGGCGCTCGGCCCGGCGCTCGGCGAAGGCCGCTCGGTGGCCGCCGCGATGGACGCCATCGCGCGCCAGCCGGAGGCGGCCAACAGCATCTCGCGCACGCTGTTCGTCGGCCTTGCCATGATCGAGACGACGGCGATCTATTGCCTTGTCGTGGCGCTGCTCCTGCTCTTTGCCAATCCGCTATTGCACTGACCGATGTCGATTGACTGGTGGACGCTCGGCATCGAGACCGTCAACGTCGCGGTCCTCGTCTGGCTGCTCGGCCGCTTCTTCTGGCGTCCGGTCTCCGCCATGATCGCCGGGCGGCGGGCTGAGGCGACGCGCCTGCTCGATGAGGCGGAAGCCCGGAAGAAGGAGGCCGCGGCGGCGCTGGACGACATTCGCAAGACCCGCGACGGCTTTGCGGCCGAGCGTGAGGCGATCCTGGCGCAGGCCCGCGCCGATGCTGGAAAAGAGCGCGCCGCCCTCATCGAAAAGGCGCGTGCGGACGCGGCCGCCCTTCAGGCGGAAGCACGAGCCGCGACGGAGGCGGAGAAGACTGCCGCGGCAGCCGAATGGACCGAACGCTCCGCCCGGCTTGCCCTCGAGATCGCCCGCAAGCTGATGGCGAGGCTCGATGGCGCGCATGTGCAGGACGCCTTCACCGACTGGCTCGTGGCGGCGATCGGCAGACTGCCGGACGACACGCGCCAGGCGGCCGTGAGCGGCGCGGCGCTGGAAGCGGTTTCCGCCACGCCGATCGAGGCGCGGATGCAGGCCGAGATCGCCATGCGCGTCTCGAAGGCGCTGGGCGCATCGCCCGCGATCACCTTCGGAACCGACCCGTCCCTGATCGCGGGGCTCGAACTGCGCGGCCCGCATCTCGCCATCGCCAATAGCTGGAAGGCGGATCTCGACCGCATTCTCGCCGAGGTGACCCATGAGCGCTGACGGGACGGCCGACCGATGGCTTGAATCCGCCCGATCCGCGGTCGAAAACGTTCGGCTCGGCCCGAAGGCCGAGGCGCGCGGACGGGTCGAGGAAATCGCGGACGGCATCGCCTTCATTTCCGGCCTGCCGACTGTCCGGCTCGACGAGCTTTTGCGTTTCGACAGCGGCCATACGGGTTTCGCGCAGGTGCTCGACCGGGACCGGATCGGCTGCGTCCTGCTCGACGGCGCGGACGCCGTGGCGGCGGGCGAGACCGTGAGCGGCACGGGGGACGTCGTGCGCGTGCCGGTCGGGCCGCAACTACTCGGGCGAGTCGTCGATCCGTTGGGCCGACCACTCGGTGGCAAGGGGGAAGTCGCGGCTCACGAGACCCTGCCGGTCGAGCGCCCGGCGCCCGCGATCATCGAGCGCGATCTTGTCAAGCAGCCCGTCCAGACCGGCCTTCTGGTAGTCGATACGCTCTTCGCCCTCGGCCGCGGCCAGCGCGAATTGATTGTCGGCGACCGCGCGACCGGCAAGACCACGATCGCGGTCGACACCATCATCAACCAGAAAGCCAGCGACATGATCTCGGTCTATGTCGCGCTCGGCCAGAAGAGCTCCAGCGTCAAGCGGGCGATCGACGCGATCATGGGCAGGGGCGCGCCGGAGCGGACGATCGTCGTCGTCGCCGGCGCGGCGGACGCGCCGGGCCTGCAATGGATCGCCCCGTTCGCCGGCTTCACCATGGCGGAATATTTCCGCGACCGCGGCCAGCACGCGCTGGTCGTCATCGACGATCTGAGCAAGCATGCGGCCTGCCACCGCGAGATCGCGCTCCTGACCCGCCAGTCGCCCGGCCGCGAGGCCTATCCCGGCGACATCTTCTATGTCCATGCGCGCCTGCTCGAACGGGCCGCCAAGCTCTCGTCGGCGCGGGGCGGCGGCTCTCTGACCGCGCTTCCCATCGCCGAGACCGATGCCGGCAATCTCAGCGCCTATATCCCGACCAACCTGATCTCCATCACCGACGGGCAGATCGTGCTCGACGCGAAGCTCTTCAACGAGGGCCAGAAGCCGGCGGTCGACGTCGGAACCAGCGTCAGCCGGGTTGGCGGCAAGACCCAGGCGCGCGCCCTGCGTGACGCGGCCGCGTCTCTGCGCCTGGATTATGCGCAGTTCCTGGAACTGGAGATGTTCACGCGCTTCGGCGGGATGCCCGATGCGCATATCCGGGACCAGCTTACGCGCGGGGCGCGCATCCGCCGCATCCTCGCCCAAGCCCAGCACGCGCCGCTCAGGCTCGCCGACGAGCTCGCACTGGTTCTGGCGGTGCAGAACGGCATTCTCGATCCGCTCGACATGCCGCAGATCACCGCGTTTCGGGCGAGCTTGGCCGATATGCTCGACCGGGAAGCGCCGGCGGCTCTTGCCTCGATCCAGAAGGACGGCACGCTCGATGCGGCAGGGCGGAAGGCGATGCTGGATGCTCTCCGGCGTCATGCCGGCGCGCTCGTCGGACCGGCCGCCGCCGCATCGGATGCCGGCTCCACGCCTGCCGCCCCTGGTGCTGCTCCCGAATGACCGAACGGTTGGCCGACATCAGCGCACGCATCGACGGGATCGAGAAGCTCGGTTCGGTGGTGAACGCGATGCGTGGCATCGCGGCGGCGCGGTCGCGGCAGGCGCAGGCCGAACTCGCGGCCGTGGACAGCTATGCCGAAGCGATAAAGGCGGCCATCGGCCGTATCCTGCCGATGGTCCGGATGCCGTATGCCGGCCATGGGGCGGGGCCTCCGCGCCGGGCCATCGTGGTCTTCCTGGCCGAAGAAGGTTTCGTCAGTAATTTCAGTGAGAAGGTTCTCGGCACCCTGGCGGATTGGGAAACATCGGCGTTGCTTCTCGTCGGCACGCGCGGCGGCGCCCTTGCGCGCGAGCAAGGCCTGAAACCCCTCTGGCAGGGCGCCATGCCCTCGCGCACGGCCTCGATCCCGAAGCTCGCCGACATGTTGGCCGAGGTGATCTACCGGGGCGTGACGGAGGCGGCGATCGGGACACTTGATGTCTTCTACGCGACCGTCGGCGCGGCGGGGGTGGTCGAGACGCGCAGGGCGCCGCTTCTTCCTTTCGACCCGTCGGGCATGCCGGATGCCGCTGGAAACAGGGAGCCGCTGCTTCAGCTTCCGCCGGCCGACCTGCTGGCGAAGCTCGCGGGCGAGTACCTCCATGCGCAGCTCTGCCAGGCGGCGCTTCATGCTTTCGCTGCCGAAAACCAGGCGCGCATGCAGGCGATGGCGCGCACGCATGGCGCGGTCGAGCGTATGCTGGAATCCCTCCAGGGGAGGCAGCGTATCGTGCGGCAGGAAGAGATTACGGCCGAGATCATCGAACTTGCGGCCGGCGAGACCGCCAGCCGCAGGACGGCACGCTAGAGCAGGCGCTTCGGTTCGATCTCAGGCTGCCGGACGCCAGCGCCATTTATGCACTTCCGGCATGTCCTCACCATGGGCGACGATGTAGCGTTGATGCTCGATGAGCTTGTCGCGGATCGCCTGCTTGGCGTGCACGGCCGATGAGCCAAGCCGCGGCACCCGGTCGATAATGTCCATGACCAGATGGAAACGGTCGATGCGGTTGCGCACGACCATGTCGAACGGAGTCGTGGTCGAGCCTTCCTCGATATATCCGCGTACATGCAGATTCGCATGGTTGTGGCGCTTGTAGGCCAGCCGATGGATCAGCCAGGGATAGCCGTGATAGGCGAAGATGATCGGCTTGTCGGTGGTGAACAGCGCGTCGAAATCCGGATCGGTCAGCCCGTGCGGGTGCTCGGTCCTGGGCTGCAGCGTCATCAGGTCCACGATGTTGATCACTCGCACCTTGAGGTCGGGAATGTAGTCGCGCACCAGGTCGACGGCGGCCAGCGTCTCCAGCGTCGGCACGTCGCCCGCACAGGCCATCACCACTTCGGGCTCGCCATCGCGATCGCTGCTCGCCCATTCCCAAACGCCGATACCGGCGCTGCAATGCTTGATCGCGGCATCCATGTCGAGCCATTGCGGAGAGGGCTGCTTGCCGGCCACTATCACGTTGACGCGGTTCCAGCTCCTGAGGCAATGGTCCGTCACCCACAGCAGCGTGTTGGCATCCGGCGGGAAGTAGACGCGGACGATATCGGCTTTCTTGTTGACGACATGGTCGACGAAGCCGGGGTCCTGATGGCTGAAGCCGTTATGGTCCTGCCGCCAGACATGCGAGGTCAGCAGGTAGTTGAGCGAGGCGATCGGCCTCCGCCATTCCACGTCGCGCGAGGTCTTCAGCCATTTGGCGTGCTGGTTGAACATGGAATCGACGATGTGGATAAAGGCCTCGTAGCAGGAAAAGAAGCCGTGCCGGCCGGTAAGCAGGTACCCTTCCAGCCAGCCTTGGCAGGTATGTTCCGAAAGAATCTCCATCACGCGGCCGTCGCGGGCGAGATGATCGTCCTCGGGAATGGTCTGCGCCTGCCAGGCGCGGTCCGTCGCCTCGAACACCGCCTGCAGACGGTTCGAGGCCGTCTCGTCGGGTCCGAAGATGCGGAAATTGCGGTTGGCCATATTCTGCCGCATTACGTCGCGCAGGAATGTCCCGGCCTGATGCGTGGCCTGCGCGTCGGATTGGCCGGGCGCCGGCACGGAGACAGCGTAGTCCCAGAAATCCGGCAGCCTGAGCGGGCGTTTCAGCGCGCCGCCATTGGCGTGCGGATTGGCGCTCATGCGCCGTTCGCCCGCCGGCGCCAGCACCGCGATTTCCGGGCGGAGCGTGCCGTTCTCGTCGAACAGTTCTTCCGGCCGGTAGCTTTTCAGCCAGTCCTCCAGAAGCTTGAGGTGCCCCGGCCTGGTCATGTCGGAAAAGGGAACCTGATGGGAACGCCAGGATCCTTCCGTCTTCAACCCGTCCACGGTCTTCGGCCCGGTCCAGCCCTTCGGACTCCTCAGCACGATCATCGGCCAGACGGGGCGCTCGTCCGCGCCCGAGCCTTCCCGGGCCGCTTTCTGGATCCTGTCGATGGAGGCGAAGGCCTCCTCGAACGCCGCCGCCATCGCCTGGTGCATCGCTTCGGGCCGGTCGCCTTCGACGAAGATCGGTTCGTATCCGTAGCCGCGCATCAGCGCGGCGAGTTCCTCGTGCGGGATGCGTGCCAGCACGGTCGGATTGGCGATCTTGTAGCCGTTGAGATGCAGGATCGGCAGTACCGCGCCGTCGGTTGCGGGATTGAGGAACTTGTTGCCGTGCCATGTGGTGGCGAGCGGCCCGGTCTCGGCCTCGCCGTCTCCGATCACGCAGGCGACGATGAGATCGGGATTGTCGAAAGCCGCGCCGAAGGAATGCGCCAGCGAATAGCCGAGTTCGCCGCCCTCATGGATCGACCCCGGTGTTTCGGCGGCCGCATGGCTCGGAATGCCGCCCGGAAAGGAGAATTGCCGAAACAGCCGCCGAATACCTTCCTCGTCCTGGGAGACGGCGGGGTAGAGCTCGCTATAGGTGCCCTCCAGCCAGGTATTGGCCACGATGCCCGGCGCGCCGTGGCCCGGCCCGGTGACGAAAAGGATCGAACGATCCTGCCGTCGGATGATCCGGTTCAGGTGGACATAGAGGAAATTGAGGCCCGGCACCGTGCCCCAATGGCCGAGCAGCCGGGGCTTGACATGTTCCAGCCTGAGCGGTTCTCGCAGCAGCGGGTTGTCGAGCAGATAGACCTGGCCGACGGAAAGGTAGTTCGCCGCTCGCCACCAGGCGTTGAGAAGATCCATTTCCTGCCTGTCGAGCGGCGTCTGGGTCGACTTGCGTGGATTGCTGCTCATCGGTCTTTTTCCTTGTATCCTAGTTCAAGGCTGACAGAGGCAACCGTCGTGGCCGGTCACCTGTTCTGCATGGCGGGCGATGATCGCGGCCTCGCCGGTCGGGACCATCTCTATTTCGACGCAGCTTTGCGGCGGGGTAGTGATCGTCGCTGGCTGAAAGGAGGCCTGCTCATGAGCGGCCCGAGGATCCCGAGCCTCCGGGCGGGATGTTTCGGCGCCGCTGCCGGATACCGCGAGCTCGATGCCGGATGACCCGGCA
The DNA here is from genome assembly GCA_001896885.1 of Rhizobiales bacterium 65-79. Taxonomy (GTDB): domain Bacteria; phylum Pseudomonadota; class Alphaproteobacteria; order Rhizobiales; family Rhizobiaceae; genus Mesorhizobium_L. The sequence goes on along the minus strand of MKRJ01000026.1, from coordinate 41,659 downwards.
TTGGATTTCAATATGAGGCGATACATCGATCAGGCCTTTCCGGTCGGATTGCCGCCGGCTACCCGGGCGTGCGCGACCAATACCCCAACGGCGCAGGAGGCCAATCGGGTCCGTTCCGAATCGGCGCGGCCGGTCAGGATCGAGCGCGACTGGCCGGACAGGTGCGCCACAGGCCTGTTCGCTTTCACCGCGGCACCGACAGTTATGGTGTGAACGACCATCCGCGGGAATCCGGCGCCAATCGCCGTGCCTTGATATTCGACAGAGGTTCAGCTCGACAGGAATCGGTTGAATTTGGCTGTATCCAGCAAGGAGCGCGTCACTCCGCCGAAGGCCCATTCCCTCAAACGACTATGGCCATATGCGCCCGAGACGACCAGGTCGGCATCGGCGGCGGCCAGGAACCCAAGCAGTTCCTCGCTGTCATCGTTTCCTTCCAGCAATTCGCTATGGCTCCTGACGCCATGGCGAGCGAGGAATGTGACCACATCCGCGGCGCTTTGACGAACGGCCTCATTCATCGCGTGAGAGACAGTAACGACCGTTACGTCATCCGCCATCCGCAGCAGCGGTACCGCATCGGATACCGCACGTCTCGCCTCCCTCGTATCCCTCCAGGCGACTACAATTTTCTTGGGGGGCATGTGACCGCCGGCATCGCTCAGCACGAGCAATGGCCGTCCTGCCTGCAGCACGACGCTTCCAGGTTCGGCAACCCGGTAGGCATCGCCGGTGGATGCACCTTTCGCCGCGCGCATCACAAGCAAATCAGCCGATCTGGACGCCCCGACCAACGCCTGCGTGGGAGTTTCTAAGGCGTCACGCCATTCGCTGTCGATGGACCGCGGGACGAGTTTCTCGAACTCCCGCCGCATCTCTTTGAAACGGGTGCCGATGTCGGTTCGCATCTGTTGCCACGCCTCGACGAACATGGCGCCGCCTTCCGGATATGCCATCGGCAGGGGCGCTTCAGCAGCGCAGAAGCCGATCAGCCTGGCTTGATGCGCGGCCGCTAGTTCGATCGCCGCTTTGGTTACCGGAGCGACGGGACCATCGATGTCGAGATTGAGAAGGATCGATTTGCAGTTCACGAACGCGCCTTTCCAGTTTGGCGACCGAATGTCGAAAGTTGATGATCTTCAAGTCTAGCAAAGGGCGGTGGCGGGACCTTGACGCTGATCAAAGGGTGCGCATGACATAGGTACCGGCATCCGGGTCCAATTCAGATGTGATCGGCGCGATGCCGTTGCTGGTGTAATCTTTCTGTTTCCCCACCGTGCCGGCCGTTGACGGCAGGATGCCCGGCCGTGGCAGCGCACGTCCAGAAGAAAGACCGCCGGTGCCCGAGGCGAACCGCCGTCCGCCCCGCCAGACCGGATCCATCTCAATTTCGCTACCCTGTCGAGGCCACGATCTGGCGCAGCCGGCGCGCTTTTTGTCGGACCGCGCTGTTGTTTGATTTGGCGCAAAGCCGCTCTCGGACCGGGTTCGATACGCTCCGCATCGAATCCCGCAAAGGAAATAATCCTTCCCGAGCAAGGCTGAAACATTTGTTCCGCAGGCATGCGGATCGTTGCGCTGATCGACCTGGATGATGCTTCGACTCACCGACATTGCGACCCGCTGGCGTTTCCCGCTGGCGATTGCGCTGATATTCGTCGCCTTTTCCGTTTCCCGGTCTGCCGCGGATCCGCAACGGCCTGGCCTGCTTCACGATTTCCTGACGCCTGCGACGCTCGCCGAGGTTTTCCCGGGCGCCGGTCGGTTCGATCCCGCCGAAGGCGATCCTCCCGTTTCGGCGGTGCATGACGGCGAAAAGCTGCTTGGCTACGTCTATCTGACGTCGGACGTGGTCGATTCGACGGGCTACTCCGGCAAGCCGATCCGGATCCTTATCGGAATCGACCTTGAGGGCCGCATCGTGGGCGCCAAGCTCGTCGAGCACCATGAGCCCATTGTCCTGGTCGGCATTCCGGCCGCCAAGCTCGAAGCCTTCATACGAAGCTATGTCGGGAAACGCGCCGCTGACACGCTGAAGCAGGCGCCCAATGATTCCTCCGTCGATATCATCAGCGGTGCCACGGTCACGACCATGGTGATCGGCGACAGCATCACCCGCTCGGCGATCAAGGTCGCCGAGGCGCGGGGCCTCGGCATGACGAAGCGCGGTCCCGCGGCCGCTTCCGCGCCGAAGAGCGAGATCGACCCCGACAAGGCGGCGACCGAGAGCTGGCAGAGCCTCTTGGGCGAAGGCTCCGTGCGGCGCCTCTCGCTTAGCGTCGACGAGATAAACGCCGCCTTCGTGAAGTCCGGCAACAAGCTTGCCATCGACCATCCCGAAGCGGGACCGGGCAGCGACGTCTTCATCGATCTTTATGCCGCCCAGGTCACGGTGCCGGGAATCGGGCGCAGCCTGCTCGGCGCCGCCGGCTATCAGGCCCTCGAAGAGGACCTCAAGCCCGGCCAGCAGGCCATCGTCGTCGGCGGAACCGGTCGCTATTCCTTCAAGGGGTCCGGCTATGTGCGCGGCGGGATTTTCGACCGGATCGAGCTGGTTCAGGGCGAGACCATCATTCGATTCCACGATCACGATCACCGGCGGCTGGGAGACCTGAGTGCAGGGGGCGCTCCGTCGCTGCCCGAGATCGGCCTGTTCACGATACCCGCCGGCCAGCACTTCGATCCGGCCGCGCCCTGGCGGCTCGAACTCCTGGTTCAGCGTGCGATCGGGGCGCGCGACAAGGCCTTCCTCACATTCGACCTCGGCTATCAGGTGCCGGCGAAATATCTTCGCGAGAAAGCCGCGCCTCCCGCGCCGACGGCGCCCGTCGCCGCTCCGCCCGCTTCCGGGCAGGCGACAGCCGCGGCGGGCGCGGAACCGGCGCCGCCCGCGCTGTGGCAGCGCGCATGGCGGGCGAAGGCGGGCGAGATCGTCATCATGGTCGCCGCGCTCATGGTGCTGACGGCGGTTTTCTTCTTCCAGGGCACGCTTGTCCGGCGACCCGTCCTCTATCACCGCCTGCGCTTCGCCTTCCTCACCTTCACGCTCCTCTGGATCGGCTGGTATGCCGAGGCGCAACTGTCCATCGTGAACATACTGGCGTTCTTCAATTCCCTGCGGACGGACTTCCGCTGGGACTATTTCCTGATGGATCCGCTCATCTTCATCCTGTGGAGCTCGGTAGCGGCGGCGATGCTGTTCTGGGGGCGCGGCGCGTTCTGCGGCTGGCTCTGCCCCTTTGGCGCGCTTCAGGAAATCCTCAACGCCATCGCCAAGAAGCTCGGCATCCGGCAATTGGCGATTCCTTTTTGGCTGCACCAGCGGCTGTGGCCGATCAAGTATATCGTCTTCCTCGGCCTGTTCGGCATTTCCTTCTACTCTCTGTCCTTCGCCGAAGAGGCTGCCGAGGTCGAGCCGTTCAAGACGGCGATCGTGCTGCGCTTCATGCGCGAGTGGCCCTTCATCCTCTATGTCGGCGCGCTGCTTTCGGCCGGGTTGTTCGTCGAGCGCTTCTATTGCCGCTACCTCTGTCCCCTCGGTGCCGCGCTTGCGATCCCGGGTCGGCTGAGGATGTTCGACTGGCTGCGCCGCTACCGCGAATGCGGCAATCCTTGCGACCGTTGCGCCGTTGAATGCCCGGTGCAGGCGATCCACCCCGAAGGCAATATCAATCCGAACGAATGCATCCAGTGCCTGCATTGCCAGGAACTGTATCACGACGATCACCGCTGTCCGGTGATGATCCAGCGGCGTCTGAAGTCGGAGAAGCGGGCGAGCGTCATGGGCAGCCCGAGGCCCGCACCCCCAAGGCCCGAAATGCCGCATCTCGACCGAGCCAAGGCCCGCGCCTCGATTGATCTTACGCAAAGATAGTCCTTCGCGCCCGGTCTATGGATCGCGAACCGTCCGAACAAAGGGAAAGGAAACACTTCGATGACCGATCACGACGAAGACCTGCAGTCCGGGATGCCGGAAAACGGGCCCGGAGGGAGCGGACGTTTCGAGATGCGCCGACGCAGCCTGCTCCTGAGCGGCGCGGCGCTCGCCGGCGCCGCCGGACTGGGGTTCTCCTCTTCCGAGCTGCGGGCCCAGTCGCAGGGCGGCGGACAATCCGTCGAGGTCAAGCCCGGCGATCTGGATGAATACTATGGCATCAACAGCAGCGGGCAGACCGGCGAGGTGAGAATCCTCGGCATTCCGTCGATGCGCGAGATCATGCGCATCCCGGTGTTCAACCGCGACAGCGCCACGGGTTGGGGGCTGACCAATGAGAGCCGCAAGATCCTGACCGAGGGTCTGCTGCCGGAAACGAAGAAGTTCCTCGAGACCCGGGGCGGGGTTCTGGTCAACGGCGACGCCCACCATCCGCACATGTCGTTCACCGACGGTACCTATGACGGCCGCTACATCTTCATCAACGACAAGGCCAATTGCCGCGTGGCGCGCATCCGCTGCGATGTGATGAAGTGCGACAGGATCGTCGAAATCCCCAACGCCTCCGACATCCACGGCCTTCGCCCGCAGAAATATCCGCGAACGGGCTACGTCTTCGCCAACAGCGAGCACATCATTCCGATACCGAACGACGGATCGGTGCTGGATGACGACAAGTCGAAATACTGGTCGGTCTACACGGCGCTGGACGGCGACACGATGAAGGTGGCGTGGCAGGTTCTCGTCGACGGCAACCTCGACAACACCGATGCGGACTACCAGGGCAAATATTCCTTCTCCACCTGCTACAATTCGGAGAAGGGCTTCGTTCTGGAGGACATGACGAGCGCGGAGCAGGACTGGGTCGTCGTCTTCAACATCAAGCGTATCGAGGAAGCCGTCAAGAACGGCGATTTCAAGCTCATGGGCGGCGTGCCGGTCGTCGACGGGCGGCACGGATCGCGCTACACGCGCTACGTGCCGCTGTCCAACAACCCGCACGGCGTCAACACGGCCCCCGACGGCATCCACGTGGTCGTTAACGGCAAGCTCTCGCCCACGACGACGGTGCTCGACGTAAGGCTGCTCGACGCGCTTTTCGACGACAAGATCAAGCCCCGCGACGTGGTGGTCGCCGAGCCGGAAGTGGGTCTCGGTCCGCTCCACACCGCCTTCGACGGAAAGGGCAATGCCTTTACGACCGCGTTCCTCGATAGCCAGGTCGTCATGTGGAACATCGACAAGGCAAAGCGGCTTTACAAGGGCGAGAAGGTCGATCCGATCCTGCAGAAGCTCGACGTTCACTATCAGCCCGGGCACAACCACACTTCCATGGGCGAGACGAAGGAAGCCGATGGAAAGTGGCTGATCTCGCTCAACAAGTTCTCCAAGGACCGCTTCCTGCCGGTCGGGCCGCTGCATCCCGAGAACGACCAGCTGATCGACATCTCCACGGGACAGATGAAGCTGGTCCACGATGGCCCGAGCTTCGCCGAGCCGCACGACATCTGCATCGTTCATCGCTCGAAAATCCGGCCGCTCGCCGTATGGAAGCGTGACGATCCGATGTGGGAGGACGTCCGTGCCCAGGCGAAGAAGGACGGCGTGAAGCTCGAGGAAGCCGCCAACGTCATTCGCGACGGCAACAAGGTCCGCGTCTACATGACCTCGGTGGCGCCGGTCTACAGCCTTACCAAGATCGAAGTCGAAGAGGGCGATGAGGTCACGGTCGCCATCACGAATATGGACGACGTCGAGGACCTGACCCACGGCTTCACCATCGTTCGGTATGGCGTGGCCATGGAAATCTCGCCGCAGGAGACGTCGTCCGTCACATTCATCGCGGATCGCCCGGGCGTGCACTGGTACTATTGCCAGTGGTTCTGTCACGCGCTTCACATGGAGATGGCCGGGCGGCTGATCGTAAAGCCGCGTAAGGCGTGATGCGCCTCCTTCCGTACATTCGTGGACTGTCGGTGGCTCTGGCCGGTGCCTTTCTTCACCCGGCCGGAGCCCTGGCGCTCGAAATCCTCCCCGGGTCGGATCTGCAGGCGGCCATTGCGCAGGCCCCGAGCGGAGAGGTCCTGGAGCTGGCGCCTGGCGTTTACGACGGCCCGGTCCGGATTGACCGTCCTCTTGCCTTGAAAGGAAGGGCCGGGGTCGTCATCGAAGGCCATGGCCAGGGCCGCACGATCGACATCACCGCACCGAACGTGACGGTCGAGGGGCTGACCATCCGCAACTCGGGACGTTCGCTGGCGCGCATGGACGCCGCGATATTCCTCGAAAAGACAGCTCCGAACGCCGTGGTCCGCGACAACGTCCTGCAAGGCAATCTTGTCGGCGTCTACGTGCACGGCGCAGCCAACGCACTCGTCGAGAACAACGACATTTCGGGCTGGGTCGCGCAGAACCTCAACGACAGCGGCAACGGAATCTATGTCTGGAACGCGCCCGGCGCGAAGGTCCTAGACAACGACATTACCGGCGGTCGCGACGGCATCTTCGTCAATGTCAGCCGGAACAACGTTTTCAAGGGCAATCGCCTCCACGGCGTCCGCTTCGGCATCCACTACATGTACACGAACCACAGCGAGGTCAGCGACAACGTCTCGATCGGGAACCATGCCGGCTATGCCATCATGTTCTCCGATCACCTGATCATCAACGGAAACGTCTCGAAGGGGGACCGTGACCACGGGCTGCTGTTCAACTACGCCAACGACTCCGATATCGAGGGCAACGTCGTTCGCGGCGGCGACAAATGCGTCTTCATCTACAATGCCAACAAGAACCGCTTTTCCCGCAATTGGTTCGAGGACTGCCGGATCGGCGTTCAGTTCACGGCAGGGTCCGAGCGCAACGTGATGACCGAGAACGCCTTCGTCCGCAACTGGACGCAGGTCATGTATGTCGGCACGCGCGACCTCGAATGGTCGGCCAACGGACGCGGGAATTACTGGAGCGACAATCCGGCCTTCGACCTGCAGGGGCGGGGCATCGCCGACACGCCCTATCGGCCCAACGATCTCGTAGACCATATCCTCTGGCGCTACCCGGCCGCCAAGCTCCTGGTCAACAGCCCGGCGCTTCAGGTGCTGCGCTGGGCGCAGAGCGCGTTCCCGAACCTGCATCCCGGCGGCGTGGTCGACAGCTTCCCCCTGATGCAGCCGCCCGCGATCCCGGCAGCCTTTTCCGCCGACTCGGGCGCAAAGGTTCCCTCCGAGGCCGCCGGCAATGGATGAGAATGTCATAAGCCTCGATCGCGTCAGCAAGCAATATCGCGACGTGCGGGCGCTGGACGAGGTGTCGCTTGCCGTTCCCCGCGCGCAGCGCGTGGCGCTGATCGGCCATAACGGAGCGGGCAAGAGCACGCTGATAAAGCTGATGCTCGGCCTCATCCGCCCGACCGGAGGCAAGGTGGTCGTGCTGGGGGCCGAAGCGACCGGCGCCGGCTTCATCGAGGCGCGCCGGGCGATCGGCTTCCTGCCGGAGAGCATCGTCTTTCCGGATGGGATGACCGGCGTCGAAGTGCTCGATTTCTACGCGCGGCTCAAGCGCCAGCCGGTCTCGAAGAATGCAGGGCTGTTCGAGCGGGTAGGCCTGGCGCAGGCGGCGAGGCGGCGGGTCGGCACCTATTCCAAGGGGATGCGCCAGCGCCTCGGTCTGGCGCAGGCGCTGATCGGCCATCCGCGCCTGCTGCTGCTCGACGAGCCGACCTCCGGCCTCGATCCCTCGCTCCGCAAGGAGGTCTACGGGATCATCGGCGAACTGGCGCGCAACGGCGCGACCGTGCTCCTGTCGTCCCACGCGCTCGCCGAGATCGAGCCGGAGGTGGACCGGGTGGTGGCTCTCATCCGGGGCCGGAAGGTGGCGGACGGCACCATGGTCGGATTGCGGCAGGCATCGGCGGCGCTGGCGCGTATCCAGGTCCGGCTTCCGGAAGGCTGCGAGCTGCCCGACGCCGCGCTTGTATGCGCTGCAAGCCACGAAAGGCGCGGTGACGGCGTCACCGAAATCCGCTGCCGGGAAAGCGAGAAGCTGCCTATCCTGCGCCGCCTGCTCGCCGAACCGTCCGCGCTCGCTGACGTGGAGGTCATTCCAGCCACGCTCGAGGACATCTATGCCGGCATCCTGCGCCGCGAGGAGGCGCGATGATCCGCTCCGTCTGGATCATCGCCGTGCGCGAGATGCGCGACGGATTCCGCAACCGTCGCGTCGTCGCGAGCACGCTGTTGCTGGCGGCCTTGGCGCTCACGCTTTCGCTGATCGGCAGCGCTCCGGTCGGCGAGCTCGGCGCGTCGCGCTTGTCGGTGGCGGTGGTGAGCCTGTCCAGCCTCACCACCTTTCTCATCCCGCTGATCGCCCTGATCATCGCCCACGATGCGATCGCCGGCGAATTCGATCGCGGCACGATGCTGCTGCTCCTGTCCTACCCGGTGCGACGCTGGCAAATCATCGCAGGAAAGTTCCTCGGCCATGTCGGTATCCTCACGATCGCGATCATCATCGGGTACGGGCTCGCCGCGCTTGCGATGGGATTGACCGCAGCACCGCAAGAGAGCGCGTCCCGTCTCGCCTTCCTTAACCTGCTCGGCACAAGCGTCATGCTGGCCGCCGCCTTCCTGGCACTGGGATATTGCGTCAGCGTGGTGGCGCAAAGCCAGCGCGCCGCGGCCGGCGCGGCGATAGGCATCTGGCTGTTCTTCGTTATCCTCTACGACATCGCGCTCCTCGGCTTGCTCGTCGTCGACGACGGCAGGATGGTCACGGTCGGCCTGTTCAACCTCCTGCTGCTCGCCAATCCCGCCGACATATACCGTATGCTCAATCTGGCCGGTCTGCCGGATATCGGCCGGCTGAGCGGCATGGCCGGCATCGCCCGCGACGTGACGCTGAGTCCGGCCGCGCTGGCAGGAGCACTGCTGGCATGGATCTGCGTGCCGCTGCTGTTCGCGAGCGTCGCCTTTTCGCGGAGGCAGGTATGAAGCGCCGGCAAGGCCTTTTGGCCCGCGCGGCGTTCGGGCTGGCGCTTCTCGCGCTTGGCGCCTGCCATGAAGCGGGGCCCGTTCCCGGCCCGCAGGAGCCGACGGAGGACAGCGTCGCGGAATTCTGCGGCATGTCTCTCCAGGAGCATTCCGGGCCGAAGGCACAGGTCTTCGTCGACGGGCGGGACGCTCCCTACTGGTTCTCGTCGGTCCACGACATGTTCGCCTTCACCATGGTCTCGGTGCCGCGCCTTCCTATCCGCGCCATCTACGTCAACGACATGGGCAAGGCGCGCAACTGGGACCACCCCGAGCCCGGCACGTGGATCGAGGCGCGCGGCGCCTATTTCGTGATCGGGAGCGACAGGCGCGGCGGCATGAACGAGGAAGAGGCCATACCGTTCGGCGCCGAGGCGGCGGCCCGCGGCTTCGTGGGCGAACATGGGGGACGCGTGGTGCGGTTCGATGCCGTGCCCGCCGATTACGTGCTGCCCGGATATGCGCCGGACGGCTCCCAATCCAGGAGTAGCAGCCATGACTAGCCCAGACCGGGGCCGCCGGCGTTTTCTCAGGATCCTCGGCGCGATGCCGGGCATGCTGCTTCTCTCCGGCATTCCTGGGGGCGGGGATACGGCCGCCATGCCGCAGGAGAACCTGCATGTCTGGCGCGGGGTTGCGCTCGGCGCCGACGCCATGATCCAGTTGCACCATCCCGATGCGGCGGCCGCGCAGGACCTGATCGACAGGTCGCTGAAGGAGGTGGCCCGCCTCGAGCGTATCTTCAGCCTGTACGATCCGGACTCCGCCCTGAGCCGGCTCAATCGCGATGGAAGCATCGACGGCCCACCGCTGGAACTGGTCGAATTGCTCGGACGGAGCGTCGGTTTCAGCGAAATGACGGGCGGCGCCTTCGACGTGACGGTGCAGCCGCTATGGGATCTCTATGCCGGGCACTTTTCCCGGCCCGACGCCGATCCCGCCGGGCCAGGCCGGCAGGCGATCGCCGCGACATTGACGCGGGTGGGATATGGCTCGATCGTGCTTGCCGCGCAGGAGGTGCGCCTTGCGCGGCACGGCGCGGCCATTACGCTGAACGGAATCGCCCAAGGCTATCTGACGGACCGCGTGGTGGATTTGTTGCGCCGTGCAGGCATCGGCCAGACCCTCGTCGACATGGGCGAGATCCGGGCGATGGACGGGCGACCGTCGGGTGGGCCGTGGATCGTCGGCCTCGAGGATCCCCGCGCTCCCGGCCATGTCATGCGCAGGATCCCCCTCGAAGACCATGCCGTCTCCACTTCCGGAGGCTACGGGACGACTCTCGACCCGGCCGGACGCTTCAACCACATCTTCGATCCCGCGACCGGCGCGACAAGCTCGCGCTATCGCTCCGTCTCGGTGGTGGCAGACAGCGCCACGACGGCCGACGCGCTCTCTACCGCGTTTTCCCTGATGCCCGCCGAGGCGATCGCCCCGATCGCGCGCCGGCTGCGATTGAACGTGTACCTGGCCATGCCGGACGGCAGCCACGAGACGTTGAACGTCGCGTGAACCGGTCGGCTTGCGGGGACAGCACCCGGGAAGCCGCATCTTCCTATCATGGTTGATCTTCATGAATTGGGCACATATCGAAAATGCCAGGACCCTGGCGACTTCGTTAAGGAGCGCAGCCTCGTCCGATTTCGGGATATTCCTGCTGCTCTGCTTCGCCGCCGCGCTGGGTCTCGCGGCAGTGATCATCGGGGCAATCCTGAGCATTGCAATCCTGGGAGCCCGCAGGGCCGCCGCCAGGACCGGTCCGGCGCGGCAGGCCGTGGCCAAGGCGCCGCCGACCGACCGTCCGCTCCTCATCCTCTATGCGAGCGAGACCGGCAACAGCCGCGAGCTCGCCGTCGCCGCGGGGGCCGCCGCCCAGCGGCTGGGACTCAAGGTGCGCGTCGCCGACATGGCGGCAATCACCGTCAAGGAAGCGGTGAAGACGCCGGATTTGATGGTGATCGCCAGCACCTGGGGGGAAGGAGAACCGCCGCCGCGCACCGTCGATTTCTACCGTTCCCTGATGGCCTCCGACGCGCCGAGATTCGACGGCGTCCGGTATGCGGTTCTTGCGCTCGGAGATCGGGCCTACGCCAATTTCGAGAATTTCTGCCGCCTCGGACGCGCAATCGACATCCGTCTCGCCGAGCTTGGCGGAACGCGGATGGCCGAGCGCAGCGAATGCGATGCGGATTACGAGAGCCAGGCCGGCGAATGGATCGGAGCGCAACTGACGAGGCTGGGTTCCTCGGAGACGCCGGTCCTTGTCGATATGGGCACCGAACCCGCTTCCGCCGGCCGCACGCATCCTTTCGACGCCGTCATCGCCGAAAAGAGCAATTTGAACGGCGCCGGCTCGACGACTTCAACCTACCACCTCTCGCTATCTCCTTCCGATTTCGATGTCCCCTATGAGCCCGGCGATTCGATCGGCCTGTTTCCTGAAAACGATCCCGGCCTCATTGCCGAGATTCTTTCCGTTGCGGGACTGTCGTCGAACGTGGCGCTGCGCGATTCGATGCGGACCCATTACGACATCACCTCGCTGACCCTTTCCCAGATCAAGGCCTATGCCGCCTTCACCTCCGATCCGGCGATCGCGAAGATCGCCGCGAGCGAGGCTCTCGCCGCGGAATATCTTGAAGGCGGGCGGCAACTGATCGACCTCATGGCGTCAGCACCGGTCAGGTTGAGCGCCGAGCAGCTCACGAGCCTGTTCAGGCGCCTGCAGCCGAGGCTCTATTCGATCGCATCGAGCCGCAAGGCAACACCGGGGCAGATCGATCTGCTGGTCGCCGCGATCGCGTATGATGCGTTCGGGCGCCTGCACAAGGGCGTCGCCTCCATGTATGTGGCGGAGCGCTGCCGGACCGGGGACAGGCTGCGCGCCTATCTTAATCCCAATCCCCATTTCCGGTTGCCGTCCGACCCGGCGCGCGACATCGTCATGGTCGGACCCGGCACCGGCGTCGCTCCGTTCCGCGCCTTCCTGCAGGAGCGGGATGCCCTCGATGCCACGGGAAGGAACTGGCTTTTCTACGGAAGCCGCAACCGCGCGACTGATTTCCTCTACGAGTCCGAATGGGATGCGCTGCGAAAGGGAGGCGTGTTGACGCGGCTGGACCTGGCGTTTTCGCGCGACCAGGCGGAAAAGATCTACGTCCAGCACCGCATGTGGGAGGCGCGCCGCGAGCTCTTTGGCTGGCTGCAGGACGGCGCCTCGCTTTATGTCTGTGGGGCGAGGGCCATGGCGCGCGACGTGGACTCCATGCTGCACCGGATAGCCGCGGACCAGGGCGGTCTCGACGAGGCCGGCGCACAGGCGTGGGTGGACGATCTGCGCCGAGGCGACCGCTACCTGCGCGACGCCTATTGATCGATGGGAATCACGGTGCGGTTTGACATGGAACAAAGAGGCTCGGACCCGGAGTAGTACGGTGCTGCTCACCGATGAAATAGTTCGTCGTGTAAGGTCCAAACCGGAAACTTAGGGAATTATGATGAAAATCGCACGCGCACTATGGGTCGGAGCGGCAATTGTCATGGCAACGGCACCGGCCGTCCATGCAGCGGAATTTACGGTCAATATGCTCAACATGAGCCCGAAGGGGATGTTTCAGTTCGACCCGGATTTCCTTCGCGTCAAGCCCGGAGACACCGTGCATTTCGTTGCCAAGGACAAGGGCCACGACGTCGTTTCCATTCCCGACATGATCCCGGACGGAGCCGAGCCCTTCAAGGGAGAGATGAACAAGGACGTGACGGTGACGCTGACGAAAGAGGGCGTCTACGGCGTCGAATGCCGGCCGCATTACGCTATGGGCATGGTGGCCCTCATCGTGGTCGGTGATCCTTCCTCCAATCTGGAGAAGGCAAAGGCCATCAAGCAGCCCGGCAAGGCAAAGCAGGTGTTCGCCAAGCTGTTCGAACAGATCTCGAAATAGATGCCGCCCGCGCCGAAGATTGCCAGCGCCAACCCCACCGCGCACTGGTTCGCCCGGAAGGTAAGCGCCAGCACGCCGAAGACGAGCGATGCGGCGGCGCTGGCGAGCGCGCCCGCCAGGACCGAGACGGGAATGGAATAGCCCGAGAGAGCGGCCCCGAAGGCCAAGGCCGCGCCCATCGGCATCATGCCTCGATGCCGAGATTGAGCACGCCGGCCTTCTCCACCACCAGTTCGCCGCCCGCGGCGAAGACGAGCGGTGGCGTACGCCCGGCCGCCGGTCGCGGAGCGGCTTTCACCCGACAGAAGATGAAGAAATCGCTCGGCCAAATCAGCCAATGGTTGGCCTTTGCGGACTGCATCACCTCGACGGCGTCGGCGGCGCATCTGCACGACGGCCTGTTCTACGATTTCGATATCGACGCCGCGCGTGCGGGTGCGCATTGGCTGTTCCGCATCCTCGACGAACACCTCTGGTTCCGCGAGCGGGAAGGACGCGACTGGGTCTGCTCCGCGCCGCATCCGACCGTCGCCGATATCGGTTGTTTTACCTACGTCATGCTGTCGGAGGAGGGCGGCATTTCGCGCCAGGACTATCCCGCCATCCGACGCTGGTGCGACAGGGTCAAGCGCATCGAGGGCTTCACCGCCATGTCGGGCGTATTCCCGGCCGGCCCGCCGCGGGTTGCGGCCTAGAGTTTGCCGCGCATAAAGGCCTCTGTGAGCCGATACGCGTTCATGGCTCCTCACCAATCATCGGTGCCGCTGGCGAACTCCGGGCGGGGTGTGGCTGGTTTGACCCCGGTCAAGGCCCGCGCCGGCGCGGCAGGGCACGGTCGGACTCGTGTGAAAAGGAGAAGTCCGATGATCCTGCCGAATGACGCGACCATTGCCGTCGCCGATGGCGAAAAGCTGCGCCTGTTCCGCAACAAGGGGATGGAGCCGAATATCAGGCTGGTCGCGCTGGAGCCTCCGGAAATCGCGGCCGTCAACCAGGGATCTGGAATGCGCCACAGAAGCACTCCGGCCAATCCGGACGATTCGCGGCTCGATGAGGATGATTTCGCCGCCGCGGCAGCCGGTTATCTCAACAGGCAGGTGCTCGAAGGGTGCATCGGCACGCTTTACGTGATCGCCGATCCTCGCACGCTAGGCGAAATGCGCCGGCACTATCACCACGAGGTCCGTTCGCGGCTCGTCGGCGAACTGGCGAAGGACCTGACGGGCCACACGGTCGAAGCGATCGTTGCCGCGCTTGCCAGGGAGTAAGCATGACGGGCCCGTCGCGGAGCGTGGCGGGCCAAGAAGGTGCGGGATCGATCCCGACGCTGACGATGCGTCGGCGCGGTGATCAGCGGACCACCAGGACCGGAAGGGTGGTATGCGCCAGCACTTCCGCGGTCTGGCTGCCGAGCAGCAGCCTTGCCGTCCCCTGCCGGCCGTGGGATGTCATGACGATCAGGTCGCAGCCCTTCAGCCGGGCCGTCCTGACGATGGCTTGCGCGGGGGATTCGTCTATTTCGTGAAGAAGGTCGATGGGAATGCCATGTTCCGACGCCTGCTGGCTGATCGACCTGAAACGCTCCTGCATGTCTTCGTCGATCTGCTGGTCGTAGCGGGCGACGGGATCCTCGACGCCCGCCGCGATGGCTTCTTTCGCCGCCAGAAGCTGCAAGGGTTGGCTGACGCTCAGAACCGTCACCCTGGCGCCCAGCGGACCTGCAAGCGCCAGGCCATGCCGCACGCCCTTGGCCGCCAGTTCGGAACCGTCGGTCGCGATCAGTATGTGCTCATACATCTCCCTCTCCCGCTTTTCGTGAAATCTGTGCATGAAGCTGAACCGCTCAGGGTTTCTCGACGCGCGCCACCTGATAGGTGCGCATCGTCCGCGCGTGGCCGACCGATATGTATTCGCCGGTCATGAAACGCTCTTCTCCGAGGCGAAACCCGATCTCGTCGTCGCTCTCGCCCGGTTCGTAGTCGAAATACCACTGTCCGCCGGGCTTGCGCCTCAGGCGGCCGATGCGTGCGTCGCCTTCCTCGGTGAAGTGGCGGACACGGCAGGCCGACTGGTGCCTTCTCCATGTATCGGCGTCGAGCCGCCCGTCCTTGTCGAGCGGCACGAGAAGATCGTAGCCCTCGTTGGGCTCGCCGGCAGGGTGCTCTTTCGCACGCGCGAGAAGCAGCCTCACGTGACGGAAGTTCGGCGCCAGATCCTTCGCTTCGGTCATGCCCGTTCTCCTTTGAGCCTATCAATGCACGGCCGCTCCCGCCGCGCCTTGATCGGCGTCAAACGAGATCGATCCGGGGAGCGCAGGGAGGTTTGCTCAGAACGGGCTCATCCGGCGCAATGTGCCGTCGCGGAAGACGAAATGATGCCAGCCCGCCATCAGAACATGGAGGCCGGCAAGGTAGAGGATCACCGTGCCGGCGTTCTCGTGGATTTCCGCGATTAGCCCGGGCGCGCCCTGAACCGGCGCTGCGATTGCCGGCAGACCGATGCCGAAGAAGGACACGGAAACCCCAAGGCGCGAGGCGGCATACCAGCCGCTGAGCGGCAAGCCGATCAGGAATGCGTAGAGCACGGCATGGCCGATCCTGGCTGCGAGCGCGAGGCCCGGGCGATGTTCATCGAGAGCCGGCGGCGTCTGGCCGAGGAAATGCAAGACAAGCCGAGGGACTACGAGGACGAGAACCGCCAATCCAAACGAGAAATGCAGCAAAGGCGGGTTCGCGACGACGTGCCGGCCGCCTTCCGAGGTGATCCAGGCCGCCATGATCAGAAAAGCCGTCATCCAGTGAACGGCGATCATCACCGTCGAGTAACGAACGACATGACTATTCCTCGAAATCATTCCGGTTCAGCGTCCTTTCATGCCTCTTCGGCGGCTATTCTTCACTATTTCCAGGGGCGGCGCGGGGCTTGCGAACCGCAGGCGCCGGAGCTTGCGCCGATGCGACGACGGTGGAACCGGGCGACTGCGGGTCGGTGCGGGCACGCGGCAGGCCCGCCGCCAGCCGATCAAGGAATCCCGCCTGGCCGGGGACGACCTTCGATCCGGCTTCCGCCAAGGTGAACCATTGCACGCGATCGATTTCCGGAAACGACCGCATCCGGCTGCTTCTCGGCGGCCATTCCAGCGTGAAAATGTTGCTGACGAGCATTGCCGGATCGAAATCCGCTTCGGCGGCGTAGGCGGTGACGATCTTTCCGCCGCGCTGCCTGATTTCGCCGAGCGGCTCGACCGGACCGGTCACCACCCATCCCGTCTCTTCGTTGAATTCGCGTCGTGCGGCCGCCTCCGGGTCCTCGCCCTCATCATATTCGCCCTTCAGGATCGACCAGGATCCCTCATCGCGGCGGCTCCAGAACGGCCCGCCGGGATGCCCGAGAAGAACTTCCAGGGAATCCCGACGCCGGTATGCCAGGATCCCCGCGCTGCGTCTGGTCATGCCTACAATCCCGTCGCCACCGAGGTGTCGGCGCCTTTCCGATTCATTTTTCCTTCAAGCTCCCGATATAGGCGAGCATCGCATCTATCTGGTCCGGCTCGGCGATGAATTCCGGCATGTCGGGATGGCCGGTCGAGATGCCCTCGGCCAGCGCCTCTTCCAAATCCTGGAGCGGATACCGCCGCGACAACGTCCGAAACGGCGGCGCGTCCGGGTGGTGGCTCTCATCGCTGCGCCCGACAGCATGGCAACGGGCGCAGTTGGCTTTGACCAGGGCTTCGCCCCTCGAAATGCGGGAGTCGGCGGTGGCGGGGGTAGCCGCGACCAGCGCCATGGCCAGACCGACTGCCGG
Source organism: Rhizobiales bacterium 65-79 (assembly GCA_001896885.1). Taxonomy (GTDB): domain Bacteria; phylum Pseudomonadota; class Alphaproteobacteria; order Rhizobiales; family Rhizobiaceae; genus Mesorhizobium_L. The sequence continues at coordinate 24,953 of MKRJ01000026.1, read as the reverse complement.
TTTGGACATTGCCAGTTTGTGGTACGGGCTGGCCGCCTTCTCTGTCCTATTCCCGAAGCGGTAGATCAGGTCAGATAGCTCAGGCATACCGCTCCCCGACAAAGGCCCGGTTACCGTTTCTAGGCCATTCGCGCTGCGTCGCGTTGATCTGGATCAAGCGAGGGGTTTTCGGAAGGCATCCCCGGACAGCGCGATCGAGTCCGTGTCTTGATCGGCGTCACGCCCTTCATGCGGCCCGCGGGCAGGCAATTGATCCCCGTCAAGGTAACCGGGCAGGCTCTAAGCTCAATGTCGTCGCCTCAGACTTCCGACCGGGAACTCGACCGTGAATCTCCAGGCCTTCCTGCCGCTCGTGCCATATCCCGACCCCATTTTGCCGCGCGTCGTGATGAATGCCATGATCGTGGCGGCGCGGCTCGACATGGAAGCGCATGCGCTGGCGATCAATGTACAGATACCTCCGCTATCCAACGCGCTCTCCAGATTTCTTCTGACTACGCCCGAACTGATCCGGCTAGGAAATTCGAGAAGCCGCAAGCATGGCGAGGACATACTTCGCATCGCGGCGGATCAGGCCAAACTCGCCGGTGTCAAGTTCGTTGCGGATCGGTTGGATACACCCCTGGGGCAAGTTGGCGCCCTTGCGGCGGAGCGCGCGCGTTATTTCGACTGGGCGCTGATCGGCTGGGAGGCGGCCAGCCAGGGCTTCCACAAATTGGCCGAAGACATCATTTTCGGTTCCGGCCGTCCGGCGATCCTGCTTCCCGGCTCGGTCAAGCCGGCGCCCTTCGATCATGTGGCGATCGCATGGGATGGCAGCCGGGTAGCGGCAAGGGCCGTAGCCGACGCCGCCCCGCTATTGAGGCGCGCGTCCAGGATATCGGTGATCACGGTGACCGACGAAAAGGAGCTTCGGGAAGAAAATCCCGGCGTCCGCTTCGCCGGGGGCCTGCAAGGGCGCGGCCTTCCCGCCGAATCGCTTGCCGCCCTGAATGACGGCGGCGATATCGCGGTCACCCTGCAGGAAAATGCCATCCAGAGCGGCGCCGGCCTTTTGGTGATGGGCGGTTATGGCCATACGCGTGTGCGCGATTTTGTTCTCGGCGGGGCGACGGAAGGCGTCCTGCGCGACCTGCGACTTCCGATCCTGATAGCGCACTGATGTTGTCCAGCATGCCGGCATTTCCTGCTGACCACGAAATGAGCGAGAAAACCGCGTCCCGGTTCGACGCGGCGCTTCTGGTTATTGCCCTTGCAGGTCTGGCGGCGGGAACCGGCCTTTACCTCGTGGGAAAGCCGGACCTCGCGCGGACGGCCTGGACCCTGGGCGTCATTCCGGTTCTCGCGTCTCTGGTCGCGGAGATCGTCCGAAGCCTTTGGAGGGGCGAGGTCGGCCTGGACGTCGTGGCGATGCTGTCCATGTCGAGCGCGCTCGTCTTCGGCGAAACGCTCGCCGCCGCCGTCGTCGCGTTGATGTATTCCGGAGGAACGTTCCTCGAAAGCTTCGCCGAGGGCCGTGCCCGGCGTGAAATGAGCGACCTTCTTTCGCGCGTTCCGCGCACCGCCACCCGCCAACGCGACGGCGCGCTGGACGAGGTTCCCCTCGGCGAAATCGTTCCCGGCGACCTCCTCCTGATCCGCCAGGGGGACGTCGCTCCTGTCGACGGGACCGTCGAGAGCGAGCGCGCGGTGCTCGACCAGTCCGCGATGACGGGAGAATCGATGCCGGTCAGGCTGATGCGCGGCCACGAGGTGATGAGCGGCTCGACCAATGCAGGCGAGGCCTTCGACCTGCGCGCCAGCCGCCGCGCCGCCGAGAGCACCTATGCCGGCATCGTGCGCCTGGTGGAGGATGCGCAGCGTTCCAAGGCGCCGATGTCGCGACTGGCGGACCGCTATTCGGTCCTGTTCCTCGTGGTCACGGTCGCATTGGCCACGGCGGCATGGTGGACGACCGGCGATCCAATCCGTGCGGTGGCTGTGCTGGTGATAGCGACGCCGTGCCCGCTCATCCTCGCGGTGCCGGTGGCGCTCGTGGCGGGCCTGTCGCGCGCCGCGCATTTCGGCGTGCTGATCAAAGGCGCGAAGCCGCTCGAAGCGCTCGCGCAGGCGCGAACGCTGGTGCTCGACAAGACCGGGACACTGACAGACGGACGCCCGCGCATCGTATCCATCGAGGCCTGTACCGCCTTGCCGCAGGAGGAGGTGCTCCGTCTTGCCGCCTCCGCCGACCAGGCGTCGAAGCATCCGATGGCGCAGGCGATCGTCGCCGCGGCGCGGGCGAAAGGCATGCTTCTGCCCGTGCCGACGGATATCGAGGAGGCTTCGGGGGAGGGCGTCGCGGCGCGCGTGGCGGGACGCTCCGTGGTCGTGGGCGGGACGGATTTCGTGATGCGGCGAATCGGAGGCCCGCTCGTCCCGCACCGGGAATCGGAAACGGGCTCGGCCCTTGTCGCCGTCGCGGTGGACGGCCAGCTCGCCGGTAATCTGGTTCTGGCCGATTCCTTGCGCTCGGAGACCGCCGGCTTCCTTGCCGGCGTGCGCCGCCATGGCATCCATCGGATCCTGCTTGCCACGGGCGATCGCCGCGCCGTCGCCCAGGCGGTGGCCGAGGGCCTCGGTCTCGATGGGATTCGCGCCGAATTGACGCCGGACCAGAAGGTCCTCCTTGTCCTCAGCGAGCGCAAGAACGGCCCCGTCATGATGGTCGGAGATGGCGTAAACGACGCCCCGGCGCTGGCGGCGGCCGACATCGGCGTGGCGATGGGCGCGCGGGGAGCGGCCGCTTCCGCCGAGGCCGCGGACGTCGTCCTGTTGGTCGATGATCTCAGCCGGCTGCTGTCGGGGCTGGAAGTGGCCGGCCAGTCGCGGCGGATCGCGCTTCAGAGCGTAGTGGCGGGCATAGGCCTCTCGATGGCGGGGATGATCGCGGCGGCTTTTGGCTACCTGGACCCGGTGCAGGGCGCGCTGCTCCAGGAGGCGATCGATGTCGCGGTGATCCTGAACGCATTGCGCGCGTTGCGGATTTCCCCGACCGGATATGAGCGGGCAGGCAATCCGCGGCGGAACGATGCGGGTTGGGCGCGCCCCGCCTGAGCCCGTTCGCTTATCTTGATGTCCGGACTATATCGTCGTCACCCGACGAGACTGGAGACCGCCATGACGATACGCAATCTGGAATTCGCCGTCCGCCCGAGGTCGCTCGCCGTCTTCGGCGCTTCGCCGCGCGAGGGCTCGGTCGGCCGGATCGTGATGGAAAACATCGTTGCTGGCGGCTTCGAGGGAGGGATCTGGCCGGTCAACCCGAAATATGACGAGGTCGCCGGCCTGCGCTGCTACCACGGCGCCCCGGAACTGCCGGCCGCGCCGGACCTTGGCGTCATCGTCACGCCGCCCGCGACGGTGCCGGGCATCGTTTCCGATCTCGGCGCCAAAGGCTGCCGGGCCGCCGTCGTCATCACCGCCGGGCTGACGCGCGAGAACGGCCTCAGGCAGGCGATGCTCGATGCGGCCAAGCCTTACCTGTTCCGCATCATCGGCCCCAATACGGTCGGCCTGATGATACCGCCGGCAAGGCTCAATGCCGGCTTCGCCCATATGGCGGCCGAGCCGGGCAACATCGCGCTCCTGTCGCAGTCCGGCGCCATCGCCACTTCGCTGATCGACTGGGCGGCCGACAATGGAGTCGGCTTCTCCCACATCGTCTCGCTCGGCGACATGGCGGATGTGGATGTCGGAGACTGGCTGGACATGCTGGCGGGCGACGCCAAGGCGCGCGCCATCGTCATGTATCTGGAGACGGTCACCAATCCGCGAAAATTCATGTCGGCCGCGCGTGCCGCCTCCCGCATCAAGCCGGTGATCGCGGTGAAGGCGGGCCGGCACGAAGCGGCGGCTAAGGCGGCCGCCACCCATACCGGAGCGCTTTCGGGCGCGGACAGGGTGATCGACGCGGCGCTTTCGCGGGCGGGCATCCTGCGCGTCGACGGGCTGGCCGAACTGTTCGACGCGGCCGAGATCACCGCGCGCTTTCCGACGCTGGAGAGTGCCCGCATCGGCATCGTCACCAATGGCGGCGGTGCCGGCGTGCTGGCGGTCGACCAGATCGTGGAAGGGCAGGGCAGGCTCGCGGAACTGGCGCCGGCGACGATCGAACGGCTGGATGCGGCGCTTCCGCCGACATGGTCCCGCGCCAATCCCGTCGACATCATCGGCGACGCGCCGCCCGAGCGCTACCGGGCGGCGGTGGAGTTCGTGTCATCGGATCAAGGCGTCGATGCGATGATGGTTATGAACTGCCCGACCGGCCTCGCCTCGCCGGTAGAGGCGGCTTGCGCCGTCGCCGGACTGGCCGAGGGCGGCCGGATCGGCGGCAAGCCTGTGATTGCCTCCTGGCTCGGCGAGCATACCGCGCGTGAGGCGCGTGGCATTCTTCAGGGCGCGGGGATACCGAGCTTCGCGACACCGTCAGATGCGGCGCGCGCGCTGTCCTATCTCGCCGGCTGGTCGCGGGCGCAGAAGGCGCTGATGCGCGTCCCTTCGAGCCGCAGCGAGGATGTCGCCGGGGACCGCCCTGCCGTTCTCGCCATCTTCCGCCAGGCGGCAGCGGAAGGCCGGCGCATGCTGACCGAGCCTGAGGCGAAGGCCGCCATTGCCGCCTACGGCATTCCGGTGCCGGAAACGATCGTCGCGAAATCGCCGGCAAAAGCGAAGCGGGCCGCCACGAAACTGCTCGGGACAGCGGAAAAGGTGGTCGTGAAGCTGCTTTCCCGGTCGATCTCGCACAAGTCGGACATAGGCGGCGTGGTGCTCGATATCGGGACCGCCGAACAGGCGGAAGAGGCCGCCCGCGCCATCGAGGATCGGGTGCGTCGGCACGCTCCGGAAGCCGATATCGAGGGATTTGCCGTCCAGCCCATGGTGGTGCGGAGAAAGGCGCAGGAACTGATCCTCGGCATGAGCCGCGACCCGATCTTCGGCCCAGTCATTCTGTTCGGCGCGGGCGGCGTGGCGGTCGAGGTGATGGACGACACGGCGGTCGCCCTGCCGCCACTCGACGATGTCCTGGCGGGCGACCTGATGGGGCGCACGCGCATCGGCCGCCTGCTCGCCGGCTTTCGCGACCGCAAGCCGGCCGACCGCAAGGCGATTGCCTCGGCGCTCAACGGCCTCTCCCAGATGATCGTCGATTTTCCCTGTATCGTGTCGGTGGACATCAACCCGCTGCTCGCCGACGTGGAGGGGGCCATAGCTCTCGATGCGCGCATCGAGATCGATCCCGGAGCCGTCGAGGAGCAAGGGCCGAACCCGGCGCTGGCGATCCGCCCCTATCCGGCGGAATGGGAGAAGGAGTTTTCAGGCGGCGGCGCCGACTACCTCATAAGGCCGATCAAGCCAGCCGATATTGTGCTCTACCCCGACTTTTTCGCCAAAGTCTCGGCCGGAGATGTCCGGCTTCGTTTCCTTGCGCCGCGCAAGGGCTTTCCCGACGAGATGCTGAAGCGGCTCACGCAGCTCGACTACGACCGCGACATGGCCTTCGTGGCGCTGGAGCAGGCAAGCGGCGCCCTCGCCGGCGTCGGCCGGCTCTCCTGCGACCCCGACCGCACCAAGGGCGAATACGCGCTGCTGGTGCGCAGCGACCTGCAAGGGCACGGCATCGGCTGGCAATTGCTGCAGCAGATCATCGCCTATGCCAAGGCCGAGAAGATCGGGCGGATCGAAGGCATCGTGCTGGAGGAGAACAGGGCGATGCTGAAGATGTGCCGTGAGTTCGGCTTCACCGTGAGCCATCAGCCGGACGAGCCAGGCCTGATGCTGGTCGCGCTCGATCTTGGCTGACAAAACTATCCGGCCGCTTCGGCCGGAGGCTTGAGGATTGCCTCGACCGTTTCCTTCGGCGTGCGGGCGGCGTCGAGCCGCCGCCAGGCGATGGCGCCCGGGTTGCGCTGCAATTGCCGCGACAGGATGTCGATGGTGGCGTCAGAAGGGCCGCCCTTTCGCCCTCTGACCCGCTGCCAGAGAACGTCGGGGGCCGCGTCGAGCCATATGCCGAGGAAGGGCAGGGCACGCTCCTTCGCCGCCTGTTCGATGCGCTCGCGATCGGCCTCCCGGTCGAAGACGGCGTCGGCGACGACCGGACTCCCGGACGAGAGGATCAGGACGGCCCGCCAGGCCATTTCGCGATAGACGCGTTCGGATATCTCGGGGCGGTATGCCTTTTCCGGCAGCCGCGTCTCGACCGGCACTCCGTGCATGGCCTTGCGGATGCGGTCGCTCTCGACGATGCGGGCGCCGGGCGGAGCCCCGACATGCGCGGCCAGTGCCTCGGCGACCGTGGTCTTGCCCGAGCCGCTCAGGCCGCCTACGGCGATGAGCCGGGCCGGATGCTTCGCCAGGAGCTTCGAGGCAAGCCTGAAATAGGCTCGCGCCTCGCTTGCCAGCTTGCCGGACGGGTCGCCGCTCTCCTCCGCCTGGGTCGCCGTCACATGGGCGCGCACGGCCGCTCTGACCGCCATGAAGAAAGGCAGGAGTACGAAGCCGTCTTCGTCGTCCGCCTCGTCCAGGTAGCGGTTCGCGACGAGATTGGCGAGTTCGGGGAAGCCGCGATGCCAAAGATCCATCAGCAGGAAGGCGAGATCATAGAGGACATCGATCGTGGCGATCCTGTCGTTGAACTCGATGCAGTCGAACAGGCGCGGCTCGCCGCCGAGAAGGCAGATGTTGCGCAGGTGCAAATCGCCATGGCAGCGGCGCACCTTGCCGGCCGCCTCGCGGCGGTCGAGAAGCGATGCGTGGCGTGCCAGCGCGGCCCGGAACGAGGCGTCGAACGCATCCACCTCCGAATCCGTGAAGACGTGGCTGGTTGCGAAGCCGGCGCGGTTGACGTCGAGCACGCCTTCGATATTGGCCGCGCCGCTTCCCGCATGCACGATTGGCGCGCCCTGATGGAAGCGCAGGATTGCGCGCGCCGTTTCGGTCATCAATGCCGGGGTGAGCGTGCCCGCCTGCGCCATCCGGTCGAAAAGGGCCGACTGGTCGAAGCGCTTCATCTCCACGACCGCGTCGGCCAGTTCGCCCCTGCCATCGAATTCGAGCGTACCGTCGGCCCTGTGGGTGATGCGCCGCACGCGGAGATAAAGCTCCGGAGCCGTCCTCGAATTGAGATCGAGTTCCTTGCGGCAGGTCGCGAGACGGAGGTCCGGCGTCGAGAAATCGGCGTAGGGCAGCCTGACGGCGCGCTTCATCTTGTAGGCGCAGCGGCCCGCCAGGAAGATGTATGAGATGTGGGTCTCCATCGTCTCGACGGCCGCGCCCTTGTGCGTCCCGGGGTCGGAGAGAAAGGCGATGGCGTCCGCCTGCTCGTTTGGGCCCAAGGGACAAACTCCTGGTAACTACAGGCCGTGCGATGGCTGGCTCAACGGGCCATGAGCACGGGAAGCGGCGGTTCCTCGACCATCGCGCTGGTGACGCCACCGAAAATCCGCTGCCGCAGCCTGGAATGGCCATATGCGCCCATGACCAGAAGATCGGCGGCCGTGTCGGTCGCATGCTGGCCAAGAACCGACGCGACGGTCCGGCCCTGGCTTGGCAGGCGGTCCACCGTCACCTTGACGCCGTGGCGGGCGAGATAGGTGGCGGCGTCCGCGCCCGGTTCGGCGCCCTGGTCCAGGTCGCCCTCCACAGGATCGACCAGCACCAGGCGGACCTGTTCGGCGCCGACCAGGAGCGGCATCGACTGCGCCACCGCCTGCGAGGATTCGATGCTCGAATCCCAGGCGATCATGACCCGCCTCGGCCTCAAGGTAGCGGCGTGGCCCTTGGGGAGGAGCAGAAGCGGCTTTCCCGAATGGAACAATGCGCCCTCGATGACCTTGTCCTTCAGTTCGCCGGAGGAAAGCCCTTCGGGGCCGAGAACGGTGAGGTCGGCGTAGCGGCCGCGCCGCCCGATGGTTTCATCGGCCCATCCCGTTTCCTGGTATTCGCCGGTGACGTCGGCCGAGATCGGGCTGGACGCCAGGAAGCTCGAAACCGCCTGCATGCGCTCTTTCAATGCCTTCTGGTCGGCTTCTCTTTCCGCCAGCCAGGCATCGTTGATGACGGCGGCATAGCTGCCGATCGGCGGCGGCGCGGCGAGCGCCACAACGAGCACGGCAAGATGCGCCTCGACTTCTTCGCAAAGCGCGCCGGCGAGTTTCAGGTCGGCATCGCCGAGGCCGGGGCCGGTCACGGCCAGGATCGTCTTGAATGTCATCGGAAACACCTTCGATAGGGTCGAATATGTCCCTTCTACCAGCGTGCCCTGTCGGGGCATTGCGTTCGATCAAACGAACCCGGCGCGGCTACATGCCTTCCTTCGACTGGCGGCCGGAAATCTCGTCGACGAGGATGCGGAAGAATATGTGCTCGGAATGGCCGGACAGGGGCGGCGTGACCGGCTTCAGGGCGCCCGGTTCCCACCAATCCGCATGCCGGCTGAGCAGCGACCACGCGCGATCCCTGTCGCGCTTGTGGCCGATCCGGTCCGGCAGTTCCTCGTAGCGTCCGTCCACGATAACGCTTTTCCACTCGCGGCCGCGTCCGCGCCTGTGGACGAAGACCGAGACCCGCGGATTCGCCCGCATCCATTCGATCTTCTTGCCAGGCATCGAAAACGCATAGAGGTGACTGTCCGAATAGGCGAAATAGATCGGCACGACATAAGGCTGCCCATCCTTTGCGCAGGCGAGGTGCCCGAGCCGGCTTTCAGCCAGCAGCTTGGTGCATTCGAGCGCGCTGAGCGAGAAAATGCGCATGTCCCTGTCTCCTTTCCGCCGGCTGCCGCGTCACGCCGGCTCCGGGCGCAGCCGGTCGCGAGCCCACTCCACGATTTGACCGGACGACATCGCCCCCGACTGCCGCGCCACTTCCCTGCCGTGACGGAACAGGATCATCGTGGGTATGCCGCGGATGCCGAGTTGCGCTGCGATCGCCTGTTCCTTGTCGGAATTGAGCTTGACGAGGACGACCTCAGGCTCGAGATCGCGCGCCGCCGCCTCGTAGGCCGGCGCCATCATCCGGCACGGGCCGCACCACGGCGCCCAGACGTCAACGAGGAGGGGGAGCGTCCCGCGAGTCCGATGGCGATCGAAAGTCGGGCCGTCGACATCCGCCGGATGGGCGGAGAAGAGCTTCCGGTCGCATTTGCCGCATTTGGCCGCCATCGGCTGACGCCCCTCGGCAAGACGGTTGATGGCGCCGCAAGCGCTGCAAACGATGATTTTCTCATCCATGGCAGCGTTCCCTCGTCTGCTTGAGCCGAATATCTACACGGTCCGAACCGGGGAAATAGGGTCGCAGCGTCAGACCATGCGCGAGGCGAAGGTATGCATTCGTGACACGAATTCCCAGCGTGCGCGTGTCGATATCGCAAATCCGCGCCGCCTGATCGTCGGTGAAACCCCAGACCACGACCAGCGACAGCGCCTCCCGCTCGTTGCGTCCCAGGGATTCGAAGAGGGCGAACAGGCGCTCCCGGCCTCCAGCTCCTGATCCCTCGGGTATATGAGCCAACGAAGGATTCTTCGGGTTTCTCCTCCGGCACTGCCTGTCGACGACCGTGAAGGCCGCTGCTCTAAGTTCCATGCCCTTCCTGAAACGGTGCTTCGACCAGATTTCGATCAACGATCCGTAGACAAAGTCATCCGCCTCGGACTGGTCCTGCGTCAGGCAGAACGCGAATGCCCTCAGCGATGGAACGAGGGCCAGCAGGTCGTTTCTGAACTCTGATGGCATGATCGCCTCCTGCAATCCTCGGGAGCACCGGAGCCCCGGAATCTTCGTAACATCCGGACTGCACGAAAGGGTTGCATTGACCGCGATCAAAAACGGGGTCGGCCGCGCTGTTTTCTCCGGATTGATCCTCGTCAATGAGGAGAGCGATCCGACGGGGTTAGCTGAGATCCTTGCCGGATCGAGCCGATCGGGTGAAGCCATGCATGGACCTGACATGGACACAGCGAGCGGCGTGCCTTGCCGGCCGCCGCTCCCGGTCCTTCAAGCAATGGAGAACACACATGGGCAGCACATCCATCGCCACATTCACCCAGGCCGCTCAACAGGCCCAGCAATGGGTCAACGAACTTGCCGACGATCTGGAGTGGACCGACCGTCGCGCCTACCACCTCCTGCGCAGCGTCCTGCATGCGCTGAGGGACTGGTTGCCCGAGGAGGAAATGGCCGATCTGTCGGCGCAATTGCCCGCTCTGATCCGCGGCATCTATTTCGAAGGCTGGAAGCCGCTGGAGACTCCGGTCTGGAACCGCAAGAAGGAAGACTTCATCAAGCGCATCCAGGAGGCCTTCGCCGATGATCTGCTCAACGATCCGGACGAGGCCGTGGCGGCCGTCTTCCGCCTGCTCGACCGTCATGTGACCCATGGCGAGATCGAGGATATCCGGAACTCGATGAAGAAGCCGCTGCGCGAACTATGGCCGGCGGATTGAATGTAGCCTTCCCGAACCGCTCCGACATTTGCGGCGCAAGCGGAGTGGCGCATAAGGCCGGTTGCCGATAGGAAAGCGGCCGGCCTCGAACCGCCTGGATCCGCAGTTGGCGCTCTCCTGCCTTTTCTTTGCGCTTCGTCAAATATACCATTCGCCGTGGCGGTAGAAATCGCCTGGCGATTTGAACAGACGGACCGCTGCACCCCGGCGCCCAGGGCGGGTTGATTGGCGAGTCGGTGGGTTCGTCCGCCGGGTTCGGGGGAGGTCATGCCGGCAAGAGACATACCCGGATTGCAGGGGCGCTTTCTTCAGGCCGTGTTTTCGCGCCGCTTCGAGGGCCGGGCAGGCTATCTCCTTGCCGCGATGGCGGTCGCGATGGCCTTCATCCTCCGCTTTCCGCTGCAGGGCTCCCTCGGCCATGCGGCGATATTCATCCTGTTTGTCCCCGCCATCCTCGTCGCGGCGATCGCCGGCGGCATCGGGCCGGGGCTTCTCGCACTGACGCTTTCCGCGGTCGGTACATTCGTTTTCGCGGGAACCGATCCGACATTCTGGCTTCAGGTCTCGGTTTTCGTGCTCGTCGGGTTTGTGATCGCCTGGATGGGCGAGATGCTGCACCACGCGCGCCGGGCGCTCGACGGGACGGAAAGCACGCTGAAGGCAAGCGAGGCGCATCTGCGCTCGATCCTCGACAGCGTTCCCGACGCCACTGTCGTCATCGACGAGGGAGGAACGATCACCTTCTTCAGCGCGGCCGCGGTGCGCCAGTTCGGTTATCCGAACGAAGAGGCGATCGGCCGCAACGTGAACATCCTCATGCCGGAGCCGTATCATCAAGAGCATGACGGCTATATCCGGCACTATCTCGCAACCGGGGAGAAGCGCATCATCGGCATCGACCGCGTGGTGGTCGGACGCCGGAAAGACGGCTCGACCTTTCCGATGAAGCTGGCCGTCGCCGAAGTGCGGTCCGCCGGCCGCACTTTCTTCACCGGCTTCATCCGTGACCTCACCGAGCGCCAGCAATCGGAGGAGCGCCTGCAGGAAATACAAAGCGAGCTGGCCCGGCTGGCCCGGCTGAGCGAGCTTGGCGAAATGGCGTCGACTCTCGCCCATGAGCTCAACCAGCCGCTCGCGGCCATCGCCAACTATACTCAAGGCTGCGTAAGGCTGCTCAAGGCTCCGGGCGGCGCCGCGTCGCCGCAACTGAAGGAAGCACTCGAGGAGACGGCGCGGCAGTCATTGCGCGCCGGCGATATCATCCGGCACCTGCGCGAGTTCGTCAGCCGTGGAGAGACCGACAGGTCGACGGCCGACGTGCGGAAACTGATAGAGGAGGCGGGGGCACTGGCGCTGGTGGGCTCGCGCGAACAGGACGTCCGGTCGGTATTCCAGTTCGCCGCGGATGCCGGAAATATCCTGGTGGACCGGATCCAGATCCAGCAGGTCCTCATCAATCTCATCCGCAACGCCATGGAAGCCATGCGCGGACGCAAGCGACGCGAGCTTGTCGTGCGCGCATGGCGCAACGACGAGGACCACGTCGTGATCGAGGTGGCCGACACGGGCCCCGGCATTTCGGAAGACATCGCCGCGCGGCTGTTCCAGCCTTTCGTCACCAGCAAGCCGAATGGCATGGGCATCGGCCTTTCGATCTCGAGACGCATTGTCGAGGCCCATGGCGGTACCCTGGTCGCGAAGCGCAACGCGGAGGGCGGCGCGACCTTCCGCCTCGAACTCCCTGTGGAGACGAAGGGGACATCCCATGCAGATCGGTGACTATGTCGTCCATGTCGTCGATGACGAGGAGGCGGTTCGCAAATCGCTGGCCTTCCTGCTGGCGACGGTGGGTTTTCCCGTCCGCGTTCACGAATCCGCCACCAGCTTCCTCGACGCGGCGCCGACGGCCGGCAAGGCGTGCCTCGTCACCGACCTGAAGATGCCCGACCTGAGCGGTGTCGAGTTGCTGGAAAAGCTGAACGGGATGGGCGTCACGATGCCGACCATCGTCATCACGGGCCATGGCGACGTGCCGATGGCTGTGGCGGCAATGAAGGCCGGCGCCGTCGATTTCATCGAAAAGCCGTTCGAAGACGAGGTTCTGATCGAAGCCATCAAGCGGGCGGCGGCCCGCCTGGACGACGCGGTTGAGGTCACCCATGATGTCCAGGCCCTGCGCTCCCGGCTGGGGGTCCTGTCCGAGCGGGAGCGCCAGGTACTGGCCATGATCGTAGCGGGCCTGCCGAACAAGACGATCGCCTACGATCTCGGCATCAGCCCGCGGACCGTCGAGGTCCACCGCGCCAACATCATGTCCAAGATGCAGGCGCGCAGCCTTCCGGAACTCGTGCGGATGGCGATCGCCATGGATTCTGCCGGCAAGCGCGGCTAGAGCCTTTCATGGTTAGATGGAAGCGTTCTGCCGGAAGGAATTCGGGCCTTGGCCTGCCCTCGGGCCGAAGGATTTGGCCTCGAATTCACCCGGCCCACCGGTCGCCCGCAGGCTTCGCCTGCGAAAGGACGACCGGCATCTATGAGTCTTGTCGATTTGCGGGGCAAATCGACGGGGTGGTTTCCCGCTGGCGGGCGCCCGCTTCGTCGGGCGGACTTGGCCGTACCACCGGTACGCCCCGCGCCGCCCTCCTGGCGGATCGCCTCGCCATCGGAGAAACAGAACTGCTTCCAGCTAACCATGAAAGGCTCCAGGGCGGCGCTTTCCCGAACCTGTTTCTCCGCTTTTGATCCGACGCAATGCGCTCCGTGCCCCGGCGCGTGAAAAGGGCCGTTCCGAGCAGACCGTGAAGGCGAACCTTGGGAGGAGTCTTTGCGTGGTCCGATCTGAGATCATCCTCGTCGCTGCCCCGGATGAGGCTTTCAGGCGTTCGCTCGCGTTCGCGCTGGAGAGCGACGGTTTCAAGATCAGCGCGCACGCCGGGGCGGCCGACGCCTTTGCCTCCCACCTGTCGCGAACCGCCGCCTGCGCGGTCGTCGATGACGATGCGGTGTCGGACTGGAAATGGGCTTCCCGGCAATTCGACCAGTTCGGGCGGCCGGTTATCGTGCTGGTCGGTTTTCTCCAAAGGGCGCCGGCGCTGCCTTTCGCGCGGTTCGTCACGAAGCCGTTTCTCGGCGAGCCCCTCGTCAACGCGGTGCGCGAGGCTGTCGCAAGCGTGCTCTAGGCTGGTCCTAGGTAGATTCCCTTATGGATATGACCTAATTTCGGATCGCTCGCATTGGCGTCATTGATCCTCCATCAGTTGGGAGACGATCATGGCTTTTCTCGAAACCTTCCAGACTCCGTCCTATCCGATCCACTCCGAGCCTGCATCGCCGGCCGGCCGGCGTTCGGCGGGCTTCCAGGCGGTCACGCTCTTCCCCGCCGGAACCGAAATCTACGCGCAGGGCGAAAAGAGCGACTGTCTCTACAAGGTCGAGTTCGGCGCGATCCGCATCTATCGCCTGCTCGCCGACGGTCGCCGCCAGATCTCGGCGTTCCATCTCGCGGGCGAGATTTTCGGTTTCGAGGCCGGCAATACCCATCACTTCTTCGCGGAAGCGATCTGCGCCACGGGCGTGCGTGTCCTGCGCACCGCATCGCGCCAGAACGAGTTCGCGAACGAACTTCTGCCGGTCGCGCTGCAAGGCCTCGTCAGGGCGCAGGAACATCTTCTCGTGCTCGGGCGCCAGAATGCCGTCGAGCGCATCGCGGCATTTTTGATGGATATGTCGGAGCGCCAGGGTGGCCTCACCAGGATCGAATTATCCATGTCCCGCACGGACATCGCGGATTATCTCGGTCTGACCATCGAGACCGTATCCCGGGTCTTTTCCAAGCTCCGCCAGAAGGGCGTCATCCGTCTGCCGAGCCTGCGCAGCGTCGAGATCACGAAATGGCAGACCTTGCAGGATCTGGCCGCCTGAGCATGGCAGGGAAGCCGCCCGACGGATTTTCAACGTCGATCTTCGATCCCGGACCGATGTGGCAGCCGATATCGGGCGCCCCCTTCGGCCGGGAACTGGAGCTCGCCGTGATAGACGGCGACGGCATCCACACCCTCGTTTTCCCGTGCCGGCGCACGCTCACCGGATGGATGAGGGCCGGCACCAAGGAAAGGGTCGACGTGTCGCCCACGCATTGGCGCCATTGGATTGCGTGAGGCCCGTTTCCACGCTTTCCCGCCCTTCCCGATTGAGGCATTCTCGTCTTTTGCAGGCATGCCATGAAAGCGATGATCCTCGAACGACCGGGAATGCCGCTCAAGCTCGTCGAGCGGGCCGACCCGCTGCCCGGTCCGGGCGAGATCAGGCTTCGCGTCGAGGCCTGCGCGGTATGCCGGACGGACCTGCATGTCGTCGACGGCGAACTGGAGCGCCCCAAGCTGCCGCTGGTGCCCGGCCATGAAATCGTCGGCATCGTCGACATGGCCGGAGACGGCGCGGACGTGGCACGGATCGGTCGCCGCGTCGGCGTGCCGTGGCTCGGCCATACCTGCGGCGCCTGTCCTTATTGCCGCGCCGGCATGGAAAACCTCTGCGACCGGCCGCTCTTCACCGGCTATACGCGGGACGGCGGCTTCGCCACGCATGTCCTGGCCGACGCGGATTTCGCATTCGATCTGGATCAGGATGCCGACGCCGTCTCGCTCGCGCCTCTGCTCTGTGCCGGGCTCATCGGATGGCGCTCGCTCAAGAGAGCAGGCGAGGGGAGGCGGATCGGCCTCTACGGCTTCGGGGCCGCGGCCCACATCATTGCACAGGTCTGCGTCTGGCAGGGGCGTGAGGTTTATGCCTTCACCCGGCCGGGCGACGGTGAAGCACAGCGTTTCGCGTCGGACCTGGGCGCGGTATGGGCCGGCGGATCGGACGAGGCGCCGCCCTTCGCGCTCGACGCCGCCATCATCTTCGCGCCGGTCGGCGCGCTGGTGCCGGCGGCGCTCTCGGCGGTACGCAAGGGCGGCCGCGTGGTTTGCGGCGGCATCCACATGAGCGACATCCCGGCGATGCCCTATCGGCTGCTCTGGGAGGAGCGCGAGCTGGCTTCGGTCGCCAATCTGACGCGCAAGGATGCCGAGGAATTCTTTCCGGTGGCGCGGGAAGCGGGCGTGCGCACCCATACAAGACGTTACCCGCTCGACCGCGCCAACGAGGCGCTCGCGGATCTGCGGGAAGGTCACCTGAGCGGGGCGGCGGTGCTCGTGCCTTGAGAAGCCGGCCATTTCAGCCGGCGCGTTTTCCGAGTGCATGCATGGCGGCGATCCATTTCCTGCGCCGCGCGTCGCTGACGCTTTCGACCATGCCGAACAGCGATTCCCTGACCGGACCGATGCCGACGAAATTCAGGATGTTGCGCCGCATGCCGGCGATGCCGTGGCCGAGATACCAGAATCGATAAAGCGGCGCCGGCATGCCCATGGTGACGATGACACGTGCCGAATGGCCCTTCAGCAGCGTCGCGGCGAAGCCATCCTTCCCCGCTTTCGGATAGGCGAATGCCACGCCTGGCCGCATGACCTGCTCGAGGAAGGCCTTCAGCAGAGCGGGCATGGTGCCGAGCCAGAGAGGGAAGACGAAGACGATGTGCTCGGCTCGCCGGATCGCTTCGGCCGCATCCTTGAGATCGGGAGGGATCATGCCGTGCTCGAATTCCTCCATCGAGCTCAGCAGCGGGAAGTCGAGCCTGGCGATATCGATGCGGCGAACCTCGTGCCCGGCCGAACGCGCGCCTTCGGCATAGCTGTCGGCGAGTGCCCGACACAAGCGCCTGGGGTTCAGGTCGGGGTGGCCGAGAACGACAAGGATGCGGCGCGGCATGGCGGGTCTCCGTCTGGAAACGGCAGGTTACTCCGCCGACGGCCGCCTGCCTTGACCATCGTCAAGAACGGCGGCGCGCCGCATGCCTGCGCTCGCGCGAGAAGAACCAGCGCTTCGCGGCTTCCGAGACGGCGAGGTAGGCGATCGTGATCGCCACCAGTCCGCCCATGACCGGCAATGGAAGCGGCACGAAGCCCAGCCAGCCCGCGCCCGGCAGGTAAGGGATCAGGATAGTGAACAGTCCCAATGCCAGGGTCAGTCTCGACAGTAGCGCGCTGGGGCGGCTGAGCCAGAAGGATTTATGGGTCCGCACCACGAGCACGATCGCCAGTTGCGTCAGGAGGGATTCCACGAACCATCCGGTGCGGAACGTCTCGGCGCTCGCATGGATCGCCAAAAGCAGGAAACCGAAGGTGAAGAAGTCGAAGCAGGAACTCGTCAGGCCGAAATAGATCATGAAGCGGCGTATCGAGCCGATGTCCCATCGCCGCGGCGTTTCGATCTGTTCGGCATCGACCCGATCGCCGGCGATGGCGAGCGACGGCAGCGAGGAAAGCAGGTTATTGAGCAGGATCTGTGGCGCGAGGAGCGGTAGGAAAGGCAGCGCGAGCGAGGCGAAAGCCATGGATACCATGTTGCCGAAATTGGCGCTGGTGGTGATGGCGATGTATTTCATCGTGTTGGCGAATGTCTTGCGGCCGTCGTCGACGCCGCGGGCGAGGATCCCCAGATTGCGCTCGAGCAGGATGAGGTCGGCGGCTTCGCGCGCCACGTCGACCGCGCCGTCGACGGAGATGCCGATGTCGGCCTCGTGCAGCGCCGGGGCGTCGTTGATGCCGTCGCCGAGATAGCCGACCACATGGCCGCGCCGGCGCAGGGCGGCGATGATGCGCTCCTTCTGGTTGGGGTCGATCTCGGCGAAGATGTCGGTGCGATAGGCGCGGGCGAACAGCGCCTCCTTCGTCAGCTTCCCCAGTTCCTCGCCGGTGAGCACGGCGCGGTGCGGCAGGCCGATGGTCTCGGCCAGATGCCGGGCGACATGGCGGTTGTCGCCCGATATGACTTTGACCTTTATGCCTCGCGCGGCGAGCGCCTTCAGCGTGATGTCGACGCCGGGCTTGGGAGGGTCGAGGAAAAGCAGGAAGCCGGCGAAGGCGAGGTCCGTCTCGTCCTCGCGGCGATAGGCATCCCTCGAAGGAAAGCGGCGCACGGCGAGGCCGAGAACGCGATGGCCCTCGGCGCTCCAGCCGCGCACCCGGTCATCGATGGCCTTTGCCTCAAGCTCGCCCAGTGGCCGCGTGCCGGACGGGTCGAGAACGGAAGAGCAGGCGGCGGCAATGCTGGCCACGGCGCCCTTGCACACCATCAGGTCCTCGCCGTCTCCATGCCGCCGGACGACGACCGACAGCCGCTTGCGAACGAAATCATAAGGTATCTCGTCGACCTTGATATACTGGGACAGATCGTCCTCGGGAGTGCGCGCGGAAACGATTCCCTCGTCCAGCGGGTTCGCCATGCCCGTCTGCAGCGTCGCGTTGAGCAGCCCCCAGAATCTCACCTGGGGAGAAGCCGTCCCGAAAGGATCCATCCACGCGTCGAGATGGATGATTCCTTCGGTAAGCGTACCGGTCTTGTCGGTGCAGAGGATATCCATGCTGCCCAAATTCTCGATGGCTTCGAGACGCCGTACGATGACGCCCGCGGCCGCCATGGTGCGGGCGCCGCGCGCCAGGGTGACGCTGATGATGGCCGGCAGGAGCTCCGGGGTCAGGCCTACGGCCAGCGCCAGCGAGAAAAGCAGCGAATCGATGGCCGGGCGGTGCAGCAGGAGGTTCGCGAAGAAGACCAGGATGACGATGACCAGCATGATCTCCGTCATCAAATAACCGAAGCGGCGGATGCCTCGTGCAAAGTCGGTCTCCGGCACGGCATGCGCCACGGCCGACGCGATCGCCGCGAATTCCGTATCCCTGCCCGTCAGCACGGCCACCATCGTGCCTGTGCCGCTGCGCACGGACGTGCCGGTGAAGACCGCATTGCCGCGCTGGCTGACGGGTGCGTCCACGGGCGAGAGGCCGGGCGCCTTCACCACCGGGAAGCTCTCGCCGGTAAGGACCGCCTCGCTGACGTTGAGATCGCGCGCGGCGAGCAGCACGCCGTCCGCCGGGATCAGGTTTCCGGCCGACAGCCGGATGACGTCGCCCGGCACGATCTCTTCGACGGCGACGGCCGTCTCCCTGCCGTTGCGCAGGACGGACGCCTTTCGCGAGATGCGCGCCTTGAGCGCCTCCATCGCTCTCGACGCGCCGTATTCCTGGGTGAAGGAAAGGGCGCAGCTTGCCAGCACGATTACGCCGATGATGATCGCCTCGCTGCCTTCGCCGACGAAGACCGAGACGGCGGCCGCGAAGATCAGGATGAGCACCAGCGGGCTGCGGAACTGCCGCGCGAAGGCCGCGACGGCGGAGGTGTCTCGCTCGCGGCCGATCGCGTTTGGCCCGGCCGTCTGGAGCCTGGTCGCGGCCTCGGAGGAGGACAGGCCGCCGGCGTCCGAGCGCAGGTCGGCCAGAAGCTTTTCCGCCGGCACCGCCCAATAGATGGCGCGGATGCCGGCGGACTGCGGAGAGGAGAGACGCTGGATCGGGTTTTCCCGGATGAGGGGATCGCGAGCCATCCGTCGATGCGGCGTCCTCAACATCTTGGGAGGCGCTCCGCCTAGTTGGCGAGGAGCCGGTTCGTGGAGGATTCCTCGATCAGCGCGCGGGTCACCCCGCCGAACGCCCATTCGCGCACCCGGCTGTGCCCATAGCCGCCGGCGACGACAAGGTCGGCGCCGGTCTGCCTTGCGGCGGTCAGGAGCGCGTCCGCGGCGTCCATCTTGTTGGCGTCGAGGACCTCCGAGCGCGCCTTGACCCCATGCTTCATCAGGAAGCGCACGACATCGGCGACGCTATCGCGCGCCGATATCCTGTCGTCCTCGGCGATCGTCGCCACCAGGACGTGGCGAGCGGCGACAAGGAAGGGCAAGGCATCGACGACGGCACGGCGGCATTCGCGTGTATCCTTCCACGCCACGAGGATGTTTTCCGCCATCATCGGCCGATGATCCTTCGATGCAAAAAGGACCGGCCGGCCGGCGGAAAGGATGAGCTCGCCGGGATCGATTGTCCGCAGCCGGCTTCTCGCTCCATCGTCATCCGACCCGGTGATAATCAGGTCGGCGGCTCGCGCATTGAGCGCGAGAAGCCGCGTGGGATTGCCGAGCATGCCCCGCCATGATGTCCTGTTGCTGTCGCGGGTAAGGGTTTCGAACTCGGATTTGAGCGCCTTCAACCGGTCTTCGATGTCTTCGATCTGCAGGCGCATCGCCTCTCCGGTCGCGCCGCCATCCATGTCTCCCGGTACGAGGAGAAATGCTTCCGCTGCGGCGAAACCGATCAGGCTGGCCTCGCATCGGCGCGCGATGTCCCATGCGAAATCGAGGCGCGGCGCTGCCGGCGCGTCGATATCGAACTGCACCATGATTGTGTTGTAGGTCACGATGGATCTCCTTGGGCTGGGCCAAGCCGCCGCTGTGCGTGGCTTCGATCTGTTCGCCCTTGTAGCGCCGTATCAGCCCGCCTTTCCTTGCGGCAGATCAAGACTTGCCGGCGACGGGACGGCCATCATTGCCTGGCCGAGCGATGCAGCTCCCCGTCGTCGCTTTCGGCGGGGCTGAGCTGGGTGTGATCCACGACGCCGGCAACGCCGCGGACGCCTTCGGAAACAACGCGTGCTGCCTCTTTCTCGCTTGCCGAGCCCACATTTCCCCACAGATGCACCACGCCGTCGGAAACGATGACGGATAGTTTCACGAGGTCGTCGAAGGCGGTTTCGCCCAGCCTGCTCAGGATGCTGCGCCGGATCGCGATATCGCCGGGCGCACAATCGTCCGGTTCGGCCATCGCGATCGGGCGGAGCAGGTCGACTCGGCTTACGATACCGACGAGCCGGCCTTCGCGCGTCACCGGGATGCGTTTGATGTGATGATTCTCCATCAGGGCGGCGACCCGGCTGACCGGCGCCTCCTCGTCGACGGCAATGACTCCCTTGGTCATCACGTCGGCCACCTTCCAGCTATGGCTCTTCACGAAGTCGGCGGCCCGCTCCGCGAGGCTCCGCTTCCCGTTTTCGCTCGACCCGCCCGGCGTCTGGGGACAGATTTCTCTCCTGCGGAGCAGATCGCCTTCCGTGATCATGCCCACCAGCGTGTGGCGATCGTCGACCACCGGAAGTCCGCTGACCTTCTTTTCCAGCATGATCTGGGCGGCGTGTTTCACGCTGGTATCGGGGGCCACCGTGACGACACCCGTTTTCATCAGATCCTTGATGCGCATTGCTCGCTCCGTTGGGCCTGACATTGGCGAAGTGCTCGTTCGATGCGGAGCACCGTTCGTTGCTTGTCTGAGCCGTTTTATTTCGCGCGTTTCAGAGCCCGGTCGCCTTGCGGTGGATCAAGGACGGTCGACGCAAGGCGTGCTCCGGCGCCTGCGATGCGGCCGCTAAAATGATTGGGTGAAATCAAGGCCGCGGCGCACATCCGCGACGCGGCCGTCACGTCCGGCTCCGAGATCGAGTGTCAGGTAATGACCAGATTGACCGCCGAGTAAAGTTTCTTCAAATTGGGCAACGACTTCGATTGCCAGGGGATACGTGTGGACCCCTTCACGGTCAGCCCGATATCCGTCTGCTTGCGGATTTCGATGGTGAACCTTGCTAGGAGATTGATGCCGGAACTGTTGAGGAATTCGAGCTCGGTCAAGTCGAGCACGACCGTCTTCGGCCTTGCGGCCAGCACGCCATTCATCAGGTCGAGGATCGGAGCATAGGCTTCCGTGCCCGAAAGCCGCATCGTGCCTTCGTAGTGGATCTCTGCGCCCTCGCTCCAGACGCGGTACTCGTTGGTCTTGATTTCCATGGTTGCTATTGGCTCCGTCAGGAATTCTTCTCGACTTCAGAAGAGGTCGAGGGCGGCAAATGTGTCGAGATCGATGCGCCTGTTCGCTTCGGCGCCTCCGTCGTGAAATATCCAGCCCAAACGAGCGCCATAGTCGTTCATCAAGGTCAGAAGGCCAAGCCCGGATCCGTCGGCCCCGGGATCGGCCGCATTGGCCTCGATGCGGGCGATCAGCAATTCACCGGGATCGCGCGCCGTCAGTTCCGCAAGCAGAGCCTGGAAACGCCGTGCGGTCTCCAGGCTGATCGAGTTGCGGATCCTGACTTCGAAGCGATCGCCCTCGAGCGCGCTTTCGATGATGATGTCACCCGGTTCCCTGAACTTGACGGCATTTTCCAGAAGCTCGTTGACCAGATAGCCGATGCTGTGGCGCGTTTCGGTATAGGTCTGTTGTGAGGTTTTCCGATGGAGCGCGAAGAAATCGCCGAGGAAATCGGCGGTGGCGGCGCAATGGTGCCAGGCAAGGCCAAGCGGGCCGTCGGCCAGTCTGAGGCGGGTGGCGAAGGCACCCGGACCATTGCGGAAATCCGTACGGCCGAAAGATTTGGGCATCGCTATCTGTGCCTCATCACGACAAGGGTGATGTCGTCATGGATCTTCTGGGTGCCGATATGTGCCATCACGTCGTGGATGACCCCGTGCACGATCTCTTCGGCACTGCCGTGACCGTGTGCGCGAACGCTGTGGCACAGCCTTTCCGTGCCGAACAACTCGCCTTCCGGACTTTCCGCTTCGGTGACGCCGTCAGTGTAGAGCACGATGGTATCGCCCGTGTCGAACCGGATTTCGCGCGTGGCGACAAAAGGCGAGATGTCTCCTTCCAATCCGATCGGGAAGCCGAGGTCGATCGTATCGACGCGTTCGAGTTCGCCGTTCCCGCGCAAGATCAGCACCTCTTCGTGCTGGCCCGACACGGTCACCTTCCGATCCTCATAGTCGAGGAAGGCCAACGACAGGTGCTTGTCGGAATTGGTACGCGCGATGTTCTTGTAGATCGCGCGGTTGAGCACCTGCAGGAACTGCTTCGGATCGCCGCCGCCCTTTTCCTGGAGCGCCCGCGCCGTGGACTGCACCATCAGCATCAGGACGCCGCTTTCCAGTCCGTGTCCGGTGACGTCGCCGATGCCGACCTTCATGCGAGCCCCGTCGTGCAGCACGTCGTAATAGTCGCCGCCCACTTCGTCGGCCGGTTCCATGAAACCGGCAATCTCGACCTTCGGGATGGCATCGAGTTCGCTTGCCTTGGGCAGCACCATCATCTGGATCCGCCGGGCGACATCGAGTTCAGCGCCAAGCCTGCGATTCTCGCCTTTCAGCTTCTTGTTGAGCGCCGAAATCTCCTTGTTGGCGCTTTCCAGCTGTGTCGTGCGTGCCTCCACGAGCCGCTCGAGATTCTCCGTATGGTAGCTGATTTCCTCGGCCATTCGATTGAAGGCCAGCCCCACGGCGCCGACCTCGTCGCGGGTCGGGATACTGACGCGCACCGAATAGTCCTTGGCGGCGAAGCGACGTGCCGCATTCGCCAAGGCGCTCAGTCCAGCGGTGATCCGCCCCGATATGGCGATAACCGCGGCAAACACGACCAGCATGCAGACGACAATGGCCGAGATCTGGTAGCCGAGGATCCTTTTCGTGGCAGCCGAGATGCTGTACTGGGCGGCGGACAGCGAGGCATAGATCTCCCGTTCCGGGACCACGATACCGACCGACATCGTTTCGCTTGCAACCGGGCCGCCGTTCCAGAGATTGACCGGCTTCAGGCGTTTCAGCGCGACAAGATAGGGGATCTGCTTGCCGCCTTGCTCGAGCGGGATTTCCTGGATGGCGCCGTCATTGGCCGCATTCAGCGACAGCGTCTTTATCGCAGGTTGCGTGCTGCTGCGGAGCGAACGCTCGACGCCGGTCACGCCGCCGTTGCGGGCGCCGCTCGACGCCTCGATGCCGAGCACTTTCTCGCCGGCCTGGCTGATGGCGAGGATATTGCCGTTGGACATGGTGAGGAACCCGAAGCCGCTTTGGGCGACCTTCACGCTTTGAACCACCTGCGCGAGCTGGTCGAGCGTGATATCCGCGCCCACGGTCCCGGCGACATCGGAGCGGTCCTTCGTGAACAGCGGATGAAAAAGGCTGACGATGAGCTTGCCGGTTATCGCGTCGGTATAGGGCGCCGTCATGGTCAGCCCCCCTTTCACCGGCTCGCTTCCCGGAGTCCTGAGCCAGCCCTGCCAACTTTCATAAAGTCCGGGAAAAAAGAAATCCCAGAAATTGGAGCTGTTGTGCCCGGGATAGAGCTTGTCGAACGTCTGCGCCTGATCGGTATAGGGAACCGTCCGGAAGATCGGCCGGCTTTTCGGACCGATATAATACATCTGCTGTTTCGGCGCGCCGGTCGCCATGAGACTTGGCGCGAAAAGATCGAGCATGGCGCTGTTGTCGATTTCCTGTTGCACCGCCGGCAAGGGCCGATGGTCCGCGTCGAGCAGATAGCCCCATACGCTGACGACCGACGCGCCGCCGGGACCGTTTTGCGCCCATCCGCCCTTCTGGTCATAGATCAGAGGCGTCTGGATTTCCGCCGGGCCGGCCAGGGCCGCGGCAAGGGCCTCTCTGCCGTCCGGGTGATCGATCTGCGCCTGCATCGAACCGGCCAGGGCATCGACTTCGCCGCGTACGCGATCGAGAACGAGATCCGCCCGCACCGACGTCGAGCCCACATAGGTCTTCAGGAATTCCTGCGTGGCGGTCGTCAGCCCGGCGCCGACTTCCGAAGTCGCGTCCTTCGACAACCGCTGCACGTTCCACAGCGCGAGGCCGCCGCTGAGCAGCAGATCAAAAAGAACGGCCGCGCCGACGACCATGATGAACTTGGCCCGAAAGGAACGGGGCGAAAGCGCGATCCCTTTGCCGGGCCGGGCCTCGAGAGCCTGCGTCGTCATTGCGGCTTGCGCCCCGACGCAACCCATATCGGCCAGCCGGCATAGCCTTTTGGGTGAGTTGCCGCGAAGATGTGATCCTGGAAGCCCTGGCGCAAACGTGCGTTGAAGGTTTCGTCGTCACCACGCTGGACAGACATCTGGCCGGCATAGACGTTTTCCCAGGACTGTATGATGTCCGCGAAATCCTGCGGGTCGCCGTCCATGTTGGTCACCATGAAGGATTCCATGCGGACGTCGTCGAAGCCGGCATCGAGAAGATATCGCCGGCTTTTCGGACCAAGCTCCACGTCCATGCCGAAATGTGCAAATAGCCTGGCGACTTCGGTATAGGTCCACTGGATGCTTTCGGCGCGTGGTTCCCCCAGGCAATGAGAGTTCTTTTCGTTGGTGACATAGACCCGGCCGCCCGGCTTGCAGATACGGTAGAGCTCGCGCAGGATCAGCTCCGGGCGGTCGAATATCTGCAGCGAATGCCGGCAGGTGACGAGATCGAACTGGTTGTCTTCCAGAAGCATGTCGGCTGCGTCGCCATAGACATATTCGATGCCCTGGATGCCAAAGTCGCCCGCGACCTTTCGGGCGTAGTCCAGGCTCGACTGTGAATGATCGAGCGCCACCAGGCGCGAAGGATCGAACTCCTTGTGAACCAGCACGGCAAAATCGCCGATGCCGCAGCAGATGTCGGCGATCGCCAGTCCCTTGCGCATGCCATGTCGCGGCAGGATG
>MKRJ01000025.1 GCA_001896885.1 Rhizobiales bacterium 65-79 | reverse complement strand
GACGGCAGCGACAGGACCCTGATTGATCTTCTGGCGATCCGTCTCGTCTGGGAAAAGGCGATTTTTTGCCAGTATGCCTTGTCGATCGAGGGTACATGGCTGGAGGCGAGAAGGGCCTACGCCGAAGATATCGCGCCGTCCGCCGACGATATATTGGATTCCGTCTTGCAGGAAGCGGCCGAGCACGCCGCCCAAAGGCGGCTTGCGGCGGTTCTTGCGACGGAAGAGGCCGGCCCTACCAACGGCCGCGCCAAGTTGCAGATGGCCTTTTGCATAGACGTGCGGTCTGAAGTGTTCCGCCGCTCCCTGGAAAGCCTCGATCCCGGCATCCGTACGCTTGGATTTGCCGGGTTCTTCGGGCTGGGCGTCGCTCACCGGCGTTTCGCTTCCGATATCGAGGAGAACCGCTTGCCGCCGCAACTGGCGCCGGGGTCGAACTCGCGTTCGGGTGACGGCAGCGCCGCCATGGTGCAACTGGACGAAGCGGCACGCCTTGGCGAACGGGCCACCCGTGCCTGGGGCCGCTTCAGGCTGGCAGCCGTTTCCTCCTTCGCTTTCGTCGAAGCCATGGGTCCGGTCTATGTGAACAAGCTTCTGCGCAACGGGCTGGGATTCGCCAAGGTCAAGCACCCGAACGATCCGGCGCCCCGTTTCGATCCGGCGCCCGACGCGGCGGCCCGCATCGCCATGGCCGAAAAAGTGCTGCGGAGCATGTCGCTGACCCATGACTTCGCACGGCTGGTGGTGATCGCCGGCCACGGTGCCAGCGTCGTCAACAATCCTCACGCCAGCATGCTGCATTGCGGCGCCTGCGGCGGCTTTTCCGGCGATGTCAACGCCCGGCTGCTCGCCGGCCTGCTCAACGACGCCGCGGTTCGCGCCGGCCTCGCCGGGCGCGGCATCTTGGTCCCGGACGACACGCTTTTTCTGGCGGCGCTACACGAGACAACGACCGATACCGTCACGCTTTACGAAGCCGATCATTCTTCAGTCGCCCATGCCGAGGATATCCTGCAGCTAAGGCGCTGGTTCAGTGCGGCCGGTGCGTTGACGCGAGCCGAGCGCGCGCTCCGTCTGCCAGGAAGGCCACCCGCGACCGCTCTTGCCCACCGCGCCAGGGATTGGGCGGAGGTGCGGCCGGAATGGGGGTTGACCGGCTGTCAGGCGTTCATCGCCGCGCCACGCAGCCGCACGGCAGGGCGGGATCTGGGCGGCCGTGTCTTCCTGCACAATTATGTCTGGCGCGAAGACGAGGACTTTGGCGTTCTCGAACTGATCATGACCGCGCCTGTCATCGTCGCGAGTTGGATCAGCCTGCAATATTACGGTTCGACCGTGGCGCCGCAGGTCTTCGGCGCGGGCAACAAGCTTTTGCACAACATCACCGGCGGTATGGGGGTCGTCGAGGGCAATGGCGGCCTGCTGCGCGGCGGGGTGCCCTGGCAATCCATCCATGACGGCGAGAAATTTGTCCATGAACCGCTGCGGATGTCGGTCGCGATCGAGGCGCCGCGTGAGGCGATCATCGCGGTGCTGGAACGCCACCCCGACGTCCGCAAGCTGTTCGACAATCGCTGGCTCCACCTCTTCGCGCTCGATGCCATGGGGCGTCTGGCTTGGCGTTATGCGGGCGGCACGGGCTGGATCGACGCCTTCGTTGACGCCCGTTCTAAAGCGGCGTTGGAGCCGATGTTGGTGTGACAGGGAAGACATGCGACCGACCAGATTACGTCTGCGCCGGCAACAAAGTGCCAAATGGAGTAGAGAATGAAACTTGAGGACCCAGCGCTAATAAAGACCGACGAGCAAATCGATTGGCTGTTGTCCCGATCCAACGTGAGCCCCTGGCTGAAGAATGCGCTGACCGCCGCCCGGGGACGTGATCCCGTCGAGCTTTTGAACGATCTCGGCATCCTGGATTGCGTACTCCGGACGCGCTGCAACGCGCAGGTTCGCTCAGCATTGGAAACATTGGAAGGTGGCAATTGAGCAATGTGCATTGATGGACGATGAAGGCGCGCATTTTCTGTAATTTGGGCTTTCAAGCGGGTCGACCAGACAATCCGCGCCCTGCCGCCGGGTCTTCGAATTAATAGCGTTGCGAAGGCGACCGTGCCCTGCGAGATGGTTTCGGCATGCGGGTGGCCAGAACCGATGATGCCTGACGCGGTGAGGAGATATCTGGACATGCCCGGTGAGAGCCTGCAGACCGCCGACGTGAAATTGAGCACGTTCCTTGCGGGGCGTGGTCGATTAACTCAAGACAGAGTTAGAGGACCGTCTTTGGATCGTCATCCTGCACGGATCGCTTTTGGGAGCCTTTCACGCCCCCAAGAGCAGATATGGATCTGCTTGTGCTGGTGGTGGGTTTGACGGACGATCAAGCACGTCGGCTGTACAGCCTTTTCGAGCGGAATGTGCCGAAGGGAATCCATTCCGAAGACTGACGGGTCTCGGTCAGCTTCGTGTTCACAAGGACCTATAGCCCGTTCGTCCCGGCAACAGTCGCTTATTGGCCGAGAAGCGTTTGCGGCGCGCGCGGCTTCGGCGTGATCGTCATGCTTTACAACTAGATTCGGATCGGGGCGACGTCGGCCCGCCGTTACGCTGCAAGCATCATCGCCCAAACTCCCAGTCAAGATGCGAACGCATGAACGAGAAACTTGGCCGTTCCCACGGAACAGTCATCGACGGGACCCCCAACAGATTTATGATTGCGAATGTTCATCGTTCCCCTAGCCTACTGGATGAAGCGGGTGACCCGTGGAGAGGAAGGAACCAGATCATTGATAAGCATTTCCCGCTCATCCTGCCGTTCCTGGTTAAGAAGCGTCTGTCCCATCACTATCTTCGTCATGTCGATCCTGCTCGCATATCCCCTGACCGCTCGCGCCGCTGGCGGCAGGGACATCTTCCTCCACGGCGTTGGCGAGGCAGCGGCGTGCAGTGCCTGTCATGGAGAAGCCGGTGAAGGCCAGCCCGATGCTGGCTTTCCGCGCATCGCCGGGCTGGACGCTGCCTATATCGAGGAGCAGCTCAAGAGCTTCGTTGCCGGGACGCGCAAGGACGATACCATGACGCCCATCGCCAACGCCCTGCCCGAAGCGGACCGAGCGGCGGTGGCGAACTATGTCAGCGGCCTGAACCCGCCGCTCGCCGCGAGCGAGGCAAAACAGGATAAGGACGGCATTGCCAAGGGCGCAGAGCTCGCCACGCATGGCAACTGGCCAAAGGGGTTGGCCGGATGCGGCCAGTGTCATGGCCCCGGCGGAATCGGTGTCGGCACCGCCTTCCCGAAACTGGCCGGTCAATCTGCGGCCTATATCGAAAAGCAGCTCAACGACTGGAAGACGGGCAACCGCACCAACGATCCGCTGGCCCTTATGGCCGGCGTCGCCAAGAGGCTCGACGACGACCAGATCAAGGCCGTGGCGGCCTACTATGCCAGCCGGAACCCCGATGGCACGGCTGCGGCCGAAGCAAAGGAGCCAGCGCAATGACCGATGGCAAGCCGAGTGCCGGCGAGTGGCTGGTCGGACTGATCTTCATCGGGCTGGCGGTTCTTGTCGGATATTCCCTGCCGCATAAGTCGGACATGGCGCGCTTCGCAGATAATGGCGACCAGCCTGTCGCGCCTGCCAAGGCAGTGCAAAAGGCTGCGCCCGCCTCCGGTGTCGAAAAGGGTCAGCCCGCCGCCAAGACGGCGTTTACCCCGCCGGACGACAGCAAGATCCCCGACGACGATTTCGGCAAGATGGTCAAGCTCGGCCAGGCGATCTTCCACGACACGCAGGCCAATGCCAAAGAGTTCGTCGGCAACGACCTGCAATGCTCCAACTGCCATATCGACCGCGGCCGTCTGGCCAATTCGGCGCCGCTGTGGGCGGCTTACGTGGCTTATCCGGCCTATCGCTCCAAGAACGATCACGTGAACACGTTCCAGGAACGCCTGCAGGGCTGCTTCCGCTACAGCATGAACGGCAAGGCGCCGCCGTTCAACGACAAGGTTCTGGTCGCCCTCGAAAGCTATGCCTATTTCCTCGCCCAGGGACTGCCAACCGGCGATACCAAGGTCGCGGGCCGAGGCTATCCCGCACTGGCCAAGCCGGCGAACTTCGATTTTCAGAAGGGCGAGCAAGTCTATCAGGCCAAATGCGCGCTATGCCACGGCGCCGATGGCAAGGGCCAGAAGGCGGCCGACGGCAGCACCGTCTTTCCACCGCTCTGGGGGCCGCGCTCGTTCAACTGGGGCGCCGGCATGGGCTCGATCAACAATGCTGCGGGCTTCATCAAGGCCAACATGCCGCTGACGCAGGGCAATTCGCTGAGCGACGAGGACGCGTGGAACGTGGCGGCCTTCCTCGACAGCCACGAGAGGCCCCAGGATCCGCGCTTCACGGGATCGGCGGCGGGGACTCGTAAGAAATATCACGACTCCAGGATGTCGCTCTATGGCACCAAAGTAGGCGATACGGTGCTTGGCGAGCACTCGCCGCCTTCGAGCACGGTTCCCTGACCATGGCAGAGCCTGAAGTGGGGGCAAGAGCCGGTCGCTTCTTCTCTGACGTTACTCGAAGCGGGCGATGGGGAGGAAATTGACCGCCGTACCGCTGAAGCGGCGGTGGTTGTCCTGTTGCGCGTCAGCACCGAACCCGTCGACATAAACCGTAATGGGCTGGCTGCGGATGAAGTTCGCCGCGAGTTGCGTGGCTGACGCCGCGCCATCGCTTTCGGAGGCGCCAGGCTCCAGCCGATGCGGCCAATAGCGGGCATGCATTTCGGCCGGAATCGCGGCGGCATGCGAACGGGGTCGGTTGGCATCCGCGACGATGCGATCCGCTTTCCCCAGAGCGGGGATTGGCGCGCCGGTCGGCTCGGGCCGGGGACTGATCGACGCCACCAATGTTGCACCTGTGCCGGACGTGGGCTCTCGTTCGGGCCGCCATTGCGGCAACGGGATGGCGGGAAAATCGGCAAGGACAGTCTCAGCTGTCACACGTTCGGCGAATGCCGGCAGCGGTACCTGGCTTGCCGAAAGCGATGCGAGAACGGTTTCAGGCGTCGGTGGCTGACGGGTGTCCTGCGGCGCGACGGTCACAGTCTGTGGCTGATCGGCGCTCGCATCGGCCAGCGGCGCTACGGTCCTGGCGCGTGGCGCAGCCGAGGCGACATCGGCCATATCGTCCGCCTCCTCCGCGTCGCCGCTGCCGAAGAGAGCCGCCAGCAGCCCGCGGCCGGGCTTGCGCTCGCCGGCGCTGGCCACCTCGATGTTTGGGGTGCCGCTTGCCTTGCGCGCCTGATAGGCGGCGAGCGCGTGTTCATACCCTGGCAGCGGCTTGCCGTCGGAAGGCACATGCAGCGTCTTTCCGCTCGGGAACACGCGTGCCAACTCCTGCCGGCTGATGCCCGGCCAGTGACGCACGTTGCTGACATCCATATGCACGAAGGGCGAACCGGAAGTCGGGTAATAACCGACGCCGCCGCCCTGCATACTGAGGCCGATATTGCGCAATTTCTTGAGCGGCACGCCGGGAATATAGAAATCCATCGCCTTGCCTGCCATGTGCTGGCTTTTTTCTGCTACGCCCTTCGAACGGCTGCGCAGCATGGAATTGGTCGCCGGCGCGCGATAGCCACTGACAACCTGGATGTAGGCGTTCGAGCCGGTTTGCCGGTACGCCTGCCACACCAGGTCGAGAAGCCGGGGGTCCATGGTGGTCGGCTCGTTGCGCCGCCAGTCACGCAGCAGATAGTTGATCTTCTTCAGCCCGGCCTTGTCGTAGCGGCCGTTGCGCTTGTAGACGATCTCAGCCTTCTCATGGGTGTGCAGGTGATAAAGTTTGAGGCTGCGCGTTTCCGCAAACGCATGCGCGCTGGCCAGGCATGACCCCAAGGCCGCTGTCACGACGACTAGCCTTAGCCATGACCGGTAGCGGTGGACACCGCCGCGATCCAGGCCACAGCTGGTTGTCGCATTCCGGCGATACATGAAGGTTTCAGATGACATGTCGGCCCGGAGCGATGGAAATCAATCAGGGTCTAAAACCCTTAACCTTAAGGCGGCCTTAAGGCGAAGTCAGGCGTCTGGGCATGAGTTCCGGTGATCCAGGAAAGCCGTTCACTGTCGAGAAAAACGATGGGTCTTAAGCTGGACTTAAGGTCGAAGCTCCTTCTTTCACTGCGTCGAACGCAAATGAATGAGAAGGCTGGTTGAAGGTGAACGAACGCAAATATTCCAATGTCGTGGCGAGACGCGCTTTTCTGGTGGGCGCCAGCGCTTTTGCGTTGGGTGGCTGCGTATCGACGCGCCAGACTGTCACGGCGATAGCGCCGGCGGCCGAGCCAAAGCCACAACCGACCGTCCCGTCGATGTATGCCGCGATGCCGGATGAAGAATTCCCGATCCCGGCCGTCAAGATCGCTCAGCTCG
>MKRJ01000024.1 GCA_001896885.1 Rhizobiales bacterium 65-79 | reverse complement strand
GTCGACGCGGATGGCTGCTACTGGACGGCGCTGTTCCGCGGCGGCGCGGTGGCACGGTTCGATCCCGACGGCCGGCTCATGCGTCGGATCGAACTGCCCGTCTCCAACCCGACCATGTGCGCGTTCGGCGGACCGGACCTCGACATCCTCTACGTCACTTCGGCGAGCCGGTTCCTCGACGAGGAACAGCTTCGGGTGCAGCCGCTGGCGGGCCATCTCCTCGCCGTCCACGGATCGGGAGCGCGTGGTCTGCCCGAACCGAAATTCGACGCATGAGCAACCCGGCGCGTCGACCTCTCGGCCAGGCCAGACGCCGGAAGCCGACAACGAACGCCGATCATCGTGAATGCAACCACAAGCGGGCGCCGGAAGCGCCCCTGGGAAACAGGGAGGAAACCATGAAGAAACTAGCGGAAATGATAAAGGGAAAGGTCGCCGCCATCGCGCTGGCCGCCGGCCTGTCGGCCGCATTCGCGCTTCCCACCGCGGCGCAGGCCGCCGAAGCGCTGGAGGCGTCGGTCGGCTATTATGCCGGCGCGCTCATCTCGCTGCCGGCGCTGGTGGCGAAGGACAAGAAATTCTTCGAGAAGAACGGGCTCAACGTCACCCTCGTGCCCATATCGACCGGCCCGGCCATGACCTCGGCGGTGGCCAGCGGCAGCGTCACCTTCGTCAACAATTCATGGGACAATCTTGTCGTCGCCGTCGACAAAGGCCTGCCGATCCGCGGCGTCGCCGGCTCGACTGCCAAGGTTCCCTTTGCCTTCATCGTCCGCAAGGGTCTCGACCTGCCGCACCTGAAGGATGGGTATCCGGGCGTCATAAAAGACCTGGTCGGCAAGAAGTGGGGCGTCCTCGCTCTCGGCGTTTCGGTTCAGTACATGGAGCAGAAACTGCTGACGGACGCCGGATACAAGAAAGACGATGCGACCTTCCTGGCGGTCGGCGGACCGGCCACGGCGCGCCCGGCGCTGCAGCGCGGTACGATCGACACCTATCTGGCCATCGAGCCGCTGCCCTCGATCTTCGAAGCCAAGGGAGAAGGAAAGGTCCTGTTCAACCTCGTCGCCAACCAGGGGCCAGAGATGTTCCACGATCTCAACTATAATGGCTGGTGGGCGTCCACCACGACGATCAAGAACAAACCCGAAGTCGTGAAGCGCTTCGTCAAGGCGATGGAGGATTCCTACTGCTGGTACAGCGACCCCGCCAATTTCGACCAGGTCGTCGCCGTCATGCAGCAATACACGCCGGTGCCCGAACTGTCGGACGCCCAGTACCGGGTGATGGCGAAGAACCTCATGCCGACCTTCGGCCCGGCCATCGACAGCCGATCCATCGATACATGGGCCAAACTCGATGTCGAGCAGGGTCAGGTCGCCAAGCCAAAAACGCGCGCCGAGATAATTGATCCAGTGGCGCCCGAAACCTTCTCCTGCCCCAAGTGAGCCGAGACTGAATGCTGTCGCAGACAAATATGGGGCCGGCAAGCGGCGAACGGACGGACGGCGACGTGCCGTCCGTCGATATCCGCGTGAGCGATCTCGACGTGAATTTCGGCCAGGCGCGCAAAGCCCTCTCCGGGGTGAACCTCGCCGTGCGGCAGGGCGAGTTCGTGGCGCTGATCGGCGCGAGCGGGTGCGGAAAGACGACGCTCCTCAACGTCATCGCCGGCCTCGTGCCGGCGGCGGCCGGCAGCGCGATGATCCGCAAGAGCGCGCCCGCGGCCGGACGGCGCGACATCTGCTATATCCTGGCGCGCGACGCGCTGTTGCCCTGGCGCACCTTGCTCAAGAACGTCGAATACGGGCTCGAGGTCTCGGGCGTGCCCCGGGACGAGCGCGAGAAGACGGCGCTTGCGTATATCGAGAAGGTCGGCCTGCTGAACTATCGGGACTTCTATCCGTCCCGGCTTTCGCAGGGGATGAGACAGCGCGTATCGCTCGCCCGCGCCTTCGCGGTGGGGCGTCAGGTCTATCTCATGGACGAGCCTTTCAGCGCGCTCGATTCCCAGACCAAGCTCATGCTCCACGACCAGCTTCTCGACCTTTGGGAGATGAGCGGCGCCACGGTCGTCTTCGTGACGCACGACATCGGCGAGGCCATCACGCTGGCCGACCGCGTGGTGGTGATGTCGAAACGGGGAACGGGCGTTGCCGACGAAATCCCCATCGATATCCCCCGCCCTCGATCAGCCGAGGCGCTGCAGGCGGATTCCCGCTACCACGACCTCTATCGCAGGACATGGACCTCGTTGAAGGCGAGCACAGAATGAGCGATTCCGTTAGTTCCGAAGCAGGCCTCGGCCATGCGGTCCGCGCGTCGGACAGCCGCTCCGGCTCGATCCTCGCGGGGCGCGCCATTTTCCTCATTGCGTTTCTGGCGCTCTGGCAAGCGGCGGTTGCCTACGGGTTCGCCGATCCCGCCTTCGTCTCGTCCCCGACGAGCATCGTGGAGGCTTTCTGGAAGCTGGTCGAGGATGGCGATCTTGCTCCCAACCTCCTGACGACGCTGGTCGAGATCATGATCTCCTTCGCCTTGTCGGTCGTGCTCGGCATCGCGTCCGCGCTCGTGCTCGACCGCAGCGACTGGCTGAACCGCATCCTTTCCCCCTTCCTCACCGCCTTCAACAGCATGCCCCGCATCGCGCTCGGCCCATTGTTCATCCTCTGGTTCGGCATCGGCATCGCGTCCAAGGTCGTGCTCGCCGTCTCGCTCGGCTATTTCATCATGCTTTTGAGCACGCTCGGCGGCCTGAAGAACGTCGACCGCGACCTCCTCCTGATGTCGCGCCTCTTCGGCGCGTCGGAGCTTCGCCTGTTCCGCGACGTACGTCTTCCATGGGCGTTGCCCAGCATCTTCGCCGGCCTGCGGCTCACCCTCATCTATTGCAGCGGCGGCGCGGTGATCGGCGAGATGATCGCCGCGCAGAGCGGGCTCGGCCTCCTGGTGCAGTCCTTCAGCGGCCGCTTCGACGTCGCAAGCGTCATGGCGTTGATCCTCGTCGTAGCCTTCCTGGTGATGGCGCTGACGGCTCTGATGGATTGGGTCGAACGGCGCCTGCTCGAATGGAGCAAGGGCAGCACGGACGTTCCGGGGTAGGCGGCGATGGCGATCGAAACAGCGGCAGCACGCGGACGGACAACGGAAAGGGCCGGAATGA
Source organism: Rhizobiales bacterium 65-79 (assembly GCA_001896885.1). Classification (GTDB taxonomy): domain Bacteria; phylum Pseudomonadota; class Alphaproteobacteria; order Rhizobiales; family Rhizobiaceae; genus Mesorhizobium_L. The sequence continues at coordinate 99,672 of MKRJ01000024.1, read as the reverse complement.
AAAACGCCTCGGAGGGGAATGCCGGGAAAGCCGGCCCCGAAATCCGGGTTGAGGAGGTTTCGCTGCGCTACGAGACGCGCGGCGGCGTGGTGGAGGCGCTTGCCGATTGCAGCCTTACGGTTCCGGGCGGCTCCTTTGCCTGCCTCGTCGGACCCTCGGGATGCGGCAAGAGCACGCTTCTCGATGTCGTCGCCGGCCTGGCGCCGCTTCAGGACGGCCGGATAGGGATCGACAAACGGCCGGACGGCGGGCCGGCGAGACTGGCGGTCGTCTTCCAGAAGCCGGCGCTGTTCCCGTGGAAGACGGTGGAGGGCAATATCGTCTTCGGCCTCGAGACGCAGGGCATACCCCGCGCCGAGAGGCGTGAGCGGGCTCGCCGCTATATCGACCTCGTCGGCCTGAACGGATTCGAGAACGCCTATCCGCACGAACTCTCGGGCGGTATGGCGCAGCGCGTCGGCATCGCGAGGGCACTGGCCTTGCAGCCGGACGCGCTTCTCATGGACGAGCCCTTCGCCGCGGTCGACGCGCAGACGCGGGCGCTCCTCCAGGAGGAACTGAGGCGCATCACGGCCCATTCCGGCATGACGGTCCTGTTCGTGACGCATGACGTGTCGGAGGCCGTCTATCTCGGCGACACGGTCTTCGTGATGAGCAAGAGGCCGGGGCGCATCATCCGGACCGTGTCGCCGAGCGCCGAACAGCGCGATCGCTCTAGCGGCGCCTTCGCGCGCATCACCTCCGAGATATTCGACCTGCTGGCCCATTCGGCGCCGTCCAAAGCAACCCATGGAGAAAGTGCATGAAACTTCCGCTTGAGGGCATCCGTGTCCTCGACCTTTCCTCGATCATCGCCGCGCCGGTGACCGCCACCACTCTTGGGGATTTCGGCGCCGAAATCGTCAAGGTCGAAGATCCGGGGCAGGGCGACTTCATGCGCCGCAGCGCTGCAAAGCCGGGCGGGCGGTCCCTGCAATGGGTCCAGGACGCCCGCAACAAGACCTCCGTCACGCTCGATCTCAGGAAGCCCGAAGCGCGCGAGATCGTTAATCGGCTGCTGCCGCATTTCGACGTGCTGGTGACGAATTTCCGTCCGCCGACGCTGCGCAAATGGGGCTTCGATCCGGAAACGATCCGCAGCCGCTTTCCCCGGCTCATCGCGCTCTATGTGACGGGATACGGCCTGACCGGCCCCTATGCCGATCGCGGCGCGTTCGACCGTGTGGCGAGCGCCTTCTCCGGCCTCACCTATGTCAGCGGCGATCCCGACCGCCCGCCGGTGCGTACCGGCTACGCCGTGATCGACTATATGGGCGCCTATGCCGGGGCGTTCGGCGTCGTAACGGCGCTCTATAATCGCGACCATCGCGGCGGGTCCGGCCAGGTCATCGACCTCGCGCTTTACGAGCCCGGCTTCCGCGCATCGGAAGACGCGATGCTCGCCTATTCCGCCAACGGCACCGTTCGGGAGCGCGTGGGCAACACCAACCCGAAAGTGGTGCCGGCGGCTGACTACGACACCGCCGACGGCAAGCGCATGTCGATCCATGCGGGGACCGACGCCCTTCTGCGCCGTCTCGCAAAAGTCATCGGGCGACCCGGCCTGGCCGACGAGCCGGCATTCGCCGACTATCCCTCGCGCGTCGCCAACCAGGCCGAGCTATACGCCATCATTGCCGAGTGGGTGGGCAGGACCACGCTTGCCGAGGCGATGAAAGCGCTTGTCGCCGCCGATATCCCCGCCTCCCCTCTCATGAGCGTCGCAGACATCGCCGCCGATCCGCATTTCCGCGAGCGCGGCACGCTCATCGACGTGGAGGACGAGGAATATGGCCGGCTCACCATGGCCGCACCCATCCCTCGGATGAGCGAAACGCCGGGGCAGGTGCGCTCGCTCGGGCCGGCACTCGGATCGGGCAACGAAGCGATCCTGGGCGGGATGCTCGGAATGGATGCCGCCGAGATCGAGGCGCTCAGGAAAGCCGGCGTGATCTGACGACCGGAACATCAACAGAAACATTTCAGGGAAGGAGACCTGCAACCATGAAGACCAATCTTGTAACGGCCGCACTGGCAGCGACGGCTGCCGCATTCGCCACAATCCCGGCACAGGCCGGTTCGACCGCCGATCCAGCCAAGCTCACAACGCACAAGCTGAGCATCGGCATGTTCCCGGCGCTTCGGCCGCTGGCACTGGTCCGGGCCGAGCACTGGCTGGAGGATGCCGGCTACGATGTCGAATGGCACGAGTTCATCAACGGCATCCCGCCCGAATCCGCGGCGATGGCGGCGGGCTCCATCGATTTCGGCGAAGCCGATACGTCCGGCATCGAGCAGGTCGCCGCCCGCAGCCCCGGCGTGATGTGGTACATCGCCAACGGCGCATCGAACTATGTCGCGCTGGTGGCGCGCAAGGAAAGCGGCATCAAGTCCGTGGCCGACCTCAAGGGGCACAAGGTCGCCGGCGTGTCGCCGAACACGGCGCCGACCGCGGTGCTGCAGATGGCGCTCAAGCAGGCGAACCTGACGCTGAAGGACATCCAGGGCTTCGCCACTTCGGGCCCGACGGAACCCGCCGCGCTCGAACGGGGCGCCTACGACGCCGCCATCACCTATGTCCCCTATTCCGCGGAGACCCTCACGGCAGGAACCAGCATCCTGGTGAAGACGGCATCGGATATCTACGGCAAGACCTGGCCGGGCGGCGGGGTCATCGTCCGGCCCGATTTCGCCAAGGCGCATCCCGACGTGGTCGTCGACCTCCTGCGCTACGTGGCGCGCGCCGAGGCCCTTCTGAAGGACAAGCCGGACGAAGCCTACAAGGCGCTTGCCGAGGGGACGAAAACCAGCCTCGAGAACGTCACCTACAGCTACAAGAACAAGCTCGTGGAGCCGACCGAAATCCTGCCGGACAAGGACGCGCTAAAGGAACAGGCCGGTGTGCTGAAACAGTACGGCGCCATCAAGGTGCCGGATGTTTCGGCGTTCATCGACGAACTCGTCCATCCCGAGTTCGCGGCCAAAGTGACCGGCAAGTGACAGCACGGGCCGAAACCGGCAGCCTGCTCGGCTATCGCCTGGCCGCCATTCTCTTCATCCTTGGCGGCTGGGTGCTGCTTTCGTGGATATTCTACTCGCCGCGGCTCGAACTCATGCCGACGCCCTGGCGGGTGGCGGTGCGGCTGGTGGAACTGGGGCGCACGGAATTGCTGGCGGACACATGGGCGAGCGTCCAGGAGGCGCTGGGCGGCTGGGTGCTGGGCTCGCTGCTGGGGATCGGGATCGGCGTCCTCATCGGCCGCGTTGAGCCCGTCCGCCTGCTGCTCCGGCCCGTCCTGGATTTCCTGCGTTTCATATCGCCGCTCGCATGGGTGCCGCTGGCAATCCTGTGGTTCGGCATCGGCTACTGGAGCAAGGCCAGCATCATCGTGCTGATCAGCCTCTTCACCGTCGTCGTGAACACGGCGCAGGGCGTTTCCTCGATCGACGCGGAACTCGTCAAGGCGGGCAAGTCGCTCCGCCTGACCTTCCGCCAGCGCATGGAGGTGGCTGTGATGTCGGCGATGCCCGACATCCTGGTCGGCCTGCGCTACGCGCTCGGCGCCGCCTGGGGCGGCGTGGTCATCGCCGAACTGGTCGCGGGCGATGTCGGCATCGGGGCGCTCGAAAGCTATGGCGGGCAATCCTTCGACGTGGCGCAGATCATGGTGGGAATGCTCGTGCTGGCGGCGCTCGGCTATGCGGCCAACTGGTGCTTCGTGCGGGCGCAGCGGGCGCTGTTCCCGTGGATCGTCGCCAACAGGGAGACATGATGAGCCGGATCGCCCGCTACCTCCCTTCGCCCGGAGGCGCCGCCAGCGCGCTTCTCGGCTTCATCATCCTGCTTGCGGTATGGTGGGGCACGGCGGCGATGTTCCAGACGCGGCCGGTCATCCTGCCTTCGCCGCCGGCGGTCTGGCGATCGCTGTTGGAAATGGCCGTTTCGGGATCGCTCGGCGCCGATATCACCACCAGCCTGGTCGAGCTGTTCTGGGGATTCCTGATCGGTACGGTCCTTGGTCTCATGACGGGCGCGGCGGTTGCCCGCTCGCGCGCGCTGGCGGCCTTCCTCGATCCGATCGTCGACGGTTTCCGCTTCGTACTCCCCTTTTCGATGGTCCCGCTCCTCGTGGTCTGGTTCGGCGTCTCCATCACCGGCAAGATCTTCGTGGTGGCGTATGCCTGCTATTTCGTCGTCGCCGTTAACACGGCCGCCGCCATCTCCGGCATCGACCCGCTGATCCTCAAGGCCGCCAGGATGATCGGCTGTTCGGGCTCCCATCTTCTCTTCCGGGTCGTCCTGCCCGCCGCGCTGCCGGGCATCCTCACCGGCCTGCAGGTCGCGGTCGCCTATGCTTGGGTGTCGGTGATCGCGGCGGAATATATCGGCGCGCAGGCCGGGCTCGGCTACATGATCACCAACGCGCAAGCCGGGCTGGAGACGGACAAGGTGATCGCCGGCATGGTCGTCATCGGCGTGGTCGGTCTTGTCCTGAGCCAGGCCGTAGCCCTCTTGCGGCGTGCCACGACGCCCTACCAATCCTCGACAGGCTGGTGAAGCCGACGCAGGCCGCGGCTGGAGGCCTGCAGCATATCGGTGATAAACCGCCGTTCAGGCAAGCGGGTAATGACAGGCCACCGAACCGCCGCCGTCACGGACAAGCAAGGGCCGCTCCTTAAGGCATTTCGGTTGCACGCGGGGGCAGCGCGAGGCGAAGGCGCAGCCCGGCGGAATGTTCAACGGGCTCGGCGGATCGCCTTTCACCGCGCCTTCGCGCACATAGCCGGCGCTCTTGCGGCGCGCGAGGGACGGCGCCGCGGCAAGCAGCGCCGCCGTATAGGGATGGCGCGGCCGGGAGAACAGGCTCGGCCGGTCGGAATATTCGACGATCTGGCCGAGATACATCACCGCGATGTCATCGCAGATGAACTGGACGACTCCGAGATCGTGGCTGATGAACAGGTAGGAGAGGCCGTACTCGTCCTGCAGCCGGCGCAGCAGGTTCAGGATCTGGGCCTGGATCGCCACGTCGAGTGCGGAAACCGGTTCGTCGCAGACGACCAGCCTCGGATTGGTGGCGAGTGCCCGCGCGATGGATACCCGCTGTCGCTGTCCCCCGGAGAACTGGTGCGGGAACAGCGCCATCTGGTCCGGCCTGAGGCCGACCAGGCCGAAGAGTTCGCCGACGCGCTCGGTACGCTCCGCCCTGGAGGTCCCGGGCATCATCAGATCGAGCGGCTCGCGCACGATCGCGCCGACGCGCTCGCGAGGATTGAGGGACGAATAAGGGTCCTGGAAGATCACCTGCAGGTGGCGCCGGTGCCGGCGCATGGCTTCGGCGTCGAGTTTCAGGAGATCGACGCCGTCGAACATGACGGCGCCGGAATGCGCCTCCAGCAGCCGGATCGCGGCCATCGCCGTGGTGGTCTTGCCGGAGCCGCTCTCGCCCACCAGCCCGAGTGTCCGCCCCGGCCTCAGGGAAAAAGAGACGTCGCGCACCGCATGCAGCATCGGTCTCCCTCCGAACGGCGAGCGGCGGGGCATGACGAAGCGGACCGACAAATCCTTCACGTCGAGCAAGGTCCCGGCCGTCACGCCGCCTCCATTTCTGCCGCGAAGCAGGCGACCTTGTGGGCGCCGCCTTCAAGCGCCGGGCTCTCGGCGCGGCAGCGGTCGAAGGCGAGAGGACAGCGATCGGCGAAAGCGCAGCCCCGGCCGAGCAGGTGCAGCGGCGGGACGATGCCGGGGATTTCGGCGAGCGGCGGCATCCGCCCTTCCTCGCCGGCTTCCTTGCCGAGCACGGGGATGCAGCCGATCAGGCCGCGCGTATAGGGATGCAGCGGATGGTCGAGGATTTCGTCGGCGGTGCCTTTTTCGACGATGCGGCCGGCATACATGACGGCCACCCGGTCCGCCATCTCGGCGATCGCGCCCATGTCGTGAGTGATCAGCATGATCGCGACGCTGAACTGCCGCTGGATGTCGCGCATCAGGTCGAAGATCTGCGCCTGCACCGTGACGTCGAGCGCCGTCGTCGGCTCGTCGGCGATGAGGATGCGCGGGCGGCAGGAGATCGCCATGGCGATCATGACGCGTTGGCGCATGCCGCCGGATAGCTCGTGCGGATAGGACCGCGACCGCCGCTCCGGCTCGGGAATGCCGACGGTGCGCAGAAGCTCGACAGCCATGCGATCGGCTTCCGCCTTGCCCGCCGACTGGTGCAGCATGATGGCCTCGGCGATCTGGTCACCGGCGGTGAAAACCGGATTGAGCGAGGTCATCGGCTCCTGGAAGATCATCGAGATGTCGGCCCCGCGCAGGCTCCTCAGCCGTCTCGGATCGGCCCTGGTGATGTCCTCGCCGTCGAAAAGCACGTGACCGCCGGCGATGCGGCCGGGCGGATCGGGGATAAGCCCCATCGTGGCGAGCGCGGTGATCGACTTGCCGCAGCCGGATTCGCCGACCACCCCGAGCGTCTCGCCCGGCATGAGGTCGAGGTCGATGCCGTCGAGCGCCGTGACCTTTCCGTGGCGCGTCGAGAACTCCACCTTCAGGCCCCGGATCGAAAGCAGCGGTTCGGGCGTCCCGACGTTCATGTCAGCGCTCGCGCAGCTTGGGATTGAAGGCGTCGTTCAGCCCGTCGCCAACGAGGCTGACCGCGAACACGGTCAGAAAGATAGCGATGCCGGGGAAGGTCACCGGCCACCAGGCGTCGAGGATGTATTGCCGGTTCGTCCCGATCATCAGCCCCCATGACATGGTGTTCGGGTCGTCGAGGCCGAGGAAGGAAAGCCCTGCCTGGAAGAGGATCGCCACGCCGACCGTCAGCGTCGCCGAAACGATCAGGGGCGGCAGGGCGTTCGGCAGGATCACCTTCCACATGATGCGCCCGTTTCGCGCGCCGATGGAGCGCGCCGCCGTGACATATTCGAGCTCGCGTATCTTGAGGAATTCGGCGCGCGTCAGGCGGGCGGTCTGCGGCCAGAGCACCACGCCGATGGCGATCGCGGTGGTGATCGTGGAAGGCGAGAACAGCGTGATGACGACCATGGCGAACAGAAGCGCCGGCAGGACCTGGAAGAATTCCGTGACGCGCATCAGGAGATCGTCGATCCAGCCGCCGAAATAGCCGGCCACGCCGCCAAGCGAGATGCCGATGACGAGCGTGATGATGGCGGCCGCCGCGCCTACCGCGAGCGTGGGGCCGCCGCCCTTCAGCAGGCCGCGCAGGATGTCGCGGCCGAGATTGTCGGTGCCGAGCGGCACGGTCGCTTCGGTCCCCGGCGGCGTCTGCGGAGCCCATACGATCTCGTAGGGATCGCCCTTGTAGATGAAGGTCCCGTAAAGGACGAAGAGGATGATGGCGACGAGGAGCAGCGTGCCGAAGACGGCCGGCACGTTGCGTCGATAGACGGTCCAGGCTTCCCTGAGCGGGCTGATCGCCTCCGGCGTGGCAATGGCGGCGGGATCGGCGACGCCCATCTCAGCGGCCTCCCGTGCGGATGCGTGGATCCGCGAACCGATAGGAGAGATCGGTCAGGAGGTTGGCGACCACCACCATCAGCGCGGCGAAGAAGAGGATGCCGAGCAGGGTCGGGTAATCGCGCCTGAGCACGGAATCGAAGGCGAGCCGCCCCATGCCCGGCCAGTTGAAGACGGATTCGACCAGAAGCGCTCCCGAGATCAGATTGCCGAACTGGATGCCGGCGACCGTGATGATGGGGAGCACGGCGTTGCGCAGCGCGTGCTTGAAGACGACCTTCGTCTCGCTCAGCCCCTTGGCACGCGCGGTTCGCACATAGTCCGCGCCGAGCACGTCGATCATCGACGCGCGAGAGAGACGCGAGTACTGCGCGAGGAAGATGATGGCCAGCGTGAAGGCCGGCAGCGCCAGATGGTAGAGCACGTCGCCGATATGGGCGACGAAGCCGCCTGAGAAGCGCGCGCTGGTCATGCCTTCCACCGGGAATATGGGTATGATGGACGCGAACAGGATGACGAGCATGATGCCGGTCCAGAACACCGGGGCCGCGTAGCCGACGGTGGAAAGGACCGCGACGAAGGCGGAAAGCGGTCCGGAGGGCTTGCGCGCGGCGAAGACGCCCATCGCGACGCCGGCGGTTATCGCGATCACCTGCGCGGCGAGAACGAGCAGGATGGTCGGTCCCACGCGCGCCGCGATCAGGTCGATCACAGGCTGGTTGAAATAGTAGGACATGCCGAGATCGCCGTGGGCGACGCGCCCGAGATAGATGGCGAGCTGGGTAAGGAGCGGCTTGTCGAGCCCGTAGGCGGAGCGGATGTCGGCCAGCATCCTGGCGGTGGCGCCGCCCATCGCGCCGGCGATGGTCTCGGCCGGATCGCCCGGCGCCGCATGGATCAGGAAGAAGTTGAGGACGAGCACGCCGATGAGCAGGATCACGCCGTAGGCGAGCCGTCTGGCGATATAGGCGGTCGGTCCCATGTCGCTCCTGCGCTCCGGTAAGCGGGCCGGTCCCCTGACGAGGGCCGGAATTCGTCAGGCGGCCTCAGGCCTTCTTCCAGTACGTGTCATTTATGGACTGCATCGTTCCCCAGATCGTTTCCGGAAAGTCGGCGATCCGCTTGTCATAGGCCGAGTGGTAGGGAAGCGCATTGATCCAGTAGATTGGGAGGTCGTCGCCGACGATCATCTGAAATTCGTCGTAGAGCGCCTTGCGCTTGGCGAAATCCATTTCGACGGCGGCTTTGCCGAGCAACTCGTCGACCTTCGGATTGCTGTACCGCTGGGTATTCGACCAGATAACGCCCTTGCGGATGTTGGACGAGAGATAGGTCCGGTGGACCCCGATCACGGGATCTCCCCAATTATACACCGCGTCCATGGTCATATCGAAATCGTAATTGGAGATGCGCTTGGCCCAGGTCGGGAAGTCGGGGGAGGCGCGGACCTCGACGTCGATCCCCACCTTCTTCAACTGCGACTTGAGATATTGCGCCACGCTTTCCTGCTGCTCGGGAGCTCCCGGTATGTAGTCGACGGTCAGCTTGAAGCGCATGCCGTCGGACCCCGCCTTGTGTCCCGCCTGGTCGAGCAGCGCATTGGCCTTGTCGAGATCGAGGTCATAGGCCGGAATCTTCGGGTTGAAGAACGGGCTCGATTCGATGATGGGCGACCGCTGCGGCTTGGCTACGCCGCGCATGAGCGCCTTGGTGATGAAATTCCGGTCGATGGCGTAACCGATCGCCTGGCGCACCATCTTTTTGTCGAGCGGCGGCTTCTTCGTGTTGAACGCCAGCCAGTTGATCGCACCGAGGCCCTCGAAGCCCTTGTCGGTGACATCGAGCCGGTCATTCCTCTGCAGCCGCTTGATGTCCTGGCTGGCGGTGGCAAACGGGTAGCAATCGGCCTCGCCGTTTTCGACCGCGAGCAGGATCGCATTCGGGTCGTTGCTGATGGTGATGATGATCTTGTCCAGGCGGGGCCGGTCGGGGATGAAGAAATCGGTGTTCTTGACCAGGCTGATCCGCTGGCCGGGCTTGAATTCCTCGAGCCTGAACGGTCCGCTGCCGACCGGATTCGAGTTGGCGGGATGGGTCATGATATCCCGCCCGTCGCCGAAGATGTGCCTGGGAATGATCGGGCAGAGCGCGCTCGACAGGCAAAGAAGCAGGGCGGGATGCGGATGGGCCAGACGAATGGTCGCGGTGTGCTCGTCCGGCGTTTCGACGGCGCTGACCGGCTCGAACATCGTCGTGAAGGGATGGTGGGCCTTGATCGTTTCGATGGAGAATTTAACGTCGTCCGACGTGATCGGCTTGCCGTCGTGGAATTTGGCGTTCTTCACCAGGTTGAGCGTGACCGAGAGGCCGTCATCGGCGACCTTCCAGCTTTCGGCGAGATAAGGGTGCGGTTTCCAGTTCGCGTCGAACATGAGCGGAGATGCAAAAATCTGCGCTCCGGGCACGCCCGTAGCCGCGCCCGACTGCACCGCCGGATTAAGATGGCGGGGCGATTGCGTAGAGACCATGACCATGGCGCCCCCCTTCTGTGGCTCCTCGGCATGGGCACGAAAGGCAAAGTTCGGCGCGACAAGCAGCGCACCGGCGGATCCGAGAATTTCCCGTCTCGTCAGCTTCATGACCTGTTCCCCGATTATTGGTATTGTTTATGGTCTGGAGACAGGCTAGCCGACGAACAACCTTTGGAAAAAAGGTATTTATGCGCGAGCTTCCCCTAATTTTTCAGGGAATCTCCTGAGCGCCCAACCACCAGATCGTCGAAGATGCCGGCGCTGCTGATCTTCGCGCAATGATCGAGGAACGCCCGGACGATGCGGGGATGGCGAACCCCGGCGATCGAGATGATGCCGAACTCGATCGGAGGTGTATAATCCTCGATCGGCAGGCAGACATATTCCGGTCGCGCCGATTCCCGGGCCCGTATGTTGAGAACGGAGAAGCCGAAGCCGCCGGCCGCCAGCGCCCGGACGATCTCCGAGGAGCGGGTCGAGTGGGCTATCCTCGGCCGTAGTCCGCGGGAATGGAACAGGTCGGTGTAGTAGTCGCGGCCGAACGGCAGATCGAGGACGATCATCGGCCTTTCCGCCAGTTCCGCCAGCGTCACGGAGGGCTTCCTCGCGAGGCTGTCGTCGGCGCTGATGATCGCATAGGGCGGCGCCGAGAAAAGCGGTGTGAACGACACCTGCTCGGGCAGTCCGTTGCTGTAGGTGCAGGCGAGGTCGACGCTGCCATCCAGCAATTGCTCGACCACCGAGACCATGTCCCCCTCGGCAAGCTCGACGCGCACGCCCGGATGGTCGCGCACGAACCCCTTGAGCATGGGCGGCAGCACATGCGGCGCCGTCGTCACATAGCAGGCAAGGCGCAGCGCGCCGACCGGCTGGCCGCCGATCGATCGCAGGTCGCTGTCGAGGTGGTTGGTCTGCTCCAGGAAGTTGCGGATATGGCTGAGCGCATCCTTTCCCGACGGCGTCGGCTGTATGCCCTTTGCCGGCATCCGGATGAAAAGATCGAAGCCGAGCGCCTGCTCCAGCGCATCGATCGCCGCTGTAATGGAGGATTGGGAAATGCTCAGCAGCTCGGCGGCATTGGTGATCGAGCCGCACCGGCCGGCCGCCTCGACATAACGGAGCTGCTTCAACGTGAAGTTCATCGAAGGCCTCCCGGAAGTTCGGCAAAATAAGGTTTATAGCCGAGAAAATACTATTTTTCCGGTCAATGGAAGTTGCTTACTCCTTGGGCGCTCCGACCAAGTCAGCATCCGGAGGGGACAATGACGGATACCGTCGTCTATCGCGCGTCGAAGGTCATCACGATGGATCCGAACCGTCCAGAAGCGACGCATGTCGCCGTGCGGGAAGGGCGCATCCTCGCCGTCGGAGGCGATGAAATCACCGCCGCGGCAGGCATAAAGGTCGATGACAGGTTCGCCCGCGCCGTCCTCATGCCGGGCTTCGTCGAGGGCCATGCGCACATGATGGCCGGGGCGATGTGGCGCTATTGCTATATCGGCTACCAGGACCGGGTCGATCCGGACGGACGCCTCTGGAAGGGGGTCGGCGACATCGGATCGGCGATCGCGACGCTCAAGAAGGCCGAGAGGGATCTGGCGCCGGGCAAGCCTCTGGTGGCATGGGGATTCGATCCGATCTTCCTCCCTACCGAGCGGTTGAACAATACGCATCTGGATGCCGTCTCGGCCGAACGGCCGATCGCCGTCATCCATTCGAATTTCCACCTGATGACCGTCAATTCCCCCGCCTTGGCCATGGCCGGCTATGACAGGAACTGCGAGGCCGAAGGCGTCGCGCGCGGACCGGACGGGGATCCGAACGGCGAGTTGCAGGAGATGGCGGCGATGTTCCCGGTCATGCGGCGGCTGGGAATCGATCTGAGGGCGCTGGCGCGCAAGCCGGAAAGCATGCGGGCCTTCGCCAAGACCGCGATGCGGGTCGGCGTGACGACCTCCGCCGACCTGCTCAGCGAGCTTGCGGAGGAAGATGTCGATGCTCTTCTCGGCGTCGCGGCGGAAGAGGATTTTGCGCTGCGCATCGTCTCGGTGCTGAGCGGCATGTCGGGAACACCGGAGCAGGTCGCCGAGCGCGCGGCCGCGCTCGCCAGGCGGTCGTCGGAAAATTTGCGCATGGGGGCGGTGAAGATCGTCACGGACGGATCGATCCAGGGCTACACCGCCCGGCTGAAATGGCCGGGCTATATCACCGGGCACCCCAACGGGATCTGGAACGTGCCGCCGTCGCAGCTTGCGGCGCTTGTGGACACGCTTCACGCCGCCGGCATCCAGATGCACATCCATGTCAACGGCGACGAGGCCTCGGAAGTCGCGCTCGACGCGCTCGACCGCGCCATCCGGAAACATGGAGGCGGCGATCATCGCCACACGCTCCAGCATTGCCAGATGGCGGGCGAGGACCAGTTCCGCCGCATGGCGGCGCTCGGTCTCTGCGTCAACCTCTTCGCCAACCACATATGGTATTTCGGCGACCAGCACTGGCGGCTGACGATCGGTCCCGACCGCGCGCTGCGCATGAACGCATGCCGGTCGGCGCTCTATCATGGCGTTCCGCTGGCGATCCATTCCGATGCGCCGGTGACGCCGATGGGGCCGCTCTTCACCGCGTGGTGCGCCGTCAACCGCAAGACGCCTTTCGGACGGACGCTCGGGGAAAACCAGCGTATCGGCGTCGGCGAGGCGCTCCACGCCATCACCATCGGCGCGGCGCATACGCTCAGGCTCGATCACGAGATCGGCTCGATCGAGACCGGGAAGAAGGCCGATTTCGCCATCCTCGGTGGCGATCCGACCACGGTCGGCGGGATGGCGCTGAAGGACGTCGAGATCCTCGGGACCGTGCAGGGCGGGAGGGTCTTCATGTCATGAGCCGCGTGAGGCCGCTGCCGGTCACCATCGTCTCGGGCTATCTCGGGGCGGGCAAGACGACCCTCGTCAACCGCCTGCTCGCGACGGCAGACGGCAGGCGGCTGGCGATCCTCGTCAACGATTTCGGCGAAATCGCCATAGACGAGGAACTGATCGTGAACCGCGCAGGCGAGACGATCGCGCTCGCCAATGGCTGCATCTGCTGTTCCATCGGGGGCGACCTCTACGACGCGATCGATCGTATCCTGACGAGTACGGCTCCGCCCGACCATCTCGTGATCGAGACGAGCGGCGTCGCCGATCCGGCTCGCATAAGGCAGATCGCGGTGGCGGAGCCGGAGCTCGATCCGTTCGGCATCGTCACCCTTGTCGATACGGCGAACCTGCGGACGGCCATGTCGGATCCGACGCTTGCGGATACGGTTCGCCGGCAGATCGAGGCCGCCACGCTCATCCTCCTGACGAAAGCGGATGATGGCTCGGAAGCGCAGGTAGCCGAGGCGGCCGCCCTTGCCTTCGAACTTTCGCCCGACGCGCCGATATTGATCGGCGGCCGGGACGCGCTTCCGGTCGAACTGATCCTGGCGAAGCCCGATGAAGCCGGCGCGATCCGGCCCGCGAAGACGGTGGTCCATGAACATTGTGGACACGGGCATGCGGAAATCTACCGCAGCTGGACCTATTGCGGACCGGCCGTTCTCTCGCGGGAGACGTTGCTGGGATTTGCCGGCTCGCCGGACCTCGGAATCTACAGGCTGAAGGGCTTCGTCAATCTCCCGTCCGGGGAAATGGTCGAGGTGCATCGTGTGGGAGACCGCATCGTCATCGCCGATCAAGCCGTCGCAAGCGGCGAAACGAGGCTTGTCGCGATCGGGCCTTCCAGAGGATTTTCGCCGGAGACCGTCGGGCGGCGGTGGCTGGAATGCGCAGGACCTCGGCCGGGCCGGTAGATGGTTCGCCCGAAAACGCCTCGCGTACGGCTTAGTACGTTAGCCATCACTGCGAAAGAAGGGACGCGCCCGGCTTGGGGGGTACAATCGTGGGGGGCTTGCGTCGCCGGGCGCGGCGTCAGATCGACGCTGCAAATGCCTAGCGCCGCCCACAACCGGGAACAAGTCAGGAAAATCGGAAGCCCGCTCCGAGGTGTAGGCGCAAGACCGGAAAGTGGAATAAAGCAGGGTCCAGGCCGCCTCGCGCCAAATCCCCCGCTTCAGCTGCCTGGAAGTGGTGTGGGCGACTGGTGGAGCTGAGGGGAATCGAACCCCTGACCTCATCATTGCGAACGATGCGCTCTCCCAACTGAGCTACAGCCCCGTTCCACCGGTCCGGCGCATTTACTGGCGGCTGCCCGGGCCTGTCAAGCGAGACGGAATGCCTGCGATGCATTGGCGCCGCGGAACCGCATCCGACAGGCGAGCGGGCCTCGCGACCAGCGATCTATCAGATGACGTTGAGTTCCCGGAACGGCCGACCCTCGGCAATGCGGTCGTAGCCGAAGGCTGAGCAATCGATGGTCTGGTAGCCGCCATGCACGACGAGTTCGGCGACCGCCCTGCCGGCGGCTGGTGCCTGCTGCAGGCCATGCCCGGAAAAGCCGTTGCAGAAAAGGAAGTTAGGCATGTCCGGATGCGGGCCGATGACGGCGTTCTGGTCGAGCGCGTTATAGTCGTAGTGCCCGGCCCAGGCGCGGGTCGCCTTGAGCGCTTCGAAGGCGGGGATGCGTGCGGCGAGGACCGGCCAGATCACCTCCTCGAAAAGCGGCCATTCCGCCTCGAAATCGTTCGGATCGGCGGCGGCATCGCCTTCATGCGGCTCCGCTCCGCCCGCGATATAGACCGAACCCTCCGGACGGACATAGATGCCGGACGGATCGACGATGAGCGGCATGTCGTCGAAACGGTCGCGCGCCTCGAAGACGAAGACCGAGCGCTTGCGCGGCTCGACCGGCAATGCCAGACCGGCAAGCGCGGCGATCCTGCCCGCCTGCGGGCCCGCGGCGTTGACGACGATGCCGGCGTCGATGCTGCCGCCGCCGGCGAGCGTCACGCCGACCGTCCCGCCTGGAGCCGTCCGGACGCCGGTGACCTCGTCGTTGACGAAGTCGATGTCCCGGTCCTTCAGCGCCTTGCGGAAGAGCGAAAGCAGCGCATGGGCGTCGAACCAGCCCTCGCCGCTCCTGCCATAGGCGCCGGCCGCGATGCCCTCGGCCGACAGCCAGGGAAAGCGCCGTTCCAGCGCGCGCCCATCCTCGAGCACGATATCGGCGCCCTCGGCTGTCTGGACGCGATGGTTCGCCCTCAGGACCGCCTCGCCCGCGTCGCTGGCCAGGATGAGATAGCCCTTTTCGCGGAAGCCGATATCGGCATCGACGCCGAAGCGCGCCTTGAGATCGCGGAAAAGGCCGAGCGTGAATTGCGACAGCCGGATGTTCCCGGCAATGGAGAATTGCTGGCGGATCGAGGCGCAGGAGAGCGTCGTGGCGGCATGGGTGAATTGCGTGTCGCGCTCGATCAGCGCGATGCGTCCTGAAAAGCCTTCCTCGCGCAGATAATAGGCGATCGAACTGCCGACGATGGCTCCGCCGATGATGACGATATCCGCCTGTGTCATTGGTTCCGCTTGTCCGGTTACGGGATGGCTTGCGCCGGAGAGAACCAGCTTCGCCTGTCCGCGGCAAGGGCGGGGACTTGCCAGGTTTTGCGCCAGCGTTCATGAAGCGCCTATGCCATCGAGCTGTCGCCTCCGCCGCTCCGTCCTCTACGTGCCCGCCTCCAACGAGAAGGCGCTCGCCAAGCTGCCTCATCTGGACTGCGATGCCGCGATCATCGATCTGGAGGATTCCGTGGTGCCTGAAGAGAAGGACAGGGCCCGCGAAAGGATGCGCGCGGTCCTCTCCGGGCGGGATCGCGAGGGGAAGGAAATCATCGTCCGCATCAATGCGCTGTCAAGCGAATGGGGCGGGGAGGACCTGCTCGCGGCCCGCGCGTGCAGGCCCGACGCGATCCTCCTGCCCAAGGTCGATACGCCGCGCGGCGTGCTCGACGCCAACGATGCGCTCGACCAGGCGGACGCGCCGGCGTCGTTGAAATTATGGGCCATGATCGAGACGCCGAAGGCGATGCTCAATCTCGGCGCCATCGCAGAGTTGGGCCGCGATCCGTCCGCGCGGCTTGAATGCCTGGTGGCCGGCACCAACGACCTCGTCAAGGAGACCGGCGTGCTGGCGACGGCGGACCGCCGCTATATCATGCCTTGGCTGATGCAGATGGTGCTGGCCGCGCGGGCCGGCGGGCTCGATGCCCTCGACGGCGTCAGCAACGATTTTCGCGACGAGGAAGCTTTCGCGCGCGAATGCGGCGAGGCGCGGGCCATGGGCTTCGACGGCAAGACGCTGATCCATCCGGCGCAGATCGGGCCGGCCAACGCCGTCTTTTCGCCTTCCGGAGCGGAGATAGCGGAGGCTGAAGCGTTGCGGGAAGCCTTTGCGCGACCGGAAAATTCGGGCAGGGGTGCCATTGCGCTGAACGGCCGGATGGTCGAGAGGCTGCATCTGGAGCAGGCGGGCCGCCTGCTGGCCAGGGCGGCGGCAATGAAGGAGCGTGATAGATGAAGCTTTACCGATTCCTGAGCGGGCCGGATGATTCCAGTTTCTGTCACAAGGTGACCGCCGCGCTCAACATGGGCTGGCATCTCTACGGCTCACCGACCTATGCCTATGACGCGGAAGCCAGAATCATGAAATGCGGCCAGGCCGTCGTGAAGGACGTCGAAGGCGAGGAATACGAACCTTCGGTCAAGCTGTCGGATTATTGAGAAGGCCGATCGAAAATCCGCGAAGCCGTCATAGCCGGCGTCAGCTGGATTCCCCGATCGCGCCCGAAAGGTCAGGGCGCGATGCGTTCGACGCCTTCCTCGATCCGCTCCATGTCGTCGTCGGAGAGGCCGAAATGGTGGCCGATCTCATGGATGAGGACATGGGTGACGATGTCGCCCAGCGTCTCCTCGTTTTCCGCCCAGTAGTCGAGGATGGCGCGGCGGTAGAGCGTGATGCGGTTCGGCCCGTCGCCGGTCTGCGGATTCCAGCGTTCGGCAATCCCGCGCCCTTCGAACAGGCCGAGCAGGTCGAACGGCGTCTCCAGCGCGAGATCGTCCATGATCTCCTCGGTCGGGAATTCGGCGATCTGAATGACGATCTCGCCGGTCAGCGAGCGGAACTCCTCCGGCAGATGGGCATAGGCTTCAAGCGCCAGGAGTTCCATTTCGTCGATGGAGGGCGAAAGCTGGTCCTGCCAGGCGCGGGTCTGATATATTCGGGCCATCCGCGCCATATAGCGGTTCGCATCGCGGCTTTCGAGAGGCAAGGACGCCGCGCCTTGCAACAAGGTTACGATCGGCCCGAACGGTGGCGCCGGAACGGCGGCGGCGCGGGAAATGCGGTCATTGGAAGTTGCGCCCCCTCGGCATGACCTTTCGCGGTTCGTCGGCCAACGCCTCGTAGTCATGCTCGAGCGCCGGCAGGCCTCCGGCGAGCGCGGCAAGCCGACGGGGACGCCCGCCGCGTCCATCTTTCACCGGTCTTCTCGCTTCGTCGGCGCTGGAAAGATTCTCGAGCAGCCGGAAACCCTCGGACAATTCGCTGAGCCACGGCGTCAGGTCCTCGATGTGCTCGGCGACGATATGGATGACGCCTAATTCCGACTGCAGGCGGCCGCGCACCCGGATGAAGCGGGCGCCCATGACCACCGAGCGATAGCGCGCGAACTTCCTTTCCCAGATGATGACGTTGGCGATACCGCCCTCGTCCTCGAGCGTCAGGAAGACCGTCTTGCCATTGCCGGGCCGCTGCCTGACCAGTACGAGGCCGGCGACCCAGATGCGCCTGCCGTCCCGCACCGAAGGAAGCCGCGCACTGGGCGTTATCCCGGCCGCATCGAGCCGCACGCGCAGGAAGGAGACGGGATGCGCCTTCAGCGAGAGGCCGAGCATGCGGTAGTCGTGGATGACATGCTCGCCGGGCGGCATGGCGGGCAGGGCGGTTGCCGGTTCATGGTCACGCAAGGCAAGGTGCGGGCGGTCGAAGAGCGGCAGGAATTCGGCGGCGCTCTTTTTGTCCAGCGCCTTTACCGCCCACAGCGCCTCGCGCCGGCCGAGACCGATGGAGCGGAAGGCGTCGGCTTCCGCGAGCTTCTCGATCTCGTCGACATCGAGGCCGGAGCGGAGCCAGACGTCGCGCACCGAATCGTAGCCATCGCCGCGGCGCTCGACGAAGACATTCATCCTGTCTTCTGAAAGCCCCTTGACCTGGCGGAAGCCGAGCCGGACGGCATTCCGCGTCAGGATGGTTTCCCGCATTTCGATATGGCGCGGATGGATGCGGCCGGGATCGAAATCGGCTTCCTCCAGCGTGCAGTCC
Organism: Rhizobiales bacterium 65-79; assembly: GCA_001896885.1. GTDB lineage: Bacteria > Pseudomonadota > Alphaproteobacteria > Rhizobiales > Rhizobiaceae > Mesorhizobium_L. The sequence goes on along the minus strand of MKRJ01000024.1, from coordinate 81,318 downwards.
CAGACGGAATGGTTGATGTCGACCTCGCGGATTTCCACGCCGTGTTCGCGCGCGTCGCGGACAAGCTGGGCGGGCTGGTAAAAACCCATCGGCTGCGAATTCAGGATCGCGGCGCAGAATACGTCGGGATAGAACGCCTTGAACCAGGAGGAGGAATAGACGAGGAGGGCGAAGGAAGCGGCATGGCTCTCGGGGAAACCGTAATCGCCGAAGCCCTTGATCTGGTTGAAGCAGCGCTGGGCGAACTCTTCCGGATAGCCATTGCCGACCATGCCCTCGATCATCCGCTTCTCGTACAGCTCGATCGTGCCGTTGCGCCGGAAGGTCGCCATGGCGCGTCGCAACTGATCGGCTTCGCCGGGCGTGAAGCCGCCGGCATCGATGGCGATCTTCATGGCCTGTTCCTGGAAAAGCGGGACGCCGAGCGTGCGCTCCAGGATGGCTTCCAACTGCGGGCTCGGATAGTCGACCTTCTCCTTTCCCATCCGCCGGCGCAGATAGGGGTGCACCATGTCGCCCTGGATCGGGCCGGGGCGGACGATCGCCACCTCGATGACGAGATCGTAGAATTTTCGGGGCTTCAGCCTCGGCAGCATGGACATCTGCGCGCGGCTCTCGATCTGGAAGACGCCGAGCGTGTCGGCGCGGCAGATCATGTCATAGACCTTCCCCTCCTCCGGCGGGATGGTCGCCAGAGTGAGGCGCCGGCCGTGATCGTCGCGCCTGTGATAGTGATCTTCGAGAAGGTCGAAAGCGCGCCTCAGGCAGGAGAGCATGCCGAGCGCCAGCACGTCGACCTTGAGGATCGCGACCGCATCGAGGTCGTCCTTGTCCCACTCCACCATCTTGCGTTCCTCCATCGCCGTCTTGACGATGGGGACGATCTCGTCGAGCCGGTCCTTCGTGATGACGAAGCCGCCGACATGCTGCGTCAGGTGGCGGGGAAACCCCACGATCTCGTTGACGCGGGCGACGAGGTGCCGGGTCGTCGGATCGGCGAGATCGATGCCCGCCGCGCGCGCCTCCTTCTTGCCTACCCTGGATGTCGACCAGCCCCAGATCGAGCCCGACAGCGCGCTGCGGACATCGTCCGACAGGCCCATCGCCTTCGCCACCTCGCGCAATGCCGAGCGGCCGCGATAGCTGATGACGGCGGCGGCGAGCGCCGTCCGCTTCTCGCTGTACTTGGAATAGATGTACTGGATCACCTCCTCGCGCCGCTCATGCTCGAAATCGACGTCGATATCGGGCGGCTCGTCGCGCTCGGTGGAGACGAAGCGCTCGAAGAGCACGTTGGTGAGGGCCGGATCCACCTCCGTTATATGAAGACAGAAGCAGATGACGGAATTGGCAGCCGAGCCGCGCCCCTGGCACAGGATGTTTTTCGAGCGCGCGAAGCGCACGATGTCATGGACGGTGAGGAAATAGCGCGCGTATTTCTTCTCCTTGACGATGGCGAGCTCGTGCTGGATCAGGCCCTGCACCTTTTCCGGCACGCCCTTGGGGTAGCGCCTTTCCGCGCCTCCCCAGGTAAGCTTCTCCAGCTCCGTCTGCGGATCGAAGCCCTCTTCCGTCGTTTCCTCGGGATAATTGTGCTTCAGTTCGTCCAGGCTGAATTTCAGGCGTTCCGAGAAGCGTAGCGTCTCGGCCAGCGCTTCGGGATGCCGGCGGAAGAGCCGCGCCATTTCTCCCGGCGCCTTCAAATGGCGTTCGGCATTGGCGGAGAGCGCCAGGCCGGCTTCGGCGACCGGCGTGTTGAGGCGGATCGCGGTGAGCACATCCTGCAGCGGCCGTCTCTCCGCCGAATGGTAAAGAACGTCGTTGGTCGCCATAAAAGGAACGCCGGCGGCTTCGGCCATGGCCGCTGCCTGTTCGATCCGGAAACGGTCGTCGCCGCGATAATCCGGCGCGACGGCAAGCCACAGATCGCGGCCGAAACGATCCTTGAATCGCCGGATGAGCGCCAGATTGTCTTCCGCCGAGGCCGACAGGTCCGGCAGCGCGGCGAGGGACAGCCGGTCGCCCCATTCGAGGAGATCGTCGCGTTCCAAAAGGGTGGCGCCTTTTTCGGTATCCTCGCGCAGATTGGCCTGGGTCAGCATGCGGCAGAGATGACCCCAGCCTTCGCGGTCCTGCGGATAGGCGAGGATGTCGGGCGTTCCGTCCCCGAAGACCAGCCGGCAGCCGGGGTGATAGGGAAGTTGAACCGGTTCCGTATCCTCGGAGAGCTTGATGTGCTTCGACTGGCTCCAGGCGCGCACCACGCCGGCGACGCTGTTGCGGTCGGCAAGGCCCATGCCCGCATGGCCGAGGAGGCAGGCGGTGGCCACCAGTTCCTCGGGTCTCGAAGCACCGCGCAGGAAGGAGAAATTCGACTGAACGCCGAACTCGATATAGGGCGGCTCTGCCAGGAGGATATTCATGCGAAGATGCCGTGCATGAACCAGCGCGGGCCTTGCGGCAGCTCGCCGTAGAGGCCTTGCCGGTAGAGCCAGAAGCGCCGCCCTTCCTCGTCCTCGACGCGGAAATAATCCCGTGTCCCTTCGCTTCCGTCCGCGCGCCACCATTCCGGCGCGATGCGCTCGGGCCCTTCGGAAGCCGCGACACGATGGAATACCCGTCGCCAGCGAAAGGAAGCGGGGGCGCCTTCCGGGACCTCGGCGGCGATTGCCTCGATCGGCTCGGGAGAGGAGAAGAGGCGGATGGGGCGGTCAGGGAGATATGATTTTTTACCCCCATCCCTGTCCGCTCCCCACAAGGAGGAGGGAGACGCTGCCGCGGTCTCCCTGGCTAAAGCCGTCGAAGTCCGGCGCCGGATGCCGGAGCAGAATCCCCTTCCTCCTTGTGGAGAGGGGACGGGGCAGGGGGTTATTTCATGCATGGCGATCTTTCCGGCGAAGGGCACGGCAGCGACCGCCCGCTCGGGAAGATGGCTTTCGACGGAGACGGCCTTCAGCACCGCGTGATCGCCGAGCCGCGCGCGGATACGATCGGCGAACAGAGCCAGTCTCTCTTCCCCCGAAGCGTCTTCTCCCGACAGGTCGGCCTGCCGTGCCTCGAACGGAGCAAGCGAAAACGCGGAGAGCCGCACGAGATCGAAGCCGAAGCCGGCATCGATCCGGTCTTCGAGGACGGCGAGCCTTTCATGGAAAAGGAGGCCGATCCGGTCCGGTTCGCGCAATGGCCGCGCCGCACCGACCCCGACCCGGCTCACCGCGCCGTCGACCCGGAAAAGCGCCAGCTCCAGCGCCCGCGCGCCTTCGCCGCGCCGCTCGAGATCCGATCGGAGCGTGACGGCGAGCTGTCCGACCAGATGTTCGACCGCCTCCATCGCCACGATCGGCTCGGCAAGGCGGCGTTCCACCGCAAGCGGCGGGGCCGGCCGGCGCGGCGATATCGTTTCCTCCAGCCTGCCCAGGGCCTGGTCCATACGCAGGAGGAGCTCCCTACCGAAACGCCGCGCCAGCGGCGCGCGCGGCGTGCTCATGACCGCGCCGGCGGTGCGCAGGCCGACGCCTTCCAGACCGGCGCGGACGGAAGCGTCGATCCTGAGCGCGGCGAGGGGCAAAGGCGTCAGGAAGGCCTCCTCCTCTCCCGCTTCCACGATGCGGGAGGCGAAGAAGCGGGCTGCCGCCCAGGCCGCGCCCACCGTCGAGGCGAGGCCCGCACGCGCGTCGAACCCCAGGCGGAGGAAACAGGCGAGAAGTTCATCGAGCATGGATCTTTCGCCGCCGAAGAGGTGCGCGCAGCCGGTCGTGTCGAGGAAAAGGCCGTCCTCGCCGTCGAGCGCCACCAGCGGCGTATAGCGGTCGCACCAGTCGGCCAGGCTTTCGAGAAGCCGCCGCTCAGCCGTCGGATCGGCCTCCACGATCTCGATCCCGGGATGCATGGCGCACGCATCCGCGATCCCCATGCCGCGCTTCAGGCCGAGCGCCTCGGCCCGCTCGTCAAGCGCCGCGATGCGCCTTGCGTTGACCTCGCGACGGCTGACGAGGAGGGGCGTTCCTCCCGGTCGGACCCGCCCTTGCGGGGAACGCCAGGACTGCCCCAGCCGGCGGCGCAGGATCCTGTCCGTGGCGAGATGCGGAAACCATAACGCCAATATTCTCTGTCCCATGATCTTCCCGTCTTCCTTCGCGGAAGCTGCACTCGGCAGCGTCCCATTCGAGGATGAATTGTCTCGAAGGCGCATTCCGGCTCTTGTCGATGCCGACGACGAAGGAAGGCGGGCCGATGGAGTTGGCGAGTGGACCGGCAAGGGTCGATCGGGGCCGGGCGCCGGCCGGGGCCAGGATGAGCCGCAGCGGCGCCGCGGTCGGCTCGGCGAAACCCGCCTCGCGCAGGAGAAAAAGAGGCCGTTCCGCCTGAAGCGCGCGGCGGTGCAGTCGTCTCGTCGCGGTGAAGTCGAGTTGGTGGGGACTGCCCCCGATCTCGAGAAACACCGCCGAAAGGGCTTTCAGCCTCGCCGCTTCCTCGGCGATCCAGAGCGCATCCCGAAGCTGGCGGGGCCTGGCGAAAAGGATGGTTTCCGGCCCGATGCCGAAGCGCGCATGCAGACCCGGAAGATAAGGGAAGCCTGTTTCATGGAAGATATCGGCCGTGCCGATCCAGAGAAGCGGCCCGTCCGTTCCTTCCTTCAGCAGGAGGCTTGCCAGCGCCAGCGTAAAGCCGGCTACCGCTCCGGCATCGCGCGTCTCCTTGCCATGGATCTCGACGAGGCCGGCGCGCGGCAATCCGCCGCCAAGCACCGCGTCGAAAGCATCGGCTCCCGTCCGCAGGAGGGACGGCCGCCCGTTTTCGACCGCCCTGCCGTCGCGGCGGACGAAGACGCCATCCGCGATTCCCGACCGGCCGGGGGGCGGCTCCAGCCTGTCGGCGAGGACGCCCTCGATTTTCGCTATTTCCCGGCGCAGGGCAAAAATGGTCTCCCGCGCCACGGCGCGTTCAACCATGGCGGCTATCCTGTCCTGAATGTTGTTCCTGTTATGTTCTCATGGATTCCAGAGGCCCATTCGAGAGTCAAGCGGATTCGCTCCCCTCCAGGAAAAGAATTTATTCCTCTGCCTCGTCCGTTCCCGGATGCTCCGAATCCTTAAAGAATTGTTTACCTTTCGCTAAGGAAGCGGGCGCACGCTAGCAATGCGTAACGCCTCCTCATATAAATTGATAAGGGCCGCCGGCGGCTCCATGGCATGAGGATGCCGAAACGAATTCGGGGATCATCGATGTCCAAGCGCTATTTCGGAACGGACGGCATCCGCGGACACGCCAACTCCTTTCCGATGACGCCGGCGATCGCCATGCGCGTCGGCATGGCGGCCGGCATGTCCTTCCAGCGCGGCACGCATCGCCACCGCGTCGTCATCGGCAAGGACACGCGCCTTTCCGGCTACATGATCGAGAACGCGCTGGTCGCTGGCTTCTGCGCCGCCGGCATGGACGTGTTCCTGCTCGGCCCGATCCCGACGCCGGCCGTCGCCATGCTGTCGCGCTCGCTTCGGGCCGATATCGGCGTTATGATCTCCGCCTCGCACAATCCCTACCAGGACAACGGTATCAAGCTGTTCGGGCCGGACGGCTACAAGCTTTCCGACGAGATCGAAGCCCGCATAGAGCACCTCCTCGAAAACGAGCAGGAGATCACCGTCGCCGACGCCGATGCCCTCGGCCGAGCCAAGCGCGTCGACGGCGTGCACGACCGCTATATCGAGTTCGCCAAGCGCACCCTGCCGCGCTCCATGTCGCTGTCGGGCATGCGGGTGGTGGTGGATTGCGCCAACGGGGCTTCCTACAAGGTGGCGCCGGCGGCGCTGTGGGAGCTCGGTGCCGAGGTCATCACCATCAATGGCGAGCCGAACGGCTTCAACATCAACAAGGATTGCGGCTCGACCAATCCGCTCAGCCTGTGCAAGAAGGTGCACGAGGTGCGCGCCGATATCGGCATCGCGCTCGACGGCGATGCCGACCGCATGGTGATCGTCGACGAGAACGGCACGGTCATCGACGGCGACCAAGTGATGGCGCTGATCGCCGAATCCTGGAACGAGAGCGGGCGGCTCGCCGGCGGCGGCATCGTCGCCACCGTGATGTCCAATCTCGGCCTGGAGCGCTTCCTGGCCGATGCGGGGCTCACCCTCCTGCGCACCCAGGTCGGCGACCGCTACGTCGTCGAGCACATGCGCCAGCACGGGCTGAATGTCGGCGGCGAGCAGTCCGGCCACATCATCCTTTCCGATTTCTCCACCACCGGCGACGGGCTCGTCTCCGCGCTCCAGGTGCTCGCCTGCATCAAGCGCACCAACCGCCCCGCAAGCGAGGTCTGCCGCAAGTTCGAACCGGTGCCGCAGATGCTGAAGAATGTCCGCTTCTCCGGCGACAAGCCGCTGGAGAGCGCTTCGGTCAAGGCCGTCATCGAGGATGCGCGCAACCGGCTGGGAGACGCCGGCCGGCTGGTCATCCGCGCCTCGGGGACGGAGCCGCTCATCCGCGTCATGGCGGAAGCCGATGACCGCTCGCTGGTCGAAACCGTCGTCAACGACATCGTCGGCGTCATCTCCGAAACGCGCAACGCCGCCTGAGCGCCCGGTCGGGCCGCGCGCACCCTCCGGCGGTCCGCGCCGACGGCATGGACCGGCCCGTTTTTTCTTTTCTCGTGAAGATTCGTGGTTAAGCGACAGGGTTAAGCCGCCTTTAACCAAATAGCCTGCATTATCCCTTTCACGTTCAACCGAGGGTACGCCCGACAGCCGGCGTCAAGGGGATGTGTTATGTTTGCAAAGTCGAAGTCGGCCTTGCTTGGGATTGCGCTGCTGGCCGGCGTTTCAGCACCGGCGGCAGCCGCCGATCTTTATGAGCCGCAGGTCGTGCCTGCGCCGGTCGTGACGCAGCCGGTGGAGACAGGCGGCTGGTACATCCGCGGCGATGTCGATTACCACTGGTCGAGCCTGCGCGACGCCAATTACATCACCTATGGCTGCGGCGGCGGTGGCGGCGGCTGCACGGGACCGGGCACGGATGATTTCGACACGATGCATCTCGGCGGCGCATGGTCGCTTGGCGGCGGCGTCGGCTACAATATCAACCATTATCTGCGCACCGACCTGACGGTCGACTACTGGGGCAAGTCCAAGTTCCACGGCATCACCACCGGCACCACCTGCGGCGGCGGCGGTCCCTGCTCTGCGGATAACCAGAGCGGCTATACCGCGTGGCTGCTGCTCGCCAACGCCTATGCCGATCTCGGCACCTATCACGGCATCACGCCCTATATCGGCGCCGGCATCGGCGGCGCGCATATCCAGTGGGACAATGTGGTCGACACGAACGGCAACGCAAATCCGGGCGCCGGCACCTGGCGTTTCGCCTATGCCCTGATGGCTGGCGCTTCCTATTGCCTGACGCACAATCTCGATCTCGATGTCGGCTATCGCTTCACCCATGTCGAAGGCGGCAGGATGTTCCAGTTCGCCAATGGCGTGGGACCGGGCTACGACCGGGGCCTGAACGTGCATGAGGTCCGCGCCGGGTTGCGCTACAATTTCGGCGGCGACGACGGCGGCAGATGCGTCGAACAGGTCGCCTACCAGCCGCCCGCACCGGCGCCTGTTTATAAATAACCAGGCTTCCTCGTCAGTAACCGAACCGCCCGGCCCAAGCCGGGCGGTTTTTCTTTCGTGGATTGGAAAATCCAGTCTTTACCGCGCGTTATCCTTAACCGCGACTTAACCACTATGGTTAATGATGGCCCAGACAGGCAAACGGACGGTATCCGGAATTTGCCGCTTTGGGGAGCTTCGACCATGACGGGTTGTTCCAAAATCATGCTGGCGGCCGCGGGGCTGTCGCTCATGCCGCTCGCGCCGGCTCTTGCTGCGGATTACGCGCCCGAGGTCGTCGCCAACCAGCCCGCCCAGTTCGTCCCGGTCGAGGTCGGCAATGGCTGGTACCTGCGCGGCGACGTCGGCTTCGCCTTCTCCAGGGACATGGGTAACGTCGACTATCGTACCTTCGACCCCGTCGGCGGAACCTACACCGGCGGCAGGCTCGATAGCGCCAGCCTGAATACCGGCGCGACCTATGGGATCGGATTCGGCTACACCTTCAATCCGTGGGTGCGCACCGACATAACGCTCGACGGATCCAACACCGATTTCCATGGCAGGGCCGCGAGCACCGATCCGTGCGGCGGCGCGCCGGCCGACACGACCTGCAACACCACCGGTTCGGGCAGCGTGACGACGCTCTCGCTGATGGCCAACGGCTATGTCGATCTCGGGACCTATGCCGGATTGACGCCCTATGTCGGCGCCGGCGCCGGCATGAGCCGGGTGAAATGGGGCGGCTTTACCGAAAACACCTATTGCGTGGACGGCGCCGGAACCTGTACCGCCGCCCTTCTCGGCACGACCGCTCATTCGGGAAACACCGACTACCGCTTCACCTACGCCTTCATGGCGGGCCTCGCCTACGACATCTCGCAGAACCTGAAGCTCGACGTCGGCTACAAATACACGCATGTGGCCGGCGGCGACATGTTCAACTGGGACAGCGCTTCCGCAACGGCCGGCGCCACCGGCACCCAGGGCCGCGACAACGGCTTCTCCTCGCAGGAGGTCCGCGTCGGCCTGCGCTACGAACTGTGGTAAGCTATTTCATATAAAGGATTTTCCGGCGGCGGGCGAAAGCCCGCCGCTTCGCTTTTCGAGGGAATGTTCCGTCAGCGACATAAATTTTGCTCTTGACGCCGCGTCCGTCCGTCCTTATCGCCGTCCGTGGGCCACCCCTCCCCAACGAGGGGCGTGCTATCTGGAAGGATAGGTAAAATGACGACACAGACGAAGCCCGGACTCCGTCCGGCGAACCCCCATTTCTCATCCGGTCCCTGCGCCAAACGTCCCGGCTGGACGGTCGAGGTCCTGCGCGACGCCGCGCTCGGCCGCTCGCATCGCGCCAAGCTCGGCAAGGCAAAGCTCGAGCAGGCGATCGAACTCACCCGCGAAATCCTACAGGTGCCCGCCGGCCACCGGATCGGCATCGTGCCGGCCTCCGACACCGGCGCGGTCGAGATGGCGCTGTGGTCGCTGCTCGGCGCTCGCGGCGTCGACATGGTCGCCTGGGAGAGTTTTGGCGCGGGCTGGGTGACCGATGTCGCCAAGCAGCTCAAGCTCGCCGATGCCCGCGTCATAGAGGCGCCTTACGGCAGGCTGCCCGACCTCTCCAGGATCGATTTCGATCGCGACGTGGTCTTCACCTGGAACGGCACGACGTCGGGCGTGCGCGTGCCGAACGCCGACTTCATCCCCGCCGATCGCAAGGGGCTGACGATCTGCGACGCGACTTCCGCCGCCTTCGCGCAGAGGCTCGATTTCGCCAAACTCGACGTCGTCACCTTCTCCTGGCAGAAGGTTTTGGGCGGCGAGGCCGCGCATGGCATGCTGATCCTGTCGCCGCGCGCCGTCGAGCGGCTGGAAAGCTACACGCCGGCCTGGCCGCTGCCGAAGATTTTCCGGCTGACCTCCAAGGGAAAGCTCAACGAGGGCGTCTTCAAGGGCGAGACCATCAACACGCCTTCCATGCTCTGCGTCGAGGATTATCTCGACACGCTCAACTGGGCGAAGTCGATCGGCGGGCTCGATACGCTGATCGCCCGCGCGGACGCGAATTTCGCCGTCGTCGATGCCTTCGTCGAAGGATCCGGCTGGCTCGGTCATCTCGCCGTCAGGCCGGAGACGCGCTCCAATACGTCGGTCTGCCTTTCGGTCACCGATCCCGAGGTGTCGGCTCTCGACAAGGATGCGCAGGCGGCCTTCGCCAAGGGCATGGCGGCGGCGCTCGAGAAGGAAGGCGTCGCCTACGACATCGGCGCCTATCGCGATGCACCGCCCGGCCTGAGGATATGGTGCGGCGCGACCGTCGAAACCTCCGATCTGGAGGCGCTGATGCCGTGGCTCGACTGGGCTTTCGCCACCCAGAAGGCGACGCTCAAGGCAGCCGCTTAGTTCCGTCTTTCCCTCCCCCTTTAGGGGAGGGTGGCCGGACGAAGTCCGGTCGGGTGGGGTTATGTCCGCCTCCACCGGCCTCCGACAGAAAATTCAGGCCGCACTTGGCCGAAATCACCCCACCCGGTCGCTTCGCGACCACCCTCCCCTCAAGGGGGAGGGAAGCAGAGTCAAGGATTTCACCTATGCCCCGCGTACTCGTTTCAGACCAGCTTTCGCCGACCGCCGTGCAGATCTTCAAGGATCGCGGCGTCGAAGTCGACTATCTGCCCGACCTCGGCAAGGACAAGGAAAAGCTCGCTTCCGTCATCGACCAATATGACGGGCTTGCCATCCGCTCGGCCACCAAGGTGACCGAGAAACTGATCGCCGCGGCAACCAGGCTGAAGGTGATCGGCCGCGCCGGCATCGGCGTCGACAATGTCGACATACCGGCCGCTTCCCGCAAGGGCATCATCGTGATGAACACGCCCTTCGGCAATTCGATCACGACCGCCGAGCACGCCATCGCCATGATGTTCGCCGTGGCGCGGCAGCTTCCCGAGGCCGACATTTCCACCCGTGCCGGCAAGTGGGAGAAGAACCGCTTCATGGGCGTCGAGATCACCGGCAAGACGCTCGGCGTGATCGGCTGCGGCAATATCGGTTCGATCGTCGCCATGCGCGGCATCGGGCTGAAGATGCATGTCGTCGCCTACGATCCCTTCCTGTCGGAGGAGCGGGCCTCGCAACTCGGCGTCGAGAAGCTGGAACTGGATGACCTTCTCGCCCGCGCGGACTTCATAACGCTGCACACGCCGCTCACCGACAAGACCCGCCATATCATCGACAAGGCGGCGATCGCCCGGATGAAGGACGGCGTGCGCATCATCAATTGCGCGCGGGGCGGGCTGATCGTGGAGGCGGACCTCGTCGAGGCCTTGAAGTCGGGCAAGGTCGCGGGCGCCGGGATCGACGTGTTCGAGACCGAACCGGCGACGGAGAACCCGCTCTTCTCGCTGCCCAACGTCGTGTGCACGCCGCATCTGGGCGCCGCCACGACCGAGGCGCAGGAGAACGTGGCGCTGCAGATCGCCGAGCAGATGTCGGACTATCTGATCAAGGGCGCGGTCTCGAACGCCATCAACATGCCCTCCATCACGGCCGAGGAGGCGCCGCTCCTCAAACCCTTCATCAAGCTCGCCGAGGTGCTCGGCTCCTTCGTCGGCCAGGTCACCGAGGAGCCGATCCGGGAGGTCGAGATCCTCTTCGACGGCTCGACGGCGGCGATGAACACAAGGGCGCTTATCAGCGCTGCGCTGGCGGGGCTGATCCGGCCGCAGGTCGCCGACGTCAACATGGTGTCCGCGCCGATCATGGTCAAGGAGCGCGGCATCATCGTCGCGGAAGTGAAGCGGGACAAGTCCGGCGTCTTCGACGGCTATATCCGCCTGACGGTGAAGATGGCGAAGCAGACCCGCGCCGTCGCCGGCACCTGCTTCTCGGACGGCAAACCGCGCTTCATCCAGATCAAGGGGATCAACCTCGATGCCGAGGTCGGCGAGCACATGCTCTATACCACCAATGCCGACGCGCCGGGCATCATCGGCCTCTTGGGAACGGTATGCGGCGAGAACGGCGTCAACATCGCCAATTTCGCCCTTGGCCGCAACCGTCCCGGCGGCGACGCGATCGCGCTCCTCTATCTCGACGCGCCGTTCCCCGAAAAGGTCCTCGCCACGGTGCGCGCCCACAAGACGATCGATTCGGCCAAGCCGCTGAGGTTCGAGGTGTCGACGATGTGAGGATCGAGGGGGCGTCGACCACCCGCTTGGCGCCCCTTGGTCTCAGGCCGGATTTCTTGCCGCGAGCTTGCGGCTTGAATGTTCGGCGAGCCAGATGCCGCCCAGCACCAGCACGATCGCCAGCCCGTGATAGGCCTCGAAGCTTTCGCCGAGGATCACGACGGAAAGCAGCGTACCGAAGATCGGCACGAGATTGATGAAGAGGCCGGCCCGGTTCCCGCCGATCAGTTCGTTGCCGCGGATATAGAGTATCTGCGCGATCGCCGAGGGGAAAAGCGCCACGTAAAACGAGATACCCCAGCCGGCAAGGTCGGGGAATATCACCTCTCCCGTGCTAATCTCCCACCATGCGAAGGGAAGCGACGTGACGAAGGAAAAGAAGGCGAGCGCCAGCATCAGGCTCTTCCAGTGGATGTCCGGCTTGAAGCGCAGGAAAACGGTGTAACCACTATAGAGAACGACGGCGATCAGCATCATCCCGTCGCCGACATTGACGCCGAGCGACAGCAATTGCCGGGGATCGCCGTGGCAGGCCGTGATGGCGACGCCGACGATGGTCACCAGAACGCCGACCAGCTGCAGCCAGCTCACCCTGAAGCGGAACAGCAGGAAATTGATGAGGATGATCAGAACCGGCATGCCGGCCTGCTCGATGGATACGTTGATCGCGGTCGTATAGATGAGCGCCGTATAGAAAAGGACGTTGAAGAATGTGAAGCCGCAAGCTGCCAGCGCGCAAAGGAGCGGCAGATGCCGGCGCATCCTCGGCCAGTCGACGGCAAATTGCCGCCAGCCGATGGCGGTGAGCACGGCGAGCGAAAGCAGCCAGCGCAACGTCACGAGGATCATCGGCGAGATGTGACCGACGGCCAGCTTGCCCGCGACGGAATTGCCGCCCCAGAAGAGCGTCGTGAGGAGCAGGAAGACGTAGGCGCTGTTCTGCATCGGCGGCTTTCGGACCATGCGGGCAATCGGACGGCTTGGCATAGGGGCAATATGGACGGGCGTAAATGTGCCAGCGGCCGGAATCCTTGCCCTTCTGCCGGGAGGAGGCCCGCCGCGAGGCCACCCCGCCCGCCCGAAAGAAAGGTCGCGCGCGTCGTAGGTTGCCGCTATAGAGGCCTGTAATTTTCTCAACCGGACGCCGGCACGCCGGCACGCGCAAGGATCGATCATGGCAAATGTGGTTGTCGTCGGCTCGCAATGGGGCGACGAGGGCAAGGGCAAGATTGTGGATTGGCTGTCGGAGCGCGCCGATGTGGTGGTGCGTTTCCAGGGCGGACACAATGCAGGGCACACGCTGGTCATAGACGGCGTCAGCTACAAGCTGTCGCTCCTGCCTTCCGGCGTTGTGCGTCCGGGCAAGCTGTCGGTGATCGGCAACGGCGTCGTCTTCGACCCGCATGCCTTCGTCGCGGAACTGGCCCGGCTCGATGTACTCGGCGTGCGGGTTACGCCCGACTGCCTGAAAATTGCCGAAAACACCGCGCTAATCCTGTCGCTCCACAGGGAACTGGACGGTTACCGCGAGGACGCGGACTCGAATTCCGGCACGAGGATCGGCACGACCCGCAGGGGCATCGGTCCCGCTTACGAGGACAAGGTCGGCCGCCGTGCCATCCGGGTAATGGATTTGGCGAATTTGGATACCCTACCGGTCAAGATCGACCGCCTGCTCACGCACCACAACGCGCTGCGCCGCGGCCTCGGTCATCCGGAGGTCGGCCACGACGCGGTCATGCACGAGCTGACTTCCGTCGCCGACCGCATATTGCCGTTCGCTGACAGGACCTGGAAAATCCTCGACGAGCGACGGCGCGCGGGCGAGCGCATCCTGTTCGAGGGCGCCCAGGGCACCCTGCTCGACATCGATCATGGCACCTATCCGTTCGTGACCTCCTCCAACACGGTCGCGGGGCAGGCGGCGTCGGGGTCCGGCCTCGGCCCAGGCGCCATCGGATACGTGCTCGGCATCACCAAGGCCTACACGACCCGCGTCGGCGAGGGACCGTTCCCGACGGAGGATACGGGCGAGACCGGCCAGTTCCTCGGCGAGCGCGGCCACGAGTTCGGCACGGTGACGGGGCGCAAGCGGCGCTGCGGATGGTTCGACGCGGTGCTCGTGCGCCAGGCGGTCTCGGTCAACGGCATCAACGGCATCGCGCTGACCAAGCTCGACGTGCTGGACGGCCTCGACGAGATCAAAATATGCACCGGATACCGTCTGGACGGCGAAATCATCGACTACCTGCCGGCGAGCCAGGGCGCCCAGGCGCGGGTCCAGCCGATCTATGAAACGCTCGAAGGCTGGAAAGGGACGACGCGCGGCGCGCGCAGCTGGAGCGAGCTTCCCGCACGGGCGGTGAAGTATGTCCGCTATATCGAGGAGCTCATCGGCGCGCCGGTGGCGCTTCTTTCGACGAGTCCGGAGCGGGAAGACACGATACTTGTGACCGATCCGTTTCACGATTAGTTTCGAATACCGTCGCGTTGCTTCGCGCAGACCGACGCAAATGGAAAGCATCCGAGCGAATGGCAGATTTTGTCGCGGTTCTGAAAAAGACCATCGACGGTCTCGACGAAGCGAACCCGGAAGTTCGCCGCAAGGTCTATGACAAGGCCCGGGCGACGATCGCGGCCAAGCTCAACCAGATGAACCCGCCCCCGCCTCCTGCCGTCGCGGAGCGGCAGAAGAAGGCGCTGGAGGAGGCGATCGGGAAAGTCGAGGCGGAATACCAGGCCGCCGAAACGACGACCGAGGAGCCGGCCGACGAACTCGAAGCCATCTTCGCCAGCCTGAGCGACCAGAAGCCCAAACCCGCGCCGCGGGCGCCGGAGCCGGCGGCCTTTGCCAACCGGGCGCCGGAGAATCCGACGATAGCGATGCCGTCGGCACTGTCGGGCGCTCAGAAACCCGCTCCAGCCGCGCCGAAGCCTGCGCCTGCGCCGATGAGCCAGGCGTCTCCCGAACCGCTCCGGCAGCCGCCGCGCGCGCCCGATCCGGATTCCTTCTTCCTGGATCCCGACGACGATTCCTTTGCCGGCGAAATGACTTCGCCTCCACCGGCGCGGCGCGGAGGCAGCGGCCTGTTGGCGACCCTTATCGTGCTGGTCGTGGTCGTCGGCGCCGCCTATGGCGCGTGGTTCAAGCGCGAAGCCATCGCTTCCGCTCTCGGCGTGCAACTGCCTGCGTTCGCGCGGGTGAACACGTCTTCGCCGAACGGGACGCCGCCGAATAAAGTCGCCACCGCCAACCCCGCGCCGGCCGCAAAGGCGACTGACGCCAAACCGGCCACCCAGTCTTCCGCTCAAACCGCAGCCAAGGACGACAAGCAGGGCAGCGCAGCGCCGACGGCCGCGCCTGCCACGGAGGCGGCGCAGAAATTCACGCAGCGGCTTGCCTCGGACGGCACGGAAACCAATCCCGGACCGGCGACGGGCGAGTCCAAGATCGGGGAAGGCACTTCCGTTGCCGCCATGACGCCTGCCGATAGCGGCACTCCCGCCGAACAGGCCGCCCCGGCCAAATCCGCGGCCAATGCCGACAAGGCCCAGGTTCCGGTCGGACAGCGCGCGATCTTCTACGAGGAGCGCACCAATACGGAGCAGGGCTCGGCCAACACCGGGACGGTCGTCTGGTCGCTGGTGAAGGAATCGCCTGGCGGTGACCTGCCGCCCGAGCCCGCGATCCGCGGCGAGATGAACATCCCGGCCAAGAATATGCAATTGCGGATCACCATCCGCCGTAATGGCGACAAGACGCTGCCGGCCAGCCATATCGTCGAACTGATCTTCCTGACGCCCGACAATTTCGACGGCGGCGGGATCGACAGCGTGCTCAGGATGGCCATGAAGGATTCCGAACAGGCGCCCGGCAGCCCGGTGATCGGCATCCCCGCCAAGATCGCCGACGGCTATTTCCTGCTGGCGCTGAACGACGGGAAGGCCGAGGTCGAGACGAATACGACGCTTCTGCGGCGCGAAAGCTGGATCGACATACCGGTGGTCTACAAGTCCGGCCGCAGGGCGCTGGTGACGCTGGAGAAGGGCATTCCCGGCGACAAGGTCTTCAATGACGCGCTGGCCGCCTGGGAGCAGACGCCGATCGGACAGGAGCAGGCGCCGGCGGCCGGCGGCAACAGCGATCCGAACAAGCCGGCTCCCGCCAGCAGTAACGGCGGTTGAGGCGTACACCGCCCGGCGACCATGCCAAGGAGTGCCTTGTCCCGCCCTACAGCGGCAACTGATCCCGGGCCGATCGGATGGATGCCCAAACTTCGGACTTTTCACGCATAGCCGTTCGGTATGATGCAACTCGGAATATACCGAGCCACGTCCTGACCGCCTGCTATGACCGGCTGATCGATCATGGTTGCTATCTGTCGACGAGCCCATCGTGGACGTCGGCTGCGGAACCGGACAGATGTCGGTTTCTCTTGCGGAAAGAGGAGGCGTTGTCCACGGAATCGATATTTCCCGGGAAATGATTGAAATCGCTCGTTCGAAGGTACGGCCGGAGTGGGGTGCCACCTTCGCGACGGGTGATGCTCGCGATCTGCCGTCTGACGACGGCAGTTTCGGTGAGGCGGTCGTTTCGAAGCTTTTCCAACATATCCGGAACTGGCGGAAGGCCTGCCGGGAGATCATAAGGGTCGTACGGCCCGGCGGTCACATCATCCATATCAATGAGAGAGGAGCCTTCGGAAACGCGGTCCGCCGCCGTTTTGCCGCCCGCGCGAATGAATTGGGATTCGACCGTCGCTACCTCGGCCTGGATCCACATAACCGAGCTGACGGAATTCCTGGTCTCGCAGGGATGTCGGCCTGTTCCCTTCGATAGCTCTGACCTCCGGTGGGAAACGTTCGTCAGCTATGGCGTAGCCATGGCCCAGATCGAGGAAGGGCTGTTTGCCGAGTTCTGGTACCTTCCGGACGATATTCGTCGCCGGATCATCGCGGACACCGCCGAATGGATTGACAACCAACCCCGCGGAGCCGCCACGGTGGAACGGTTGACGCCGTATCTTGCCGTGGAGGTATTTGCAGTTCCCGCAACAATCTAGGCGTTCAGCCCGGCAAGGTTGAACCTGGCTGAGCCAATAGCAAAAGGGCCGCTCCTGCGGCCCTTTCTGTCTTCACGGATGCGCTTCGGCCTCAATGGTGCGGAGCGACTGCGCCTGCCGCTTGGCGGCCGCCTTCACCGCGTCCTGCACCTTCTCGAACGCCCTGACCTCGATCTGGCGGACGCGCTCGCGGCTGATGCCGAATTCGGCGGACAGTTCCTCCAGCGTCATCGGTTCGTCGGAGAGACGCCGCGCCTCGAAGATCCGGCGTTCGCGGTCGTTCAGGACCGTCAAGGCCTCACCGAGCATGCCGCGCCGGTTTTCCAGCTCGTCCTGCTCGACCAGCATCTGCTCCTGGCTCTCGTGGTCGTCGACCAGCCAGTCCTGCCATTCGCCGGATTCGCCCTCGCTAGCGCGGATCGGCGCGTTGAGAGAGGCGTCACCGGAGAGGCGGCGGTTCATGGAGACCACTTCGTCCTCGCTGACGTTGAGGCGGGTCGCGATCTCGCTGACCTGGTCGGGCTTGAGGTCGCCCTCGTCGAGCGCCTGGATCTTGCCCTTCACCTTGCGCAGGTTGAAGAACAGCCGCTTCTGGTTGGCCGTCGTGCCCATCTTCACGAGGCTCCACGAGCGCAGGATATATTCCTGGATCGAGGCCTTGATCCACCACATGGCATAGGTCGCCAACCGGAATCCGCGCTCCGGCTCGAATTTCTTGACGGCCTGCATCAGGCCGACATTGCCTTCGGAAATGACCTCGCCGATCGGCAGGCCATAACCGCGATAGCCCATGGCGATCTTCGCCACGAGGCGCAGATGGCTGGTCACGAGCTTGTGCGCGGCGTTGGTGTCGCCATGTTCGCTGTAGCGCTTGGCGAGCATGTACTCTTCCTGCGGCTGCAGCATGGGAAAGCGGCGTATCTCCTCGAGATACCGCGACAGACCGCCTTCACCGGAAACGATACTGGGTAAGCTTTGGGCCATGGAGCACCCTCCTCTCTGTATGCCTCCCGAAAGGGCAGGCAAACCACGGGCCGCCCATCTCGACGGCGCAGCCCGCTATTGGTCATATAGGTGAAAACAGGCGAAATTACACCCTTTCCGCGGCGACATATCAGGTCGTCCGGGAATGCATCGCTGGCGCTTGGCCTGCCACGCGGAAAGCGGCGAGCAAGCGCGCCATATCGTCGGGCATGCGTGCCTCAAATCGAAGCAACATGTGGGTTGTCGGGTGGCGGAATGCAAGCAGCGAGGCGTGAAGCGCCTGACGGGTGAAGCCTGTCACAAGGGTCTTGAGAGGTTGCGCCAAGGCATTGGCCTTGGTGAAGAATGCCGAGCCGTATTCGCGGTCGCCGATCAGCGGATGGCCGATATGGGCCATATGCACCCTGATCTGGTGGGTGCGGCCGGTTTCCAGCCGGCATTCGACCAGCGAGGCCAGCGCGGTGGCGTTGGCCCTTTCGCCGAAGCGCTCGCGTACGATATAGCGCGTAACCGCATGGCGGGCGTCCGGCCGGCTCTCGCCGACAACGGCCTGGCGCGTGCGGTCGCGGCCGGAGCGCCCGAGCAGGGCCTCGATCGTTCCGGCCGGGCGCGGCGGCGCCCCCCAGACAAGCGCCTGGTAGGCACGTTCCAGCTCGCCGGAGCGGCCGTGATCGGCGAAGGCGGCCGCAAGCTCGCGATGGGCGTGGTCGGTCTTGGCAACGACGAGCACCCCGCTGGTATCCTTGTCCAGCCGGTGCACGATGCCCGGCCGCCTGACGCCGCCGATGCCGGAAAGGCTCGTGCCGCAATGGGCGATCAATGCGTTGACCAGCGTGCCGCTCCAATTCCCGGCGCCGGGATGGACGACCAGCCCTGCAGGCTTGTTGACGACGATCAGTTCGTCGTCCTCGAAGAGGATATCGAGCGGGATCGCCTCGCCTTGCGGCTCGGCCGGTTCCGGCGGCGGCACGTCCACCTCCACGACATCGCCCGGCGCGACTTTCGCGCGCGCCTCCAGGACGGCGGTCCCGCCGATACGCACCGCGCCGTCGCGGATGAGCGCCTGGATGCGGCTGCGCGACAGGTCCGGCGCCAACGCCTTCGCCAGCCACTGGTCGAGGCGCATGCCTGTTGCCTCCGAATCGACCGTCAGCACTTTCCTTGCGGCGCCGGCTTGGATATCAGGGGCGCTCATCCGTCAGCCCCGGGATTCCGAGACATGGCCGCACCGCGAACCAGTGACGACGACAAGCCCCTCGACCCTTCCGTCGAGCGGGTGCGGCGCAAATTGCTGCGCTTCATGATCGTCAATCTGGCCATCCTGTTTATCGCCTTCGCGCTGGTCATCGGCGCCTTCATCTACAAGAGCAGCCTTGCCCCCAAAAGGGCCGTGGAGCAAGAAACGCAGATCCGTCCGCCTTCCGGCGCGGATGCCGTTGCTGGGACGATCGCGATTCCCGCCGGCGCCCGCATCGTGTCGCAGACCCTGTCCGGCAAGGAGGTCCTGCTCGGCCTCGAGCTCGCCGACGGCAGCCGCTCTTTCCTGCTCTACGATTTGCAGGCGGCGCGAACGCTCGGCACCTATTCCGTCAAAGCCGAATGATGCCGAGACGGCTTGCCCAGGTCGCTCTTCTCGTCCGCGACTATGACGAAGCGCTCGGTTTCTATGTCGGCAAGCTCGGCTTCAGCCTCGTCGAGGACACGCAACTCGACGGCGGCAAGCGATGGGTCGTTGTCACGCCGGGTGGAGGAGGTTCGGCGCTGCTGCTTGCCCGGGCCGATGGCGCCGGTCAGGAAGCGGCGATCGGCCGTCAAGCCGGCGGCCGCGTCTTCCTTTTCCTGGAGACCGCCGATTTTCAACGCGACCACCGCGCCATGCTGGAAAGGGGCGTGATCTTCCGGGAAGAGCCCCGGCACGAACCTTACGGCACGGTAGCGGTGTTCGAGGATATCTATGGCAATCCCTGGGACCTGATCGAGCGTCGCTGAAGGCGCGATGGCGATGGTTGCATTCCCGCCTCTTCCGCCGTATATGGCGGTTTCGGCTGCGCCCATCGTCTAGCGGTCAGGACGGCGCCCTCTCACGGCGCAAACAGGGGTTCGATTCCCCTTGGGCGTACCAATCCTCTTCTGGGCTGACCTCTTCTTGGCCGATGCCGGGCGTTCGAATCTTTCATCCACTCCGGTTTTCTAATTGCAAATCCGACGCGGTTGCCGAGAGCCGTTCAGACGGCGATCTGGAGGCGCCCGCAGCGGCTTGTTTCGGCTTCGATTTCCCGTACCAGACTCTCCAGCGCGGGGTTTCGCGGCTTGCGGGCGCGTCGGACGACGTAAGCCAGATCAGGCGGTTTGGGGAAACCGTTCTCGATGATCTCCATGCCGGGCCGCAGGTGACGCTGGTTCAAAAGCGCCACCCCAAGCCCGGAGGTGACGCCGGCGACGATCCCCGCCGCGCTTGAACATTCGAGCACGATCTCGAACACCGTCCATCCGTCCTGCCCGCGGTCGATGCCCCAACGGCGGTAGAAGCAGTTTTCATCGAACGACAGGAACGGAACCGCTTCCCCTTTCCGCAAGGCTAGGTCGGGGGATTTCACCCAGTGCAGCGTCTCGCTGAACAGCGGGATGTCGGCGGGCCGGACCTCATGCTGGAACACCTGGATGATCGCGGCATCGAGCGCCCCTTGGGCGAGAAGTTCCTGGAGCGTGAGGCTCATGCGCACGATCGTGCGGACCGTCACCTCCGGGTAGAGCCGGCGAAACCGGCCGAGAATGCGCGAGAGGTCCGTGCAGGTCGTATCCTCGGTCATTCCGAGCGCGATCTTGCCTTGCAGCGTGCTCTTCGACAGGCTCAGCACCGCCTCGTCATGGATGCCCAGAATACGCCGCGCGTAACCCAGAAGGTCCTGGCCGGCCGTGGTAAACATCGGAGCGTTGGGCTTGCGATTGAGTATCTCGCAGTCGAGGCTCTCCTCCAATCTCCTGATCTTGTGGCTGACGGCCGACTGCGACAGGCCGAGAGCCTCCGCGGCGCGCGTGACGCCGCCATGCTTCTCGATCGCGGCGAGTGCGCGCAAAGCCTCGATATCGAGACGGCGTGTCATCACTCCTGCCATGACGATCCCTCATAGAAGGCGGAAAGGCGGTGTCCGGTTCTGACAAAAACCGGCTGCAAGGCAATTTTGCATGCATGCTAGTGCCGCAAATTCATAAATCCATCGAAATTTGTCATGTGCGGGAAGGCGCGGTCAATGGCATGGCTTCCCTCGCTGGCTTTGAAGCCACGGCGGCACGTGGAAGCAAGGAATGGACCTCATGAAACTGACGGACTTCAATGTGCTGACCTTCGACTGCTACGGCACCCTGATCGACTGGGAATCCGGAATGATCGAGGCCTTGAAGCCGCTCACGGCACGCGCTGGCCGCGAACTGGACCGCAATGAAATCCTGCAGGCGCATGCCCGGCATGAATCCAGCCAGCAGGAATGGACGCCGGCAAGGCGTTACAGGGATCTCCTCCCCGTCGTCTACAAGCGGCTTGCCGAGGAATGGGGCGTCGCCGTCACCGAGGACGAATGCGTTGCCTACGGCCGGAGCGTGAAGGACTGGCCCGCCTTCGGCGACTCGGCCGAGGCTCTCCAATACCTCAAGCGGTATTACAAGCTGGTCATCCTCTCCAACGTGGACAATGAGAGCTTCGCCTCCAGCCGGAGGAAGCTCGGCGTCGATTTCGACGCGGTCTATACGGCGGAAGACGTGGGGTCCTACAAGCCGTCGGACAGGAACTTCCGGTACATGCTGGAGAAACTCGGAACGATCGGTGTCGAGAAGAGCCGGATCTTGCACACCGCCGAAAGCCTGTTCCACGACCACGGCCCGGCGAACCGGCACGGCCTGGCCTCATGCTGGATCTATCGCCGGCATGCGGATGAGGGTTTTGGCGCGACGATGCATCCGGGCGACATGCCCAAGGTCGATTTCCGCTTCAACAGCATGGCCGATCTGGCCGAGGCGCACAGGAAAGAGCTGAATGGCTGAACCGGACCGCCCTCGGCCCATTCCGTCCCGCGACAAAACCCTCTAGCAAGGCGACTGGTGGGGAGATCGCTCCCGGGGTCCCGACAGTTGGAAGGATGCGCATTTGCCGAAGGACAGGCCGGTCTTGATCGACCCCGAGCTGGTCGAGAAATGGATATTCGAACTCGGCGCCATCGGCGCCCATAGCGGCACAGGCGTCTGGCGCACGGTCTATTCTCCCGAATGGGTCGAAGCCGCCGCCACCTTCGAGAAATGGGCGCGCGAGGCCGGCCTCGATGTCCGTCGCGACGCGGTGGGCAATATCTGGGCGCGCCTCGATGGCCGGGACGGCGGCAGCGCCGTCGTCTCCGGCTCCCACATCGATACCCAGCGTCCCGGCGGGCGCTATGACGGCGCCGCCGGCGCGATCGCCGCGCTCGTCGCGATCAAGGCCCTGAAGGAGCAGTTCGGGAAGCCGCGAAGGCCACTCGAGGCGCTCGCGCTTTGCGAGGAGGAAGGGAGCCGCTTTCCGGGCGCCGGCTTCTGGGGCTCGCGCGCCATCGTCGGCCGCATCGCGCCGGGCGATCCCGATCGGGTGACGGGCTATGACGGCGAGACGATCGCCGAGGCCATGCGCGAAGTGGGCCTCGATCCCGGCCGCGCTCCGGAAGCACGCCGGGACGACATCGCCGCCTTCATCGAACTCCATATCGAGCAAGGGCCGGTCCTCGAAGCGGCTGGCCTGCCGGTCGCCATCGTCGACGCCATCACCGGCATCCGCCATGTCGAGGTGACGCTGGCGGGCGAGCAGAACCACGCCGGCGCCTTCCCCATGGATCTGCGCCGCGATCCGATGGCCGGTTTCGCGGAGATCGCCTCGACGCTGATCGACCATGCGCACCGGCTGGGCCGGCCCGCCGTCACCACCATCGGCCGGGTCGATGTCGATCCGAACGGCCCGGCCGTCATCCCGCGCTCCGTCACCTTCACGATCGATGCCCGCCACCCCGACCCGGAAGCACGCAAGGCGCTGTACGCCGTGCACGACGCCGTCCTGCGCGAGGTGAGCGAACGGCGCCGTCTGCCGCTCGACATGCGCGTGCATATGAGCCACGATCCGTGTCTCAGCGACCCGCATCTTCTCGATGTGATGCGGAGTGCCGCGGCCGAACGGTCGATCCCTCACCTCGTCATGCCGAGCGGCGCCGGTCACGATTCGCAGCAGATGGCGGCCGTCGCCCCCGTCGCCATGATCTTCGTCCGGAGCAAGGACGGCAGGAGCCACACGCCGGAAGAATTCTCCTCGATCGCGGATCTCGCGAAGGGGACGGAACTCCTGGCGGAGTCGCTCTACAAACTGGCATATTAGCCGGTCGGCCTTCTTCCCGATCAGCCGAGGGAGATGGCCCGACATTCCCTGATGCTCTGTTCGGCGGCGAGCACGACGCGCAGGCTGTCGACGGCCGCCTCCATCGACGCCGACAGGTCGAGATCCTCGCGGATCGCACGCAGGAAGAATTCCTGCTCCCGATCGCAGAGTTCCTGATGGCCCGGTTCGTCCTCCATGCTCAGGATTTCGTCCTTGCGGACGAACTTCTTGTCGGGACCGACCTCCGCATGATGGATCTTCAGCGCGTCGGTCTTCGTGTGACGGTCGATATCGGCGGAACCGGAAAGGCTTGCCCCGGCCTCTTCCGCCTTGCCGGCCTGACCGGCCACGATCGAAACGGCGCCCTTCGGCCCCACCACATCCTTCACGAAATAGGCGGTCTCGCTCATCATCGGGCCCCAGCCGGCCTCGTACCAGCCGACGGAGCCGTCATCGAAGGTGACGTGGAGATGGCCGTAGTTCTGCTGCGCGGCGTCCTGCCAGAGCTTTGCGCCGATGCCGTGGACGCGGACCGGCCTGGCGCCTGTGAGCTGGCACATGACATCGACATAGTGCACCCCGCAATCGACGATCGGCGTGAGCGAATCGATCAGGTTAATGTGCCAGTGCCAGGCCTGCCCGCTCGATTGCTGGTTGAGGTTGAGACGCATGACCAGCGGCTTGCCGAGCGTCCTGCCCAGTTCGATGAACCTGATCCACGAGGGATGCACCCGCAGGATATAGCCGAGCACCAGCTTGCGGTTCTTCTCGCGCGCCTTGGCGACGACGCGGACCGCGTCGTCGATGGTGGTCGCGATCGGCTTTTCCATGAATACGTGACAGCCGGCGTCCATCGCCCTCATCGCATATTCGGCATGGGTGTTCGGCCAGGAATTGATGGAGACGGCATCCGGCCTGGCGGCCGCCAGCGCCTCGTCGAAATCCTCGAAACGGGGGTAGCCGGCAAGCCCGGCCGGAACGTCGCGCGATTTCATGTTGCGGCTCATCAGGCCGACGATCTCGAATCCGTCGAGCCGGTGATAGGCGCTGGCGTGCGATGCGCCCATATTGCCGAGGCCGACGACCAGGATTTTCACTTTACCAGCCAAGCTTCGTCTCCAATCCGGCGAGGTCCTGCCGCCCGGCGGCCGAAGGCGAGGCAGGCGCCCGCTTTCCGCGCCTTCTGTCCGCCGGCGCATATTGCCGGTTGACGCCGGGACGAGCGCAAGCAATCTGCTTTCCTTCGACGGATTGCAAGCCGGCCCAAGCCGGGCGCGAGGAGGCCTTCATGATCAGCATCGGGGATCTCGACACTCCGGCGGTAGTGGTCGACCGACGCATCGTGGAAGCCAATCTTCGTCGCGCGCAGAACCATGCCGACCGCCAGGGCCTCAAGCTCAGGCCGCACGTGAAGACGCACAAGCTCGCCCTGTTCGCCGGGCGCCAGATCGAGCTCGGCGCCGTCGGCATAACCTGCCAGAAGATCGGCGAAGCGGAAGTCATGGCCGAGGTCGGCATCCGCGACATCTTCATTCCCTACAACATCCTCGGTGCGGAGAAGCTTGAACGGCTCCTGGCACTGCACAGGCGGCTGGCGCTGTCGGTCACCGCCGACAGCATGGCGACGGTGGAGGGCTATGCGAGCCGCTTCGGCGATCCGGGCCGTCCGCTTCCGGTCCTTGTCGAGTGCGACACCGGCGCCGGACGCTGCGGCGTCCAGGACCCGGCGGAGGCGGAGGCGCTCGCAGCGTTCATCGACGGCAAGCCGGGATTGCGCTTCGCCGGCCTGATGACCTATCCGCCAAAGGGCCGGATGGCGGAAATCGACGCCTGGCTGAGCGAGGCGCGCGACCGTATCGAAAAGGCCGGCATGCCGGTCGAAACCATATCGAACGGCGGCACGCCCGATTTCTACGCTGCCACGCGCGTGACCGCCGCCACCGAGCACAGGCCCGGCACCTATATCTACTCCGACAGGACGCAGGTCGGTTTCGGCGTCGGAGGGATCGCCGATTGCGCGCTGACGGTTCTCGCCACGGTCGTCTCGCTGCCGACGAAGACCCGGATGGTGCTCGACGCCGGCTCCAAGGCGCTGGCGGCGGACCGCTGCCCTTCGGCGCCGGGGCATGGCCATATCGTCGAATATCCTGAGGCGGTCATAACCGGCCTCAGCGAGGAGCATGCCGTCGTCGATCTTTCCGGGTGTCCCGAGCGGCCGAGGATCGGAGACAAGGTGCGGGTCGTGCCCAACCATGTCTGCGTCGTCACCAATCTCTTCGATGGCGTCCATCTGGCCGAAGACGGGGAGGTGATCGCCCGGCTTCCCGTCCGCGCGCGCGGCAGGATGAGCTAGCTGAACAGACCGGCCGTCTCCGGCCTGGCCGACGGCCCGGGAAGCGGTGCCGGCCGCCTTCCCGAGCCATCTGCGCCTCAGTTATTGATGGCGATGCGTCGGACCTGCGACTGCCTCAGGCGGCCTGCCTATCGGCATCGATCCGCTTCGGCCGCGCCCTGGCGGGCGCCTCCGCGCTTGCGATCTCGATCCGGCGCGGCTTCATCTCCTCGGGAAGCTCACGCTTGAGTGCAGTCAACGCTTCTCCATGATTGGAAAGGCGCAAGCCGCGGCCGATCGTGACAAAGCGAGCAACGTTCAGTGATGGTCCTGTATGATGTGGATAGGGATGGAGGCGTTGAAATCCGCACCAAATGATGTCATTTATGGTGCTCAAGGAGACAGGTCCATGCGTTCCACGATCAACATCGACGACAGGCTCATGGAGAGAGCCCGGTCGCTGACCGGCATCAGGGAGACGGCCGCCATTGTCCGTCAGGCGCTGGAAACCCTCGTACGCGTCGAGACGGGCAAGCGCTTGATCGCGCTTGGTGGTACGATGCCCGACGC
Organism: Rhizobiales bacterium 65-79; assembly: GCA_001896885.1. Taxonomy (GTDB): domain Bacteria; phylum Pseudomonadota; class Alphaproteobacteria; order Rhizobiales; family Rhizobiaceae; genus Mesorhizobium_L. Next base: position 55,201 of record MKRJ01000024.1, on the reverse strand, counting down.
CGAGGCCGCGCCGCGCCGGCGGAGCAAGGCGGCGGAGTGATCCTCGCGGACACGTCGATCTGGATCGATCATTTTCGCCATTCGGATGCGGAGCTGCGCCGCATCATCGAAGAGGATATGCTGCTCTGTCATCCGTTCGTGATCGGGGAACTGGCGCTGGGCAGCCTGCGCGAGCGGGAGACGATGCTGGCGTTTCTGGCGGCGCAGCGGCAGGCCGCCGTCGCCGTGCATGATGAGATCATGACGATGATCGACCGGCACGGGCTGTTCAGCATGGGTATCGGCTATACCGATGCGCATTTGCTGGCGTCGGTGCTGCTGGATCGTAGAGCGGCGCTGTGGACGCGCGACAAGCGTCTGAGAACGGCGGCTGAGAAAGCGGGCGCAACCCTGCACACGCCGTCTCCCACCGCGAACTGAACTCTTTTGAGAAGTCGGCAAGGCGGCAGCCGCAGCCGACCACGGACATCGCGAGATGGCTTGCGTGGCTTGGAAGAGCTTTAGGGATGCGTCGGCGTCTGGTTGCAATCGCTCATGTCATGGTGAGTACGATGCGGCGCGCATCGTTTTTGACGGACCATGCATGCGCGACCTCGGAGAGCGGCATGGCTCGAGTGGCGATGTTGAAACCGGCCGGCGCTGCCGCCTGCAACAGTTCGCCAACGGCTTGGGAGAGTCCGTCGAGCCGTATGCTGCCGATGCCGCTGCCCATCAATTCGATCGCCGACGCGCGGAGCACGGCGCTCGGCAACGTGATGTCGGGGCCACTGACCGCCCCGATCTGCACGTAGCGGATGGGGATCGCGTCGGCTCCGGCCTTGGCTCCGGCGATCAGCAAGCGCTCCGCGCTCCAACCCCACAGATAGTCTATGACCACATCGATCCCCGCCGAGAACTGCGCCTTGAAGCTCTCTTCGAGAGCGTCGTCGTCCTCGGTCAGCAGGATCGCCGCATCGGCGCCGAGCGCCTCGACCGCGCGCAGGCTTTCGGCATTGCGGCCGGTCGCGATCACCTTCCGCGCCCCGAGATGCTTGGCGATCTGCACGGCCAAGCGGCCGGCCGTGCCGGTGGCCCCATTGACCAGAACCGTCTCTCCGGCCTTCAGAACGGCGCGCTGCTTATATGCGGCCCAGGACGACATGCCGGGATTGGCAATCGCCGCGGCCGTCACGTCGTCAAGTTCATCGGGAACAGGCACACATAGCGTGGACGGCGCCGCCGTCCGCTCGGCCATGCTGCCGAACGGTGTGCGTGGCATGGCGAAATAGACCCTTCGCCCGTCATCGAACCGCCCGATCCCGTCGACGCCGGCGACGAAGGGGAACTGATTCGACGCGCTGTAATGCGTGCCTGCGGCCCGGCTGCGGACAACAGGGCTGAGAGCGGCGGCGGTGACCGTGATGCGGCTCTCGCCAGAAGCGGGGGTCGGCTCCGAAAAATCACCATAAACGGGTATTTGCCCGGCTTGCTGGACGATGGCGGCTTTCATGAAGATCGTTCTTTCGCCTGTTTCATATGTGTGTATATTGCACATATATGGAGTTGCCGATGCCGTCAAGAAAGAATGTGCAAAGTACACATATGAGCGATCAAGTCCGTGCGCTTCACGCGGCTGTGCTCGATATCGTCAGTCTGATGAACCAGCCGCAGCGGGACGAGACGCTCATCAAGGCGGCGGGAATCCCGCTCGATCGTGCGCTGTTCCCGCTGCTTGTGGGCATCGAGCGGTTCGGGCCGATCGGCGTGGTGGAAATGGCGGACAGAGTGGGCCGCGACTACACTACCGTCAGCCGCCAGGTGGCGAAGCTGGAAAGTCTTGGCCTTGTCGAGCGGCGCGGAAACGCCGCCGACCGCCGCGTGCGCGAGGCGGTTGTCACATCGAAGGGCAAAGCGATGACCGACCGTGTCGACGCGGCGCGCGAGACGATCGGCCGTGCCATCTTCGCGACATGGGACACGGAGGAGATCGATGCGTTGGTCCGGCTCATGCGGAAGTTCGCCGACGCAATGAAGGATATACCCTCACCAGGATCATAAGGCGCCGAATGCATCCGGCGTCCGTTGCTCTCCTGGCGGCGGGTATAAGCATGGCAAAACCTCGATTTCTCAGGGCTCGGCTGGTGGCCTGTCCCGGTTGACGGCGCGGTTCTGTGGCTGTCACCTCACCTTGTAATTTCTCGTCAAATGCGAAGCCGTGAGATAGGCTGAGGGCGTATTTGCCAAACACCGGCCGCGTCGTCGGGCAGCGTCTCATTATAATAGGCGGCGCCGGGAATCGCCCCGCTGTCCTCGATGCTCTGCAACCGGCGGCGATCCGGCTCGGCGGCAGCACGGGTTAGGATGTCGAACAACTCGGGATCGAAGCGACGATGCCGTTCCGGCTGTCCAAGATAGGCGAGCTTGCCGCCGTCCGCGCCGCCATCGTCCGGCGTCAGCATCCAGCACACGCCCACCCGGTTCGCGCCGCCCGACGACAGCGCTCGCAGCAGCGCATACTTGCGGTAGTCGTTGATGTCCCCGACGTATTGGTGCTTCACAGCATCTCCACGTTATGACGTGAATCATACGGTCAGAACGTATATAGACCCGTGGAGGATGTCATGGACATTTCGTCCGCATGGAGTTGTTCGCATCCAACCTCAGGAAACGCGCGGAAAACCTCGGCATATCCCATGCCGAGGTTGCCCAGCGTGCGGGGCTGAGTGAAGCGCGATACGGAAACTACGTCAGCGGCCGGCGGGAACCAGACCTTGCAACGCTGGTCAGGATTGCGTCGGTGCTGGCAACAACGCCTAACGAATTGCTGACAACCTCATTGGCGATAAGCGCACCAGAAGAACTCATACGCCAGCGTGCAATATCTGCCTTATCGGCCCTCAAACGCGATGATCTTGAACGAATAGCAATTATGGTTGAGGCGCTGGTGGCTCAGCGCACATAGAACGTCAGATTTTGACCTCGTTGTCGCCGTTCGGAGTGCTGCCTTCGCCGCCCGAAACTTGCCATTCGAAAGCGTCCGGATCGGCTCGAACGGGACTGGAAGCAGATAGGCTGTTTTTGGGGACGTTAAAGCGAGAAGCTGACATGCCCGGCGAACGAAGCTCAGGTAAGTAGGCCTGCTGGCGCTCACGACGGGCGAGGTCCCGAGACTGTGCGGCAGGCCCGATCGCGAACAAGCAATCGAGATAGGCGGCTCAAGCGAAGGGCGCGAGGATTGTCAAAACAGCCACGGGAAATCCTGCCGGTAGCAGGCTCGTGTGGCCAGAAGCTCAGGCCGCATAAAAGGCAACTCACCGAGTCAAGCGAAGGGCCGGCAAGACCGACCCTTCACAAGATCAGGCATAGCTGACGAGCTGCCAAGTCACCGACTTGCCGCTATAGGGCGGCATCCGATTGTTCTTCGCGATCGGTGCGGTGGTGGTGGGCGTTTCCATCACCGTCCAGACGCCGCTCTCGGGGCAGGTTTCGCCTGTCCGGGCGGTAGTGCCAATAGGCTTCTTCATTATTCTTTTACTCCAGCGACCTGTTGAAGAAATCGCCTGACGGAGTACATTCGGATTGCTAGGGCCTGAATGTCCGCGGCGAGCCAGCTGATGGTGTCGCCACGCCATCAGACCGACGGTGAAGGTGGGGCCGTTGGCGCGGTCCCACCAATTTCTCATGAATATTACTTGACGTGCCGGTTTGGCAGACCAAGCTTCCAGCGGATCATGTCCGCCAGGATCGGGAAAATGTCGTTGTGCCGGACACCGAACCTCATGACGCCGCCCTGGAAAGAACCAAGGTCGCGGTTCGCCTCGGCGGTGACCTGACCCTGGTCCGGCAAGTAAGCCGCCAAGCCATCGATGCCGGCCCCCGCGCGATCTTCCTGGCTCATTTCATAGAAGCGCCACATCGGATTATCGTGACCGAAATCAACCTCGCCCAGGCGGGCGAACGCCGAGTCGAGGAGGGTGTCGCCATTGTCCGGGCGACGGTTGGAGAACGCCAAGTCGAACACGATCTTGGCGATAGCCTTGAGTACGACCGGCTGCGCCGCGACGGTCGCGAGCTTGGCGCCCGCCTGATTGACACCGGGCAGCTTCAAGATTGCAGTCCACATCTGCGACACCGTCTCGACACGGGGCTCGATGATCGCGGGCGTCGCGCCGGTGATGTTGCCCTTGTTGAGGAAGGCGATGGCGTTGATGGCGACGATGTCCTTGCGGGGGAGGCAACCGTTATCCTGCGCCCAATCCGTCTGCTCGTTCTCGCAATCCTGCAGACCCATCTCGCCGACGAGCACGTCGTCGATGAACTTCGTGATCGGGTTTGAGCCATCGAACTTCAGGGAAAGCGACCGGGTCACCTTCTTGCCGAGGTTGTTGAGGTCATGGAAGAGCTGGCGCTCCTGCTCGATGGAAAGACCCAGATGAAGCTCGACCTTGACGCTGGCGAACGAGCGGGCGCATTCCAGCGCCTCCATCCAGACGATCATTTCCTCGGGAGAAACCTTGCCGCGGCCGGTAAAGAGGTTGTTCCGGGCCGGATACGAGCCGCTCTTCGTCACGTATTCGAGGAACTCCTTCGTCGTCTGCCCGCCCACGAGCCGGTGCTGTCCATCGATCATCCACCAGCGGAAGTGTCGCGGCAAATACACCTGAAAACCGCGGGTTTCGTTGTTCTTCGACTGAATGCGCTCGGCGCGCACGGAGGGCTTCTCGGGATTGATGTCGCGAATGTTGGCGACGAACGGCTGAAGCGAGAAATAAGGCTGAGTGCCAAGTTGCCTCAGGATTTGATGGAAAATCTCCGGAATGGGTTTGTTCATGAGGATGCGCCGGGCCATCGCGGAATTGACCAGGCCCTTGAGCATGTAGACGCCAAGCCCGCGAGCATGAGCCAGATCGAGAGGACGCTGAGCGATCTCGCCCTTCTCTGGATCGTTGGCAACAGAGGACCATTCTATGAGCTTGACCAGCGGCACGTCTGTAACCCAAGTCATGCGACCAAGATTGTAGCCGACGAAAACCGTGAATGGCTCCTCGTCGCTCGCAGTGAAGGACATCATGCTGTCCAGGCTGCCCAGTTCGAGGTTGTCCTCGTCGACCGACATGGGCTTCGGCATTCCGTTGGTGTTTCCGTACATGATTCACCTGCCTTTCAAGTGTTTCGATGGAAAGGTATATAACCGCCAGGAAGCTTATTTGCAATACCCTGGGGAGTTTATTTTTATCCCAGGGATATTTTATGAAGATTCCTGGCTTTGGTTTTGACTCGATATGTGGCGATATAGCTTTGGCCCAGGGTCAGCATTCTCTCCACGCGCCCTTGACGGTATCTAGCGTCATGGTCCACTCGCGTTCAACACGATCCCTGGCATATCCGAGTGCGGTCTTCTTCGGCGACCTCGATATCGAAAGGTGCAGCGTGGGTTAGATAGGTTCCAATTCCACGGCGGCGCGCTCTGGCGGAGATGCAGCTATCTGGAGTGAACAGAGCGGTCCTGGACTGCGGCTTTCGGGGCGCGATGCCGACGACATCCAGCGACCATCTCAACAGTCGTTATTCCAGCGTAGTCGACCAGAAGCCGTCGGGCAGCTTCCCACCCCCTTGCCGACACTTGGCGACCGCAGGCACCTTCCGATCCGTTGCGCGAACTCCCTCGCTCCAATTGCTGTGCAACCCGCTGACGCCGCGATTTCACGCTCCGTCGGTTCCACGAATTGGTGACCGAGCGGTAACCGCGACCATTTCGGGGCTTGAGGCAGTTGTGATTTCAACCGGCCAGAAAACACGAAAGCCGCGGAGTTCCGCGGCTTTTCGGTGAGGTTACTTGGAGCGGGTGAAGCGATTCGAACGCTCGACCCCAACCTTGGCAAGGTTGTGCTCTACCCCTGAGCTACACCCGCTCGCGCGGCCATGAGGCCGCAAGCGAGGCCTATATGGCCGAAGCCAAGGCCGATTGCAACAGCGAAATAGCGATGGCGGCTCGGTGTTCTGGCCGTAGCCCGTGGTCGGCGGACCGGCCTGGCCATTGCCGGAACGAGCAGGGCTTTCCCCCGATTGCGAAAGGTCCTAAACCGCCGCCATCCGATTGACGGGAAACAACCACCGCCCATCCGATTGACGGGAAACGCTGCCCATGCCGAAAACGCCGGACGAACTTTTTGCCTTTCTCGACGGCCTCGGCATCTCCGTCTCCACCATCCGCCATCCACCGCTCTTCACCGTCGCGGAATCGCAATCGCTGCGTGGCGAGATCGCCGGCGGTCACACCAAGAACCTTTTCCTCAAGGACAGGAAGGACGCTTGCTTCCTGGTCACGGTCGAGGAGGAGGCCGTTGTCGACCTCAAGACAATCCACAATCTGATCGGTGCCTCCGGCCGCGTCTCCTTCGGCAAGCCCGACCTCCTGATGGAGCTGCTCGGCGTGCTGCCGGGCGCGGTCACCGTCTTCGGTGCCATCAACGACAGCCAGGGCCGGGTCAAGATCGTCCTTGACGAGGGGCTGATGCGGGAGGAGACGATCAACGCGCATCCGCTGACCAACGAGGCGACGACGTCCATCCGGCGCGACGACCTCCTCGCCTTTCTCGAGGCGACCGGCCACCGGCCGCATATCTTGAAAGTCGCGTCGTGATCGCCACATTGGAGCGCAGCATCGCCGGGCCAGCAAACGGGCGCCCTGAAGGCACGGAGCGGCCGGCGAAGCGACGGAAGGGAAGACCATGAGCACTCAGGACAATTCGCCCCGGTCGCCCTATGGCGGCGGGGCCCAGGGCTACAAGACCGAAGTGCGCTTCGGGGAAAGGCCGAACGGCCAGGCCGGCGGGTCCGCCGATATGTCCGGCCAGGCGCTCGCGGCGGCCGACCTGGTCAAGGACACGACCACAGCCGCCTTCTCCGCCGACGTCATCCGCGAATCGCGCAACCAGCCGGTCCTGGTCGATTTCTGGGCGCCGTGGTGCGGGCCCTGCAAGCAACTAACGCCGTCGCTGGAAAAGGCGGTGCGGAAGGCCAGGGGCGCGGTCAAGCTGGTCAAGATGAACATAGACGAGCATCCGACGATCGCCGGCCAGCTCGGCATCCAGTCGATCCCGGCGGTCATTGCCTTCCGTGACGGTCAGCCGGTCGATGGTTTCATGGGCGCCATCCCGGAAAGCCAGGTGCGCGACTTCATCGCCAAGCTCGGCGGCAACGCCGCCGGAGCCGGCATCGAAGAGGCGCTCGCCGCCGCCGCCGAGGCGCGGGAACAGGGCGATGCGGGCTCTGCGCGCGAGATCTATTCGGCGGTGCTCGCCGAGGCGCCGGATAATGTCGAGGCGCTGGCCGGCCTTGCCGACCTCCTTCTCGAGGCGGGGAAGATCGACGAGGCATCCGCTCTGGTCGACGGCGTAGCGGCCGACAAGGCCGGGCAGCCGGCCATCGCCGCCGTGCGCGCCAGGATCTCGATGGCCCGCCAGGTCAAGGAGCTCGGGGATCCCGCCGAGCTTGAAAGGCGGCTTGCCGCCAACCCGAAGGACCATCAGGCGCGCTTCGATCTCGCCATGGTCCAGAATGCCGTCGGCAGGCGCGAGGAAGCGGCCGACAATCTGCTCGCCATCGTCAAGGCAGACCGCTCCTGGAAGGACGACGGCGCGCGCGCCCAGCTTCTGCAGTTCTTCGAAGCCTGGGGCGCGGCGGACGAGGCGACGCTCTCGGCGCGGCGCAAGCTCTCCTCGCTTTTGTTTTCCTGAGAGCGGGCGCGGAAGGGTCGTAGACGGGATATCGGTTTCGGTCTTGAGATAAGACGACAGCGCGCCACATACCGGTTGCCGGGCGAAGAGCGAAACAGTGCAGGCAGGAAACAGGCAATATCGCAAGGCGAGCGACATTCCGGCGGTGATCCCGATGTTCCCGCTGTCGGCGGCATTGCTTCTGCCCGGCGGCCGCATGCCGCTCAACGTCTTCGAGCCGCGCTACCTCGAGATGATCGACCATGCGATCGGCGGCGACCGCGTCGTCGGGATGATCCAGCCGAGCCTGGAAGGCGCGCTGAGACCGGATGGCGAGCCGGAACTTTGCGCGGTCGGCTGCGCCGGCCGCATTGCGACCTTCGCGGAAACCGGCGACGGCCGCTACCTCATCTCGCTGCAGGGTATCTGCCGGTTCCGCATCGCCGAGGAGATGCATGTCCGGACACCCTTCCGGCAGTGCCGCGTCCTGCCCTTCCTCGGTGACCTCGACGAGGATAAAGGCGCCGAGGATGTGAACCGCCCGGCGCTGCTCAAGGCGTTCCGCGCCTATCTGGAAGCGAACAACCTCGAAGCGGACTGGAAAAGCGTGAGCCGCGCCGAGAATGCCACGCTGGTCAACGCGCTTTCGATGATGTCACCTTATGGGGCGGCCGAGAAACAGGCGCTGCTCGAGGCGCCCGATTTGAAGACGCGCGCGGAAACGCTGATCGCCATCACCGAAATGGCGCTCGCGCGCGACCGCGAGGATTTCGGCTCGAGCCTGCAGTAGGCACGGGCCGGCGCCAGCCGCGAAGCCGGCGAATGAACAGGCGAAGGAGGAGTCCCCTGTCCGACAACAAGCGCAGTGCCGTCATCGATCCCAAGCTCCTCGAACTGCTCGCCTGTCCGCTGACGCGCGGTCCCCTGACCTATGACGAGGAGCGCAACGAACTCGTCTCGCCGCTGGCTCATCTCGCCTTTCCGGTGCGCGACGGCATCCCCATCATGCTGGCGTCGGAGGCGCGCCAGATCGGCGACGACGTGGTGAAGCCTGACAAGCCGGGCCGGCGCCGGCGCTGACAGGCTCCATCCCGCTAGAGATTACGCAGGACGGGCGCGGCCTTCTGGCCGAGCACACGCCATGTGCCGGCCAGCCCGAACCCGACCGTCAGAACCAGGGCTATCGCCACCGTCGAGACGGCCACCCCCGGCAGGAAGTGCGACGGCAGCTTCATGATCTCCGTCACCACATACCAGCCCGATACGCCGCCGGCGAAGAGCGCGAAGACGGCCGTCGCCAGCCCGATCAGCGCGTATTCGAGCGCGAAGGCGGCGATCAGCGTGCGCCTGGTGGCGCCGAGCGTCTTCAGCACCACCGCGTCGTGGACGCGCGCCCGGTTGCCGGCGGCGAGCGCGCCGGCCAACACCAGCACCGAGGCGAGGAGCGCCAGGCCGGCGGCGGCGCGGATTGCGGTCGCCAGCTCGCCGACGAGGAGATTGACCACGTCCAGCGCGTCCTTGACGCGGATCGTCGTCACGGCCGGGAAATCATGGGTGACGGCGTTGAGGATGCGCGCCTCGTCGGTCGGCGTCGCGTCCGGCATGGTCAGCGTCGCGATCCATGCATGCGGCGCCCCGGCAAGCGTGTCGGGCGAAAAGACGAAGACGAAATTGATGCCGAGCGTCTCCCACTCGACCTTGCGCAGGTTGGCGATTTTCGCGGTGATATTGCGGCCGAGGACGTTGACGGTGAGCGTATCGCCGACCTTGACGCCGAGCGCATGCGCCTCGTCTTCGGAGAAGGAGACCAGCGGCGGGCCCGAATAGTCCTTCGGCCACCAGCTTCCTTCGGTAATCGTAGCATTTTTCGGCTTTGCCTCGGCATAGGTCAGGCCACGATCGCCCTTCAATACCCATGCGCCCTGCGGCGGCGCCTTGATGTCCTTTGAAGGCACGCCGTTCAGCGCCATGACGCGCCCGCGCAGCATCGGCACGCGCTCTATCCTCGCTCCCGGCGCCTCCTTCTCCATCAGGCGGGTGAAAGCGTCCACTTCGTTCCCCTGGATGTCGACGAAGAAGAAGTTGGGCGCCTTTTCCGGCAGGCTGTCGGCAATCTGGTGCCTCAGATTGCCGTCGATCAGCGCGAGCGTGGCGAGAAGGGTGAGCCCGAGCCCGAGGGAGAGCACGACGGAGTTCGTCAGCGCTCCCGGCCGGTGGATGTTGCCGAGGGCGAGCCGGAGCGCGGTCGAATGCACGCGCGGGCTGCGCCGCGCCAGGAACTGCACCAGCCATCCCACGCTTCCCAGCACGACAAAGGCGAACGCCGTGGCCGCGATGAAGATGAGGGCGATGTGGCGGTCGCTGGCGTACCAGACCGACAGCAGCGCCAGAATTGCGACGATCCCGGCGGCTGCCGCCAGGTAGGAACGGCGCGGCCATCCGCTCGCCTCGAACCCCATCTCGCGGAAGAGCGCCGTCGCCGGCACCTCGCGGGCGCGGCCGAGCGGCAGGATCGCGAAGGCGAGCGTCACCAGCACGCCGAAGACGGCGGCCATGGCGAGCGCGCCGGGATAGATGCCGCCCGCCGCGGGCACCGGGATGACCGATGCAAGCGCCCAGCCGGCGACGAAGGGCATGGCCGCCGCGATCAGAAGCCCGGCGACGATGCCGATCAGCGCGATCAAGCCGATCTGCACCAGATAGACGGCGAAGACGAAGCCGCCGGATGCGCCGAGGCTCTTGAAGGTAGCGATGACGCCGCGCTTGCCGTCGAGATAGGCGCGGACGGCGTTGGCGACCCCGACGCCGCCGACGATGAGCGCGGTGAGGCCGACAAGCGTCAGGAATTGCGTGAAGCGCTCGATATTGGAGGCGAGGGCCGGCGCGGCGTTCGTGCGGGTGCGGACGCTCCAGCCGGCTTCGGGGAATTTGTCGCCCGCCTGTTCCGCGATGTTTTTCACCGTCGCATCGCTGACCCCGGTGGGGAGCTTCACCTTGTAGATATACTTTACGAGGCTGCCGGGCTGGACCAAGCCCGAAGCCTTGAGAGCGTCGAGCGAAATCAAAAGGCGCGGAGCGAAGGCGAAGCCGTCCGAGACGGCGTCCGGTTCATCGAGCAGCCGGGCGCGCAGCTCTATCGTCGCCTTGCCGAGATGGATGCGGTCGCCGGGCTTCAGGTGCAGCCGGGCGAACAATATGTCCGGCGCCGCCGCGCCATAGGCGCCGTCCGCCTGCCCGAACAATTTGTCGTGAGAGAGTTCAGGGTCGATGCCGAGCTTGCCGTAAAGGGGGTAGGCCGCGTCGACCGCCTTCGCCTCGACCAGCGCCTGGTCCGACCCGTCCGGCAGGCGGGCCATGGAACGCATGGTGGCGCTTTCGGAAACTGCGCCGAGACTATGGAAATAGGCGCGCTCTGCGGGGTCGGCGCTCCGCTGGATGAGCTGGTAGCGGATGTCGCCGCCGAGCAGGACGCGGCCCTGTCCGGATACGCTGGCGCCGATCGCCTCGGCGACCGAATTGACGCCGCCGATCGCCGCGACGCCGAGCGCGATGCAGGTCAGGAAGACGGCGAAGCCGGAAAGACCGCCGCGCATCTCGCGCAGCGAGAAGCGGAAGGCGAGCGCCAATATGTTCCGAAGGCGCATCTAGAAATGCACGCGAGGGCGCGAAGGAATGCCGGGTTTCATCCCTTGCCTCCTCACGCCGTCCTCGCCAGCGCGGGTGTGGCCTCGATGCGGCCCGACCGCATGGCTATCTGCCGCCCGCAGCGCGCGGCGAGCGCGGCGTCGTGCGTGACCAATACCAGCGTCGTGCCGCGCCTCGCGGCCGTGGCGAAGAGAAGGTCGGTAATCTGCCGGCCCGTCGCCTGGTCGAGATTGCCTGTCGGCTCGTCGGCGATCAGGATCGGCGGTTCGGGCGCGAGTGCCCGGGCGATCGCCACGCGTTGCTGCTCGCCGCCGGAAAGCGCACCGGGATAGTGCGTCATGCGGTCGCCGAGGCCGACCGCCGCCAGTTCCCCTTCGGCGACAAGGAACGGGTCCTTGCAGCCGGCAAGCTCCAGCGGGACGGCGACGTTTTCCAGCGCCGTCATGTTCGGGATCAGATGGAAGGACTGAAAGACGATGCCGACATTGCGGCCGCGGAAAGACGCCACCTCGTCCTCGCTTCGGCCGTTCAGCGTCTCGCCGGCGATGGTCACCGTGCCGCCGTCGACCCGTTCCAGACCGGCGATCACCATCAGGAGCGTCGATTTGCCGGAACCCGAAGGGCCGACGATGCCGGCCGTCTCGCCTCGCGCGACCGAAAGCGAGACGTCCTTCAGCACATGAACCCGCGAGGCTCCCTTGCCGAGCGTCAGCGACACGTCGCGGAGTTCGATGACGGCGTCGGTCGTGGACACGGCTTCAGACAAGGGCGATCGTTCCTATATTGGAAAGGATGAAGCGGAACTTCCAGGCATATGGGTGGCGCATGGCGGCTTTCAAAAACCTTTTCGGGACATTGCTTGTCGTCATTGTGGCGGCGCTCGCCGCCGTGCCGGCCATGGCGGGCCCCGTCAGCATAGTCGGTTTCGGCGACAGCCTGATGGCCGGATACCGGCTCGGGCCCGGCTTGTCCTTCGCCGACAGGCTGCAGGCGGCGCTGAAGAAGGATGGCTACGACGTGGCGGTCGCCAATGCCGGCGTCTCCGGCGACACCACCAGCGACGGGCTCGCCCGGCTCGACTGGTCGGTGCCGGACGGCACGGACGTGGTCATCCTCGAACTCGGCGCCAACGACATGCTGCGCGGAGTCGAGCCGGCGCTGACCCGGAGGAACCTCGCGACCATGATCGAAAGGCTGCAGAAGCGCGGTATGAAAGTGATCCTCTTCGGCATGATGGCGGCGCCCAATCTCGGCCCAGAGTACCAGAAGGCCTTCGACGCCATCTATCCGGACCTGGCGGCGAAATATTCGGTTCCGCTCTATCCGTTCTTCCTCGACGGGGTGGCCGGGCATCCCGACCTGCAACTCGACGACGGCATGCACCCCAATGCCAAGGGCGTCGAACGCATGGTTTCCGGCGCGCTTCCCGTCGTGGAAAAGGCGCTCGGCAAGCCGCAGAAGGCCTCATGAGCCGGCGAAGGCGTCGTCCGTTCCGCATGAAGGCCGAAACGAATCCCCCGCGGCTGCGTTTTCCACCAGGTCGCACAAACGTCTTGCCCCGCCAGCCGATCGGTGATTCGCTGCCTTGGGGTAATTGATTCGAGGAGGGCCGAACAAATGCCGCGTCTCTTTACAGCCCTCGAAATTCCGCGCGACGCCGCCCTTTCCCTGTCGCTGCTCCGCGGCGGCCTGCCCGGCGCCCGCTGGGTCGACGTCGAAAACTACCATCTGACCCTGCGCTTCATCGGCGATGTCGAAGGCCACGTGGCCGACGAGATCGCCAATGCGCTCGATCGCGTGCGGCGGCGCTCCTTCCAGCTCACCCTTTCGGGCGTCGGCGCTTTCGGTTCGAAGAAGCCGCACGCGCTATGGGCGGGCGTCACGGCTTCGCCCGACCTCAATGCATTGCAGGCCGAGATCGAGCGCATCTGCCAGCGGCTCGGGCTGCCGGCCGACGCCCGCAAGTTCATGCCGCATGTCACGATCGCGCGGCTCAGGAACGTCAACCCGGCGGAGGTCGCCGCCTATCTCTCGGCGCGCGGCAATTTCCGCACGTCACCCTTCCGTGTCTCGCGCTTCGTGCTGATGTCGTCGAAGGATTCGGTCGGCGGCGGCCCCTATGTCGTCGAGGAAGCCTGGCCGCTGACGCCGGGCGAAACCGCGCGTTCCCATGCGGCGCCGGCGGCCGACGCGTGGCGCATCGGACGATAGGAAGCTTCCGAAGCTGTTAAACTCCCGACGCCGCGCTATGTTTGGCGCAGCGAAGGAAGGGAGATGCCGATGGCACGCGAAAAGCTCGAACGCGCCGCAATCGAGGAGGCGCTGAAGGAACTCGCCGGATGGGCGCTGGACGCAGGCGGCAAATCGATGTCGCGCAAATTCGAGTTTCGCAATTTTTCCGAAGCCTTCGCCTTCATGACGCGTTCGGCGCTTGCCGCCGAGAAACTCAACCATCATCCGGACTGGTCGAACGTCTATAAGACGGTGAACGTGACGCTTTCGACCCACGACGCCGGCGGCCTGACCGAGATGGATCTCGACCTTGCCCGGCGCATGAACGGGTTTGCCGGAGCGTGATCTTGCAGCGCGCCGCGACAGACGCCACATTCGGCGCATGGACAAGGCCCGCATCAACGAGATCCTGACGCCGGGGGACCGCGACCGCAACCGGGAACGCGAGGAGCGCGTGCGCGCCCAGTTCTGGCGCACGGTGAAGCGCGCGGCCCGGCAGGTGCCGTTCATGGAAGACGTGGTGGCCGCCTATTACTGTGCGCTCGACACCAGGACGCCGACGCGTGTGCGCGGCATCCTGCTCGCGGCGCTCGCCTATTTCGTGCTGCCCATCGATTTCATCCCCGACTTCATTTTCGGTCTCGGCTTCACCGACGATATGGCCGTCTTGACCGCGGCAATCACTGCTCTTCGATCGCACATCACGCCCGCCCACCGCGCCGCGGCGCGAGAGGCGCTCTCCGAAAACTCCTGACAGTCGCGCCGCCGGCAGCGGACCTGCCGGCATTTCCGGGTCAAACTCTCGCCTTTTTCGTGCTTTTCAACCGGAGCGCCAGGGATGGATCGCGCCCATTTTCGGTGGGTGCGGCAAAGTGGCGGGCTGCCGGCGGGCACGGCGATAGGCGGGGTTCACGCTTTGGTAACCCAAATTAAATCAAAGTGAACGAGTCGGGCGCCGCCGAAAGGCCGGCAGCCCAGCAGGCGTTACGAATGAAAAAGGAATAGTGGCAACAATGTATCGTGCACCCATCCTAGCCCTTTCATGTCTTATCGCGCTGGCTTTCGCGGCACCGGCGATGGCGCAATCGGCAACCAAGATCGGTCAGCACAATGCATGGGGCACCTACTCCTACAAGGCGAAGAACGGGAAGGTCTGCTATGTCCTGACCATCCCGACGGAGAAGGAGCCGAAGGGCCTCGACCACGGCGACGTCTTCTTCTTCGTCAGCCAGCGGCCGGGGCAGAATGTCAGCTACGAGCCGCAATTCATCGCCGGCTACGATCTGCAGGACAAGTCCAAGGTTGTCGTGACGGTGGGAAACAAGAGCTTTTCCATGTTCACCCGAGGCAAGTCGGCATGGCTGGAAAACGCCGCCGAGGAGCCGCAGCTCATCGCGGCGATGAAGGGCGGCAGCGACATGACCGTCGCGGCGAAATCGACCCGCGGCAACGACACGAAATACACCTTCTCGCTGAAAGGCGTGAGCGCGGCGCTGGGATCGATCGCCGACTGCAAATAGCAGGTCGCCGCCCAGCGGGCGGCTCTTGTCCGTGCGTCTTGCGGCGAAGCGTGACGCTTCCCATCTGAAATGCTATGTGCGCGCCGAGCCCCGTTTGGCGCGCTTTCCGTTTTATGTGAACCGATGACCGTTACGCTCGATCTCGCCGACCATGCCGCTCGCGATGCGCTGGCAAGCCAGGCGCGTGCGCGCGTCGCGCAAAAACAATCGCTGATCGGCCTGTCGCGCGCCGAAATGGCCGAGGCGCTCCTCGCCGCCGGCGTGCCGGAGCGGCAGGTGAAGATGCGCGTGCAGCAGCTCTGGCACTGGCTCTATGTGCGTGGCGTCTCCGATTTCGCCGACATGCTCAACATCTCGAAAGAGCTGCGGACGACGCTTTCGGGGCATTTCGCCATCGCCCGGCCGGAAATCGTCGAGGAGCAGATTTCCACCGACGGCACCCGCAAATGGCTGTTCCGCTTTCCGGCGCGTGGCGCCGGCAGGCCGGTGGAGATCGAGACCGTCTATATCCCGGAAGAGGGGCGCGGGACGCTCTGCATCTCCTCCCAGGTCGGCTGCACGCTCACCTGCTCGTTCTGTCATACCGGAACGCAGAAACTGGTGCGCAACCTGACGGCGGAGGAGATCCTGGCGCAACTTCTCACCGCGCGCGACCGGCTCGGCGATTTTCCGGACCGCGGCACGCCGGCCGGCGCCATCGTGCCGGCGGAAGGCCGCAAGGTCTCCAACATCGTCATGATGGGGATGGGCGAGCCGCTCTACAATTTCGAGGAAGTGAAGAAGGCGCTGCTCGTCGCGGCCGACGGCGACGGCCTGTCGCTGTCGAAGCGGCGCATCACGCTCTCCACCTCCGGCGTGGTTCCGGAGATCGCGCGCACCGGCGAGGAGATCGGCGTCATGCTGGCGATCTCGCTGCACGCCGTGCGCGACGATCTGCGCGACCTCCTCGTGCCGATCAACAAGAAATATCCGCTGAAGGAACTGCTCGACGCCTGCCGGGCCTATCCGGGCCTGTCGAACGCGCGGCGCATCACTTTCGAATATGTGATGCTGAAGGACGTCAACGACGGCCTCGCCGACGCGAAGGAACTGGTACGGCTCCTGAAAGGCATTCCGGCGAAGATCAATCTCATCCCGTTCAATCCGTGGCCGGGATCGAACTACCAGTGCTCGGACTGGGAGACGATCGAGAAGTTCGCCGACACGATCAATGCCGCCGGCTACGCCTCTCCGATCCGCACGCCCCGCGGCCGCGATATTCTCGCTGCTTGCGGCCAGCTCAAGTCGGAATCCGAACGACTCAAGAAAACCGAGCGCCTGGCGCTCGAGGCCATGATGATCGCCGGCCACGGAGAGGCCTGAAGCGGCACCGCTCGCGAGAAGCGGCGCGGCAATCGACGCCAGCGGCCTTTGCCGGAAGAGCCCGGAGCCTTTCATGCGCGAAGAGTGCATTTGCGCCTTCGCATATCGGACCGCGTGCTCTAGAATCCGTTCCGGCTTGGGGACACGAGACCGGTACGAGGAAGGCGCGGCATTTTGACGGAAGCGAGGGGGTATGCCCCGCGCCTGTGGGCGCTTGTGGGGCAGGCGCTATGGCGGCGCGCCCGCCGGCGCCTGCGCGCCGGGCCGGCCTATCGCTGGCGCTATGCCGGACGCACCCCGGAACGCATCCTCGTCGCGCCGCCCGACCTGAGGCTCGCCGATCCCCAGACCGCCGCCGACATCTATCGCGGCCGGTTCCCCTTCGCCGGCCATGTGGTCGAGGCAAGCGGCCAATCGCCCTTCCATCTGGAAGTCGGCAATTCGGCCTGGCTGGAGGATCTGCACGGCTTCCGCTGGCTGCGCCATATGCGGGAGGCCGGCACCGATCTCGCGGCGGCGAATGCGCGCGCGCTCGTCTCGGAATGGATTGCCGCCCATGGCAGACGCATCTCCGGCCCCGCATGGGATCCGGCCGTCACCTCGCGCCGCGTCATCGCCTGGCTGCAGCATTCGGCCATCGTCCTGCAAGGCGCGGAATATCCATTCTACCGTTCCTTCCTGAAGCTGCTCGCCGTGCAGATACGCTACCTGCGGTCGATGGCACCGGAAATGACCGACGGCGAGGAGAGGCTGCGCGCACGCATCGCGCTCGCCTTCGCCGCACTCTCCCTGCCGGCGCCGGCCTCGGCCCTGCGCAACGCCGTGCGCAACCTCTCCGACGAACTCGAACGGCAGATCCTGCCAGACGGCGGCCATATCTCGCGCAACCCGGCTGCGATCCTGGAGCTGCTTGCCGATCTATTGCCGCTCCGCCAGACCTTCGCCAACCAGGCGGAGGCGCTGCCGCCGGCGCTTATGGGCGCCATCGACCGCATGCTGCCGGCGCTGCGATTCTTTCGGCACCAGGACGGAACGCTGGCGCATTTCAACGGCGTGGGCGTCACCATCCACAACCGCATCGCCTCCGTGCTGCGGCACGACGACACGATCGGCGCGCCGCTCATGCACGCGCCGCATTCGGGCTATGAACGCATGGTGGCAGGCGGTACCACCGTCATCGCGGACACCGGCCCGCCGCCGCCGCCGGAGGTCTCGCGCAACGCGCAGGCCGGCTGCCTCTCCTTCGAGCTGTCGTCTGGGCGGCAACTGATCATCGTCAATGCCGGCGTCGATTCCTTCGGCACACGCGATTTCCGACCGCTGTCGCGGGCCACGGCGGCCCATTCCACCGCGACCGTCAATGATGCCTCCTCCTGCCGGTTCAACCTGTCGCCGCGCCTCGAACGCATCGCCGGAACGGCGATGGTCGAAGGGCCGCGCCGGGTCGAATGCGAGCGCATCGAGCAAGGCGGGATGCAGGGCTTCGTCGCCCGCCATGACGGTTACGTTTCCCGCTTCGGAATCATCCATGAGCGCCAGCTGGTGCTTTCCCGGGACGGGGCCAGGCTCGACGGCGTAGACCGTTTCTTCACCTCCGGAGGCCGATCGGCGTCCGGCCGGACGCGCGATCTCGTCGCGCTCCGCTTCCACCTGCACCCGGATGTGCGGCTTGCCGGCGACGATGCCGGCCGCCTCGTGGCGGAATCGCCGCGCGGCGGCGAATGGACATTCTCCTGCGACGACGTCGAGCCTAGTGTCGAGGAGTCGATCTTCTTCGCCGGCCTCGCCGGGCCGCAGCGCAGCCATCAGATCGTGCTGAATTTCCGAGCCTCGGAAGCGCCCGAGATTGCCTGGACGCTGATGCGGACGCGTCAGGCAGCCCCCGTCTGACACCGGCGGCGGCCGACGTGCCGCCGGTTTGATTCGGCGACGCATCGTGATACTGCGCCCTGTCCCCGCCAAGGAGAAGCCGCCGCCATGGCCGTTGCCTCGAAGAATATCCCGGCGCCCGATCTGGTGCCCGTCAGCCGGGCCCTCCTTTCCGTTTCCGACAAGAGGGGACTTGCCGATTTCGCCTGCAAGCTCGCCCATCTGGGCGTCGAACTCATCTCGACCGGCGGCACGGCAAAATCGATCGCCGATGCCGGCATCGCGGTGCGGGACGTCTCCGACCTCACCGGCTTTCCCGAGATCATGGACGGGCGCGTCAAGACGCTGCATCCCACTGTCCATGGCGGTCTCCTCGGGGTCCGCGACGATCCGGATCACAGAGCGGCGATGGACGCGCACGGCATCCCGCCGATCGACCTCGTCGTAATCAACCTCTATCCCTTCGAGGAGGTGCGCTGGTCGGGTGCAGACTACCCCTCGGTGGTCGAGAACATCGATATTGGCGGGCCGGCCATGGTCCGCGCCGCCGCCAAGAACCACGCCTATGTCGCCGTCGTCACCGATCCGGCGGACTACGAGGCGGTGCTGAACGCGCTGGAACTGAATGCCGGCAGCCTGTCCTACGAATTCCGCCAGCGGCTGGCGGCCAAGGCCTTCGCCCGCACCGCCGCCTACGATGCCGCCATATCCAACTGGTTCGCCGAGACGCTCGCGATAGAGCATCCGGCCTGGCGCACTTTCGGCGGACGTCTGGAGACCGTCATGCGCTACGGCGAGAACCCGCACCAGCATGCCGGTTTCTACGTGACGGGGGAGAAGCGGCCGGGCGTCGCGACGGCGCGCCAACTGCAGGGCAAGCAGCTCTCCTACAACAATATCAACGATACCGACGCTGCGTTCGAACTGGTCGCCGAGTTCGATCCGGAGAAGAGCGCGACTGTCGCCATCATCAAGCACGCCAACCCATGTGGCGTCGCCGAGGCCGGCAGCCTGGTCGAGGCCTACCTGAACGCGCTTTCCTGCGATCCGGTGTCGGCCTTCGGCGGCATCGTGGCGCTCAACCGCCGGCTCGACGCGGAAGCCGCCGTCGAGATCGTCAAGCTCTTCACCGAGGTCATCATCGCGCCGGATGCCACCGAAGAGGCGCGGGCGATCGTGGCGTCGAAGAAGAATCTGCGCCTGCTCCTCGCCGGCGGCCTGCCCGACCCACGCGCGCCCGGCATGACGGCGAAGACGGTCGCCGGCGGGCTGCTTGTTCAATCACGCGACAGCGGCAATATCGACGATCTCGAGCTGAAGATCGTCACACGGCGTGCACCGACGGAAGCGGAGATGGCCGACCTGAAATTCGCCTTCCGCGTCGCCAAGCACGTCAAGTCGAACGCCATCGTCTATGCCAAGGACCGCACCACGGTCGGCATCGGGGCCGGCCAGATGAGCCGTGTCGATTCATCGAAGATCGCGGCGGCCAAGGCTCTCGACGCAGCGAACACCGCCGGCTGGAGCGGGCCCCGGACGAAGGGCAGCGTGGTCGCCTCCGACGCCTTTTTCCCCTTCGCCGACGGTTTGCTCGCGGCGGCGGAAGCGGGCGCCACGGCGGTCATCCAGCCGGGCGGCTCCATGCGCGACGACGAGGTCATCGCCGCCGCCGACGAGCGCGGGCTGGCCATGGTGCTCACCGGCATGCGGCATTTCCGGCATTAGGGCCGTGCCGGGCCGCGAAGCGGCCAACGGGCGCGTTCGAAGGAAGAACCCTCGAAGCCTCAGCCCGAGACTTCCTTGTCGCCATTCGCCCTTATGAAGGCGTGGATATAGGCGAAGGAAGGCAGCAGGCTTTCCTCCGGCGGCTTCAGCCCGGCGACGGTGCCGAGACCGGCGGCGAAGTGATTGCAGTTGTAGGCTTCCATATGCCAGAGCGGCGGATGGGCGAGTGCCTCGCGCACCTTGGCCAGGAGGCGCTGGTATTGGTCCGCCGTCAGCGACACGCGATAGGCCGCGCCAGGCGCGTAGTCGCAATCGCGGCTGCTCGGCAACAATTCGCCAGGCACGGGTATGATGGCCCCGCCGTAGAGGCCGAGGATGCTGCCCGACGGGAACAGGCCGATATACTGGCGCGTCAGCACCTTTCCGTTCGGGTCGAGCCGCCCGAAGACGTCGTACATGTGCCCGGAGATGATTGCGTAGGATTTCCGGTAACGGAACTCGATGTAATAGGGATCGCCCTTGCGCACCCGGCTCGCCGTCAGCGGCGCATCGCCGCCGAGCGGCTTGCCGTATTTGGCGCAGGTAAGCTGGGGAAATTCGACCGGTATCGTGCTCGCCGTCTTAGCGGAAGCATCGACGGCGGGATCGGCGGCGCTGTCGACCGACGCCACGGATTGGCAGGCGGAAAGGGAAGCCGCGGCAAGTGTCGCGAAAATGAACCTCGAAATACGAAACACGTCCGACCTCGCGAAAAATCAGCGGCGCCTATCAACCGAAGATCGCTGCAATCGTCAATAGATGTACGGGATGATCCGCCACGTACGGCTGCGGTAGGCCCTGTATTCCTCGCCGAACGCCTCTTCCATCATCTTCTCCTCCGGCCCGATTCGCAAGGCGAAGAGCAGGCCGAAACCGACAAGGCCGGCCGGCCCGGCCACCCAGTTCGGCAACAGCAACGCCTGCGCCAGCGCCATAAGCCAGAAGGCCGAATACATGGGATGGCGCAGGGTCCCGTAGATTCCGCTTGTGACCAGCCTATGGCCTTCCCTCAGCTGCAGCGAGACCGACCACATTTTTCCGAGCGCCTTGTGGGTGAGGCGAAAGAGGACGATCGAGCCGATTGCGGCCAGGATGCCGAGGAGAAAGAAGATCGGTTCCGGCCCGTAGGAGGCCCCATGCGGCCAGCCTGTCGCCACATAGACGAAGGGAACGACGCCCAGCCCGATCGTCGAGACGGTCAGGCGCAGCCGCTCGGTCATATCCTTGGCGTCGCGGCTGATCCTGGTGCGTTTCGAGCGCCGCTGGAAGGGGACGCGGAGCACGTACCAGCCCACCACCAGAAGCACCCACAGCGCCTTGCCGGCAACGACGAGGCTCACGGCTGCCGTGCCTCGGTGACCCCCGAGGCCGGCCAGCGCGCCGCAAGCCCGCCGGCGGCGGCGATCTCGGAAAGGCGCTGCGGACCGCACAGGATGGCGTGGAAGGAATAATGCGTGCGCTTTTCCGAGGCATAGACGAACTGGCGATGCACGCGGAAGAAATTGCGCTTGATGGCGCGGTAGCTCCTGTCGGTCAGCTGGTTGCGGAACCGCACGCGCATGATGTGGGGACCTGTTCCCGCGACGATGCCGAGGGCCTTGCGGGGATCGCTGCCGTAAAAATTGATCGGATCGGTCAGCGACTGCACGTCGATCCAATCGACCGGGCTCGTCACGACCGCCTCCACAGCCTTGCGGAGTTTCCGGGCTGCCGGGTGGAGGGCTACCTTCAACAGGCTCGAGCCGGTTGTCAGCAGGCCGCTTTCCGGCAGTTTCCGCATGCGACCCAGAACCCGCTCCAGGCCCAGCACCGCGGTGATGGCGCCGAAGCTGTGCGCCGCGAAAAGAACCTCGTCGACATCGGCGGAGGCGATCCGCCGGTCGATGTCGGCGGCGACCTGATCGATGCGCTCGACGATCTCGGTGCGGCCGCCGCGCGCCATGTCGCGGGCGCAGGCCCAGTCGTCCATCATGAGAAGAAAATGCATCTTCGCCGAGGCCAGCCACAGGGCCAGCGCGAAGGCGACCAGACCCGCAACCCAGCGGAATTCCCAGCCCCCCGGCAGCCAGCGCGCGACCGCGATCCCGATCAGCACCGCGGCAAGAAAGAGCGCTACCGGATAGAGAAAGAACAGGCCGTAGCGCCAGCTTGTCCGGACGAAGCGGAAGAAGGTGCCGGTCGCGACGAAATCGGCAAGCGCGGCAAGGCCCGATATCACCCGCAGGATGGCTCCCCGTTCGGCGTAGATGTCGTTGAGGTCGCCGAGGCCATAGAGCACGATCTCGGTATCGGTGCGCCAGCCGGCGCCCGACGCGTTGATCGTGAAGTCGCCGGTGCTCACCGTCTCCCTGTCGAAGACGGGTTCGCTCGCGGCGATCTCCATGTCGAAGACCGGCGCGTTCTTCTTGGCCTCGCGGATGAAACGGGCGCAGTGCGCCTCGACCGGGATCGGCTCGAAGCCGGGAAAGACCAGTGCGAGGCGGCGCGCGACCGTCATTCGCTCTTTACTTGTCTCCGCGGCGGTTCCGCGCGGCCAGCGTCCTCAGCCTCAGTCCGTTCAGGCGGATGAAGCCTTCCGCGTCCTTCTGGTCATAGGCGCCGCGATCGTCCTCGAAGGTGACCAGCGCGTCGGAATAGAGTGATTTCGGGGACCGGCGGCCCGTGATGATGACATTGCCCTTGTAGAGCTTCAGCCGCACCGTTCCCTCGACCTCCTCCTGGCTCTTGTCGATCAGCGCCTGCAGCATCTCGCGCTCCGGAGAGAACCAGAAGCCGTTGTAGATCAGCTCCGCATAGCGCGGCATCAGTTCGTCCTTGAGATGCGCCGCGCCGCGGTCGAGCGTGATCGATTCGATGGCGCGATGCGCCGCGATCAGGATCGTTCCGCCCGGCGTCTCATAGACGCCGCGCGATTTCATGCCGACGAAGCGGTTCTCGACCAGGTCGATGCGGCCGATGCCGTTGTCGCGGCCGAGGTCGTTGAGCGCGGCCAGCAGGCTCGCCGGCGATAGCGCCTTGCCATTCAGCGCGACCGCGTCGCCTCGTTTGAATTCGATGTTGATCTCGGTGACCTTGTCCGGCGCGTCCATCGGCGAAACGGTGCGCTGATAGACGAATTCGGGCGGCTCCTGCCACGGATCCTCCAGCACCTTGCCCTCGGAGGAGGAGTGCAGGAGATTGGCGTCGACGGAGAACGGCGCTTCGCCCTTCTTGTCCTTCGGCACCGGGATCTGGTGCTGTTCGGCGAAATTCAGGAGATCGGTGCGCGACTTGAAGGACCAGTCGCGCCAGGGCGCGATCACCTTGATGTCGGGATTGAGCGCGTAGGCCGAAAGCTCGAAGCGCACCTGGTCATTGCCCTTGCCGGTGGCGCCGTGGGCAATCGCGTCGGCGCCGGTCTCCTTGGCGATCTCGACAAGATGCTTGGAGATCAGCGGCCGGGCGATCGATGTGCCGAGCAGGTAGACGCCCTCGTAAAGCGCATTGGCGCGGAACATCGGAAAGACGAAGTCGCGCACGAACTCCTCTCGCACGTCCACGACGCGGATATCCCGGATGCCGAGCATCTCGGCCTTCCTGCGCGCCGGCTCCAGTTCGCCGCCCTGGCCAAGGTCGGCGGTGAAGGTGACGACCTCGGCGCCGAGTTCGGTCTGCAGCCATTTCAGGATGATCGAGGTGTCGAGACCACCCGAATAGGCGAGCACCACCTTCTTCACGTCTTTCCACTTGGACATCTTTACCCCGGCAAATCGCGACGCGCGGAAAATGCATTCCGCATGAAATTCTGGCTTTTAGCAGGAACGCCGATCCGGGCAAGGCACGAAACGGGTGGCAAGCGGCGGCCACCCGTTCTATGTGTGACGCACATGACGGAAACGTGGTGAGCCATGCCATTCATTCCCGATTTTTCGACGATCGCGCAATTCGCTGTCGCGACGTTCATCATCGCGATCACGCCGGGGCCCGACATGACGCTTTTCGTCGGCCGCGCCCTGTCGCAGGGCCGTTCCGCGGGGCTCGCCTGCATGGCCGGCGCCATGAGCGGCATCGTCATCCATACGTCACTGGTGGTGCTCGGCCTCTCGGCGCTGATCGTCGCCGCGCCCGCGGCTTTCCTGGCACTGAAGGTCGTGGGGGCCGCCTATCTCGTCTGGCTCGCCTTCAACGCCATACGGCACGGCTCGGCTTTCAGGCCGGAAAAGATGGAAGGCGGACCGTCCGGTTCGCTCCTGCGCAACTGGGCGACCGGCCTCGGCATCAATCTGCTCAATCCGAAGATCATCCTCTTCTTCATGACCTTCCTGCCGCAATTCGTCTCCGCCGGCGATCCGCATGCGCCCGGCAAATTGCTCTTCCTCGGTCTTCTCTTCATCCCGCTTTCGCTGCCCATCACCACACCGATGGTGCTGGTGGCGGACGGCTTCGCCTCGCTCCTGAAGAAGAGTCCGCGCGTCACGCGCCTGACCGACTATCTCTTCGCCGGCGTCTTTTCCGCCTTCGCGCTGAAGATATTGTCGGCGCATGCACGCTGAATAAAGGCGGCTACTCAGCCCGTCCGGACAAAACGGGCGGCAAAGAAGCCGTCCATGCCTGAAAGGGCGGGCGTCCCGAGGTCGAGGTCGGCTGGGGTGGTCCTCAGCGCTCCCTGCGCCGTGACGAACGGAGCGATGCCGGCCGCCTCGCCGGACAGGATGGGATCCAGCCGGACGCCTGGTGTTTCGGCGAGGAAGCGTCCGACAAGGGCCTCGCCCTCTTCCGGATCGAGGGAGCAATTGGAGAAGACGATGCGGCCGCCGGGGCGGACGAGCTGCAGCGCGCGGCCGAGCAGCCGGCACTGGACCTCGGCGAGCTTTTTGATGTCGTCCGGCGTCTTGGTCCAGGGAATATCGGGATGGCGGCGCACCGTGCCCGTCGAGGAGCAGGGCGCGTCGAGCAGGATCGCGTCGAAAGGCCGTGCCGGCTCGTATTTCATGATATCGGTCGCGACGATCTCGGCTTCGAGCCCGAGCCGGGCAAGATTGGCTACCAGGCGCTTCAGCCGGTTCGCCGAAATATCGACCGCCGTGACGTGCGCGCCGGCCGTGGCGAGTTGCGCGGTCTTGCCGCCGGGCGCGGCGCAGAGGTCGGCGACCCGCATCCCGGCCACCTCGCCGAGGAGGCGGGCCGGCAGGCCGGCGGCCGCGTCCTGCACCCACCAGGCGCCCTCGCCATAGCCGGGCAGCTCCGGCACGGGCGCGATCAGCCTCTCGAGACGCACCGAGCCGGTGGGCAAGACGATGCCGCCCAGCCGCGCCGCCCATTTCTCCGGTTCGGCGCCGACGGTAAAATCGGTCGGCGCCTCGGTCCGGTGGGCCGCAAGGATCGCCGCCGTCCGCTCCTCGCCATAGGCTCCCATGAGCCGCTCGCGGAACCAGTCCGGCGCGTCATCGGTCGCCGCAAGCGTCTCGGGCAGCATCTCGGCCTTCGAACGCGCCAGGGCACGCAGGACGCCGTTAACGAGATTGCCGAAGCGCGCCGTGCG
Source organism: Rhizobiales bacterium 65-79 (assembly GCA_001896885.1). Lineage (GTDB taxonomy): Bacteria > Pseudomonadota > Alphaproteobacteria > Rhizobiales > Rhizobiaceae > Mesorhizobium_L. The sequence continues at coordinate 29,591 of MKRJ01000024.1, read as the reverse complement.
CGGATCGCTCCTGGCGTGGCTGACGGCAAGATCGACCGCGGCGCTGTCGGGAATATCGAGAAAGAGGATCTGGGCCGATGCCACATGAAGGATGTGCGAAAGCGCGTGCGCATTGGGCGGCAAGGGCCGGTCGAGCCGGCGCTCGATCATCCTGCCGATGGTGATACGGAAGCGGAGCGCCGTCGTGAGGATCGCCCGCACGAGAGAGCGGTCGCGGGCATCGAGCGCACGATATTGCGGATGGCCGTGTTCGGCGTCCGTCAAACCGTCGAGGGAAGTGTGTGCGTCGACGACGGCCGCAAGAAGCCGGGCGGCCACTTTGCGTGCCGCGAGGCCGGGTCGGTCGGCCCCGTCTTCTCCAGGATCATTCGATCTAGGCCGGTTGCGGGAGCGAGCTCCCGTCTTCACGACCAGGGGCCCCGCGGCGCGCGCGGCCCGGTTGGATTGCTGCGCCACGGATTCGCGTGCGCATCGCTGCCCGGCGCGCGACCCCACGGGCCGGCGGCGATATCGGGTTCGGCCGGAGCGGGGCTATTCCACGCACCGCCGTCCGCCGCGCCGTCGCGGACCATCGCCTCCAGCGCCGCTATCCTGTTCTCGGTGCTCGGGTGGGTCGAGAAGAGATTGTCCATCCGCTCGCCGGAGAGCGGATTGACGATGAAGAGATGCGCGGTCGCCGGATTGCGCTCTGCGTCCGGGTTGACGATGTGGCCCGCGGCCTCGGAGATCTTGCGCAGCGCCGAGGCGAGCCAGAGCGGATTGCCGCAGATCTCGGCGCCGCGCCGGTCGGCGGAATATTCGCGCGTGCGGCTGATCGCCATCTGCACCAGCATGGCCGCCAGCGGCGCGACGATCATGGCGACCAGCACGCCGACGAAGCCGAAGGAATTGTTGTTGCGCGAGCCGCCGAAGAAGAAGGCGAAATTGCCGAGCATGGAGATGGCGCCGGCGAGCGTCGCCGTGATCGTCATCGTCAGCGTGTCGTGATGTTCGACATGGGCGAGTTCATGCGCCATCACGCCCGACAGTTCCTGCGGGCTCAACTGCCGCAACAGGCCGGTCGTCGCGGCCACCGCCGCGTTCTGGGGGTTGCGGCCAGTGGCGAAGGCGTTCGGCTGCGGGTTGTCGATAAGATAGACCTTCGGCATCGGCAGATTGGCGCGGCGGGCGAGATCGCGCACGACGCCGTAATATTCCGGGGCGGCGCGCTCGTCGATCTCGACGGCATGGTGCATCGACAAAACCAGCCTGTCGGCGTTCCAGTAGCTGAAGAGGTTCATGCCGGCCGCCATCACGAAGGCGATGACGGTGCCGGCCGGGCCGCCGATCAGGTAGCCCACGCCCATGAAAAGAGCCGTCATCACGGCCAGCAGCATGCCAGTGCGAATGGCGTTCATTCTCCGCTCCACAAGGCGGCGCGCTCGAGGGCTCGATACCGGGCCTTTTCGGAGTCGATCGCACCGGATTGACCGCCTATATGATGGGAAACCGGGCGGACGGTTTCAATGACGAAGAGGCGCGAGATGACGGACGAGAGGAAGAATGGCCGGCCAACCGCAGCCGGTACCGGTCAAGCGGCGAAAAAGCTGCCGCCCGCCGCGCTGCGCGCGCTCGCCGAGGCCGATGCCAGGCGCAAGGAATATCTGGCGAAAGAGGCGGAGAACCCTGTCGAGCGCGGGGGCCGCGGCGGCAAGGATCCGGCGCGTTACGGCGACTGGGAGGTGAAGGGCAGGGCGATCGATTTCTGACCCGCCAGCCGCCATTGCAATCAGCGCGGAATAGGAATAAATTCCGCACATGTTCCGGACTCCTCCCTTCGCCGTCCGTTTCCCTTCACCGATGCCGGCCGCGTTGGCGGCCGTGCTTGCATGTGCCGGAGTCGCCCATGCGCGCGACGAGATCAGCGGCCCGGTGGCTGCAACGGTGGTGAGGGTGATCGACGGGGACACGTTCGTGGCCGAGGCGCATGTCTGGCCGGGAGAGACGGTACGCGTCAGCGTGCGTATCCGCGGCATCGACGCGCCCGAACTGCACAGCCGCTGTGGCGAGGAACGCGTTGCGGCCGCCGTGGCGCGCGACGCGCTTGCCGCCCTGCTCGAGGGACAGGCGGTGACCATCTCGAATGTCGGCGGCGGCAAATATTACGGTCGCGTCCTCGCGGACGTGGAAACGAGCGCCGGCGGGGTGGCCCCCGCGATGCTTTCCCGCGACCTTGTGCGGCGCTATTCCGGCGGCCGGCGGCAGCCCTATTGCGGCTGACCCGAAGCGGGACGGGGCGATCGCGGCGTGCCTTTTCGGGACATTGTTCCTCGCGTCGGGAGGACGCCCGGCCCGTCCAGGGTTGACGATCGGTAAAGGATTTTCAAAAGGCCATTTTTGCTTAACCGGCGATTAACCCTGTTGCCGATCGCATCTCCATTAGAATCAATGACTTACGACGATCCCGCTGTTCCGGCTGCCGGGATCGGCAAGCTTCCTGCAACCATCCGCTCAACGGCGCCACGCCGTCGAACGGAGGCCAGGACAGATGCGGCAGTATTTTGGGGGTGCGGTCAGGACGATCGCCCGTTTCGTCGAGGACAGGCGCGGCAATTTCGCCGTCATCACGGCGGGGATAAGCGCGATGCTCCTGCTGTCCGCCGGCCTGGGCGTCAATACCGTGCAACTGGTGCTGGTGCGCTCCAACCTGTTGAATGCGCTCGATTCGGCCGTCACCTCGACCGCCCGGGACCTGACGACCGGGGCCATTCCCGAGAGCGATGCGGAGAAGACGGTCAAGTCGTTCCTGTTCGTGAACGGCGGCACCGGCTTCGCCTCGGCCGACGCGATAAACCTCGATTCGCTGGTGGTCGACCACACCAGCAAGACGGTGACGGCGGTGGCCAGCGTCAAGGTCGCCCTGCTCTTTCCGCTCTTCGGCGCGGACGTGCAGAAAGTTGCGGTCAAATCGGCGGCGCTTTATTCCGACAAGACCGTCGAAGTCGCCATGATGCTGGACCTCACCGGTTCCATGGCCGACCACGACAAGATCGGAAACCTTCGGACCGCGGCCACGAATGCGGTCAAGACCATGCTCGGCAACCAGAACCCGAACAATCCGAGGGTGCGGGTCGCGCTTGTCCCCTACGCGTCGGGCGTCAATGTCGGCGCGCTCGCCACGGATGTCTATGCGGAGACCTCGTCCTCGTCCGACCTGCCGCCGGTAGCGGGCAGCCCGCTTCTCGTCTCGAAGACGAAGAGCAAGCTCCTGCCCTCCTTCGCCGACTATACCTCGATCGTCGCGGCAGCCTATCCCCATCCCGACAGCTGCGCGACGGAGCGCAAGGATCTCTATGGAAACGCGGATTTCAGCGCCGACGGTCCCGACGCCATCCGCACCGACAAGTCGGGCAAGCAGTATTACGCGCTGGTGAATCGCGACAACCGGCTGAGCGGGTCCGGCATGAACAAATGCCCCGACGCGAAGCTCATTCCGCTGACGACCGACGAGGGTTCGCTGCTCAATTCGATCAAGGCTTTCAAGGCCAACGGCTATACGGCCGGCGCTATCGCCGTCCAGTGGACTTACTACATGCTTTCGCCCAAGTGGCGGTCCGCCATCAAGACCGCCGGCCTGGGCGACGGTCCCGCGGACAGCAATCCGGACAAGCTGTCGAAGGTGGCGATCCTCATGACCGACGGGCAGTTCAATACGGCCTATGCCGGGGTGAGCGGCAACAACAACGCGCAGGGCAACGTGGCGCGCAGCAATGCGGAAAGCCTCTGCTCCAACATGAAGGCCGACGGCATCAAGATCTACACGATCGGCTTCGACCTCGACGACAAGAGCATGAGCCCCACCGAAAGGCAGGAGGCGCGGAGCGTGCTCAAGGACTGCGCCTCCGAGGACACGCCCTCCAGCAAGCACTTCTTCGACGTCTCGACCGGCCCGCAACTCGACCAGGCCTTCCAGGCCATCATCGCGGATACGGAACGGCTGGTGCTGACGCAGTAGGACCACCGCTCTCCACCCGGAAAGGCACGACTTCCTTGCGGCCGCCGAAAGGCGGCCGCAATGCGTTGTCCATCATTCAAGCTCCACCGGGACAACGATTTGCCGGTGGTCCCTTGATCCCGATATTTGCCCAACAGCGCGGGCAAATGCCGGAAACGGACCGACAGTGTGGTGCCGCGACGATTGGTCTGGCTCACGGCGCGCCGGAAATGCCGTAGAGGGGAATCGTTTCCGGCATCGGGACGCCTGCGGGACGCCTCACTCGGCTGCCCAGACAAACCCGTAACAGCCGCCGGAACGGGAAGATGCGACCGGCCATGGCTGAAACTCTGAGCATTTCCATTGAGCAGGCGCAACCGGCGCGGCGAACCTACGGGCTCTATGCCGGGATAGCGGCGCTGGGCGCTTTCCTGTGGTGGATGTCCACCTACCGCATGGCGGCCATGCCCTTCTGGGCTCCGTGGGATTTCTCGCCGCTCTGGTACATCGCGGCGACGCTGGCGATCTATTGGCACGCGCGCGGGCTGGCGCGCACGCCGCCCGCCGAGCGCCCGGCGCTCTGGCGCACCGTCTTCTACTATATCGGCATCGCGGCGATCTGGATCGTGCTGCAGACCCGGTTCGAATACATGGCGCAGCACATGTTCTTCCTGAACCGGATCCAGCACGTGGTCATGCACCATCTCGGGCCGTTCCTGATCGCACTTGCCTGGCCCGGCGCGACCCTGACACGCGGCATGCCCGAACCGGTGCTGGTTTTCCTTCGATCGCGGCCGGTGCGGACGGTGACCGCGATCGTGCAGCAGCCTTTCCTCGCCGCCGTGCTGTTCTTTGGGCTCATCGCGCTCTGGCTGACGCCGCCCATCCATTTCCGCGCCATGATCGACCCGACGCTCTATTCGGTGATGAACTGGTCGATGGTGGTCGACGGTCTCTTCTTCTGGTGCCTGGTGCTCGACCCGCGCCCGGCGCCGCCGGCCTTCGCCTCCTTCGCCATCCGTGCGACGCTCACCATGCTGGTCATGTTCCCGCAGATCATCACGGGCTCGCTGATCGCGTTCGTCGAGCACGATATCTATACCTTCTACGACTGGTGCGGCCGCCTCTACCCGTCGGTCGGAGCGATCGACGACCAGCAATATGGCGGGCTGATCGTGTGGATCCCGTCATCGATGATGAGCGTGATCGCGCTGATCATCGTCATCAATTTCCTTCGGCAGGCCGAGGAAAAGCAGTGGAAAGAGGAGGATGAAGGAGATGCTATGGGCCCGGTCATTTCTTCGTGGCAATGGACGGGCCGCTAGCGCGCTCTTGTTTGCCGCCGGGCTGGCCTTTGCGCCGGGCCCGACATTCGCCGACGAGGCGGGCATGACACTTTCCGGCGCCTGGGTACGCAGCGTGCTGCCGTCGCGGCCGGCAGCGGGCTATTTCACGCTGAAGAACGACACCGGCATGGACCGGAAGATCGTTTCGGCATCCTCGTCCGCCTGCGGCATGCTGATGCTGCATCTCTCGAAAGGCGACCATATGGCGATGGTCGACAGCGTCGACGTTCCCGCCCACGGTTCGGTGTCGTTCGCGCCGGGCGGCTATCATCTTATGTGCATGAAACCGGGCGAGCAGGTGAAGCCGGGCGCCACGGTCCAGATGACGCTGACCTTCGATGACGGCGGCACGCTGACGGCGGGTTTTCCGGTGCGCAACGCGAAGGGCGAATAGGCTTGCCGAAACCGGCAAGCACGATTGGCGCTGCCGCCAAAAGGGGCGGAAGAACGGGTTCGTCGTAAAAAGACAAGCTTTCGTCGCTGGCGGGCAGCATCCCGGGCCACCCGACCTGTTGGCTGGAGGTCTCGCGCCTGTCGCCGCAGCCTTCCCGCCGGCTGCAATCGAGAGGCGTGTAAAATGAAGTCGGATCAACCCTGGGGAGCGTAATCCATGAGGAAACTGCTTGCTTCGACCGTCCTTGCCCTGGCGCTGGGCGGTTTCGCAGGCGCGGCGTCCGCCGCCGAATGCGGCGACGTCACCATCGCCAACATGAACTGGCAGTCGGCCGAGGTGCTGGCCAATATCGACAAGATCATCCTGAACGCCGGCTATGGCTGCAACGCCAGCCTCGTCATCGGCGACACCGTGCCGACCCTGACCTCGATGACCGAGAAGGGCGAGCCGGACGTGGCGCCGGAAGGCTGGGTCGACCTCCTGCCCGATGTCGTGCATCGCGGCATTTCGGAGAAGAAGCTGATCTCGACGGGTCAGGCTCTTTCGGATGGCGCGGTCCAGGGCTGGTTCATCCCGAAATACATCGCCGACGCCCATCCCGACATCAAGACGATCCCCGACGCGCTGAAGCATCCCGAACTCTTCCCCGCTCCGGAGGACAAATCCAAGGGCGCGGTCTTCAACGGCCCGCAGGGCTGGGGCGGCACCCGGGTGACGGCGCAGTATTTCAAGGCCTACGACGCGGCGAAGCATGGCTTCGTGCTGGTCGACACCGGCTCGGCGGCCGGCCTGGACGGCTCCATCGCCAAGGCCTACGAGCGCAAGGAAGGCTGGCTCGGCTACTACTGGGCCCCGACCGCGATCCTCGGCAAGTACGAGATGGTGAAGCTCGAATACGGCGTGCCCTACGATGCGGCGGAATGGAAACGCTGCAACACGGTCGCCGACTGCCCCGATCCGAAGCCGAACGCCTGGCCGAAGGACCATGTCGAGACCCTGGTGACCACCAAGTTCGCGGAACGCGCCGGTCCCGCCATGGACTATTTCAAGAAGCGGACCTGGTCGAACGCGACGGTGAACAAGCTTCTCGCCTGGATGACCGACAACCAGGCGACGGGCGAGGAAGGCGCCAAGCACTTCCTGAAGAACAGCCCGGACATCTGGACCAAGTGGGTCAGCGCCGACGTCGCCGACAAGGTGAAGAAGGCCGTCGAATAGCTCGGGCCGAAGAGACGACCGGAAGCGGCGGCGCACCCGCCGCTTTCCGTGTTTCGGGGAAAGGCGCGGAGTTGGTCGCTTCGTCCTTGAACCGTCGGGGCATTGACGCGTAATCCTTTGTGCATACACCGAAAGCGCGCCCGAAGCCGGCGGCGCCGAACGACAGGCACAAGACCATGCACTGGCTTTCGACATTCCCGCATCTCAATGACGATTTCCTGCGGATGCTCAAGAAGAGCATCGACAGCGGTTTTCGGGATTTCACCCGCGCCTACGGAGACCCGATCGAGTCCTTCTTCAGCCCGCTGCAATATTTCCTCATCCACTCCGAGCGGTTCCTGACCAATACCCCTTGGCCGATCATCCTGCTTCTGATCGCGGCGATCGCCTGGCTGGGGAGCCGCGACTGGAAGGTCGTGCTCAGCACGGTCGCCACTCTCGTCGTCATCGGGCTTTTCGACATGTGGGACGACACAATGAAGACGATCTCCATGATCTTCGTCTCCACGGTGCTCTCGGTCGTGATCGGCATCCCGATCGGCATCGCCATGTCGCGCTCGGACCGGCTGCGCAACGCGATCAACCCGGTGCTCGACGTGATGCAGACCATGCCGAGCTTCGTCTATCTCATCCCCGTGGTGATGCTGCTCGGCATCGGCAAGGTGCCGGGCCTGATCGCGGTCGTCGTCTATGCGATCCCGCCGGTCATCCGGCTCACCGACCTGGGCATAAGGCTGGTCGACAAGGATGTGCTGGAGGCGGCCGACGCCTACGGCTCATCGAGTTGGCAGAAGCTCAAGAACGTGCAGATGCCGCTGGCCCTGCCCACTATCATGGCCGGCATCAACCAGACCATCATGATGGCGCTCGCCATGGTCGTCATCGCCGCGATGATCGGCGTCGAGGGGCTGGGCCAGCCGGTGCTGAAGGCGATCGCCAACCAGTATTTCACGCTCGGCGTCTTCAACGGCCTCGCCATCGTCGGTATCGCCATCATCTTCGACCGCGTCAGCCAGGCCTTCGGACGCCGGCTGCAGAAGCACCGGGAAATCATTCATGGCTGAGGCGGGGGCGAGCATTGAAATCAAGTCGCTCTACAAGATCTTCGGTTCTGACGCGGCCCACTATGTCAAGCTCGTCAAGGAGGGCATGGGGAAGGCCGAACTCAACCAGCGCCATGGCCGCGTGCTCGGCCTAAAGGACATCAACATCTCCATGCCGGCGGGCGGCATCCAGGTGGTGATGGGCCTGTCGGGTTCCGGCAAGTCCACGCTCATCCGCCACATCAACCGGCTGATCGACCCGACGGCGGGAGAGGTCCTCGTCGACGGCACCGACGTGGTGAAGATGAACGAGGGGGAACTCAGGGCCTTCCGCCGCAGCCGGACCGCGATGGTGTTCCAGAGGTTCGCGCTGCTGCCGCACCGGACGGTGCTCGGCAATACGGTTTACGGGCTCGAGGTCCGCGGCATGCCCCGCGCCCAGCAGAACGAGGCGGCGACGCGATGGATCGAGCGCGTCGGCCTGAAAGGTTTCGCGGACCGCTATCCGAACCAGCTTTCCGGCGGCATGCAGCAGCGCGTCGGCCTGGCGCGGGCGCTCGCCACCGATGCACCGATCCTCCTGATGGACGAGGCGTTCTCGGCGCTGGACCCGCTTATCCGCACCGACATGCAATCGATCCTCCTCGAACTGCAGAAGGAAATCCGAAAGACGGTGGTCTTCATCACGCATGACCTCGACGAGGCGCTCCGGCTGGGCGACCGCATCGCCATCCTGCGGGACGGCGAGATCATCCAGCAGGGAACTGGCCAGGACATCGTGCTCAAGCCGGCAAACGGCTATATCGCCAAGTTCGTGCAGGAGGTGAACCGGGGCCGCGTCCTGCTCGTCTCCTCGGTGATGAGCCCCGCCGGGAGGGGTGGAGAATCGGACCCGGCCAGCGGTCCCGCCATTGCGGAAACGGCGACGCTGGAGGAGGCGCTGCAGCAAATGACCCAGGCCGGGGCTCGCGCCGCACGAGTGACCGATGCGAAGGATAGGCCGGTCGGCCGTCTGACGATGGACGCCGTGGTCTCGGCCATGGTCACGCCGGTAGAAAGCGACGTCGCGGGCGGCTGACGGGGTAGGGATGCGCCGTGGCCTGGACGGTCACACCATCCCTTGCAACCAGTCGAACCAGCCGGGCCGGTCACCCTGGTTGATCAGGCGATGAAGATCGGCTTCAAGGCCCTTCAGGTCGGGCGTGCCCTGGCCGATATTGCCGATCAAAAGCCGCGCCTTGCCCTTGTCGCCGAAGACATAGACGGCGGGGCTGTGGGATACTTCATATTTCGTGGGATCATTCGAAGGCTTGACGGAATAGGCGATGCGATAGCGGCGGGCGAGCGCGGCGAGTTCATCCGGCGTGCCGATGAGGCCGTCGAACTGGGGCGCGAACGCATCCGTGTACTGGTTCAGCACTTTCGGCGTGTCGCGGTCAGGATCGACCGTCACGAAGAGGACGCGGACCTTGCCGGCTTCGTCGCCCAGACCCTTCAATATCTGGGCGACGTTGGAAAGCGTGGTGGGGCAGATGTCGGGGCAGAACGTATAGCCGAAATAAAGCATCGTCACCTTGCCGCGATAGTCGGCGGCGGTGACTTCCTTGCCGTCCTCGGCGCGGGTCATGGTGAATTCGAGATCCGGCGAGACGCCGGTCACGTTGGTCGCGTGCCAGCTTTCGTCCCCGTTGCAGGCCGAAAGCGCGGCGGCCAGCGGGAACAGGACGAGAGCGGCCGCAAGCGCGCGGAATACCGGATGGAGGATCATGGCGAGGCCGAGAATATGCCTCGCTTCCGGCGTCGCCAGCACTCAAATTGCCGCAGCGCCGTTCGGCTCGGCCTCGTCGAGCGCCGCGCCGCCGCCGACACGAAGCGGCGAGCGCGGGTAGGCGAGGATCAGAAGCGTCAGCGCGCAGCAGACCACCCCGATCAGGGCGATCATGAAGGCGGCGGCCGGCGTCCACACGATCGTCTCCAGCGGCTTGCCGCGCCAGAGCGCGAAGGAGCTCAGCGCGCTTTCGTGCGAGATCAAGAGGAAACCGGCGATATTGTTGGCGAAATGCGCGCCCATGCCGGCGCCGAGATTGCCGGTCAGATAGACGAGCGCGGTCGCGAGGGCGGCGAAGGCGCCGATCGAGGCCAGAACGCAGGCGTTCATGGCCGGCGGCGCACCGATGTTCCAGTGGAGACAGGTGAAGACCAGCGCGGGAAGGACGCCCCAGACCAGGGGGCTGCGATAACGGTGCGCCAGCCCGCGCAACAAATAGCCGCGGAAGAGAAGTTCCTCCGCCGATGTCTGGACAAAGGCCAGGAACAGCACCGGGACCAGGGACAGCAGCCAGGTCTCCCAACCGATCGCCGTGCGGTGGATCTCGGGCGCCATCGCGTAGATGGCGATCTCCGAGACGGCGGAGGTGATGAGCACCGCAACCAGCCCCTTGACGAAATCCGACCAGGAGATCGACCGCGCCGCGCCGAAAAGCGCGCTCAGCCTTTCCTTGTGGACGAAGCGCATGGCGATCCACGCGCCGATCCAGATGCCGGAAAAGGTCAAGAGCGACACGAGCACGCCGAAGCGCGTGTTCATGAAACTGCCCATCGTGCCGAAGCCGAGGTCATAGTTTTCCGACAGGCGGAAGCTCGAAAAGATCACGATGGCGGTGACGGCGAGCCAGGAGAGGACGATGAGGACGGCGCCGAGGATCAGCCGGGGCAGAGTCGTCTTCTCGCCTGCCGAGCGTCGGTATGCCTCGAAGGCGGTGCTGCCATAAGCCATGCCAAACCTTTCCGCCGCGCCGTGCCAATTATCTTCCGGATAGCCGATGGGAATGAAAGTCTTCTTACCGTCGCAGTCCCGGCCGGATGCGGCATCGGCGCAACTTCATCGTGCAAAAATGTCGCGGCGGCGTCAAAGCGATGACAAAGCAGCCGTTCACTGGCACATTCCGCCCGAATTGACGGTTCCAACGAGGAGAAGAGCATGGCGTTGCGCTTTGCCGGCTGGATGGCGGCGGCCGTTGTCGCTGGCATTACCTTGACTTCGGGCGCGGCCGAGGCCGCAAAATGCGGTTCCGGACCGGCCGGGTTCCCGGCATGGCTGCAGGAGTTCAAGGCCGAGGCGCAGGCCCAAGGCATATCGAGCCGTACGGTGCATGCCGCGCTCGACCAGGTTACCTACGATCCGCATGTCATCCGCCTCGACCGGAGCCAGCATTCCTTCAAGCTGTCGCTCAGCCAGTTCATGGCGCGCCGGGCACCGCCGTCCTACATCCAGCGCGCCCGCGGCATGATGCGGTCCAATGCCGGCCTGCTCGAGCGCATCCAGAGCCGGTTCGGCGTCCAGCCCGAGGTGCTGATCGCCATATGGGGCATGGAGACGGGCTTCGGCGCCAATTCCGGCCACATGGACACGATCCGCTCGCTGGCGACGCTCGCCTATGACTGCCGGCGTTCGGAGTTCTTCACCAACGAGCTTCTTGCCGCGCTGCAGATCGTCCAGCGCGGCGACATGTCGCCGGGCGAGATGCGCGGAGCCTGGGCGGGCGAAATCGGCCAGACGCAGTTCCTCGCCTCGAAATATCTGCAATATGCAGTGGATTTCGACGGCGACGGCCGCCGCGACCTCATCCATTCGCGCGCCGACGTGCTGGCCTCGACGGCGAATTTCCTTCGCGGTCACGGCTGGCAGCCCGGCGCCGGCTACCAGCCGGGACAGCCGAACTATGCCGTTTTCGCGGCGTGGAACCGGGCGGCCGTCTACCAGCAGGCGCTGGCGCTCTTCGCGAGCAAGATCGCCGAGTAGGGTCGACGGTCAGTCCTCGGGCCTGGCCGCCGGATAGGGCACCGGCGCCAGCAGCGCCAGGCCGACGAGCAGGAACAGGACAATGACGGCCATGCCGAGGCGGGGCGAGCCGCTCGCCGCCGTGACGGTCGCCACCAGGAAGGGCGCGAGGAAGCTCGTGGCGCGGCCGGCGAGCGCATAGATGCCGAAATAGCGGCCGGCGTCCTTCACCGACACGCTGCGGGCGAGATAGGAACGCGAGGAGGCCTGCACGGGACCGAAGGCCAGCCCTACCAGCAGGCCGAAGCCGATATAGGCCTTTTCCGCCGGCGTGCCGAACAGCCCGCCGCTGTCGGCTGAGGCGAAAGGCAGAACCCCGAAAAGCGTGTAGCCCCTGCCGGTCGAGACGATGCCGATCGTGGCGAGGGTGAGCATCAGGAGGGAGGCGATCACCACCTTCTTCGATCCGAGCGCAGTGTCGAGCCGGCTCGCCGCCCAGCAGCCGAATATGGCGACGATGTTAAGGATGATGCCGTAGAGGCCGATCTCGGTCGTCGACCAGCCGAACATCAGCGCGGCAAAGGAGCCGCCGAGCGCGAGAAGCGCGTTGACGCCGTCCTGGTAGATCATGCGCGCGATGAGAAAGCGGAAGATACCGGCCTTGCCGCGCACCTCGCCGAGCGTGGCGCGCAGTTCGGCCAGGCCCGAACGGACGGCCGGACCGGCGGGCAATCCTTTCCCGGCGTCCGGCGTGAACAGGAACATCGGCAGGACGAAGACCAGATACCAGAGCGCGGCGAACGGCCCGGTGATGCGCGCATCCTCGCCGCTTGCAGGGTCGAGGCCGAAGAGCGGCTTCATGCCGATGATGGTGCGGCCGGTCTCGGGCGAGCCGGCGACGAAGAGCACGATGACGATCAGTGCGATCATGCCGCCGAGATAGCCGAGGCCCCAGGCAAGGTTGGAGATGCGCCCGATATCGGGTTTGGCGACGAGCCGCGGCAGCATGGAATCGTTGAAGACGATCGAGAATTCGGCCGCCACCGAGGCGAGCGAGAAGAAGACCAGCACAGGAAGGACGGCCGAGCCGGGAGCGGCGAACCAGAGCAGCGACAGGCCGACGATCTGGATCACCGCGAAGAAGCCGATCCACGGCTTGCGCGGGCCGGTCTGGTCGGCGATCGAGCCCAGCACCGGCGAGAGGATGGCGATGACGAAGCCGGCGGCGGCGATGCCATAACCCCATGCGGCCTGGCCGAGGGCCGGGTCGGCGACCATGCGCGAGACGAAATAAGGGCCGAAGATGAAGGTGGTGACGACGGTGAAGAAGGGCTGGGCCGCCCAATCGAAGAACATCCAGCCCCAGACGCCGCGTCGCGGCACGGCGTCCTGAGCGGTTTTGTTCTCCATACGCGCCCGGGCTCTCCTACAGTCCCGCCAGATCGGTCATGAGGCCCGAGGCGACGGAGAGTTTCGATACGGTGACCTCGCCGCCTTCGGTCAATGCCTGCAGCCGATCTCGCGTACGCTGAATACGCTCGCCGCCGGCGCCCATCCAGGCCCTCACCGGATCGCGGTCTTTCCCGTTTGCGGCGAGCGCCGACGCACAGATGTCGCGGCGGGCCCTGCCGAGTGCGTCGGTGGCGCGCTCCAGCGCCATCCTGTCATAGTAGTCGGTCGTCGGGAGCGCCTGCGCCGCCTCCTCGATGCGGCCGACGCGGAAAATATCGGAAACCGTGAAGAAGGCACGGGCCGCAGCCGTAATGTCGGCCCCCGACCTCGAGGCGACGTAGGCGATGTCCGGGACGAGGGCGGTGACGCCGAGGAGCGCCAGTTCCGCGGCGAGCTTGTCGGGCGCGCCGGCCTCCTGCAAGCCTCGGCTCCGCTCTTCGAGCGAAGCCAGCATGAAGGCCGGCATTATCCTCGGCAGCTCCGGCTCGAGCGCGGCGCGCGCTTCCCTCAGCCTTGCGATACGGGTCGAAAGATCCGCTTTCTCGTCGCCGTTCTTGAGCAGCCATGACGTGACCGTCTCGAGCAGATGGGCGACGATCGCGTAGAAGCCGAGCTGGGCGGCGCCGTCGACCTTGTTGTCGAGCGCGTCGATCTCGGCATAGAGGCGGTTCAGGTCGTAGCCTTCCTGCACCAGCACGAAGGCCTTGCCGACCGCCTCGTCGGTCTGGCCGGTCAGATCCTTCAACCGGGTGACGAAGGCAGGCCCGCCACGATTGATGATGTCGTTGGCGAGCCTTGTCGCGATGATCTCGCGGCGCAGGCGGTGGGCGGAAATCTCGGCCGGGAATTCCTTGGCCATGCGATGCGGGAAATAGGCCGTCAGCTCGTGCTCGAGATAGGGATCGTCGGGCAGGCTTCCCTTCACCAGATCGTCGAAGAGGGTGAGCTTGGCATAGGCGAGGAGCACGCCGAGTTCGGCGCGGGTCAGCGGCTGGCCCTTGGCCTCGCGTTCGGAAAGGGCGCTGTCGTCGGGCAGGAGCTCGACCTTGCGGTCGAGAAGCCCGCGCGCCTCAAGCCCGCTGATGAAGCGGCGCTGATAGGCGAGATCGGCAAGGCCGCGGCGTTGCGACATGGAGAGCGCCAAGGTCTGCTGGTAGTTGTTGGCGAGCACGTGCGACGCCACGTCTTCGGTCATCTCGACAAGGAGCACGTTGCGCGCCACGCGCGTCAGCTTCTTCCTGCGCATGGCGGCGGCGAGCGCGATCTTGATGTTGACTTCCATGTCCGAGGAATTGACGCCCGCAGAATTGTCGATGGCGTCCGAATTGCAGCGGCCGCCGAGCAGGCCGTATTCGATGCGGCCGCGCTGGGTAACGCCGAGATTGGCGCCCTCTCCGATGACGCTCGCGCGGACTTCCGCCGCGGTGACGCGGATCGCGTCGTTGGCGCGGTCGCCGACATCCTGGTTCGATTCGGTGGCGGCGCGCACATAGGTGCCGATGCCGCCGAACCAGAGGAGATCGACGCGCGCCTTCAGGATCGCGTTCATGATCTCGGTCGGCGTGGCGGTGGTCTTCTTCAGGCCGATGGCTGAAGCGGCCGCCTCCGACAGGGTGATGGATTTCTGCGTGCGCGGAAAGACGCCGCCGCCGGCTGAAATCTTCGACTTGTCGTAGTCCTGCCAGGAGGAGCGCGGCAGGTTGAACATGCGCTGGCGCTCGGCGAAGGACGTAACCGGGTCTGGATCCGGATCGATGAAGATGTCGCGGTGGTCGAAGGCGGCGATCAGGCGCGTTTCCTTCGACAAGAGCATGCCGTTGCCGAAGACGTCGCCCGACATGTCGCCGACCCCGACGACGGTGAAGGGCTCCTTCTGGATGTCGCGATTCATTTCGCGGAAATGCCGCTTCACCGCCTCCCAGGCGCCGCGCGCGGTGATGCCCATCTTCTTGTGATCGTAGCCGGCCGAGCCGCCCGAGGCGAAGGCGTCGTCGAGCCAGAAATCATGCGCCTGGCTGATGGCGTTGGCGGTATCGGAGAAGGTGGCGGTGCCTTTGTCGGCGGCGACGACGAAATAGGGATCGTCGCCGTCATGGCGCACGATGTCCGCCGGCGGCACCACCCTTGCGCCGTGCAGGTTGTCGGTGACGGAAAGCAGGCTCGAGACATAGTTGATGTAGGCGTGGCGTCCGGCCTCGAACACTGCGTCGCGGCTGCCGCCCGCCGGCAATTGCTTCGGATAGAAGCCGCCCTTGGCGCCGACCGGGACGATCACGGCATTCTTGACCTGCTGCGCCTTGACCAGTCCCAGCACCTCGGTGCGGTAATCCTGCGCCCGGTCGGACCATCTGAGTCCGCCGCGCGCCACCGGCCCGAAGCGCAGGTGAACGCCTTCCACTTCCGGGCCGAAGACGAAGATCTCGCGCCAGGGCCGCGGCTCCGGCAGGCCGTCCAGGGCCTTGGAGTCGAGCTTTACCGCAAGCGAGCGCGGGTTGCCGTCCGTAACGGGCGCGAAATGATTGGTGCGGAGCGTGTTGTGCACGAGGTTGAGAAAACGGCGGATGATCGTGTCCTCGTCGATATTGGGAACGTCGTCGAGTGCCGTTTCGATCTGGATCTCTATGGAGCGCGCATCCTCGTTCTTGCCGGCGGCATCGACGCGGGACGGATCGAGGCGGGCGTTGAACAGTTCTCTCAGGTTGCGCGCGA
The DNA here is from genome assembly GCA_001896885.1 of Rhizobiales bacterium 65-79. Taxonomy (GTDB): domain Bacteria; phylum Pseudomonadota; class Alphaproteobacteria; order Rhizobiales; family Rhizobiaceae; genus Mesorhizobium_L. The sequence goes on along the minus strand of MKRJ01000024.1, from coordinate 13,675 downwards.
TCGCCGGGTGGCGCGCAAGGACCGCGGCGATATAGTCCTGGCTTTGCGGGATGCCGGCCTGCTGCAGATAGTGGCCGTAGGCGCGCAGGATCATGATATCGGCCGAGGAAAAGCCGGCACGGTGGGCGAGCGCATTGTAGCCGTCATTGTCGCTCCGGCCACGCCAGACAGAAAGAAAGACCTCGGCGAAAAGCGCGCCGCCATCGGCGAGGTCGAGCTTCTCCCCATGCGCGCTTTCAAGCTCCATGTCGTGGACGAAAACCAGCGCGCCGCCGGCGGTCGGAATCTCGAAGGTGCGTTCCGAGATGACGCGGAAGCCCATGTTCTCGAGGATCGGCACGCGCCGCGAGAGCGCCAGCGGCTTGCCGAAATGGTAGATTTTCAGAGCGCCTTGGGTGTCCGCCTGATGCGGGTGCCGATGGAAATCGACCGCGATCGGGTTTTCTTCCGTGATGCGCCTGATCTCGGCGGCATCGCGCAGCGCCACCGTCGGCGAGAAGCTGCCGCGATAGGAATCGGGGAAATGCGAGGCGACCGCGATCAGCGCGGGGTCGGCGCTTTCGTCATGGGCGGCGTCGCGCAGCGCGTCCTGCCAGGTCCGCACGATGGTGCGGATTGCCGCTTCCAGTTCCTCCTGCGGCACTTTCGGCGTCTTGCCCTCGGAGCGGCCGATGATGAAATGCACGCGCGCCAGCGCGCCTTCGGGGAAGGACGGATAGTAGGCCGACAGATGCCCGTCGAAGGCGGTCTTCAGATATTCGCCGATGCGCACGCGCACATCCGAATCGTAATTGTCGCGCGGGACATAGACGATGACGGAGACGAAACGGTCGAAGGGATCGGCGCGCACCAGCGCGCGCACGCGCGGCCGGTCGCCGAGTGCCAGGATGGCCAGCGCATTGTGCTGGAGCGTATCGATATCGATCTGGAAGAGTTCGTCGCGCGGATAGGATTCGAGGATGTTGATGAGCGCCTTGCCGGAATGATCGGCGGCCTCGAAGCCCGAGCGCCTGAGCACCGCGTCCGCCTTGGAACGCAGATAGGGGATCGAGAAGACGGAGCGCAGGTAAGCTGTCGAGGTGAAGAGGCCGACGATGCGCAATTCGCCCTTCAGCCTGCCTTTGCCGTCGAAGGTCTTGACACCGATATAGTCGAGATAGTTGCGCCGGTGGACGACCGATCGCGTATTCGCCTTGGTGACGATGAGCGGTTCCGGGCCGGTCAGGAAGGCGCGGATCTCGGGCGTGGTGGTGAGTTCCTGGCCGCCGCGGCGCAGGATGCGCACATCCGGATCGCCGAGTATGCCGATGCCGGGCTTGTCGGCGCGCTCCATGCCGCCGCCCCTGGCGCTCGGCGCGTAGCGGTATTCGCGCATGCCGAGGAAGGTGAAATTGTTGTCGCGTAGCCATTCGAGGAAGGCGACCGCCTCGGTGACGGCGTCCTTGTCGAGATGCGTATCGGAATAGCGGTAGTCGAGGATCGCCTGGTCAAGGCGCGCCAGCATGGCGCGCCAGTCATGGACGGCGGCGCGCACCTGGGAAAGGATGCGTTCGAGCCGCTTTTCCAGCGCCGTCGCGGCCTCGTCACCAAGGCGCGCGACATGGACATGGATGACGCTGACCTTGTCCGCAGACTTGTCCTTAAGGCCTTCGGCAAGTCCGGACACGCCGCCGCGGCCATGCCTCACGGCGATGATCGGATGCGTCACCAGCGTCGGAGAACCGGCGGAATCGGCGATTTCGCCCAGCACCGAATCGAAAAGGAAGGGCATGTTGTCGTTGACGACGGTGACGGCGGTCAGCGGCCGCCCGTCGCGGACCATCCGGTGGTCGTTGTCCACGGCGACCACGCTGGCGCCGCTCCTGTGCTTCTTCAGCGCGTGCCAGGCAAGGCTGGCGGCTTCCTTCAGCACGCCGCGATCATAGGGGGCGATGTCCTCTTCGGCCGCGCCGGCCAGAAGCAGTTTGGCGAACCGTTCCCCCTCGCCGACGGTTTTCGGCCCCGGGTCGGATTTGGCGGCCTTCTTGTCAGCTTGGGCCTGTTGGTTCACCTTGGCCATGGCTCATCTTCCTCCCACCGGCGGTCGCGGCATCGTAGCAGAGAAAGCGGCGTTGGCGACACCGGATCGAGCCATCTAATGTCGGGAAACGGGAAACGGATTCGAAGGGAATGAACCGGATGGATAAAAAACCGACGGCGCTGGACTTGAAGCCTTCGGACGACCTGAGCGAGGCGACGCGGGCCTATTTCGCCAAATGCGAGGAAAAGCTCGGCCTGGTGCCGAACGTGCTTCTTTCCTACGCGTTCGACGAGAAGAAGCTGCGCGCCTTCACCGACATGTACAACGACCTGATGCTCGGCGATTCCGGCTTGTCGAAGCTGGAGCGCGAGATGATCGCGGTCGTCGTCTCTTCGGTGAACCACTGCTTCTATTGCCTGACGGCGCATGGCGCGGCGGTGCGGCAGCTTTCAGGCGATCCGGCATTCGGCGAGATGATGGTGATGAACTATCGCGTCGCGGAAATGACGCCGAAGCAGAAGTCGATGCTCGATTTTGCCGTCAAGCTCACCGAGACGCCGGACAGGATCGAGGAAGCCGACCGGCAGGGGCTGCGCGACGCCGGCTTCTCGGACCGCGACATCTGGGACATCGCTTCCGTCGTCGGCTTCTTCAACATGTCGAATCGCGTGGCGGCGGCCGTCGACATGCGGCCGAACGCGGAATATCACAAGATGGCGCGGTAGCGGCAGGTTCGGCCCGCAGGGCCCTTGCGGGTCCTGCCTCCAGCGATCCCGGCGCCTGCAGAAGATCCTTTCCGCATGGAGCGGAAACGTGAACGATATTCCTTTTCTGAAGGAGGAAACGATATGCCCTTCGATCCACGGACCCATATGTTCATGTGCGATAATTTTGTCGCGAGCGGCGTCAACAAGCACGACGATAGCGCGCGCATCCCGATGGTAGCCACTCTCGCCGACCCGACCTTCTATTTCTGTGTGACGAAGAGCGGGAAGCCCATGGACATTTACGAAATCCGCGAAGCCCAGATGGCGCCGGGCGGACAGGCTCCCAACGGCGTCTTCATGGGCTATTGGTGCCCTTACGATATCGATCGCACCCGTTACGTCACCCTGTCGGGCGCCGCGGACTACATGTTCACGGCGACGATGGACGGGTGCAGCTTCGGCATCGGGGCGGCGGCGAAGGACGGGACGGTGACTGTCAGCCATTCGAATTCGGCCAAGGACGATACACCGACCAGCCATAAGCCCATGATCGCGGCGCAGAAGATCAGCCTTCGTTCATTGCTTGGCGCGAAGAGCAAGCTGTTCCAGCCGGGCGACTACCGGACCAGAGGATTCCTGAACAAGAAAGCCGACGTGAGCGCGATGACGTTCGGCGTCAAGTCCGGAAAATCCTGGCGTTTCTATTCGCACCGGTTCCGGAAGACCTATGCGGGAATGGCGGTGCAGTACATCTACTACGAGACGGTGAAGCTGAACTGATACGAACGCCGCTCGCCACATCGGCATCAGACAGTTGACGGCGACCATTCGGGTTCCGCCGCTGCCCTGTTATCCGGTGCTCGCCACCTTTCCGTAAGGACTTTCCGGATTGGCGTCGAGGTCCACATCTTCGACGCAGCCCTGAGGACGCGTATGGCCGCTGCCGGTGAACCACGCACCGTCGCGGAGTTCCGCGTGTGTTACCTTGGACAGGAACAGGCAGCGCCATTCGCCGCCGCGCGGCAGGCCGGAGCGACTGTCGCCCCCGAACTGGAAGGTCAGCGCCTTCTCTTCGCCGTCCGAATGGCCGAGGATGATCGGGCAGAGCGCCCGAGCATAGCCATCATACATGCAGAGGATTTGCTTGCGGTGGCGGATCGCCTCTGCAAAGAGCGCGTAGGTTCGGCTGGGCATCGCATCTCCGGAAAGGCTGCTCGTTCCGGCAGATTGCCAGAGGGAGCGCCGCCTGTCAGTCGGCCGCGCGGACGCCCGACTCCTCGAGCATCAGCGCCTGCACCAGGACGATGGTCTTGGCGTCAATGATGCGGCCGTCGCGCGTCGCCGCGAAGGCATCGCCGAGGCCCATCTCCACCACCTCGATGTCCTCGCCCTCGCCCGGGTGGCCGCCGCCGGCGGAAATCCTGTCGGCGGGCGAGTAGCGGGCGGTGAAAAAGGTCACCTTTTCGGTGACGCAGCCGGGGATCGTATAGGCAGCGCAGAGCCGCTTCAGGTTGCGCAAGCGGCAACCCATCTCCTCCTCCGCCTCGCGGCGGATGCAGGTTTCCGCGTCCTCGTCTTCGTCGAGCACGCCGGCGCAGGCTTCCAGCATGGTTTCCGCCCCGCTGGCCAGATAGACCGGCAGGCGGAACTGGCGCACCAGAAGCACGGTGCCGCGATCCGGATCGTAGGGCAGCACGGTCGCCGCCTCGCCGCGCTCATAGACCTCGCGGGTCTGCGTCTCCAGGCCGCCTTCGCGGCGGCGATAGTCGAGGACGACCTTCTTCAGCCTGGTCCAGCCGTCGGAGAGCAGCTCGACCGAGCGGATGCGGATGCGATCACTCATGGGCACATTCGAGGCAGGCCCCGGGTCAGGCGGCGCCGAGGGTCTTCGCCCTTTCCGAGCGTTTGCGTTCGTTCGGATCGAGATGGAATTTCCTGAGCCGGATCGATTTCGGCGTTACCTCGACCAGCTCGTCGTCCTGGATCCAGGCAAGCGCGCGCTCCAGGGTCATGCGCACCGGCGGGGTCAGCTTCACGGCCTCGTCCTTGCCGGCGGCGCGGATGTTGGTCAGCTTCTTGCCTTTCAGCACGTTGACCTCGAGGTCGTTGTCGCGCGTATGGATGCCGACGATCATGCCCTGATAGACCTTGACGCCCGGATCGATGACCATCGGGCCGCGATCCTCGAGGTTCCAGAGCGCATAGGCGACCGCTTCGCCCTGGTCATTGGAGATCAGCACGCCGTTCACCCGGCCGCCGACCTCGCCCTTGTACGGTTCGTAGGCGTAGAACAGCCGGTTCATGACGGCGGTGCCGCGCGTGTCGGTCAGGAGTTCCGACTGGTAGCCGATGAGCCCGCGCGTCGGCGCGTGGAAGACGAGCCGCTGGCGGTCGCCGCCCGAGGGGCGAAGTTCGACCATCTCGGCCTTCCGTTCCGACATTTTCTGCACGACCACGCCGGCATGCTCCTCATCGACGTCGATGACGACTTCCTCGACCGGTTCGAGAAGCTGGCCGTTCTCATCCTTCTTCATGACGACGCGCGGGCGCGACACGGCAAGCTCGAAGCCCTCGCGGCGCATGGTCTCGATCAGCACGGCGAGCTGCAACTCGCCGCGGCCGGAGACGTGGAAGGAATCCTTGTCGGCCGATTCCTCGATCTTCAGCGCCACATTGCCTTCCGCCTCGCGCAGCAGGCGGTCGCGGATGACGCGGCTCGTCACCTTGTCGCCTTCGGTACCGGCGAGCGGCGAATCATTGACAAGGAAGGACATGGTGACGGTCGGCGGGTCGATCGGCTGCGCCGGCAGCGGCTGGGTGACGGACGGATCGCAGAAGGTATCGGCGACGGTGCCCTTGGAGAGCCCGGCGATCGCCACGATGTCGCCGGCGGACGCCTCCTCGATCGGCTGCCGCTCCAGGCCGCGGAAGGCGAGGATCCTGGAGATGCGGCCGTTCTCGATCAGCGCGCCGTCATGGTGGAGCACCTTGACCGCCTGGTTCGGCTTGATGGCGCCGGCCTCTATGCGGCCGGTGATGATGCGGCCGAGGAAGGGATTGGCCTCCAGGATGGTGCCGATCATGCGGAACGGGCCGGCATGGACCGTCGGTTCCGGCACGTGGCGCAGCACGAGATCGAAGAGCGGCGCTAAACCGTCGTCCTTCGGTCCTTCGGGATTCTCCGCCATCCAGCCGTCGCGGCCGGAGCCGTAGAGGATCGGGAAATCGAGCTGCTCGTTGGTGGCGTCGAGCGCGGCGAAGAGATCGAAAACCTCGTTGACCACCTCGATATGGCGTGCGTCGGGCCGGTCGATCTTGTTGATGGCGACGATCGGCTTCAGACCGACCTTGAGCGCCTTGCCGACGACGAACTTGGTCTGCGGCATCGGCCCCTCGGCGGCGTCGACCAGAACGATGGCGCCGTCCACCATGTTCAGGATGCGCTCGACCTCGCCGCCGAAATCGGCGTGGCCTGGCGTGTCGACGATGTTGATGCGGGTGTCGCCCCAGACGACCGAGGTCGCCTTGGCGAGAATGGTGATGCCGCGCTCCTTCTCCAGGTCGTTGGAATCGAGCGCGCGTTCGGCGACGCGCTGGTTGTCGCGGACGGCGCCGGACTGTTTCAGAAGCGCGTCGACCAGGGTGGTCTTCCCATGATCGACATGGGCGATGATCGCGATATTGCGGAGTTTCATCTTCTTCAGCTCGGGAGGGTTCACGGGCGCCGCAGGATCATGCCGGCGTGGAGCGCCTCGTTTCTGTTGCGGGCGCTCATACAGTGTTTTTCGCAGATGCGAAAGAGGCGGCGTTTTCCCGCTCCTCCGCCGGACGACGCGCTCATGTCAGGCCGCGCTTCTCCATCATGGCCTCAGGCGTCGGCATCCTGCCGCGAAAAGCCGTGTAGAGCGTTTCCGGGTCGGCCGAGCCGCCGGCAGCATAAATGTGCCGCTTGAGCTTTTCCGCCAGTTCGGGATCGAACGGATCGCCCGTCTCCTCGAAAGCGGCGAAGGCGTCGGCATCGAGCACTTCCGACCACATGTAGGAATAATAGCCGGCCGAATAGCCGTCGCCGGAGAAGACGTGAAGGAAGTGCGGCGTGCGATGGCGCATGATGATGGCGTCGGGCATGTCGATCTTCTTCAAGGTCTCGGCTTCGAAAAGAAGCGGCTCCCCGGGCGCGTCGGCACGAGAATGGTAGGCCATGTCGACCAGCGCCGAGGAGGTGTATTCCACGGTGGCGAAGCCGGCGTCGAAATTCTTCGCCGCAAGCATCTTCTCGACCAGCGCCTTCGGCATCGGCTCGCCGGTGCGGACATGTCGGGCGTGCCTCTCCAGGATCGCCGGCACCGTCAGCCAGTGCTCGTAGAGCTGCGAGGGCAGCTCGACGAAGTCGCGCGCCACCGACGTGCCGGCAACGGAAGGCCAGGTCACATCGGTCAGCATGCCGTGCAGCGCATGGCCGAATTCGTGGAAGAGCGTGCGCGCCTCGTCGAGCGACAAGAGCGCCTGCTCGCCTTTCGCCGGTCTGGCGAAATTCATGATGTTGTAGATCACCGGGCTTGCGCCGTCGCCGAGCCTGTAGCCGGATTCGAGGCTGCTCATCCAGGCGCCGGAACGCTTGGATGGCCGGGCGAAATGATCGGCGAGAAAGGTGGCGCGATAGGCGCTACTGGTATCCCTGACCTCGAAGACGCGGACGTCGGGGTGCCAGCCCGTGACGCCCCGCTTTTCCTCAAATTTCAGGCCGAACAGGCGGCCCGCCACATCGAAGCAGGCGTCGATGACCCGGTCGAGCTGCAGGTAGGGCTTCAGCTCCGCCTCGTCAAAATCGTATTTCTCCGCGCGCAGCTTTTCGGCGTAGTAGCGCCAGTCCCAGGGCGCGATCGCCTCGTTCTGGCCTTCCGCCTCCGCCAGCTTCTGCAACTCCATCCGGTCGGCCGCCGCTTTCTCCCGCGCCTTCTCCCAGACGGGCTCGAGCAGGCGCAACACCGCGTCCGGCGTCTTCGCCATGGTGTCGTCGAGCTTCAGCGCCGCATATGTCCCGTAGCCGAGGAGCCTCGCCTTCTCGGCGCGCAGCGCCAGCGTCTTGCGGACGATCTCGCCATTGTCGGTCGCGCCTCCGTTCCCGCCGCGCATGGCGAAGGCTCGGAAAGCCTTCTCGCGCAGGTCGCGGCGCGAGGAGAAGGTCAGGAAGGGGATGACGATCGAGCGCGAAAGCGTCACGGCGAACTTGCCGGGCCGGTCGCGCGAGGCGGCGGCCTCGGCCATCGAATCGCGCAGGAAATCCGGCAGTCCGGCAAGGTCCTCTTCCGCGAGAAAGAGCACCCAGTCTTTCTCGTCGGCGAGCACGTTCTGGCCGAAGGAAGCTCCGAGCGAGGCCAGCTCGCTGTTGATCGCCGCCAGCCGCCCCTTGCTCGGCCTGTCGAGTTTCGCGCCGGCGCGCACGAAGCGCTTCCAGGTCTTCTCAAGCACGCGGGTGGTTTCGGCATCGAGGTTCATCTCACCCGCCCTGGCCTGCAGCGCATCGATGCGGGCGAAGAGCCGGTCGTTCATGAAGATCGCCGAATAGTGGGCGGCCATCCTGGGGGCGATGTCGCGCTCCAGCGCCTGGACCTCGTCATTGGTGTGGGCGCCCGCCAGGCACCAGAAAATCGCGGAGACGCGCGAGAGCGGCTCGCCGGCGAGTTCGAAGGCGGCGAGCGTGTTTTCGATGGTCGGCGCGTCCGGGTTAGAGGCGATCCGTTCGATGTCGGCATCGTGGGCGGCGAGCGCCGCGTCGAATACCGGCGCGAAATCCTCCTGCGTGATCGCGCCATAGTCGGGCAGCCCGAGCGGGCCGCTCCAGGCGGTCAGGGGATGCAGGGCAAGGTCGATCGCGGACGCGTTGGACGGCATTTTTTGGACTTTCGCGCTGGAGAGGTTGACCGGGCGAGACGCCCGAACGGCATTTAATGAGCAGGCGGGCGACGCGCAACCGCGGTCGTGAACGGGATTGACGCGCCTTGGGCGATATAATAAGGGCATCTTATCGTAAGCTATCTTACTATATCGATATGTCTGCCGCCATCGATCCGAACTCCTTCGGTTTCCTCATCACCGACCTCTCGCGGCTGATCCGGGCCGAGATGGACCGGCGCATTTCAGAGGCCGGGCTCGGCCTTACGCCCGGAGAGAGCCGCACGCTGGCGCATGCGGCGCGCGCCGGCGTCGTGCGGCAGAACGTGCTTGCCGAGCGGATCGGCATCGAGGCGATGACGCTCTCGACCTATGTCGACCGGCTGGAAGCCAAGGGCCTGGTCGAGCGCGTACCGGATCCGGACGATCGGCGGGCCAAGCTGGTACGGCTCACCGAGGCGGCTTCCGATGCGCTCGGCGGCGTCAATTCCGCCGCGGCCTCGATCCGGGCGGACGCCTCGGCTTCGATAGACCCGGCCGACTGGGCGACATTGCTGGGCCTGCTCCGGCAGGCGCGCGACAATCTGGCCGAGGCGCGCGCGGCACAGAGCAGGGCTCGTGAGGAGACGGACGCATGAGCACGGCGCCGCGCCCTCCTTCCGAGGAGACCGTCAGCCCGCCGGTCATGAGCGAGCGGCGCGTCTCCATCGTCGGCGGCCTGCTGGTGGCGATCGGGCCGATGTCGCTGTCGCTTTTCACGCCCGCCATGCCGGAAATCGTGCATGCCTTCGGCAGCACGGAAGCGGTCGTCAAGCTGACGCTGTCCCTCTATTTCGCCGGCTTCGCCTTTGCGCAGCTCGTCTGCGGCCCGCTTTCCGACGGGTTGGGACGCCGGCCCGTCACCATCGCCTTCATGGCGATCTATCTCGCCGGCAGCTTCCTGGCGGTGTTTGCGCCGAGCATCGACATCCTCATCTTCGCCCGCTTCCTCCAGGGCGTGGGCGCGGCGGCGGGGCTCGCCGTCTCGCGCGCCATCGTGCGCGATCTCTTCACCAGCGAGAGTTCGGCGCGCATCCTCAACCTCGTCGGCATCATCCTGTCGGTCGGGCCGGCCATCTCGCCGACGCTCGGTGGCTTCACCCTGGAATTCTTCGGGTGGCACGCGATCTTCCTACTGATGGCGGCGGCCAGCGTGGCGGTCATGCTGATGACGATCTTCGCGATAAGGGAGACGGTGCGCCGCGACCTGTCGCGGATCAGGCCGAGGGCGCTGATGCGCACTTATGGCGCGCTCCTCATCAATCCGCGTTTCTTCCTGCCTAGCCTCGTCGTCGCCGGCACCTCCGGCGCGATCTACGCGCTGGCGACGATGCTGCCCTTCGTGCTGATGACGCGGGTCGGCATGTCGCCGACCGCCTTCGGTGTCGGCATGCTGATGCAGACGGGCAGCTATTTCGTCGGTTCGCTGGTCTTCCGCGCGCTGATGCCGCGCTTCGGCGCGTTCCGGCTGGTCGGCCTAGGGGCCGTATTCGTCGTCGCCGGCGCCATCGCGCTCGTCCTGCTTCTCACCCTGCAAGGGCCGAGCTACTGGAACGTGATGGGGCCGGTCGGCTGCTACGCGGTCGGCATCGCGTTCTGCCAGCCGGCAATGATGACCGCCGCCATGGCGCCGTTCCCGAAGGCAGCCGGCGCCGCGTCGGCGGCGATGGGCTTCATGCAGATGGGCGCCGGCATGGTGGGCGGCATGGCCGCTTCGCTCTTCGCCGATCCCGTCGTCGCCATAACGATCGTCATCCCGATCATGGGGGCGATCGCCGTCGGCTCGTGGCTCGCCTGGCGCCGGATCCCCGAGGAGGGGCTGACGGCGGGCGACGGCATTACCATATCGTCTACGCCCGACGATTGAAGCGCGGTTTATCGCTTTCGCAACTTTATTTCGTCCGATTCAACTTCTACACTAAGAGTGTGGCCGGCCCGCGCCACTCCCTCGCATGCCCTTCACGACGCAGGATGGCTTTCGAAGCAACCCTGCAATCCGGTCGCGTTGCCAGCGCTCGAGGAAGGCGGAGCGGCGCGCCGGTCGGGGAGCGGGTTTCGCCTGGGCAAACCGCTCCGAGGGGCTGCGGCGCGCGGCAGACGACGAGGGGACGCCATGGTGGACGCCATCTACATCGTGACGCTGGTCAGCATGCTGCTCGTGCTGCTGGCCACCTTCTCCAGCCTGATCGCCTTCCGCTTCGGCGCGCCGTTGCTGCTTCTCTTCCTGGCGATAGGGCTGATCGCCGGCGTCGACGGGCTCGGCATCGCTTTCGACAACGGGCCGGCGGCCTATTTCGTCGGCAGCCTGGCGCTGGCGCTCATCCTGTTCGATTCCGGATTCGGCACGTCGATCCACGCCTTCCGGCAGGCGGCCGGACCGGCGGTCGTCGCCGCGACGATCGGCGTGCTCATCACGGCTGGGCTGGTGGGCGCGGCTGCGCACTACATCCTCGGCGTCACGCTGATGGAAGGCCTGCTCCTTGGCGCTATCGTCGCCTCGACCGACGCGGCCGCCGTGTTCTTCCTGCTGCGCGTCGGCGGCATCAATATCCGCGACCGCGTGCGCTCGACGCTGGAAGTGGAGTCCGGCTCCAACGACCCGATGGCGATCTTCCTCACCATCGTGCTCGTCCAGATCATCTCCTCCGGCGGCGGCTTCGAAAGCCTTTCGGTTGCCGTGCTGCTTCTCTTCTTCAAGCAGATGTTTCTCGGCGTCCTGTTCGGAATGGCCGGCGGCCTGATGATCGTCGGCCTGGTGAACCGCCTACGCATGGAACGCGGGCTCACCCCCATCTTTGTCCTCGCGCTCTCCTTGCTGGTCTTTTCCCTGGCCGGCGCCGTCGGCGGCAGCGGCTTCCTTGCCGTTTACGTGGCCGGCCTCTCCGCTGGCAACGGCAGCATCCGCTCCGAAGGGACCATCCGCCGGTTCCTGGAGGGCGTCTCGTGGCTCTCGCAGATCATCATGTTCCTGCTGCTAGGGCTCTTGGCCACGCCGTCACAGTTCGCGTCGATTGCGCTGCCGGCGGCCGGCATCGCCTTCTTCCTCATCTTCGTCGCGCGGCCGGTGGCGGTGTGGGTCTCGCTCCTGCCGTTCAACTACCAGCGGGCCGAGACAGGGTTCATCGCCTGGGTCGGGCTTCGCGGCGCGGTGTCCATCCTGCTTGCCATCCTGCCGGTGCTCTATCGGCTCGACCACGGCATGCTCTATTTCAACACGGCGTTCATCGTCGTCCTGATATCGCTTGTCGTGCAGGGCTGGACCATCAATCCGGTGGCGCGCCGTCTCGGTCTCGTGGTCCCGCCGCGCATCGGCCCCGTCGACAAGGTCGAGCTCGAACTGCCGGGCACCGCGCATCATGAGCTCCTCGCCTACCGCGTGGTGGCCGACAGTCCCGTGGCGCGCGGCGTCAGGCTGCCGCGCTGGGCGCGGCCCTCCCTGGTGATCCGCGAGGGCAAGTCGATGCGCTACCAGTTCGCCGGCCGGCTGCGCGCCGGCGACTACGTCTATCTCTTCATCTCGCAACGCTACCCGCGGCTGCTCGACCGGCTCTTCGCGAGCCCGGCGCCCGTGGCGGAGGACGACGTCGAATTCTTCGGCGCCTTCGCCATCGATCCGACGCGGCCGGTCACCGAACTCCAGGCCGCCTACGGTCCGGAACTCGAGCCGGGAGAAGAGGACAAGACGATCGCCGAACTGATGAGGGACCGCCTCGGCGGCCGCGCCGAATATGCCGACCGCGTAGCCTTCGGACCGGTGGAACTGATCGTACGCGATGTCGACGAGGAGGGCCGGATCGTTTCGGTCGGCATCTCGCTGGCGCCGGAACAGCCGAAGGCGCAGATCCCTCTGTTCCTCAACCTCCGCGACATGCGCGACCTGCTTGCCCGGGCATTCGGGCGTAAAAAGGCGGAGGCACGCGAACAGGAAGCGAAGGCAGGGCATGAAGAGCCTGAACCCGCCGGTGCCGATGACGAGCCATCGAAGGCGGATGCCGAACATCCGCTCTGACGTCTGCCGGCCGCCTTGCCTGCGCCCAATTGCCGGTTATTGTGCCGGCCATTTCCTCGAGGAGCCCATTCATGCCTGAATTCCGAACTCTCGACGACGGCAATTTCGCCGGCAAGCGCGTGCTGCTCCGGGTGGACCTCAACGTCCCCGTAAAGGACGGAAAAGTTACCGACGCCACCCGCATCGAACGTGTCGTGCCGACCATCCGGGAGCTTTCGGAAGACGGGGCGAAAGTGATCCTGCTTGCCCATTTCGGCCGGCCGAAGGGTGAGCCCGACCCGTCCTTTTCTTTGAGGCCGATTGCCCCGGCAGTCGAGAAAGTGCTCGGCCGCCGCGTCGGTTTCGCAGGCGATTGCGTCGGCGAGGCGGCGCGGAAGGCGGTCGAAGCAATGTCGGACGGCGACGTCCTGCTCCTCGAGAATACGCGCTTCCACAAGGGCGAGGAAAAGAACGATCCGGACTTCGCGCGCGCGCTTGCCGAGAACGGCGACATCTATATCAACGACGCCTTCTCGGCGGCGCATCGGGCGCATGCGTCCACGGAAGGGCTGGCGCATCTCCTGCCGGCCTTTGCCGGGCGCGCCATGCAGGACGAACTGGAGGCGCTGGAGAAGGGGCTCGGCAAACCGGCCAAGCCGGTCGTCGCCATCGTCGGCGGGGCAAAGGTGTCGACCAAGATCGATCTCCTGACCAACCTCACACACAAGGTGGATGCGCTGGTGATCGGCGGCGGCATGGCCAATACGTTCCTTGCGGCGCGCGGAACCGATGTCGGCAAGTCGCTATGCGAGCATGACCTTGCCGGCACCGCGAAGCAGATCATGATCGAGGCGGCGGAAGCCGGCTGCGCCGTCATCCTGCCATCCGATGCCGTGGTGGCAAAGGAGTTCAAGGCCGGCGCGGCTTCAAAGACGGTGGCGATCGACCAGGTGCCGGCGGACGCCATGATCCTCGATGTCGGGCCGAAGACGGTCGAGGTCGTCAACCAGTGGATCGACCGGGCCG
>MKRJ01000023.1 GCA_001896885.1 Rhizobiales bacterium 65-79 | reverse complement strand
AACCCAAACCATACATGAAGGCGGGTCACTTCCCGGCGAAAATCCCGGGTCAGCTCTCACCGGAAATCAACAGTCGGCAATCTCCTCGATCATCTGGGTGTCGAACGCCTGGTTCTCGTGCGCAACCTGCCGATCTGCGAGTTCAGCTTCGGGTACACGCGGGTTTCTGCGACGCCGGTCTACAAGCGCGAGAATCAGGGTACTGCGGTGGATATGCCCGTCCGTCTCAAGGCGTTCGACCAGCTTCCGGTCCAAGGAACCAAACGCCCGATCTATTTGACACAACAGCAGAACGAAGCGCTCTATTTTAAGCTCGATGAAGCCAGGGTACTTCGTTGGCTGAGGGCCAACCAGATCACCGATGTGCCCAACGAGGGGCTCGGGCGCGCTTATCTGGAACGGTACGACGACTTTGGCCCATTCCTCGAGGTGTTCAAAGATCGGGAAGGCACCGGAGGCTACCCCCGTACGGTACCAGCCTATGTCTACCTCCTGCTGCATACCCTGTCGCATCAGATGATGCACTCACTTGCCGACTCCTCTGGGGTCGACCGCGACGGAATCGGTGAGCACATCTTCCCGGCGGATCTTGCGTTTGTGATCTACCGGAAGGGCATGACGCCCGACCTTGGGAACATCTCGGCCATGTGGCGCAACCACGCGGACGAATTTCTCCGCCGTGCAATTGATCCGCGCACTTTGAGGTGTGGATCGGGCAGCCTGTGCGACGCGCGGGGCGGCGCTTGCCCAGCCTGCGTCATGGTATCGGAGGTAAGTTGTATCGCCTCCAATCTTTTGCTCTCCCGAGCGGTGCTCAAAGGCGGCAAAGGCCCGGAATGGGAACCGAAGTCGGCTCCAGATCTCGTCGGCTTTTTTGAAGCTGCGGTCTCGAAATGACAAACGAGGTTTTGATCTCGCCTCGAGCAACGGCGCGGCTGGTGGTTACGATGCCACCGGAGCCCAGCCGGCTTGCAAACGCCCTCGCAGCGGACATCGCCAGTGATTACGTGACGCTCACACCGACAACGGACGCCTTCCGGCATCTTGCATCGCTGGCCCGTCAGCGTTTCACCGTGATGATTCCCTATGTCGACAGAGTCGGGGCCGACTGGGCCGCCGAGCTTTTCGAAGCGACCGACGCAGTTGAACGCGTTCTGGTGATAAGGGATGCCTCGCAGCTTGCGGGCTGTGCCGAGGCGGGGCGCCGGTTGGAGAGGGCAACAACTCGCATCATTGACTATGGCGGCGGCGACCTTTCGCAGGAAACCTTCCACGCCAAGATCGTGCTCGCCGATGGGGTGGCGGCATATGTCGGCTCGGCAAATCTGCTGCGACGCTCGAAAGCTGCCAATCTCGAATGCGGGATGTTGGTCGAGGGGCCGGCAGTGCATGCGGTCAAGGTTCTGGTCGACGCCGTCGCCAATATGGCGGGACCTGTCGACCCATGAGAAGGAGCCCCGCCTCCTGCGTTCAAGAGTCGGTGCTATTTGGGATCGCGCATCTCCATCTTCGACCAATCAAGATGAGCCCGAAGCCGGTGCGTGCCTCTCTGCCGCCCCGGCTATTCAATCACTTAAGGTCCAAGCTCGTTTCTACCAAACGACGAATCGCCTCCGATCGGGTGGGCAAGTCCGGTTGTTTACGACGCCACTCGTCAATCCGGCTCAGCAATTCTCCCGAGAGCCGCAACTCAAAACGTTCATTTTTGATTTCTGGTGGGTTCGGCGTATTTGACAATCTAGATACCCGTATTGTACGGTATGTACGTAATGTGGCTACGTGCAGCCGAACGACGTGCTCCAACACGTCGCCCGGCCTGACCACAGCCCAAGCTTGCTGGAGCTCGGATCATGGCTGATTCCGACAATACCATGACTTTGCCTTTCGTCACCGGGCTGCAAAGCGATGAACTTAAAGGTCCGGCACGGCGAGCAACCGACCCCGCTTTAAGCCTTTGGACCGACTGGCACCGTGCTCGGCATGTGTCGCTGGTTCTGTGTTGGGTGCAGCAGCGGTTGGAGACGCGAATGATGGTCAATACCGGAATTCCGTTATTGACCGCTAGAGAACCGAAAGCGCGTCGAACTTCGGTAGCCGCGTCGGAGGAGGGATCGGAATATGCGGTGACTCGCGAGGCCGAGGTGTTTGCGATGACCGAGGCGCTCCGATTTCAGGATGCGATCCCCGAAGTCGCGGCTCAGTCTCTCGTGGGTATCGTGGCAAAACTGGAAATGATTGTTGGCGCCGACCGGGAGATTGGCGACCCGACGGATTTCCCATGGCCGCACATCGCGTCCGTTCTGCGCGACCTGAAGGCGATTGCTGGCGATCTGCCGGCCTACCGGTCACGCCGCGCTGTTACCCGCGCGGATGTGGCGCGGCATCGCAAAGAAGCAGCCAAGCTCGTCGCGGCCTTGGCGGCGCAAAGGTGAACGGCTCAAGTGCTTAAACCTATCACCCAAAACACCGAAAACGGCGATCCGACCGTGGAATGTGCGTAAAGCTAGCGGCGCGCCTTTAGTCCGTTTAACAAATCTCCCCACTCCTGCATCAGCGTCACTCGTTGCTTCCAATAGGTAGCGCGGTTATAGGTGCGCCGGATGGCGTTCTTGTCCTGGTGCGCCAGGACAGCTTCAATCACGTCTGGATCGTAGTTGCGGGCGTTGAGGATGGTGCTGGCTGTCACCCGGAAACCATGGGCGGTCACTTCGTCCTTTCCGTAGCCCATACGTCGTAGGGCAGCATTCATGGCGTTCTCGGAAAGCGGCCGTTTTGTGGAACGGATCGAAGGAAATACCAGGCCGCCTTCCTCTGAGAGCTGCCAGACCTCTTCCAAGACAGAAAGCGCCTGTTTGGACAGTGGCACGTTGTGCGGAGCACGCATCTTCATGCGCTCGGCAGGAATATGCCAGACGGCCTTCTTTCGGTCGAACTCGTCGCGTGTGGCGCCTCGTATCTCTCCGGGACGAACACAGGTGAGGGTGAGGAACTGGAGGGCAGCTTTGATGGTCGGCCAACCGTCGTACCCATCAATCGTCGAGAGGAGCTGGCCGAATTTCTTTTCATCGACGATCGCAGCACGACCGTTGACCTTCGGCGGCTGGAGAGCGCCCCGGAGATGTAGGGTCGGGTCGGTCTCTGCCCGCAAGGTGACGATGGCCAGCCGGAAGACGCTGCCGATCACGCCGCGTAAACGCCGTGCCGTCTCTCTTCGACCACTCTTTTCGATCTTCTGGAGGAGTTGGAAGATTTCGGCCGCAGTGACCTCTTTTATGGGACGCTTGGCGAGTGGGCTGGCCAGGTCTTCGAGGAGCCACTTGGTTTTGGTGACGGTAGCCGCCGCAGCGTCCCGTTCCTCCATCCGCTTGACATAGTCCTCGGCGACCAGGCCGAAGGTGGTGCGGACTTCCGTGATGGTCGCAGTCTTCTCCTGCTTGCGTTTGGCAGAGGGGTTGATGCCGGCAATTAGAAGTCTCTTAGCGTCGTCGCGCTTCCCTCTCGCGTCGAGAAGCGACACCAACGGGTATTTTCCAAAGGAGAGGATATTTTCCTTCTCCAGGTAGCGGTACCGCAATTGCCAGAGTTTAGAGCCGTTGTTCCGGACGAGGAGATAAAGCCCGTCGCCATCAGCAAGACGATACGGCTTATCCTTGGGCTTGGCGTTCTTGCAGGCGAAGTCGGACAGCGACATGGGTAACGGACCTCCCGGGTAATGGGTAACGCCCAAATCGTTACCCACAAACCGATGCGTTGCAACGGTACGGGGCGGGTCACCATAGGCCGTCCAAATAGGCTAAGTCATTGATTTATATTGTCTTGTGAGACGTCATGGGAAGCGGTGGGAAAGTGAAATGGTGCCCAGGGGCGGAATCGAACCACCGACACGCGGATTTTCAGTCCGCTGCTCTACCAACTGAGCTACCTGGGCATCCGCCCGGCCATAGCGACCGGCCGATGTGGCAAAGGGGACGGGGCCCCTGAAAGCGCGTGGGTTATAGCATGAGAATCCGCGCTGTCCAGCGTCGGAATAAGGAGTGGCAGATCCTGCATCAAGGCCCACGGAACCGGCATCGATGGCCCGGCGATTGAAGGCAGGTATGTATGCTCGCGGGATGCAGATGTCCCGGCCTCGCGGCCTCGGCCGGGCGACATGCCGCGCGGGCGGATGCGGCCGACGAGAACCCTTCGGCCGTTGGAATCTTCGGCGGCCTGTTAAATCCTTGTCGTCAGCGATGCGGCCTTCGGGAACGCGGAAATGGGTGCGCCTTGCCGGCATGGCCAACCCGGTAGGCCTGCTCCCCGCCGGTTCAGAAACGGTAACCGAGACGGATACCCGCCGATTCGGCGCCGTTGTTCGGGTGGCACAAATCGGCGTTCGAGAAATGGTCGGCATAGAGTTCGACCGACGCGTGTTCGGTGAGGTCGTATCCCAGTCCCGCGCCGAGGTGGAAGAGCAGCTTGCAGCCGAGGCTCTTGTACTTCGTCGCATGCTTGAGCTCGGTGGCGGATGTCACCGCGCCGCCGAGGCTCCAGGTCGCATAGAGGCGATCGGTGAAATGGGCATCCCAGTTCAGGTCGGCATAGGCGAAATGGATGGCGTCGGGCGCCGTGGCGATATCGACGCCGATCACCGGCCGCGGCGATCCGATCGCATAGAGTAAATCGGGCGAGGGCAGGAGCAGTTCGCCGTTGATCACCGCGCCGTTGAAATCATGGGTGGTGAAGATGCCGGTGTCGTAGGCGGCGACGCCCAGGCGCAACTCGAAATTGTTCGAGTATTTTCCGATCAGGCCGAAGCCGGGAAGAAGATAGCGGTCGCCGGCGCTTGCCGGTCCCGATGCGAGCACCGCGGCGAGGAGTATCATGGGCACGAAAGGCCACCTGATCCGATTCATGACGAATCCCGCGCGAATCACTCACGATAATGGGCTTGCAATTGCTGGAATCCAGTGTCAAGGCGTGCGGCGCGCCGGATGATGCGTCGCAGGCTCGCCTCGACCTGCATCCATGCTCCGTGAACGGGCGGCGCGAACCAGTTTGACCGGGACGTTGAAATGAAGACAGTACGCGCGGGCGGATCATCCCAGCGCCAGCTTCGCGTCGGCGAGCAGGTGCGCCATGCGCTGGCGGAACTGCTGCAGCGCGGAGAAGTCAGCGACGATTCCCTGCTTGGAACGGTGCTGTCGGTCTCTGAGGTGCGGATGTCGCCCGACCTGAAGATCGCGACCGCCTTTGTCTCGCCGATAGGGGCCGGGGCGCCCGAAACCGTGGTCGAGGCCCTCAACCGGCATGCGCGTTTCATTCGCGGCAGGCTCTCGCCGGGGCTGAGGCAGATGAAGTTCATGCCGGAAATCCGCTTCCGGCTGGATACCAGCTTCGAGAATTTCGCCCGCATCGATCGCTTGCTGAAATCGCCCGACGTGGCGCGGGATCTCGATAAGAAGGACGATGAGGAATAGATGGCGCGCCGTGGCAAGAAGAAGGGCCGACCGGTCTCCGGCTGGCTGATCCTCGACAAGCCCGTCGGCATGGGGTCGACCGAGGCGGTCTCGAAGGTGAAGTGGCTGTTCAAGGCGGAGAAGGCGGGTCACGCCGGCACGCTCGATCCGCTCGCCTCCGGGCTGTTGCCGATCGCGCTCGGCGAAGCGACCAAGACGGTTCCCTACGTGATGGACGGCGCCAAGGTCTATCGCTTCACCGTCGCCTGGGGCGAGGAGCGTTCTACCGACGACCTCGAAGGCGAGGTGACGAAACGCTCCGACAGCCGTCCGGCCGAGGCCGCGATGCTCGCGCTCCTTCCGCGCTACACCGGTATCATCATGCAGGTGCCCCCGCAATTTTCCGCCGTCAGGATCGGCGGCGAGCGCGCCTACGACCTTGCGCGCGGCGGCGAGGCCGTCGATCTCGCGCCGCGCGAGATCGAGATCGGCCGGCTCGACATGATCGCGCTACCGGATGCCGGCCACGCCGTCTTCGAGATCGAATGCGGGAAGGGGACCTATGTCCGCTCGCTCGCTCGCGACATGGGCCGCGACCTCGGCTGCTACGGCCACGTCTCAGAATTGCGCCGCGTCGAGGTCGATCCCTTCACCGCGGACGATCTGGTGACGATAGGGGAACTCGAGGCGGCCGCCGCCGACGCCGGCGGGGATGGAACGGACGAGCCCCCTTCCTTTGCCGCCCTCGACGAATTTCTGGTCGATACGGTGTCGGCGCTCGACAGCCTTCCCCAGGTGAAGGTCGGCGACGACGCGGCCCATCGCATCCGCTCGGGCAATCCCGTCATCCTGCGCGGCCGCGACGCGCCGGTCGAGGCGCCGGAAGCGTGCGCCACCGCGCATGGCAGGCTCGTCGCGATCGGCGCCATCGAGGCCGGCATGTTCAAGCCGAAGCGGGTCTTTTCCCTCTGATCGCGATGCGTCGTTCCCGCCTCGCCGCTTTCTCGCCATTTCCCGGATTAGCCTTTCCCATCGCCGCCCGTTCCTGTTAATCCGGGGGCGAATCACAGGAGAACCGGCCCACATCGGCGCGGGCCCCGACCGGGCAGGATATGGATCTGAACGCAAAGGCATCTGCGAAACCCGGCGATGGCCCGGGTTCCGACGATTCCGTAAGGCCGGCAGACCGCCGCAAGCGGGCGAGGCCGAAGCCGATCGCGGCATATCTCCTGCTCATGGTCGCCGTCCTGATCATCCCGATGGTGGCTTTTTCGGTGCTCCTACTGCAGCGCAACAACGACGCGCAGCAGAAGGTCCTTTCCACGCTGACCGCGGCGGCCGCGGCATCGATGTCCGAAGCGGTGGATCGCGAGATCACCGGCATGATGACGACGCTCAGGGTCCTTTCGAAAACGCAGTCCCTGTTCAGCGACGACCTCGCGCCGTTCTACGACCGCGCGAACCGAGCCCTGGCGGGCACGGGCGCCTACCTGATCCTGCTCGACCAGAACTATAACCAGCTGATGAACACGAGGGTGCCGCTCGGCACGCCGCTCGGCAAGACATCCGATCCCGATACGGCCGCCGTGGCCATCGAGAAACGCACTCCGGTCGTATCCGACCTCTTCTACGGCAAGGTGGCGAAGGCCTGGGTGTTCATCGTCGCCATGCCGGTCTTCCCGGAAAGCGGTCCTCCGCGCATTCTCCTGATGACGCGTGACGCCTCCAGCCTGAATCCCGCCCTGGTGCGCCGGAAACTCGCCGACGGCTGGGATGCCGCTCTGGTCGACGGCAAGAATATGGTGATCGCCTCGACTTCTCCGACCAACCAGACGGGGCAGCAGTTCTTCCTGGATATGATCTCCAAGGGCCCCGCGGCCTCGGGCGAGATGACCGCCGCGTATAACGGGACGGTTTACCGGGCGGTGGTGCAGGGATCCGACCTCAGCGGATGGAACATTGTCGTGTCGGCGCCGATGGCGGCGCTGAACCGCCCGCTGCACAGGGCCCTGCGATCGCTGACGCTCGGCGGCATCATCATGCTGGGGCTGGGCATCGCCGCGGCCTTGCTGCTGACCCGGCAGATTTCCGGGCCGGTCCGCCGCCTGGCGCGGGATGCGCGCCGTCTCGGGGCGGGCGAAATGGTGAAGGCGGTCGACTATCCGATCGCCGAGTTCGCCACCGTCTCGCATGCGCTCGCGAAGGCGGCCGAGCGGCGGCAGGCCTCCGATAACGAAGTACGCTTTCTGATGCGCGAGGTGGCGCACCGGGCGAAGAACCAATTGACCGTCGTGGCCTCGATCGCCAAGCAGAGCGCGCGCAGCGCCCGCGGCGTCGAGGCTTTCCAGGACAGCTTCCAGAAGCGGCTGCACGGACTGGCGCGCTCCACCGATCTCCTGATCGCCGGCGGGGTCGCCGGCGTCGAGTTCCGCGAACTCCTAGTTGCCCAGATCGAGCCCTTCCAGGCCGGCGATCCGTCTCGTGTCGAGATCGGCGGGCCGCAGTTCAGGCTCGACAACCAGGCCGCGCAGATGCTCGGCATGGCGCTGCACGAACTGGCGACCAACGCATCCAAATATGGCGCGTTCTCCCTGGCCGAAGGGCGCCTGTCGGCCAATTGGCGCCTGGACGGGACCGAGTTCGACTTCGTCTGGCGCGAGCACGTGCCGCGCTTCCGCAGGCGGCCCGAGCGGCGCGGCTTCGGCACCGAGATTATCGAGCGCATGCTGAAGGGTGCCCTTTCCGCGGTAGTGGAACGGACCTGGCATCGGAACGGGCTGGAATGGCATTTCGTGATTCCGGTCGACCGTCTTCGTCCGCGCGTCGCGCCTGAGGAGGATGGCGGCGTCTGACGCGGCAAATTGGCCGCCCCGCGATTTGGCTGGCAATTCATCGATTCTTGCATTATATGGCCGCCAATGCCGCGCCATGGCGCCGCATTCAATGGCCTCTGCTGGACGACATCCCGGCTCAAGGCGTCCCGTTTCCGCAAGATCAGAAAGGAAAGCACGATGTCGATCACCGCTCCGCGCAAGCAGGAACTCATGACCGAATACGCCACCGCCAAGGGTGACACGGGTTCGCCCGAGGTCCAGGTGGCCATTCTGTCGGAGCGCATCAAGAACCTTACCGAGCACTTCAAGGACCACAAGAAGGACAATCATTCCCGCCGCGGTCTCCTGAAGCTCGTTTCCCAGCGCCGCCGTCTCCTCGACTATCTCAAGGGCAAGGACGAGACGCGCTACCAGACGCTGATCGACAAGCTCGGTCTGCGCCGCTGATCGAATTGGCCGGCGGACTTCGCAAGGAAGTCCGCCGGCCGCGCATTCGGGCCGGTGACGATCGTCGGCCCCGGGGTCTAAGCCCAGTCGGGCGGGCCCGAACCGGGTTCCGGCCGCCGAAGATGGCGGCGGGAACCTCCCATGGACCGGTCATGGGGCAGGATTGCAGGACGCCTGAAGGCGCTGTCAGCGCCATATTTCAGACCTCCCGTTGTCTTGCCCATGGCTCGTCCGAAGGAAGCCGAAGGCTGGACCGCGTCGCCAATGCGACGACGGTTCGGCCGCATATGAAGGACAAGACATGTTCAATCATCACAAGATAGAGATTCAGTGGGGCGGCCGTCCGCTCACCCTCGAGACCGGCAAGATCGCCCGCCAGGCCGATGGAGCGGTGCTGGCCACCTACGGCGAGACGGTCGTGCTCGCCACCGTCGTTTCGGCCAAGGAGCCCAAGCCCGGCCTCGACTTCTTCCCGCTGACCGTCAACTACCAGGAAAAGACCTTCGCGGCCGGCAAGATCCCCGGCGGCTATTTCAAGCGCGAAGGCCGGCCGAGCGAGAAGGAGACGCTGGTCTCCCGCCTGATCGACCGTCCGATCCGTCCGCTCTTCGCCGACGGCTACAAGAACGACACCCAGATCATCGTCACCGTTCTCCAGCACGATCTCGAGAACGATCCGGACATCCTCTCGATCGTCGCCACTTCCGCCGCGCTGACGCTCTCCGGCGTTCCCTTCATGGGCCCGATCGGCGGCGCCCGCGTCGGTTACATCAACGGCGAATACAAGCTCAACCCGCATGTCGACGAGATGCCCGAATCGAAGCTCGACCTCGTGGTCGCCGGCACCGCCGACGCCGTGCTGATGGTCGAATCCGAGGCGCAGGAACTCGACGAGGAGACCATGCTCGGCGCCGTCATGTTCGGCCACAGGGGCTTCCAGCCGGTGATCGATGCGATCATCAAGCTCGCGGAGGTCGCCGCCAAGGAGCCGCGCGATTTCACGCCGCCGAGCTATGCCGATCTCGAGGCCGAGATGCTGAAGATCGCCGAAACCGACCTGCGCGCCGCCTACAGGATCACCGACAAGCAGCAGCGCTATGCCGCCGTCGACGCGGTGAAGGCCAAGGTCAAGGCAGCGTTCACACCCGCCGAAGGCGAGGACGGGCGCTACACGGCCGAGCAGATCGGTTCGGTGTTCAAGGAACTGCAGGCCAAGATCGTCCGCTGGAACATCCTCGACACCTCCTCGCGCATCGACGGTCGCGATTTGAAGACCGTGCGCAACATCGTCGCCGAAGTCGGCGTCCTGCCGCGCACCCACGGTTCAGCGCTCTTCACCCGCGGCGAGACGCAGGCGATGGTGGTGGCGACGCTCGGCACCGGCGAGGACGAGCAGTTCATCGACGCGCTGACCGGGACCTACAAGGAGAAATTCCTCCTTCACTACAATTTCCCGCCCTATTCCGTGGGCGAGACCGGCCGCATGGGCTCTCCGGGGCGTCGCGAGATCGGCCACGGCAAGCTTGCCTGGCGCGCCATCCATCCGATGCTGCCCGGCGAGGAGCAGTTCCCCTACACGATCCGCGTCGTTTCCGAGATCACCGAATCGAACGGTTCCTCCTCGATGGCGACCGTCTGCGGCACCTCGCTGGCGCTGATGGACGCGGGCGTTCCGCTGGCGAAGCCGGTTGCCGGCATCGCCATGGGCCTGATCAAGGAAGGCGAACGCTTCGCGGTGCTCTCCGACATCCTCGGCGACGAGGACCATCTCGGCGACATGGACTTCAAGGTGGCCGGCACCGCCAACGGCGTCACCTCGCTGCAGATGGACATCAAGATCGATGGCATCACCGAGGAGATCATGAAGGTGGCGCTCGGCCAGGCCAGGGACGGCCGCCTGCACATCCTCGGCGAGATGGCGAAGGCCATCACCGGCGCCCGCGCCGAACTCGGCGAGTTCGCGCCGCGCATTGAGGTCATGAACATCCCGGTCGACAAGATCCGTGACGTCATCGGCTCTGGCGGCAAGATCATCCGCGAGATCGTCGAGAAGACCGGCGCCAAGATCAACATCGAGGACGACGGCACGGTGAAGATCGCTTCCGCCAACGCCAAGGAGATCGAGGCGGCGAAGAAGTGGATCCACACCATCGTCGCCGAGCCGGAAGTCGGCGAGATTTATGAGGGCACGGTCGTCAAGACCGCCGATTTCGGCGCCTTCGTCAATTTCTTCGGTCCGAAGGACGGTCTGGTCCACATCTCCCAGCTTGCGCCCGAGCGCGTGCAGAAGACGACCGACGTGGTCAAGGAAGGCGACAAGGTCTTCGTCAAGCTCATGGGCTTCGACGAGCGCGGCAAGGTGCGCCTGTCGATGAAGGTCGTCGACCAGGAGACCGGCAAGGAGATCGCCCGCGAGAAGAAGCCGGAAGGCGCGGAAGACGCCGCCTGATCCTCCCTGCCGGAAGAATCGATCCGCGGGCGCGCCGTTGGAGGCGCGCCCGTTTTTTTATCCCGCGCCCTCGGGACTGTCGTTCGGGATACGCATCCGTGAGACTATGGCGCCCTATGTTGCCTCCCGCTGTCGCTGAACGCTTTCCGGCGTTGCTTCCCGCGAAGCGGTCAAAAGCGCGGGGCCGTGCGCGATGAGTTCGGAGGCGACGAGGACCCTCTTCTATCCTTTCGAGACGGGCGGACTGCCGGTCCCGCCGGAGGGTGAGCGCGTGCTTTTCCTGGGCGCGGAGCCGGGCTTCCGCTTGCCCCTGGGCTGGGCGGCTCCGATCGATGCGGTGCAGCCGTTCAGGCCTTTTTTCCGCCTGTTGCAGGGGGCCGGCTTGCCGGTCAAGCCGCGCGTAGAGGCCCGGGACTATTCATCCGCGCTCGTGCTCGCCGGGCGGCATCGCGGCCGCAATGAGCTCTGGCTTGCCGACGCGCTTGAACGCACCGTTCCAGGAGGCCTGATCGTCGTCGCCGGCGGCAAGGAGGACGGCATCGTTTCCCTTCGCAAGCGGATCGGTCGGCTTCTCGGGATCGAAGGCAGCGAGCCGAAATATCATGGCCTCGCGTTCTGGTTCCGCCGGCCGCATGTCGCGACGCCGGACGTAGCCACGCCGGCGTCCGCACTGCGGGAGGCAAATCCGGCGCTGCTGGTCGATGGCCATCATACGGCGCCGGGCATGTTTTCCCACGACCGTATCGACCCGGGCTCGAGCCTGCTGGCGCGAAACCTGCCCGCCGGCGTCAGCGGCGACGTCGCCGATTTCGGCGCCGGCTGGGGCTACCTCGCCGGCGAACTCCTTTCCCGCAACGCGGGCATTTCCCGGATGGACCTCTACGAGGCCGAGTTCGAGGCCCTCGAGGCGGCACGCGGAAACATCGCCGCGCTCGGGAGCGATGCAGTGACTGGTTTCTTCTGGATCGACCTGTTGGCCGAGCCGGTCGAGCGCCGCTACGATTTCATCGTCATGAACCCGCCCTTCCATGCCGGCCACGCGGCGGAGCCCGCGCTAGGGCAAGGGATGATCCTCGCCGCCGCGCGCGCCCTCAAGCCGGGTGGGCGGCTCTTTCTCGTCGCCAACCGGCAACTGCCTTACGAAGGGGTGCTGGCAAGGGAATTCCGCGCGGCCGGCGAGACGGCCCGTGATGGTCGCTACAAGGTGTTGTGGGCGGTCAGGTGACGTCCGCTCAATGGACGGTGGCGGCGACCCGGCCCCGTTCCTTCGCGAATACGGTGGAAAGCGGGGCCGGCCGGCCGTAGAAATAGCCTTGCACGGCCTCGCATCCCGCCGCCTTCAGGAGGACGGCCTGGTTCTCCGTTTCCACGCCTTCCGCGATCGTATGCACGCCGAGCGCCCGCGACAGGCCGACGATGGTCGAGACCACGGCGCCGGAGCTCTCGTCCTTCTCCATGCGGCTGACGAAGGACTTGTCGATCTTCAGCTTCTGGAACGAGAAATCGACCAGGTAGCTGAGGTTCGAATAGCCGGTGCCGAAATCGTCCACGGCGACCGAGATGCCGATCTCGGTCAGTTCGTTCAGGATTTTCGCGGCACGCTCGCGATCCTGCATCATCGCCGTTTCGGTGACTTCCAGTTCGAGGCGGCTGGCCTCCAGCCCGGCCTCCTCCAGCGCCCGGCGCACGACCGCGATGAATTCGGAGTTCATGAACTGCACGGGCGAGATGTTCACCGCCACGAAACAGTCCCTGGGAAGCCTGAGCGCGTCATGGCAGGCGCTGCGCAGCACCCAGCGCCCGATCGGCTCGATCATGCCGGTCTCCTCGGCGATCGGGATGAATTCCATCGGCGGGATCATGCCGTGCTCGGGATGGCTCCAGCGCAGGAGCGCCTCGTAGCCGACCACGCGGCCGGCGGCGAGGTCGAATTGTGGCTGGTAGTGGAGCTCGAAATCCCCCCGCTCGAACGCCGTATGGAGTTCGGCCTCGATCCAGCGGCGGAAGTCCGCGACCTCGCCCATTTCCGACTGGAACACGGCCCAGTTGCCGTGACCGCGCAGCCGCGCATGCTGGAGCGCCAGGTTGGACCGGCGCAGGAGCACGGTCGGATCGTCGCCGTCCTTGGGCAGCGCCACTACCCCGACCGAGATGTTGACCGACTGGGAATGCCGCGCGAACTGGTAGGGCTTCATCATCACCTCGATGAGGTCATTGATGATCGCATCCATCGACGGCATGGCCTTGCGGTCGGGATAGAGCACGCAGAACTCGCCCGCGCCGATGCGGCCGATCTCGACGCGTTTCGGCAGGTTCTCCTTCAACCGCTTGGCGAAGGCGCGGACGAGGTCGTCGCCGCGGCCGTAACCGATCGCGTCGTTGATTTGCTTGAACCGGTCGATATCGATGTCGATCAGGAAGACCGGCTCGCCCTTGCGCGATGCGGCGATCGACGCTTCCGCGATCTTGCCGATCATGGCGACGCGCGAATGCAGCCCGGTAAGCTTGTCGATCTGTGTTTCGTTGAAGACGTAGTCGGCGGATTCGTCGACGCCGGCGAAATAGGACATGGAGGCCCCGCCGGCGGCCAGCGCGCAGAAGGACGCGATCATCGATCCGATCATTTCGGGCGACATGCCGACGGGTCCGACGCCGAAGTTGAACTTGAGCGCCCACAGTCCCAGCACGAAGCTGCCCAGCGCCGAACTGGCGATGGTTATGAGCCGAAACACCTTGCTTCGGTTCGGATGTGCCGTGGATTTCATGCCTATCCCGCCTCGAAGACTAGAGGTCTAGGGGCGGGCGCTTAAGATTTGCTTCAGCCGCGCGGTCAACTGCCGGCATGGTGAAGGATTGGTTTATCCAAAACGCTGAAGGCTTTCCTTGGTCACGCCTGCTCCGGGGCCAGGTCCGTGCGCTTCAATTCATCGAGCGTCGGCATCGATACGATGTGATAGCCGGAATCGACATAGTGGATCTCGCCCGTCACGCCGGACGACATGTCGGAGAGCAGGTAGAGCGCGGCGCCCCCGACCTCGTCGAGCGTGATCGCCCGACGCAGCGGCGAATTGCGCTGCTGGTAGGAGAACATGTGCCTTGCGTCCGATATCCCCGCGCCGGCGAGCGTCCGCACCGGCCCGGCCGAGATGGCGTTGACGCGGATTCCCTGCGGTCCGTAATCGTTTGCCAGATAGCGCACGCTCGCTTCGAGCGCCGCCTTGGCCACGCCCATGACGTTGTAGTTCGGCATCACCCGCACCGATCCGGCATAGGTGAGGGTGACGAGGCTGCCGCCGTTCGCCATCATTTTCGCCGCGTTGCGGGCGATTTCGGTGAAGGAGTAGCAGGAGATCACCATGGTCCGCACGAAATTCTCGCGCGACGTATCGGCATAGAGCCCTTTCAGCTCGTTCTTGTCGGAAAAGCCGATGGCGTGGACGACGAAATCAAGCCCGCCCCATGCGGTTTTCAGCGTGTCGAAAGCGGCGTCGACCGAGACGCTGTCCTCGACGTCGCAGGGCACGACGATCGAGGCGCCGATCTGCTCCGCGAGCGGCTTGACGCGACGGCCGAATGCTTCTCCCTGATAGGTGAAAGCGAGTTCGGCGCCTTGCCGCGCCAATTGTCTGGCGATGCCCCAAGCGATCGAATGATCGTTGGCGACGCCCATCACCAGGCCCCGCTTTCCCTTCATCAAGCCTTCCATGCATTACCCTCGTTTCTCGAGCGGCAGCCTGTCCCCGCCGCGCTCCTGAATGGATCGATCGCGCCGGCGGCCGTTATTGCTGATAGCGCCGGAACACGAGCGTCGCGTTTGTGCCGCCGAAACCGAAGGAATTCGACAGCACCGTGTCGATCGTGGCGTTGTCGATGCGCTCGCGGACGATCGGAACACCCTCGAATTCGGGATCGAGCTTCTCTATATGCGCGCTCTTGCCGATGAAGCGCTCCTTCATCATGAGGATGGAATAGATCGATTCCTGCACGCCGGCGGCGCCCAGCGAATGGCCGGTCAGCGATTTGGTGGAGGTGATCTTCGGCAGGTTGTCGCCGAAAACCTCGCGGATGGCCCCGATTTCGCGCGAATCGCCGATCGCCGTCGAGGTGCCGTGCGTGTTGATGTAGTCGATGCGGCCGGAGACCGTCGAGAGCGCCTGCCTCATGCACCGGACGGCGCCTTCTCCCGAAGGAGCCACCATGTCGTAGCCGTCCGACGTCGCTCCGTAACCGATGATCTCGGCGTGGATGCGCGCGCCGCGCGCCTTGGCGTGCTCGAGCTCCTCCAGGACCAGGACTCCGGCGCCGCCGGCGATGACGAAGCCGTCGCGGTCCGCGTCATAGGCCCGCGAGGCGACGCTCGCGCGGTCGTTGTACTTGGTCGACATCGCGCCCATGGCGTCGAAAAGATCCGACATGGTCCAGTCGAGATCCTCGTGCCCGCCGGCGAAGACCATGTCCTGCTTGCCCCACTGGATGAGCTCATAGGCATTGCCGATGCAATGCGCCGAGGTCGAGCAGGCCGAGGAAATGGAATAGTTGACGCCATGGATCTTGAACCACGTCGCCAGTGTCGCCGAGGCGGTGGAGGACATGGCCTTCGGTACGGCGAAGGGGCCGATCCGCTTCGGGCTGTTGTTGTTGCGGGTGGTGTCGGCGGCTTCGACGATGACGAGTGTCGACGGCCCGCCCGAACCCATCACGATGCCGATCCGGTCGTCCGTGATGCCGTCTTCCTTCAGGCCGGCGTCGCCGATCGCCTGCTTCATGGCGACGTGGTTCCACGCCCCGCCCTTGGAAAGGAAGCGCATGGCGCGCCGGTCGACCATCTCGGCCAGTTCCGCAAGGCCGAGCTTCGGCGCCCCCCAGACCTGGCAGCGGAAGCCGTGTTCGGCGAATTCCTCCGAGAAACTTATTCCCGATTTCGCTTCACGCAGGGATTGCGTTACCTCCTCGGCATTGTTGCCGATGGGCGACACGATACCGATGCCGGTGACAACCACCCGTCTCATCGCTGGCTCCCGTTAGCGCTGGCGCTATTCAGCGCCCTGTTTGGACAGGCCGACCCTCAAATCGGTGGCCTTGTAGATGGGATCGCCGTCCGCCTTCAGCCAGCCGTCGCCGATGCCGAGCACCAGGCGGCCGCGCATCACGCGCTTGAAGTCGACTCCGTATTCGACCTTCCGGGTGGCCGGCGTGACCATCCCCTTGAACTTCACCTCGCCGGTGGACAAGGCCATGCCCTTGCCGGGCTCGCCCAGCCAGCCGAGGAAGAAGCCCGTCATCTGCCACAGCGCGTCCAGTCCCAGGCAGCCGGGCATGACGGGATTGCCGATGAAGTGGCAGGGAAAGAACCAGAGGTCCGGCTTGATGTCGAGCTCGGCGCGGATGTAGCCCTTGTCGAATTCCCCGCCCGTCTCGCTGATGTCGGTGATGCGATCGAACATGAGCATCGGCGGCGCGGGCAATTGCGCATTGCCCGGGCCGAATAGCTCGCCCCGGGCGCATTTCAGAAGATCCTCGTAGTCGTAACTGGATTTCGCGCCCGCGATCATGCTGCTCCCACCGTGGCGGCCGCGACGCGGCCGGTTCGTCTCATCGGTTCCCTAACACAGACCCCGAACTTGCGGAAACCGCCGTTGGCTCTAACGTGGGTCGGTTCGCCGGTCAATGTGCCGCCATGGCGGCACATGCGTCGCTATTGATTGCGCGGACTACCCAGAATATATCAATTTGGTGATATTCCGGGTTTAAGCCCTGTTTTTGCAACGGTCCGGGCCCGATGGAAGAAAACCGGTGGAGATGAAGTCGCAAGCCTTGCACGAGATGCGGAACATCGAGCGGCGTGTCCGTGACGCCGGCCTCAGGCCGACGCGGCAGCGCGTCGCGTTGGCGAATCTGCTGTTCGCGCAGGGTGACAGGCATCTTTCGGCGGAGGAACTGCACGAGGAAGCGATCTCGGCCGGCGTCCCCGTATCGCTGGCGACGGTTTACAACACGCTGCACCAGTTCACAGAGGCCGGCCTGCTCAGGATACTGGCGGTGGAAGGGGCGAAAAGCTATTTCGACACCAACACCTCCGACCATCATCATTTTTTCGTGGAGGGCGAGAACCGGCTCGTCGATATCGACATCGAGAAGGGCCCGGTGACCGTCATCAACCTGCCGCCGCCGCCCGACGGGCTCGAGATCGCCAACGTCGACATCGTGGTGCGTCTGCGCCCGAAGCGGCCGGACAAGGCCTGATCAGGCGCCTGCGGGCCGGCTCAGTCCTTGATCGTTTCGCCCGGATAGGCGCCCCACACCAGATTCTGCTCGATCCAGCCGGAGCGCCCGGAAAAATCGATCTCGCACCATTTGCCGTTGCACGAGCGGATCGTCCCGATCACGCCGGGCTCGACCAGCGCGACGTTCGAAGCCTTGTCTTGGGGTTCCGAGAAGAGGGGAAGCTTGGAGTCCTTGCCCTTCTGCCAGGGCGCGATGATGCCGGTGCGCCGGCCCGAGAGCAGGCTCTGGTTGATCCAGCCTTCCGACCCGTCCGAATCGCGTATCTTCCGCCAGGTGTCGAACTCCTGCAGGATCTCCACCGGCAGGCCCGCCTTCAGGTAGAGCCATTCCACCGGATAGTTGAAGCTCGGCCCGATCCGGGCATTGACCCGCGCCGATTTGAGGCTGACGAAGCGCGGCAGCGGCAGGCCGCTCGGCCCGAGCGTCACATTGGCGACGGCGGAGGCGGCGCCATGCGGGTTGGTGACGGTGGCGGAAACGAAGCCGGCGCACAGTAGCGCCAATGCCGAGGCTTTCCCGAGAAGAACCAGACCACGCACGATCGTTACCCCACGCTCGCGGCCGCCCTGGGCGGGATCCGGCAGCCGGTTTTTCTTTGTCTTGAGCGGCCGCGCTTGTTAGAGAAGAAGGCAGGCCGATTTCGCTTCAAGTCTCGCCTGTCTTGGTTAAAGAGGTCTCAACAGGACCCCGGAGGAATGAATGGCCGGCAGGAAAAAGCCTCTCGTCGTCATCACGCGGAAATTGCCGGACCCTGTCGAGACGAGGATGCGCGAACTTTTCGACGCGCGGCTGAACGTCGATGACCGGCCGATGACCCAGCCGGAACTGGTGGCGACGGTGAAGGAGGCGGATGTCCTGGTGCCGACCGTCACCGACCAGATCGATTCGGCGCTCGTCGAGCAGGCCGGGCCGAACCTCAAGATGATCGCCAATTTCGGCAACGGCGTGAACAACATCGACGTGGCGGCCGCGGCGCGGAAAGGCATCGTAGTCACCAATACGCCCAACGTCCTGACCGAGGACACCGCCGACATGACCATGGCGCTGCTGCTCGCCGTGCCGCGCCGGCTGACCGAAGGCGCCGGAATCCTCGAGGCGGACGGCAAATGGGCCGGCTGGTCGCCGACCTGGATGCTCGGCCGCCGCATCTGGGGAAAGCGGCTCGGCATCGTCGGCATGGGCCGCATCGGCACGGCAGTGGCGCGCCGCGCCAAGGCGTTCGGCCTGTCGATCCACTACCACAACCGCCATCGCGTCGCGCCGGCCATCGAGGAGGAACTGGAGGCGACCTACTGGGAAAGCCTCGACCAGATGCTGGCGCGGATGGACATCATCTCGGTCAACTGTCCCTCCACGCCCGCGACCTTCCATCTCCTCTCGGCGCGGCGGCTCGCGCTCCTCCAGCCGACCGCCTACGTCGTCAACACCGCGCGCGGCGAGATCATCGACGAGAACGCGCTGGCGAAGATGATCCAGGACGGGAAGCTCGCCGGCGCCGGCCTCGACGTCTTCGAGCATGAGCCGGCGGTTAGCCCGAAACTGGTGAAGCTCGCCTCCAAGGGCAAGGTCGTGCTGCTGCCGCATATGGGCTCGGCGACCATCGAGGGCCGCATCGATATGGGCGAGAAGGTGATCATCAACATCCGCGCCTTCTTCGACGGCCATCGGCCGCCGGACCGGGTCTTGCCGAACAAGGTATGAGGGGAAGAAGCAAATGAAGGCGATTGCCGTCGGATGGGTGCTTGCGGCGGGGCTTCTGGCCGCGCCGGCATGGGCCGGTGAGGGTTTCGACGTCGTCGCGCTCGGCGCGCGCGGCGGCATCGAGGACGGCAATCTTTCCGCCTACCTCATCGGGGCGCATGGCGAGGGCAATTACGTCACCTGCGACGCCGGCGCGCTGGTCAACGGCCTGCGCGTCGCCGATGCCAAGGGCGCGTTCGACGAGGTCCAGGTTCCGCCGGATTCGACCTACAGCCGTATCGGCTATGTCCTGACCGACAGGATCAAGGGCTATCTCATCAGCCACGCCCATCTCGACCACATCGAGGGCCTGATCGTCGCCTCGCCGGACGACAGCAAGAAGCCGATCTACGCGCTTCCCTCGGTCAACGAGC
The DNA here is from genome assembly GCA_001896885.1 of Rhizobiales bacterium 65-79. Classification (GTDB taxonomy): domain Bacteria; phylum Pseudomonadota; class Alphaproteobacteria; order Rhizobiales; family Rhizobiaceae; genus Mesorhizobium_L. Next base: position 136,757 of record MKRJ01000023.1, on the reverse strand, counting down.
GGATCGAGCGCAATTATTTCAACTGGGAGGCCTGGCCGAACTTCGGCGACGCCGGCAAGGCGCCGGCACTGAAGAAATATCACTATGAAAACCTCGTGCCGGGGCAGAAGACGGATCTTGCGGGTACCGGCATGAGCGTGACGGCCTTTCCGCTCAGCCATGGCGGCGTCGAATCGACCGCCTTCCTGATCGAGAGCGGCGACGACGCATTGCTCTGCTTCGGCGACACCGGCCCCGACGCGGTGGAGAAGACCACGAAGATGCACGATGTCTGGACGGCGGCGGCCGGTGCGGTGAAAGAGCACCGGCTGAAGGCCGTCATCATCGAGAGTTCCTACAGCAATGCGCAGCCGGACAAGCAGCTCTTCGGCCATCTGACGCCGGCATGGCTGTTGAAGTCGCTGCACGATCTGGACGAGCAGGCCGGCGGCGGCGCGCTGAAGGATTTGCCGATCGTTGTCAGCCACATCAAGTATTCATTGAAGAAAGGCGACCAGCCGCAGGTGGAAATCCTGAAGGAATTGCAGGCGGGCAATGACCTCGGCGTGAAGTTCATCGTGCCCGAGCAGGGGGAGCACTGGAAGTTCTGAAAGACGATCGGATCTTCTGCCGTCCAGCACCTAGGGCAGTATCCACCCCTCCGGCCCTTCGGACCACCTCCCCCTCGATGGGGGAGGAAAACGGCGCGGCCGGCTTCTTCCTCTCCCCGACGGGGAGAGGGTGGCTCGCGTAGCGAGCCGGGTGAGGGGGGCCGTCGTCAGGCGCTGATCCTGCCGTCGGCATGTATCTCCGCGTAAAGCCCGGCAAAAGCCCCGTGCCTTTCCCGGTCGAGCCGGAGAGCCGGCGGATGGCTCCACCCCATTTCGTGGGCGACGATCAAGCCGAGAAGCAGGATCGCGTCGGCCTCGTGCAGGATGATCGCGGCGGGCGCCGCGCCGGCCCGCACCAGTTCCAGAAGCACGGCCGAGGCCGACGATGACCCGATCGTGCCGGGCAGGAAGAGCACGCGGCCGGCCACGTTGTCGCCCGCTTCGGGGTGGCGCGGATCGGCGATGCGGCCGCTCTTCGGATCGACGCCGCCCCAGAAGCTGATGGGCCGGGTCAGAACGAGCGCCTCGCCACCGGCGTCGGCGGTTCCGGCGATGAGCACCTCGCCCTGTTCCGCGATGCCCATCACCGGGACCCCGAAATGCGCAGCCGGCCCGAGACCGCGCTCTCGACGCAGTCTGCAAGTGAGGCGTAGAGCACCGAATAGCCGGTGTTGCCCGGCGCGTAGTGCGCGAACTTCCCCGAATTCGTCATCAGCACGCCGCTCTCGAGCGGTTCGAGGATGGGCGTGACGACCACGCAGGTATCCGCGACGATGACCACGCCGGCCGCTTCGAGCGTCTCGCGGGTTCCACGCCGTTCGAGTTCGGGAAGGACATGGCGGCCGGTGCAGGCATAGACCGGCACGGCGAGCCGGCGGCCGGCGAGCAGCCGTTCCAGCGCGTCGAACTCGGCGAGCGAAAGATGTGGGCTGCCGATCGCCACCGCGTCGATCCGCTCCGGCTTCTCCGCCGTCGAAAGGCGGCCCTGCGCCGCGCGGACCATGTCGTCGGTCACCCTGATTTCCGCCACCAATTCCGTTCCGGCCGCGCCCGCCTTCGCCTCCGGCGTGACACCGTCCATATGAAACAGTCCGACCGCGCCAGAGGAAGCGGCGGCGGCGCCGAAGGCCTTGAGCGCGTCCTCGCCCGGATCGGCCGCGATTCCGGTGACGATCCCGACCGCGTCGCCGATCTCGCGCCCGTAGAGGCTGCCGAGGATCGGCCAGGCGATGTCCGAACCGAGGAAGCCGGAATCGATAGCGGAGAGATCGAAGCGGACGGTGGCGCGGCGGTTCTCGGCCCGATGCAGGCCGTAGTCCGGCGCCCGCCCGGCGATGGCGCAGGCGATGTCGAGGAAATCGCCGTAGCGGTTGGTGCGCGCGCCCAGCACCGAATTGCAGAAGACGACGGCGTTCGATTCGCCCCAGGCGACGTCCGAACCGAAGGCGGGGCGGTGGCCGGCCTGGTAGGGCGCGCAGGTCCAGCTTGTTTCGCAGCCGAGCGCCCGGTAGGCCCCCATCATGCGCCGCGCCATGCCCCGCTCCGGCTCGGCAAGCCGCACCTGCGAGCAGCCGGTGAGGTCGAGCGCGCCGACATTGAGCGTCGAGCGCACGGCGACCCTTGCCCCGCCTTCGACCAGCCTTTCCGCGAACAGGGTGCCGGAATCGCCGTGATAGAGCGCCCCGTCGATATGCGCCGAGGCGATCGGGATGAGCCTCGGCGCGCCGAGCAGCCGTGCGCTTTCGGCGACGATGCGCATGGCCGTCGCCGCGCCCGCGCCGCGTTCCCCGCCGGCGATCGCGCGCTCTTCGGCCGAAAGGACAAGCGTCACGCCCGCAATTCCTTGCGCATCGTGATCGATGTCAGCCGGTCGTAGCCGGCATGCGCGGTGCGGACGGTTTCGCGGAAGCCGAGTCGGTGGAAGGTCGCCTGATTGTTGACGAGTTCGATGCGGACCTGCAGCTCGATCGCCGGCTTGGCGGTCGAGCGTACATGCTCCTCCGCCGCGGCGACGAGACGGCCCCCGATGCCGCGGCCCTGGCAGGCCGGGTCGACCGCCAGCTTGCCGAGGTAGAAATGGTCGTTCTTCTCGGCGAGGAAGACGCAGCCGACCATCCGGCCATCGAGAAGCGCAAGGAATGCCGTCTCCTCGGCCGCCTTCTGTTCCAGATTTTCGGGCGTCAGCCGGAGCGCGGAGGAGGGCGGATCGATGATGTCGTTCATGTAGCGGAACGAGGAGAGGATCAGCGCCAGCAGCTCCTCCCATTGGTCGAAATCCGCCGGCAGGGGGACGATCGCGAGCCCATCGGACGTGGCGGCTGTGGTGAGCATTTCAGCCATGGTGCCGGTAGCGGATCGTCTCGAAGCGGGTGGAGAGACTGTCATAGAGCAGGAGCCGGCCTACGAGCGGTTCGCCGACCCCGGTGACGAGCTTGACCACTTCCATGGCCTGCAGGGTGCCGAGCACGCCGGTCAGCGCGCCGATGACGCCCGCTTCCGCGCAATTTGGCACCATGCCTTCCGGCGGCTTGGCGGGGAAAAGGTCGCGGTATGTCGGGTTCGGGCGGCCCTCCTTGTCCCTGGAATAGGGCATCAGCACCGTCAGCGATCCGTCGAAGCGCCCGACGGAGGCGGTCACCAGCGGGCGCTCCTCCGCCGCGCAGGCGTCCGCGACCGCATAGCGCGTCTCGAAATTGTCGGACCCGTCCACGACGATGTCGTAGCCGGCGACCAGCCGCTTTGCATTGCCGGCGTCGAGCCGGAGCCTGTGCGTCTCGACCGCCACATGCGGATTGATGCCCTGGATCGCGGCCGCCGCGCTCGCCGCTTTCGGCTGGCCGATGCTGTTCGTCGAGTGGATGATCTGCCGCTGCAAATTGGACAGCGACACGGTGTCGTCGTCGACGATACCGAGCGTCCCGATGCCGGCCGCCGCCAGATAGGAAAGCACCGGCGCGCCGAGCCCGCCGGCGCCGATGACGAGCACGCGCGCCCTCTTAAGCTTCTGCTGGCCCGGCCCGCCGATCTCGGCGAGCACGATATGCCGCGCGTAGCGCTCGAGTTCCTCGGGCGATAGGGGAGGGGGCTCATGCTTGTTCATTCGGCCGACCGCAGGCTCATTGTCGTGCGTCCTTCGAGGCTCGCTTCACCCGCACCTCAGGATGAGGACCTCTGCGCAAGCTCCTCTCGCACAAGCGGCAGGGGTATTCGGGTGCCGCTCATCCGAGGTGCAGACGACGATATCTCGCAAGCACCTTGGGAAAAGAGCCTTGGCGCATACCTTCCTCATCCTGAGGTGCGAGCGAAGCGAGCCTCGAAGGACGCACCCACCATAGAAAGGTCGCCGCCCATTGTCAGGCGGTTTCCGCCACCGTTCCCGACGCCACGGTGAGAAACTGCGCCTTCCCCCTCAGTGCCGAGAAGAGCGCCGGCTCCGTCCCGGTCATGAACACCTGGCAGCCGAGCTCTTCCAATATGTCGAAGAGCGCCGCCCTCCGGTGCTGGTCGAAATGCGCTGCGATCTCGTCGAGGAGCAGGATCGGCGTCATGCCGGCCATCTCGCCGGTCAGCCGCGCATGCGCCAAAACGATGCCGACCAGAAGCGCCTTCTGTTCGCCGGTCGAGCAGAGCGCGGCCGGCATATCCTTCGGGCGATGGCGGACGAGTAAGTCGGCGCGCTGCGGTCCGTCGAGCGTGCGGCCGGCGGCGCGGTCGCGCGCGCGACCGGCGGCAAGTTCGCCGCGCAGCCATTCCTCGATCTCCACCGCCGGGCGCTGCCCGATCTGCTCTTCCAGCGCCCCGGAGATCGCGAGATCGGCCTTGGGGAAGGCGCTGTCGCCGGGCAGCCGCTCGATCATGGCGCTTGCGAGCCGCAGCAATTCGCCGCGCGCGGCCGCGATCGCCACGCCGGTCTCGGCCATCTGCAACTCGATCGCGCCGAGCCAGCTTTCGTCCATCCTGCCTTCGGCGAGCAGGCGGTTGCGTCCGCGCATCGCCCGCTCGTAGTCGAGCGTGCGCTTGCCGTGCGCGGGGTCGATCGCGAGCACCAGCCGGTCGAGGAAGCGGCGCCGGTCGCCGGCAGGCCCGGTGAAAAGCCCGTCCATGGCGGGTGTCAGCCACATCACGCGCAGCCATTCCAGCATCTCCTCGGCGGACTTCGCCGGCGCGCCGTTGATCCGCACCTTCCGCGTCCCTTCCGCCTCGTCGGGGCCGGAGGCGAGCGTGCCGGTTCCGATCTCGCATTCGCCGAACGGCCCTTCCAGCCGGGCATGGACGGCGAAGCCGCCGCCCGTGCGCTCGCGCGCCACATCCGCACGGGAAGCGGCCTCTCGGGCCATTTCCGGGTAGGAGGCGCGACGCAGACCCCGTCCGGGGCTGAGGAGCGAGACGGCTTCGAGCAGATTGGTCTTCCCGGCGCCATTCTCGCCGGTCAGGACGACCGGGCCCGGCTGGAGATCGAGGGCCAGGGTCGAATAGTTGCGGAAATCGGTCAGCGACAGCCTGGCTATATTGACCGGCGGCGTGCGCGCCGCCCTCTCGGTCTCGCTCACGCCTCGTCTTAGACCCGCATCGGCATCAGCACGTAGAGCGCGTGCTCGTCCGCCGAATCGTGGATGACGGTCGGCGAGCCGGCATCGGCCAGCATGAACTCCGCGGCGTCGCCGGAAAGCTGGGCGGCGATGTCGAGCAGATAGCGGGCGTTGAAGCCGATATCGAGCGGGTCCGAGCCGTATTCGGCCGGCAGTTCCTCCGTGGCGCTGCCCGAATCCGGATTGTTGACCGTCAGCGTGAGCTGCCCGTCGGCGATCGAGAGCTTCACCGCCCGCCCGCGCTCCGACGAGATGGTCGAGACGCGGTCGACGGCGGCGGCGAAACTCTGCCGGTCGATGACCAGCTTCTTGTCGTTGCCGGTCGGGATCACGCGCTGGTAGTCGGGGAACGTTCCGTCGATGAGCTTCGAGGTCAGCACCACGCTGCCGATGGTGAAGCGGATCTTGGTGTCGGAGAGCTCCACCGTCGCCGTGACGTCCGGCTCGTCGACCAGCTTCTGCAACTCGCTCACCGTCTTGCGCGGGATGATGATGCCGGGCATCCCTTCGGAGCCGGCAGGCGCCTCGATCTCGGCGCGCGCCAAGCGGTGCCCGTCGGTGGCGACGGCGCGCAGCTTCAGCTCGCCGTCCGTCTCGATCGTGTGCAGGTAGATGCCGTTCAGGTAGTAGCGCGTTTCCTCGGTCGAGATGGCGAACTGCGTCTTCTCGATCAGCCCCTTGAGTGCCTTGGAATCGAGGCGGAAGGTGTGCGGGAACGTGCCGGCAGAAAGTTCGGGGAAATCGGATTGCGGCAGGCATTGCAGCCGGAAGCTCGACCGGCCGGATATCACCGACATGGCGTTGCCGTCCTCGTCGGTCCTGAGCATCACCTCCGCCCCGTCCGGCAGCTTGCGCACGATGTCGTAGAGGAGATAGGCGGGCACCGTGGTGGCGCCCTTCTGCTCGACGGTAGCGGGGGCTGCCTCCGTCACCTCCAGATCGAGGTCGGTGGCCTTCAGTTGCAGGCTGTCGCCTTCGGCCGAAAGCAGCACGTTCGACAGGATCGGGATTGTGTTGCGCCGCTCGACGACACGGTGGACGTGGCCCAGCGACTTCAGGAGGTTTGAGCGTTCAAGTACCACACGCATAACGAACCGATCTCGCCCCGATGGATGAAAATTACCGCCCCGCGGGCGTGGCGCCCGGATTGGCCCGCGCGGGCCCGGATCACAGCAAACTGACAGGAAATCGGCCGCAAAGGCAAGTCTTTGCGCACCTTTCGCGACGGAACGCCGCCCTTCCTGGGGATAACGGAAAAGCCGGCAATCCGCTTGCCCGGAGCGCCGGCTTCCCTTTCCTCTCCAGCTATGCCTGGTCGCTGATCAGCCGCCTGAGAAGTTCGAGTTCCTGGGCCAGATTGTTGTCCGTGCCCGAAAGGTCCTCGATCTTGCGCACGGCGTGCAGCACGGTCGTGTGGTCGCGGCCGCCGAAGCGCCGGCCGATCTCCGGCAGCGAGCGCGGCGTCATCACCTTCGACAGGTACATCGCCACCTGCCTGGGCTTGACGATGGTGCGCGTACGCCGGTTCGAGAGCAGCTCCGTCTTGGACACGTTGTAGTGCCGTGCCACGACCCGCTGGATGTCCTCGATCCGGACCCGCTTCGGCTCGCCCGAACGGTAGATATGGCCGAGGATCTCGTCGATTCGCTCGACGCTGATCGGCTCGAAGGAGCGGCGGAAGAGAAGCTGGTTGAAGGCGCCTTCGAGTTCGCGGCCGCTGCCCGTGACGGTGCCCGCCACATGCTCCAGTATGTCGTCGGAAATCTCCAGCTTGCCGTCGTCCGCCTGGGCTGCCTTCAGGCGCTGCTTCAGCATGCCGAGCCGCATGGCGTAGTCGGGCGCCGACATTTCGAGCGCTACCCCGCCATTGAGGCGGGAGCGTACCCTCGGCTCGAGCGATTCGAGTTCCGAGGGCGGCCGGTCCGCCGCAACCACGACCTGTTTGGCGCTGTCGAGCAGCATGTTGATGAGGTGGCAGAACTCGTGCTGGATCGACTTGCCCTGCAGGAATTGCATGTCGTCGATGATGAGGAGATCGATGTCGCGCAACTGCTCCTTGAGCGTCAGCGCGTTGTTGTCGCGGATGGCGGTGGCGAAGCGCCACATGAAATATTCCGCGGTCAGATAAACGACGCGCGACTGCGGCCATCGCTTGAGCGATTCCGCCGCGATGGCTTGCAGGAGGTGGGTCTTGCCGAGGCCGACGGACGCATGGAGGAACAGCGGGTTGAAACGGACTGCGTTTGAGGCATGTTCCGCCACCGCGCGCGCCGCCGCGAACGCGACCCGGTTCGAGGCGCCTTCGATGAAGGATTCGAAGGTGTAGCGGCCGTCGAGCGGCGAGCCGATGACGTTCTGCCTTGTATCGCCCTCCGCGAGGCGCGGCTTCGGCGCTGGCGCGCGGTCGATGCGGACGCCGTTCGAGAGGCCGGCTCCGGCCGCTGCCGGCAATTGCTGGGGCGCGCGCCGGGCAGGCGCCACCGCCGTATCGACGCAGGAGCGCGTCTGCCGTGCCGCCGAGCGCACCACGATCTCCACCTTAAGTGCGCCCGCGTCCTCGCTCTTCCACAGTTCGGTGATGAGGTCCAGATAATGGCCGTTGATCCACGACCGCAGGAACGCGGTCGGCACCGACAGCCGCACCAGCCCCTTCGAGTACTCGTCGACCTTCATACGGCCGAACCAGCTTGAATAGACCTCTCCCCCGAGCCTCGCCTTTATCTGTGCCGTTACCTTTTCGAATGCCTTCTCCGCCCTGCCTGCGTCCGCAGCCGTAGCCGTCATCAGGTCCCCCTCTGTCGCATTCATTTGAAAGGCCAAACCCCGCCGGGCCGGCCCTTCGATGCCGCTTTGCATGACAATCCCTCGTCTGTTTTCCGCGCCGAAGACGCTCTGATGGCGCCATCACCCGGTGCGGCCTGGCTTTTGCCAGAAATCCTCGTATCGGTTCCGATCCTCGATCGTGAGCCGTCCTTGCCTTGATCGCCTCCTTTCCGTTTCGGTCGCCGTGCTTGAAGCGGCGAAGTCGCCCGGATCCGCATCGGGCAATCCGCAGGGCACCCCGGGCTTGTTGCCAGGGCCGTAAAACGCGACCTTCCTGGGTACCCCACTCCTGCCGAAAGGCACAGTCCGTCCGGGCGCGGAATCACTCCACGCCTCAAACCCTCGCCAGTTTCCGCTTGACTGGTCCGGCTGATTGGTCAGGCCAACGACCGTCCCTTTCGACGGTCAGACACTACAAAAATCGGCGCGGCGAGGGCAAGCCGCTCCTAACGATTTCTTAAGCAATCACCGGCCGTAACGGGGGGATTCGAAAGCGGAGTAAAAGATGGAGTCGGCGTAAGTTGTTTTGAATCAAACCCTTTTCCGTGCTTGTCCCCGGCTAAGAATTCGCAAAAAAAAATTCTCAAAAATAACCTTGACATCATCGGGCCGGGAGGCACCGGCCAAAACCCAGGGCATCGGCTTTAGAACCCCCGCCAATCTGTTGATTTCATGGATTTTTTGATGCGCGCCGCCCCGCCGGGCGCATGGCCGCGAATCGCATTGCGAGCCGCTCCCGCCGAACCTAGCCGGCGAAAGAGCGGCCCGACGAAATCGTCGCCTGCGCAAGCCCTTGACGGCAAACAAAAAGCCCGGCGCATGGCCGGGCTTCGGACTACAAGCTGCGTATCGATCAGGCCGGAAGCGCCTTCACGCGGCGGGCGAGCCGCGACACCTTGCGGGATGCCGTATTGCGGTGCAGCACGCCCTTTGTCGCGGCGCGCATCAACTCCGGCTGGGCGGCGACCAGGGCCGCCTGCGCCGTCGCCTTGTCTCCCGCCGCGATTGCCTCCTCGACCTTGCGCACGTAGCCGCGCATGCGTGAACGGCGAACCTTGTTGACGGCGGTACGGCGTTCGAGCTTGCGTGTCGCCTTCTTGGCCGAGGACGTATTGGCCATTGATGCCTCTCTGTTCCGTTGAAGTGCCGGCTCGCCATGGGTACGCGACAGGCACATAAAAAGCATGAGGGCGGCCAACGGCCGCCACATCTGGCGCGGCTTATAGACGAGCGCTCCCATCGCGTCAACGGACTTGCCGGCCGAAAATAGCGTGTCCGCACGAGGATCAGCGGTTCTTGAAGTCGGGCTTCCGCTTTTCCACGAATGCCGCCATGCCTTCCTTCTGGTCGGCCAGCGCGAACATGGAATGGAAGACCCTCCGCTCGAACCTCAGCCCCTCGGAAAGGGTGGTCTCGTAGGCCCGGTTGACGGCTTCCTTGACCATCATGACGGCCGGAAGCGAGAAGCCGGCGATCTTCTCGGCTGTCTTGACCGCTTCCTCGATGAGATCGGCGGCGGGCACGACGCGCGACACGAGGCCCGAGCGCTCGGCCTCCCCGGCATCCATCATCCGGCCGGTCAGGCACATGTCCATCGCCTTCGACTTGCCGACGAAGCGCGTCAGCCGCTGCGAGCCGCCCATTCCCGGCATGACGCCGAGCGTGATCTCCGGCTGGCCGAATTTGGCGCTGTCGGCGGCGAGGATGAAGTCGCACATCATGGCGAGTTCGCAGCCGCCGCCGAGCGCGTACCCCGCCACCGCCGCGACGATCGGCTTGCGGATGCGGGTCAATCCCTCCCAGCCGGCGAAGAAGTCCTCCATATAGGCTTCGGCGAAGGACTTGGGCTGCATCTCCTTGATGTCGGCGCCGGCCGCGAATGCCTTTTCAGAGCCGGTGATGACGATGGCGCCGATTCCCGGATCCGCCTCGAAGGCATTCAATGCGGCAAGGACTTCGGCGAGGACGGTGGAGTTGAGCGCGTTGAGCGCCTTCGGACGGTTCAGCGTGATCAGGCCGACCTTGCCGCGCGTCTCGGTCAATATGGTTTCGTAGGGCACGCCGATCCTCCTTCGCCGCCGTTGCGATGCGATTAGCTAATGTTGGCAGGCCGGGCAATAGAAGGTCGAGCGCCCGGACTGGACGATGCGCTTGACGGTGCCGTGGCATCCCTTCCTGTGGCACGGTTCGCCCTCGCGGTCATAGACGTCGAATGAATGCTGGAAATAGCCGAGCGAGCCGTCGGCGCGCATGTAGTCCCTGAGCGAGGAGCCGCCCGCGGCGATTGCCGCGGCGATCACGGTGCGGATGGCCTCCGCGAGCCTGTCGGCGCGCTGCGTCGATTTTCCCGGCGTCCCCGTGATCGAGCCAGCCCGGCGCCGCGGCGAAAGCCCGGCGCGCCACAGCGCCTCGCAGACATAGATGTTGCCGAGGCCGGCGATGACGCGCTGGTCCATCAGCGCCGCCTTGAGCGGCGCCTGCCGGCCGTTGAGCAGGCCCGACAGGAGCTTGCCGTCGAGCGCGTTGCCGGTCGGCTCCGTGCCAAGCCCGGCAAGAAGCGGATGGCTGTCGAGCTGGCCCGGTTCCGCGAACAGCATGAAGCCGAAGCGTCTCGGATCGTTGAAGACAACACTGGCCTTTTCGTTCCCGCCGCGTTCGAGATCGAAGCGGACATGGTCATGGGCGATGTCCTTGGAGCGCGGATAGTGGAATTCGCCGGGCGTCTTCGCGCGATCGCCGTTCTCGATCCGGAAGGAGCCGGACATGCCCATATGGGCGATCAGGGCCATTCCGTCGTCGAGATGGACGATGAGATACTTGGCTCGCCGGCCGAGGCCGGTGATCCGCCGTCCGGTCAGGCGTTTGGCGAAGCGCGGCGGAAAGGGGAAGCGCAAATCCGGCCGACCGAGATGCACGGCGCGGATCGTCGCGTTCTCCATGACCGGCTCGAGGCCGCGCCGGACCGTCTCGACTTCGGGAAGTTCAGGCATTGCCGGTGAGCGCGGCCAGGAAGGATTTGCCGTGCCGTCCGGCCGGGAGGCCGAGATGTTCGGCCACCGTCTCGCCGATATCGGCATAGGTGTTGCGCGAGCCGATCGGGGCGCTGGCGAGTCCCGGTCCCGTGCCGATGACGGGCACCTGCTCGCGCGTATGTTCCGTGCCTTTCCAGGACGGATCGCAGCCGTGGTCGGCGGTGAGGATCAGGAGGTCGCCGTCCTTGAGCCGGGCCAACGCCTCGGGCAGCCGCCGGTCGAAGGCTTCGAGCGCCGCCGAATAGCCGGGAATATCCCTGCGATGGCCGTAGAGCATGTCGAAATCGACGAAATTCGCGAAGACGAGGTCGCCCGCCTTCGCATCGTCCATGGCGCCGAGCGCGGCGTCGAAGAGCGCCATGTTGCCGGCGCCCTTGCGCACCTCGCTCACGCCGCGATGGGCGAAGATGTCGCCGATCTTGCCGATGCCGATGACCCGCCTTCCGGCCTCGGTCAGGCGGTCGAGCAGAGTCGGCTCGGGCGGCGGCACGGCATAGTCGCGGCGGTTGGCGGTCCGCTCGAAGGTCTCTTTCGTCTCCCCGAGGAAGGGGCGCGCGATGACCCGGCCGATATTGAGCGGATCGACGAGCCGGCGGACGATGGCGCACAGCTCATAGAGCCGCTCCAGGCCGAAATGCTTTTCGTGCGCGGCGATCTGGAAGACGGAATCGGCCGAGGTGTAGCAGATCGGCTTGCCGGTGCGGATGTGCTCCTCGCCGAGCCGGGCGATGATGTCGGTGCCCGAGGCGTGGCAATTGCCGAGGATCCCGGGGAGCCCGGCCTCGCGGATGATGGCCTCCGTCAGTTCTCCGGGGAAGGTGGGCACCTTGTCCGGAAAGTAGCTCCATTCGAAGGCGACCGGGACGCCGGCGATCTCCCAATGGCCCGAAGGCGTGTCCTTGCCCTTGGAGACTTCCTTCGCCGAGCCGAAAAATCCGCGCGCCGCATTGCCCTTCGCCGAGCCGTCACCAGCGGCGACGGCCGCGGCCTGGCCAAGGCCCAGCGCCGTCATGTTCGGCAGATGCAGGCGTCCGCGGCGCAGGCCGTCGCGGTCGCCGGCGCCGCTGGCGCAGGCCGATGCGATGTGCCCGAACGTGTCGGCGCCCTCATCGCCGAAGAGGCCGGCATCGGGCGCATGACCGATGCCGAAGGAATCCAGAACGAAGAGGAATGCGCGCGCCATTGATTTCCCGCCTGCGGCCGAGACCGGTCGCAGAGATAGGATCATGGCGATGGATTGGCAATCCGTCGGATGCCGTGGGGGACCCGCTTCAGCAATCGCTGCAGCTGACGGAGTCGCTCATGCGGGGCCGGAGATAATATTGCTCCGCCATGTTGATATTGTCGAAGGCGGAGAGCAGGCCGAGCGTCTGCTTGGCGTCGGCGGTCCAGGTGATGACCGGGCGATAGTCGAGCTTGGACTGGACCCGCACGAGGAAGGTCCCCGCGATCTTCAACTCGGTCGGGACGGTCGTCTCCTTACCGACGGGCAGATCCGGGTTCGGGCCGGTGGTTCCGTTTATCATTTCGCGCGACCATGCCACCGTGGCCTTGGCCGTGGCGTCGTTGGAAATCTGGACGCCGGTGATGTAGATCGCGAGCTGCGAGCGGTTATAGGGCTGCATCGTCGCCAGGCCGATCTGCATGATGGCGTCGAGTTCCGACTTGCTGGTGGTCGGCTGCTGCGTGATCAGGTCGGCGATCATGCTCGCGGCGCGTCCCACCTTCTTGTTCGTCTCGATGGCCTGCGACACTTCCATCGTCATGAAATAGAGGACGAGCAGCACCGGCGCGATGAACGCGAACTCGATCGCCGCCACGCCGCGGCGGCTTTGCGCCAGCCTCCTGACGGACGCCCCGAACGCTCGTGCGAGTGAAAAGATCCCCGTCGTGCTCCACATTTTCCGCCCCCAGTCCCGATCTTGGTCCGAATTGCTCAGAACGGCTCGTTCTGCCAGGTGACGGTAGCGAAGAGCAGCTTCCTGCCGTCCGGCAGGTCCGACATGGTCCTTGCCATGATGTCCGTCATCACCGGCCATTTGTAATAGACGCGCAGCATGTTCTTCGTCAGCGGCCCGCCCGGATGTACGCCGAAACCGGTCGTGTCGAGATCCCCGCCCGCCGTCTTGTTGGTACGCACCTGGGCCGCCTCCGCGAAGGTGTCGTAGCTCTCCAGGTCGAAGGCGAGGTAGTCCGCGCTCTGGCAATTGTTGCCGACCATGATCGAGAGCTTCCCGCAAATCAGGTTGCGGAGCGTGGTTTCGTCGAGGTCGGTGGCCTTCAACTGGCCCGTTCGGACCTGCCGCGCGATCTCGTCGGTGGTGTTCGTCAGCAATTGCTCCGCCGCAAAGGAAATGCAGCTTTCCAGGATGGCGAAGATCAGGAGCGCGAAGGGGATGGCCAGCACCGCGAATTCGATCACCGTGGTGCCCTTGCGGTTCCCTACGAAACGCGCCAGCAGCGAAGGCCGCGCTGGTTTCGTCTCGGGGCCGTTCGGACGGCTGTCGTTCACCTGGTTCATCTCGCTTTTCCTGTCGCCTGCCTGACGATAAGCGGGCAAAGGATAACGAAAATCGATTGAGTTCCCGTTTTGAACGCGGATAAAATCGAGGAACCCGCGTTTACCGCGGGCTAACCGTGCCGGCCGGCGGTTCCGCACCCCTCTAATGCGCAGCGTTCATCTCGGTTTCGGATGTCTTCTCGGCGTCGTTCTTGTAGGCGCTTTCGCAATAGGGCGTGCAGGAAAGCGTCTGCATTTCCGCGCGACGATAGATGCGCACCGAGCCGGCGTCGGCGCGTGACACGGTGACCTGCTCGTCGATGATGGGGTTGCCGCTCGTATCGAGGATCACCAGGTTGGTCGTGCCGAATCCCTTTCCGGTCAGCACGATCGTCTTGGAATCCTGCACGGAAGCGTCGGCGATCGCGGGATTGCCGATGATGATCGTATCGGCCGGCCGGGCCAGCTTGACGATCTTGGCCTCGTTCATGACGACGCCGATGCCGGTGTCGGCGAACGTCGCGCTCGAAAAGAGCGTCGCCCCCACGACCGACAGCGCCATGCCGGCGATTTTGACGATCGATTGCCCCTTGGTCCGCGCCATGCGCCATCTCCGGAGTATTGGAAAACTCGAATGGAAGATGAACGATATTGGTGAACCATCGGTTAAACGGCGCCGCCGGCACTCTTATTTATATATAGGCCGTCCGCGCCAGCTTTCAGACGTGAAGATAGTTGCAATTTTATGGAATGCGCTTAGCCGCCGATTAACCACAGATCGAAGCGCGGCGACGAAAGGTTTCGGTAAGGCTGTTTGTTAAGCCGTTCGCAAGAGCTCGAAAGTAGATTGCCGCCATCCGATCAACACGCAGCAGAATCGTTGACGGAAGTGCTGTAAACAAGTGGAGTAAGGAGCTCTCGCATGTCCAAGATTCTTGCACGCTTCGCCAAGGACGAATCCGGCGCGACCGCCATCGAATACGGTCTGATCGCGGCCCTCATCGCCCTGGCGATCATCGTTGGCGCCGGTGCCCTCGGCAACGCGCTGAACACGAAGTTCGAGCACATCAAGTCGGTGCTCAGCACCACGAACTAATCGTACGCTTGAACGATTGCAGGAAGCCGCCCGGATCCGTCGGATCCGGGCGGCTTTTCGTTCCGGGGTCCGGCGCCCGGGACGGCGGCGCTGCCGACGATTTTGCCGGCCTTGTTCACCACGGTTTAAAATTCGGCCGCTAGACTGCGGTTTTCGACGAAAGGTCAGCTCATGCTGGAAGCGGCGATATTCGTGGTATTCCCCTTCTGTATGGCGTTTGCCGCGATTTCCGATCTCCTGTCGATGACGATCGCCAATCGCGTTTCCATCGTCCTGGTCGCGACGTTTGCGATCGTTGCACCGCTGTCGGGCATGGACTGGAGCGCGTTAGGCCTTCATCTTGCAGCCGGCGGCCTCGTGCTTGCCGTCACCTTCGTCCTTTTCGCCATTGGCGGCATGGGCGGCGGCGACGCCAAGCTGCTTGCCGCCACCTCGGTCTGGATGGGGCTCGGCATGCCCCTCGTCGAATATCTCGTCTATGCCTCGATGGCCGGCGGCCTGCTGACGCTGCTTGTCCTGAGCTACCGGAAATCGGCGTTCCACATGCTGCTCGGGCAGAACATGTTCCTCCGTCATTTCGCCGAGGACCAGAAGGGAGTGCCCTACGGCATCGCGCTCGGGATCGGGGGCATGTTCGCGTTTCCCGACTCGCCCCTGGTGCAGTGGGCGCTCGGGCAATAGGGGCCACTCGGCAACAGGCAGTCGCAAGTCGGGAACTTTCGTCCCCTGCTGACGATGCCGGATGCCTACTGTCGTCTTCCATAAACTTTTACTTAATCACGATTGTAAGGTCGTCATTAACCTTAATTTGACCATTCCCGCTGCAATGTCCGTCCAGGCAAGGGTGATTTGTGCCTGGGCGAGGTTAGTGAGATGGCAGCATCCCGACTTTTGATTCTGGGGGTCGCGGTGGCGGCGGCGGGCGGCGCCGGCTACATCGCCAAGCATATGACGGCCCAGAAGCCGCAGATCGTCGTTTCCGCACCGAAACCTTCCATCGCGCTGTCGCAGGTTCTCGTCCTGACCGACGACGTCCCGGTCGGCGGCGTGCTCGACAGCCAGATGCGCTGGCAGAACTGGCCGACGGACTCGATCGGCGACAACTACATCACCAAGGCGCAGAACCCCGACGCGATCTCGAAGCTGAAGGGCGAGGTGGCACGGATCGCCATGTACAAGGGCGAGCCGGTGCGGCGCTCCAAGCTGGTCGGCGAAGGCAAGAGCCTGATGTCGTCCATCCTGCCTTCCGGCATGCGCGCGGTGGCGGTGCAGATTTCCGCGGAGACATCGGCGGGCGGCTTCATCCTGCCCAACGATCACGTCGACGTCATCATGACCCGGCGTTCGCAGACGCCGAATGTCGGAGCCAACGGCTTCATCACCGACACGATCCTGAAGAACATCCGCGTCCTCGCCATCGACCAGACCATCCAGGAGGATGAGGAGGGCAAGAAGACCAAGGTCGGCGCCACCGCCACGCTCGAGCTGACGCCGCTCCAGTCCGAAATCATTACCGTCGCCGCGCAGATGGCGGACCGGCTCACCCTGGCGCTCCGCTCGGTCGCGGACGCGCAGAAGAAGCCGACGGAAGAAGCTGACTACCTGGTTTCCGGCTATGGCCATCGCGGAACCGTCCGCCTCATCAAGTCAGGCGAAGTTACCGAAGTGACCGGTCAGAAATGATGCGAGAGAGGGACATGCCGACCATGACGGCGCATCGAAACACCATCGCCGGCACCCGCCGGAAGACGCTCGCCAACCTGGCCGCCTGCACGGCGTCGCTCGTCCTGCTCGCTTCGACGGCGATGCCTTCCGCGATCGCCGCCGACTTTGACGCGGGCGGCGGCCGCTCCCATGTCGTCTCGTCCTCGGCCGGCCAGCGCATCAAGCTCGGGCTGAACAAGTCGATCGTCATCGACCTGCCGCAGGACGCCTACGATATCCTGGTCGCCAACCCCGCCGTCGCCGACGCCGTCACCCGTACCTCGCGCCGCATCTACCTGTTCGGCAAGCAGGTCGGCGAGACCAACGTCTTCGTCTTCGGCGCCAACGGCCAGCAGATCGCTTCGCTCGATCTCACGATCGAGCGCGACGTGACGGGCCTGGACGAATATCTGCGCAAGTACATTCCGGACTCCGACATCAAGGTGGAGCTGGTGAACGACAACGTCGTCCTGTCGGGAACGGTGGAGACGCCGCTCGACGCGACGCGCGCCGTGCAACTCGCGACCGCCTTCGTGACCGGCGGCGAGGCGACGACCGGCCAGTATTCGCAGACGGCTGCCGGCGGCGCCGCGGTCGGCGGCGTCGACATCAACAATCCGGACCAGACGCGCCAGAAGAGCGCCATCATCAACCTTCTGCAGATCGTCGGAGAGGACCAGGTCAGCCTGAAGGTGACGGTGGCTGAGGTCAGCCGCAACGTCATGAAACAGCTCGGCATGAGCCTCCTTGCCGAGGGCAGCTCGAACGGCATTTCCTGGGGCGCGATCGGCGACACCTTCACCGGCCTCGGCAAGCCGCTGTCCAGTTCCGGTTTCCTCCTCGGCAACACGTCGAGTTCCTCGCCGATCAGCTCTTATCTGAACGCGATGGAGCAGACGGGCGTCATGAAGACGCTGGCCGAGCCGACGCTGACCGCCGTCTCCGGCGAGAAGGCCACCTTCAGGGTCGGCGGCGAGTACAACCTCGTCACCAGCGTCGATTCCAACGTCTCCTTCGACAACCAGACCGGCAAGACCACCTATACGCTGAGCAAGGTCGAATACGGCATCGGGCTGGAGTTCCAGCCGGTCGTTCTTTCCGCCGGCCGGATCAGCCTGAAGGTGCGTACCTCGGTCTCCGAGCCCACGACGGAGGGGTCGGCCGCGATCAATCCGAACTTTGCCGGCAAGTCGCCCGGCACGAACATGCTCTCCATCCGCAAGCGCCTGGCGGACACCACCGTGGAACTGCCCTCGGGCGGCTCGATGATGATCGCCGGCCTTGTCCAGGACGACGTGCGCCAGGCGATGAACGGCCTGCCCGGCCTTTCGAAGATACCGGTGCTCGGCACCTTCTTCCGCAGCCGCGATTTCGTCCGCAACGAGAGCGAGCTGGTCATCATCATCACGCCCTACCTGGTCCGCCCGGTGGCGCGGAACCAGCTCTCCAAGCCGGACGACAATTTCAATCCGCCGAGCGACGGCGCGGGGATGTTCCTCGGACGCGTCAACCGGGTCTACGGCACCATGCGCACCAACCTTCCGGACGGCCGCTACCACGGCGTCGTCGGCTACATCTACAAGTAATCGGGGATCCACGGACATGTCCGCCGCCAACATCCTGAACGCCGCCTCGATCCGCCGCGCGCGAGCCATCCGGCTCGGCCTTTATCCGATGGCCGCCGTGCTGGGGATTTCGCTCCTGTCCGGCTGCATGCCCCGCGACCATGTCATCGTCGGCGCGATCCCGGACGACTACCGCACCAACCATCCGATCACCATCTCGGAGCGGGAGCAGGTTACGGATATCCCGGTTGGCGCCTCCGATCGGGGGATGACGCCGGCGCAGCGCCATCAGCTCGAAGGCTTCCTAGACAAATACGACCGAAGCGCCGCGCCGGTCGTTCAGATCCTTCTCCCGGCGGGCTCGGCGAACCAGGCCGCCGCGAGGCGCGCCGCGGCGGGTCTCGCCGAGGTGGCCAGGGAATCCGGCGTGCCACGCGGGCATGTGGCGATCCTCTCCTATCAGGCTGGCGCGCCCGACGCGCAGCCGCCCATCCGCGTCTCCTATTCGAAGGTCGTGGCATCGGCGGGCCCATGCGGACGCTGGCCGGAGGACCTCACGGAGAACACGGAAAATAAGCACTACGCCGATTTCGGCTGCTCCTATCAGCGCAACCTGGCTGCCCAGGTGGCGGACCCAAACGACCTGATCGGCCCGCGCAAGGAAGGCGATGTCGATGCCGAGAACCGCAATAACGTGATCAACGTCTATCGCAGCAGGGGCATCTCGCCCGAGTTCACCGGCACTTCCGAAGTGCAGTACTGACGTGGCGCCGGGTCACCAAGAGAGCACGCAAATGAGCAATCTCGCTTACGAACCTGCCCTTGCCGGCGAAGAGGCTTCGCAGCAGGACATCGCCGCGATGAACGCGCTCAGGCCCGTTCCGCGGATATCGATCCAGGCATTCTGCGAAACCGAAGGCGTCTCCGGCCCGATCGAGCGCGCGGCAGAGGATCGGCGCATGTCCAAGGCGCACCTCAAGGTGCATATGGGCGGCATCGAGACGGCGATCGAGTTCTACCGTTCCGCTCCGACGCCGAACCTCATCATTCTGGAATCGCGGCGCGAGCCGAAGGAACTGCTCGAATCGCTCCGGCAACTGGCGGAGGTCTGCGATCCGAGTTCGAAGGTCGTCGTCGTCGGCCACTACAACGACGTCTGGCTCTATCGCGAGCTGATCCGCTCCGGCATTTCCGAATATGTGGTGGCGCCGGTTTCGATGGCCGATATCGTCGCCGTCATTTCGGCCATCTTCGTCGATCCCGACGCCGATCCCATGGGCCGTTCCATCGCCTTCGTTGGCGCCAAGGGCGGCGTCGGTTCCTCGACCATCGCCCACAACATCGCCTGGAGCATGTCGAACCTGTTCGGCGCCGAGGTCGTGGTCGCCGACCTCGATCTCGCCTTCGGCACCGCCAACATCAATTTCGACCAGGACCCCGCCCAGGGCATCGCCGAGGCGGTGTTTTCGCCGGAGCGCATCGACGAGGTCTATCTCGACCGCCTGCTGGCCCAGTGCGCCGAGCATCTGTCGCTGCTCGCCGCGCCTTCGACGCTCGACCGGGTGTATGATTTCGACAGCGACGCTTTCTCGCAGGTCATCGACATCGCCCAGCGCAGCGCGCCGCATCTCGTCCTCGACGTGCCGCATGTCTGGAACGGCTGGACCCGCACGACGCTTTCCCAGGCGGACGAGATCGTGATCACCGCGACGCCGGAACTCGCCAATTTGCGCAATGCCAAGAACATGGTCGACACGCTGAAGAAGCTGCGGCCGAACGATGGGCCACCGCATCTGATCGTCAACCAGGCGGGCGTTCCGAAGCGCCCGGAAATCTCGTCCAAGGAATTCGCCGAATCGCTGGGCCTGACGCCGCTGGCGGTCATCCCCTTCGATCCGCAGCTCTTCGGCAACGCCGCCAACAACGGGCGGATGCTGGGCGAGATGGATGCCAAGCACGCGATCGTCCAGTCGATGGCCGAAATGGCGCATGTGCTGACCGGCCGCAGCGAGGCCAAGTCGAAGAAGAAGCCCGGCATCGGCAACCTGTTCGACAGGATGAAAGTGCTCAAGGCGAAGAAGTAGTGTCGGCTCGAATGGACTGGTTTGGCCATCATGTTTGGTAAGCGAGGCAACGCTCCAGAGGACAGAGGCGAGCCGGAATTGCGTCCGGCTCCCCAGGCCGGCGATGTGGCCGTCGCGCCACAGCCGCGGCCGTCGGTCTCCAGCCCCCCGCTGGCGCCCGACGCACCGGCGAAGTCGGCGCCACGAGCGCCGCAGAAGGCGCCGGCTGCATCCGCGCCCGCGCCGCGCCCGGCGATGCGCGAGCGCAGCGAGGCCTATTACGACACCAAGAGTCAGGTCTTCTCCGCGCTCATCGACACGATCGACCTATCGCAGCTCGCCAAGCTCGATCCCGACAGCGCCCGCGAGGAGATCCGCGATATCGTCAACGACATCATCGCGATCAAGAACTTCGCGATGTCGATTGCCGAGCAGGAGGAGCTGCTCGAGGACATCTGCAACGATGTTCTGGGCTATGGACCGCTGGAGCCGCTACTCGCGCGCGACGATATCGCCGATATCATGGTCAACGGCTCCAAGCAGGTCTACATCGAGGTCAACGGCAAGGTCGAGCAGACCAACATCCGTTTCCGCGACAACCAGCAGCTTCTCAACATCTGCCAGCGCATCGTGAGCCAGGTCGGCCGCCGCGTCGATGAATCAAGCCCCATCTGCGACGCCCGCCTGCCCGACGGCAGCCGCGTCAACGTCATCGCGCCGCCGCTTTCGATCGACGGCACCGCGCTCACGATCCGCAAGTTCAAGAAGGACAAGCTGACGCTCGATCAGCTCGTCAAGTTCGGCGCGATTTCGCCGCCCGGCGCGGAAATCCTGAAGATCATTGGCCGCGTGCGCTGCAACGTCGTCATTTCCGGCGGCACCGGCTCCGGCAAGACGACGCTTCTCAACTGCCTGACGAACTACATCGACCGCGACGAGCGCGTCATCACCTGCGAGGACTCCGCCGAACTGCAGCTCCAGCAGCCACATGTGGTGCGTCTCGAGACGCGCCCGCCGAACCTCGAAGGCGAAGGCGAGGTCACGATGCGCGATCTCGTCAAGAACTGCCTGCGCATGCGTCCGGAGCGCATCATCGTCGGCGAGGTGCGCGGACCGGAGGTCTTCGACCTTCTGCAGGCGATGAACACCGGCCATGACGGCTCGATGGGCACCATCCACTCGAACTCGCCGCGCGAATGCCTGAACCGCATGGAATCGATGATCGCCATGGGCGGCTATTCGCTCCCGCCGAAGACGGTGCGCGAGATCATCACCGGGTCGATCGACGTGATCATCCAGGCGGCGCGCCTGAGGGACGGCTCCCGCCGCATCACGCACATCACCGAGGTGATCGGCATGGAAGGGGACGTGGTCATCACCCAGGACCTCGTCGTCTACAACATCAAGGGCGAGGATTCCTCCGGCCGGCTGGTCGGTGAGCACGTCTCGACCGGCATCGGGCGGCCGCATTTCTGGGAGCGGGCCCGCTACTACAACGAGGAGCAGCGCCTGGCCAATGCCCTTGAGGCCATGGAGAAGCGGGCCGAGTGACAGTCTCCGTAAATGAGGCCCTGTGGACGGATTGGAGATGGATTTCGCCATGAGGATTGTCGATCAAGGTCAAGCAAAGATGAGCGACGCGATGTCTATCTATCGCGAGCGAGGCTTTGCGCCGGATTTGATCGACGAGACCATGGCCCTTCGGGTGGCGGCTCGCGCCAGCCACGAAATCCATTTCGAATCGGCCCACAGGGCCTAGGCAGATAGAAATGTTCGGTATCGACAGCACCGTGCTTCTGTTCGTCCTGCTGGCGGGGTGCAGCGCCGGCGCCGTCGCCTATGCGTTGATGTATACGCGCATATCGAACGAGCAGAATGTCGAGAAGCGGCTTCAGACCGTCAAGAGCGCGGATACCGACCGGCTGGTGGTCAAGGCCTCCCGCGACCGTATGGCTGAGGCCGCCAAGCGCCGCAAGTCGATCCAGGAATCGCTGAAGGAACTGGACGAAAAGCAGAAATCCAAGGATCGGAACGTCAAGAAGCCGCCGCTCAAGGTCCAGATCCGCCAGGCGGGCCTCAATGTCAGCATCGAGCGGTTCTATATCTATTCCGCGATCTGCGGCCTCTTCCTTTCCGCCGCCGTCTATTTCGCCGGCGCCCCGCTCTATGTCGTCCCCGGGGCGCTGCTCGCCGGCGCGCTGGGCATCCCGCGGTGGATCGTCATCTATATCCGCAGGCGGCGGGTGAAGGCGTTCCTCAACGAATTTCCGAACGCGCTCGACATCATCGTCCGCGCGGTCAAGTCCGGCCTGCCGCTTAACGACGCCATCCGCCTGATTGCCAGCGAGTCGCTGGAGCCGGTCAGGGGCGAATTCCGCCGCATCGTCGAATCGCAGCAGATGGGTCTGTCCATCCCCGACGCGGCCATGCGCATGCCGGAGACGATGCCCTGCCCGGAGGCGGGGTTCTTCGGCATCGTCATCCAGATTCAGAGCCAGGCCGGCGGCAACTTGTCCGAGGCGCTCGGCAACCTGTCCCGCGTCTTGCGCGACCGCAAGAAGATGAAGGCCAAGATCCAGGCGCTGTCGATGGAAGCGAAGGCCTCTGCGGTGATCATCGGCGCGCTGCCGATCGTCGTCGCCATACTGGTCTATCTTTCGAGCCCCAGCTACATCAGCCCGCTCTTCTTCACCAGCACCGGCCATCTCCTGCTCGGCATCGCGGCGGTGTGGATGTCCATGGGCATCTTCGTCATGAAGAAGATGATGAATTTCGAGGTTTAGGACCGGACCATGGTCGATCAAGTCGCGAAGTCACTCTCCGATCCGTCCTTCCTCATCGCCCTCCTGGTGGGCATCGCGGTGTTCGCCACGGCGTTCACCGCGCTTCCGGCTTTCGGCGGCAATCCGCTCAAGGTGCGCATGAAGACGGTCGCGCTGGAGCGCGAGGAATTGCGGGCGAAGCAGCGCGCCCGCCTGCAGGCGGAGGCCGACCGGCGCCGCAAGGGAGGCCTGCGCGAGGAGCAGTCCGTCGGCATGCGCAACATCGTCGACCGGCTCGATCTCAGGAGGGCACTGGTCGACCAGAACACGCTGAGCAAGCTGAGGGTCGCCGGCTTCCGCGGCCAGAACCCCGTCACCAAGTTCCTCTTCTTCCGCCTGGTCCTGCCTTTCGTCGGCCTGATGCTGGCGCTGGTCTATATCTTTTTTCTCGGCGGTCTCGCCGACAAGCCGATGCTGATTAAGTTCTTCGTCTGCATCGTGGCGGCCTATGCCGGCTTCTATGCGCCGGTCATGTACGTCTCCAACCGCGCCACGAAGCGCAAGCAGTCGATACAGCTCGCCTGGCCGGATGCGCTCGACCTGATGCTGATCTGCGTCGAATCGGGCATGTCCGTCGAGGCGGCTTTCCGCAAGGTCGCTGACGAGATCGGCGCCCAGTCGGTCGAACTCGCCGAGGAGTTCGTCCTGACCAACGCCGAACTTTCCTTCCTCCAGGAACGCAAGCAGGCCTACGAGAACCTGGCTTCCCGCACGGGCCTCGAATCGGTGAAGAGCGTCTCACAGGCGCTTACCCAGGCCGAGCGTTACGGCACGCCCGTCGCGCATGCGCTGCGCGTGCTCGCCAACGAAAGCCGCGAGATGCGCATGACGGCCGCCGAGAAGAAGGCCGCCGCGCTGCCGCCGAAGCTGACGGTCCCGATGATCCTGTTCTTCCTGCCGGTGCTTTTCATCATCATCCTCGGCCCGGCCGGCATCACGGTTAGCCAGCGCGGCATCTTCGGCGACAAGCATACTTCGTCGAGCGAGTGAGCGGCGGGCGCGCCTGCCGGCGTGACAGCCATAAAACGAAAGCGCCGGACCGCTTGGCCCGGCGCTTTCGTTTCCTTCGATGCGGATACGGTGCCGATCTTAATTGACGGCCTTTTTCTTCTTCCCGTCCTTCAACTGGCTCCAGGCGTTCTGCTGGCTGATCATCTGCCTAAGATAGGCGACGTTCGCCGCCGCCTCGTCCGGCGGCAACTCGGCGCTGGCGATCTTCTCGGCTTCGTCGAAGCGCCCCTGAAGGCCGACGACGAGGGCGAGGTTCTGGCGTATGCGGCTGTCGGCGCCGGGCTGCTCGTTGGCCGAGCGCAGATAGGTCTCGGCCGTCTTGAGGTCGCCCTTCAGCAGGTACGACATGCCGAGGTTGGAAAGCACGGAAGGCTCGTTCGGCTTGAGGTCGAGCGCTTTGCGGTAAAGATCGCGCGCCTGGTCGGTCTGGCCGAGCTGGTCGAGGATCGCGCCCTCCGCCGAAACGAGGCGCCAATCCGGATATTCCGGCGTTTCGGCGCGGCGCACGGCGTCAAGCGCCTGTTCGAGCTGGCCGTCGGCGGCCAGCGCCTTGCCGTAGGCGGCGAGGATCTCACGGTCGTTGGGATGGTAGATGACCGTCTTGCGCATGACCGCGAGCGACTGGTCGGTTCGGCCGTCCATCTGCAGCGCGCTGGCGTAACGCAGGGCGATCTGCTTGTCCTTCGGGTTCGCGGCGTATCGCGGCCCGAGTTGGGTAAGCGCCGAATTGAGTTCGGTGTTCGTCAACTGCCCGAGCGGCTCCGAAGGCGATTGTCGGATCGAGCCTGTCGTCATCCGGCTCTGCGCGCAACCGGCGACCCCCGCCGCCAGAAACAGGGCAAGCGCGCTGGAAACCAGCCGCCTCCCGGTCTTGCCGCCAACTCGCCCTGTCGCCATGGGAACGGAACCTCCTCCGAAAAATGGCGGCCCCCGCTCGGATCGCCTTCCCAGGTCGAGAAATATTCTGTTAACCCTAACGGATCGTTAAGAAAGCCGCCCTTCGCGGCAACCGAGGATGTGCCGTATGCCCGTCGAGCTTTCCACGTCACCCCTGTCCGGATCCCGTCCTGTTTTCCTGGTGAAGAAGGATGGTCTGGCCGGCGCCGAGTTGGATACTCACGCCCGGGCATGGGCGGAAGCCAACGGTTTTACGGGCGAAGCGGGCAGGCTCCTCGTGGTGCCCGGGCAGAACCGCGTGGTCGGCTCGGCTCTGTTCGGTCTGGGCGACGAAGCGGGCGGCTTCGCCCCGCTGCTCACCGGTGCATTGGCCAAGTCGCTTCCGGGCGGCAATTGGCATTTCGGCAATCGACCGGCCGACCCGGAACTGTCCTGCCTGGGATTGCTCCTCGGAGACTATGTCTTCACCCGTTACGGCAAGAGGCCGGGCAGTGAAATCCGCTTCACTGTCCCTGAAGGCGCCGACATCGACCGCCTCAGGCGGCTCAAGGACGGCACCTTTCTGGTGCGCGACCTCATCAATACGCCGACCAACGATATGGGCCCGGAAGCGCTGGAACAGGAAGTTCGCGCGCTGGCTTCCCGGTTCAAGGCAAAAATATCCGTGACAGTGGGCGATGCGCTGCTCTCAGACAATTTTCCGATGATCCATGCCGTCGGCAGGGCAGGGGCGGAGGCCCCGCGCCTGATCGATCTTTCGTGGGGACCGGTGAACGCGCCGAAGGTGACGCTGGTGGGCAAGGGGGTCTGCTTCGATACGGGAGGCCTCGATATCAAGCCGTCAAGCGGTATGCTCATCATGAAGAAAGACATGGGCGGCGCCGCGAATGTGCTCGGCCTCGCCTTCATGATCATGAGCGCCGGGCTCTATGTCAGGCTGCGCGTCCTGATCCCCGCCGTCGAAAACGCCATAGCGGGAAACGCCTTTCGACCGGGCGACGTCCTCAAGAGCCGCAAGGGCATCACCGTGGAAATCGGCAATACCGATGCCGAAGGGCGGCTGATCCTGGCCGACGCCCTGGCCCTCGCCGATGAGGAGACGCCCGATCTCCTGATCGACATGGCGACCCTGACGGGGGCCGCGCGCACCGCGCTCGGGCCCGATCTTGCGCCTTTTTATGCGCGTGACGACCGCCTCTCGGCAGAAATATGGCGGGAATCGGCGGCGACTGCCGATCCCGTCTGGCGCATGCCGCTTTGGCAGCCCTATGAGAAGAAACTGTCTTCCAGGATCGCAGACCTGAACAACGTGACCGCCGACGGGTTCGCCGGCTCCGTTACCGCCGCACTCTTCCTCGGCCGTTTTGTCGAGAAGACGCGGAACTGGGTCCATTTCGACATCTACGGCTGGAATCCGAACGACCGTCCCCATGGCCCGATGGGCGGCGAAGCACAGGCGATCCGCGCGCTGGAAGCGCTGATCGCGCGGCGCTACAGCCTGAAACTTGCTTAACCGGGTGTTTGCGGCTTCAATGATACGGTTCCGAAACAAAAACGGAAACGCTCTACGGAATTCGCCATGTCGGTTGTTCTGCGTCCGAGCCAGGCGCTGCGGCTCTGGCAGCTTGTCTCGCTCGCCGAGGTGACGGGCGGCGCGCATGACCTTTCCTTCCGCCAGGCGGCGATCCTGCTGACCGTCTATCTCGATCCGCCGCCGCATACGGTGCGCGGGCTGGCGAGCCGCCTCGGCGTCACCAAGCCGGTCATCACCCGCGCGCTTGACACGATGGGCGCGATGAAGCTGGTGTCGCGCCACCGCGACGAGAACGATCGGCGGAACGTGCTGGTGAGGCGGACCGTGGAAGGAGCGCTCTACGTGGAGAGGTTCGGCGACGTGATCATTGCGAGGGCCGCGGAGCTTCCGGCATGAACGCTCTCGACAGGCGCCTGCACGCCTGGCGCGAGGATCTCGCCGACAAGCGGCTGGAGGGACGCGTCGAGGCGGGCCGCTTCGTCGCCGGCAGGCCGGCGCGGATCGGCGCTCCGCTCGCCGACATGCTCGCCGCGCCGGCCGCCGACGCCGGGCTGAATACACAACTGCTGCTTGGAGACGATCTGCTGGTCTTCGAGGAAGGGCCGGAATGGGCCTGGGTCCAGGCCGTGCGGGACGGCTATGTGGGCTATGTCGCCCGCTCGGCCATCTCCGCGGAAGGCCGGGAGCCGACCCATGCGGTCCGCGTTCCGCGCACCTTCGTCTATTCGGGCGCCGACCTGAAGCTGCCGCGCAAGGCCTGCCTTTCGCTGGGCTCGCGCGTTTCGGTCGAGCGCTTCGTCGAAGCGCGCGGCACGGAATATGCCGTACTGGCCTCGGGCGATGCGCTGATCGCCGCACATCTTCGTCCCGCCGGCGAGTTCGTGGAAGATTATGTCGGCGTTGCCGAGCAGCTTCTCTCGACCCCCTATCTCTGGGGCGGTGCGAGCGCCTTCGGCATCGACTGCTCGGGTTTTGTCCAGCTTTCGATGCGCATGACCGGCCGAAGCGCGCCGCGCGATTCCGACATGCAGGCCGCCCATCTCGGCGAACCGCTCGATCCGGGAAAGGACTTCGCCGGCCTGCGGCGCGGCGACCTCGTCTTCTGGAAGGGGCACATCGCCATCATGCTGGACGGGCGAAACATCATCCATGCCAACGGCCACACCATGATGGTCTCGCGGGAGCCGCTTGCCGAGGCCGTGGAGCGCATCGCCTACCTCTATGGCGGACCGACGGGCTTCCGCCGGCCCTGAGGGCGGTCAGTATCCGGCCTCCCGGTTCACCAGATTTTGGAGTTTCTCGCCGCGCTCGAATGCATCCATCTGCGCCAGCATAGACGGCACGAGGTGGACCGGATCGGAGGTCGCCGCCGCGTGCGGCGTGACGAAGACCTTCGGATGCGACCATAGCGGGCTCTTTTCCGGCAGCGGTTCCGTCTCGAACACGTCGAGGCTCGCTTCCTTGATAAGCCCGTCGTCGAGCGCCCGGGCGATGTCGGCGTCTTTCTGCAATTGGCCGCGTCCGGCATTGACGAGGAAGGCGCCGCCGAGCGGATTGTCGCGGTTGAGCTTGCCGAGCAGCTTATGGTCGATGATCCCCCGCGTCGCCGGCGTCAGCGGCAGGAGCGCCACGAGTATATCGGTCGCGTTGAGGAAGGCGTCGAGCCCGTCCGCGCCGTGGAATGTGGCGACGCCGTTCATGGATTGCGGGGTCCGGCTCCAGCCGTTCACCTTGAAGCCGAGCGAAAGCAGCGCCTTGGCTGCCGCGCGCCCGAGCGTCCCGAAGCCCATGATGCCGACACGGATCGCGTCGGCGGGAGGCTGCGGCGGCTCGTGCCATATGCGCCGCGCCTGCTGCGAACGGTAGGTCGCCCCCTGCCGCTGGTGGTCGAGCACGCGCCAGACGATATATTCCGTCATATATTGCGTGAGGTTTTCGGCGACGACGCGGACGATCGGCACGTCGGGAAGACCGGGATCGGCGAAGATGTGGTCGACGCCGGCTCCGACCGAGAAGATGATCTTGAGGTTGGGCAGGGTCGAAAGCACGCCCGGCCGGTGTTTCCACACCACCGCGTATTCGATGGAGGGATCGCGCGGACCGTCCGGCTCGAGCACGACCGTTCGCGATCGCGACAGCAGCTCGTGCCAGCGCTGCGGGTTGAAACCCTGGACGGAAAGGAGGATGCGTCCGCCGGTCATATTGCTCCTTCGACTACTGGCTCACTACGCCTTCCGGCGCCGTTTCGATCCTGAAGGCGGCCGAGATGAGGGCTTTCGTATAGTCGGTCTCGGGCCGGGTGAATATTTGTTCGGCGGGGCCGTGCTCGACCACCTTGCCGTTACGCATGACGATCACTTCGTTGGCCAGCGCGCGCACGACCTTCAAATCGTGGCTGATGAAGAGGTAGGCGAGGTTGTGTCTTTGCTGCAGCCGCCGGAGCAGGTCGACGACCTGCGCCTGCACGCTCATATCGAGCGCCGATGTCGGCTCGTCCAGCATGACGAAGCGTGGATTGAGCACCATGGCGCGGGCAATGGCGACGCGCTGCCGCTGCCCGCCGGAGAATTCATGCGGATAACGGAACCGCGTCGCCGGATCGAGGCCGACTTCCCGCAGCACGTCGACGACGCGGTCGTCGCGCTCGTCCGCCGAAAGCTTCGGCTCGTGGATGCGCAGCCCCTCCTCGATGATCTCGGCGATCGACATGCGCGGGCTGAGCGAACCGAACGGGTCCTGGAAGACGATCTGCAATTCGCGGCGGAGCGGCCGCATCCGCTTGAAGGAATAGGCGTCGATCTCGCGGCCGGTGAAGACGATCCGGCCTTCGGAGGAGATCATGCGCGCCAGCGCCAGCCCGAGCGTCGTCTTGCCGGAGCCGGATTCGCCGACGACGCCGAGCGTCTGTCCGGCGCGCACCGTGAGATCGATGCCGTCGACCGCCTTCACATGGTCGACTGTGCGGCGCAGGAAGCCTTTCTTGATCGGGAACCAGACCTTGACGTCGTCGCCGCGCATGATTGCTTCCGCCTTCTCGTCGGAAGAGGGGGGCTTGCCCTTGGGCTCGGCGGCGAGAAGATGCCTCGTGTATTCGTGCCGGGGGTTTTCGAAGATTTCCCTGGTCGGCCCGGCTTCCACGATCCTGCCGCCCGTCATGACGCAGACGCGGTCGGCGATGCGCCGGACGATGCCGAGATCGTGCGTGATGAACAGCATCGACATGCCGTTCGCCTTCTTCAGCCGCGCGAGCAACTCGAGAATCTGGGCCTGCACGGTCACGTCGAGCGCGGTGGTCGGCTCGTCCGCGATCAGGAGGTCGGGCTCGTTGGCGAGCGCCATCGCGATCATCACGCGCTGGCGCTGGCCGCCGGAAAGCTGGTGCGGATAGGCGCCGAGGCGCTTCTCCGCCTCGCGGATGCCGACCTCTTTCAGGAGTTCGAGTGTGCGCACGCGCGCGGCGGCATCACGCATCCCACGGTGGATGCGCAGAATTTCGCCGATCTGCCGCTCCACCGTATGCAGCGGATTGAGCGAGGTCATCGGCTCCTGGAAAATCATGGTGATGTCGTTGCCGCGGACGCGGCGGAGTTCCGTTTCCTTCGCCGCGAGCAGGTCCCTGCCGCCGAAGAGGATCTGGCCGGACGGATGGCTGGCGGCGGGGTAGGGGAGAAGCTTCAGGACCGAGAGCGCCGTTACCGACTTGCCGGAACCGGATTCGCCGACCAGCGCCACCGTCTCGCTCCTGCCCACGTCGAAGGAGACATGGTCGACGGCCATGCTTTCGCGCTCGCCCTGGCTGAACGCGACGGAAAGGTCCCGGACGGAGAGGAGGGGGGTCACGCCGTAAATCCTGCGATTAGAGACTGAAGATTGGCGACGTCTAGAGCCATGGTCTCGATCGCAACGGCTGGTCCATAGACGCCGCCTCGTCTTTGAGCTGTGGAATATGTTCCGAATAG
Organism: Rhizobiales bacterium 65-79; assembly: GCA_001896885.1. GTDB lineage: Bacteria > Pseudomonadota > Alphaproteobacteria > Rhizobiales > Rhizobiaceae > Mesorhizobium_L. The sequence continues at coordinate 106,572 of MKRJ01000023.1, read as the reverse complement.
CCTTTTGTCCGCTGTGAGAAAATGGCTGCAGCGGAATAACATTGCTGTCGATAGATGAATGGCATCCGGCAGCTTGAGTTTAGTATAGGAAGCCTTCAGCACGGCTGCCTGCCAGAGAACATCACGATTTACAGGTCCGACTTCAATCATCTCATTGGATATTGTCGCGTTGTCATAGACGTGCTGAAGTCGATCGTCACCCTCGCGATAAGGGAGAACGAGAAGTTCCGCCAAACTTAATTCGCTGGTCGTTAGAAATGGTTTCGAAATGTCGTTATTGAGCGAGAACAGATGTAAAAGGAGTCTCGCCAACTCGTCATTTCGTTCAAACATCGCAATGAAGACATTGGTATCAAGATAGAGCCTAGTCGGCGCCATCAATCATCCCACTCGTCACGAAGGGCGCGAATACGTGATACTGCCTCTTTGAGGCTTGTTCCTGGCGCGTTTGCCTGAGCATCCCGCATAAGTCGAAGCATATCCTCCCGGTCGATTAGCTTTCTTCCCTCCTCTTGAATCGTCACCGTGACCGATGCGTCCGGGGCTATGCCTGCCCTCAAATCTGCAGGCAGCTTCGAGGCCGGATAATGCTCCAATACAATTTTATTCATGACCTACTCTACCCCACATGGGAGGGATTGACCCTCTGGTATCGCAACTCCGATTGGGCACGCTTCCTCTCTATTTCGGCGAGTTCCTCTTCTAAAGCGCGGCACACAGCCGACTCCAGAGTCTCGCCAGTCATTGCGGCAAGTTCCTTCGCCAGTTGGTGCACACGTTCATTCTTTATTCGGAGTGCCATAGCTGCATATAGCATAGTTGATACATCTTCGCATGGCTCACCTGAACGTCTTCCTCGGGTCGAAGGCGTCGCGCGTCGCCTCGCCGATGAAGATGAGAAGCGACAGCATGATCGAGAGCGTGAAGAAGCCGGAGAGCCCGAGCCACGGCGCGTTGAGGTTGGACTGGCCCTGTTTCAGGAGTTCGCCCAGCGATGGCGAGCCCGGCGGCAGGCCGAAACCGAGGAAGTCGAGCGAGGTCAGCGTCGTGATCGAGCTGTTGAGAATGAAGGGCAGGAAGGTCAGCGCCGACACCATCGCGTTGGGCAGCATGTGCCGGTAGATGATGGTGCGGTTGGATACTCCGAGCGCGCGCGCCGCGTTGACATATTCGAGATTTCGCGCGCGCAGGAATTCCGCCCGCACCACGCTGACGAAGGCCACCCATGAGAAGAGCAGCATCAGCCCGAGCAGGATGAAGAAGCCCGGTGGCAGCACCGACGCCATGATGAGGATCAGGTAAAGGACCGGGATCGACGACCAGATTTCGATGAAGCGCTGGAAGAGGAGATCGGTCCAGCCGCCGAAATAGCCCTGCACCGCGCCGGCCGAAACGCCGAGGACGGCGGAGAAGAAGGTCAGGACGAGGCCGAACAGCACCGATATCCGGAAGCCGTAGATGACGCGCGCGAGCACGTCGCGCGCCTGGTCGTCGGTGCCGAGCCAGTTCCAGTTGCCGATCGTGCAATCCGGATCGTCGACGCCCTTCGGATAACGCTTGCAGCGCACGGCCTTCGAATACAGCCATGACGGCTTGGCCGGCGCCGCCTCCGGTATCTCGTTGTTGACGGTACGGTAGGAGTAGCGGATCGGCGGCCAGATCAGCCAGCCGTGCGCCTCGATTTCGTCGTGGATGGCGGGGTCGCGGTAATCGGCGACGGCGAGGAAGCCGCCGAACTTCTCCTCCGGATAGTCGACCAGCACGGGGAGCAGGATTTCGCCCTTGTAGGAGGCGATGATCGGCTTGTCGTTGGCGATGAACTCGGCAAACAGCGACAGCACGAAGAGCACGAGGAAGATCCAGAGCGACCAGTATCCCCGGCGGTTGGCCTTGAAATTGCTCCAGCGCCGCCGGTTGAGCGGCGAAAGCAAAGGGCGGCGCGTCCGGGCGCGCTGGATCTCGACGGCGGCCTTTACCTGGATGTCCGTCATCCGACATCTCTCCGCTCGAAGTCGATGCGCGGATCGATCCACGTATAGGTGAGGTCGGAGATCAGCGTGACGAACAGGCCGAGCAGCGAGAAGATGTACAGATTGGCGAACACCACCGGATAGTCGCGGTCGAGCACGGAGCGGAAGCCGAGCAACCCCAGCCCGTCGAGCGAGAAGATGTTCTCGATCAGCAGCGAGCCGGTGAAGAAGGCCGATATGAAGGCGCCGGGGAAGCCGGCGATGACGATCAGCATGGCGTTGCGGAAGACATGGCCGTAGAGCACCTGCCGCTCGGTCAGGCCCTTGGCGCGCGCCGTCACGACATATTGCTTGCGGATCTCTTCGAGGAAGGAGTTCTTGGTCAGGAGCGTGATGGTCGCGAAGGCCGACAGGATCATAGCCGTGATCGGCAGCGTGATGTGCCAGAGATAGTCGAGGACCTTGCCGGGTATGGAGAGCTGGCTCCAATTGTCGGAAGTGAGGCCCCGGAGCGGGAACCAGTCGAAGAAGGAGCCGCCAGCGAACAGCACCATCAGCAGGATGGCGAAGAGGAAGCCGGGGATGGCGTAGCCGACGATGATGATGCCGCTCGTCCACACGTCGAAGGCCGAGCCGTCCTTGACCGCCTTGCGGATGCCGAGCGGGATCGAAATCAGGTAGGACAGAAGCGTGATCCAGAGGCCGAGCGAGATCGATACCGGCATCTTTTCCAGGATCAGCTTGAGCACGGAGATGTCGCGGAAATAGCTCCTGCCGAAATCGAAGCGCGAATAGTTCCATAGCATCAGGAAGAAGCGCTCCAGCGGTGGCTTGTCGAAGCCGAACTGCTTCTCGAGCTTCTTGATGAACTCCGGATCGAGGCCCTGCGCGCCGCGGTATCTGGACGAGACATCGCTGCTGCCGGCATCGAAATTCTGTGCGCCCATGTCCGCGCCGCTGCCGGAAAGCCGGTCGCCGCCGGCCTGGCCGGTGATCTTGGCGATGACCTGCTCGACGGGACCTCCCGGCGCGAACTGCACGACGGCGAAGGACACCGCCATGATGCCGAACAGCGTCGGGATCATCAGCAGGAGACGCCGGAGGATATAGGCGCCCATCAGGTCGTGGTCCCGGCCGACAGTTTCACCTTGCCCCGCTTAGCCCTTGCCAATCGCCTTCGCCTTTCCCTCGTCCACCCACCAGAGCGCCTCGACCGGAAAGCCGTAATCGGGCTTCCGTTCCTTGTAACCGAACATGTCCCAGTAGGCCGCCCTGTGATTCGCCAGATACCAATTTGGAATCCAGTCCTGCCGCGCGCGCAAGACCCGGTCGAGCACGCGCATCACGGTCGTCAGTTCCTCCCGGCTCCTTGCGCTGCCGACGAGGTCGACCAGCGCGTCGATGGCGGGGCTGGAGGTGCCGGGAAGGTTGCGCGATCCGTTCGCAGTGGCGGCGATCGAAGAGAAATAGTGCTCCAGCTCCTCGCGCGTCGGCGACGCGGTAAAGGAGGCGGCCATCGAAATCATGTCGAAGTCGAAATCCATCTGCCGTTGCTGGTATTGCGCCGAGTCCACGAGGCGGATCGAGGCGGCGATACCGATGGCGCGCATATTGTCGACGAAGGGCGATTCGACGCGCACGAAGACCGGGTCGTTGACCAGAAGCTCGATGGTCAGGCGCTCGCCCTTTTCATTCGCCAGCCACTCTCCCTTGCGCGTCCAGCCGGCCTCCTTCAGCAGCGCCAGCGCGTTGCGGAGAAGCTTGCGGTCGCGGCCGGACCCGTCGGAGACCGGCTGCATGACGGCCTCGCCGAAGGCTTCCTCGGGGATCTGCCCGCGGAACTTCTCGAGTATCGCCTTCTCCTCGGCCGAAGGCATTCCGCTCGCCTTGAAATCGGATTTCTCGAACAGGGATTGCGAGCGCTCATAGGAGCCGTAGAAGAAGTTGCGCCGCGTCCACTCGAAATCGAAGCAGTTGCCGATGGCGAAGCGCACGCGCGGGTCCTTGAAGCGATCGCGCCTCTGGTTGAGCGCCCAGGCCTGCAGCGAGGGCTGCAGTTCCGCCGGGAAGGTCCGCTTGAAGACCTTGCCGTCCTTGATCGCCGGAAAGTCGTATTCCGTCGCCCAGGTCTTGGAGGTGAATTCCTCGCGGTAGAGGATCTTTCCCTTCTTGAAGGCCTCGAACGCCGCCTGCCGCTCGCGATAGAATTCGATGCGGATGATATCGAAATGGTGGAGGCCGCGGTTTGCCGGCAGGTCTCGCCCCCAGTAATCGTCCCGTCGCTCATATTCGATATATTGCCCGGCGCCGAACCGGCCGACCTTGTAGGGGCCCGAGCCGAGCGGAGGATTGAGCTGCGAGCCGTCGAACGGGTTCTTCTCGAAGAAGGCTTTCGAGACGATGGGGTATTCCGCGAGGCCGAGGATCGTGCGGCCGGACTGCCTGCCGGAGAAGACGAGCCGGAAGACGTGGTCCTCCACGGCGATGAAATCGACCGCCTCCCTGAGCGGCAGGAGCAGGCTCGGATGGCCTTTCTCCTTGAAGAGCCTGTATGTGTAGGCGACGTCCTCGGCGGTCAGCGGCGAGCCGTCGGAGAATTTCGCCTCGGGCCTCAGCTTGAACTCATAGCTGTTGCGATCCGCGGCGATCGTGACGCTCTCGGCGACGAGGCCGTAAAGCGCGTCCGGTTCGTCGAGCGCCCGCACCATCAGCGAATCGAAGCAGATCTCCATGCGGGGAGGAGCGTCGCTGTTCGGCACGAACGTGTTGAGCGTGTTGAACGTATCGACGTTCTGGTTGTAGGCCCAGTTCGGTGGCGAGAAGTTGAACGTGCCGCCGCCCGGCGCGTCGGGGCTGGAATAGTCGAAATGGGTGAAGTCCGGCCCGTATTTCAGGTCGCCGAAGGCAGAGAGCCCGTGCAGCGGCTTGCCGGTCGGTATGTCCGCGAGCGCCCGCCTGGGCAGAAACGGCAGCGCCGCGGCGGCCCCGCACAGCCCGAGAAAGCGCCGCCGCGGCCAGCGCCCCATCAGTTCTGGCTCTTGTATTTCTTGGCCAATGCCGCCGCCTTGTCCTCATCGATCCACCAGGAATCGAAATCGACGCCAGTATAGCCGGGCTGCTTCTCGGGAATGCCGAACTTGTTCCAGTATGCGATGCGGAGGCCGGGCGAATACCATTGCGGAACGACATAATAGTTCCAGAGTAACACCCGGTCGAGCGCGCGTGTCGCGGCAACGAGGTCGTCGCGGTCCTTGGTGAAGATCACGCGGTCGACCAGCTTGTCGACGGCCGGGTTCTTGATGCCCATGAGGTTGCGCGACCCCGGCGCATCCGCCGCCGCCGACGACCAGAAATCACGCTGTTCGTTGCCGGGCGACTCGGACTGCTGGAACCCTGTGGTCACGATGTCGAAATCGAAGGCGCGCACGCGGTTGATATACTGGCTCACATCCACGATGCGCAGGCTGGCGTTGATGCCGAGCTTGCGCAGGTTATTGATGAACGGACCGGCGATGCGTTCATCCGAGGAATCCCGGCCAAGGAAGACGATCGTGAACTGTTCGCCCTTGCCGTTCACCAGGGCGCGTCCCTTGGGCTGCCATCCTGCTTGTTTGAGAAGATCGGAGGCCTGGCGCAGATTCGTTCGCTCGGACTGCGGCGTGTCGTAGACCGGCAGAGTGAATGCCTTGGTGAAGACCTCCGGCGGCACCTGGTCCTTCACCGTGTTCAGGATTTCCAGTTCCTTGCCTTCGGGCAGGCCGCGGGAGGCCAGCTCCGTGCCCTGGAAATAGGATTGGGTGCGCTTGTAGGAATTGTAGAACAGCGTCCGGTTCATGTCCTCGAAATCGAACGCCCAGGTCAGGGCCTCGCGCACGCGCCGATCCTGGAATTGCGCCCGCCGCATGTTCATGACGAAGCACTGCATGGGCTTGCCCGCGGTGACCGGGTATTCGTGTTTGATCACGTCGCCTTCCTTGAAGGCGGGAAAATCGTAGCCGGTCGCCCAACGCCGCGAGCTGTTTTCGACCCGGAAATCGTCGTAGCCGCCCTTGGTGAAGGCTTCCCAGGCGGCGTTCTCGTCGCGGAAGTAGATATATTTCTTTCGGTCGACATTGTTGCGGCCGGCGTTCACGCCGAGTTCGGCCGCCCAGTAATCCTTGACCCGTTCCCAGACGATTTCCGAGCCGGCCCTGAAAGTGGTGATCCTGTACGGGCCGGAGCCGAGTGGCGGCTCCAGCGTGGGCGCCGTGGCGTCGCGCTTCTTCCCGGAAGCGTCCGCGCCTTCCCACCAGTGCTTCGGCAGCACCACGAGGTCGCCCATGATGTGGGGAAGCTCGCGGTTTCCCTTCTGGTTGAAGCGGAATTCCACCTCGCCGTCCCCATTTGCGGCCGCTTCCGTGACATTGGCGAAATAGCGGGTGTAAAGCGGGCTGTTGGCCTTCAGGAACTGGAACGACCAGACCACGTCTTCCGCGGTGATGGGCTTGCCGTCGTGCCAGCGCGCCTTCGGGTCGAGGCGGTAAGTGGCCGACGAATAGTCGTCGGGGAATTTGAAGGCCTCGGCGATCAGCGCGTGGCTGACGCCGGGCTCGTCCGTCGCCTGCTTCATCAGGGTGTCGTAGAGATCGCCGCCGAAATAGGTGAGCCTGGCGCCGGGCGTGCCCCTTACGATGAACGGATTGAAGCTGTCGTAGGTGCCGATGGCGACGGAGCTCGTCTCGCCGCCCTTGGGGGCGTTCGGGTTGACGTAGTCGTAATGCGCGAAGGTGTCGCCATATTTCGAAGGCCGCACCAGCGAGGAGGACGAACGCCATTCCGCCGTCTCGCCCTGCGCCCGGGCAACGCCCAGGGCCGTCAAGCTCGCGGGGACTGGCAACAGCGTCGCAAGCGATCCTCCGAGGAATGTCCGTCGCGCGATTTTCATCTCATATCCTTTGGCCGTTTGCCTTGGTCAAAGTTGGGCCGGGACGAGGAAAGTCCAGCCGGATGAACCGACATTCCGCGCCGGCCGTCAATGCGTCCTCTCCGCGCCGCTCACAAAAAAGCCGGGCTGAACCCGGCTTTCATGTTCCGATTGCGGCAATGCCTACTGCTTCGGTGCTTCCGACGGCTTCTGGGCGTTGTCCGCGGGCTTGGCGGCGTTGTCGGCGGGCTTTGCGCCCTCCGCCGGCTTCGCTGCCGCGCCCCCCGCGTCGGCGGCCGGCTTGGCGGCCTCGGGCGAGGGCAGCGGCTCGGGATTGTCGGAGAGCGAGCGCAGATAGGCGATCACGTCGGCGCGTTCCTCGATTTTGTCGAGGCCGGCGAAGCCCATCGCGGTGCCGGGCACCTCCGCCTTCGGCTTGGTGATGAACTCGCTGATGAGCTGGTAGTCCCAATGCTTCTTGCCGCCATCGGAGAAGTCTTTCATCGCGGCAGAATAGCTGTAGCCCGGATGCGAGGCGATCGGACGCCCGACGACGCCCCAGAGGTTCGGGCCGACCTTGTTCGGGCCGCCCTTGGTGCCGTCATGGCAGGCTTCGCAACGCTTGAAGATCGACGCGCCCTTCTGCACGTCGGCCTTGGCGAGCAGCGGCGCGATCGGCGCCTTGGCGGGGTTTTCCTTCTTCTCGCTGCCGGCGGCGGCCGGTGCTTCCTCGGCCTTTATCGCGTAGCCGGGCTTCTCCGGATTCGGCGAATAGAACAGGGAGTCCGAAACCAGCGAGATCGAGAAAATGACGAATACCGTCCCGAGGAGTGCGCCGATAATCTTGTTGTATTCAAAAGAGTCCATACGCCCCTAAGGCTCCATCTTTCGCGGCCAGTGCGGGAAAATAGGCCGGTCCGGTTTGCGCCGGCGTTCCCGAATTCCCCTCCGGAGCCGTCCAAATCGCGCGGAAAACTAGGTCTTTTGCTTCCCCGTTGCAACACCTATAAGGGCGCTTTCGAGTGAGACGTTTTGCCACTTTCCCGGCGCCCGTTTCAGGGGAATTTTGTCGCCTCCATGTCCATCCTCATCCTCATTCCGGCCCGCATGGCGTCGACCAGGCTGCCGGGCAAGCCGCTGGCCGACATCGCCGGAAAGCCGATGATCGTGCATGTCGCGGCGCGGGCCATGGAAAGCGGGCTCGGCCGTGTCGTCGTCGCGACCGACACGCGGGAGGTCGCCGATTCGGTCGTTGCGCACGGCTTCGAGGCGGTGATGACGAGGGCGGACCACCAGTCGGGGTCGGATCGCATCCATGAGGCCCTGGTCGCGCTCGACAGTTCCGGCGCGATCGAAACGGTCGTCAACGTCCAGGGCGACCTGCCGACCATCGACCCCGCCACGATCGCCGCTTCGGTCGCGCCGCTCGCCGATCCGGACGTCGATATCGCCACCCTCGGCGTGGAGATCGTCCGCGAGGAAGAGAAGACCAACCCGAACGTGGTCAAGATCGTCGGCTCGCCGCTTTCCGCCGACCGGCTGAGGGCGCTCTACTTCACCCGCGCAACCGCCCCCTGGGGCGAGGGGCCGCTCTATCATCATATCGGGCTCTACGCCTATCGCCGGGGGGCGCTCGAGCGCTTCGTGTCCCTGGCGCCGTCTCCGCTCGAAAGGCGCGAGCGGCTGGAGCAGCTCCGCGCACTGGAAGCCGGCATGCGCATCGATGCGGCGATCGTGGCGACGGTGCCGCTCGGCGTCGATACGCCGGACGATCTTGAGCGCGCCCGCGAAATGCTTTCTTCCCGCAAAGGCTTTTGAACCATGGCTGAAAAGACCAACCTCATCGCCTTCCAGGGCGAGCCGGGCGCCAATTCCGACACGGCCAGCCGCGACATGTATCCGTCGATGGAGCCGCTGCCCTGCCCGACCTTCGAGGACGCCTTCATCGCGGTGGAGAGCGGCAAGGCGGACCTCGCCATGATCCCGATCGAGAACACGATCGCCGGGCGCGTCGCCGACATCCACCATCTGCTGCCCGAATCGCGGCTGCACATCGTCGCCGAGTATTTCCTGCCCATCCACTTTCAGTTGATGGTGCTGCCCGGCGCCAGGATGGAGGGGATCAGATCCGTCTACAGCCATATCCATGCGCTCGGGCAGTGCCGCAAGGTCATCCGCAAGCATCGCTGGAAACCGGTGGTGGCCGGCGATACGGCGGGCGCGGCGCGCCTCGTCTCCGAGGAGGGCGATCCGGCCAAGGCGGCGCTCGCCCCGCGGCTCGCCGCGGACCTCTACCATCTCGACATCGTGGCGGAGAACGTCGAGGACACGGACAACAACGTCACCCGCTTCGTCGTCCTGTCGAAGGAGAAGCATTGGGCGGCGCGGACCGATCCGGCCGAGAAGATGATGACCACCTTCGTCTTCCGCGTCCGCAACGTGCCCGCCGCGCTCTACAAGGCCATGGGCGGTTTCGCCACCAACGGCGTCAACATGACCAAGCTCGAAAGCTATCAGCTCGGCGGCAAGTTCTTCTCCACCCAGTTCTACGCCGATATCGAGGGCCATCCGGACGATCCGAACGTGGCGCTGGCGCTGGAGGAACTCGGCTTCTTCTCGCGTGAGGTACGCATTCTCGGCGTCTATGCCGCGCATCCCTTCCGCGCCACGCAGAGCGAGGACGACTGAGAAGCAGGGACAAATCCGCTATTCCCGGTGCTGCACGGCCTCGATAAGCCTTGCGGCTTCCGGCGAGCGACCAAGACTTCTTTCGATCCGCTCCCGCCATCGCGGCCCGCGCGACATCGCATCCTCATAAGCTTCTTCGAGATCGGTGGGACGATCCTGCGCCAATACGGCCATGAGAATTTCGGCCTGCATCAGATCCTTCCGGGATTTGATGCTGTCCGGGCCTTCGCGCCGGCGATCGGCGACGATCAGCTTATGGATCGCGTAGCGTTCCGGACGGGGGATCCGGATGAGGACGCCGTCGCGATAGACGGCGGCCGCCTGGATGGGTCCCGAAATGAGGAAGTTCAGGAAATGAAGCGACTGGGCGGAAACGCCGAGGGCAGCGAGCTGGCGCAATTCTTCCTTGTCGTTGAAAGAGGGCGTCAGGAACTCGACCAGCGTCTCGCTGCGCGACTGGCGCCAGCGCCATACCTTGCCGGCGTCGAGGCTTGGGACCGAGGCGAAGTCGAAGCCTGCGAGTACGCCTTCGATCGTGGGCATGACGGTTTCGCCGAGCGCCAGCGACAACTTTTCGAAACTTGCGATGTCGATGTCATTGGTCATCGCGGCCTGATCGAGCGTCAGCCGCAGGCCGAGTTCCCCCTCATAGTTCCTGAATGCGTTGGTGCCGACCAGCACCCCGCCTAGGCGGAAAAGACCCGTCCTCGCCAGTGCCGCGAGCAGGCTGCCGGTGGTACCGTCCGTACCCGCGAATCGCTCGCCCCGAAGCAGCCGAACCAGCCTGGCCCGTTCGCGGCGGCGTTCTTCGCGTTGCTCTTTCAGGGCCTGATATTGGTCGAGGCGGACCCGCAATTCTTGGGAATCATCCCCAAGATAGCGCTCGTGAATCTCGTTGCCGATCCGCTGACGATCGTACCAGTAGAGGCGTCCGTTGCGTTCGCGGGCGGTCGGCGTACCTCTTATATCCGCAGCGGCGTCGTCCAGCAGCAATGAGACGAGATCGTGATAAGCCGCTTGCGCTGTCGGCGAATGGCGGCGGAACTGGATGGTCATTTTCGGTTGCCACACAAGAAAAATTTTGTGTGGCAAAACTATCATTTTCGCTCTTGCCACACAAGAAAAATTTTGTGTGGCAAGAGCGGGCCTTCCCACTGAAGCCTTGCGGTTTGCCCTTATTCCTCCGCCCAGGTGCGGATCAGGTGGCTGGCGATGGCGCCGGGCGGCGGGACGGTGATGCCGGTCTCGTGCTTCCCGGCGATGATGGCGCGGACTTCATCGCGTGAGAACCAGCGGCAATCCTCCAGTTCGTTGAGGTCGGGATGGATGTCCTCGTTCAACGCCTCGCCGTAGCAGCCGATCATCAGCGAATAGGGGAACGGCCAGGGCTGGCTCGCCTGATAGACGACGCGGCCGAGCCGGATGCCGGCTTCCTCCAGCGTCTCGCGGCGCACCGCGTTCTCGATCGTTTCGCCGGGCTCGATGAAGCCGGCGAGGCAGGAATACATGCCGGGCTGGAAACGCGGGCTGCGGCCGAGCAGGCACTTGTCGTCCCTGACCGCCAGCATGATCGCCACCGGGTCGGTGCGCGGAAAGTGCTCGGCGCCGCAATTCGGGCAGACGCGCCGATAGCCGCCATGGCGCATCTCGCTTTGATGACCGCATTTCGAGCAGAAACGGTGGCTCGAATGCCAGGCGAGCAGCGAGGCGCCCTGCGCCAGCGCGCCGAGATCGGCCGGGGCGATAAGCCCCTGTATATAGACCGAGCGGTAATCGATCGCCTTGATCGCGGGCGGCAGATCCTCAGGCTCGATCCCTGCCGGAGCGGCAATCCGCGGCCCCTCGGCATCGAAGCCGAGCAGGACCGAGAATTCCAGCCGCGCGCCGAGCGTGTCGGCTTCACGAGGCGTGAAATGCGGATCGAAGCCGTTCTCCTTCATCTTGAGATAGGCGCGCCCACCGCGCATCAGCATCAGCCGCGCCGTCGGATGCGCAAGCGCTTCGGCCAGGCTTTCCTCGTTGCGGTTTTCGGACTGCCGGTCGAGATCGTTGCCGGAGAAGCCGACGAACTGGCTGGGCTCGCGCAGGGGCGCGTCGAAGAGGCGAAGGGGCATCGTCGTTCCTGTGGGGAAGTTGCGCGCTTATCGTTTCGGCGAGAGAGCCGAAACGATGCGGTCGGCGAATCGGTGGGCGTCCTCGCGCCTGTACGGCTCGCGCTGGCCATGGCCCCAGACCGGGCCCGGCCAGTTCGGATCGCCTTCCGAGCGGGCGACGACATGGACGTGAAGCTGGCGCACGATGTTGCCGAGCGCGCCGGTGTTGATCTTGGTGCAGCGGGTCACGTCCTCCAATGTCTCGGCCACCATGTTCGTCTCGAAGATGAGCAAGGTCTGGTCGAGCGGCGTCATGTCGTGGATTTCGACAGCGCCGCGCCGCTGCGGCACCAGCACCAGCCACGGCCAACGGCGGTCGTCCATGAGGCGGAGTTCGCAGAGCCCCAGCCACATCACGTGCCTCGTATCGGCCTCGAGCCTCCGGTCGAGCTCGAAGCCGGCCGTCTTGACCTCCAGCATGGTCGCTTCCCTCTTTAGGCAAGGCTAGAATGGGCGCGTCCGGCCCGCAAGCGGTTCATTTCTCTTTCGAGCGCAAAGCGTCCACCGAAGTTGCAAGCGGACCGCACATGGCGGAAGATCGGCTGGAGTGAACGGAACGTAGCGCTCGCCGGAAAATCCGCCCCGTGTCGCCGCGCGTGATTTGCGTCGGCGACGCCGGAACCCGGCCGATGGCTGCGGCGTTTACGTATCCGTTTGGGGGGAACGCCGTACATGACGAAGGCATCTGCACAGCCATTTCTCGCCGGGGGCGGGGAGGCGGCGGAGATCATTGCCGGATACGACTGGCGTTCGACTTCGCTCGGCCCCGTCGAGGGATGGCCGGGGACGCTGAAATCGTCGGTTTCGCTGATCCTGCGCTCGCCGGTCCCCATTGTCACGCTGTGGGGCGAAGATGGCGTGATGATCTACAACGACGCCTATTCGCGTTTCGCCGGCGGCCGGCATCCCGGCATCTTCGGCCGCAAGGTCCGGGAGGCATGGCCGGAAGTCGCCGATTTCAACGACAACGTCATGAAGGTCGGCCTGGGCGGCGGCACTCTCGCCTACCGCGACCAGGAACTGATCCTCTACCGCAACGGCGAGCCCGAGAGCGTCTGGCTCGATCTCGATTATTCGCCGCTGCTCGACGAGAGGGGCAAGCCGGCCGGCGTGATGGCGATCGTGGTCGAGACGACGGCCAAGATCCGCGCCCAGCGAAGTCTGCGGGACGAGCGCGAGGGATTGCGCCGCATGTTCGAGCAGGCGCCCGGGTTCATGGCGATGGTTACCGGCCCGAAGCACGTGTTCTCGATGGCGAACGAAGCCTATTGCACGCTGGTCGGCCATCGCGAGGTGCTCGGCAAACCCGTGGAGGAGGTGCTGCCGGAAGTCGTCGAGCAGGGTTTCGTCACGCTTCTCGACCAGGTCTATCGCAGCGGAAGGCCGCATGTGGGCCGCGGCACGCTGGTCAGGCTGCGCTCCGCTGCCGGCGAGCCGTTCGAGGAAAGATATCTCGATTTCATCTACCAGCCCGTCCTTTCCGACGGCGCCGTCACCGGCGTGTTCATCCAGGGATACGACGTCACCGAGCAGAAACGCGTCGAGATCGCCCTGCGCGAGAGCGAGAGATGGTTCCGCTCGGTGGCGGAGCGTGCGCCCGTCATGCTGTGGATGGGCGACGAAACCGGCAAATGTGTCTATCTCAACCGCGCGCAACGCAACTTCTGGGGCGTTTCCCGCGAAAGCCTCGAGGGATTCGAGTGGGGAGCCACCGTCCATCCCGAGGACAGGCGCAAGCTTCGCCCGTTCGAGAAGGCGATGAAGGCGCACACCGGCTTCACCGTCGAAATCCGGATGCGCCGGGCCGACGGGGCCTATCGCACGGTGATGTCGACCGCGCAGCCGCGCTTCGGTCCGAGGCGCGAGTTCGTCGGCATGATCGGCGTGAATGTCGACGTCACGGAGACGCGCGAAAACGAGAACGCGATCCGGCGGGAAACGAGGAAGTTCGCCACCCTCAATCGCACCGGCGCGGCGCTTGCGGCGGAGCTGGAACTCGAAAAGATCGTGCAGATCGCCACCGACGCCTGCACCGATCTGGTCGGCGCCGAATTCGGCTCCTTTTTCTACAACGTCTTCGACGACAAGGGCGAATCGTACATGCTCTACACGCTCTCGGGCGTGCCGCGCGAGAAGTTCTCCAAATTCCCGATGCCCCGCAATACGGCGGTTTTCGGCCCGACTTTCCGGGGTGAGGGCGTCGTGCGTTCGGACGATATCCTCCAGGATCCCCGTTACGGCAAGAACGCGCCCTATTACGGCATGCCGAAAGGGCATCTGCCCGTCCGCTCCTATCTGGCGGTTCCCGTCACCTCGCGTACCGGCGAGGTGATCGGGGGCCTGTTCTTCGGCCATTCCCAGCCGGGAAGATTCCTGCCCGAGCACGAGGAGCTGCTGGTCGGCGTCGCCGGCCATGCGGCGACCGCCATCGACAATGCGCGGCTGCTGCAGGCAGCCGAGCGGGAGGTGGCGGAGCGGCGCCGCGCCGAAGCCGCGCTCCAGACGCTGAACACGACGCTCGAACAGCGTGTCCTGGAGGAGGTGCAGGAGCGCTCCAAGGCCGAGGACCAGCTTCGCCAGATCCAGAAGATGGAGGCGGTAGGCCAGCTTACCGGCGGCATCGCGCACGACTTCAACAACATGCTCGCCGTCATCATAGGCGGTCTGAACCTGCTGCAGCGAAAGCTCAAGAAGGGCGAAACGGATGTCGAGCGCTTCATTGAAGGGGCGATCGACGGGGCGCAACGGGCGGCCGCCCTGACGCAGCGGCTGCTCGCCTTTTCACGCCAGCAGCCGCTCGCGCCGGAGGTGCTCAACCCGAATCGCCTGGTCTCCGGCATGACCGAGCTGCTTCGCCGCACGCTGGGCGAGCCGATCAGCATAGAGACGGTGCTGACGGCCGGGCTGTGGCAGGTCCAGGCCGACCCGGCGCAACTGGAAAGCGCGATCCTCAACCTTTCGGTCAATGCGCGCGACGCCATGCCCGACGGCGGCAAGCTGACGATCGAGACCTCGAACGCCTTCGTCGACGACGCGTTCGCGCGCGAGTTCGCCATCACGCCGGGGCAATATGTGCTGATCGCCGTGGCCGATACCGGGACCGGCATGACGCCGGAGGTGATCGCCAAAGCCTTCGACCCCTTCTACACGACCAAGAGCGTCGGCAAGGGAACCGGGCTGGGCCTCAGCCAGGTCTATGGTTTCGTCCGTCAGTCGGGCGGCCATGTGAAGATCTACTCCGAGCCCGGCATCGGCACGACCGTGAAGATCTACCTGCCGCGCCACTATGGCGAGGCGGTCGCGGTCAATACAGAATCGGGCGTGAAGGCGGCGTATGGCGGCCTGCCGAGCGAGATCGTGCTGGTGGTGGAGGACGAGGACCGCGTCCGCGCGGTATCGGTCGAGGCGCTGAAGGAACTCGGCTACGGGGTGGTCGAGGCGTCGACCCCGGCCGAGGCGCTGCGCATCCTGGAGGGGGAGGGCGAGATCGCCCTGCTCTTCACCGACGTGGTCATGCCCCAGATGTCGGGACGCGAGCTGGCGGATCTCGCGCGGACCCGAAGGCCCGGCCTGAAGGTGCTCTATACGACCGGCTATACGCGCAACGCGATCGTGCACAACGGCATACTGGACCCGGGCACGAACCTGCTCACAAAGCCCTTCAGCGTCGAGGAACTGGCCAACAAGGTGCGCGCCATCCTGGACAGGAACTGATCCCGGCCAGGCCCTTGCATTTCGCCCGGCTTTCCCCGATATGAGCGGCGGGAGGTTGGTGGTGGACGAGCCACTCGCCAACCGGGTCAGGTCCGGAAGGAAGCAGCCCTAACGAGCCACGGCACGGGTCATCGTGCCAGCCTCCCACCTTTCCGCTTCAATTCGCCGGGCTGCCCACCTTCTTTCGCCCGCGGCATTGACGCCGGCCCGCGCGGCGGGCGACAGTAAAAGCGTCCCGGCAGGGCCGGGCCGACATCAGCCATTCGGGAGCGAAACGCGCTTATGAGCGAGGCCGGACAGACGGCGTTCGACAAAAAGGGAGCGCCCGCCGAGAGTGCCCCGGCGCCGGCCAGCACCGGACCCTACCGGGTGCTGGCGCGCAAGTACCGGCCGCGCGACTTCTCCGACCTGATCGGCCAGGAGCCGATGGTCCGTACCCTCACCAATGCGTTCAAGACCGGGCGCATCGCGCAGGCCTGGATGCTGACCGGCGTCCGCGGCGTCGGCAAGACGACGACGGCGCGCATCCTGGCGCGGGCGCTGAACTACAAGACCGCCGCCGTGAACGGGCCGTCGATCACCTTTCCTGAACTGGGAGAACACTGCCAGGCGATCATGGAAGGCCGCCATGTCGACGTGATCGAGATGGACGCCGCCTCGCATACCGGCATCGATGACATACGCGAGATCATCGAACAGGTGCGCTACGCCCCGGTGTCGGCGCGCTACAAGGTCTATATCATCGACGAAGTGCACATGCTCTCGACCCAGGCCTTCAACGGCCTCCTGAAGACGCTCGAGGAGCCGCCGCCGCACGTCAAGTTCATCTTCGCCACGACCGAGATCCGCAAGGTGCCGATCACCGTGCTGTCGCGCTGCCAGCGCTTCGATCTGCGCCGCGTCGATGCCGGCGTGCTGACCGCGCATCTGGAGAAGATCGCGGGGCTGGAAGGCGTCAAAGTCGACCCCTCGGCGCTCGCCATGGTCGCGCGCGCGGCGGAAGGCTCGGTGCGCGACGCGCTCTCCATCCTCGACCAGGCGATCGCCCATGGCGGGAACGGCGTTGCCGGTGAAGACGTGCGCGCCATGCTCGGCCTCTCCGACCGGGCGCGCGTGATCGACCTTTTCGAACTTCTCATGAAAGGCGACGTGGCGGCCGCGCTCGCCGAGTTCCGTGCGCAATATGACGCCGGCGCCGATCCCGCCGTGGTGCTCACCGACCTCGCCGAGTTCACCCATCTGGTCACGCGCCTTCGCTTCGTGCCGGAGGCCGCGCGCGACGCCTCGCTGACGGAGGACGAGCGCACGCGCGGCACGGCTTTTGCCGAGAAGCTGCCGGTCAGGGTGCTGTCACGCGCCTGGCAGATGCTCCTGAAGGGCCTCGGCGAGGTCGAGGGTGCGGCGCGGCCGGCAAGCGCGGCCGAGATGGTGCTGATTCGCCTCGCCCATGCCGCGACGCTGCCGACGCTGGACGAGGCGCTGAAGGCGCTGGAAGGCGAGGGCGCCATGCCGTCCGGCGGCAACGGCGCCGCGCGCCCTTCCGCCACCGCCGCGTCGTCGCAACCGACCCCAGCGCAACCGGCACCCGCGCAATCGGCGCCCGCGAGCGCAATCGGCTCGTCACGCATGCCTTCCGGCGGCGGCGGACAGACGATGCGGCTGGTCGAGCGCCGGGACGATGCGGGGCCGGCCGCGGAGCCGCAAGCTCCTATCCTCGAAGCGGCAGCCGAATGGGAAACTGCCCCCGCCGTCCGCATCCAGTCATTGGCGGACATCGCTGCGCTTGCCGACGCCGAGCGCGATCTCGCCTTCAAGGTACTGGTCAAGCGCTGCGTGCGGCCGGTGCGCCTGGAGCCCGGCCGGCTCGACATCTCGCTGACCGCCGACGCGCCGAAGACGCTCGCCGGCGATCTGAACGCGCGCCTGCGCAAATGGACCGGCCGCAACTGGCTGGTCACCGTCTCACGCGAGGAGGGTGGGCCGACGCTCGCCGAGGAGGAGGCCTCGCGCCGCGAGACCGCCATCATGGACGCGCGCGCCGACCCGAATGTCGCGGCGATCCTCGCCCGGTTCCCGGGCGCCCGGATCGTCGATGTCAAGCTGCCGGAGGTGACGGAGCCCGAGGCGGCCGGGGAACTGCCCACCGGGCCGGCATCCGACGACATCGAAGACAATGAAGAAGATTGAAGAACGGAGATGGCCATGAAGGATCTGATGGGCCTGATGGGCAAGGCCAAGGAAATGCAGGCCAAGTTCGAAGCCATGCAGCAGGAGGTCGCCTCGATCGAGGCGATCGGCCAGGCCGGCGGCGGCATGGTCTCCGTCACGTTGTCGGGCAAGATGGAGATGAAGGCGCTGAAGATCGATCCCTCGCTCTTCAAGGAGGACGAGGTCGAGATCCTGGAGGATTTGATCCTCGCCGCCCATAACGACGCCAAGGCCAAGGTCGAAGCCGTGCTGCAGGAGAAGACCCGCGAGATGACGGCCGGCCTGCCGATCCCGCCGGGCATGAAATTGCCGTTTTGATTGGAGCGGCAGTCGGCGGTCGGCAATGGGCAGTAAGAAGCCGGGAAATGCAAATCGATCTCTTCTCCGACTGCCGATCTGCCGATTGCCAACTGCCGAAGCCCGCCATATCAACGGCTCGATACGCTCATGCCCAAATCCATCTCCGGCCCCGAGATCGAACGCCTGATCCAGCTCCTCGCCAAGGTGCCGGGGCTGGGGCCGCGCTCGGCTCGGCGCGCGGCGCTGCATCTGATCAAGAAGAAGGAACAATTGCTGGGACCGCTCGCCTCAGCCATGGCCGAGGCCGTGGACAAGGTCCGCGTCTGCTCGGTCTGCGGCAATGTCGATACCGCCGATCCCTGCAGCGTCTGCACCGATCCGCGCCGTGACGGCACCACGCTGATTGTCGTGGAGGATGTCGCCGACCTGTGGGCGCTCGAGCGGGCCGGCGCAATGAATGCGCGCTTTCATGTGCTGGGCGGCACGCTCTCGCCGCTCGACGGGGTCGGCCCGGACGACATCAATTTGAAATCGCTGGTGAGCCGCGTCGCGGCCGGTGGCGTCAATGAGGTCATCCTGGCCGTCAACGCCACCGTCGAGGGCCAGACCACCGCGCATTACATCACCGACCAGCTTTCCGGGTTGGGAGTGAAGGTGACGCGGCTGGCGCATGGCGTGCCTGTCGGCGGCGAACTCGACTATCTCGACGAGGGAACGCTCTCGGCGGCGCTGAAGTCGCGGACGGCGTTTTGATGTGGGAAGGGAAGGGAACATTTTCGGTCAGAACTCCGCCCTATGACACCCCCCTCTGTCCTGCCGGACATCTCCCCCTCAAGGGGGGAGATCAAACCGGCCTCACTGCCTGCACTCCTTTTGCAATCTTGGAGATTTGGCGGAGGCCGCGATGCCGGCCGATCTCCCCCCTTGAGGGGGAGATGTCCGGCAGGACAGAGGGCGGTGCGAAGCGGCGGCATGGTTTCCTGATTGGCCTCCACTTCGCTTTTTCACTGATCGCTACCCTTCTCCTCATCTCGATTTCCACCAGCGCCCGTGCCGCCGACCATGCCGCCATCGAAAAGCAGTTCCAGGCCTGGCTGGCCGACGATCTATGGCCGGACGCGAGGAAACTCGGCATTTCCGAAGCGACCTTTAAGGCGGCCTTCAAGGGCGTCTCGCTCAACTGGAAACTGCCGGACCTCGTTCCGCCCGGCGAGAAGCCGCAGGTGCCGCAAGTCCAGCATCAGGCGGAATTCGGCTCGCCCGGCGCCTATTTCGCGGAAGGTGCGATCGGACCGGTCGTCTCCGGCGGCCGTGCGAGGCTCGATCGCTATGGCCCGGTCCTCGCAGCCGTCGAGAAACGCTACGGTGTCCCTGGGCCGATCGTGCTCGCCATCTGGGGGCGCGAGACGCAATTCGGCTCCGTCAAGATTCCCTACGACGCCTTCGAGGTGCTCGGCACCAAGGCGTTCATGGCGTTGCGCAAGGACCTCTTCCGCAAGGAATTGCTGGCCGCGCTGGAGATCGTCCAGAAGGGCTATATCGACGTCGGAACGATGAAGAGTTCCTGGGCGGGCGCGCTTGGGCAGCCGCAATTCCTGCCCTCGTCCTATCTGGAGCACGCCGTCGATTTCGACGGCGACGGCAAGCGCGACATCTGGAATTCGGTGCCCGATACGCTCGCCTCGATCGCGCATTACCTGGAGCAATATCACTGGGAGAGGGGCCGCGGCTGGGGCTGGGAAGCCAAGGTGCCGGCATCGGTACCCTGCTCGCTCGAAGGACCGGATCGGCCCTATACTCTCGACGACTGGCTCAAGAGGGGCGTCAAGCGGGTGGATGGCAAGGATTTTCCCGCGTCGGAGCGGAAAAGGAAAGCCTTCCTACTGATGCCGGCGGGCCGCTTCGGTCCCGCCTTCATCGTCACGCCGAATTTCTACGTCCTGAAACAGTACAACAACAGCGATCTCTATGCGCTCTTCGTCGGTCACGCGGCCGACCGGATGGAGGGCGGCGCGAAGGACTTCTCGGCCGCCTGGGGCAAGGTCGGCGGCCTCTACCGCTCCGACGTGGCGGCGCTGCAACGCGCATTGGAGAAGAAGGGCTACGATGTCGGCGGCGCCGACGGCTTTCCCGGTTTTAAGACGCGCCGTTCGATCGGCGAATGGCAGGCGAAGAACGGCCGCGAGCAGACCTGCTTCCCCGATGCCGAACTCGTGAAGGCGGTGCCCTGAACATGGGGCCGGACTACGAGCCCAGCCAGTGGACGATGACAGCGCTACCGTCTTGGCATATGCGGCGAGGCATGCAATCATCGCGTCGCAAAACGGGCGTACGCATCGAGGGGGCCGGTCGCGCCGGCATCTGCCTTCGCCCAACACGAGAGCTGGGAGGAGGCTGTTTGCATGGCAAACGTGTCCATTCGTGACGTTCGCAAGGCCTACGGGGCGACCGAGGTCATCCACGGCGTTTCGATAGACATAGCGGACGGCGAGTTCGTCGTGCTCGTCGGCCCGTCGGGCTGCGGTAAATCGACCCTTTTGCGCATGATCGCGGGGCTGGAGCAGATCACCGGCGGCCATATCGCCATCGGCGAGCGCGTGGTGAACAATCTGCCCCCGAAGGAACGGGACATCGCCATGGTGTTCCAGAACTACGCGCTCTACCCGCACATGACCGTCTCGCAGAACATGGCCTTTTCGCTGAGGCTGCGCGGCGCGCCGAAATCGGAGATCGAGGCGAGCGTCCGGCGCGCAGCGGAGATCCTCGGCCTTCTGCCGTTGCTCGAGCGTTATCCGCGCCAGCTTTCCGGCGGCCAGCGCCAGCGCGTCGCCATGGGCCGCGCCATCGTGCGCAACCCGCAGGTATTCCTATTCGACGAGCCGCTTTCCAACCTCGACGCCAAGCTGCGCGTGGCCATGCGCACCGAGATCAAGGAACTTCACCAGCGGCTGAAGACGACCACCGTCTATGTCACCCACGACCAGGTCGAGGCGATGACCATGGCCGACAAGATCGTCGTGATGCATGACGGCATCGTCGAGCAGATGGGCTCGCCGCTGGATCTCTACGACCAGCCGGACAACATCTTCGTCGCCGGTTTCATCGGCTCGCCCTCCATGAATTTCCTCAAGGGCCGCGTCGCCGACGACGGCTCGGCGACGTTCCGTGCTGAAGGCGGCGCGGTGCTGCCTCTCGCTTCCGTGCCGGAAGGCGCGGCCGGGCGCGCGGCTGTCTATGGCATCCGGCCCGAGCATATCGACCTTTCGGACGACGGTGTGCCCGCCGAGGTCACCGTCGTCGAGCCGACCGGCTCCGAGATCCAGGTATTCGCGAAGATCGGCGACGAGCAGATCACCGCCATCTTCCGCGAACGCCACCGTTTCGAGCCCGGCGCGACCATCCGGCTCGCGCCCGAGCGGGATCAGGTCCACCTGTTCGACGCCGAGACCGGCAAACGGCTCGGCGGCCTCGTGCAGGATGATAAGCAGCCTTCGGACAGGCGAATGAAGAGCGGAGGAAGATGAAATGATTTCACGACGCGACCTGTTGCGTACGGGCGCCGGCCTTGCGGTCGGCGCGGCCGGATTGCCGCTGATCGGGGCGGGCAAGGTGGCCGCCGAGGCCACTCCAGCGCTGAAGTACAAGCCGGAGGAAGGTGCATCGCTGCGCGTTACGCGCTGGTCGCCCTTCGTGCCGTCCGAAGAGGCCGCCTGGATCGCCAACACCAAGAAATTCACCCAGGATACCGGCATCGAGGTTCGTATCGACAAGGAAAGCTGGGAGGACATCCGCCCGAAGGCCGCCGTCGCGGCCAATGTCGGGTCCGGCCCGGATATCATGTGGGTCTGGTTCGATGATCCGCAGCAATATCCCGACAAGCTGGTCGACCTGACCGATCTTGCCGACTATCTCGGCGGCAAGTATGGCGGCTGGTATGACGGCCCGAAATCCTATGCCACCAATGACGGCAAGTTCGTCGGCCTTCCCATCGCCACGATCGGCAACGCCATCGTCTACCGCAAGAGCATTGTCGAAAAGGCCGGATTCAGCGAATTCCCCAAGGATACGGACAGCTTCCTGAAGCTCTGCCAGGCGCTCAAGTCGAAGGGCCTGATGCCTGCCGGCTTCACCCACGGTCACGGCGTCGGCGACGGCAACAACTATGCGCATTGGCTCCTGTGGAGCCATGACGGCAAGATGGTCGACGAGAAGAGCAACGTCACCATCAACAGCCCCGAGACGATCGAGGCGATCAAGTACGCCACCGAACTCTACAAGACCTTCATTCCCGGGACTGAAAGCTGGCTCGACGTCAACAACAATCGTGCCTTCCTGGCCGGACAGGTATCGGTCATTGCCAACGGCGTTTCGGCCTACTACGCGGCGAAGAACGATCCCAAGCTGGCGGAAATCGCCAAGGACATCGGCACCACCAACCTGCCGGTCGGCAAGAGCGGCAAGGACGTGGAACTGCACCAGGTCACCAGCGCCGTCATCTTCAAATATTCGAAATATCCGAACGCGGCGAAAGCTTATCTTCAGTATATGTTCGAGAAGCCGCGGATGGACGACTGGATCACGGCGTCGAGCGCTTATTGCTGCCAGACGCTGAAGGCGTACGCCGACAACCCGGTCTGGACCTCGGATCCGGTCAATGCGCCTTACGCCAAGGCATCGGAGACGTTGCGAACCAACGGCTACGCGGGTCCGCTCGGGCCAGCTTCGGCCGCCGTGATGGCCGACTACGTCCTTGTCGACATGTTTGCCGAGGCCGTGACGGGCCAGCGCTCCCCCAAGGATGCGGCCGCGCGCGCCGAGGAGCGCGCTAAGCGGTACTACAAGACGTGAGGCGGACCTGAGCCGAGGTCTTTGGCAGGACATCGGAACGATGCCGGCGGCCCCATCGAGGCGGCCGCCGGTCTTCTGCAGTTGAGGATCTGCCTGCGCCGGTTGGCGCCGATAGCGGGAAGGATCGGATGAACGAAGCCGCACCGATGACGTTGCCGGCCGCCCCAATCGATTCGCGCGGCATTCTCGCGCGGCTTCGGGAAAGTCGGCTCCTGCTCGGGATGGTCTTCCTCTTCCCGGCGGCGGTCATCCTGCTCGTTTTCCTCACCTATCCGCTCGGGCTCGGCATCTGGCTGGGCTTCACCGATACCCAGATCGGCCGGCCCGGCATCTTCATCGGGCTGGAAAACTATGAGGACCTTTGGACGGACAGCGTCTTCTGGCTCGCCGTCTTCAACACCATTCTCTACACCGTCGTCGCATCGGTCGTGAAATTCGCGCTTGGCCTTTGGCTGGCGCTGATTCTCAACGAGCGGCTGCCCTTCAAGGCCTTCTTCCGCGCCATCGTCCTGTTGCCCTGGGTGGTGCCGACAGTACTTTCGGCCATCGCTTTCTGGTGGATCTACGATGCCCAGTTCTCGATCGTTTCGTGGTCGCTGATCAGGCTCGGCATCATAGACCGCCCCATCAACTTCCTCGGCGACCCGACCCTGGCGCGCGCCTCCGTCATCGCCGCCAACATCTGGCGCGGCATCCCTTTCGTGGCCATCACGCTTCTCGCCGGACTGCAGACCATCTCGCCCTCGCTCTACGAGGCGGCGACGCTCGACGGCGCCAACGGATGGCAGCGCTTCCGGCACGTGACGCTTCCGATGCTTACCCCGATCATCGCGGTGGTCATGACGTTTTCGGTGCTTTTCACCTTTACGGATTTCCAGCTCATCTACGTGCTGACGCGGGGCGGCCCCGTGAACGCCACGCACCTGATGGCGACGCTGTCCTTCCAGCGCGCCATCCCCGGCGGTCATCTGGGCGAAGGCGCGGCGATCGCGGTGGCGATGATCCCGTTCCTGCTCGCCGCGATCCTGTTCAGCTATTTCGGAATGCAGCGCCGCCGCTGGCAGCAGGGAGGGCGCGACTGATGGCGAACGCCGCTTCGACGTCCCTTCGAGCCGACGAGGGCGGGATGGGCTACCTGACCAGCCTGCCGCGCCGGCTCGTCGTGGTCTATCTGCCGCTGGCCGTGTTCGTGTTCGTGCTCCTGTTCCCGTTCTACTGGATGACCATAACGGCCATCAAGCCGAACGACGAACTCACCGACTACAAGCACTTCAGCCCCCTTTGGGTCGTGAAGCCGACACTGCAGCACGTCCGCTATCTTCTGTTCGAGACTTCCTATCCCTCATGGCTGTGGAACACGATGTACATCGCCGTGGCGGCAACGGTGATCTCGATCGTCGTATCGGTTCTGGCCGCCTATGCCATCGAGCGCCTGCGCTTTTCCGGTTCGCGCTATGTGGGCCTGGCGATTTTCCTCGCCTATCTCGTGCCGCCCTCGATCTTGTTCATCCCGCTCGCCCTGATGGTTTTCAAGCTCGGCCTCTACGATTCCAAATGGGCGCTGATCCTTACCTACCCGACGTTCCTGGTGCCGTTCTGTACCTGGCTCCTGATGGGCTATTTCCGCTCCATACCCTACGAACTGGAGGAATGTGCCCTGATCGACGGGGCGAGCCGCTGGCAGATCCTGGCCAGGATCATCCTGCCGCTCTCGGTGCCAGGGCTGATCTCGGCCGGCATCTTCGCCTTCACGCTGTCGTGGAACGAGTTCATCTACGCGCTGACCTTCATCCAGTCTTCCGAGAACAAGACCGTGCCGGTCGGCGTGCTGACCGAGCTCGTGCGCTCGGATATCTACGAATGGGGAGCGCTCATGGCCGGCGCGCTCTTCGGGTCGCTGCCGGTCGTAATCCTCTACTCGTTCTTCGTGGACTACTACGTGTCGTCGATGACGGGAGCGGTGAAGGAATAGCATCCGCCCAAAAACAAAAAGGGCCCGCCGGGGGAGGAGGTCCGGCGAGCCCGATCTGAAACGCGGCGCGGGAGGAGGTGCGCCGCATTCTTGGCTGGCCGCCTGGGAGGAGGAATGGCGGCCAACGGCGCGTAGATAGACACGCCCCGAAGATTCGCCAAGAGCCGCCCGGGCAAATCAGCTATGCAGTTTTGTCGCACCGCCGGAATCGACGGCCCCACGGGCGAGCAGTCGTTGAAGGCCGTCCTTCACAGCGGGCCATTCGGTGTCGATGATGCTGAAGCGGATCGAATTGCGCTTGCGCCCGTCCGGCATGATCCGCTCATGGCGTATAATGCCCTCCTCCTTTGCGCCGAGGCGCAGGATCGCCGCCCGCGAGCGGGTGTTGAGTTCGTCCGTGGTGAACTGGACGCGGACGCAATCGAGCGTCTCAAAGGCATGGCTGAGCATCAGATATTTGACTTCGGTATTGATTCCGGTGCGCTGTGCGGAAAGCGACAGCCAGGTGTGGCCGATCTCGAGCTTGCGGTTGGATCTGTCGATCTTCCAGAACCTGGTGCTACCCACCACGCGGCCGCTCTTCCGTTCGATGATGACGAAAGGGATCACGGTACCGTCCGCACGGCCCGCAATAGCCCGCCCGATATAGTTGTCGATGCTTGCGGGACCCGGCACGACGGTGACCGCGAGGTCCCATAGCTTTCCGTCGGCCGCCGCCGACAACAGTGCTTCCCGGTGCTTCGTTTCGAGCGGCTCCAGGATCGCAATAGTGCCGGCAAGCCGGAGGTCGGACATGCTGTCGAAGGCTCCTGAAATCCGGCGATTGCCGGACCATGACAGATCAACGAGTCGGGTCGTCGCCGACCTTGACGATGAGCTTGCCCCGGTTGCGCCCGGTGAGCAGGCCGCGGAAGGCTTCGACCGTGTTCTCGAAGCCGTCGACGATGTCCTCGCGGTAGCGCACCTTGCCGTCGCGGATCCACGCCGCCATGTCGCGGCGGAAATCCGGCAACAGGTCGAGATGGTCGAACTGGATGAAGCCGCGCACCGAAAGCCGTTTGGTCAGCACCATCCCCATGAATTGCGGCAGCCTGTCGGGGCCTTCCGGCAGCGTGGTGTCGTTGTAGTGCGCGATCCGTCCGCAGACGGGAATGCGGGCGAAATCGTTGAGGAGCGGCAGCACGGCGCGGAAGACGTCGCCGCCGACATTCTCGAAATAGATGTCCACGCCCTTCGGGCACGCCTCCGCCAGCCGGTCGCGGAAATCCGCGTCCTTGTAATTGACGGCGGCGTCGAAGCCGAATTCGTCGAGGATCATCCGGCACTTGTCGTCGGCGCCGGCGATGCCGATGGCGCGGCATCCCTTGATCCTGGCGATCTGCCCGACGATCTGGCCGACGGCGCCGGAGGCGGCCGATACGACGACGGTCTCGCCCTCTCTGGGACGGCCGTGCTCGAGCAGCCCGGCATAGGCCGTGAAGCCCGGCATGCCGAGCACGCCGAGCGCGGTGGTGATCGGCGCGGCCTTCGGGTCGAGCTTGACGACGCCCTTGCCGTTGGAGACGGCATGCGTCTGCCAGCCGTCGTAGGAAAGGACGATGTCGCCCGGCGCGAATCCGTCGAGGTTGCTTTCCATCACCTCCGAGACCGTGGCGCCGACCATCGTATCGCCGGGCTTGATGCCCTTCGCGTAGGACTTCGCCGGGCTCATGCGCCCGCGCATGTAGGGGTCGAGGGAAAGATAGATGGTGCGAAGGAGCATCTCGTCCGCGCCGGGCCGAGGCATCGGCATCGATTCGAGCTTGAGGTCGGCATCCGTGGGCATGCCGTCTGGATACCTGACGAGATAGATGCGCTGCGCCGTCGTCGCGTCCATTGGATGGTCCCTCGCTTAGTGCCTCACGTTGCTCTTGTGTAACGCCTGCAGGAATTCGATACCAGCCAGCGCAATTTTTCACTTGAACTTGGCATTGGCGGGACGCATCTAGCCGCATTGGAACGGAACGGAGCTATTCGGAATTGTTTAGGGAAAAGGAATTTACGGAACGACTGAAGACCCAGGCCGAGGCAAAGAAGGCACTTCTCGAAAAATTCAAGGCAAGGCCCGGACCGGACGATCCGGCCGTGGTCGCCAGGAAGGCTGAACGCGAGGCCGTCCTGAAGGCGCGCGAGGAGCGCGAACGCCAGAAGGAAGAGGAACGCCAGGAACGGCTCGCCCGCGAGGCCGCCGAACGCGCCGTGCGCGAGGCCGCCGAGCGGGAGGTCCGCCTCGCCGAGGAAGCCCGCCTCAAGGCCGAAGCCGAGGCCCGCGAGGCCGAGGATCGTGAGCGCCTGGCGCGCCAGCTCGTCGACGAAGCCGAGCGCAAGGCCGCCCGCGACGCCCGCTACGCAGCGCGCAAGGCCCGCGTCCGCCGCGGCCGCTAGAGCCGCGCCTGCAAGGAAACCCTTCAGCCATGGCCGGCATCGCCCGCCATGGCTGTCGCGCGTTTTGTGCTCAGCCCAGGCCGAGCAGCCACTGCAGCGCGATGAGAATGACGATGGATGCGGCGAACATGCCCGCATAGACGGCGCTGGCGGTCGCGGCGCCCCTGCCGATCGCCACGTTGGTCATTCGCCACACGAAAATCTGTGAAGCGATGAAGATGGCGAGCGACAAGAACCACGCCATGTCCGTCTGATCGGGCAGGAAAAGCAGCAAAATGGCGGGCGGCAGCATGAGCCAGGCGACGATGGCCGTCGTCCAGTTACTGGCGACGACATAGTGCACGTAGCGGTCGGCGAAGCGGAACCGTCGCGCGACGAGGGCGAGGCCGGCGAGCGGCAGCAGCCACGCGACGAGGTCGATGACGGCGAGGCGGATGAAGATGGCGAAGCGATCCTCGAAATCCGCCGCCACGTCGCCGTAGCTGTCGGCGATCGTCACCCAGTTCACGATCAGCGCCGGCAGCGCTACCACGACGGCGAAGAACGAGTTCCAGAAGCCGTCGACCGAAAGGTCGAGTTCGCGCAGCCCGTCGACCTTGCCGAGCATCATGCGCCATGCACCGTGGAGGTACTGATGTATTTCTTCGGCGGATGGCATTGCTCAGGGCAACCAGTCACGCAGGAATTGCTGATAGATCTGGGTCAGCGTTTCCAGGTCGGAAAGCGCCACCCTCTCGTCGACCATATGCATGGTCTGCCCGACGAGGCCGAATTCGATGACGGGGCAATAGTCCTTGATGAAGCGCGCGTCGGACGTGCCGCCCGAAGTGGAAAGCTTGGGCCGGCGGCCGGTCACGGTCGCGACGGCGCCGGCGAAAGCGTCGATCAGGCCCTGGTCGCGTGTGAGGAAGACCGGGCTCGGCCGGTCGCGCCATGAAAGTTGGAAGTCGATCCGGCCCTTGCCCGGCCTCAGCTTCTTACGCCGTGCGGCGTGGTCGAGCCGGTTGTGGATCTCCGCCTGCAGTCGCTCCGCGTCCCAGAGATCGTTGAAGCGGATATTGAACGTCGCGGTGGCCTTGGCCGGGATGACGTTCGTCGCCGGATTGCCGACATCGATCGTCGTGACTTCGAGATTGCTCGGCTGGAAATCCTTTGTCCCTTCGTCGAAGCCGGGATGCATCAGCGCCTCGACCAGCACGACCAGGCCGGGCACCGGATTGTCGGCCAGATGCGGATAGGCGACATGGCCCTGCCGGCCATGCACCGTGATAGTCCCGGAGAGCGAACCGCGCCGCCCGATCTTGATCATGTCGCCAAGCGAATCGGGATTGGTGGGTTCCCCCACGATCGCCGCGTCCCACTTCTCGCCCTTTGCTTCAGCCCAGTCGAGCAGCTTGGCGGTGCCGTTGATCGCCGGGCCTTCCTCGTCGCCGGTGATGAGAAGCGAAATCGAGCCCTTCGGCCGGCCGTGCTCGGCGATATGCCGTGCCACCGCGGCCACGAAGCAGGCGATGCCGCCCTTCATATCGACGGCGCCGCGTCCGTAGAGGAAACCGCCATCGATCTCCCCTCCGAATGGCGGATGCGTCCATGCGGTCTCCTCGCCGGGCGGCACGACGTCCGTATGCCCGGCGAACATGAGATGCTTTCCGTTGCCGGAAAGGCGTGCGTAGAGGTTCTCGATGTCCGGCGTTCCGGCCTCGGAGAAGACCGGCTGTTCGATCGAGAAGCCGAGCGGCCCCAGCATGCCGGCGAGCGCCGCCAGCGCGCCGGCTTCGGCCGGCGTCACGGAAGGGCAGCGGATCAGTTCGGCCAGGTTGCGGGTGGGATCGGTGAGGCCGTTCATGGCGGCGATGGATAGTCGAATCGCCGGGGCCTGTCACGATTGAATTGCTGCTCCAGGAGACGGCCTGCGGTGCATGGTGAATCGTCATCCGGCATGGAACGATTTTCCATCTCCGGCGTTCTCGTTCGAATTGAGATACGTAGTTATTTCGGAGGGCAGGGTGGCTCGTTTTTCCGCCATCGTCGTCGCGCTGCTGGGCTTCGCACTTCTGGCCGGCGGCATCTGGCTCGTCGTGCTGGGCGGCTCGTGGTACTATCTGGTCGTCGGCGTCGGCTTTCTTCTCACGGCATTTCTTCTGTGGCGGCATTCGCCCCGCGCGCTGTGGCTTTACGCGCTGGTCACCTTCGGCTCGCTGCTGTGGGCGATCTACGAAGCGGGCTTCGACTGGTGGCGCCTTGCCCCGCGCGGCGACATCATCATCCTGATCGGCATCTGGCTCCTGATGCCTTGGGTGACGCGCGAATTGCGCAACCCCGAGCGCCCGCGTCACGCTTCCGCCCTCAGCTGGAACGGCTTGCCCCTGACGGCGGCGGTCCTCGCCGGCATCGTGGTGGCGGTCTATGCCATGACAACTCCGGCCAACGATCTTTCGGGCGCGCTGCCCACCGCCTCGGCGGACGTTGCCAAGGCCAACTCGACCGTTCCCGACGGCGACTGGCCTGTCTACGGCCGCACCAATGCCGGGCTTCGCTATTCGCCGCTCACCCAGATCACTCCGGAAAATGTCGCCGGGCTCAATGTCGCCTGGACCTATGATACGGGCGATGAGCGCGGCAAAGGCGATCCTGAGGAGACTACCTATGAGGTGACGCCGCTCAAGGTGGGCAAGACCCTCTACCTCTGCACGCCGCACGATATCGCCATCGCGCTCGACGCGGACACTGGCAAGGAGCGCTGGCGCTACGATCCCGGGATCGGCAAGAACATGAATCGCCAGCACCAGACCTGTCGCGGCGTCACCTATGACGAACCGGCATCCGCCGCCGGCGACCAGGCATGCCGGACGCGCATCCTGCTGCCGACGTCGGATGCCAGGCTGATCGCGCTTGATGCGGAAACCGGCAAGGTCTGCGAAAACTTCGCCGACAAGGGCGTCATCGACCTCAAGGCCGACATGCCGGACCTGACCCCCGGCTTCTACTATTCGACCTCGCCGGTGATCGTGGCGCGCGGCCTGATCATCGTCGGGGGTGCCGTCAACGACAATGTTTCGACGCAGGAGCCTTCCGGCGTCATCCGCGCCTATGACGAATCGACCGGGAGGCTTGTCTGGAACTGGGACAGCGGCAATCCCGACGAGACGCAGCCGATCGCGCCGGGCAAGACCTATACGCACAACTCGCCGAACAGCTGGTCGATCCTGAGCGCCGATTCCGACCTCGGCCTCGTCTATGTGCCGATGGGCAATGCGCCGCCCGACCAGTTCGGCGGCAATCGCAGCGCGAACACGGAGAAATATTCCTCCTCGATCGTCGCGCTCGACATCCTCACCGGACAGGTGCGCTGGGTCTTCCAGGCCGTGCATCACGATCTCTGGGACATGGATATGCCGGCCCAGCCGGAACTGCTCGACTGGCACGGGCCGGACGGCATCGTGCCGGCACTCCTGCAGCCGACCAAGCAGGGCGACATCTACCTGCTCGATCGCCGTACCGGGAAGCCGCTGCTGCCGGTTACCGAGAAGCCGGCTCCGGATGACGCCGCGAAAGGGGACAAGACGGCGCCGACGCAGCCCATATCGACCATATCCTTCAACCCGGCGCGCCTGACCGAGAGCGACATGTGGGGCATCACCATGTTCGACCAGCTGGCGTGCCGCATCGAGTTTCGCTCTCTCAACTACGAGGGCCGCTACACGCCGCCTTCGGAGAAGGGCTCGATCATCTATCCGGGCAATTTCGGCACCTTCAATTGGGGCGGCGTGGCGGTCGATCCCATGCGGCAGGTCGTGTTCACGACGCCCGTCTATCTCGCCTTCACCTCGACGCTCGTCCCGCGCGAGAACGCTACGAAGAATTATGTGTCGAAGGGCAAGCCCGGCCTCAACGAGAATTACGGCGCGCCCTACGCGGTCAGGCTGAAACCCTTCATGTCGCCCATCGCTCTGCCCTGTCAGGCGCCGCCCTGGGGCTATGTCGCCGGCGTCGATCTGAGGACCGGGCAGACGGTCTATCAGCATAAGAACGGGACCGTGCGCGATCTCTCGCCGCTGCCGCTGCCGTTCAGGATGGGTGTGCCGGGCATCGGCGGCCCGATGATGACGGCCGGCGGCGTCGCCTTCTACTCGGGCTCGCTCGACTATTATGTTCGCGCCTACGATGTCACGACCGGTCGCAAGCTGTGGCAGCACCGCCTGCCGGCGGGCGGCCAGGCCACGCCGATGAGCTATCAGGGCTCGGACGGACGGCAATATGTACTGGTCGTCGCCGGAGGGCACGGATCGACCGGCACCAAGGCGGGCGATGCGATCATCGCCTACGCGCTGCCGAAAAAATAACCTGACGGCGCGTCGCGCCGTCAAAATTCTTCCGCCGATAGTGCAAGAGCCACCGCGCTTGACTTTCCGGCTCCGGCGGCTACACCGTTGCACACGATTGCAAAATCATTCCGGCAACAGGAAACGGGGGCGGCAGGGCGCGATGACGGTGCACGTTTCCGTCGACATCCAGTCTCGGTTCGACCTTGCCAAGGAGATCGCGCGCACCGCCGGCGCGCTGGCGTTCGAGCATTTCAAGGCGCGCGACAGGCTGGTCATCGAGAGCAAGGCGACGCTCCACGACGTCGTCTCGGCCGCCGATCGCGAGGTGGAGGAACTCATCCGTTCCCGCGTCGCTGCCGCCTTTCCCGGCGATGGGATGCTTGGCGAGGAATACGGGCTCGCCGCCGGCGGCGAATACACCTGGGTGGTCGACCCGATCGACGGCACCATTCCCTTCGTCGCGGGCATGCCTTCCTGGTGCGTGTCGATCGCAGTGCTCAAGGGCGAAGGGATCGTCGTCGGGGCGATATACGCGCCCGTGGTCGACGAGCTTTACGCCGCCGCGCGAGGGCTCGGCGCGACGCTCGACGGTCGCCCGCTTGTCCTCGACAATTCGCTGACCCTCAAGAACCGGACCCTCGGCTTCGGCGCCAACCATCATGCTTCGCCGGAAGTCGTCGCCGGCTTCATCCGCCGGCTTCTCGAGGAGGGCGGCAATTTCATGCGCAACGGTTCGGGCGCGCTGAGCCTGGCCTATGTCGCGGCCGGCAGGCTGGCCGGCTACTACGAGCCCTACATGCATGCCTGGGACTGCATGGCCGGCTATTGCCTCGTCGCGGAGGCCGGCGGCTGGCATCGCCCCTTCCCCGTGGCGGCGGGCGGGCTGACGAAGGGCGCCACGGTCATTGCCGCCGCGCCGGGCGCCGTCGGGGATCTGAGACGGCTGGCGGAAAATTAGGCTGGCGGACGGTCGGGCGACGTTCCGCCTCGACGCAAGGCGGTCGCAAGCGCATGGCGTAGCCATTGCGCCCGGGCGTGTGCCCATTTGCCGAACATGGTCGAAGGATGGGGTCGACCGCCTCGGCGAAGGCGCGGCTCTGGCGCCGGCGCTCCTCATGGGCAACGAGCACGTAATGTCCGGTATCGATCGAGCCGTCGGGCCGGCGGCGGATCGGTTCCAGGTCGGTCAATGCCATGTTCCGCTCCTCCAGGTGATGGAGCGAGGATAGGGCCGGCAGGGTCGCGCCGCTTGAAGACCGGCTTGCCCTTGCCTTGTCTTTTTCCTGTCTTTGCCCGACCGGAGCGAAACCGTGTTTCCACAAGCGAGGCGCGACGCTAGGAAGGGTCATGCGCTACCGTTTCGGCGATTACGAACTTGTTTCGGAGACCCGCGAACTGGTCGCGGGCGGACAGCCATGCGCGGTCGAGCCGCAGGTCTTCGACCTTCTCCGGCATCTCATCGAGCATCGCGAGCGCGTCGTCTCCCAGGACGAGCTGCTCGAAGCGGTATGGGGAGGCCGTATCGTTTCGGATTCCGCCATCAGCGCCCGTATCAGCGCCGCGCGCTCGGCCATCGGTGACGATGGCGCCCGCCAGCAATGGATCAGGACCTTGCCGCGCCATGGCTTCCGCTTCGTCGGCGCGGTCGAGGTGGCGGACGCCGGCGCGCCGCCGCCTTTGCCGCCCTCCGCCGACCGCCAGCGCGTCGCCTTCTGCTGCTCGGCCGACGGCACGCGCATCGCCTACGGGGTGAGCGGGAGCGGCGAGCCGTTGGTCAGGGTGGGCCATTGGCTGACCCATTTGGAAAACGACTGGCGCAGCCCGATCTGGCGGCCATTCCTGGACAGGCTTGACCGTCGCTTCCAAGTCGTCCGATACGACCAGCGGGGCAACGGCCTTTCGGACTGGAGCGTGGCCGATTTCTCGCTCGACCGTTTCATAGAGGACATGGAAGCCGTCGTCGGCGCGGCCGGCCTCGACCGCTTCGCAATATACGGCGCCTCGCAGGGCGTCCCGATCGCCATAGCCTATGCCGCGCGCCATCCCGAAAAGATCAGCCGCATGGTCCTGCAGGGAGGTTTCGAGAAAGGCCGTCTCGTGCGCGGCCCGGCGAGCGAGCGCGAGGCGGGCGAGGCCATCATCACCCTTATACGGCACGGTTGGGGCCGGCGCGGCAGCCCCTTCATCAAGGCCTTCGCCACGTTGTTCATTCCCGAAGGCAGCGAAGAGCAGGTCGAGTCGCTGGTGGAACTCCAGCGCCTGACGACATCGCCGGAGAATGCCGCGGCGCTGAGGGCCGCCGTCGATCGGTTCGATGTCAGCGACCTGGTGGAGAAGGTGGCGGCGCCGACCCTGATTCTCCATGCCAGCGACGACGGCGTTCAGCCGCTGGAGCAGGGCCGAATGCTCGCCGCCCGCATCCCGGGCGCCGAATTCGTGCTCCTGGAAAGCGCCAACCACGTCATCCTGCCGCAGGAACCGGCCTGGTCGGTGCTCTTCGAGGCGATCGAGCGCTTTTTCGCCTGAAGGCTTCTATCGCGGCGAGTTGACGTAGGCGCCGAAGCGGTTCGGCCCGGTATCGCCCGGATAAAAGCAGAGAAACAGGAAAACGAGGTAGGAGACGACGGGCACCAGCAGCGAAGCCGCGATGATGCCGGGCTGGCCGAAATCGTGCAGGCGCTTGACGCCGAGCGTGATGCTCGACCAGATCGACAGCAGAAGCGCCACCCAGAAGATCGTCGCCAGCACCTCGCTTGCGCCGCTGGCCTCCGGCACCAGCGTGAAGCGGTAGAGAAAGAAGGCCGGCACGAGCTGCGCGAGCAGCCCGGCCAGGAAATAGGGCGCGCGCGAGAGCCGCCCCGATACGCCGAAGAAGAGCCAGAGAAGCTGCTGCCTATTCAACGGGACAGTTCCTGTACGGTTGCCGTAATGCGTCCTTCGAGGCTTGCTTCGTGGGACGAGGTCTGTTGGCACTGGCTTCCCTCATTCCGAGGTGCGAAGCCCGAAGGGCGAGCCTCGAAGGACTCTCCCGACGCAAGTGCTGGAATTGAGCGCGCTTGCTCTCAATCACGCAGCAACTCGTTGATCGAGGTCTTTGAACGGGTCTTCTCGTCGACTCGCTTGACGATCACCGCGCAATAGAGCGAGGGACCCCAATTCTCGCCGGGCACGTTCTTGCCCGGCATGGTGCCGGCGACGACCACCGAATAGGGCGGTACCTCGCCGTAGAAGACCTCGCCCGTGGCGCGGTCGACGATCTTGGTCGACTTGCCGATGAACACGCCCATGCCAAGCACCGAGCCCTCGCGCACGATGCATCCCTCGACCACTTCGGATCGCGCGCCGATGAAGCAATTGTCCTCGATGATGGTCGGGCCCGCCTGCATCGGCTCCAGCACGCCGCCGATGCCGACGCCGCCCGAAAGATGCACGTTCTTGCCGATCTGGGCGCACGAGCCGACCGTGGCCCATGTATCGACCATGGTGCCCTCGTCGACATAGGCGCCGAGATTGACGAAGGAGGGCATGAGCACCACGCCCCTCGCGATATGGGCGGAGCGGCGCACGATGCAATTGGGTACGGCGCGGAAACCGGCCTTCTCGAATTCGTTGGCGCTCCAGCGGTCGAACTTCGACGGCACCTTGTCCCACCAGACCGCGCCGCCGGGGCCGTTTCCGATCACTTCCATCGGATTGAGGCGGAAGGACAGGAGCACGGCCTTCTTCAGCCATTGGTTGACATGCCACTTTCCGTCGGCCTGCTTTTCGGCGACGCGCGCTTCGCCCCTGTCGAGAAGCGAGAGCGCGGTCTCCACGGCATCGCGGACCGCGCCGCGCGTGGCGGCGGAAACGCCGTCGCGCTCCTCGAACGCCTTGTCGATGGTCTGTTCAAGCGAGGCGATGTCGGCTGTCGGCATGTCCACTCCATTACGCGCTGTTAAGGCGCGCCGAATAAGCTGATTTGAAGTCGCGGGACCCTATTTCATGGTCTGGTGAGGGTCAATCGCGCCAGCGTCACGGGACGGCGTCGGCAGGACGGAAAAGGGTACGGGGTAGTATCATGAATCCCATGGAAAGATCCGGATGGACCCCGCTCGCCCATTCGGACGAGGACCTTCATGCCGCGCGCAGCGTACCCGACACGCCGCAGACGCGTTCGCCGACCTATCGGCTGGCCTTTGCCGACGACGATTTCCTGACCAGGCGGGAGCTGCGCCCGGTCAGGTTGCAGTTGGAACTCCTCAAGACCGAGATGGTGCTCGCCGAGCGCGGCATCCAGTCGACGGTGATCCTGTTCGGCGGGGCGCGTCTGCCGGAGCCCGGCGCCGAAGCCTGGGCCGCCAAGAACGAGACGCAGAAGAAGAACCTCGAAGCCAACAGCCGCTACTATGCCGAGGCGCGCCGCTTCGCCCAACTCTGCTCGAAGGAATCGGCGAATTCCGGCTACCGCGAATATGTCGTGGTGACTGGCGGCGGGCCGGGCGTGATGGAGGCGGGCAACCGCGGCGCCGCCGATGTCGGCGCGCCGTCGATCGGCCTCAACATCGTGTTGCCGCACGAGCAGGCGCCGAACGCCTATGTCACGCCGGAACTGTGCTTCAACTTCCACTATTTCGCCATCCGCAAGATGCATTTCATCATGCGTGCGAAGGCCGTCGCCATCTTTCCCGGCGGCTTCGGCACGATGGACGAGTTCTTCGAGACGCTCACCCTGATCCAGACCGGCCGCATGGAGCGCGTTCCGGTGATCCTCTTCGGCAAGGCCTTCTGGGACAGGGCCGTCGATCTCGATTTCCTCGCCGAGCAGGGGACGATCTCGCCCGGCGACCAGGACATCATCTCCTTCGCCGACACCGCCGACGCCGCCTGGAAGATCATCTCCGACTTCTATGCCGGCAAGTAGCTCTCCGGTCACCTCGACCTTCCCCTCGATGCGACCTGCCGCCATGCGCGGGTGTGCCGCGCGCCGCCATGCCGCATCGCGCCAGTCTTCATTCCGCCGGCCTCTCCGCTATTCTGCACGAAGGGGGGCGAAAGGAAGGGAACTCGATGCGCCGGTATTCCTTGCATCCGATCCATAGATATACGCTCGAGCTCGCGGCGGCGCTGGCGCTGACCGCCGCCTCCGCCGTGACGGCCGGCGCCTATCCGCCCACGCCGGCACTCCATTCCTATCTGAACGCGATCGAGCAGCCGACGCTTGCGGCCGCCATGAAAGCCATGCCCGAAAAGACCGGCGGGGATACCGTGACGGCAGGCGATCTCGAGATCGGCGGGATCTGGACGCGTGCAATGCTGCCCGGCCAGCCGGTCGGGGGCGGCTATTTCACCATCACGAACAAGGGCGAGAGCGCCGATCGGCTGACGTCCATCTCGACGCCAGACGCCGGCCGCGCCGAAATCCATTCGATGGTCATGAAGGACAATGTCATGGTGATGCGGCCCGTCGAAGGCGGTCTCGACATTCCCGCCGGCAGCACGGTCGAGCTGAAGCCCGGCCATTTCCATCTGATGTTCATGGACGTCAAGAAGCCTTTTCACGAGGGCGACATGATTCCGGTCACGCTCGAATTCGAGAAGGCCGGCAAGGTCGAGATCCGGATGCCCGTCGAAGCCGCCAACGCGAAAGGGCCGCACGGCTCGGCGGATCATATGAAGATGAATTGATCCGGCGACGCTTATGCCGGCGCCACCTTTTCGAGGAAGCCGGCGAGATCGTCGGTGACGAAATCCACGCTCGTCGTGAATTCCGGATCGTTCTCCCAGGTCTCGGTGAAAGTGGGCTGGAAATCGCGCGGCACGATCAGCACGGTCGTCATGCCCAGCACCTTCGGCGCGACGAGATTGCGCGGCAGGTCCTCGAACATCACGGCGCTGCCCGACGCTATGCCGTGCAGGCCGAGGAACGCGTCATAGGTCTCGCGTGCCGGTTTCGGCGTCAGCTTCGCCGCGACGATATCGAAAATGTCGTCGAAATGGTCGAGGATGCCGAGCGCGCGGGCGGTGCGTTCCGCGTGGCCCCGATCGCCATTGGTGAAGATGAACTTCCTTCCCGGCAGCGCGGTGATCGCCGCTCCCAGCGCCGGGTTCGGCTCCAGCCCCGAATAGTCGATGTCGTGGACGATGCGCAGGAACTCGTCGGCATCGATGCCGTGCCGCTCCATCAGTCCCTTGAGCGTCGTTCCGTATTGCAGGTAGAGCTCCTTCTGCAGCTTGCGCGCCTCCTCCGGCGGCAGCTTGAGAAGTTCGGCGACATAGGCCGTCATCTTCACGTCGATCTGGGCGAACAGGTTCGTGCGATGCGGGTAGAGGGTGTTGTCGAGGTCGAACACCCAATCGGTGACATGGGCGAAGCGGGCGGGATCGGGAAGATTTTGCATGGCCCGCTTATGACATGAACTGGTATGACAAACGCAAGGTCCTGCCCGTCTTTTCGATTTATATATAGGGATTAAAGCAAGACAGTTCCGATACCGAGGGTGCTGCCCGCTTCTGCCATCCGCCGGTCGAGGGTGCACAGAGTTGCCCCGTTCGCGACTGCGATCGCCAGATGGAGAGCGTCGCCCCCGCATAGTCCGGACGCATGTTGATTGGCTGACTTGGTGGCTGTCTGAAAGTCTTCAGCGTTGACAGGGAGCAGATTGAGCGACTGCGCGCGCAATCGCTGAAATTGGCGAGGGCTCTGTCGCCGTGAGAGAGCTCGATCTGCCCGGCTCGGAGCTTGATCGAGAGCGGAAGAATATTCCACGGTGACCCAGTCGCTGATCGAAAGTTCGTTGCCGGCATGCTCGTGCAGCCATTGTTGCACGCGATCCGTCGCGCCTTCCTGGTCAAAGCGGCGACGAGTACGGAAGTATCCAGGTAGAATATCAATATCGATCGCTGTCACGCGTTTTGCGGATAAAATAGCATTTGGGTGGCTCCGTTCCAGAGCATCGGCCCAACCGGCCATCGTGCTGGAGTATTGCGCCGTTTCCGGTGCCCGGTCTAAATCGCGCCCGACTTTTGGGGGCGACATGCAACTCTGGATACCGATCACCATCGCCGCCGCCTTCCTGCAGAATTTGCGGTCGGTCGGTCAGAAACACCTGAAATCCGTGATGGGCACGACGGGCGCCACCTTCGTGCGCTTCGGCTTCGGCCTCCCGGTTGCAGCGCTCTATGTGCTCGGGCTGAACCGGCTGGCCTTCTATCCCTTCCCGCATCCGGGGCCGGTGTTCCTCGCATGGATGACGCTTGGCGCCCTCAGCCAGATCGGCGCCACCTTCCTGCTGATCCATCTCTTCTCATTCCGCAACTTCGCCGTCGGCACTGCCTATTCGCGCACCGAACCGGTGCAGGCGGCGTTGTTCGCCCTGATCTTTCTCGGCGAGACGGTGACGCTCGGTGTCATCGCGGCGATCGTCGTCAGCGTGCTTGGCGTGATGCTGATCTCGATCGCCCGCACGCCGATGAGCTGGAGGAACGTCTTCGCCTCGCTGGCGCAGCGCACCGCCCTGATCGGCCTCGCCTCCGGAACGCTCTTCGGCATCGCCGCGGTCGCCTACCGCGCCGCCTCGACCTCGCTCGGCGGTCCGAATTTCATGATGCAGGCGGCCGTCACGCTGCTCTTCACCATCTTCCTGCAGACCGTGCTCATGCTGGTCTGGATGGTGCTGCGCGAACCGGAGGAGCTTGGCCGCATCGCCGGCGCGTGGAAGCCGTCGCTCTTCGTCGGCGTGGTCGGTGCCACGGCCTCCTTCGGCTGGTTCATGGCGATGACCCTGCAGCAGGCGGCGGTGGTGAAGGCGCTGGCGCAGATCGAGCTGATCTTCACCTTCGCCTCGTCGGTGTTCTTCTTCAAGGAGCACATCAACCGGACCGAGATCGCGGGATGCGCGCTGATCGTGACCGGAATCCTGCTCTTGCTTTTGCTGGGCTGAACGTCAGGCCGCGTGCCCGGCCGAACGCTGCTTCTCTGATCGCTCCTGCCGGCCGACAACCCCTCGGCAAGGATGTTCCCGCCAACGGGCATTGACTTAGGGGACGATCAGCGTGCCGGCGCCATGTTCGGTGAAGAGTTCGAGCAGGACCGCGTGCGGCTGCTTGCCGTTGAGGATGACGACGCCCTCGACGCCGCGCTCGATCGCCTCGATGCAGGTCTCCACCTTGGGGATCATGCCACCGGAGATGGTGCCGTCCCGGATGAGCGCCTTCGCTTCCGCCACCGATAGCTCGTCGATGAGCTTCTTTTCCTTGTCGAGCACGCCCGGCACGTCGGTCAGGAAGAGCAGGCGCGAGGCCTTCAGCGCTCCGGCGATGGCGCCGGCGAAGGTGTCGGCGTTGATGTTGTAGGTATGGCCGTCGCGGCCCGGCGCCACCGGCGCGATGACCGGGATCATTTCGGAGCGGGCCAGGAGGTCGAGCAGCGTCCGGTCGACCTCCACCGGTTCGCCGACGAAGCCGAGATCGAGCACGCGTTCGATGTTGGAATCGGGATCCGTCACGGTCTTGTGCGCCTTTTCGGCGAAGACCATGTTGCCGTCCTTGCCGCAGAGCCCGATCGCCCATTCGCCCTCGGCGTTGATGAGCGCCACGATCTCCTTGTTGATGGAACCGGCCAACACCATCTCGACGATCTCGACCGTCTTCTCGTCGGTGACGCGCAACCCGCCTTCGAAACGGGATTCGATGCCCATCCTGGCGAGCATGGCCGCGATCTGCGGGCCGCCGCCATGCACCACGATCGGGTTGACGCCGGACTGCTTCAGGAGTGCGATGTCGCGCGCGAACGCCTTGCCGAGCGTGTTGTCGCCCATGGCGTGCCCGCCATATTTCACGACGACCGTCTTGTTCTCGTAGCGTTGCATATAGGGAAGCGCGGCGGAGAGAAGCGCGGCCTGTGCCGCGGCGTTTTCGGCGGTGTCCTTGTTCGTCATGGCTGGTCCCTTTGGAATTCGGCGGCTTCTTAGCGGGAAAGCGGCGGGCGGGCAAACGAGAGGTGGGCGGGAAAAATGATTGCGCTGTCATAAGGTGCCTTGCGGGCTGCTGACACCGCTGTCATAGTTTCCGCAAGGCCCGTCTTGTCCACGGGCCTCCTAGGGAGGAAACGGAAATGACAGACAGGATCAGAACCAACAGGCGCGATTTTCTGACGGTCGCATCGGCAGGGGGCGCTGCCGCCCTGCTCGGCGGCCTGGGGGCCCTCGGCGTCAGCCCGGCCATGGCCGCGGGAATGGCGGCAGGCCGCTCCGAGAAGCCGCTGAAGGCGGCGTTTTCCAATGCCGGCCTGCAGGCGACTTGGTGCGCGCAGGGCAAGCAGGCGGCCGAATACTGGGGCAAGCTCTACAATGTCGAGGTGACCTGGTTCGACGGCGAACTGGACGCCGTGAAGCAGCGCGCGGCGATCGACAACATGGCCTCGCAGAAATGGGACTTCGTCGCCATCCAGGCCTTCGGCATCGGCACGCTGACCCAGCCCGTGCAGAAGATGATCGATGCCGGCATCCCGGTCATCGACATGGACACGCTGATCGCGCCGCTCGACAAGATCGATCTGCACGCCTTCATCGCGCCGGATAACGAGTTCATGGGCTCGTCGGTGACGCAGGCCCTGATCGACGCCATCGGCGGCAAGGGCAATATCATCATGACCCAGGGCGCGCTCGGCCATACCGGGGCGCAAGGCCGTGCCCGCGGCTTCCATTCGATCGTCAAGAAATATCCGAACGTGAAGGTTCTCGAGGAGCAGCCGGCCGATTGGGACGTCACCAAGGTGGCGCGGCTGTGGGAGACCTATCTCACCAAATATCCGAAGATCGACGCCGCCTATTTCCACAATGACGACATGGCGCTCGCCGCCTACAACGTCATGAAGGCGCACAAGCGCACCGACATCAAGATCGGCGGCTGCGACGCCATGCCTCCGGCGCTGGCCGCGGTGCTCGACGGACGCATGACCGCGACGGTGCGCAATCCCTCTTGCCGCATCCATGGCGGCGCGATCGTCGCCGGCGTGGCGGCGGTGGCGGGCGAAAAGACGGGCGACGGCATCCCGAAGAATATCGTCGCCGACGGTCCGGTGGTGACCAAGGCGAATGCCGCCGGCATGCTGTGGATGGAGGATCATTTCCTGATCTGATTCATGCTCCCAAGGAGCGGGCCGGTATATCCGGCCCGCTCGACCACCGCGCCATGGCTGGACGATCATGAACGCTGACGCCGAGGAAAGCTCCGACGTTGCGCCGCCGCGCTTGGAAATGCAGGCGATATCGAAGTCCTTCGGCGGCGTCGCGGCGCTGCGCGACGTGGACTTCGTCCTGAAGGCCGGCGAAATCCACGGCCTGGTCGGCGAGAACGGTGCCGGCAAGTCGACCCTGATGAAGATCATCGCCGGCGTGCATGCGCAATATCAGGGGCGCATGCTCATCGACGGCGAGCAGGTGCATTTCCGTTCGGCGCGAGATGCGCTCGACGCGGGCATAGGCATGGTGCACCAGGAACTGAGCATCGCGCCGGATTTGTCGGTCGCCGAGAACGTCTATCTCGGCAAGCAGCCGACGAAAGGCGGCATCGTCGATTGGCGCGGCATGGTCGCCGGCGCGCGCGAGCAGCTTGCCAGCCTCGGCATCGATGTCGATCCGCGCGCCCGCATGGGGTCGCTCGCGATCGGTCTTCAGCAATTGATCGAGCTTGCCCGCGTGCTCTTCTCCGGCGCGCGCATCGTCATCCTCGACGAGCCGACCTCGGCCCTGTCGCCGCCGGAAGTCGAGCGCCTGTTCGAGGTGCTGCGCCAGGTGCGTGCAAGCGGCCGCTCGATCATCTTCATCTCGCATTTCCTCGACGACATCCTCGCCGTCTCCGATACGGTCACGATCTTCCGCAACGGGCGGCGCGTCGTCACCGAAGCCGCCTCCGGCATCGGCAAGGGCTGGGTGATCGAGCGCATGATCGGCACCGGTCACGAGGAGCTGGAAGGCAGCTATACGGATGAGATCGCCCTCGACAGCAAGCCTGACGCGCCCGTCGTGCTGTCGGCACGG
The DNA here is from genome assembly GCA_001896885.1 of Rhizobiales bacterium 65-79. Lineage (GTDB taxonomy): Bacteria > Pseudomonadota > Alphaproteobacteria > Rhizobiales > Rhizobiaceae > Mesorhizobium_L. Next base: position 64,046 of record MKRJ01000023.1, on the reverse strand, counting down.
GATCTCAGCGCCGGACGGGCCTTTGCCGACATATCGCTCGACGTGCGCGCCGGCGAGGTGCTCGGCGTGTATGGCTTCATGGGCTGCGGCGCTCTCGAACTGGCGCGGACCTTGTTCGGCAAGACAAAACCGGCGACCGGCTCGCTTGCCCTGGAGGGCAGGAGGCTGCGTCTGCGCAACACGGCGGCGGCGCGCCGGGCCGGCATCGCCTTCGTGCCGGAGAGCCGGCGCTCCATGCTCTTCTACCAGGAGCCGGTCTACAAGAACATGTCGATCAGCGTGCTCGGCCGCATCGCGCGCCTGTGGCTGAAGCCGGCCGAGGAGCGCAGGATCGCGAAGAAGCATGTCGAGGCGCTGTCCATCCGGCCGCCGCGCGTCGACATCCTCCTGCAGAGCCTTTCCGGCGGCAACCAGCAGAAGGTGGCGCTCGCCAAATGGCTGACCTGGCCGCCCAAGGTGCTGGTCCTGTCGGAGCCGACGCGCGGCATGGATGTCGGCGCCAAGGAAGACGTGGTGAGGATCGTGCGCGGCCTGCGCGACCAGGGCATGGGCATCGTCGTCGTCTCGACCGAGCCGGAGACGGTGCTGTCGCTCGCCGACCGCGTGGTCGTGATGAAGAAAGGGCGGATCGTGCGCGAATTCGCCGGCGAAAAGATCAGCAAGGACCGGCTGCTGGAGGCCGCATGAGGAGGGCGTTCGATGACCGTGCCGCTTGAAGGGGCCGACCGGGGCGCCAGCCGCTCGCGGGCGTTCGTTTTCCTGCGCAACCAGATGCGCAACATCGCTCCTTTCGCGACGCTGATCGTGCTCGTCGCCTTCTTCGCTTTCGCCAGCCCGTCCTTCCTGGCGGTGAACAACGTCGCCAACATCATGGTGCAGATATCGGTCTCCGGCATCATCGCCGTCGGCCTGACCTTCGTCATCCTGTGCGCCGAGATCGACCTTTCCATCGCCGCCATCGCCAATGCCACCGGCATCGTCGTGGCCTATTTCACGCTGCAGGAATCCTACGTGAACATCGCCAACGTGCCGCTGCCCGGCTGGGCGGCGATCGTTCTGGCGCTCGCCTCCTGCGCTGTGCTCGGCCTGATCAACGCCTTCGGCCTGACGGTCATCGGCATCCCCTCCTTCATCATGACGCTCGCCATGATGCAGATCGCCGCCGGCATCTGCGCGCTGCTGGTGCGCGGCCAGATCGCCTATGCCGTGCCTTCCCTGGTCTCGAAGCTCGGCTCCGGCTCGTTCCACGGCATACCGTGGATCGTCATCGTGCTGTGCATTTTCCTGCTCGTCGGGCACATCGTGCTGACCTACACGCGCTTCGGCCGCTACGTCTTCATGGTCGGCGGCAATCGCGAGGCGGCGGAATATTCCGGCGTCAACGTCAAGCTCATCCTCGCCGCGGTGATGGTCATCTCGGCGGTGTGCTCCGGCGTGTCCGGCATGCTCGGCGTCGCCTATTTCGGCAGTGCCCAGCAGAACGAGTTCGACGGCTATCTGCTCGATGCCATCGCCGCCGTGGTGGTCGGCGGCACCAGCCTCTTCGGCGGCCGTGGCGGCATCGGCAACACCATCATCGGCCTGCTGATCCTCGGCGTGCTCAACAACGGCCTCGACCACATCAACATCGACAGCTTCCTGAAGATACTGATCCGCGGCATCATCCTGCTGGTAGCGCTGATCATCAACGTCTACGTGCAGAATCTGCGCGAGAGCGAACGTGCGGGCGCCCCCTGACGATCGCCGACGGGCGGCGGGCCGGCGAGGTGCCTATACGCTCGCCGACGTGGCGGAGCGCGCCGGCGTAAGCGAGATAACGGTGTCGCGCGTCCTCCGCGGCAAGGGCCCGATCGCCGAGAAGACGCGCGAGCGCGTCATGGCCGCCGTGGCGCATCTCGGCTATATGCCGAACCGCATCGCCGGCACGCTCGCCTCCGCCGGCTCGAACCTTATCGGCGTCGTCCTTTCCTCCTTCACCAACAACGTCTTCGCCGATGTTCTCGGCGGCATCCATTCGGTGCTGGCGCCCGCGGGATACCAGCCGGTGGTCGGCGTCACCGACTATGACGAGGTGGAGGAGGAGCGCATCGTCGCCTCCATGCTCGCCTGGCAGCCGGCGGCGATGATCGTTTCCGGCGTCGACCACACGCCGGCGACGCGGCTGATGCTGCAGCGGGCGAGGGGGCGCGTCGCGGAGATCATGGACATCGATTCCGCGCCGCTCGACCTCGGCGTCGGCTTCTCGCACCGCGCCGCCGGCTACGACACTGCCCGGCATCTCGTCTCGCGCGGCTATCGCCGCTTCGGCTATGTCGGTCTCGACCGGGCGCGCGATCCGCGCGCCGCGCACCGCTACGAAGGCATGATGCGTGGACTTTCCGAGGCCGGCATTTCGCTGGTGTCCGAGGCGGTGGCCGATTTCCCGACCTCGACGCAGGGCGGCAGGAAGCTGCTTGCCGATCTGCTGGCGCGCGAGCCGACGCTCGATGCGGTCGTCTTCTCCAACGACGACATGGCGGTCGGCGGGCTCTTCCATTGCCTCGCTTCCGGCATCCGCCCGCGCGAGGGACTGGCGCTTTTCGGCTTCAATGCGCTGGAGATCGGCCAGGCGCTTCCCATCCCGCTCTCCACCATCCGCTCGCGTCGCGGCACGATCGGGCAGGTAGCGGCGGCGCGGATCCTGGAAACCCCGCAGCGGCCGATTGATCCCGTGGTGATCGATACCGGCTACGAGATCGTCGAGGGTGCGACGGCGTAGTTCTGCCTTTCCCTGCCCTCACGAAGAGAGGGTATCCTTCAATTTCCGGCTGGTACTTGAACAGGGAATTCGTGCGCTTGTCAGCCTCATTCGCTGCCCACTAGACTGATCCTCCCTCCAACAGGTTCCCGCATCGCATGGCTTTCGACATTCTGGTCAGACAGGGCATCCTGCCCGACGGCGCCACCGCCGATATCGGCATTTCGGACGGGCGGATCGCCGCCATCGGACCGAAGCTCGAAGGCGAGGCCGGCCGCATCGTCGAGGCGGAGGGCTGCCTCGTCGCCCCGCCCTTCGTCGACCCGCATTTCCATATGGACGCCACGCTGTCCTACGGCATCCCCCGCATCAATGCGTCCGGCACGTTGCTCGAAGGAATCGCGCTTTGGGGGGAACTGAAGCCGCTGCTTACGCATGAGGCGGTGAAGGAGAGGGCGCTTCGCTACTGCGACTGGGCCGTCTCGATGGGCCTCCTCGCCATCCGCACCCATGTCGATGTCTGCGACGACCGGCTGCTGGCCGTCGAAGCCCTTCTGGAGGTGAAAAAGGAGGTCGCGCCCTATATCGACCTGCAACTCGTCGCCTTTCCGCAGGACGGCTTCTACCGCACTCCCAACGTGAAGGCGAACACGCTGCGCGCGCTCGATCTCGGCGTCGATATCGTCGGCGGCATCCCGCATTTCGAGCGCACGATGGAAGACGGCCGCCGCTCGGTGACCGAACTCTGCGGGATCGCGGCGGAACGCGGACTGATGGTCGACATGCATTGCGACGAAACCGACGACCCGCTGTCGCGCCATGTCGAGCAGCTCGCTTATGAGACGCAACGCCTTGGCCTCGCCGGCCGGGTCGCCGGTTCGCACCTTACCTCTATGCATTCGATGGACAATTACTACGTCTCCAAGCTCCTGCCGCTGATCGCAGAATCCGGCATGGCGGCGATCCCCAACCCGCTGATCAACATCGTGCTGCAGGGCCGCCACGATACTTATCCCAAGCGGCGCGGCATGACCCGCGTGCCGGAGATGCTGAAGGCCGGCATCCGCGTCGGCTTCGGCCAGGATTGCGTGCTCGATCCCTGGTATTCGCTGGGCACGGCCGACATGCTCGACGTCGCCTTCATGGGCCTGCACGTGGCGCAGATGACGAGCCCCGCCGATATGCGCCGTTGTTTCGACATAGTAACGACCGAAAGCGCCGCCATCATGGGGCTGGAGGATTACGGCCTCGCGGTCGGCAGGCGTGCCAGCCTCGTCGTGCTCGACGCCGGCAATCCGGTCGAGGCGATCCGGTTGCGCGCCGAGCGGCTTTGCGTCATCGCGCGGGGCAAGGTCGTGGCCGAGCGGCCCCGGCGGGAGACAGCCTTGTCGCTGTCGGGCCGCCCGGGATCGGTGGCCCGACGGCACGGGGTGTAGGGCAACGGCCCTGTATTCACGCCCCCACCAGATTGCTCCTCCGAGCCCATTCACCCCACCCCCGGCCATTCGGCCGGACCCTCCCCTTGCAGGGGAGGGAAGGCGCTCGCCGCGCCGCTTTCCTCCCCCTTCGAGGGGGAGGTGGCCCCCACGGGTCCGGCCTTTGGCCGGCCCGAGGACGGGCTCCGGGCCGGAGGGGGTGATATGCTTGCCGCGAGTGCGCAGAACTTTCGCTTGCCCTATTCCTGCCTCGCCCCCAGAGGCGAAGGGCCGAACATGCCCTTCTTTTCCCGCCGGGCCTTCGCCTCGGCCTCGTCATACTGGCCGGCACTCTTCGCCCAGCCGTTCTCGACAAGCCACGACGCCATGTCGTTGCCGTCGAGCGTGCAATGCGTGGTGATCTCACGTGGTTTCGACGGCACGTCGCAGGCGACCGCCCGGCCGCGCATCCAGGCACGAAAGGCTGTGCGCGCCACGACGCCGCATGGCCATGACGGCGCGTTGCCGTCTGTGCAGGTCCGGTCGGCCGGCGTGATCTCTATCCCTGCGAGCCGCACCGTATAGCCGTCCGCCTCGATCTCGCCGGCGGCTTTCGCGATCGGCCGGTAGAGCAGCGTGCCGGAAGGGATGGGCGGGCCGAAGGCCGCATGCTTCAGGGGTTTCGTCGCGGCGGTGAGGGGCTCCCTCGGCGCGGCGCGTTCCAGCGGCCCGGTGATCCGCGGCTCCGCTATGCGGTCGGGCGCGATGTGACGGATGGTCGGGCCTTCCCTCCCGGCGGGGTCTTCGGCACCGTCGGACGGGATCGCGGTCCGGCTCTCCGCCGTCGACGAGCCCTTTGTCGTCCGGGAATCGATGCGTTCATTCGCGTCGGGGGGCTGCCGCAGCGTCTGGCCACCGATCCACAGCGCCACGAGCAGCGCCGCACCTGCCAGAAAAAGCGCGATGCGTCCAAGGGCTGCCAAGGATCGGCTTACTGGCTTGCCCAGATGACCCGCGCCACCCATTCCACTTCCGTGGCTGGGATCGTTCGGTTCTCATGCTCCGGATTGAGCGAGAGGAGATCGATGGCCTTGGTGGTCTGCTTTTCCAGCACTTTCGCCATCACCTCGCCGGCCGTGGTCTTGACGACGACGCGGTCGCCCCGGCGCACCGGTGCGTTGGGGTCGACGATCAGCACGTCGCCATGCCTGTAGAGCGGCAGCATGGAATCGCCCTGTATGGCGAGTGCATAGGTCCCCTCGGGCGCACGGCCGGGAAGCTCGATCAGGTCCCAGCCCTCGCCGGCGGGAAAGCCGGCATCGTCGAAGAAGCCGCCGGCGCCGGCCTGCGCGAAGCCGACCAGCGGCACCGGCGCCGTCTGCCTCGGCAGCGCGCCGCCCGCCGCGGCGGCTTTCTCCTCGATCAGCGCCACCAGCTCGTCGAGCGACGAACCGGTCGCCTCGATGATCTTGGCGAGTGATTCCGTCGAAGGCCAGCGCGGCCTGCCGTCGGAAGACATGCGCTTCGACTTGTTGAAGGCGGTGGAATCGAGCCCCGCGCGCCGGGCGAGCCCCGACGCGGAAAGCGAATAGCGCGCGGCAAGCGCGTCGATCGCCGCCCAGACGCGTTCATGGGAGAGCATGGCGGTGCTCCCTTCCCGTACAGGAAAAAATACCTTTCCTGCTTGTATCGACGCCGCCGGGATTTGTCCAGAAGCGACCGCTCAGGGAACGGGCTCGAGCGATTTGGCGGATGCGCGCAGCCTCCGGTGCGAAGCGAGGAAGGCGGCCTCGGTCTCGTCCGGCGGGCGTGGCGCATCGTGATGGCCAAGCGTGGCGAACACTTCGGCGATCGGCATGAAGCGTCGGCCCTTGGAATCATAGACGCCGACCGTGGTCAGCACGAGTGCCGCCGTGCGCCCGTCCTCCAGCAGGAAGCGATGCCGGCCGATCATCTCGCTGCCCTCCCAGGTCTCGATCGTGGTGACGACCTCGAACCGCTTCCACAGCCTGATCTCGCGCACATAGGCGGTCTGCAGCCCGCCCATCATCGGCGCCCAGCCGCGCTCGCGGCAGAGCCGGAAAAAGCCGCTGCGCAGGAAGATGTCGATGCGGCCGACATCGGCCAGCATCATGTAGCGGGCGTTGTTGAGGTGGATGTTGCGGTCGATGTCGCTCGGCAGGCAGCGGAAGGCAAGCCGGCTTTCGTCGCCGAATCGATACGGTCCGCGACGGCCGGTCGTCGCCGCCATCCGCGCGAGACGTGCCCAGACATACATGGATGTGCTCCGTTTTTCCCTCCCTTGAGGGGAGGGTGCCGAGCGAAGCGAGGCGGGTGGGGCCGGTCAATGCCGCGCTCGGCCGAAACGACCCCACACCTCCAATCGCCTTCGGCGATTGTCCACCTTCCCCAAAAGGGAGAGGGAAACTCACGCCGCCTTTTTCGCTTCCCTTTTGCCGTAGGGATCGAAGCGCCCGTAGAACGTCTCGCCTCTCTCCGCCATGTCGGCGAGCAGCTTCGGAGCTTTGAATTCCTTGCCGTATTTCTTCTGCAGGCCCTTGGCGAGCTTGAGGAATTTTTCGAGCCCCATGCCGTCGATGTAGGAGAGCGCGCCGCCCGTGTAGGGCGCAAACCCGAAGGCGAGGATCGAGCCCACATCCGCCTCGCGCGGATCGGTGACGATGCCTTCCTCCATGACGCGCGCGGCTTCCAGCGCGATCACCACGAGGAAGCGCTGTTTCAGTTCCTCGACATCGATATGGTCGGGGTCCTGCTGCCTGTAGAGGTCCTTCAGCCCCGGCCAGAGGCTCTTCTTCGCCGGCTTCGGCGGATAGTCGTAGAACCCTTTTCCGTTCTTGCGGCCGAAGCGGCCGTGCTTGTCGACCATCGTGTTGATGAGCTTCAACTGCTCCGGATCGACGGCCTTCTCGCCGAGGTCGCGGATGGTCTGCTTCATGATCTTCTGGGCGAGGTCGATCGCCGTCTCGTCGGTCAGCGCCAGCGGCCCGACCGGCATGCCCGCGAGCTTCGCGGCGTTCTCGATCATGGCCGCCGGAACGCCCTCGATCACCATCTTGAAGGCTTCCGACATGTAGCGCAGCACGCAGCGGTTGACGTAGAAGCCGCGCGTGTCGTTGACGACGATCGGCGTCTTCCTGATCGCCCGCACATAGTCGATGGCGGTGGCGAGCGCCTTGTCGCCGGTCTTCTTGCCGAGGATGATCTCGACCAGCATCATGCGGTCGACCGGCGAGAAGAAATGGATGCCGATGAAATTCTTCGGCCGGACCGAGTTTTTCGCCAGCCCGGTGATCGGAATGGTCGAGGTGTTGGAGGCGAAGACCGCGGAAGGCTTCAGGACCGCCTCGGCCTTTTCCGTCGCTCCCTTCTTCACTTCCGAATCCTCGAACACCGCTTCGATGACGAGGTCCGAGCCTTCGATGTCGGCGTAGTCGGCCGTCGGCGTGATGAGCGAGAGGAGTTTTTGCTTTTCCTCTTCGGTGGCGCGGCCCTTCTTGATGAGCCCCTCCATCAGGCCGGCCGAATGCGCCTTGCCCTTCTCGGCGGACGGCATGTCGCGGTCGAGCAGCACGACCGGGATGCCGGCTTTCGCCGTCACATAGGCGATGCCGGCGCCCATGAAGCCGGCGCCGAGCACGCCGATCTTCCCGAACTTCGTCGGCGGCACGTCTGCCGGCCGGCGCGCGCCCTTGTTCAGCTCCTGCAGCGAGACGAAGAGCGAGCGGATCATCATCGCCGCCTCGGTCGTCTGCAATATCTCGGTGAAATAGCGCTGCTCGATCCTGAGCGCCGTGTCGAAGGGCACCAGCAGCCCCTCATAGACGCATTTCAGGATCGCGGCGGCGGCCGGATAGTTGCCATGCGTCTCGCGGCGCAGGATGGCGATGGCCGGCGGCCAGAGATTGGCGCCGGCCGCCGAATAGACCGGCCCGCCCGGCAGCCTGAAGCCCTTCTCGTCCCAGGGCGCCACCGGCTTCAGCCCAGCGGCGACCATCGCCTTGGCGGCGTCGATCAGCTTGTCCGGCTGGACGATGTCGTTGACGAGGTTCATCGCCTTCGCCTTCTTCGGCGACAGCGTCTGGCCGGAGGTCAGCATCTGCAGCGCTTCCTGCGTGTTGGCGAGGCGCGGCACGCGCTGCGTTCCGCCGGCGCCGGGGAATAGCCCGACCTTGATCTCCGGCAGCGCCAGCTTGACCTTCTCCGAATCCGCCGCCACGCGGCCATGACAGGCGAGCGAAAGCTCGAACGCGCCGCCCATGCAGGTGCCGTTGATCGCGGAGACCCAGGGCTTGCCGGAAGTCTCTATTTTGCGGAAGAGCTGCGACATGCGGCCGGCGCCCTCGAAGAGCATGGCGACCGCCTTGTCGTGGTCCTTCGCCTCCTCGGCGTGGAACTGGCCGAGCATGCGCTGCAGCATGGTCAGGTCGGCGCCTCCGGAGAAACTTTCCTTGCCGGAGGTGATCACCACGCCCTTGACGGCGGCATCCGCCGTCACCCGATCGACGATCCGGCCGAGCTCCTCGATGACCTCCTCGGTGAAGACGTTCATCGACTTGTCCGGCATGTCCCAGGTGACGAGCGCGATCCCGTCCGCATCCGTCTCTATCGCGAAGTTGGTATAGGTCATCGGGAACTCCTCAGGCAGCCGCGCGGCCGGCAAGGCTGGCCAGCACCGTGTCGGTGGTTTCGATCGTGGCGAATTCGCCGGCGAGATTGGAAAGCGTCATTCGGTGGATCGCCTCGGCGCTTTCGGCCTGGCCGCCGAAGCCGATGCGGTCGAACGTATAGCAGGCGTCGGCGACGAGCCGTGCATCGAAGCCGAGATTGCCGGCCATGCGCGTGGTCGTCTCGACGCAATGGTTGGTGGTGATGCCGGCGATCACCAGCGTTTCATGACCGGCCTCGCGCAGCCTTTTCTCGAGATCGGTGCCGATGAAGGCGGAATTGACGTGCTTGACCAGCACAGGCTCGCCTTCCCGCTCGCGCGCCGCCTCGATCGGCCGGTAGCCGCTGCGATCCGGGCGGAGCCTGGAATCCGGCTCGGTAGAGGCGTGGCGGATATGGAAGATCGCCATGCCACGCTCGCGGAAAGCGGCGAGCAGGCGGCCGATATTGGCGAGCGCCTGTGGGTTGTTCCGGCGCTCGCCGGCCTCTTCCCGCTCGACGAACGCCTGCTGCACGTCGATCAGGACCAGCGCCGTCCTGCCGGGCACGAGGGCCATCGCGCCTATACCCGCTCGATGATGGTCGCCGTGCCCATGCCGGCGCCGATGCACAGCGTCACCAGCGCCGTGTTGAGGTCGCGCCGCTCCAGTTCGTCGAGCACGGTGCCGAAGATCATGGCGCCGGTGGCGCCGAGCGGATGGCCCATGGCGATGGCGCCGCCATTGACGTTGATCCGGTCGTGCGGGATGTCGAAGGCCTGCATGTAGCGCAGCACGACGGAGGCGAAGGCCTCGTTCAGCTCGAAGAGGTCGATGTCCGAGAGCTTCATCCTGGCGCGCTTCAGGAGCTTTTCCGTCACGTCCACCGGCCCGGTCAGCATGATCGACGGCTCCGAGCCGATATTGGCCATGGCGCGGATGCGGGCGCGCGGCTTCAGTCCCATCGCCTTGCCGCCCTTCTTCGAGCCGAGCAGCACCGCCGCCGCCCCGTCGACGATGCCGGACGAATTGCCGGCGTGATGGACATGATCGATCTTCTCGACCTCGGGATAGCGGTCGACCGCCACCGCGTCGAAACCGCCCATCTCGCCGACCATGGTGAAGGACGGGTTGAGCGAGGCGAGCGCCTGCATGTCGGTCGAGGGCCGCATATGCTCGTCATGGTCGAGGATCTTGAGGCCGTTCTGGTCGGCGATCTCGATCACCGAGTTGCGGAACCAGCCCTTCTCCCACGCATGCGCGGCGCGCTTCTGGCTTTCGACCGCGTAGGCGTCGACGTCGTCGCGGGAGAAGCCGTATTTGGTGGCGATCAAATCGGCCGAGATGCCCTGCGGCACGAAATAGGAAGGGATGCCGACCGAAGGGTCCATGAACCAGGCGCCGCCGGACATGCCCATGCCGACGCGCGACATGGACTCGACCCCGCCGGCGATGATGATGTCGTCGCCGGCCGCGATCTTGGCCGCGCCGAGATTGATGGCGTCGAGGCCCGACGCGCAGAAGCGCGAGATCTGCATGCCCGGCGCCTTGAAATCGTAGCCCGCCTCGAAGGCCGCCGCGCGCGGGATCACCGAGCCCGCCTCACCGACGGGATCGACGCAGCCGAAGATGATGTCGTCCACCGTCGCCGTATCGAGCCCGTTGCGGTCGCGGACGGCCTCCAGCGCCTTCGCCGCGAGCCGCACCGCCGGCACCTCGTGCAGCGACCCGTCCTTCTTGCCGCGCCCGCGCGGGGTGCGGACGGCGTCATAGACATAAGCGTCTGCCATTGTCGTGCTCCTTTGTCTTCGCCGCCGCTCAGGCTGTGGCGGTTTCCGCGCTCCGCCCCGAGGGCATCAGCGTCTCCGGCATCTTCCAGCCGGGCAAGAGCTTGATGCGGTCGAGCCAGTCGCGGACGTTCGGATAATCGTTCCAGTCGACGCCGATCTCACGCGGCCAGAAGAGATAGCCGCACAGCGAGATATCGGCGATGGTGGGCCGGTCCGCGGCCACCCAGTCGCGGTCCTTCAGATGCGTGTCGAGCACCTTATACGCGCCGAGCGCGCGCCCCTCCAGGAAGGGTACCGCCGGATTGTCCGGCTGGTTGGCGAGCGTGCGGAAGAAGCGCAACGTCGCCGTGTAGCTTGTCAGCTTGTGGTTGTCGAAGAGGATCCAGCGCAGCACCTCGCGCTCTTCCTCTTCCGTCCTCGGGTTGAACTTGCGGAAGCGCTTGGCGAGATGGGTGAGGATCACGCCCGATTGGGAGAGCGTGAGATCGCCTTCTTCGCGGTGATGCACCAGCACCGGCGCCTCGCCCATCACGTTCATCTCGCGATATTCCGGCGAACGCGTCTCGCCGGAGAAATAGGAAACCCGCCTGACCGCCCAGTCGGCCCTGCACAGTTCCAGCATCAGCGCCACCTTGTAGGCATTGCCGGATTCGGAAAAGCCGTAGAGCGTGAATTCAGCCATTGCCGGTGTCGTCTCCTGTCGTTTTGATCGAGGGCCGGGTGCGGTCGGATATCCGTTCATGTAGCCCCGGCGGCCGAAGAGTTGAAGACGCCTTGCCGAAGAGCTTGCGCATTCACCCGTTTTTTCAGAACGCCTCCGCCGGCAGGCTCATCATGGTGGCCGATCCGGATGAGATGCGCGCCAGATGCGCGGCGGTCTCCGGCATCACGCGCTCCATGAAATAGCGGCCGGTAACGATCTTGTTCTCGCAAAAACCCTTCACGCCGTCCTCCGCGAGCCTGTCCTGCGCGACCTTGACCATCCGGCCCCACATGTAGCCGAGCGCCACCAGGCCGGAAAGGTGCAGGTAGTCGGTCGAGGCGGCGCCGGCGTCGTCCGGGTTCTTCATGCCGTTCTGCATCAGCCAGAGCGTGGCCGCCTGCAAATCGTTCAGGCCCTTCTTCAGCGCCTTGGTGAAGGGTGCCATCTTCTCGTCGGAACGGTGCTGTTCGCAGAAATCGCCGACCTCCTTGAAGAAGGCCTGGATGGCGCGGCCGCCGTTCAGCGCCAGCTTGCGGCCGACGAGGTCGAGCGCCTGGATTCCGTTGGCGCCTTCGTAGATCATGGCGATGCGGGCATCGCGCACGAACTGGCTCATGCCGTTTTCCTCGATATAGCCGTGCCCGCCATAGACCTGCTGGGCCATCACCGCATGCTCGAACCCCTTGTCGGTCAGGACGCCCTTGATGACCGGGGTCATCAGGCCGAGCCAGTCGTCGGCCTCCTGCCTGTCCTTCTCGTCGGCCGAGCGGTGCGCCACGTCGGAACGCAGCGCCGTCGCCAGGATGAGGGCGCGGCCGGCCTCGTTGAAGGCGCGCATGGTCATCAGCGCCCGGCGGATGTCGGGATGGACGATGATCGGGTCGGCCTTCTTGTCTGGCGCCTTCGCGCCCGTCAGCGAGCGGCCCTGCAGGCGCTCGCGCGCATAGGTCGCGGCGTTCTGGTAGGCGACTTCGCCGAGCGCCTGCCCCTGCAGGCCGACGCCGAGCCGCGCCTCGTTCATCATCGTGAACATGGCGCGCAACCCGCCATTCTCCGGGCCGATCAGGAATCCGGTCGCCTCGTCGTAGTTCATGACGCAGGTGGCGTTGCCGTGGATGCCCATCTTCTCCTCGATTGAGCCGCAGGAGACCTTGTTGCGTTCGCCCGGCCGTCCATCCGGGCCCGGAAGGAATTTCGGCACGATGAAGAGCGAGATGCCCTTGGTGCCTTCCGGCGCTCCCTCGATGCGCGCCAGGACCAGGTGGATGATGTTTTCGGAAAGATCGTGCTCGCCGGCCGAGATGAAAATCTTCTGCCCGGAGATCCGGTAGCTGCCGTTGCCGGCGGGGACCGCCTTGGTCCGCAGGAGGCCGAGATCGGTCCCGCAATGCGGTTCGGTAAGGTTCATGGTGCCGGTCCAGACGCCCTCGACCAGTTTCGGCAGGTATGTCTTCTTCTGCTCGTCGGAGCCGTGGGTGAGGATCGCGGCGATCGCTCCGTTCGTCAGGCCCGGATACATCATCAGCGCCATATTGGCCGAGGAGAGATATTCGCCGATCGCGGTGTGGATCGCATAGGGCAGGCCCTGGCCGCCATATTCGGCCGGCGCCGAGAGGCCCATCCAGCCGCCGGCGCAATATTGCCGATAGATATCCTTGAAGGCGGCCGGCGTCGTCACGGAGCCGTCATCGTGGCGCTTGCAGCCCTCGATGTCGCCGATGCGGTTGCTCGGCTGCATCACCTCTTCCGCGAGCTTCGCGCCTTCCTCAAGGATCGCTTCCAGCACGTCGGGTGTGGCGTCGGAGAAGCCGGACAGATTGCTGTAGCGCTCGTAGCCGAGGACGTCCTTGAGGACGAAAAGCGTATCCGCGACCGGTGCCCGGTAAATCGGCATGACTGCTCCTCCGTGGTCCCAATGGCGACGAGCCGGAAATGAAATAGCCCGGGGGCGCTGCGAACCCAAGGGCCGACTTCAAAGGAGTTGCAGCAATAATTGACGTTTACGCAAACGTCAATTCTCTCTCGCTGACTCGGCCGACGGCGGCAGCCGTCGCGACCGCCTGAAAATTGCTGTCGACCAGGATTGCTGTCGGTATGTAAGCCGTTCAGCCGGCGCGGCGGAGCGGCTGCACCGAGTCGAGCCGGTCGCGGACAACCGCCGTCAGGTCCTTCAGCTCACGGATGGCCTCGTCCAGCGCGGCACGGCGCGCCTCGAGGCGCCCGAGCTGCCGTTGCGACCGCTCGAGCACCAGCTTGAACTGGCGTGTGTTCGGGCCTTTCGGGTCGTAGAGGTCCATCATCTGCTTGACCTCGCGCAGCGAGAAGCCGACGCGCCGGCCGAGCAGGATCAGCTTCAGCCTGGCCCGGTCGCGGCGCGAATAGAGCCGCGTCGTGCCTTCGCGGCGCGGATGGATCAGCCCGCGATCCTCGTAGAAGCGGAGCGCGCGGAGCGTCACGTCGAAACTTTTGGCCATTTCGCCGATCCGCGTGAACTCTTCCGGATTTTCGGCCCCGGCATCGGCCTTTGAAGCCGCATCGGCTGCGGCGCGTATGGTGTCGGTCATGATGGTTCAAATCCCGGATTGATTGTTCGGGGCGGTGCCCGGAACAGCCGGAGGCCGCCAATGTCGGCTTCCGCTCACGATTGGATTGATGTTCGTTGGCGGCGAGAAATGCGGCCGGCCAAACTCATGACCGGATATAAATGCTGCACCGCAGCAGTTCAAGCCGCCCGGCCGGGGCGCGACATTTTTGGCCGGTTTACGAATTGGGAAGCTTTGTTTCCGCGCCGGTAAGCTTGGTTAACGCCTTGTTTACCAGCTTGGGGGAATTGTGCGCGCATCGGAATCCCGTGTTTATCCTGTTTCGCGTTCACGGCATCTGGAGAAGCCGCCCGATCGGCGGCGCATTGGCGAACAGGCGGATCGATGAACACCAGGCGCTCTTATATCGAATCCCTGAACGCGGGCAGGCAGCGGCGGGAACGTGCCTCGCTTGAGGATCTGAACCGTTCCCTCGCCAGCCTTGACGAACGCTTCGGCCGCGGTCGGCGGGAAAGCGGAGACGAGGAGGCCGAAAGCGTTTCGGCGGCGGCGCAGGCAGGCCGCGATTTCGCCGGCGACTTCCAGCGCAACCGGGTCGAGCAGGGCGGTGTCGCCTCGATCGGCCGGATCGCGTCGGAGCTGAACAATTTGCGCGAGGAACTGCGTCGGCGCGTCGAAGGCGTCTCGCGGCCTTCCGAAAGTTTCGAAACGGCAATGCCGAGCCATGCGGCGAGTGTCGCGGCCGATTCCGAACTCGACGCGCTGCATCGCGAGATGGCGGCGGTGCGCGGCGCCGTCGACGGATTGGCCGGCATCGCCGATCGTCTCGAACATATCCATGCCGCCGTGGCGAGCCTGCCCGATGCCACGGCGATGGGCTCCCTCGATGAGAAGATGCGGACCCTTGCCACCGCCGTCGAGCACGTGGCGCGCCAGAAGGAAACGCCGGGCGCCGCCACGCTCACGGCGATCGAGGAACGCCTGGACGAAATATCGCGCGCCATCGTTGCCTCTTCGGCGCAGCCCGCCCCCGGCCTGGAAACCGAGCACCTGGCGCGCATCGAGGCACGGATCACTTCGCTTTCCCGGCAGCTCGAGGAGTTGATCGAGGATCGGCCCGTCGAGGCGGTGGTGAAGCAGCTGAATGCGCTTTCGGCCCGCGTCGAGGACATAGCCGGTCGCGCCGAAATGCCCGAAAGCGCGGTGGACCATCTTTCCCAGCAGATCGAGCGCATCGCCCGGAAACTCGAGGAAGGCGCGCCGGCTTTCGATCCCGGCATCGTCCTGCAGGACATCGAGAAGCGCTTCGATGCGCTGACGCAGGCCCTGGAACAGCGCCAGGAAACGGCGCGCGAACAGAGCGTCGCACTGTTCCGTGACCTTGAGGAGCGGCTGGAGCGCTATAACCAGGACGCGCTTTCCACCGATGCGACCATCGTGGAAGCGCTCAACAAGCGTTTTTCCGATCTCGAATACGCCATTTCGCAGCGCAATGGCGTCGAGCCCGAAGCGATGCGCGCTCTCGGCGAGCGCCTTGACGGAATTGCCGAACGGCTTGGGCGTCACGACGACCGGGCCGATGCGATCGATTCCGGTCTCGTAAGGAGCCTCCAGGGCCAGGTGGAAAGCCTCGCCGCGCATATGGCGCAGCCGGGCAGGCCCCTGCCGGAGTTCGACGACATCGGCCCGCGTCTCGAGCTGATCGAGCGTTCCCTGATGGAAAGCCGCGAGGCGATCGTCGTCGCGGCCCGCGAAGCGGCGGAAAACGCCGTCCGTTCCCGCGACCTGCCGGAAGGCGACGCCGCCGCGCTGAGCGGTCTGGCGGAGGAACTGGGCTCGCTGGAGAAGCTCGCCCGCAGCTCGGACGAGCGTAATTCCCGGACTTTCGAGGCGGTCCACGACACGCTGCTCCAGATCGTCGACCGGCTGAGCACGCTCGAAGGCGGCACCGCTTCTTCCGGGCCCGCCGAAGAAAAGGCGCCGGCGCGAAGGCTCGAATTCGCCGAAACCCCCTCGCTCGACCTCGATGAAGCCGCGCCTCTCGTCGATGCGCCCGGCGCGCTGCCGAAGGCCGACGCCGTGCGCGATCCGAAACGTTCGCCCGCGGAAGCGGCGGCCGCCGCCGCAATGGCGGCGCTGAGCAGCAGCGAGCCCGGCGACAGCAAGCCGAAGGCGTCGCCGAAGAAATCCAGGCTCGGCAAGCTGTCCGTCGCGCTGTCGCGCAGGAAGCAGCCGGCGCCGGTCGCCGAGGAAAAGCGCGAACCGAGCGCCGACGTCGAGGCTGCCGAGGCGCCGGCGCCGGAAGTCGGGCTCGACATGCCGCTCGATCCCAAGCTCGCCAACCAGCCCCTGGAGCCCGGTTCGGGCGCGCCCGACATCAACGCCATCATGCGGCGGGTTCGTGACGAGCGTGGCGAGGAAGGGCGCGCGCGCGACGCCGAGGCGGCGAAGTCCGATTTCATCGCGGCGGCGCGCCGCGCCGCGCAGGCGGCCGCGGCAGAGGCCGAGGTCCTGAAGAAGAAATCCGATCCGAAGGCGCCCTCCCGAGCCTTCAGCCTGAAGCGGCTGCTCCGCTCGAACACCAAAATGGTGATCCTTGCCGCGGGCGTCGTTCTGGTCGGGGTCGCGGGGGCCCAGCTCGGCAAGGCGCTGCTGGAAGAAGGCGGCCACAGGTCGTCCGCCACCAAGCCGAAGCCGATGGCCGCCACGGCTCCGGCCGCGGCGACGAACAAGATTGCGGCGGCGAAGCCGGTTGCGGCGAAACCCGAGGCAGCAAAGAATGTGGCGGCCATGTCGCCCGTGGTGCCGCTTCCGGCAAAGGCCGAAGCGGATCCGGCCACGCCGGCGGCCGCAGCCCCGGCGCATGATGCGACGCCTGCGCCGGCGCCCGCGAAGGCGGCCGCCGACGGCGCCATGCCGAACATGCCGAAGATGGACATGGCCATCACGGACAAAGCTCCCGCGGACCATCCGCCTCTGCCCGTCGAGGCCGACGCCAGGGTTGCGCCGACCGGTTCCGCCGGGACGAAAGTCGCCTCTGCCGATCCCCATATGGATGTCGCTCCCCCCGTCGCGGCCAACCCCGGGATCG
This sequence comes from Rhizobiales bacterium 65-79, assembly GCA_001896885.1. Taxonomy (GTDB): domain Bacteria; phylum Pseudomonadota; class Alphaproteobacteria; order Rhizobiales; family Rhizobiaceae; genus Mesorhizobium_L. The sequence goes on along the minus strand of MKRJ01000023.1, from coordinate 47,103 downwards.
CGGCTGCCGGATCGAAAGCCGGAACAGGCGATGCGCCGGAGAAAGCCGCTGTCGCGCCGGCTGCGGCGAAAATGCCTGTGCCCGACGACGCCGGACCGCTGCCGCTGCGCCAGGCCGCCGAAGGCGGCGATCCCAAGGCCATGTTCGAGATCGGAACGCGCTATGCCGAGGGCAGGGGCGTGGCCTCCGACCTGAAGACCGCGGCCAAATGGTACGAAGAGGCCGCCGACCAGGGTTTCGCGCCGGCCGAATACCGGATCGGCAATTTCTACGAGAAGGGGATCGGCGTCGACCGCAACATCGCCAAGGCGGAAGCCTGGTACAGGAAGGCGGCAGATCAGGGCAATGCCGCGGCCATGCACAATCTCGGCGTGCTCTATGCCATGGGTGCCGACGGTCCGATCGACAACGAGGCCGCCGTGAAATGGTTCGAGAAGGCAGCCCAGCTCGGCGTCAAGGACAGCCAGTTCAATCTCGGCATCCTCGCCGCGAAGGGCGTCGGCCTGCCTCAGGACCTCGAGGAATCCTACAAATGGTTCGCGCTGGTCGCCAAGACCGGCGACAAGGACGCCGCCGCCAAGCGCGACGAGATCGCCAATTCGCTGCGCCCCGAGCAGATCCAGAAGGCGCGCGCCGCGGTGGAGCTGTGGAAGGCCAAGCCGGTCGACGTAGCCGCCAACGTCGTCGACATCCCCGATGCGTGGCGGGAAGGCGACACCAAGACCGCCAGCATCGACATGAAGCAGGCGGTGAAGAACATCCAGCTCATCCTCAACAAGAACGGCTACGATGCGGGCGCTGCCGACGGCATCATGGGCGACAAGACGAAATCGGCGATCGCGGACTTCCAGAAGGCCAACGGCATGTCGCCGACCGGCGAGGTGAACGAGGCGCTGGTCACCGCCCTCCTGAAAAAGAAATAGAGGCGCGGCGGCCGCCTGTATGTGATTTATTTGCCAACATGCTGACAAATCTGGAGGTTTTTCGCCCGCAACAGGCCTGACAAATTGACTTCGCCGCGCCGGCGGCGCAAGAACAGTCCTGTTTTCGATCGTGTTTCCCGCACGAGAGGAGTCTCCCTAATCGGGTTTGACGGGTGGGTATTTATCTCCCGATCGCTGAGATGTCGGTCAATTTTTTCGTGCTGCTCGCCATGGGCGGCGCGGTCGGCTTTCTCTCGGGGATGTTCGGCGTCGGTGGCGGGTTCCTGATCACGCCGCTTCTGATCTTCTACAACATTCCGCCTTCCGTCGCGGTCGCGACCGGCGCCAACCAGGTGGTGGCGGCGTCCGCTTCCGGAGCGCTCATCCATATGAAGCGCGGCACGCTCGACATGAAGCTCGGAACGGTCCTGCTCGTCGGCGGTGTCGTAGGCTCGGCTATCGGCATCTACATCTTCGCGCTCCTGCGCAGCATCGGCCAGTTGGATCTGATCGTTTCGCTGATGTATGTGGTCATGCTCGGCTCGGTCGGCTCCATCATGCTGGTCGAGAGCGGGCGCGCCATACGGCGTGCCCGTGCCGGCGGCGCGGCCGAGTTGCGGCGGCCCGGCCAGCACAACTGGGTGCACAAGCTGCCGCTCAAGATGCGGTTCCGCTCTTCCAAGCTCTTCGTCAGCATCATTCCGGTGCTCGGCCTCGGCGCGGCGGTCGGTTTCCTCGGCTCGGTCCTCGGCGTCGGCGGCAGCTTCATCATGATCCCGGCCATGATCTATCTCCTGAAGGTGCCGACGAAGGTCGTCATCGGAACGTCCCTGTTCCAGACCGTCTTCGTTTCCGCCTTCACCACCGTCGTACATGCCGTTGCCAACCACACGGTCGATATCGCGCTCGCTTTCGCGCTGATGGTGGGCGGCGTGATCGGCGCCAACTACGGCGCTCGTGCCGGGCAGCGCCTGCGCGGCGAGCAGTTGCGCGCGCTGCTGGCCTTCCTCGTGCTGGCCGTCGCGGTGAGGCTGGCGATCGATCTCTTCGCCCGTCCGGTCAGCCCGTTCTCGCTGGCACCCTTGGGAGGCGCGTGAGGATGAACGCCCTCCGCCTGGCGCCGCTCGCCGTCCTGGCCTGGATCGTCCTCCTGCCGGCGTCGGCGCTGGCGCAGCAGGGCACAGGTGAGACGATCCAGATCGGCCTCTCGGCCGATACGATCCGGATCACTTCCGATTTCTCCGGCGCCGACCTGACGATCTTCGGCTCCATCGACAATGTCGATCCCGCGGTGGCCCGCGAAGGCGGGTACGACATCATCGTCGTCCTGGAGGGGCCGGCGCGGCCGGTCGTCGTCCGCCGCAAGCAGCGTGTTTTCGGCATGTGGATCAACACCGAATCGGAAACCTTCGTGAACGTGCCGTTCTCCTATTCGGTGGCGTTGACGAGACAGCCGCAGGACATCGCCGAGCCCAAGGTCTATCGGCAGCTCGCGCTCGGCATCGACAACATCTACATGCAGCCGCTCGACCCGTCCCTCGATGCGGCGACCATCAAGGAGTTCACCGCGGCGCTGCGGGAGCGCAAGAAGGCATCCGACCTCTACAGCGAGCGCCCCGGCGCGGTGCAGTTCCTCTCGCAGACGCTTTTCCGCGCGACGGTGTCGCTCGCGCCCGACGTGCCGGTGGGCACGCATCGCGCCCGCGCCTTTCTCTTCAAGCAGGGCAATTTCGTCGCCCAGACATCGGCGCCGCTGGTGATCCTGAAAGGCGGCTTCGAGCGCCGCGTCTATCAGTTCGCCCAGAACGACAGTTTCTTCTACGGCGTCTTCTGCGTTCTGCTCGCCCTTCTGACGAGCTGGCTCGGCCGCGTCATCTTCCGCAAGGAGTGAGTCTAAAACCTTGTTGACCACGCCAATGAGATTGCGCTTCCTTCGACAGGTCCCAGGGCGGGTGCGCATGATTGGACGGTCAAAAATTCACGCCCAAAATGGTGTCGCGCCGCTTCCGAACGCTAATCCTCACCCCGGCCGGAGCGCCGACCCGGTCACCTTGTAAACCCGCTGTCGGCCAAGCATGCAGGCGAATAGCCCGCCAGGATCGAAAAGCCCGGCATAGGCGCGGTCGAGTACGTTGAGCATGCCCGTATAGGCGCCGAAGGCCGGCATGATCATGCGCCTGCCGTCGCCGGCGAAGCAGCGCCGCCTGACCGAGCGCCCGCGCGCGACCAGCCGCGCGCCCGGATGCAGGTGCCCGGCGATCTCGCCCGGAGCGGAGCCGCACGATGGTTCGTGCCGGAAGACGAGCGGACCGATGGCGATTTCCGCGACGCTCTCGCCCTGGATTCCTTCCGGCGCATCCGGATCGTGGTTGCCGGCGATCCAGAACCAGTCGCGGCCTGCGATCAGCGCCGAGAGCTGAGCCCGAAAAATGTCCGGCATCAGCGCCGCGCCGGCGCTGTCGTGAAAACTGTCGCCGAGGCTGACCACGATCCTGGGATCATAGGCGGCGATGACTTGCGCCAGCCGCGCCAGCGTCGTCGCCGTGTCGTAGGGCGGAATGAGCTGTCGCCGCCGGGCGAAGGCGGCGCCTTTTTCGAGATGCAGATCCGATACGGCGAGCAAGGCAAGGCCGGGGAAATAGAGTGCGCCGCTCGCATCGCAGAGCGCACGCTCGCCCTCGATTTCGATCGCCTCGCTGGCGGACGCGCGGGTCATCCGGCCTGCTCCGTTCCCATCGCTTCCTCGATCAGTGCGTCCGCCGTCTCGGCGAGCAGCATCTCGTTCGCCTCGCCATTGACCGACTCCCGACCGATCTCGAGCATGATCGGGACCGCCAGCGGCGAGATGCGGTCGAGATCCTTATGCATGATTCGACCCCTGATCCGCGACAGCATTTCGCCGAGCCGTTTCACGTCGAGCAGTCCGGCCGCCGCATCGGTGCGGGTCGCCTGGAGCAGGATGTGGTCGGGCTGGTGCGTCCTCAGCACGTCGTAGATGAGGTCGGCGGACACCGTCACCTGCCGGCCGGTCTTTTCCTGTCCGGGATGCCGACGCTCGATCAGGCCGGCGATCACGGCGCAATTGCGGAAGGTGCGCTTCAGCATCCAGCTGTCGGCAAGCCAGGCTTCGAGGTCGTCGCCGAGCATGTCCTCGGCGAAGAGCGCGCCAAGCGGCAGCTTGCCGGTACGGATCATATGGCCCATGTCCTCCAGCGACCAGACGGCGAGCGAATAGTCTGTCGCGACGAAGCCGAGCGGATGCGCGCCTGCCCGCTCCAGCCGGCGCGTCAGGAGCATGCCGAGCGTCTGGTGCGCCAGCCGCCCCTCGAATGGATAGGCGACCATGTAGAAACGGTTGCCTCGCGGGAACGTCTCGACCAGCAAATCCTCGCGATGCGGCAGCACCGACTTGTCCCTCTGCAGCCGCAGCCAGTCGGCGACCTGGTCGGGCAGGACGTGCCAGCGCGCCGGATCGGCGAGCATCGAGCGCACTTCCGCCGCGAGATAGGTCGAGAGCGGGAACTTGCCGCCCATATAGCTCGCCACCTTCGGGTCGCTCCCGGCGGCGCTGGTGACGTAGCATTCGTTCTCGCGGATGCCTTCGAAGCGCACCACCTTCCCGGCGAAAAGGAAGGTGTCGCCCTGCGCCAGCGTCTCGACGAAATATTCCTCGATCTCGCCCAGCACCGGCCCGCCGCGCACATTGCCGCCGCGGCCGCGATGCCGCGTCAGGCGCACCTTCAGCATCGGCGCCTCCACGATGGTGCCGACGTTCAGCCTGTATTGCTGGGCGATGCGCGGATTGGCGACCCGCCAGCGCCCGTCGGCCATCTGCCGGATGCGGGCGTAGCGCTCGTAGCTGCGCAGCGCATAGCCGCCGGTCGCGACGAAATCGACGACGCGCTCGAAAGTCGGCGCGTCGAGTTCCGCATAGGGCGCGGCGCTGCGGATTTCCTCCAGCAGATCGCCGGCGTCGAAAGGTTCGGCGCAGGCCGCGCCGAGCACATGCTGGGCGAGCACGTCGAGCGCGCCCTCGGCGAGTGGCGGCGTGTCCTGCGCGCCGAGATAGTTGGCATCGAGCGCGGCCCGGCATTCGAGCACCTCGAAGCGGTTGGCGGGCACGAGTATGGCCCGGCTCGGCTCGTCCATGCGGTGGTTGGAGCGGCCTATGCGCTGGGCAAGGCGGCTGGCGCCCTTCGGCGCGCCGACATGGACGACGAGGTCGACGTCGCCCCAGTCGATGCCGAGGTCGAGGGTCGAGGTCGCCACCACGGCCCTCAGCGCGTTCGCCTCCATCGCCTTCTCGACGCGCCGCCGCTGGCCGACATCGAGCGAGCCGTGATGCAGTGCGATCGGCAGCGTCTCCTCGTTCACCCGCCAGAGCTCCTGGAAGAGCAGTTCCGCCTGGCTGCGCGTGTTGACGAAGAGAAGCGTCGTCCGGTGCCGGCGTATCGCTTCGTATATCTCCGGAATGGCGTAGCGGGCCGAGTGCCCCGACCACGGCACGTGCTCGGCAGAATCCAGGATGGTGATGACCGGCTTCGCGCCGCCGCCGACGGTGATCAGGTCGGCCATCGGCCCGGGCGGGTTCTGCGGCACCAGCCAGCGCCGCAGCGCATCCGGCTCGGCGACGGTCGCGGAAAGGCCGATCGCCTGAAGCTCGGGTACATAGCGGCGCAACCGCGCCAGCCCCAGCGAAAGGAGATGCCCGCGCTTGGAGGTGACCAGCGAATGCAATTCGTCGAGCACGACATAGCGGAGGCCGGAGAAGAAACGTTCGGCGTCCTTGTTCGCGATCAGGAGCGCCAGTTGCTCCGGTGTGGTGAGCAGGATGTCCGGCGGTATGAGCTTCTGCCGCTGGCGCTTGTGCGCCGGCGTGTCGCCCGTGCGAGTTTCCATCGAGATGGGCAGGCCCATCTCGGCGACGGGCTTGCCGAGATTGCGCTCGATGTCGACGGCGAGTGCCTTGAGCGGCGAGATATAGAGCGTGTGCACGCCACGCCACGCCTCGCCCGGCTTCCGTTTCGGCCGGCTTGCCAAATCGACGAGGCTCGGCAGGAAGCCGGCGAGCGTCTTGCCGGCCCCGGTCGGGGCGATCAGCAGCACCGACGCGCCGTTCTGCGCGCGCGCCAGAAGATCGATCTGGTGCGGCCGTGGCGACCAGCCGCGCTCCGCGAACCATTTCAGGAATGGTGCGGGCAGGACGGCGGCGGAGCGTTCCGCGAAGAGGCTCGGCTGGGTGTTCAAGTCGCCAGAACTAAACCAGAACAAGGAACAAGCCAAGATGGATCGGGATGACAATGCGCCCCTTCGCAACCCCCTCTGTCCTGCCGGACATCTCCCCCTCAAGGGGGAGATCGGCTGTCATCACCGCCTTCGCCAGCTTTCGGCGTGGCCGGGATAGCGCTACCGGTGCGGCCGGCTGATCTCTCCCCTTGAGGGGGAGATGTCCGGCAGGACAGAGGGGGGTGCGAAGGAGTGCATTCCGTCCCTGCTTTCCAACCTCTTCGCCACCGCGATCAAGCCTATGATCGGCTCGCCGCGATCCATCCGGATCGTGGCGACCGTCTGGGCGACCAGCGCGAAACCCTTCTCCGCCAGCAGCCGCTCGACGTAGCCGCGCGAATGGGCGTAGCGCCGCGAAGGCCGCAGCACGACCTCTTCCGGCCCCTCGTTCAGTTCGACCGAGAAGGCAAAATGCCCGCCCGGCAGCAGAAGATCGGCGATGCGGGAGAAAAGCCGGTCGAGTTCGCCGACATACATGAAGACGTCCGCGGCCGTGACCAGATCGGCGACGGGAAAGAGCGCCGGCAGCGTCTGGATGTCCCGCCGCTCCAGCCGGTCGTAGAGGCGCTTGGCCTCCGCCTCCCGCAACATGCCGGCGGAGATGTCGTAGCCTTCGAGGAAGCTTGCCGCGCCGCGCAGCCGCTCGCCCATCAGCCCGGTGCCGCAGCCGAGATCGACGGCGTGCGCAAAGGCTGTGCAGCTGGCGTCGGCGAGGGCTTCCTGCAAGAGTTCCGGCACGCGGTAATCGAGCCGTTCGACGAGGGCTGCGTCGAATTCCTCCGCATACTGGTCGAACAGCGTTTCGACGAAGGCGCTGGGCGGCGCCACGACGCCGGCGGCAGCGCTTGTCAATCCGAGCTTCAGCGTGGCGCCCAGGCGGTCCTGCGGATCGACCCTGAGCGCCTCGCGCCATGCCGCCTCCGCTTCAGGAGCGCGGCCGGCGCTCTCCAGCATCTCGCCGAGCCTGAACCAGCCGGCGGCCCAGCCTGGCGCGAGCGCCACCGCATCGCGCATCAGGTCCGCGGCGGCATCCGCGTCGCCGCTCTCGAAAAGCATCTCGGCATAGGAGGCTCGACGATCCGCCAACAGATCGCCGGAAGAAAGCTGGATCGGGTTCATGAAGGCGAGGGTTCCGAGCCCGCGGGCCGGGCGCGCGGCATATGGGCCTGTCGGGAGGATTTTGCAATCACCTTTTCGCGCGGCGGCGAATTGCTATCTTTATGGCCGATGCAGCCTCACGAACTCCTCCAGCCTCGACCTGAAGGCCTCTATTGCCCGCCCGGCGATTTCTTCATCGACCCGGTGCGGCCGGTGCAGCGCGCGCTGATCACGCACGGCCATTCGGACCACGCCCGCTCCGGCCATCGCCATGTGCTGGCAACCCGGCAGACGCTCGACATCATGGCGCTGCGCTATGGCCCGGACTTCGCCGGCTCGACGCAGGAAGCGGCGCTCGGCGAGACGCTTTCGCTGGACGGCGTGTCGGTCAGCTTCCACCCGGCCGGCCATGTGCTGGGCTCGGCGCAGATCGCGGTCGAGCGCGAAGGGCTGCGCATCGTCGCCTCGGGCGACTACAAGCGATGTCCCGACCCCACCTGCATTCCGTTCGAGGTCGTGCCGTGCGATGTCTTCATCACAGAGGCGACCTTCGCGCTGCCCGTCTTCCGCCATCCCGACGCGGCGCACGAGATCGCGGCGCTCCTGAAATCGGTCGAGCAGTTTCCCGAGCGCGCGCATCTTGTCGGCGCCTATGCGCTGGGCAAGGCCGAGCGCGTCATCCGCTTGCTGCGCGATGCCGGCTACGAACGGCCGATCTTCATCCACGGCGCGCTGGCGAAGCTCTGCGATTATTATCAGCGACGGGGCATCGATCTCGGCCGGCTGGAGCCGGCGACGATGGAGGGGAACAACAAGGCGGCCTTCGCCGGCGAGATCATCGTCGGGCCGCCATCGGCCTTCGCCGACCGCTGGGCGCGGCGCTTCGCCGATCCGGTCGCCTGCTTCGCATCCGGCTGGATGCGCATCCGCCAGCGCGCAAAACAGCGCGGCGTCGAGCTGCCGCTGGTGATCTCCGATCACGCCGACTGGGACGAACTGACCCGGACGATCAGCGAGACGGGCGCGCGCGAGGTCTGGGTCACGCACGGCCGCGAGGAGGCGCTGGTGCGCTGGTGCGAGCTTGCCGGCATCGCCGGCCGGCCGCTGCACCTCGTCGGCTACGAGGACGAGGGCGACTGATGAAGGCCTTCGCCGAACTCCTCGACCGTCTCGTGCTGACGCCGTCGCGCAACGGCAAGCTGAGGCTGCTCGTCGACTATTTCCGGGCCACGCCCGATCCCGACCGCGGCCTCGCGCTCGCCGCCGTCACCGGCGACCTCGACATCCCCTCGGTCAAGCCCGCCATGCTGCGCGCGCTGGTGATGGAGCGCATGGACCCGGTGCTCTTCGCCTATTCCTATGACTATGTCGGCGACCTAGCGGAGACCGTGTCGCTGGTCTGGCCGGGCCCCGAAGACGAGACGGAAGGCATTTCCGTCCGCTTGTCCGATGCGGTGGCGCAATTGCGCTCGGCCGGCCGCGCCGATGGTCCGGCCATCCTGGCGCGCCTGCTCGACCGGATGACGATCTCGGAGCGTTTCGCCACCATCAAGCTCGTCACCGGCGGCTTGCGCATCGGCGTCTCGGCGAGGCTCGCCAAGCAGGCGCTGGCGGATTTCGGCGGCGTCGACGTGGTCGAGATCGAGGAACTCTGGCATGGCCTGAAGCCGCCCTATCGCGAACTCTTCGACTGGCTGACCGGCAAGGCCGGCAAGCCGGAACTGTCGGCCGCCGCGCCCTTTCGCCCGGTCATGCTGTCGAACCCGGTGCAGGACGGCGATCTCGAGAAGATCGCTCCGCCGGATTACGCGGCCGAGTGGAAATGGGACGGCATCCGTGTCCAGGCCGTCGCCGAGAGGGGAGTGCGGCGCCTCTATTCCCGCACCGGCGACGATATTTCCGGCGCTTTCCCCGATCTTCTGGAGGCGATGGATTTCGAGGCGGCGCTCGACGGCGAGCTTCTGGTCGGCCGTCTGCCGGAGCATACCGGCACCTTCTCCGACCTGCAGCAGCGCCTGAATCGCAAGACCGTGCCGGCGAAGATCGTCCAGCAATATCCGGTTTTCGTCCGCTGCTACGATATCCTGCAGGAGGGAAAGGAGGATGTCCGGCCCCTGCCGTTCATCGAGCGGCGCAAGCGGCTGGAGGCTTTCGTCGGAACCCTCGATCCCTCGCGCTTCGACCTTTCGCCGGTCGTGCCCTTCGACGATTGGGCTGAGCTCGACGCGATGCGGCACGAACCGCCGCATCCGATCATCGAGGGCGTCATGCTGAAGCGGCTGGATTCATCCTATGTGCCGGGCCGGCCGAAAGGGCCGTGGTTCAAATGGAAGCGCGACCCTCACGTGGTCGACGCGGTGCTGATGTACGCTCAGCGCGGCCACGGCAAGCGCTCGAGCTTCTATTCCGACTTCACTTTCGGCGTCTGGTCGGGACCGGATGATGCGCCCGAGCTGGTGCCGGTCGGCAAGGCCTATTTCGGCTTTACCGACGAGGAACTGAGGCAGCTCGACAAATATGTCCGCGACAATACGATCGAGCGTTTCGGCCCGGTGCGCTCGGTGCGCGCCGAGCCGCGCCACGGGCTGGTGCTGGAGATAGCCTTCGAGGGACTGGCGCGATCGAAGCGCCACCGATCGGGCGTCGCGATGCGCTTTCCCCGCATCTCGCGGCTGCGCTGGGACAAGCCCGCCAACGAGGCCGACCGCATCGAGACGCTGCAGGCGCTGCTGGATTGAGAAAGCGGTGCGTCCTTCAAGGCTCGCGGAGCCTGTCCTCGGGCTTGCCAAAGGCAAGAACCGGGGGCTCGCACCTCAGGATGGGGAAGGTTCGTGCCGGGACCTCATCCTGAAGTGCAGCGTGTCTAAAACACCGCGTTTCGATAAGGAGCCAAGCCTGCAAGGCCGCAGGCGAGTGTCGAGACGCGAGTACATCCCCGTCTTGAGGCGTGAACGAAGCATCGTCCCCTCATCCTGAGAGGTGAGGCGAACACCGCTCTCCCTCATCCTGAGGTGCGAGCCCGAAGGGCGAGCCTCGAAGGACGCACCGGCTCGAAGCGCGGACGGTTTCTAGATCCGCCGTCCGGTCTCGAACAGGAACCAGGTGCGGCGTTCGGATTCGTCTATCCAGTTCTCCAGCATGCTGGCCGTGGCGACGTCCCCATGCTCGTCGCACAGATCATGGACCTCGCGCATGATCTGCGTCAGCTTCAGATTGTCTTCCTTGAGCTCGGCCAGCATGTCCTCCGGCGTCACGAACTCGGCGTCATTGTCGGGAATGCGCTGCAGCTTGGAGATTTGCCCGATCGAGCGCAGCGTCGTGCCGCCGACCTTGCGCGCCCGTTCGGCGATGTCGTCGGTCATGGCGAATATCTGCGCCCCGTGCTCGTCGAGCAGCAGGTGATAGTCGCGGAAATGCGGGCCCGACATGTGCCAGTGGAAATTCTTGGTCTTGACGTAGAGGGCAAAGACATCGGCGAGAAGAGCGGTGAGGCTGGCCGCTATGTCCTTGGCCGCATTCGAACCGAGGCTGCTCGGCGTGGCCAGCGGAGCGTTGCGGAGTTTCTTTGCGTCATCCTTGCCCATGCGACATTCTCCATGAAGCGTTTCAACAATGACCTGCAATCTAGGGCGGTGCGTGTCGGATGGGAACTGTCCGGAAGGCGAAGGCGGGACCGGGCTTCGCTACCGGATTGCCGCTTCCTCGACCATGGCGCCATCGACCGCCGCGCCGCCCGTTCTCCCTTCCTCGACCGCATGGCAGGAGACCAGGACGCCGCGCGAGGGCTTGAGCTTCGGCTCCTCGACCGTGCAGCGATCGAAGGCGAGCGGACAGCGCGGATGGAACGGGCAGCCCGAAGGCGGCGAGATGGGCGAGGGCAGTTCGCCCTTCAGCACGATCCGCTCCTTCTTGCGCTTGGGATCGGCGACCGGCGTCGCCGAAAGCAGCGCGCGCGTATAGGGATGCTGCGGATTGGCGAAGATCGCCTCGCGCGGCCCGTGCTCGACCGGGCGGCCGAGATACATCACCATCACGCTGTCGGCGATGTGCCGCACGACGGAGAGGTCGTGGCTGATGAACATGTAGGCGAGGTTCATCCGCTCCTGCATGTCGTGAAGCAGGTTCAGCACCTGCGCCTGGATCGACACGTCGAGTGCCGAGACCGGCTCGTCCAGCACCAGGATCTCCGGATCGAGCATCAGCGCGCGGGCGATTGCGATGCGCTGCCGCTGGCCGCCCGAGAACATGTGCGGATAGCGGTCGTAATGCTCCCGGCGCAGACCGACGGCCGTCATCATGGCGCGTGCGCGCTCCCGCCGTTCTGAGGCCGGCAGCCTCGTATTCACCAGAAGCGGCTCCTCCAGCGCGGCTCCGATCTTCTGCCGGGGATTGAGCGAGCCGTAGGGATTCTGGAAGACGATCTGCACCTTGCTGCGCAGCTGCCTGAGCGCCTTTGCGCGGGCCGTTGCGACATCGATGCCGGTGATCCTGAGTTCGCCCCTCGTGGGCGGCTCGATCATGGTGACGAGCCTGGCGAGCGTCGATTTCCCGCAGCCGGATTCGCCGACCACCGCAAGCGTCTTCCGGCGCTCGAGCGTGAAGCTCGCACCGTCGAGCGCCTTCAGTTCGACCGGCTTGGCGAACGCGCCTCGATGCACCGGATAATAGCGCGCGAGGTCCTTTGCCTCCAGGACGGTATCGCCGTTCATGCCGCCAGCCCCTTCGCGGGATGGTCCTTCGGCACGCCGTGCTGAAGCGGGTAGTGGCAGAGCGCCTGGCCGAGTTCGCTGCGCTGCCGGGGCGGCACGACTTCGCGGCAGAGTTCGGTGGCGAATTTGCAGCGCGGCGTGAAGAGGCAGCCCGGCGGCCTGTCGAACTGGCCCGGCACCATGCCCGGGATCGAAGGCAGGTGGCGTGTCGAGGCACGCTCAGGAAGAGCGGACAAAAGCGCGGCCGTATAGGGATGGTGCGGATCCTCGAAGAGCGGCCGCACACGCTGTTCCTCGACCTTCTGGCCGGCATATTGCACGGAAACCCGTTCGGCCGTCTCGGCCACCACGCCCATGTCGTGCGTGATCAGCACTAGCGCCATCTTCGTGTCGCGCTGGAGTTTCAGCAGCAGGTCGAGGATCTGTGCCTGGATGGTGACGTCGAGCGCCGTCGTCGGCTCGTCGGCGATCAGGAGCCTGGGATTGCAGGCGATCGCCATGGCGATCATGACGCGCTGGTTCATGCCGCCGGAAAGCTGATGCGGGAAGGATGAAAGCCGCTTCTCCGGCGCCGGGATGCCGACCTGCCGAAGCAGGTCGATGGTGCGCTCCTTGCGCGCGCGCCGGCCGAGCGCCAGATGCGTCTTGATCGCTTCGGAAAGCTGGAAGCCCACCGTGAAGCACGGGTTCAGGCTCGACATCGGCTCCTGGAATATCATCGAGATGTCGCGGCCGATGATGGTTCGCCGCTCGCGGCCGCTCATGGTCAAGAGGTCGCGCCCGGCGAATTCCATGCGGTCGGCGCTGACCTTCGCCGTCCATGGCAGCAGGCCCATGACGGCCAGCATGGAAACGGACTTGCCAGAGCCGGATTCGCCGACGATCGCCAGCACCTCGCTTTCGTCGACCGAAAACGACACGCCGTCGACCGCCCGGAAAGGCCCATGGGCTGTGTCGAATTCGACCGTCAGGTTTTCGATGTCGAGAAGCGGCATCCTCACGACCTCTTCAGCTTGGGATCGAGCGCGTCGCGCAGTCCGTCGCCCATGAGATTGATGGCGAGGACGGTGAGCAGGATGGCGACGCCCGGCATCGTCACGACCCACCAGGCGCGCAGGATGAATTCGCGCGCCTCGGCCAGCATCGTGCCCCATTCCGGCGTCGGCGGTTGCGCGCCCATGCCGAGGAAGCCGAGCGCCGCGGCGTCGAGGATGGCGTTCGAGAAGGAAAGCGCGGCCTGCACGATCAGCGGCGCCAGGCAGTTCGGCAGGATGGTGACGAACATCAGCCGGAGCGGCCGCACGCCGGCTACCTTCGCCGCAGTGACGTAATCGCGGTGCTTTTCTCCCAGCACCGCCGCCCGCGTCAGGCGGACATAATGCGGCTGCTGCACGATGGCGATGGCGATCATGGCGTTCGTCAGGCTGGGACCGAGGATGGCGACCAGCGCCAGCGCCAGAAGCAGGCTCGGGAAGGCGAGGATGATGTCCATCACGCGCATGACGAGCGTGTCGACCCAGCCGCCGACGAAGCCGGCGACGAGCCCGACCAGAATGCCGACCACGAGCGCCACCGAGACGACGACGCAGCCGACGAAAAGCGAGTAGCGGCTACCGAAGATGATGCGCGAGAGCACGTCGCGGCCGACCGCGTCGGTGCCGAGCAGGAAACGCCATTCGCCGCCCTCCTGAAAGACGGGCGGCTTCAGGAGCGCGTCGCGGAACTGGTCGTCCGGCCCGTGCGGCGCGAGGAATCCGGCGAAGATGGCGACGAGGCAGATGAAGATGAAAAAATAAAGGCCGATCACCGCGCCGCGGTTCTCGCTGAAATAGGCCCAGAACTCGGCGGCGAGCGCCAGCCGCCCGGTACGGCGGGTGTCTGTTTGGACGGGTTCGGCAGTTGCGCTCATCCCTTCACCTGCCATGCCTGACCCTGGGGTTCACCAGGCCGTAGAGCAGGTCGACGATCAAATTCACGACCATGACGATGATGGCGATCAGGAGCAGGCCGCCCTGCACCGCCGGATAATCGCGGCGGAAGATGGAATCGACCATCCACTTGCCGACGCCTGGCCAGGAGAAGATGGTTTCCGTCAGGATCGCGCCGGCCATCAGGACACCGACCTGCAGCCCGATCGTCGTGATGACGGGAATGAGCGCGTTGCGCAGCGCATGGACAGAAACGACGCGCACCGGCGACAGCCCCTTGGCGCGGGCGGTGCGCACATAATCCTCGCCGAGCACTTCGAGCATGGCCGAGCGCGTCTGCCGCGCGATCACCGCGAGCGGGATCGTGCCGAGCACGACGGTCGGCAGGATGAGATGCGAGACGGCGGATTCGAACGCACCCTTCTGGCCGGAAAGCAGGCTGTCGATCAGCATGAAGCCCGTCACCGGCGGGAAAAAGTACATCAGCGAAATGCGTCCCGAGACGGGCGTCCAGTGAAGGATGCCTGAAAACAGTATGATGAGCAGCAGCCCCCACCAGAAGATCGGCATGGAATAGCCGACGAGCGCGGTGCCCATGATCGTCTGATCGGCCCATGAGCCGCGCCTCGTCGCGGCGAGGATGCCGGCGGGAATACCGAGCACCACGGCGAAGATGATGGCGCATATGGAAAGCTCCAGCGTCGCCGGGAACAGCGCCATGAACTCGCTGATGACCGGCCGCTTCGTCGCGATCGAGACGCCGAGGTCTCCCTGCATCACATGCCAGAGGAAATCGAGGAACTGCAGCCACATCGGCCGGTCGAAGCCGTACTGGTGCATCAATTCCGCATGCCGCGCGGGGCTGACGCCGTGCTCGCCCGCGAGCAGCAGGACGGGATCTCCCGGCAGCAGCCGGACGAAGCCGAAGGCCGCGATCGCCACGCCGATGAAGGTGGGGATGAGCAGGCCGATCTTGACCAGGATAAAGCGGAGCATCCCGTTTCTTCAAAACCGAATGTCGTGCCGGCTCACGCCTTCCCGCCGTGAGGCGGAAAGGCATGGCGTGCGCTTGGCCGGCACGATCGTTTCCTGGTTTACTCGGTGATGTCGACGCCGTCGAAGCGGTGCGAGCCGAGCGGGTCCATCTTGTAGTTCTTGACCGACTTGAGCATCGGCATGAAGACGACCGAGTGCGCGATGGTCAGCCAGGGGGCCTGTTCCTTGAAGATGACTTCGGCCTGCTCGTAGAGCTTGGCGCGCTCGGCCTGGTCGGAAACCCTCTTGGCCTTCTGGATCAGGTCCTCGTAGGGCTTGTAGCAGAATTCGGCCGTGTTGTTCGACGTGCCGACGCCGTCGCAGCCGAGCAGCGTGGCCATGAAATTGTCCGGATCGCCATTGTCGCCGGTCCAGCCCAGGATAACGGCACCGTCATGATCCTTCTGGCCGGCGCGCTTGAGGTATTCGCCCCATTCATAGGTCACGATATCCGCGGTGACGCCGATCTTGGAGAAATCCGACTGGATCAGTTCCGCGGTGCGGCGGGCGTTCGGCATGTAGGGCCGCTGCACGGGCATCGCCCAGATCTTCATGTGGAGGTCCTTGACGCCGGCTTCCTCCAGCATCTTCTTGGCCGCGTCCGGATCGTAGGGATCGTCCTTCACGTCCTTGTTGTAGCCCCACATGGTCGGCGGGATGGGGTTGATCGCGGCTGTGCCGGAGCCCTGATAGACGGCGTCTATGATGGCCTTCTTGTTGACGGCCATGTTGAGCGCCTTGCGGACCTTGACGTTGTCGAAGGGCTTCTCCGTCGTGTTGTAGGACATGTAGGCCACGTTGAGGCCGTTCTGCTCCATCACGGTCAGCTTGTCGTTCTTCTTCATCGCCGCGACGTCGGCCGGTGCCGGATAGGCCATGATCTGGCATTCGCCGGCCTGCAGTTTCTGGTAGCGCACGCCCGCGTCGGTCGTGATGGCGAAGACGAGATCGTCGATCGCCGGCTTGCCGCCCCAGTAGTCCGGGTTGGCCTTGTAACGGATCACGGCGTCCTTCTGGTAGCCGACGAACTGGAACGGGCCGGTGCCGAGCGGCTGCTGGTTCAGCATTTCCTTGTGGCCGTCCTTGGCGAGCTTGTCGGCATATTCCTTCGACATGATGGAGGCGAAATCCATGGCCATATTGGCGATGAACGGCGCTTCCGGATGGTTGAGCGTGAATTTCACGGTCTGGTCGTCGACCTTTTCGATGCTCTTGATGAGCGAGGGCATCGACATCGCGTCGAAATATTCCCACTGACCGCCGGCGTAATTGTACCAGGGGTTCTTCTTGTCGAGCATGCGTTCGAAGGTGAACAGCACGTCATCGGCATCGAAATCCCGGGTCGGCTTGAAGAAGTCCGTCGTCTGGAACTTCACGCCCTTGCGCAGGTGGAAGGTGTATTGCAGCCCGTCGTCCGAAACATCCCATTTCTCTGCCAGGCCTGGAATGGTCTCCGTCGTGCCGCGCTTGAACTCGACCAGCCGGTTGTAGACCGGACGCGACGAGGCGTCGAAGGTTGTTCCCGCCGTGTAGAGGCCCGGGTCGAAGCCCTCGGGTGATCCTTCCGAGCAATAGACCAGCGTCTTGGCGCTTGCCGCGCCGCTCAGAAGCGTCGCGGCAAGCATCGCCGCCATGAAACCCATTTTTTTCATTGAGAACTCCCCATTCATCATTGTCGCCCGGCTGCTTGTCCGGCGCGCGGATTTCCATATAAGCACCGTTCGGAAGCCATGGGAACTCCCGGCGGGCGGAGCAGGCTCTGCCCGGCAAGGTACCCCGCAGGCGGCGAAATGAAGGACGGACAATGCAGGAAAACTGGGTGGAGGACATCCTGTCCTTCTGGTTCGGCGAACTTTCAGAGGAAGACTGGTTCACCCGAAAGGATGCGACCGACGCGGCGATCGGTGCCCGTTTCGAGCCGCTCTACCGGGAGGTTCGCACGAAGGTCCCGGCGGCGGCTTTCGATGATCCGCGCGCGGCGCTCGCGGCCGTCATCGCGCTCGACCAGTTCCCGCGCAACATGTTCCGCGGCAGGGCGGAGGCTTTCGCCACCGACGATCTCGCGATCGATATTGCCCGCAGGGCCCTGGCGAAGAGGCTGGACGAAAAGTTGAGCGAGACCGAGAAACAGTTCCTCTACATGCCCTTCATGCACAGCGAGATTCTCGCCGACCAGGAGCGCTCCGTCGCGCTGTTTCGCGAACAGGACGCGGGCAAGAACGAGAAATACGCGATCGAGCATCGCGACATCGTCGCCAAGTTCGGCCGCTTCCCTCACCGCAACAGGGTGCTCGGCCGCGAGAGCACGCCGGCCGAGCGCGTCTTTCTCCTGAACCACGAAGGGTTCGGGCAGTAGCGCCTACCGGCCGGAGAGCAGGCCCGGCAAATCGGCGACCGAGCCGATGAGGATGTCGGCGAGCGGAGAGAGCGTCTCGCGCGTGCCGTTGCCGCTCAACACGCCGATCGCCATGCCGACGCCGGCGGCGCGCGCCATCTCCATGTCGTGCCGGTTGTCGCCGACCATCGCCACCTCGGAAGCCTTGCACCCCGTGAGATCGCAGAACGCGCGCACGGTATCCGGCGCCGGCTTCGGATTGGCGACGGCGTCATAGCCATAGGCCGCGTCGAAGAGCTGCGACATGCCGAGCGCGGCGAGTGTCTGCTCCGCGCCCTTGGTCGAATCATTGGTGGCGACGCCCATCCGGTAGCCCTGCCGGTGCAGCTTTTCGATCGTGTCCTTCACGCCGGGCAAGCCATAGGGCTTGGCCGAGGCGTTCTCCCCGACGAAGCGGTCATATTCCTCGATGGTCGATCGCCGCTCGCCCGGCGACTGGCCCGGATACCAGAGCGCGATCAGGTCGGCGTTCGTGCCCGCCGCGAAAACCGAATCCGCTTTGAAGCGTCGCAGCCCGAAATCGTAGCCGGCCTCCACCAGCAGATGGTCGGCGCGGCTGCGCGAGCCGTTCGCCGCCTTCAGCGCCATCAGGTCGGCGACTTCGAACCAGGTCCGGTCGAAGTCGATCAGCGTTCCGTCCTTGTCGAACAGGATGCCCTTGATGCCCCCCATGCCGGTCAGCCCGTCTTCCTGAGATCGGCGATCATGGCGACGAGGCCGGCGGTTGAGGAATCCTTGCCCGCCGCGCTCTTTTTCCCCTCGACCACCGGCAGCAGCTCCGTCGCCAGTTCCTTGCCGAGTTCGACGCCCCACTGGTCGAAGGAGTTGATGTCGAACAGCGCTCCCTCGACGAAGACGCGATGCTCGTAAAGCGCGATCAGCCGGCCGAGAGAATAGGGATCGAGCTTGCGATAGAGGATGGTGACGGAAGGCCGGTTGCCGGCGAAGACGCGGTGCGGCGCGATCCTGTCGACATCACTGGCCTCCATGCCCTTGCCGAGCATCTGCTGTTTCGCCTCTTCCAGCGTGCGGCCGCGCATGAAGGCCTCCGATTGCGCCAGGCAATTGGCGAGCAGCAGGTCGTGATGATGCTTCAGGTCAGGCTCGTGCCCCTCGGCCGCGGCGATGAATTCAACCGGGATGATGTCGGTGCCCTGGTGCAGGAGCTGGAAGAAGGCGTGCTGTCCGTTGGTGCCGGGCTCGCCCCACACCAGCGGGCCGGTCGGCGTTTCCACTTCCGTGCCTTCCAGCGTCACATGCTTGCCGTTCGATTCCATGTCGAGCTGCTGCAGATAGGCGGGCAGGCGGGCGAGCCGCTGGTCGTAGGGGATCACCGCGCGCGCAGGGTACTTGCAGACTACCCTGTTCCAGAAGCCGACGAGGCCGAGCACGAAGGGCAAGTTCTCCAGTATCGGCGCCGAGCGGAAGTGCTCGTCCATGCGATGCGCGCCGGAGAGGAAGGAATGGAACCGCTCCGGCCCGATGGCGATCATGATCGGCAGCCCGATCGCCGACCACAGCGAATAGCGCCCGCCGACCCAGTCCCAGAAGCCGAACACGCGCTCCTTCCGGATGCCGAATTCGGCGACCTTGTCGAGCGCGGTGGAGACGGCGGCGAAATGATGCTCGACCGCCGCCGACCCCAGCTTGTCGGCCACCCATCGTCGCGCGGTGCCGGCATTGGTCATCGTCTCGATGGTGGTGAAAGTCTTCGACGCGATGATGAAGAGCGTCGTCTCGGGGGAAAGCGCGGCCAGCGTGTCGCCGATATCGGCGCCGTCGACATTGGAGACGAAATGCGCGCGCGGACCATCATGGTAGGGCTTGAGCGCCAGGGTCGCCATCGCCGGGCCGAGATCCGACCCGCCGATGCCGATATTGACGATGTCCGTTATCTTCTTGCCGGTCGCACCCTTGATCGCGCCGCCGCGGACGCCGTCGGCGAACTTGCCCATCGCGGCAAGCACGGAGCGGACCTCCGGCATCACGTCCTTGCCGTCGGTCATAACGGGCTTGTCGCTGGTATTGCGCAGCGCCGTGTGCAGCACGGCGCGGTCTTCCGTGATGTTGATGTGCTTGCCGGCGAACATCGCCGCGCGCCGTTCTTCGACCTTCGCCGCGACGGCGAGGTTCCCGAGGAGCTTCATCGTTTCCGGCGCGACCGCGCATTTTGACCAATCGAGCAGGAGATCGTCGAGCCGCAGCGAGAATTCCCCGAACCGGCCCGGATCGGACGCGAAGGCGACGCGCATGTCCTTCGGCGCGGCGTTTTTCCGGTGGTCTCGGAGCGCGGCGAGCGCCGCGTCGAATGAAGCATTGGCCAATGTGTGCTCCCGCAAAAAGGAATCGGTCCGCCTTCATTGTCGGACATGAAGGCGGTCCATGGCCCCGGCGCCACGACGAGCGACAATAGTGCGCGGAGCCCGGGACGGAAAGCGTCTCCGCTGGCCCAAAAGAATGGATAATCCTCAAAAAGCGTGGCGCAAACCCTTATGCCAGTCTTGATGATCGATCGGACCAGGACTAGTGTCCGGTCGAAAGGAAGCTCCCATGCCGACAAGAAACGACGCCGCCATATGGTCCGGCCTGTTCCGGATATCGACCGATTCCGGCCAGACGCTGCAGGCCCAGATCCGCCAGGCCATCGTCGCCGCCATCCTCGACCGCCAGATAGCCGCTTCCATGCCGCTGCCGTCCTGCCGGATCCTGGCGGAGAAACTGGGCGTGGCGCGCGGCACGGTGGTGCTCGCCTTCCAGCAGCTCGTGGACCAGGGGTTTTTGATCGCGCGCGAGCGCCGCGGCCATTTCGTCAATCCGGAGGTGCTGACCTCGCCGGCCAAGCCCTCGCAGCGGCAGTCGGAAGGCGACACGATCGACTGGAAGGCACGCCGCCAGGTGCCGGCGACGGAGCTGCAGTCTCCCTCGAACCAGGTGAACTGGATCAAATACTCCTATCCGTTCGTCTACGGCCAGTTCGACCCGGCGCTCTTCCCCACGGCCGAATGGCGCGAGTGCAACCGCATGGCGCTCGCCGTGCTCGAGATCCGCAACTGGGCGGCCGACATGGTCGACCGCGACGATCCGCTCCTGATCGAGCAGATACAGGCGAGGCTCCTGCCGCGCCGAGGCATCTTTGCCAACCCCGACGAGATCATCGTCACGCTCGGCGCCCAGAACGCCCTCTACATGCTGGCCACGCTCCTGATGACGAAGGGCTCCAAGGTCGCCATGGAGGACCCCGGCTATCCGGATGCGCGGTCGATCTTCAATCTGGCCGGCGCGGAAACCCTGCCGGTTCGGGTCGATGCGGAAGGCATCGTCGCGGACGAGGTCCCGTCCGATGCCGGTTTCGTCTTCGTCACGCCGAGCCACCATTGCCCGACCATGGTGCCGCTCAGCGCCCGGCGCCGGCAACAGCTTCTCGCCGACGCCGCCGAGCGCAACCAGATCATCATCGAGGACGGCTATGACAGCCAGTTGCTCGACGACGCGCCGCAGCAGGCGCTGAAGAGCCTCGACCGCAGCGGCCGCGTCATCTATGTCGGCTCGATGTCGAAGACGCTCGCGCCGGGCCTGCGCATCGGCTACATCGTCGCTCCGTCCGAACTGATCGCGGAACTGAGGGCGCTTCGGCGCTTCATGCTCCGTCATCCGCCCGCCAACAACCAGCGCGCCGTCGCGCTCTTCCTGTCGCTCGGCCATCATGAGGCGCTGGTCAGGCGCCTGTCGGCCGCTTTCGGCGAACGCCGGCGCCGGCTGATCCAGGCCGTCAATGCCTTCCTGCCCGAATGGCGTGCGACCGATTCCGCCGGCGGCGCTTCGGTCTGGCTCGAAGGACCTCAGGGGATGGATACCGGCGCGCTTGCCGAGACCGCCGCCGCCCGCAGTGTGGTCATCGAACCGGGCAAGCGTTTCTTTGCCCGCGGCGACAGGCACACGCAGTTCATGCGGCTCGGCATCTCCTCGATTGCGCTGCAGCATATCGAGCCGGGCATCCGCGAACTGGCGACGGCCGCCGGCCGCCGTCCCGCCGCCGCCTGACCGGCCCGGGCGGGAGACTGGCACATCCGGCGATAGGGGGTGGCACATTCGCCGCCTTCCGGCCCGCTGCATAGTTGCCGTCGGAGTGGGAGCGAGGCCGCCGCATCGAGGCATAAAGACCCTGGCGGAGGGCTTCGGGAAATGGAGCCGTACTATGCCAGCCGCGTTGGAGCAGCCCGCGTCCGGAAGGATGGACGCGGACACGGATAGCCGCACAAGGCGCTCGGGCGGGCGCGAGGCGCGAAGGGCGCTGAGGGCCGCTCCGCTTTCCGACGACATCCGCCCTGTCCGCGCCGGCCTGGAGGGCGGCAACTACCGTCCCCTGACCGGGAATGACATCGAGCGCATCCACGAGGCCGTGCTGACGGTGCTGGAGACGGTCGGCTTTGCCAACGCCATCCCGACCTGCATCGAGGCCTGCACCCGCGCCGGCGC
The DNA here is from genome assembly GCA_001896885.1 of Rhizobiales bacterium 65-79. Taxonomy (GTDB): domain Bacteria; phylum Pseudomonadota; class Alphaproteobacteria; order Rhizobiales; family Rhizobiaceae; genus Mesorhizobium_L. The sequence continues at coordinate 25,253 of MKRJ01000023.1, read as the reverse complement.
CGAACTCGGGCCCGACGGGCGGCTGCGCTTTCCTCGCAATCTCGTCCTCGATACGATCCGGAACGCGGCGCGGCACTTTACGCTCCACGGCCAGGACCCGAAACACGACATGCTCGTCCAAGGGCGGCGCGTGCACTACGGCACGGCGGGCGCCGCGGTGCATGTCGTCGACGTTGCGAAACGCGAGTACCGCGAATCGAAGCTCCAGGACATCTACGACGCGGCGCGCATCGTCGATCTGATGGACAACATCCATTTCTTCCAGCGGCCGATGGTCCCGCGCGACATCCCCGATCCGCTGGATATGGACTTCAACACGCTCTATGCCTGCGTGACCGGCACCTCAAAGCATATCGGGACCAGCTTCACCGTGCGCGACAATGTCGCGCCGGCGCTGGAGATGCTCTACATGATCGCCGGCGGCGAGGAGAAATTCCGCGCCCGGCCCTTCGTCTCCAACTCCAACTGCTTCGTCGTGCCGCCGATGAAGTTCGCCGAGGACGCCTGCGGCGTGCTCGAAGCCTGCGTCGAAGGCGGCATCCCGGTCCTGCTGCTTTCCGCCGGGCAGGCCGGCGCCACGGCTCCCGCCGCCATCGCAGGCGCCATCGTGCAGGCCGTCGCCGAGGTGCTGGTCGGACTCGTCTACGTCAATGCGCTGAAGCCCGGCCATCCGGCGATCTTCGGCACCTGGCCGTTCGTCTCGGATCTGAGGACCGGCGCCATGTCGGGCGGCTCGGGCGAGCAGGCGCTGCTCACCGCCGCCTGCGCCCAGATGGCCCAATTCTACGACCTGCCGGGCGGCTCGGCGGCCGGCATGGCCGATTCAAAGCTGCCCGACATCCAGTCCGGCTACGAGAAGGGCATCACCAACGTGATGGCCGGGCTTTCCGGCCTGAACCTGGTCTATGAATCGGCCGGCATGCACGCTTCGCTGCTCGGCTTCTGCCTGGAGAGCCTGATCGCCGACAACGACATGCTCGGCCAATGCCTGCGCTGCGTGCGCGGGATCGAGGTGAGCGACGAGGCGCTGTCCGTCGCCACGATTGCCGATGTCTGCCTGAACGGCCCGGGCCACTATCTCGGTCACGGCCAGACGCTGCAGCTGATGCAGAAGGAATATTTCTACCCCGCCGTCGCCGACCGCTACAGTCCGAAGGAATGGGCGGAGAAGGGCAGGCCTGACCTGCTCGGCAAGGCGACCGAGGAGAAGAAGCGCATCCTCTCTACCTATTTCCCGAGCCATGTGCCGCGCGCGCTGGACGAGACGCTGCGCCAGCGTTTCCAGAATATCTACCTGCCGAGACAGGAGAGGTGAGGCACTGGCCCTGCACCTTGGTGCGATGGACAGCCCTCCGCCCATGCGCTAGTTCCTCTCCGTTGCGCAGGAGGAAAGCGTCATGGCGATGGACATGCAGGGCGAGGAGCGCATCGAGGCGCCGATCGCGAAAGTCTGGGAAGCCTTGAACGATCCCGGCATCCTCAAGGACTGCATTCCCGGCTGCCAGAGCCTCGACAAGAAGTCGGACACCCATCTCGACGCCGTGGTGTCGCTGAAGATCGGGCCCATCAAGGCCAAGTTCCAGGGCGCGGTCGAGCTCAAGAATTTGAAGCCTCCGCATTCCTACACCATCCAGGGCGAAGGCAAGGGCGGCATCGCCGGCTTCGCCAAGGGCGGCGCCGATGTGATGCTGAAGGAGGACGGCGCGGACGCCACCATCCTCACCTACAAGGCCAAGGCCGAGGTAGGCGGGAAGATGGCCCAGCTCGGCAGCCGGCTGATCGATTCGACGTCGAAGAAGCTCGCCGGGCAGTTTTTCGACACCTTCAACAAGAAGGTGAGCGGGTCGTAGGCCAGACTGTCCGCCGGGAGGAGATTGGAATGGCGAACCGTGCGAAACCGCCGATACTGCACCATGTGAATCTGAAAACCACTCGACTGCAGGAGATGATCGACTGGTACGGCCGCGTGGTTGGCAGTACGCCGCATTTCCAGTTCGAGGGTGGCGCTTGGCTCTCCAATGACGGCGCCAATCATCGGATCGCGCTTCTGACCGCTCCCACGGTTGCCGACGATCCCGACAAGCTGGCGCATGCCGGCCTGCACCACATCGCTTTCGAACATGAGAGCCTGGACGACCTGCTCGATAATTTCGACAAGCTGCAGGGCGAAGGCATCACGCCGCATATGATGCTCGACCACGGCATGACCATGTCGTTTTATTATGTCGACCCTGACGGTAACAGCGTGGAACTGCAGGCGGATAATTTCGGCGACTGGGCGGAATCGACGCAGTGGATGCGCACCTCGCCCGAATTCGCCGCCAACCCGATCGGCATACCGGTTGACCCCAACCGGATGCTCAAGGCCCGCCGCGATGGAATGTCGCCAGCCGAAATCCATCGCCGTGCGTATGCCGGTGAATTCCGGCCTTCGCAACCGATGGATCCCCGCCTTCCGTTCGATCTGCCCGTCTGACGGTGCCCCGTTTGTCAGCGGAACGCCGTTTCGTCAGCGCTTCTGATTCGCGGCTCTAACGCCCCGTGAAATTCGGCTGGCGCTTCTGCAGGAAGGCCGAAACGCCTTCCTTGTAGTCGTCGGTCAGGCCGGCCTCGCGCTGCAATTGCGCCTCGAGGTCGAGCTGCTGGTCGAGCGAGTTGGTCGAGGCCGCCTGGATCGCCTGTTTGGTCAGCGCGTAGCCGCGGGTCGGACCCTTGGCGAAAGCCTCCGCCAGCGCCGTCGCCTCCGCCATCAATTCGCCGTCGTCGACGGCGCGCCAGATCAGCCCCCAATTGGCCGCGTCCTCGGCGGAAAGCGGATAGGCGGTCAGCGCCAGCGCCTTGGCGCGCGCTTCGCCGAGATGCCGCGTCAGCCAGTAAGTGCCGCCGGCATCCGGGATGAGCCCGATCTTGGAGAAGGCCTGTATGAACTTCGCCGATTTCGCAGCAATGACGATGTCGCAGGCGAGCGCGATATTGGCGCCGGCACCGGCGGCGACGCCGTTCACGGCGCAGATCACCGGCTTTTCCATCGACCTGAGCAGCCGGATGAGCGGTGCATAGTAGGTCGCAAGCGTCTTGCCGAGGTCGGGGGCTTCGCCAAGCATCGCCGGATCGCGGTCGGCGAGATCCTGTCCGGCGCAGAAGCCGCGCCCCGCGCCCGTCAGCACCACGGCACGGCAATCCCGGTCGGCGGCGCAGGCTTCGAGCGCGGCCCGCAATTGCTCGTGCTGCTGGATGCTGAAGGAATTGAGCCGGTCCGGGCGGTTGAGCGTCAGGATGGCGTACCCGTCCCTGCGCTCGTCCAAGACGACCTCTTCGCTCATGCTCTCCTCCCGAAGATTGATCGCGTCATGTTGCATGGGCCGGCGGGATCATCAACCGCGCGCTTCGCATGGAGAGTGCCGCTGGTCAGAATACCGTCGCCAGCGCCACCGCCAGGCCGGCATAGATGGCGACGCTTACCCAGAAACCCGCGGGATCTTCCGCGCGGACGACGCGGCGCGCAAACGGCCCCCGGTGGACCCAGACCGCGCCGGTCATGGCGGCGTAGGCGACATAGACCGCAAGCAGGATGGAGAGCAGGCGGAAGATCGTCATGGCTCTACCCTGTCCGGCCCCGCGCGAACGCGCCGAACCGGGCAAGCGCGACGGCCGGCAGGCAGAGAAACGCGAGCAGGATGAGCGCGAGCGGCAGCATTCCGAAACCGGAGCCCGAGACGAGCAGGACAAGCAACTGGCTGTAGACGAGGAGAAGCGCCCAACGCCAAGGGCGGTTGGGAAAGGCATAGCCGAGCACCACCGCCGCGACGAGCGCCAGCGGATAGCCGACGCTCCAGTAGAGTCCCGAATCCCAAGGCTCCGACCGGCCGCCGAGAAAAGCGGTCGCCGCCCACAGAATTATGCCGCCCATCCCCGCAATCAGATAGGCCCGCCCGGTCGCGCCGCCCTCCATCCCGCCTTCCGATCAGCCGAATTCACATGAATTCTGCCGCGAACGGGTAAAGATATCCTATGTGGTGCCCGCGTGGCGGTCGCCGTTCGAGAAGGGAATGAAGTCCGGGCCGACAATGCCGGCTTCGGATCGGCGCGAAGCTGCCACTGAACTTGCCGCGCGCTGTGAAACGTATTGCTATTCGAAAACGATGCTTGGCGCAGCGTTCCCCGCACCCTCGTTTTCTTCCCGCAACCGCTCCCATACCTTGGCCGCAATGTCGCGGTAGATGCGCGCATGCGGGCCGTCCGGTTCGCTGGCGACGACCGGGGTGCCCTCGTCGGAGGTCTCGCGGATCCTCATCTCGAGCGGCACCTCGCCGAGGAAGGTAACGCCGACGCGCTCCGCCTCGCGCCTTGCGCCGCCATGGCCGAAGATGTCGTAGCGCTTGCCGGTGTCCGGCGCGATGAAATAGCTCATATTCTCGACGATGCCGAGCACCGGCACGTCGACCTTGCGGAACATGTTGAGCCCCTTGCGCGCGTCGATGAGCGCCAGGTCCTGCGGCGTCGACACGATGACCGCGCCGGCCAGCGGCACCTGCTGCGCCATGGTAAGCTGCGCGTCGCCCGTGCCGGGCGGCATGTCGACCACGAGCACGTCGAGTTCGCCCCATTCCACCTCGCGCAGCATCTGGGTGAGTGCCGAGACCACCATCGGCCCGCGCCAGATCATCGGCGTGTCCTCGCCGACGAGGAAGCCCATGGACATGACCTTGAGGCCGTATTTCTGCATCGGCTTCAGCGTGCGCCCGTCTGCCGTCTCCGGCTTGCCGGAGATGCCGAGCAGCCGCGGCATGGACGGCCCGTAGATGTCGGCGTCGAGGATGCCGACCTTGAGCCCGTTGGCGAGCAGGCCGAGTGCCAGATTGACCGCCGTCGTGGATTTGCCGACGCCGCCCTTGCCGGACGCGACCGCGATGATCGACTGGATACCGGGAACGCCGCGCTTGCCGGGCTGCGGGCCGGAGGGCGCGTGGCCGGAGTGGGTGTGACCGGAGGGGGCATGACCGGAAGAGCCCGGCACGCGGCCCGGCGTAGGGGCGCTCGCCGGGCGTGGCGCTGCGGGGCGCGGTGCAGGGGAGCCTTGGCCGGCCTTCTTCTCCGCCGTGAGAGCCACGACGGCGCCGGCGACGTCCGGCATCTCCTTCACCGCCCGTTCGGCGGCCTCGCGCATCGGCTCCAGTTCCTGCGCCTTGTCGGCGGGAACGGTGATGGAGAAGAAGACCTTGCGGTCGGCGATGAACACGTCGGAGACGAGGCCGAGGCTGACGATGTCGCCCGAAAGGCCCGGCGCGGAAATGGATTTCAGCCGCTCGATGACGGCTTCCTTGGTGACAGGCATGATATCGGCTTCGCTTGATGGTCCAACCCGAGATAATGCGTTTTACGCCCCGGACCAAGCGTGCGCGTCCTCTGGCCCATGCGAAAAGCCTGGTTGAGTTCGCTTTTCGCCGATGGATCCGGGTCAGGCCATCGGAATCATCGACGAGGGACGGCTGGCGCACCACTCGGATCGTGGCTACCGTTCCTTCCATGATCGACAAGCTCGAATTCTTCATTGCCCTTGCCAAGGAACAGCATTTCGGCCGCGCGGCCGTCGAATGCGGCGTCACCCAGCCGACCCTCTCGGCGGCGATAAGGCAGTTGGAGGACCAGCTCGGCGTCGTCCTGGTGCAGCGCGGCTCGCGCTTCCAGGGCCTGACGCCCGAGGGCCAGCGCGTGCTCGAATGGGCGCGCCGCATCGTCGGCGACAGCCGCGCCATGCGCGAGGAGATGCGCGCTGCGCGGCACGGCCTTTCGGGGCATCTGAAGATCGCCGTCATCCCGACCGCGCTCGCGATGGTGGCGAGCCTCACCACGCCCTTCCGCGACAAGCACCCGAACGTGACCTTTTCGGTGCTCTCGCGCACATCGCTCGAAGTGCTCTCGATGCTGGCCGATTTCGAGATCGACGTCGGCATCACCTATCTCGACAACGAGCCGCTTGGCCGCGTCGCGACGCTGCCGCTCTACGCGGAGCGCTACCAGCTCATCACTTCGGCCGGCAAGCCGCTCTCCGACCGCGAGACGGTGACCTGGGCCGAGGTGGCGCGGCTGCCGCTCTGCCTGCTGACGCCGGACATGCAGAACCGCCGCATCATCAGCCAGCACCTGGAGGAGGCGGGATCGGAGGCCAAGCCTTCGCTTGAATCCAATTCGATGATCCTGCTCATCTCGCATATCCGCACCGGCAAATGGGCCTCGGTCATGCCGCTCAACCTGGCCGAGACGCTCGGCGTGGTCGAGCCGATCCGGGCCATTCCCATCGTCGAGCCCGACGCCAGCCATCTCGTCGGCCTCGTCGCCGTCCATCGCGAGCCGCACACGCCGCTCGTCTCCGCCTTTCTCAATCAGGCGCGAACCGTCTATCCGGCGTCGCAGAAACGATAGAAATTACCTATCGTTCGACGAATATGATGTATTGATCGAGCGGGAGAACTTTGTTTTCTCGACGGGCGGGCTGCTAGCCCGAGGGAGGCTGCGACATTTGACGATGGAACGCAACGATACCGAAATCGCGACGCGGACATTGGCCGTCGTGGAGACATGGCGGGACGCCGAGGGGCCGCTTCTGCCGATATTGAACGGCGTTCAGAAGGAATTCGGCTACGTTCCCGATGAGGCTTTGCAGGTCATCGCCAAGGCGCTCAACCTCAGCCGTGCGGACGTCTACGGCGTCTTCAGTTTCTACCACGACTATCGCGACCGGCCTGCGGGCCGCCATGTCCTGAAGGTCTGCCGCGCCGAATCCTGCCAGGCGATGGGCGGCGACGAGATGGCCGACCGGCTGCGCGAAGCGCTCGGCGTCGACTGGCACGGGACGAGCAGGGACGGCGCGGTGACGCTGGAGCCGGTCTATTGCCTCGGCCTCTGCGCCTGTTCGCCCTCCGCGATGCTCGACGGCGAGGTCGTCGGCCGCCTCGACGAGGAAAGGATCGGCGAGATCGCGGCGGAGGTGCGGGCATGACCGTGACCATTTACGTCCCGCGCGATTCCGGCGCGCTGGCTCTCGGCGCGGAGAAGGTGGCCGCCCGGATCGCCGGTGAAATAAAGACGCGGGGCCTCGATGCGAAAATCGTGCGCAACGGCTCGCGCGGCCTCTACTGGCTGGAGCCGATGGTCGAGGTCGAGACGCCTGCGGGCCGGACCGCCTATGGTCCCGTGGCGGCGAAGGATGTGCCCTCGCTCTTCGATGCGGATTTTCTATCGGGCGGCAGGCACGGATTGTCGCTCGGCGATCCGGAGAAGATTCCCTATCTGGCGCGGCAGACGCGCCTCACCTTCGCGCGCGTCGGCGTCATCGATCCGGTCGCGCTCGCGGACTACAAGGCGCATGGCGGGCTCGCCGGCCTCGAGAAGGCGCTGAAAATGACCCCGGCGGACATCGTCCGGCAGGTCACCGATTCCGGGCTGCGCGGGCGCGGCGGCGCCGGCTTCCCCACCGGCGTGAAATGGAAGACCGTCCTCGGTACGCCGGGCGAGGTCAAATATGTCGTCTGCAATGCCGACGAGGGCGACAGCGGCACCTTCTCCGACCGCATGGTCATGGAAGGCGATCCCTTCGTCCTGATAGAAGGCATGACGATCGCGGCGATCGCGGTCGGCGCCCGCAAGGGCTACATCTATCTCCGCTCCGAATATCCGCATGCCGAAAAGGTCCTGAACGAGGCGCTTGCCGTCGCCCGCAAGGCCGGCGTCCTCGGCGGATCGGTGCTCGGCTCGAAACACGCCTTCGACATCGAGGTGCGGATGGGCGCGGGCGCCTATGTCTGCGGCGAGGAGACGGCGCTTCTCGACAGCCTCGAAGGCAAGCGCGGCCAGGTGCGCGCCAAGCCGCCGCTGCCGGCCCAGAAGGGGCTGTTCGGCAAGCCGACCGTGATGAACAACGTGATTTCGCTCGCCTCCGTGCCGATCGTGCTGGACAAGGGCGCGGCCTACTACAAGGATTTCGGCCTCGGCCGCTCACGCGGCACGATCCCCATCCAGATCGCCGGCAACGTGAAATATCCCGGCCTCTTCGAAGCGGCCTTCGGCCTGACGCTGGGCGAGATCGTCGACGGGATCGGCGGCGGCACGAAATCCGGCCGGCCGGTCCGCGCCGTGCAGGTCGGCGGGCCGCTCGGCGCCTATTTCCCGCGCGAGCTCTTCGACACGCCCTTCGATTACGAGGCTTTCGCCGCCAAGGACGGGCTGATCGGACATGCCGGCGTCGTGGTGTTCGACGACACCGTCGACATGCTGAAGCAGGCGCGTTTCGCCATGGAGTTCTGCGCCATCGAAAGCTGCGGCAAGTGCACGCCCTGCCGGGTCGGCGCGGTGCGCGGCGTCGAGGTCGCCGACAGGATCGCCGGCGGCGTGGAGCCGGAGAAACAGGTCGCTCTGCTCGAAGACCTCTGCAACACGATGAAATTCGGATCGCTTTGCGCTCTCGGAGGTTTTACCCCATATCCGGTGATGAGTGCGCTAAGACATTTCCCGGAGGATTTCCGCCCGCATCCGTTGCGCGAGGCGGCGGAATGACGGGCGCCGGTCTCACCCTCCCCCATGTGGGGAGGGTCGCGAACGAAGTGAGCGGGGTGGGGGTACTCCGCTCTGCTTTTGTCGACCCCCACCCCGATCCGCTGCGCGGATCGACCCTCCCCACAAGGGGGAGGGTGGACGCCAAGGCATAGGAGACATCTCATGTCCCTCATTCAGGAAACCGACTACGGGACGCCGGCCTCCAGGGCCGAAAAGCAGGTGACCCTGACGGTCGACGGCAAGGCCGTCACCGTGCCGGAAGGCACCTCCATCATGCGCGCCTCGATGCAGGCCGGGATAGAGATCCCGAAGCTCTGCGCCACCGACATGCTGGACAGCTTCGGCTCCTGTCGCGTCTGCCTCGTCGAGATCGAGGGCCGCAACGGTACGCCTGCCTCCTGCACGACGCCGGTCGGCGAGGGCATGGTGGTGAAGACGAAGAGCGACCGGCTCGACGCCATCCGCAAGGGCGTGATGGAGCTTTACGTTTCCGATCACCCGCGCGGCTTCGGCGAGAAGGCCGGCACCGGCGCCAGCGAATTCGATCATGTCATCTCGCTCGTCGGGCTCGCCGAGAACCGCTACGGCGTCGAGGGCCGCAACCACGTCGAGGCCCATGGCGGGATCGACGGCGTCGCGCCCGGCCACGGTTCGCTCACCATCGACTACATGGTGAAGGACGAGTCCAATCCGTATTTCACCTATGACCCGTCACAGTGCATCGTCTGCTCGCGCTGCGTGCGCGCCTGCGCCGAGGTTCAGGGCACCTTCGCGCTGACGGTCGAGGGGCGCGGCTTCGAGAGCCGCATCGTCGCCAGCATGGACGAGAATTTCATCGATTCCGAATGCGTGTCGTGCGGCGCCTGCGTACAGGCCTGCCCGACCGACGCGCTGCGCGAGAAGGCGATACTGGAAAAGGGCATGCCTGACCGCTCGGTCGTCACCACCTGCGCCTATTGCGGCGTCGGCTGCAACTTCAAGGCGGAGATGAAGGGCGACGAGGTCGTCCGCATGATGCCCTACAAGGCCGGCAAGGCCAATCACGGCCATTCCTGCGTCAAGGGTCGCTTCGCCTACGGCTATGCCTCGCATCCCGACCGCGTCCTGACCCCGATGGTCCGCGAGAAGATCACCGATCCGTGGCGGGAGGCCACCTGGGAGGAGGCGCTCGCCCGCGCCGCTTCAGAGTTCAAGCGCATCCAGGCGAAATACGGCCGCGGCTCGATCGGCGGCATCACTTCGTCGCGCTGCACGGACGAGGAGACTTATCTTGTGCAGAAACTGGTGCGGCAGGGCTTCGGCAACAACAACGTGGATACCTGCGCCCGCGTCTGCCATTCGCCGACCGGCTACGGCCTCAACACCACGCTCGGCACATCGGCCGGCACGCAGGATTTCGATTCCGTCGAGGCGGCGGATGTCATGCTCCTGGTCGGCGCCAACCCGACCGACGCGCATCCGGTCTTCGCATCGCGCATGAAGAAGCGGCTGCGCGAAGGCGCGAAGATCATCGTCATCGACCCGCGCCGCATCGACCTCGTGCGTACTCCGCATGTCGAGGCGGCCTACCACCTGCCGATCAAGCCCGGCACCAACGTCGCCATCCTGACCGGACTTGCCCATGTCGTGGTGACGGAAAAGCTCTACGACGAAGCCTATATCCGCGCCTATTGCGACTGGGACGCCTTCGAGGACTGGGCGGCGTTCGTCTCCGAGCCGCGCTACAGCCCCGAGGAGACGGCGAGGGTGTGCGGGCTGGATGATCCAGAACTGATCCGAAAGGCCGCCCGCCTCTACGCCACCGGCGGCAACGGGGCCATCTATTACGGTCTCGGCGTCACCGAGCACAGCCAGGGCTCGACCGCCGTCATGGGCCTTGCCAACCTCGCCATGGCGACGGGCAATCTCGGCAGGAACGGCGTCGGCGTGAACCCGCTCCGCGGCCAGAACAACGTGCAGGGCTCGTGCGACATGGGCTCCTTCCCGCACGAATTCCCCGGCTATCGCCATATCGCCATCGATCCGGTGCGCAAGATCTACGAGGATCTGTGGGGCGTGAAGCTCGACAAGGAGCCGGGGCTGCGCATCCCCAACATGCTGGACGCCGCCGTCGACGGCACGTTCAAGGGCATCTACATCCAGGGCGAGGACATCTTGCAGTCCGACCCCGACACCAAGCATGTGGCGGCGGGCCTCGCGGCGATGGAATGCGTGGTCGTGCACGACCTCTTCCTCAACGAGACGGCGCGCTATGCGCATGTGTTCCTGCCCGGCTCGACCTTCCTGGAGAAGGACGGCACCTTCATCAACGCCGAGCGGCGCATCAATCTCGTGCGCAAGGCGATCGAGCCGAGGGCGCGCTACGCCGACTGGGAAGCGACGCAGGAACTCGCCCGCGCGCTCGGCCTGGACTGGAACTACACGCATCCGTCCGAGGTGATGGACGAGATCGCCGCGACGACGCCGACCTTCGCCGGCGTCTCCTTCGACCTGCTCGATCGCGAGGGCTCGGTGCAGTGGCCGTGCAACGAGAAGGCGCCGCTCGGCACGCCGGTCATGCATATCAACGGCATCGTCCGCGGCAAGGGCAATTTCGTCCGCACCGAATATATCGCCACCGACGAGAAGGTCGGTCTGCGCTTCCCGCTGCTGCTCACCACCGGCCGCATCCTGTCGCAATACAATGTCGGCGCGCAGACCCGCCGCACCGGCAACAGCGCCTGGCATGAGGAGGACCGGCTGGAGATTCATCCGCACGACGCCGAGGATCGCGGCATCCGCGACGGCGACTGGGTGAGGCTTTCGAGCCGTTCCGGCGAGACGACGCTGCGTGCCCTCGTCTCCGAGCGCATGGCGGTCGGCGTGGTCTATACGACCTTCCACCATCCTTCCACGCAGGCGAACGTCGTCACCACCGAGTTCTCCGACTGGGCGACGAGCTGCCCGGAATACAAGGTGACGGCGGTGCAGGTCTCGCCTTCGAACGGGCCGAGCGAATGGCAGCTCGAATACGAGGATCTGTCGCGCCGCACCCGCCGCATGGCCAACGTGGAGGCGGCGGAGTAGCTGTTTGCATTGGGATGCAGCATTCCTTCGCGCCCCCCTCTATCCTGCCGGACATCTCCCCCACAAGGGGGGAGATTGAGCTTTCATCCGCGCTTTTGCTAATCGTCAGTGTTGCAGAGGAAAAGCCGATACTCGCGGACGGCGTGATCTCCCCCCTTGTGGGGGAGATGTCCGGCAGGACAGAGGGGGGCGACGTAGGGCGCCGGCGCTCATCATGCAAGGTTGCCTCATGACCCGCGCCACCCGTCATCTCGTCTCGCGCATCGCGCGGCGCGACGGCGCGGTCGCGTGGGGGCGCCGCATGGTGCCGGACGAGGTGCCGGTCGCCTTCTCCTTCAACGGAACGACCCATGCCGTGATGATGGCGAGCCCCGGCGACCTCGAGGATTTCGCGGTCGGCTTCGCGCTGACCGAGGGCATCATCTCCAATCCCGGCGACATCGAGGAAATGTCGATCGAGGACCATGAGAGGGGGATCGATATCCAGATTGTCCTGAGGGACAGGGCCAATGCGGCCTTCGAGGCGCGCCGGAGGCACATGGCGGGCCCCGTCGGCTGCGGCCTCTGCGGCATCGAATCGATCGAGGAGGCGCTGCGGCCCGTCGCCAGCATCGGGGACGCCGGCATCGTGCTCGACGCGGGCGACATCGCCCGCGCGGCGCGGCTGCTTTCGTCGCGCCAGCCGCTCAACGCCGAGACGCATGCTGTGCACGCCGCCGGCCTTTTCGTGCGGGGAAAGGGCATCGTCGGCGCCCGTGAGGACGTCGGCCGCCACAACGCGCTCGACAAGCTCGCCGGTGCGCTGGCGCGGGAAGGGATCGACGGCCGCAAAGGCGCGATCGTCATCACCAGCCGCGTCTCGGTCGAGATGGTGCAGAAGACCGCGGCGATCGGCGCGTCCATATTGCTTGCCGTTTCCGCGCCGACGGCGCTCGCCATCCGCACGGCGGAAGCCGCCGGGATGACGCTCGTCGCGCTGGTGCGCGGCGACGATTTCGAAATATTCACCTGCGCAGACCGCATCAAGACCGGAGCCGCCGCCCATGTCGCCTGAAAAGCTCGTCTACCAGGCAAACCAGATCGCCAGGTTCTTCCGCTCCAAGCCGCATGCCGAGGGCGTGGCCGGCGTGGCGGATCATATCAACAAGTTCTGGGAGCCGCGCATCCGCCGCCAGTTCTTCGAATTGATCGACGCCGGCGGCAAGGGCTTTGACGAACTGGTGCTGGAGGCCGCGCCTTCTATCCACAGGCCGGCCGAAGAGGTGGCCTGAGCCGCCGAAATATCAAGGCTCGAATTTGAATGCTTTTGGCCTGAACTTACCCCCTCCGGCCCGGAGCCTGTCCTCGGGCCGGCCAAAGGCCGGACCCGTGGGGGCCACCTCCCCCTGGAGGGGTAGGAAAGAGTCGGCGCGGTCTTTCCCTCCCCTTCGAGGGGAGGGTCCGGCTGAAAGCCGGGGGTGGGGCGAGGCTCAAAGAGTAGGATCACCGGTTAACAAAGCGACATTCACGCCGCCAGTTTCCCCTCCAGCGCCTTGCGGATGAGCGCGACCGTTTCGGCCTTGCCGTAGAGCGCGGCGAAAGAGCCGAAGCGCGGGCCGCGTTCCTGGCCGAGCAGCACCTGGTAGATCATCTGGAAGAAGGCCACCGACACGCCGGGACCACCTTCGGGGCTCGTGCGCTTGTGATCCTGGTAGCGCGGGATGAAGCGCGCGACGTTGAGCGCGGCATTCTGGATTTCCTCCGCGCCGGCATCGGCGGGCAGGGCTTCCAGCCGGTCGGCGAGTGCGGCAAGCGCCTCGCGTTCCTCCCCGTCCGGGGCGCGATAGACTTTCGCCGGCTTCACGAAATCCTCGTAGTAGCGGATCGCGTAGTCGGTGAGCCTGTCGAGTTCGGGATGCGTTTGCGGCGTGACCCCCGGAACATGGCGCGAGATGAAGCCCCAGAGCACCGTCTTGTTCTCGGCGTTCGACGCGCTGACGAGGTTGAGAAGCATGCCGAACGAAACCGGCAGGTGGATATCGGGCGGATTTCCGCCATGGATATGCCAGACCGGATTGCCGAGCCTTTCCTTCCAGTCCTGGCGCGGATAGGCGGCGAGGAACTGGTAATATTCGTCGACCGCGCGCGGAATGACGTCGAAATAGAGCTTCTTCGCCTGCCGGGGCCGCTGGAACATGTAAAGCGCCAGGCTCTCGGTCGGCGCATAGGTCAGCCATTCGTCGATGGTCAGCCCGTTGCCCTTCGACTTCGAGATTTTTTCGCCCTTGTCGTCGAGGAAAAGCTCGTAGACGAAATGCTCGGGCGGCCTGCCGCCGAGGATCGTGCAGATCTTGTCGTATATGGCCTGGTTGGTCTGGTGGTCCTTGCCGAACATCTCGAAATCGACGTTGAGCGCCGCCCAGCGGGCGCCGAAATCCGGCTTCCATTGCAGCTTCACCTTGCCGCCGGTCACCGGCAGCGTGGTTTCCGTGCCGTCCTCGTCGTCGAAGGTGATCGTGCCGTCCTTGGCGTCCACATGCTTCATCGGCACGTAGAGGACGCGGCCGCTCTTCGGCGAGATCGGCAGGAAGGGGCTGTAGGTCGCCCGCCGCTCCTCGCCGAGCGTCGGCAGCATCACGTCCATGATGGCGCTATATTTCCAGGCGGCCTCGCGCAGCACCGCGTCGAAGCGCCCGGCCTTGTAGTATTCGGTCGCACTGGCAAACTCGTAGTCGAAGCCGAACGTGTCCAGGAAACGCCGCAGCATCGCATTATTGTGCTCGCCGAAGCTCTTGAATTCGTTCGTCCACGGGTCGGGTACCGAAGTCAGCGGCTTGTGCAGATAGGGCTCCAGGAATGCCTTCGACGGCACGTTGTCGGGGATCTTGCGCATCCCGTCCATGTCGTCGGAAAAGCAGAGCAGCCGCGTCTTGACCTTGTCGTCGGTCAGGACGCGAAACGCATGCCGCACCATCGACGTGCGCGCGACTTCGCCGAAAGTGCCGATATGCGGCAGGCCGGAGGGGCCGTAGCCGGTCTCGAACAGGACCGTCTCGGGAAAATCGCGTCCCTTGTAGCGCGCAATGATCTTCTTCGCTTCCTCGAACGGCCACGCTTTGCTCTCCGCCGCGGCGGCGGCGATTTCGGGGCTGAGGCGGATCGCGGCGGCGCGCGAGGATGCGTTGTTCATTTCCGGCTTCCGGATTTTCGGGTGAGAAACGGGCATGCTCTAAGCGCGGAGGCGCCTGCGGTCAATGACGGCGCCATTGGGCGTTGCGGCCGCACGCCGCCGCTCTTACCTTGGTGGCGACATCATCAGGAGATTTTCGCATGAATTCGCTCGGGCCCTGCAAGGCGCTGATCTACATCATGATCGTGGTTTCCGCGTCCGACCGCGACATGACCGACCAGGAACTCGCCCGCATCGGCAACGTCGTCGACACCTGGCCCGTATTCGAGGATTTTCCGAAGGAAAGGCTCGTGGAGGTTTCTCGGGAATGCCAGCGGCTCCTGCAGCAGCCGGACGGGCTCGACCGGGTCTTCGCCGTGGTGCGCAGCGAATTGCCGCACCGTCTCCACGACACGGCCTATGCGCTCGCCTTCGAGGTGGCGGCCGTCGATCTCGAGATGCGGCTCGAGGAACTGCGCATCCTACAACTCCTGCGCCGCAATCTCGAGATCGACCAGGCGACGATCGAAGCCATCGAGAGGGCGGCCAAGGCGCGCCACCGGACGCTTACATGATCGACGCCTTCTCCAGGCGAAAATGAAGGGTCTCCGAAGCGATGGGGCATGTCCTGCCCGGTGAAGCCGTCATCCGGCTCGGCGCCTTCGCGCTGATTTTCCTGGCCATGGCCGGGTTTGAGCTATGGTCGCCCAGGCTGGAACGCGCCGAGATGGCGGGGGCGCTCAAGACGCGGCGCTGGTTCACCAATGTTTCGGTCCTCGTCATCGCCTCGCTCTGCCTGCGCGTGATCTTTCCGGCGGCCGCCGTCGGCGCGGCCCTCTGGGCGGAAGCGCGGGGCTACGGCCTTTTCAGGCTGCTTGGCATGGAGCCCTGGATCGCCGGGATCATCTCGTTTTTTCTGCTCGACTTCGCCGTATGGGCCGAGCATGTCGCCAGCCACAAGGTACCGGTCCTGTGGCGCATCCACCGGATGCACCATTCCGATACCGGCTTCGACGTGACGACGGCGCTGCGGTTCCACCCGTTCGAAATCGTCCTTTCCATGTTCTGGAAAGCGGCCGTGGTGATCCTGCTCGGCGCTCCGGCGCTTGCGGTCCTGCTTTTTGAGATCGTGCTGAACGGCTCGTCCATGTTCAACCACGCCAATGCCCGGCTGCCTGGGAAGCTCGACGCGCTGCTCCGGCTGGTGCTCGTCACCCCCGACATGCACCGGGTCCATCATTCGAGCCGCCGCCCGGAAACGGACTCCAATTACGGCTTCAATTTCCCCTTCTGGGATCGGCTGTTCTCGACATATCGGCATCGGCCGGAGCAGGGCCACGAGGCCATGGAGATCGGTCTTTCCGATTTTCGCGGCGATGAACCCGCGCGGCTCGGCTGGATGCTGGCGCTTCCGTTCCTCTCGCTTTCCGGGCTCAATAGAAGCTCACCGGAAAGTAGCGCAGGTAAAGCTCGGCGAACTTTCCGTTCACCGTGATCTCGCGCAAGGCGTAGTCGAAGGCGGCGGCGAGCGCGAAATCCTTCTTCTCCACGGCGATCGCCATTCCCTGGCCGAGATATTCCGGTGCGAGATAGGGCCCGCCCGCGAAACGGCAGCAGCCTTGTGAATCCGTCCCGGCAAGCCAGAAGCTGAAACGCATTCCATCGCCGAATGCGCCGTCGATCTTGCGCTCCTTGAGGTCCTCGTAAAGCCAGTCGAGCCGGGAGAAGGTCACCGGCCTGGCGTCGGGAAAATAGGCTCTCAGCATGCGCTCATGGGCAGAGCCGGCCATCACGCCGATGCGCAAGCCGGCCACCTTGCGATAGATCGGTTCGGACAGGGCGGTCGGTTTCGGCATGATGAAGCGCGCCGGGAATCTGAGATAGGACCTGGAGAAGGCAAATTCCTCGCGGGACTTCGGCGTGACCGCGATTCCGGCGATGATCGCCTCGCCCTCGCCCTTGTGGAGGGCCTCACCCAGATCGGTGAAGGGCAGCGCCTGGACCTGGCACCTGTCGAGAATGCCGAGCTCCGCACAGATGGCACGCGCCAGATCGACATTGAAACCGGCGAGTTCGCCATCGGAATCGAGGAAATTGAAGGGCGGGAAATCGACTGTCGTCAGGAAGCGCAGCCGCCGGAGCTCGGAAAGGTCAGGCTTTTTCAGCCTTTCCTTCGCGTCCCAGAAATTCGGGATTGCCGGGTCCGCGCCGAGCGCCGGCGCCGCTGGGCAGGCGCCGGCGATGAGCACGGCCAGGAGCGCCGCCGTCAGCCGCCGAAGGGGATCATATTTGATCCGATTATTTCTATTGATGCGCATGCGTTACCCGCTTACTTTTTTCGGGGGGTGGGTGATGTCTATAGAGGCGAATACTTTCGATTTCATCGAAAGATGCAGGGTCCATCGGACGCCTCGTGCGTTGCGCGACGACCTTCTCTCGTCCGTACGCCGCCTACCCGGTCCGGAGCGTCCGCTTCTCGTCCGGCGGGGCCAACAGAAAACGTTCGGTCGCCATGCGCTGGCGGCATGACGCGGCGCCCCGCTTGAGGGGCGTGGTCGGAGCAGTATCGGAAACGGGCGGACTGCGAACGCCGGCCGCCGACAATGATGGGAGCGCGGCTTCCGCCGCGATCGGAAATCGGGCGTTCTGGCGGAATGTCCTGAAACGCGCGGGCGTCCCGGACGACAGGGCGAGGCAGGTCGCGGAGCAGGCCAGGGTCAACGGCGTCGCTCTGCCGATCGAGGCGATTGTCTCCGGTGCGACGAACGAGGGGCGGCTGTACAGGGCGCTCGCCGACGAACTCGGGGTGGAGTTCCTGGCGCGCATCGAGCCGCGAAGGCTGCTGCTCCATGGCGACGAAAGCGCGGCCCTGCTTGGCCGACCTCGCCGAATGCTCCCGGTGAAGTACGAGCACCCGGGTGGCCTCGTCGTCTTCCTCTTCGCTCCGGCGGAAGACGATATCGCGTCGCTTCGCCAATTCGTCACGGCAAGCGCGGCCATGCGCCGCAGGATCAAGATCGTCACCCCCGCCATATTGAGGACCGCTCTCGTCCGCTCGGCTTCCCCGACCCTGCTGCGGAGCGCCCTCGACAGGCTTTTCGCAACGATCCCGGCCCAATCCGCAAAGATCGTCACAAATGGGTGGCAGAGCGTCTCGCTCGGTGCCATCCTGATCGGGTTACCCGCCGCCCTATTCTCGGCCCCATGGGTGGCGGGGCTTTTCCTTCATCTCGCCTTCTCGCTGTTTTTCCTCGCATGCGTGGCTCTCCGATGCGTTACGGCCGTTCGCGCGGGCGCGCCGACGATGGCGCCGCTGGAGAAATACGATCCTGCGGAACTCCCGGTCTATTCGGTCCTGGTGGCGCTCTACCGCGAGGCGGAGATCGTGCCTGACCTGCTGGTCGCCCTCGGGCGGATCGTCTGGCCGCGCGGCAAGCTAGAGATCAAGCTGATATGCGAGGCCGACGATGAAGCTACGCTGGCGGCGCTGCGCGCGCACGAACTGCAATCCTTCGTCGAGATCGTGGAGGTTCCGCCGGCGGTTCCCCGTACCAAGCCGAAGGCGCTGTCCTATGCTCTGCCCATGATCTCGGGCGAATTCGTGGTGCTCTATGACGCGGAAGACCGGCCGCACCCGCTCCAGCTTATCGAGGCCTGGCAGCGCTTCGGCAGGGACGATGCGAGGCTCGCCTGCTTGCAGGCGCCGCTCGTCGTCACGAATTTCCGCCGCGGACCCTTGGCCAGGATGTTCGCCTTCGAATATGCGGCGCTCTTCCGCGGCCTGCTGCCCTGGCTGGCCCGCCACGGCCTCTTCGTCCCGCTCGGCGGCACCTCGACCCATTTCCGCCGGGAGGTGCTCGATGCGGTCGGCGCCTGGGATCCTTTCAACGTGACGGAGGACGCCGACCTCGGGCTGCGCCTGGCGCGCCACGGCTTCCGGACCGGCATGATCACGCGCCCGACCTATGAGGATGCGCCGGAGAAGCTGAAGAACTGGCTGCCGCAGCGGACGCGCTGGTTCAAGGGCTGGATGCAGACCTGGCTCGTCCACATGCGCCGCCCGGCGGACCTTTGGCGCGATCTCGGTCCCGCTTCGTTCGTGATGGCGCAGATCCTTTGTGCGGGCATGGTCGTCTCCTCGGTCGCGCATCTGGTGTTTCTCGGGAGCCTCGGCTACGTCTTCCTCGTTTTCGTCTGGCATCAGACGATCGGGCCACTGCAATCGGCCATTCTCGCTGTCGATGCCACCAATATCGCGCTCGGCTATCTGGCCTTCCTCCTGCTCGGCCGGCGGACGCTCCTTGCCAAGGAACTGCTCTCGTTCTGGAAGACGATCCTGCTCACCCCGTTCTACTGGCTGCTGATGTCGCTCGCCGCGTGGCGCGCGCTGTGGAAACTCTATCGAGAGCCGCATTATTGGGAGAAGACGTATCACCCGCGCCGGGCGCGCGAGGCTTTCGCCCGGAAGGCGGCCATGGCCCAAAGCCCGGCCGAGCTCAGCCCTTGTCGAGGAAGTTCGGCCCTTCGCCGATGATCCTCTGGTCCTCCGCGCCGATCGCGTCGAGGTCGCGGTCCGCATAAGGCAGCGTGAGAAGGATACGCCGGATCACCGCCAGCCGGGCGCGCCTTTTGTCGTTGGCGTGGATGACGGTCCACGGCGCGAAGGCCTTGTGGGTGCGCGCGACCATGGTGTCGCGCTTCTCCGTATAGTCGTCCCATCTCGACATGCCGGCCACGTCGATCGGTGAGAATTTCCAGATCTTCAGCTTGCTGTGCCGGCGGTCGTGGAAGCGCTTCAGCTGCATCTCGCGGCCGATATCGAGCCAGAACTTGAAGAAATGGATCCCTTCATTGGTGATCATCCGTTCGAAATGCGGAACTTCCTCGAGGAACTTCCGGTGTTCGGCCGGCGTGCAGAACCCCATGACGGGTTCCACGACGCCCCTGTTGTACCAGGAGCGGTCGAAGGTGACGAATTCACCCGCCGCGGGGAACTGCGCGACATAGCGCTGGAAGTACCATTCCCCGCGCTCCTTCTCCGTCGGCTTGGGCAGCGCGACGTTGCGAGCGGTGCGCGGGTTCATGTACTGGCGCGTGACGAAGATGGTGCCACCCTTGCCGGCCGCGTCGCGGCCCTCGAACAGCGCCATGACACGGCTGCCGGTGGCCTGCAGCCAGTATTGCAGCTTGACCAGTTCGACCTGCAGGCGCTCCAGCTCCTTCAGGTAGTCCTTGTTCTTCAGCTTCTTGGGGTAGGGGTAGCCGCCGGATTTCATGGCCCGCTTCGCGATCCAGTCGGGCAGGTCCGGGTCGTCCATGTCGAATTCCCGCTCCTTGCCGTCGATGACGAGGCGGAGCGGGCGGGTGTCCGGCGGCTCGGTCAGGTTCTTCGCTTCATCGTCCATGGCGGTAGCCCTTCCTCGCGTTCATGCTATTGGGTAAGGCGGATGCGGTCCGGCGGCAAGTTCGCCGTGCCGGGAAAGACGGGCCGGGCGGCTATGGACGACACGGACGAGCGACAGGACGGGCGAGGAGGGGAGGGCCGGCTTGCACGGCTGCGCCGCGCCGCTGCCACGCTGCTCGGACTGCGAGCCGTCCCCGGCCCGGAAGAGGAACGCGGAACGGTCAACGATCGCGTCCTGCTGCTCGGTCGCGTTTCCGCCGTCGATCTTGCAGAGGTCGTGCCCGATC
Organism: Rhizobiales bacterium 65-79; assembly: GCA_001896885.1. Taxonomy (GTDB): domain Bacteria; phylum Pseudomonadota; class Alphaproteobacteria; order Rhizobiales; family Rhizobiaceae; genus Mesorhizobium_L. Next base: position 4,795 of record MKRJ01000023.1, on the reverse strand, counting down.
CGATCATCGTCTTCGACCGGTCCGGCTCGGTGGTCCATGCCAATCGAGCGGCGCTGGCCGCGTTCGGCACGACGCCCGCGGGCTCCTCCATCCAGATGAAGTTCCGCGCGCCGGAAATGCAGGCCCTGATCGCGTCGACCCTGGGCGCGGCCGGCGCGGCCGGGCCAATCGACTATTCCGAGCGCGTTCCGCTCGACCGCCTCTATCGCGTGGCCGTCAGCCCTGTCGGCCAGGCGACGGGGCTTTTCGCCATGACGTTCAGCGACCATAGCGAGGCGCGCCGCATCGATCGCATGCGCGCCGATTTCATCGCCAACGCCAGCCACGAACTGCGCACGCCGCTGGCGTCGATCGCGGGATTCATCGAGACATTGCGCGGGCCGGCGAGGAACGACGGCAAGGCGCGCGAGCATTTCCTGGCGATCATGGAAAGCCAGACGGCGCGTATGGCGCGGCTGATCGACGACCTGCTGTCGCTGTCCCGGCTGGAAATGAGATCGCATCATCGGCCTTCCGCCACGGTCGACCTCGTCGGTCTCCTCGCCAGCGTCATCGATACGCTCGGCCATCTGGCCGCGGAGCTGGGAGTAACGATCGAGCGGAGTTTTCCCGATCACGCCGTGACGGTTACGGGCGACCGGGACGAACTGTTCCAGGTCTTCGTCAACCTGCTCGAGAACGCCTGCAAATACGGCCAGTCCGGCAAGCGCGTCATCGTTTCGATCGAGGAGACCGCCGCCGGCATCGACGTGACGGTCAGGGATTTCGGCCCGGGCATCCCGAAGGAGCATATTCCGAGGATTACCGAACGCTTCTACCGTGTCGATGTCGAGACGAGCCGCGCCCAGAAGGGGACGGGGCTCGGGCTCTCCATCGTCAAGCACATCCTTACCCGTCATGGCGCGCGCCTCACGATCCATTCGGAAGCGGGCAAGGGCGCCACGTTCGTCGCCCACTTCCCCCGGGATACATAAGCCGCGGCGTTCTTTCTTCTGTCATCTCCATTGCCTAGGCTGTTAGAACCGGCGCACCGGAGTGGAGACGCATGGCCAGCCACACTTTCCAGGCTTACGACGAGGAACTGAGGTTCCTGGCGACGCGGATCGCGGCGATGGGCGGCCACGCCGAGCGCATGGTGGAGGAGGCCGTCGCGGCTCTGGTCAATTCGGACGAAACGCTTGCCGAGGCCGTGGTTCGCAACGACGCCGTGCTCGACGAGGCGCAGCGTGAGATCGACGACAAGGCGATCCTGATCATCGCGCGCCGCCAGCCGATGGCGATCGATCTTCGCGAGATCATCGGGGCCATCCGCATCTCCGCCGACCTGGAAAGGGTGGGCGACCTTGGCAAGAACATCGCCAAGCGCGTTTCCGCCGCCGGTCAGGCGCGGCAGCCGGCGCGGCTCTTCCGCGGCATAGAAGCGCTGGCCGAACTGGCGCTGACGCAGCTGAAGGAGGTCCTCGACGCCTACGGCTCCCGCGCGATCGAACGCATTCCCTCCGTTCGCGATCGCGACGAGGAGATCGACGCGAAGTACACATCGCTGTTCCGCGAACTCCTCACCTACATGATGGAAGACCCGCGTAACATCACCGCCTGCACGCACCTGCTCTTCTGCGCCAAGAACATCGAGCGCATCGGCGATCACGCGACCAATATCGCCGAGACCGTCCATTACATCGTCACCGGCAGCCAGTTGCCGGCGGAGCGCCCGAAGGAGGACGAAAGCCATAGGGTGGTGGTCTCCGGCGACTGAGCCCGAACGCTTCAGGCTAAATCCGCCCCAGCAAATGCCGGGACCGAACACCTCCGCGGAAGCATTCCTCCAGCCGCCTCCGTTCCATCTTGATTCCGAATGGCCTCGAACCGTCGTCTATTCAGATAAATTGTACATTGGCGAATAGGAGAGCATATTCGCGCCGGGCGGCTCATCGCTCCCGCCGTGCCCGGGGCCGGGTGCGGACGATCTTGGCCTACCAAATCAATCGTAGAAGGAGAGGGGCATATGGCGCTGTTGACCAATGAGATCGAGACCGTCCTGACTACCGGCGGGTTCGTGCGTTTTCCCAAGCTGTCGGAAGCCACGATTTCGACGAACCAGCGTGTCACCGCGGTGACCGACTCGTTCAGCCGGGCGAAGCTCACTGTCGACTCCGGAGCGAACACGATACTGTTCACCTCCCAGACCGGCACCACGACGGACTACAATTGCGTCAACGTGCATACGCTGGACTCGCAGTCGGCAATCGGGCCCGTCAGCATTCCCGGGTACGTCTATACCGGCAATTTCTCCGGCTGTGTCTACTACCTCTACAAGACCGGCTTGAACGAGGTGACCGGCGTGCACGCATATAACGGGATGGTGACCGTCACCACCAAGCGCTTCCTCCGCAGCCCCAAGATTACCCAGGTGCCCCGCGAGTTCGGACCTCAGGGTCACTTTACGGGCGGCGGCGGCGCCACGCAGATCTGCAGGCACCCGACACGAGGCCAGTTGCAGCTCGGCAAGACAATCGGCGATCCCGCCGGAGAGGACTGTCTGAATTTCCTGTCCTGCGTCGAGCGGACCGTCGCCACGACCTTTCTGTTCAGCACCAAGGGGACGAAGGAAGGCGTGCGGGTGAGGCGTCTGCTGGACAAGTTCATCGACAAATTCTAACGCGCAGGTCCTGGAACAGGCTGAAGATCTCCCGCATTTTCCGCTCGCGCGGACAACCGCAAGGACTGGGAGAGGTGAGAGGATCAGTCACTCCGCGTCGATCACGTTACTTCCTTAACGTAGTCCCGCACGGCATGGACCGGCGCCTATATGCCGCCATCCCATCGCCATTTTCGCGGCCGAGTTTTGACAACGGGCGCGGACTTCCATTTGATTGAGTGGAAATATGCCCGGCGCAGCCTAGCTTCGGTTGCAGCGGAATTTTCAAGCGGCTGATCTTCTTCAGCCGGACTCCTGAAAGGGACAGATTGATGCAGATCGGTTTCGTGGGCCTCGGCCGCATGGGCGGCAATATGGTGCGGCGATTGATGAAGGCAGGACACAAATGCGTGGTCTTCGACATCAATGCCGATGCGCGCAAGGCGCTCGCCAAGGACGGCGCGATGGACGCCGCCTCGCTGGATAAGCTGGTCGAGGCGCTTTCGGGCGAGAAGCGCGCCGTCTGGGTCATGCTGCCGGCCGGCGCCATCACCGAGAAGACGGTGGAGAAGCTCGGCACGCTGCTCGACAAGGACGACATCGTCATCGACGGCGGTAACAGCTTCTACAAGGACGACATCCGCCGCGCCAAGGCGCTGGCCGCAAAGAACATACGCTACGTCGATTGCGGCACGTCCGGCGGCGTCTGGGGCATCGACCGCGGCTATTGCATGATGATCGGCGGCGACAAGGAATCCGTCGACCATCTCGACCCTATCTTCGCGACCCTGGCGCCCGGCCCGGGCAGCATACCGCGCACGCCGGGCCGCGAGAAATTAGATCCGCGCGCAGAGAACGGCTATATCCATGCCGGACCCGCCGGTGCCGGGCATTTTGTCAAGATGATCCACAACGGCATCGAATACGGCATGATGCAGGCTTATGCCGAAGGCTTCGACATCCTGCGGAACAAGGATTCGACCGACCTGCCGGAAGACGAGCGCTTCGAGCTCAACATCACCGACATCGCCGAGGTCTGGCGGCGCGGCAGCGTCATTTCCTCCTGGCTGCTCGATCTCTCCGCCATCGCGCTCGCAAAGGACCCGGAACTCGCCGAATTCTCCGGCTATGTCCAGGATTCGGGCGAGGGCCGCTGGACCGTGGAGGCCGCGATCGAGGAGGCCGTTCCGGCCGATGTGCTGTCGACCGCGCTCTTCGCCCGCTTCCGCTCGCGCCAGGACCACAATTTCGCGGAGAAGATCCTTTCCGCCATGCGCTTCGGCTTCGGCGGGCACGTCGAAGGCGCCGAGGCGATCGATCCGGAGAAGAAGATCGACGCCCACCCCTCGAGCGTCAAGCATACTAGGAACTGAGGACGGGAAAGTGGCTGACAGGTCAAGAAAGACGCCGGCGCGGGCCAACCGGCCGAATCCGAAAAAGGTGGATGCCGATCCTTGCGCAATGGTCATCTTCGGCGCCGGCGGTGACCTCACCAAGCGGCTCGTCGTGCCGGCGCTCTACAATTTGATGCATAGTGGCGAACTGCCGGAGAATTTCATCCTGATCGGTGCCGATCTTGCCGACGGCACGACGGATAGCTGGTCGAACCACCTTCACGAAATGCTGGAAAGCTTCGTCGACAACGAGGCCGCCGAATTCGACGTGAAGAAGATCGACGAGAAGGCCTGGAAGAAGCTCGCCGGCCGCATGCGCTACATCAAGGGCGACATGACCAAGCCGGACCTCTACGGCGACATAGGCAAGGCGCTGGATGAGGCCACGAAGAACGGCGGCACCGCCGGCAATGTCATCTTCTATCTCGCCGTGCCGGACCGTTTCTTCGGAACCGTGGTCGAGCAGCTCGACAAGGCCGGGCTCACCGACCAGCAGGAAGATGGAGACGGCAAGCCGAAATTCTGGCGCCGCGTCGTCGTCGAGAAGCCGTTCGGGCACAGCCTGGATTCGGCAAAGGCCCTCAACGCCCAGATATTGAAGGTGCTGGACGAGGACCAGATCTACCGGATCGACCATTTCCTCGGCAAGGAAACGGTCCAGAACATCATGACGTTCCGTTTCGCGAACGGCCTGTTCGAGCCGATCTGGAACCGGGACCGCATCGACCATGTGCAGATCACGGTGGCGGAGACGGTGGGCGTG
>MKRJ01000022.1:102080-108426 GCA_001896885.1 Rhizobiales bacterium 65-79 | reverse complement strand
AAACCCAAACCATACATGAAGGCGGGTCACTTCCCGGCGAAAATCCCGGGTCAGCTCTCACCGGAAATCAACATGTAGTCGTTCATACGCTCGCGGGCGTAACGCATCGCCAGTTCCGGAGAACCTTCGATCCGGTAGTCGGTCCAGAGCGTGGCGCCGAGGAAACGGACGCCATCGATGACGACCGACTGGTTTTCGAGAAAGTGAACGGCGGGGAAGCGGGCTGCCGCTGCCCTGCCATCCTCGAGACCTTCGCGGATACCGCCCTTGTAGAACTCGTGGTTGCCGGCGACGTAGATGCAGGGCATCGCATGGGCAATGTTTTCGGCCAGCCAATGGACGCCGTTGGCGGGCGCCCGGCAGAGATCGCCGGCGACGACGCAGACGTCGGCATCGGGAATGGCGAGCGGCGCCCGTAGGTCGGCGACTTCGAGATGCAGATCGGAAAGCAGCCAGAGTTTCATAAGAACGAATCCTTTGGATGGCGTATGGACGCGCTCGTCCGTCCGGGATTCGCATCCCGGCTGAAGGACTGAGTACTTGACGGCGTGCGTTTCCGGCTTATCCGGGCCGCTCGCGGATGCGTTTTCGAGTTTCAGCCAGGACGGCGTCGAGTTCCGGCCCGTCCAGCGTTCCGGCGTCGAACAGGCGCTCGGCCAGGAAGTCGATGGCGTCGGTCTGCTCGCGCACGATGGTGCAGGCTGCCTGGTAGGCCCGCTCGAGCCGCTCGTTGACGCGGGCGGCGAGCTCCGGATTGTTGACAAGGGGCTCCGTCGTATCGCCCGGCTTGCGATGAACCAGCGGCCATTTGGCGCCGATGCCAAGGATGGTTTCCATGTCGAGCGCCAGCCGGGTGGCGAGCGCAAGATCGCTGTGGTCGGCGCCGCCGGCATTGACCGTCACTGTTTCCAGCATCACCTCTTCCGCGGCGCGCCCTGCAAGCACGCCGATGAGCACGGCCGTCAGCCGGGCTTCCGTCATCTCGTCATGCGTGCCGATGCTTCCGTCGACAAAGCCGCCGCCGGCCTTGGCATCGACGGTGATTTCGGCGATGGGACCGAAGCCGACCAGCATGCGGGCAACGGCATGACCCGCCTCATGCGTGGCGATGCGCATTCGTAGCGCCGTCGAGCGCGACGGTCTTGTCCCGTCAAGCTGGGTTTCGAGATCGGTGTAGGAGAGCGGACGGCGGTCACGTCGGGCACTCTGCCTTGCGTCCCGCACCCAGCGCTCGATATCGGCGCCCGTCATGCCTTGCGCTCTGCGGGCAAGCGCCTTCAGGGCGGTGGAAGCCAATGTCTGTCCTGACGATTTCGCGGATTGCACGATCGTCATGACGGACAGACCTCCGTCCGGACCGGGATCGCGGTCTGCACCAGCGCGGCATAGGGGTTGTCCGACATCAGCACGAATCCTTCCTCCAGGGCTTTCCGCAGGTCGTTCTCGACCAGGACGGCTTTCGACACGCTGGCACTAACGGTGTCGATGTCCTTGCCGAGATGATGGCGCAGGATCGCCAGCCGTGCCTCGGCATCGGGCAAGGGAATTTCGATCTGTCTGTCGATCCGGCCGGAGCGCAGCAACGCCGGATCGATGCCGGACGGAGTGTTGGTGGCGCAAACCACGATGACGCCGCTGGTGCGCGCTGCCCCGTCCAGCAGTTCCAGGCCGCAGTTGACCACCGAGTTCCAGTAGTCGGCATAGTCCCTGGAAAGATCGATGCGGCGGCCGATGCCGTCGAACTCGTCGACGAACAGAATGCAGGGCTTTTGCGCTTCCGCCTCGGCGAACGACCGCTTCATGCGCTTCAGCACGTCGCCGAGATGGGAAGGCTCCAGCCAGCGCGCCACCGATGTGGCAAGCAGAGGAATCTGCAACGTATTGCAAAGCGCCCGCGCGAACATGGATTTGCCGACACCCGGCGGGCCGGACAGCAGCACCTTGGTGCTCATGTCCCTCCAGGCAAGGTCGCCAGCACGCCAGAGCGGCAGTTCGTCCCGGATCTGCAAGGCCCAGTCCCTGGCTTCGCCATAGCCGGACAAGGTCTCGATGGTTGGTGGAAGACGGCCAGCGCTGGTTTCGGACGGCGCTTCCGGCTGGATGATGTCGCTACCGGAGTCGGGATCGGCATTGCGGCGGGACGACGATGTATCGGACGAACGAGGTTTTCCCTTATGCGACGATCCTTCAAGACCGTCCTTCTCACGACCTTCGGCATCACCTACCGCTTCCGCCAGCCTGCGCAGGCTGTCCGCGGCCATGTCAGCGGTGACACCGGGACGGATGGCGATCGCGATGTCGCCAAGTCCGAGTCGCCCCACGTCGATACCGTCCAACCTGCCGGCCGAAGGTGGCGCGCCGAGAACCGTCTCGATGGTGCGACGGACAATGGCGAGAGTGAGCGAGCCGCAGACCAGATTGAGCTGCGATGCCTGGACTAGTTTTGGCGCAAGCGCCTCCTTTCGTTCGGCGACGGCAAGGATCGGATAGGGACTGATGGCTGCCGCACCGTATTGCCGGTCATCTTCCTCCTGGTCCCGATCGCTCCCGACAAACACGACAATGCGCCGACGAGCGGCGGCGACATGCTCGAAGCGCACGTTCTCGTAGCGTATGTCATAGCCGTTCGAGCGCTCGACCCCGCCGGGCAGGATATGGCCGCGTTTCAGGAGTTCCAGAAAGGTCCGCTCGAATCCTTTGGTCTCGCCGAGCAGGGTCACGATCGGTCGCCGCAGCCTGAGCATCCGCAGGACTTCGGCAAGAGCTGCCTCAGTGTCCGGAACGGCCTGTGCGAGCAGGAGAATAGTGGCGACATCGGCGGCGGACGGCGGTTCCGCCGTCGCGCGTATTGCCTTCACCAAAGCGAGGTTGCCGCATCGTGCCTGTTCGGAGGAAAGAGGATCGCCGAGGATCGCCTTCTGAGTCCCTGCTGTTGGTGTCGTGTCAATTTCCGTATCAATGACAAACTTGTCCGACCCAAGGATTGGATGCGTCGTTTCGTCGGAGAGCCTGCGCCGGTGACGCGATAGCATGGCGACGGCTTGCGCCGGCGACCTCGCACCCGTTTCTCTATTGCCGTGATAAACGGATACCACCCGGCCATGGCTCTCGACATCCTCCTGGCAAAGGATTCCCGCTTCGACGGCATCCGCAAGGGCAAGCGCCATCGCCTTGCGGTTCAGTCGTCTGAGGAGATGACGTGCCAGCCGCTCGTTCATGCCGCTTCCTGCGTGGTCGTGTTGCACCGGCTGAACATGACGGCTCCGTTTCTTCCTGCGCTTCATGGACAGCCCCTCCAGTAGCCGTGATGCCGTGATCGTTTCGATCGAACTGAAGGCGGCCGCACACTCATTGCATCACCCTGTGCCGCTCGCGCGCCTCAACCAGCGTTTCCACGAGTTGCTGGAGCCCGCGGATGGAACCGCCGCGCCAATGGTCGGCGAGTGCCGTCAGTTCGAATTGCTCGAGCGGCGTCGCCCAGCGTGGATCATGCCCGGCATCGATATAGATCCGTTCGACAAGTCGCGGGGCCAGCACCTCAAGCTGTTCCGGCCCCGGTTCCGGAAAGGCGACGACCCGACAGCGGTCCAGCAGCACCGAAGGCACGGTAGCGAGCGTGTTCGCCGTCATCAGCCAGGAGACATGAGACAGGTCGCAGGGGGATTCGACGTAAGGATCGAACCAGCGTTGCGAGGTCTCCCGTTCGAACAGGCCGACCAGCACGTCATGGACATTGCCGTTGTGCCGGGAGGTGCCGACCTTCTCGATCTCGTCGAGTATGACAACGGGACCGGCGCAACGATGGCGGCGTATCGACAGCACCGCAAGGCTGGGCTCCCCCGATGTCCAGCGCCTAGCTGTCCCGCCAATGGAACTGTCGTTAAGCCCGCCGCACGATACCAGTTCGAAGGGGACGGCGAGTTCTTCGCAGAGCCGCCGCGCCAGCCTTGTCTTGCCGCAACCCGGCGTGCCAACCAGGACAGTCGGTCGGATATGGACATGCTCCCGGCCAACAAGGCGCTTCAGCAACTCGTCGACGACGGCGACGGCATGGGGGAATTCTTCGACCAGCCGCTCCCGTATCCGGGCGAGATCGGAGACAAGCGGCAACGGCAAGGCAATGTTGAGAAGCTTCTCGAACTCCTTGACGACCCGCTTGCCTTCGGACGTACTATCGTTGCCGATCGAGGTGAAGATGATAACGGTGCCCTTCTGTTTGTTGACCTTAGGTGACTCCTCCTCAGGAACTGTCCGAACATCATCAACGCTATAGGCTGAAGGAGTTTCATCCGGCTGTTTTGTCTCCCGTTCCGGTAGCTGGATCGCCACCTCGAACTCTCTTGCATTCGAACGCAGGTCACGGCTCACCCGGCCTCGGGGAATGCCGACAATCCCGTTATGGCGCATGTGGCCATAGGCATTAGCCAATACGGACCACGCGAGTGCCCGTGGCAGAAGGCTGAAGTCACGGGAATCACGAACGTCACCGAGCGCAACGGATGCCGTCCTGCCCGCAATCACGGCGACCGCTTCCGGATCGCCGAGCGAGGCCATGTAGAATTTGACACGGAGCCTCGCATCGAGGGCGGACATCGTGTTGAAGCCGCCTGCGGCTTCCATCGTCGCTTCGACACAGCGCAGGGCCTCGTCGCTTTGGTCGACCGCGAGGTCATCAAGGGATGCGACCAGGGGAGCGATCTCGAACTTCGGCTTGTGCTTCAGCCTGCGCGACAGGCGTTCGCCGAACTCCCTTATGTCGCTCGCCATGTCGTCGAACAGGAACGGCATGCCGCGCAGCAGTTCAATCTCCGTCGGCAGATGCAGTCCTGCCTGCGCCGCCTTCATACGGCGTTCGAAGTGCCGGTCCCGACCGCCGCGTGAATCCTTGCCGGACATGGTCATCGCCGCAACCGCTCACGCGTCCAGGCCGGATCGCTCGGCCGGGCGGCCAAGCCGGTACCAACGGGACAGAGTCCGCGCCCAATTCATGTCGGCCGACATCAGAAAGACCTGAGAGGTGGCGATCGGACGATTGGTCCCCGGAAGAGCCGGATGGCCCGTCGACAGTCCCACCAAAGCCGGTGTCAACGTATTCCCCAGAAGCCAGCGGTCGAGAAGCGGCGGCTCTTCGCTGACAAGCGTCTCCGGAAGCACACCCTCCAGGATTCGCTCCATGTCGGAAAGCAGTGCCCTCATCCGAGCGGTTTCCGCGGTAAGCTGTTCTCCGGCTCCGCACCCCTCGTTGAACAAAAGCATCAATAAGCCTCCGTCTGTCCGGCAAAGGATCCGTTGCAGTTGGATCCTTGCGATTCGCTGGAATCAGCAGGACAGGCATACGGCGTCGGACAATGGGCGTCCACAGGTCATTGCAGGCGTCACGACGCCTCGCGACTAGAAGGCTGGCGTTCCCCCATCGCTCCGGCTAGAACGTTCCCATGCAGGCATCCTACGACTTTCTGCGCGCCGCACGCGCCCTCCTGGACATCACCCCGGGCCAACTCGCCGAAAAGGCCAAGGTGAGCAAGCGGTCGATCGTGCGGATAGAAGCGCGCGAACCTGTCGGGCTCGAGATCAGCCTGAGGGTTCAGAAAGCGCTGGAGGAACTCGGCGTCGAGTTCCTTCCCGAGACGAAATCGCACGGCCCGTCGATGCGGGTCGGCAAGAACGTCGTCAAGAAGATCGGATTCCAGATTTCTGCGGATTAAGTCGTCAACTGCCCTATGAACCGGGTTCACGGAGTTGGACACCAGCATTCAGGAGCTATCTACCGCCTCGCGAAGTAGCAGCGGTTGGGGCAAGTTGCGACGCAATTGCCGCATAAGTGCATCATGCCTTGCCTACTTCGCGCGCACCATGAGCGCAGGCATTTTTTCGGATCGGGACAGAGTTAAGGCAGATTGCCACATCGGCACCTTGAATTTCTGCCCACACTCCACTACTTTCAGATTGCCGTCGCGAGACGGATATGGTGCTAAACCGACTGTGCAATAGACGAACCGGACGCGGTTTCGAAACCGCCACCTCCACTGAGAGCCCACGTACGGCGTGGGTTGTCATTGGGGGTGAAATGGGATCGACGGGCGTTGAAAGACAGTTCGCTGTACCCGGCATTGTACCACCGTTATCGGGCTAAACTTATAGTTGCCAACGACAACTATGCTGAGGCACGTCTCGCTGCTTAATGCGGCGCGATAGTCTCGAATCAAGCCCTAGGGGTTAGCCCCTCTAGGCGGGGTCCGGAGGTACCTGGCAACAGAAACCTCCACTTCTCCCCTATTTCGAAAATGCAAGCGTCCGGCAGGTGAAGTGGACTACCTGGTAGTCGACTTTTCACACGGTCCAGCCC
>MKRJ01000022.1:0-102072 GCA_001896885.1 Rhizobiales bacterium 65-79 | reverse complement strand
ACTTATAGTTGCCAACGACAACTATGCGGAAGCTCGTCTCGCTGCTTAATGCAGCGCGAACGCTTCAAATCAAGCCCTAGCGGTTCGCACTGCTAGGCGGGGTCCGGAGGCACCTGGCAACAGAAGCCTCCACTTCTTTTCTTGCCCGCTAAGTACCTGTTTTCCCGTCATTTTCGGTTTCCAGTTTTCCAACGTTTTACAGTATTGTCCTGTTTCCGTTCTTTCAGGTCCACCAGGATCGCCTGCCCGCCCTTCTTCCGGTCGGCGTATCGGCTATACCGCTCGACCATCTGCGGGCTCATTCCGATCGCATCGCAAATCTGCCCGGTGCTGTAGCCGTCCTGCCGTAGGCGGATGACGGCATTGGCGCGCAGGCCGTGCCAGACTGCATCGCCAAACTCGGGATTGTCTTCCCGCACCTTGTCGAGCTTTTTCCACAGGCCGTTGGTGGTAAAGGGTTTGCCGCTGTCCTGTAGCAGGAACGGGCCGGGCCGCTTCTCCCACTTCGCCATTTCGGCTTCCAACTCGGGGAAGATCGGGCACCACGGCCGCACGCCGGTTTTCTTCTGGCGAAGGTTGAAACCGCCCTCGTCTATGTCGGTCCAGCCCAGCCGCACTATGTCGCTGATGCGCTGTCCGGTGTAGCGGCCGAGCACGTAGGCGCGGCGCAACATGCCGGTGAAGTTCTTGTCGGCAAAGGCAAGCTGTTCTGGCGACCAGGGCTTGTGCCCCTCGCCTTGCTCGAAATGGACAACGCCGTGTGTCGGATCGCGGCCTAGCAATTCACGCGGCCCGCATGCCCACCGGCACATTGCGCGCATGGCGTCAAGCACGTTGTTGGCCGTCCCTGGCGTCTTCGCGCCGATCTTCTCGATTAGCGCCTGCACATGGGAAGGACGAAGGCTATCGGCCTGTAGATCGCCCCATGCTTTGCGGACAACCCGGAGGGAACGGCGATACTGTTCCTTTGTGCTGTCTGCCAGCTTGCGAGGAAGGCCCGGCCATGCCGTCTCGTAGGCATCAATGAGGGCGCCTATAGTATCGGTCGGAACCGATCCGACGATGCCTTGCGCCTGCCGGACGGCAACCCAGAACTCGGGCGACTGCGGATCGTTCGGAAGCTTGATGCGCTCTCCCGCGTGCTCTGTGCCCCTGCCTGTCTGATAATAGAAATATTCGCGGCCGCGGGCGACGATCCGATGCACGCCCCTGGGCAATGAGATTGCCGCCCTACGGCGCTGGCGAGACATTCTTCAGTCCTTCCATGAAAGGATCTTGCTCGGAAAGCCCGCCAGCACTTGCCAAGGGATTGAGCGAAGCTTGAACTTGCGCCCAACACCAGCGAACGGAGCCGCCTAACCGGATTGGTTTCGGCAGAAGGCCACGCTGGACATACTCGTCAATCGTGGACTCGCTCACGTCGAGTTCTGCCGCTAGCGTAATCTTGGAGACGTAGGAAGGTGGGCGCTCGCCCAGGATGGTGCGCTTCATTTGCAAGACCCCTCGGACATCAAGTGGTCTAGACGCGCCTTCAATTCCTCATCGTTGAGCTTATCCCACCAAAGGGCATCGCTAAGACTGGCTGCTACGAACGAATTGAGTGGCCGGCTAATGCCCTTGGCTTCGTCCTCGATCATGACGGAGATCAGTTTGTCTTTAGGCTTCTTGCGCAAAAATGGGACTAAGCTTGGTTCCCATTCGCCGAAGGCGGCCTGAAACCAGACCGCTGATCGGCCCGTCGTTTTACCATCCTCCACAATAATGTAGACCGGCCTGTCACTAGAGGCCAAGCGGCTAGGCTTCTCTAAATTTCCCTCACGAAGAAATGTGCCGACTTTCGGCCGTAAGCTCGCGGCGCGAAGATTAAGCGCAGACAATACCGAGGCGATGCGTACCTCATTCCGGCTATAGAGCTTAGCCTTGCCGCGCCCAAAATCCTTTGTTTCCGCAGTCGGTAACACGGCCCCTTCATCTGCCAACACTCGAAATGTTCGCTCATCGAGGAGCGAAAGCCTAGCTGCTTGACTTTGTAAAAAGTCCATTGTGAGTCCAGTTCGCAAATTCTGCGAACTACCTTTACCCGGTCGCGGCCGGTCGCACAATAGCGCTTCGCAGTTTTTGCGAACTCATTGTGGACAAGGGTAGATATAGCCAAGCGCGCAATACCCTCACGGGCGCGCTCATCGAACGTCAGGCCTTCGGGGAGATGATGCTTGTTGCGCGCCATTCCGACGGGCGAGGCTTCCTCGTTATCCTCTTCCTCTTTCGTCCCGGCATACATATCGTCGCCTTCCTTCGGCGCGGCGTTGCCGATCGCCGATTTGTTCATGGTGTAGATGGTGCCGTTGCGGTTGACGGTGCGCTCCCCGCTATCTTGGGAATTCCCAAGATGCTCGGTTCGATAGGTCCGGTTCATACTGTCAGTTCTGACAGTATCGCTCTCCTCTCTCATCGCCCGAACCAGTTCGTGGGAAACCGCACATCGACGCGCTATTTCGCGATCCGACCAGGGCGGACGAATGAAGCCGAGAGGCAAGGCCTCGGACACGGTGCCTTTTGCTTTTCAGGGTACCCCCTAGAGAGAACGCCACAAAGAGAAAACCCGCCCCGGCGAACCGGGACGGGCGAAGGTGGAAATCGTTCCACCTTCAGGCAAATGGCAGCTTGTCGAAGTCGCTGGCCCTCAGCATCGGGATAGCATCTGGCGGGGCCGAAGCGGATATCTCGCGCACCACGTCTCCGTTCTTCAATCGGCGCGCCTTCTCGACCATGGCCGGTGCCGTTGCTTCGTCCGGAGCCGGTCGCCAACCATCTTCGTACTGGCTCACAGATCCGCCGCCGCGTATGTGCGAATCGTTTTCCGCATCGAAACCGAAGTCTTCAACGCCTCCGTCATATTCGGGCTCGCATTCGTCTTCATGCTCCCGGTCATCAAGGCAGTTCTGCGATCCGACAATGCCTCTGCCGTGGCTTTCGGCCCAGCCGAGCGATGGCTCGCCGTCTTCGCACATCCAGCCCGCCGCAGATTCCAGCCGGCGCACCTGGTCGATTTCCTCGGTCGTGCCGAGCGCGGGCTCATTGTCGCCGGTTACAACTCCTTCGTCCTCGCACTGCGCGCCCTCGTCCTCGCATGCCTCTTCGCGGTCATCGGCGTTCTTTGCCTTCCACCCATCAGCATCCGAATGCTTGTAGCCGCCCGGATGATTTTCCGGCGCGCCAAGTGACGGTTCAAGGTTCTCGTCGCCGTCCACGGCATCGAGCATGTCGATCAGCCGTTCGATCGTCGTGGCGACCGACGTGCGGTCGTTCCGATCCAACGTTAGGAAGAACACGCCATCAGCCTCGGCAAGGGCGGCGGCAACATAGGCCTCGCCCTTTTTCGTGAGTTCGATATCCGGTGTTTCCTGCGGCCGTAGATGCGCCGGCCAGGGCACAAGGCCGTACTTCCCTGTCCAGCGCCCGTTGTCGTCGTGGATGGCCCCATAGGCGTACTCGGGGATGTAGCTGCGGCTCATGACTGCACCCCCTTCGCCAAGGTGCCCAGGACCATCGTCAGCAGATCATCGGCGCCATCGAAGCAATGCCGGTTGCTTTCGGAGGAGGCGAGCGCCCATTGCGCGAGACGCCGTGCGGCCGCAAGCGACTGCGGAGCAAATGCCATGATCCGCGCCTCGATCTCACGAACGGCCGCAGTTGATGCTTCCGCCGCCGCGAGGGCGGCCGTGTAGCCGCTGGCGTCTTCCCGGCGCTTCTTCTCGGCTTCGAGCGCCAGGAATTCATCAATCTTTTCGCGGGTGATCTCCTCGTATCGCTCATTGATCTTTCGAACGCGCTCCACGCCATCCGGGGCGCTGCCCCATATTGAAAGCGCTGGCCCCTTGCTCCGTTCGTAGTGCTCTAGGATGCTCTCCACCGAATAGGCGAAGATCGGTTCCTTGATATCGTTGCCGTCGTCATCCAGGCCCCGCAGAACGTAGCCGACACGCACCTTGCTGGAACGTTCAGTATCGAGGTCGTCGGACTTCTCCCAGTTCCGGTTGTTTTGCGTTATCGCCTCCTCGTGCGCTGCGAGGAGAACTTCGAGCTCAACAAGGCTGGTGTCGGGTTCCGCCTCCGCTGTTGCCAACGGAGCGGCAACGACTGCGGTAGCGAGCGCCCCTGCACCAGCCCCCATAAATAATTTCCTCCGGTTGATTGCGGGCATAGCTTCGCCGCCTGCCCGAACGGGGTTGTTCGGCATCCTTATTCTCCATAGCCAACTAGGTTTGGTTACCAGTTAACTATGATAGAGAATGCGCTTGCGGTCAACAGCAGACTATGAAAAATTACTAGTTAGGTAGATATTGAGGGTGGAACATGCTGACTACCGGTAACCAGCTTCGCGCCGCGCGCGCCCTTGTGGACATGGACCAGGGAACGCTTGCTGAGCGTGCCGCCGTCAACATCAATACGATCAGTTCGATGGAGAAGCGCGGAGCCAACATGCTCACAAGCGGGCTCGATAAGATCACCGCAGTCATGCGCGCGCTTGAAGCCGCAGGCGTCGAGTTTCTGAACCACGGCCATCCGGGCGTCCGGCTTCGGCAGAAGAAGGAATGATTCCTTCCCACCCGGCGCCGCGATCCGGCTCCGGAACATGCCGGCCGGGCCGGAACAGGCATGGACACTGATCGAGGACGATGATGACCCCAAAGCGGTTTGAGAAGTGCCTGTCTACGATCCGCTGGACGCCCGACACATTGGCGAGCGCACTGGGCTGCTACATCTCGATTGTTCACGCGTGGCTCGACGGATTGGAGGAAGTGCCGCCGAAAGCCGCGGCATGGATTGAAACGCTTGCAATAATGCACACGGCGGCAGAGGAGTTGAAGCCGGTCAGCTTAAAGGGGAAGCGGGCGCGAATGCAGTAGCGGCTCGGGTGTTCCTGGCGGAAAAACTGGCGATCGAGCGGGGCGGATAGGGCGTGTGATGGAGTTCTGGTTTCGGCTGACGGAAGCCGGTCGCAGGGTGCGGGAAGGCGGATAGAGGGGAAACATCATGAACATGAAGTCATTCGTTACGGTCGCCGCGCTGCTTACCCTCCTTGCGGCGGGCACGGCATGGGCGCAATCATCGGATGAGGAAAATTTTCAGGCGATGGCTGCCGCACTCAGGTCGAATGATGCGGAGCGTCAATCCGCCATCGATACGTGTATAGCGCAGGGTATCGGCGAGAACCCGATAGGCGCGGCCGAATTCATGGGTGTGACGGTGGAGAACGCGGCAAAGGCCTGGTGCATGAGAACGACGAACGGCATAGCCGATGGGAAATTGTCGCTTGCCGACCTGATAGGCCTCAATTCGGGGGAAGTCTCAGCCAACGCCGAAGCGGTTCTGAAAACTCCTGCGTACGGCGAATAGCGGCGCGGGAGATTATCGAGGCGCAGCTGCGGCCGGAGTGAAGGCGCCGGAAGCGGTTTGGGGGTAGCAAACTACTCGACGTCGAACATGTCCCACTGATAGTTTATCGGAACCGCCTGCGGAAAGGCGCGGTAGAAGCTCCGCTCGAACGCGGCGCGGTCTTTGGCTCCTTCACCAATACCTATCGTCTTCCACAGATGTTGTCGGAAGGCGTTCATGCCGATTTGGTCTGAGAGATATTGGAAGAACTTGTGTCGGCGGCCGCCATTTTCGTAAACGACCGGATTCCGTTCATCAAGCTTTTCAAGGATGGCGCCACGGCTGTGTGCGAGCGGGAAGTACACGTAACGACGGATAAAATGCCCAAAGAACTGCGGATGTTTCGTGCTGTCCGGATCATGTCGCTTCAGGCCGTAGAGCCGGTAGATCATATCAAAGAAGCTGGCCGGGAATTCCTGCTCCCACTGTCGAAATTCATCTCGCACGAATGTATCAAAAAGTCGGCGATATTCATCCTTTCGCTTGTCGACATATCCGACCGCCTCATCGACGAGAGCGATGATGCCCACTTTGGCTGCGGATCTAACAATTATCTCGGCTTGCCGGCCGAGGAACTCCTGCGACGAATGCAGTTTGTCCTTATTCCGCGCCTCGATTAGCGCGTCACAAATCTCGATCAAATCCTCGACATCGTAGCCATCCGCTAAATCCCCGTTTAATGGCTTGAAAAATATGGGGTTTTCTATCTTTTCAACCAGTTTTTCGGCGAAAACGGATCGTACCCCTTTTCGAGACATTGTTCGCATGAAGGCACTGCCACCTTCGGACTTCAGCCCGAGGGCTGCCGCCATGGCGCGTTTGCTGATCACCCGCCGCTCATCGCTCAAGCGATAGACGTCAAGCGGCAGGTCGCCGATCCACAGGATTCCATCGCTCTCGGCCTCAGGAAGACGAGTTGGATCTTTGATCTTCGCCCATCGTTCCTTGGCCGCTCTTTTGGCAATTTCCCGACGCTCGTCACTGGAAAGCTTGGCCGCCCTCGCCACGCCGCCGAGGCTTTGAGGGCTTAAGCTGTCGTCTTTGTTATTCATGGTGGCCGACTCAATGCTTGCTGATGTCGTACCGATGGCATGCTTGCTCCCATTTAGCAAGCATCGGGAGAAGCGCGCTTGTGGATATGCTTGCTTATCTATCCAGCGGCTCCGGCCGGGGTTTTCATTGATGGCCGGAGGCACTTTCGAGCCGGCGAGTCAAAGTCCACCAGAACGTTTTCATAACGAAACGATGGTCGCCAAGGGCGGTTTTACCCACGATTAACCATTCGGTGCATAAATGAGCACAGCGGGGTCCCGCCCTTAGGCTCCGTTTCCCAAGGCCCGTCTCGCCACACCGAGGCGGGCTTTTTCTTTGTCCGACTACTGCCTGCGCCGCTCCAGGGGTTTCGTTCTGCCTCCGGGCTCCTCTCGCAAATCACATCCAAAAAGAAAGGCGCCCCGACCGGGGTAGCCGATCGGAGCGCTGGGCGGGGGCTTGGGTGTGGCTTGGGACCACGGCCGCATCGTTGCGCGATCGGCCTGCCAAGGGCTTAACCAGATCGGTCGAATTATACCGATCCGGCTTGCGGCCTGTGGAGAACTATTCAGCGAGATAGGCGCCGACGATTGGCTTGGACCTTCTTGCGATAGCCACTGACGACGCTGTTCATGGACTTGCCCGTGGCTAGGGCAAGGCCAGCCTCTCCGGCTGCGGTAGTCTTTTCGGTCACCATCCGCCTTGCCTCGCGCTCGCCAGCTTTGCCACCCATGGCGATTTTCATCGACCGAAGCCAGATCACTTGCTGGGTTTCGACGCCGAGCATGGACAGATCGAACCATAGTTTGAACATAGAAAATCTCCGGGAAGAGACAAAGAAGCTTATGGTACCTTCTGAGGCCCTACGTCTCATTTACCCCGACTGAGCAATTGGCGCGGCGCGCTTCGGACCTTTTTGGCCGGGACTTTCATCACCGCTGGTTCTCGCGCAAGCCTCGCCGCCCGAAGCCTTGCGGTTTTGCTCTTCCGCGCTTGGGTTTCGGCATCGATGATTTGGTTGGCGACCGCAGTCGTGTTTTCCGCTTTCGTCTGTCTGGCCGCTACTGAAAATTTACTTTGGGGTGGGGGCATTTTAGCTCCTGTTAAAGGAACAACAGAAGCGAGACCTCAAGGTTCCCTTATCTCTTCCATCTTTCATAAGACGCCCGCCACGCCGCCAGCAGACGATGCATCAAATGACACAGAGGATATCGTTCGCTATCCAGGCCAGAAGAGAGTATGGTCATTCATCGGCAGCTTCTGACACGGGCGTTGCCGACCGAGGGCGGCCAAAGTGCCCTAGCCCCAATAAAGAAAAGGAGGACGCCATGTCTTCCACTTACCTGACATCCGCAAATATGACGGCGGTCGAGAAAATCCTCGCTGAAGTTCGGCCATCACTGATCCAAGGCACCGGTCGTCAAGCGGCAGCGGCTCGCTTTCTCATTGAGCGCTTCGACGAAGAATCGGAAGCGCACATGCGCGCCGTTATCGAAGAATATGTGAAGGGATTGGATTCTCACGAGAACGCTCTCGCTCGATGGAACGACGAAGGCGGTGCTATCGGAAGCGCACCGAGAACAGAAGCGCGGCGTCGAATCGATAATGACACAGCCGGAATGCGCCGACGTGACCGGGCAACGGCCGAGCGGCATCGGTTGGTATAGGCATTCTGTTGCCCGTTGGCTCTCTGGCAAGGCCCGCCTACGGGGAACCTGATGGATCCTAGATGGCCCCGACTGACCAGGATGGTATGGCTGATATTCGCGATAGCAGTCGTCATCTACCTGTTCATCAACCTGCAATGAAAATCCCGCCGGCGGCGCACAAGGGCGCGCTCTACCGCAAGGCGGTAAAGGCCTGCATGGATCATCTGAGGGGAAAGAGGGACGCCGGCGCCGTGCGCAAGGCGTTCATAAGCGCGGCCAGGGAAGCGGACATCTTCGTCCGCGAGGGCCGGCATTTCGGATAGCGCATCAATGAACGGGGCCTGAAACGCAAAAAGCCCCGCCAGCCGAAGCCAGCGGGGCTGCAATGACGGACGCCAAGCGCAGATGCGCAGATCAAAACTTGTAGTTCAAGCCGACTTTGATCGTGCTGAACTTCGCGTCGGCGTAGCCTTGACCGAAAGGCACACCAAAGTCTTCGATATCGATTTTCCCGAGGTCCACATAAAGATATTCGATCTTCGCCGTCAGGTGATCGGTAAACGCATGTTCGACGCCTGCGCCAACCGTCCATCCTGCATTGGTGTTATCCCGGCTATAGTCAGGTTCCCCGTCGACGTACCCCTTGATATGACCGTAAGCGAGACCACCCGTCACATAAGGCAGCGTGCGGTCGAATGCGTAGCCGGCACGCGCGCGGACAGTGCCGAACCAGTCCACCTTCGTGCGACACCCTGAATCACAGCCCCACTCAGGGGTGGAGCCAACAGAGCCTTTGATGTCAGCCGCGGAGAAGTCCGCCTCCGCGCCGAGCACCCAATTGTTGATCTGGTAATTGTAGCCAGCCGTCACGCCACCCAGCGCTCCATCTAGCGTGAACTTCGGTGTTGAAGCGGGTGTAGTCTGCGTAAAATGATGGCTCTTGCCCCATCCATAGCCGATTTCAGCGCCAAGATAAGCGCCCGACCAATTGAATGATGCAACCGGCGCAGCCACAATTGAATCTGCCGACCAGGCCGGCACCGCAGTTAACAGAAACGCCGCGCCTGCGAATAGAAAAGTCCTCATGAGCGCCCCCGTAGAATTGCGCAAAGAATACGCGCCTTTTTGATTTTAACAATCGACACGCAGGGTTTATAGCGCAGTGTTGCAAATTTGTCCGATTTCCGCAGCCGCCGATCAGATGGGCGCGACATTCATCGACCCGGCCGCGCTGCTTTGTACGGATGGTCGATGGGGAGCGAGCCTTCGAGGCCCCACAGTATCCGCCATATAATCCCAGAATTTCCAAGATTATATGATTCGTGCGGCATATTCAGTTCACGCCGCCTGGTACCAGCCCTTATCCCATAGGGTTTCCAGCCGGCGGAAATAGTCGTCATACTGCTTCGCCACGGTCGTCATCGAGAAGCGGCGGACCGCGTCGTCATGGATGCGGCGGCGGTCGAGCGTTTCGACCTTGTCGAGCGCGTCGCAGAACTCGGCGAAGGAACGGCAGCGGAAGCCGTGGACGCCCTGCTCGACGGTTTCGGTGAAAGCTCCCCAATCCGTGCAGATGACCGGCGTGCCGCAAGCCATGGCCTCGATCGTCACCGTGCCGAACGGCTCGATGTAGTGCGTCGGGGCGAAGAGACAGCGCGCATTCGACATAAGCTTGACGCGATCGACGGCATCGACCTCCCCTACGAACGAGCCATAACCGTCGCCGCTGCCCGGGCCGGCAAGGATCAGTTCGACAGCCTTTGCCTCGCACACTTCCTGGGCGATCCGGTAGCCCTTGCGGTCGATCACCCGGCCGACGAAGAGCGCATAGCCGCCCTCGCCGCGGCCGCAGGGATAAAGCCCGTCCCGGATCTGGTTGGGGATCACGGCATCGAACCAGACGCCGTCGCGATCCGATTTGCCTTGCTCGGCGCCATAGACGGTGTGCATCCAGGCGTAGCTCTCGAAGACGCGATGCTTGGCGAACGTGCCGGAATAGCCGATCCCGAACTCGACCGAGATGTGAGCCGGGAAAGCGTCGGCGATCGGCTTATGCGAGTGGCCGCCGATGAGGCAGATGAAGTCGCGAGGCTGGACCCTGCGGCCCATCGCCTCGATGACCTTTGCATTGAACCTGGACCAGTGGGGATGATCCCATGACGCGGCCGTGTAGTGCCGGCCTCCGATGATCTCCAGCCGCTCCTCTTCGGAGATGCAGACGACGTGCTCGTCGCACGGAGCCTCGTTGCGCTCCCCCGCGTAGAGGATGACCTGGTGCCCGAGCGACTTCATCATGGCGCAGAAGCGGACAACCTTTTGCGTGAAGGCGCATGACGGAAAGTCGGCCGTCGTATGCGTATGGGGAAGGGAGACGACGTGAAAGCGCATCTGGTCCATTCGAAGGGCTTGGGGCTAGCGGAAAGAGGCGACCAGATGGTGACCGTTATGCAGAGCACCATCGTCCGTCGAAACATCATAAGAGGCGTCGTCGGTATCTGTCGTGCCGTGGCCGACAACCAGCGACCATCCCTGCGGGCTGTAGGCGGCCAGCACGACTTCGTAGTCCTTGGTGACCCCAGACGTTGCATATGAGTCGACACTGGATCCCAGCGTGCCGCCAAAAAGAACAATGCCCCCGGCAGATACTTCAAGAGTCGAAGTCAGCGGATTGGCTTTGCTCGCCGGCGCCCAGCTGTTGGTTTGCAGATCGACGGGCGTGGTCGATAGCAAGCCATTGGCGGCGTAGCTTTCGACATAGACATTCCCGCTTCCCGACCCGGAAAAGGTCAGCCCGACATTTGCGGTCGTTCCGGTTGGAACGGGTGCAGAGATCAGGGCGACGTTATATTTGTATGTCGTGTCGGCGGTCTGGCCATGAATGGTGGCCGCGATGCCGCCGATGGTGGCTGCCGTTAGCGATCTGTATGTCGATCCCGGCACGATGCCGATGAACATGAAGATAACGCGGTCATCCGCAGCCGTCCCGATTGGCACACTCGTCACCGTGACGCTGGACGAGAACGGGGCCGATCCTGCCCAGATATATTCGACGGTTGCGGGAGCTACGCTTGCCAGGCCATATGAAACAAGCGCCTGCTGAACCGGGCTAGCCATCAGGTCAGCCCCACGCCAGAAATGATCCAGCTCGTCGACGTGACCTTGAGCGCGGTGGCGACGCCGTTCGCAGCCAGCGTGCGGCTGCCCGTTGTTCCTGCCCCGGCAAGACGCATCGTATCCGTTGTGATCGCGATTGTGATGACGCCGGCGCCATTCTCGTTGACGAAGGTGATGGCGGTACCGATCGGAAAGGCCACGGAGGAATTCGCCGGTATCGTCCAGGTGCGCGCCGTGGTGTCTCCCACCGGATGGAAAATCTGCGATTGCGCATCACCAAGCACGAGCGTGTAGTCCGCGCTCTTGCTCGTTTGCGGGATGCCGTTGGTGCCGGGACCGGTTGCTCCGGTCGGCCCTGTCGGTCCGCTGGCGCCTGTAGCGCCTATCCCTGTCGGTCCGGTTGCGCCCGTCGCGCCCGCCGCTCCCACACCGGTCGGCCCCGTAGCTCCCGTAGGTCCAATCGGGCCTGTTGCACCTGTCGCGCCAACGGCGCCAATACCGGTCGGACCCGTGGCTCCAGTCGCTCCGACGCCGGTCGGACCAGTGGCGCCCACCGGGCCCGTCGCGCCGGTCGGCCCCGTTGCCCCAGCGGGGCCTTCCAGCGGTCCGATGTTGTCCCATTCGGCATTGACCCCGTCCCAGACATAAATGTTGCTGTCGGCCGCCACCTTGTAGGCATCGCCAGCCGTGTTGCCGCTTGCCGGGAGATCGCCGACGGTCGGAACGGTTCCAAGCACCCCCAGGCCGGCACCCTGCGGTCCAGTGGCGCCAGTCGGTCCGGTGGGTCCGGTGGGTCCTATGGGTCCTGTCGGTCCGGTTGCGCCCGTCGCACCGATACCGGTGGGACCGGTGGCGCCTGTCGGGCCAGTGGTGCCCGTTGGGCCAGTAGCGCCTGTCGCACCGATACCGGTGGGACCGGTGGCGCCGGAAGGTCCTGTCGGGCCTGAGGGACCGGTAGCGCCGGCCGGCCCAGAGGGCCCCTCCGGCAGATCGGAGACGCGGGTCCACGAGCCCGATCCTGACGCACCGGATTTCCGGTAGATGCCATTGTTGGCCGTCGTTTCGTCACCAACGACCCATGCCGAGCTGTTCGCGGCATGCGCAAGGTCCGCGTCCAGGTTGGCCTTGGTATCATAGATAAGACCGCCGTTCGAAAGGCCCGCGAGGATCGCGGTCTCGATGACAGTCGCCCACTTCCTGATTTGCGCCTTTTCCGGCTGAGCCGGGGATCCGGACGGACCGTCGGCCCATATCGTTGCTCCGGATTCGGTACCGGCAAGAGGCATGGCTTTTCTCCATGGCAGGACGCCGCGACGAGCGCGGACAGGATGGTTAGGTTCGTGGGGTGGCCTCGAAGCCTCAGGCCGTCGAGGTGATCTCTTCCTGAAGCGACCATTCCCCGTAGGTGCCATCGGAGCCGATCAGCGCGGCTTCGACCTGCAGAAGCTCATCGGCGGGCACGGGGTTCGTGTTCACCACGACCAGCCCGGCCACGGCGTCGGCGTCAGGAAACGTTTGCTCCGGAGCCCATGCGCCAGGATTGCCGGTCCCGTCGTCGGCAAGGCGGTAGCGCACCACGGGATAGACATCGTCGCGCTGGTAGTCGACGAGGCTCAGCCGCAGATAAACGGCGCCCCCGGAAGAGATCACGACGATCGTATCGATGTCCGGCGACGGTATTCCCTCACTCTCAGGCTGAAGCGGAACTGGCGGCGCTGCCCCTTCCTCCACTTCCGGGTCCCAACTGTCGATCGTGGCGGGATTGTCCGGCATCTGGATGAAGGTGATCTCGAAACCGCCCTTCGTCAGCGCAAGCGTCGATTTTCGATTGGCTACCACTTTCCCGTCGAGCGCCGGAATCCTGTTCGGCGTCGACAGCCTCACCCATGGCGCATAAACGGCGTTGATGGCCGTCAGCCGAAGATCGAGCGATCCTCGCTTTTTGGCCTGCAATCGCAGCCATTCCCGCTTCCCAAGGCGGCGAGCCTGACGCCATTGCTGGACCCACGGATAGTTTGCTTCTTGCGACAGCACCCGGCCGGCGAGGATCTGCGCAGCCGGATCCTCGAAGAAATCCGTATCGGTGGTCGTGTAATCCGTCGCCGGATAGGTGAATTTCGGCACGAGCCGGTTCACTTCCTCCTCGGGCAGCACGTCATACTGCAGATGGTGGCCAACTATATCGGCATCCGAGACTGTAGCGATATATTTCTCCCGGAACTTCCCGGAGACGAACAGCAGCGCGCCATCGCCGCGCTCGCACATCCAGCCATCGCAACTCGCCAGGATGGCATTGGTGCCGGATTTCGGGTCATGCTCCGTCGTGTCGAAGCCCGAGCATTCATACCGCTTTTCCGTCCCGCCGATGGCCAGCGCGACATTCTCGTCGCAGACATCTGCTTCCTCCTGCCACATGTCGAGCACCGGCAGGATGGCGCGCTTGTAGTCGCGCTTCGTGCCGAACGGATTGAAGCACTCGTGCCAGCACAGGATCAGCGCAGAGTTCTTGCTGTAGGCCCAGGTCGATTCGTCCTCGGGATCCTGATCGGGGTCGCGGAAATCCCACACGAGGGCCATTTCCACGACAACCGACAAAACAGGCCTTCCATAGGGGAAGAGCTTGTTCTGCCGCTTCGCGCCGGTTGACTGAGCGATCATTGCCACGGAGGCTTGACCGTCGCCCCGGTGATTATCGGTCCAGATGCCGGTGGAACTCAGCTTGGCGACGACGTCGGAATAAGGTGTCTCCGGCACCGCTCCGAGGCGGCTCCATATGCTGACGTTGTTTTCGTAGCGCTTCCCCACCGGATCGACGACGTTGTCGGTGAGGGTGACCAGATCGTCGTTCAGATAGTACCCGACGAACGCATTGACGCGATGCCCGGCTATGGCCTGGACGGAGATCAGGAAATCGTCCTTCGCCTCCCAGAGCATGAATGCACCGGCGACCCGAACCCGGCCGACGCCCCAGAACCGAAATGGTATCGGCTGGGTGAGCGGCTGCCTCCCGTCCTCCGGCTTCGGCGGCTTCGGAGCGAGGAGATATTGCAGCCCGGCCGTGATGGCCGTAGTGGCGATCGCTGATGCAATGGCCGCATAGGATATGGTGGACCCGAACAGTGTGAAGCCGCCGGTACCGAAGATGGCCGTGAAGAGCGGGGTGAAGATCGGGTCACGACGAACCGGCCATTGATACTCCCCTCGCCAGCCGCCGGCGATGATCTCTTCGCTGGATGCCGTCTCGTAGGCGCCAAGCCCCGGCCGGTAACTGACGCGGACGCTTCGCAACGCCTCGCGCAGTACATTTTCGATATCGCTCATAGGATGCGCCATGCCGCCCCGGTGAAATCGAGCTTCTTGACCATCGGGCCGCGCACCGACATGACGGCCCAGAGCGGACCGAACCGGATGCCCGGTATCGCTCTGATCAGGATCGCGCCGGCCTCGAAGCCAACGGGGGCGTTGACGATGCCGATGTCGCCGTCCTGCAATTCGACGGTGCGCAAGAAGCCCAGCGGCTCGAGGCGGGAACCCACGAACGTCTCGACGTCGCCCGCAGCGTCGACGATCGCATTGGCTTCTTCGGCCGTGTCGTAGGTGCCGCGGATTTCGCCGACAGGATCCTTGCCTGTCGCCGCGATCACCCATTCTCCAGGAAAGGTCGTGCAGTCGCAGAAACCCCATCGCCATCGATGAGGCAGCTGCAGATATTCGATCAATTGCATCGGATCATAGATTTGGTAGGTTTCGCTGATAGAGGGAGCCGAGATGAACAGGCTGGTGATTTTGTGCTGCGTGCTCTTAGCGGGATGTGCGACGCAAGAATCCGTCAAATTCGTGGGTCCGTCCGGCCAATACGGCAGCGGCCAGATCGCGATGAACGGGGCGATGGGCGAAGGTCGCTTTTCCGTGAAGGACGAACAGAGATCCTGCGCTGGTCACTTCTCCTCGTGGTCAAATTTGACCATCACGTTCCCCGTTCAATGCTCCGACCTTATTGCCGGCACGGTAACACTGACGCGCCCCCAAGACGGACCTTTGACGGCAACCGGAACCATGGTCTTGAGCAACGGTCAGACGAAGCAAATCGTCTATGGGCAGGCCACTCATCAATAGTTTGGCCATACCGGCGCCACTCCCCGGGCCAGGCGGGACGTACCGTCGCAAAAGAGATCGGTCGGATAGAGCGCCTTCTGATGAGCAGAGGACCATAGAGACGCGGAAGCGCGCGAACGCGTGTTGTTGCCGGAGACCGAGGCCAGGCTGATCGCCGTAGTGGCGTTTTCTGTCTCTTTCACGACCTCACTCGTTTCAGTGACGTGCGAAGCGGTGCCGCCCCAGATCGCGACCGGTGACGCCGTCGGCTGATAGTGGTCGTCGAGGGTCGTCAGCCCTATTCGAATGTCCCTCCCGCGGACCGGTGGCATCTCGTCGAGAACCTTCTGCGCCGTTGCAGGATCGATGCCGGCGATGCCAAATTCGACGCTGTCCGATTGCCCGTTCACGAGGACCTCAAGCGTCGGAACGTTGAGCAGCCTGCCGCCGCCAAGGTAGACGGTGCCCTCCTCATCGATACTGTCGAAGCCGGCCGGAATGTCGTTGACGCCCATCCAGATGTGCAGCGCCGGATTGGTATCGAGCCGCAGGAAAATTCCGAGCAGATGGCTCGATGCCATCGTCTCGATCACTTCCGACGGCACATATTCGCTGGAATAGGAGCCAATCTGGTCGGCGAGATCGTCCATCCACCCCATCTCAGAACGCCTCCACGAACTGGATCGTTGGATTTGAACGCCAGAAGCCCTCGACCTCCCATGGCAGCGTAAAACCGGTCGGGAACTTCATCACGCAACGCGGCCGGGCGAACTCGACGCGGTCGCCGGCAGACACCGCTTCGCGCAACGCCGGAGCGATCGAAATCATGTAGATTGGGGAATCGGGATCGGTCTCATCGATGTCATCGACCTCCCAATAGCGATAGGCGCGCCAGCCCTTGGTAGGGTGGTAGATCGAAAACCAGTCCGACCAACGGAGCTTCCGTCCCGCGCCGAACAACTGCATCTTGAGCGTGCCGGCGTTGAGGGGGGCATCCTCGGTAACGGTTCCATAAACGGTGGCCTGGCTATAGCCGCTGGCGTCGGAGAACTTCGAACCATCGGAATGCGGAATGCCGGAGATGGTCGGCTGCGGGATGCCGTTCGTCGTCGGGAATGGCCCCATCCAGTCCGACAGGATCGGCACATTGATGAAGCGGAAGGAGCCATTCATCCGGGCCGCGACGAAATTGCCGTACTCGTGCTCCTCCGGGCTCTGGGCGAAGCAATTCTCATAGGACGCCACCATCATGCCGCCGCCCGTCATCTCGATCGAGATGCTCTCTCCAAGGCCGTTGCGGCCGCTGTCTATTCCCCCGCCCTTTACGTCAAACGACATTTTCCCGGGCTTGAGGAAGTCGACGAAAAGCGTTGGCAGATCGGTATAGCGCGCCATCCGTCAGCCCTTCTGCGAGGCGAAACGCTTCTGCAATTCGCCGAAGCCGCCGCGGCGCTGGCTCTCGGAATATTCGGCGACTGCCGACCGGCTCTCCCGCTTCGCGATATCTGGCGCCTCCCGGTGAACGACATCGACAATTGCCGGCTCGAACATCCCGCTCGCCCCCCGAGCCCAGCCAATGGATATGTGCATGCCGCCGGCAGGGCTGGCGCCAGATCCATTGCTGTTCGCATACGGTAGCGCGCGGACATAACCGCCGCCGGCATAGCCCGGCAGCTTCCGCAGGCGTTCCAGATTGGAAACGCCGATGCGGGCTGTCGAGTCGGCATCGAAGACGAACTCGCCGCGGTGAACGTAGCCAGCGACGTCATACTTACCGCCGTGGCCGGTATAGCCGCCAACATCGTAAAGACCGCCAGGTCCAGCAGCGACCGCCGCCATGGCCGTCGCAGACAAGCTGCGACCGCCCCCGAACAGGCTGCCGAGGAAGCCAAAGATACCCCCGCCGCCGCCGGTAGGAGCCGCAGGGAACACATTCGAGAGGTTCTGGCCCAGACTGCCGAGCCCGGCGCCGAACGTGCCGAGCCCTTCCGTCGCCTTGCCGAGCTGGTCGTTGAACTTGGCGACATAGGACGCGCCCGTGGTGCCGAGTATATCAGCAGCACCGCCCCCGGAGCCTACGGAGCCCGGCCCGCCAAACCATGCCTGTGCGGCCCCGCTCGGCCCGTACTTGCTGAGATAGCCGCCGAAGACCTTCTGGAACACGGCGTCCTGCGCATCCGGATTGGCAAGGAACTGCGAGGGCGTCAGTGAGGAGCCAAGCGCGGATTGCGTCCACGCTCCGACATTCGAACCCATCACCCCGTAAGCGCCATAGGCGCGGTCGCCTGAGACCAATACCGGGCCGAGAGCGCCATAGTTACCGCTGCTTTCCATCGAGCGGATCGCGGAGGCGGAACGTTGAAGGATATCGCCGAGCGGCGCGCTGGTGACCGCACCAGGCGCATAGTTGTCGTTGGCGCCGCCCATGAGCTTGCCGACAACGCCTGTGGCGAGGCCAACCACACCGCTGCCCGAGGCCGCGCCGGCCGTCGGTCCCATGCCCATTGCGCCGGCCAGGATCTTGAACAGGATATCGCCGAGCTGTTCGATCGCTTTCTGCTCATAGTTCTGCAGACCGGCTAGCAAGGCGGCTCCGAAAGCCTTGCCGATGTTGCCGCCGCTCGACTGCAGGGTGGATGAGAAGGTACTGACGAAGGCCTGGGAGGCGGTTCGCATCTCCGACAGCTGTTCGTTCTGCCGAATGGCTTGTGCCTGCGGGCTGTTCAAATCGATCGGCAAGCCCGCGCCTCGCTGTGTCGACGCGATCTGCTGGTCGATCGGCGAGCGGAAGAACTGGTCGCGGGTGAAGGCGAGATCGCTATCCAATTGCGCCGCTGCGCGCGCCTGAGCGAGCTTCCCGAGTTCGACGGCGAGTTGCTTCACCTGCTCGATCTCGTTGCCGTAGTACTTCTGGAACTCGGTCTCGCTGGTGATCCCGTTCTGAGCGGCTTCCTGCCGGAGAGCCGACAACATCTGGAACGCCTGCTGCTGCTCGGTGACCTCGCCCGTCGTCTTGCCGATAAGCGACAGATCGAGCTGCGCCGAGGCGAGCGTCTGCTGGTAGGAGCGAGCGCGCTGCTCCTGCGCCTGCTGCAGTTGATGCTCGGCTTCCAGGAGTGCGCGTTGACCGGCGAGGTCGATGCGCAGCTGACGTTCCTGCGGCGTCTCACCTCCATTGACCGTGGCCGCTGCCTGCAGGCGAGCAGCGCCAGCACGTTCCAGAGGAGATCGAGCTCCTATCCCGGCGATATCAGCCGTGAAGCTCCGCTGCATACGCGAGAGTTGCGTCTGTTCGTCGGAAAGCGCCTTGTTACGGTCGTAGGCGCCCGCATTAGGGGCCAGATAAGCCGGAAGACCACCCGGCCCGTTAAAACCACCTGCAATACCGTGAACGACCGCAGCGGTCCCCTGCATATGCCGCTCAAGTTCTGCCGCCGGATTCACGGCGTCCTGGAGCGCCTTATAGAAATCCTGAGTGCTTTTCGAGAGATCGGGATTCAGCCGCAGCTCGCCAAGACGGCGCTGCAACTCGATCGCGTCGATCTGACCCGTCTTGATGCCTTTGGAAATCTCGGCGAACGCCGCTACGCCTGCTTTCCCGACGCGAGCGAAATCAGACTGCCCGGTATCTCCCTGGATGAGAAGGTTGAACTGGACGCGGAAATCCCGCATCGCCTTCTGATATCTTTCGGTTTCGTCTTTCGCCTGCTGGGCACTGTCGGCGCTAACGACCGATTGGGGAAGAAGTTTCGCCTGGTCTTCGTACTGTTTCGCCGCAGCCGCCGCCTGGGGGAAGGACTTCGTGATCTCGTCGATGAAGGACTTGTGGCCCTTCAGGACATCATCGATGCTTTTGCCGCGGCTGACGATCGCCGCGCCGAATTGCACCGCTGCTGCGGCAGCCGCCGTCAGACCGACCGTGACTAGTGTCGTCGGGCTCAGCAGAGACATCAAACCGGCCTTGAGCGCGGTCACTCCGCCACCCTGTTCCAGGGCAGTCGCCAGCTGCGGGCCTTGCTGCAACGCCAATATCGCCGGGTTTTGCCCCATGGCGGACATCATGACGATGTCCTGAAGCTGCTGACCGGCGTTGAACCCAGCAGCGCGTTGCGCACCGGCAGATATCGGCACATTGCCGTTCGCCGGGACAATCCGGCGCTGCTGTTCGATCCGAGCGTTCGCGCTGGTAATCGCGTTGGCAAGCTCGATCTGGCCCTTTGCGGCAAATTGAGCGGCGTCGCCCATCAGGCCATACTTGCGGTAGATGCCGTCAAGAATGGGCTGCGCCCGCTCGATCGTCAGATTTCCCTTTTCCATCTCGCGCGAAAGAGAGTTGAGCGCGGACTGGAAACGCTGGGCTGACGCGTAGCCATCGACATACTGACGGGACAAGCGGCCAACGACATCGCCGGCCTGGCTGATCTTGCGGTTGACTTCGTTGGAAGCCACGCCAACGCCCGCAACCGACTTCCCGGCCGCCGCCGCTGCGGCGTCGAGCTGCTGCGCGCCCTGGACGAACTTCGACGGGTCGAGGTCCGGACGCACAGCCAGCGATGAAAGCTGAGTGGTCATGTTGATGCTGTTCCAGATGAACGCTATCGTCCCTGCGCTTCAGCAGGAGGCGAGAATGGATGCTTGGCTAAAGGGCCTGGTGGCAGCCGCATGCCTTGTGATCATCGCAGGCGGCGCGGTCTATGTGTGGGGCTGGATGAGTGACGCTATGAAGGCACGTCAATTCGAGACCGCCCGGATTTCCTGCATCGTCGACCTTCAGAAATTCTATGGCGATCGGGTCAATTCCGATCTCTCCAGCAAGGTCAACAATTGCATTTTGCTCGGCTACCTATCTAACGGCGAAGTCTACACCAAACTTCACCCGAAGTTCGATTGATCTGCCTTCGCCTTGTCCTGTTCGGCTCGATATTTCAGCCATTCGGCGTCCATCGCGCCCATGAACGCACGAAAGACCCGGAACTCGGAACCGAGGATCCCGTGGTCGCGTGCGTATGTACTGAGCGCCTGGTAGGAGATCGGACCCTCGCCGCCCATTGCGCCATAGAAGCGATCGAACCGAAGCGCTTCCCAGGCATCCCAGTAGAGCTCATGCCAGGAACGGGGATCGAACTCGATGTGCGGACCGGCGGCCGTCTGAAGCCATTCGACATCAGGCTCAGAGGCGGCAAGTTCGTCGAGCCAATCCTGAACTTCTGCGGATCGGCCTTCGCGCGCTAGGCGGCTGCGGAAGGCCGCTTGGAGTTTTTTGCTTCGTCCTCGACGAACTCGATATCGACCTGCGAGACCTGCCCGGCGCAATACTCAACCGCCGCGACGACGTTCCGGAATTTCGGGTCCGAGAGCGTCTCCATTGCCTTCTCCCCTGAATACTCGACATCAAGGCCGCGCCAGCCATGCAGGATGTGCTTGGCATAGAGTTTCCCGAGTTCCGTCGTGACGATCTCGCGCGGGATCGGCTTGCCCTTATGCTGCCGCGACAGGCGCTGCATCAGAAGATCGCGGGCCGTCGCGTACTGCGGGATGAGCAGCGAGGAGACGTTGAAGGCGACCCCGGGCCAGTCCGGGAACTCGATCCAGTCACCTTTGACCTCGCGATCGAGATCGGCTTTCAGGGATTCCAGTTTGACGGTCATGATTGATCCTTGTCGGGAAAGGGTGGCCGGGCGCCCGACACGCCCGGCCATTCAGCGCTGAACTCAGTCCTTTGCGGGCTGATCGTCTGCCGTGTCGGCGGCAGGTTCGGCAGCGGGTGCGAGTAGCTTGCCAGCCGCCTTTCCCTCGTCACGCATTTTCAGCGCGAACTCAGCGGGCACCGGCGAGGAGACCACGCCTGCCCGAAACGAGACGGCATTCTTGTCACCGGTTGCCCAGGGATCGCCGCGGAAGTCGATCAACGGAAGAATGGCTTCCGGCGGCCCGGCGGCGTCAGTCGTGCGTTTCGCCATCAAGAGGCATCCGTCTTCGTGATGCTGAGGCTGGCGCTGCTGGTCGCGTCGTAAAACGCCTGGAACGGAACTTCCAGCACGACGGGCTGACCATTGCCGGGAGCGGCGGGGCCGCCATCGGTGAACTTCACCTTCGGGATGGCGAAGGTGTACTTGTTGCCGGCCGCGTCAGTCATGTCGAAGCTGATCGCCACGTCCTCATGGTTCAGAACGGCCGAATAGGCGGCAAGGCTTTCGAACAGCACCGTCATCGTGCCAGTAACCTCGAAACGCCCGAAGCCATGGCCGTAGGGCGCGTACTGTCCAACGACATCGACCTGATAGATATTGTTGTTGATGCGGAACGAGAGCGCCTGCACCTTCGGAGACGACACGAGCGAGGTCGAGCCGATCGACAGGTTCGCGACATTGAGACCGGCGTTGAAATCCTCGGTCGTCGTGGCGGCCGTATAGGTCGCGCCGGTGATGATCGCGCTCGTCGGCGTCGGGCTGTCGATGCCCATGATGCCCCAGGTCGCCTGCACCGGCTGGCGCGAGCGTAGAGTGAGGTCAAGCGTATTCCAACGGCAACCGCGATATCGGATGTAGCTGTCCGTCACGCCCTGCTCGTAGGTGAATTCCAGCGTACCTGTTTTCGGCGTGACGCCGTTCTTCAGGACATTGGTGGAGAAGGCAGCACAAAGCAGCCGCTCCAGCCAACTGTCATAGGTTCCGTAGGAGAACCGCGTGTCGATCGACCCGCTGACGGCGCGGCCGACATCGGTGATGCCCGGGACATTGCGGTCTGCGCGAACCTCGTCGGAGATATCGACCTGCTTGTTGATGCGCACGCTGGCCGTGCGGTAGCGCATGACCTGAAAACCGGGCGTGTCCGGCGTGGTGCCGATCGTCGCCTCGGCGATATCGGCCAAACGTACCTGTGAACCATCAGCGAAGCTCATGGCATGTCTCCTTCAGTTTTCGGAATGGCCGGCAGCGCCGGTTACGTGGCCGAAGTGATATCTCGGCGCGTCCAGTAGATGGTCAGGGCGAGCGACCAGTAATTCGGGAAGTCTCGGCCGGGATTGCCGGCGCCGAGGGACATTTCCGGCATGAACAGGCCGTCGATCGGCTTTTCGCGGAAGAGGTTCATCAACGTGCGGGCGTAGATGCGGGCGCTGGAACTCCCTTCCCCGCTTGGCACCAGGACATGCGCGTAGGTGACTCCGGTCTCTTCCCAGACGTTGGCGCCAGGCGCTCCCGTCGTATCCTGCCGATAACTGTCGCCGTATACCTCGACGTATACCCAAGCCGGCGTGTTCGCGTCGAGCAAGTCCTGACAGAAGTCGTTCTCATAGCGCACTGGCAATGCGCCCGATCCGGCCGCATAGGTGTCGAGCACGCCCTTGAAGGCGTCGAAGGCTGTCGGACTGGACATCAGAGCACGTTGATGATCATGGCGGGATAAGTGATCGGCTGGCCCGGTTCCATGTCCTTCCGCTTCGGGAAGCTGCGGCTGAACCTCGCCGGGTTGGCGAGCCGGGCCCTGCGCAGACGCGCATATTCGCCCTTCAGAATATAAGGGACGCCAGGGACCACGCCGCCTGACATGTTGAGATATGTCGCCTGCGCTCGGAAAGCATCGCCGAAGCGCCGGTTGACCGCCAGTTCGGCAAGATCGAAGTGCCTCTTGCCGGTGCCGTTGCCGCCACTTTCCATTTTGCGGGTATAGGGCTGCAGATTGAAGATGATGACTTCCGCGTTGGCCGGAATCGTCCCGAAATCCGTGACCGGCCGCTCATTGACCAGCACCGTGAAGGAAGAGGCATATCGGCCGGTTTTGCGCGGGACGCGCTTGCGAAGCTCCTCCAGCGCGGCATTGATGACCAGCGGCCAGTTCGAGAAGGTGTAGAGGATGCCGTTCGGGATCCTGACGCTTTCCTCTGGCGCGCCCATGACGCCGTTGACGTAGCGGTCATAAATCGGGCTGGCGATCCCCTCGGAAATGACGCGATGCAGCTCGGACTTCGCGAAAGCCGCCAACTCGGCGTTCATTTCCTCGAACGAACCCTGTAGCGCGACTTTCAATTCGCGCTCGAAATATTCCGGGCGGACGGTCACCATCAGCCAGCCACCATCAGATTGACGCGAACCACCGTGTCATCGATTGCGATCGGATCGGCGAACATGATCTGCCTCACCTTTCCCTTCACCACGAGGAAATCGTTGGCGCGAGGAAGGCGCGGATCGACGGCACCGGGCGTTACCGTGTGCCCGGCCGGCCAGCTTGACGCCAATATCTGCGTCATCGAGATCACGACCTTGGAATAGGCCTGCGTCACCGCTCCGACGACCTCGTTCGAGCGGACGCCGCGCACCGAGGCGCGAACGGTCACGTCCTTCTCGATGGGCGGGGAGCCTTCCTTGCGACGTAGGGTGCAGTCCTCACCATGTTCGGCGAGCTGCTTATCCAGCGAGGCAATGGCTGACGCCGGCGTCATGCAAATACCCTCAGCCCCATGAGGAGGCGGTCGCACGTCGCCTCGATCGTGGCGCGCGCCGCGTCGGAGACGACGTATTGTTTGCGCCCGATGCCTTCGACCTCATCGACGCTGAGGAAGAGATTTTCCGAGCCGGTGTTGATCATGTGCTGTGCGGCAAGGATGATGGCCTGCTGCGCTCTGGCAGGTACATCGCCGGTCTGTAGTTCGCCTTCAGCGGCGCCGGACATGCCGTTATAGCCGGCCTTGTAACGGATACGGTGCTTCTCACACCGGTCCCACGCGGTGCCATCCGCGATGATCAGACAATCGTCGTCGAGCCGGTAGTCACCGGCATCTATTTCGGTTTCAACGCCATCCTTGTCGACGGCAAAGACGCCCACGATCTTGATGATCGGCGGACACGGAAGCCGGATGTGGCAATGACCGAACCAGCCGGAATATTCGAGTGTCTGCGGTCCGAGCGCGCGGCCGAGCCATCCGGTTGGGCCATCGATCATTTCTGTCACAGCGGCAATGACCAACACCGCGCGTAGTCCGTCCGAATCGTCGATCAAGAGATCTGTCGTATCGACGATCGGTGCGGGCGGCGTGATGACCCGAAGGGACATGATCAGTACAGCGCCCAAATGTCGTCCGCCGTTCCGCCGGTGCGGACCTGAAGGACAAACAAGGGATTGTAGCCGGCCTGCAGTGGCACATCGGTACGGATTGTGCCGTCAGGCTGCATAAGGTTGGCAGTGCCGTCGGTACCAACCAATAGCGCCCGGCAAACACCGTCCGGCAGATCGGCATCGGCCTTGGTTACCGGAGCCCATTTTCCTGATCCATTGCGGGGATTTTCCACCATCGGTCAATCCTCCGCGTCGCGATCGGCGGAGGTGGCCTTCTGCCCCTTCCCCGGTCTCTTCTCGGCAACCTTTGCCGTGTTGCCGATAGTGAGTGCCTCTTCCGGCAGGCAACCGGCTTTCACCAGACGTTGCGCCTGTTCGGCGGTCGGGGCCGGATCGAAGATGCTGCCCTTCGCAAAACGCTTGCCGCTGCGATGATCAATGCATTCGGCGAGCACCGTGAAAGCCCTGCTCATTGGTTTGCTCCAGATTTCTGATGGAGAGAACGCCCGGCTCTCGATGATCCGGGCGTCGGCTGGGCTCAATTTCACAGGGCAGGCCAGTAGCGGGAGCCGGACAGAACGGCGATCGCAGTGACGAAGATGTTGCCGGAATCGTTGCCGGTCGGCGTGATCGTCAGCCGGACGTAACGCTTTGGACCGACATAGCCGATTTTACGCGTCGAGTTGTCGTCAGAGGCCGCCGTGAACCCGGCATCCGCCTCGGTGCCCGTGAGCTGCAAATCCGGAACATCATCGGCGTCCGACAGATTGGCCGCATCGCCATGCTCGACCAACGTGGCAAAGGTCGCATTTGTGTCGGTATTGGCTCCGATGTTGATGGCGAAGCACATCGAATTGTAGCCCGCGAGATCGATGATCTCCGAGACGATTGCGGTATTATCCGTGCGCGCCGCCTGCGGACTGATCGCGCGCTTGAACGTGAGATGATTGGCGAGGTCGCGCATTGGCGATCTCCTTTCATGTCAGGGGTTGAAACGAAGGGGAGCGGGCCGGCGAGAGCCGACCCGCGACGACCTATCAGGCCGGGACGTCGAGAGCGACGAAGGGCGAAACCTCGTAGCCGTTCTCTTCCGTGAAGGGCGCGTTCATCCAGGGAGCGCCGTCCACGTTCCAGAAAATCTTCACGACTGTCTTGTTCGAGGTGAACTTGACGTGCTCTGAAGCTGCCACGAACGGGCCGGAGCCGTCCTTTATCAGGTAGTACGACCAATCGGCAAAGAGAAGGTCGCCCTTGCTCCCAAGCGCCGGTGCCCGGTTGTTCCAGCGCAGCGGATACCCCATGAGCGTTCCGGCAAAGCCGTCGCGAGCATCGGGTTTCCAGATGTAATGCCCTTCCGGGTCCTGCAACTGGCCGAACCAAATCAGCGCGGACTGAGGCGCCGACCACACAGGCTGACCGCCGCGCATGAGCAGAATGGACGTCATCTTCAGAAGATCGAGGTATACGATCTGGTTCGCGATCTGGCGGTTGACAGTCTTGAGCACCGGAGCATTCAAAGCACCGAGCGGCTTCGTGACACCAGTGCCACGAAGGAATGCATAATCCTCGGCCGCAGAAACACCGCCGCGCATGAGGTTTTCCAGGAAGGCGGCCGACGCCTGCCAGTTGCGAAGCAGCTTGTCGGTCACCGTCACGAAGCCAGCGATCTCATGCGGGACGAGCGAGACGCCCCTCAGTTCGGCGTCGGTTTCCGGCTTATCGCCACCCTCCTCGATCCACGAGAAAGTCATGCCGCCGAAGACGTTGCCCGGATTGGAGCCGCTCTGGTCGAGTGCTGGCATAGTGATGCCCGCATCCGGCGACGAGCCTGCCGGGATGACGTTCGCGCGGGGACGAACCAGGGCATCCTGCGGCGACACGCTCATGATGGTCGACCGGAACTGCGTCGGGACCATGAACCCGCCCTGGCGGTCATTGTCCATGCGCATTTCGGCGCGCGGGCCATTCTCATCCGCCTCAGCGCCAACGCCTTCAACAAATTCCAGACGCTGATCGTTCGGGTGAAAACGGACAGCGTTCAGGAATTCGCCCATATTCTCGAACTCACGGGCAGCGGGGTCGCCGCCGGGACGCTGGATTGACGCACGACGCGAAGCCGCCGGAACAACTTCCTCAAGTGCGGCCTCGGACGCTTCCAATCCCTCCAGGCGGTCGATGCGCTTGTCGAGATCGGCTTTCGATGCCTGAGCGGTATCGAAAGCCGTCTGCTCTTCCGCCGTGAGGTCACGATCCTCATTTTCGGCGGCTTTAATAATTCCGCGCATCTCGGCGACGAGCTTCGCGCGCTTCTCTCGGAGTTGCTTCAGCATGGATTATCCTTTCAGTGCTGAACGCCGGACAGGACTTCGCATCGCCCCGGCCGGCCCCGGGAGCGCGATTCACAACCGTCGATGACGGGATGGGTTAAAGGCTGAGCGCCCGCTTCTCGCGTTGCGTGGCAAACTTCTTCCGCGGCGCCTGCGGAGAGGCAAACCGATCGATGGTTTCGTCCAGCGTGGCAATCTTGTCGGCCATGCCTTCGGCCACGGCAGCATCGGCCATGACCATACGGCCCTGCCCGAAGCCGTCCTTCACCGCAGTCAACGAAACATTGCGGTTGCGAGCCACGGCGCGGACGAACTTGTCGTAGTAAGCGTCAATCTGCGCCTGCCGATGGGCAAGCGCTTCCTCACTGAGCGGTCCGAACTGGCTACCCTCGGTCTTGAACTTGCCTGCCGACTGGACGGTCTTCTTGACGCCGAGCTTTTCCAGCGCTGCGCTGATGTCGTCATGGACGCCGACGACGCCGATAGAGCCAACCTCTCCGGATGGCGTGACCACCATTTCATCTGCAGCTGAAGCGATCCAGTAGGCGGCGCTAGCCGCATACCCGTTCACATGGGCGATGATCGGCTTGGTGCCGCGTGCCGCGAATATTTTGCTCGACAACTCGTCGGCCCCGAAGACGACACCGCCAGGGCTTTCCACATCGAGGACAATGGCCTTGACCCCGCTATCCGAAACGGCGGCGTCGAACATCTTGCCGAACTTCTCTGAACTGGCTCCTCCGGAAATATCGGACATCATATTCATCCGATTTGCGATGATGCCACGGAGCGGCAGGATCGACACCACGCCCTCCTGACGCTGAACGCTCGTCTCCGTCTGGCGCGTGATACGAGCCTCGACCTCCTCGCCAGTGAACTTCTCGCCGGACGCTTGCAGGGCCAGGAACGCGACGATCTGATCCATCTTGTTCGGATCGATCGCCCAGATTTCCGAGGCGACCGCTAGCAGGATATGGGCGTATTTCATGCAGCTTCCTCTGCCGGTTGGATCGGCGCCATGCGCTTCGGAGCCGGCGGATTGTCGTTCTGAGGACCGCTCGCCGGCTGGTACTCCGGATCGGTGGCTTTATCGAGAGTGACGAAGTTTGCCGGCACGAAATGATGGTCGCCGATGTCGCCAATGCCATCCTCGTCTTCCAGTTCGAGGATCTTGTTCGGTGAGAAGCCGCCAACGGCGAAGACCTTCTGATAGAAGTCGGCGCGAGAGGCCATGTCGCCACGCAGCAGCGCATTCATGTTGAATTTGACGTAGTAGCCCTGCGCCTTCTCTTCCTCAGTGAAGAGTTTCCAGTTCAGCTCCTGCTCCCATGCATCAACCCACGGGCCGACCGTTTGCCGAATGAAGCCGATCATCAGCTGTTCAATGCCAGAGCCCCACGAAGTGGTCTTCTCATGGCTCTGAAGCAAAACGAGCGGCACATCGAAAATCCGGGCGATCTCGGCGATCTGGAATTCACGACTGCCGAGGAACTGCGCATCTTCGGGAGGGATCGTCGTCGTGACGAACTTCATGCCCTCTTCGAGCACCTTCACCCGATGCGCATTGTCAAGGCCGCCCTGCACATCAAGGGCGGCGGCCGGATTGTCCGGATTCCGTTTTGTCTCCCCATCCTTACCGGTGATGTTTTGTTTCGCAGTCGGGCTCAACTTGCCGGGGTGAAGGAGGAAACCTCCCGACTTGGCGTCGTTGGCGAAGAACTTCGCACCGAACATCTCCATGGCGAGCCCCATGGACACGGCTTCGCGCGCCATGGCGATTTGCGAGATGCCCCAATAACCATCCTGCGACTGATCCATGATGTGGATCACATCGTTCGGATCGAAACGGACATTGCGACCGTCGATCGTCGAGCGGAAGAAGAATTCCCCGTCCTCTTTCACGGGCCGCGTGCGGTCGGGCTGCAGCGGATAGAGACCCACGCCCTGGCCGCGACCATTGCGCTCAATCTCAATATACCCATTGCCCCACAGAAGCGCATGGGCCTGGGCCGTCTTGCGCACAGTGCGCGACGACATCAGATCGTTGGGCCGCACCCCGATTCGCGCCGCAAATGGATGTTGCCCAGGCGTCACAACTTCCTTTCCACCGCCGGGCTTTGCCCGGTACATCTTGAGTGGGAACCATGCGATCGGGTTGCTGATACGGTTCACGCAGGCATAAACGACCGGCAGTCGCATGGCCGTATATTCAGACACCGGCACGCCGGCGCTCGTCTTGCCGCCCCCGATGGCTCGCATCAGCCACCCGCCGGGCGAAGAAAGCGTACCGGCCGGCTGATATAGCGGCCCGAACATATTTGCGAAAAGGCTCACGATCGCCTCGCCGTCAGGATCGCACCGGAAAACAGCATGACGCCAAAGACGATCAGGCCGGCCGGCAGGTAGATCATACCGGCGCCGGCGACGATAAAGGCGGCGCCAAGAACGCCGGCAATATCTTCGACTCGTCTGCGGTTCCGTTCCGTGCTCAAACTTCTATCTCCAGAATGCCCCGTGTCTCGTAGACGGAAGGACCTTCAACCTCGCCGGTCATCCATCGGGCCAGCGCCATCATGTGCGCCACTGGGCCATCGATCTTGTTCTGCTCACGATCCTTGCGGGGATAGACGTTATCCTTGGCGTCAGCTTTCGCCACCACGTTCGACAGCATCCACGTAAATACTGGGTCGCCGTTGTGGGCAATCTTCATCGACCGGATCAGACCGTCCATCTGCTTCATTGCCGGCGAAAAGTTCAGCACCAGCGGCCGGACCTCAATCGTCTGGAAACCCTCGTCCCGCAGCTCGGCCATCATCATGTGAGCCTGGTGCGGATCAAAGGCGACTTCATCGATCAAGAAGCCCTGATCCCGAAGGCCGAGAATGTCGTCACGAATGGTGACGTAGTCGATCATGTCGCCGTCGGTCTGCGTGATCCACTGCTCCGGAGCGTCGCGCCAACCGCGATAGTGCTGGTTCTCCGGCAACTCGATCGTCGCCTCGGGCAAGTAGTACCGTCCGAACCGAGCGTAACCGCCCTCGTGCTCGAACGTCAGCTCCATCGCCGCAACGTCGACGGTTGAAGCCAGGTCCAGCGCCATGATGCAGCGCCGACCGATGAAATCCTCCAGACGAAGGTCCGGGTTGGCTGCGGCCTGCCATTTCTGCACATCGAAATAGGCATTGCGCGCCTGCACCCACATATTCAGGTGCTTGGTCTTGAATACGCCGATCTTGCGGGCGTTCTGTTTCGCGTCCCGTTGGCGCGCCTGCAGGAACTCGCCTTTGACGCTGACGTCATAGTTCGGGTTCGCCTTCCTCAGAGCGAGGTCGCTCGACCAGTCGTCATCCTTGTCGACGGTATAGATCAGAACGAAAAGCTCATCATTCTGGACGACCCCTTCGAGCACCTTTTCGGCGTCCTGCACCGCGGCGAAGCACGGCCCGGACAGATTGTCCCCGGCCGTCGTGATGATGAGCAACAGCGGCTGCTCACGGGCGCCCATGCCCGTTTCCATCGTGTCGACCATCCGGTCACTCGTATGCTCGTGATACTCGTCGACAATGGCGCATGACGGAGAAGCACCGTCGCCCGGATCGCCGATCAACGGCTCGAACTTCGACCCATCCGCCAGACGATGAATATTCTTCGCGCCGACCGTCACCCCGAAGTGCTGCACGAAGGTCGGCGTCTTCATCGCCATAAGCCGAGCCGGCTTGAAAACCTCCCATGCCTGTTTCTCTGTCGTAGCGCCCGAATAGACCTCCGCCCCATGATCGCCATCGATCGACATCATGCCGAGGCCGATGCCGGCCGCCCATGTCGATTTCGCGTTCTTTCTCGGCTCTAGGATCAGTGCCTTGCGGAATCGCCGAAGCCCATCCTGCTTCCGGAGCCAGCCGAACAGGCAGATCGTCTTGAAGGACTGCCACGGCTCAAGCTTCAGCTTCTCGCCGCGGCGCGCCCATTCGCCTTTCGTGTGCGGCAGCAGTTCAAGGAACCTGCACCACTTCTCTGCCGTCTTCGCATCAAACCGATATGGGTATTCTGCCTTCTTCGAAGCCGCCAGATCGTCGAGATGCCGCTTGCAAGCCAGGATCACCCATTTGCAGGCTGGTATCTTACCGCTGACAACATCCTGAGCGTAATGATTGCCGGACTCGACATGCGGAAACTCAGCCGGCGAGCGCAGCGAACGGGTTTTTGTCATCGAGCGGGGTCACCGAGACCTTGGAGCGCGCCGCCGGAGACAGACCGAATTCGGATAGCAGGGACTGCGCATGCCGCATTGCCTCGCTCCGCTGCGCAACGGCCGGGTGACCTTTGATCTGCTGGCTGACGATCCGGCCCTCGTCGTCATAGGTCATGTTGCTCACGAAGGTCCGACCGCCGTCCTCGATCATGGCCGTGCAGATCTCGACCTCCTCCAATCGTGAAGCCGCCAACGCCAGCATTGCAGTATCCGTCGCTGAGCCAATTCCCATCGGACCGATGATTGTCACGAGCTGTTCGAATATCTCGGCGCCGCGTGTCGAGAGCCATTCCGGCGCCTCTGGCAAGTCCGTCGCCGGCTTTGGTGCAGTCGGGTTCATGCGGTCCGGACGATCGGTCCCGGCGACTATTTTGAGGCGGTCAGGCGTGCGCTTTCGGCCGGCCATGCAAAAATGCCTCCATTTTGACGGCGTGGAAGTTTTGGCCCGGACCGGTCTAGGCACCCAGCCTGCCGAACTTTCGAGGGGGCCATCCCGCAGCGCAATATGAGCTCATCGCGGCGCAACGATTTCCCTCTTCGCCTTCGCATCTGCGAACATCTCGCGAACCTCGCCCTCGCTCATGCCCTTGCCGCCGGTCAGCACGTCGGAGAGCCATGATAGCGCGCGAGCGCCGTTGTAGGTGCCGTCCGGATTGCAGGACGCCTCGTCGAGCGTGTTGGCCTTTCGAGCATCGGTCATGTCGGCCTCGATCTCGACCACCACGTTCGTTCCGCTTACCCATCCGCCAAGCTGAAACAGGCGCGAGGCCACCCACATGCGCAGCCCGAGCGCACGGGGCCACCGGATGTTGATCCGGATATTCCGGAGGATGTCGCTGCCATCGATTGTGATCTCACCTGCGCTGCGTGCCATGTTCATTCTCCTGCCGCTGCTTCTCGCTTGAATGGCAGGGCGCGCAGAGCGACTGCATCTTGCCGTACCAGAAGCGGTCGTAATCGCCATTATGTCGATCGACGTGGTCGGCGACGTTGGCCGGGGTGAGTGTGCCTGCCTTCTCGCATAGGGCGCATAATGGGTAGGCCCTAAGCTGCGCCTCACGTCTGGCCTGCCACCGTGCTGTCTTGTACCAGCCGCGCCACTCCTGCTTGTCCCGCTGATGGTCGTAAGCGCGGCGCTGCTGCCGCCTGTCGCCTATACCGGCAGGCCGGTGCACTGGAGGCTTGCTCGGCATTGACGATGGTGCTTTCCTGCCTTCGTCAAGGGAGGGAGAAATGCGTCTTTTGCTGGCAGCATTGGCCGTGACATGCACGGCAAGCTATTCCTACGCGGATTCGCAGGACATCGATCGAGTGACCGGTGTCTGGCAATGCGTCGAAGTTTGCCAGTGTCCCAATCCGAACCCAGGCAAATATGCATGTATCAAGGCCGATCCTGACAAGAAGTCCCTCAAGATCTGGAATGAATGCGATAACGAGACCACGGGCAGCTATGACACCGCGACCCGCACTGTTACGGCCGACAGTTGGCATATCACCGGAACCGTGAACGCCGATTTCTCCAGACTGAAATGGACGACCAACCAGACAGTCTGGAACAAAGCGGTTTCGCCGGACCCAACATTCTGCGCGCAATAGCCAGCGCTCGTAGCTCAACTGGATAGAGCACCAGACTTCGAATCTGGCGGTTGCAGGTTCAAGCCCTGCCGAGCGCACCAAATTGGGGTGTGCCGGCTCTGCTGAACTCTATTCCTCGCTGACCGCCTCTTCCTCTTCCTCGTGAGGCCTTACTGCACCGATGCGATGAAGGCCTTCCCGGACGATCTCGTCCGCCTCGTTATCCGAGAGATGCCAGGCGTAACCCTTCAGGCAAAGCGCGCTGCGGAGACCGGCGCGGGTGTAGCCTTCGAATTCGAACTTCGACTTCCGCCACCGCCGCAGGTGCACCATCATACCTGTGATCAGTTGCTCCCGCTCCTGACCGCGGAATAGCCGTTTCGGCTTCGCCTTCTGCGGCCCGGCGAGAGTGATCGCGCTCCGGTTCAGTTCCCGCCTGGTCGCGTCGGCCCGGATCGCAGCCAGCATCAACTCGTTCAGCGTGAACGGGTACGGCTGATCGTGCTTGCCCATGATTCCCGTTCAGGTGCGGCTCGCGTTCCATTGGCCCAACTTTAACCCCGGTGAGGGCCCGCCCCGAGCCGCGCATGGAACGCTATGCAAGCCTACGTCCGCTTCGGCTTAAGGATATGAGGGGGGCGGCAGATCGGCGAATGGGATGAATTCGTTAGCGTGCGGCTTTTCTCGCCCTGAATGCCGCCGCTTCCGCCTCAAGCGACGACTGGATCTTTCCAAGCGAGATTGCATTCCGGTCCGGCATATGACCGTCAAATCCCTTTGCCGCGGCCTCAGCCTGAAGTTTCAGGAACCGTGTGCACCGCAAGGGACGGCCGGCGGCGTCGGTGAAATCCAGACCGTACTTTTTCAGATGCTCGCAGGCCGCCTCGTCGTCCATCAGGTAAGTCGCGAAATCTTCCTGGTAGTCGAACCGATCGGAAGAATCTTCGAACTCATCGCGATAGACATCCGAATATTTCATCCCGAAGAGCGTGGTCGAGACGAAATCCGCTATTCCCTCAACGCGGAGCGGCAATTCCGGAGCAGCTCCACCATAAAGCAGAAGGCCGTCTTCCAAGCGTTGAATGCCTTCAGCGCTCCTGATGCAGAACGGCTCGGTTTTCTTTGTTCCCATCGTCAAAG
Source organism: Rhizobiales bacterium 65-79 (assembly GCA_001896885.1). GTDB lineage: Bacteria > Pseudomonadota > Alphaproteobacteria > Rhizobiales > Rhizobiaceae > Mesorhizobium_L. The sequence continues at coordinate 68,395 of MKRJ01000022.1, read as the reverse complement.
ACTCCGAATCTGGTAGCCTATCAAGCTACCAAATCGCAGATGAGAACAAAACAGGAATATCGGGAACGGCGCAGTTCTGCACCGTGGGCAAATCACTATCATAGCTGCCGTCACCTTTCAACCATGTCGTGTTGCCGGGCGCGAGCGGTAGTGGACAACCAAGCGCTCCAAGCCCATTCGGAGAAGCTGCACTGGAATATCGCGAACGACATGCTCCCGCGTGGCCAGCTCCTTGATGGACATCCCGAGGCCGCACACCGCGTTGAGGACGGACACGATCTCGGGATAGACGAGCGCATCACGCGCGATTGCCAACTCGGCGTGATTGTCGATCAGCCTGGCAGAAACCGTCTGGACGATGCTGCCACCATCCACGCGGACATCCGTCGAAGCCCCCTTCAGTCCTTCGCGTGCGGCAAGCTCGAAATCTGCCCGGTACCGTTCGCCCGCCTCGCGCTGCTTGTGCGTCAGGCTCGAAATCCCCTTCAGCGGATCGACATTCCGCACGCGCACGATGCCAGTCTTACTCAAGTCGTATTTGCGCACCGATTCCGCCGTGCCGTGGATCAGCCGCTGGCGGCCATATTCGTCGAACTGGAGCGCCTCGTGATGACCTGCTGCGCGGCGAGCGCGCACCTGTTCCTTCTCGTCCTTCGATATCTTCGGCTTTTCTGGCTTCCGCGATTTGGTGCTTTTGCTCATGTCTGGTCTGCTTGCTTCCTGAGATAGTGCCTGCGCTCGGGCGTCAGCTTGGCGAATGCCGGACGCCAATTCATGGGTGCGGAATAGATCCTGCCCGGTGGATCGATCCGGACCCAATTGCCGTCATGATCGAGGAAGTACCGGAACACATCCGCCTCGTAGTTTCCGACGAGATCGGCAAACATGAGTTCGCAAACCGTACCGTCGGGCTTGGCCTCACACATCGGCCGCCACGGATTCGTGAGGTCGTAGGCTTCACGGGCCTTGCGCTCGGCGATCGTCATCGACGATCCTCCGGCGTGACGAGGGTCCAGCCGATGCTATGGAAGACCTTGATCTTGAACCCGTAGGGCTTCAGCTTCCGGCGTAGCCCCGCAATGACCTTCGCGATGAGAAATATCAGATTCTTGGGCTCGTCACGCTCCGCCCACAGCGCATATCGCAGGCTATCCCGCGTAAGCAGCTCACGTGTGGCCAACAGCCGAAAAACGATTATCTCCTGATGGATCAGGCCCCATTCAGGCCGCACCATCATGTCCACGGCAAGATGCTCCCTGAGCTGGATGATCTCCTCTTCCAGAATTTCGATCTTTGCCTGCAGCTCTTCGACGAGGGCATGGTTCATTCGGCCGGAGTCCTCTTGAGCGACCAGCCAATGTGCCGGGTGTTGATGATCCTCATGCCGTAAGGCTTCAGTTTCCGGCGTAGCCAATAGATACGACCTTTAATCAGGCCCTCCGCATCTTGAATTTCCTTGTTGATGTCCGGGTAGAGAGCGAACTTGAAAAGTTCGTTTGAGACGAAATCTCGTGAGGCAAGGAGGCGATAGATCGTCTCCTCCTGAGGTGCTAATCGCCACTCGACCGGCACATGCACCTTCTCTGATATAAGCTCCGACCGCAGCCGACGGACCTCCTCCTCCAGATCCTTGATCTTCGCCAAAAGCTCTTCGACGACGGAATCGCTCAAGCGGCCTTCCTCCGCTTCTTCGTCTTTTGGAACCATGCCGACGCCAAGCCCATCCACACCGGACAGTTATGGGTCGCCGCGAACCGCTTGGCATCGACCTCGTCGGCGCCCCCCATGGACAGGATCGTCGCCGTCAGATCGTCGAGGTTGATCGACCCTGCGAACTCGGCGTTGGTCTGGAGATGCTCGACGGCCTTGATGTGATTCGAGGTGATCGGGCAGAGCCGGGCCTTGACAAGCGGTTCCAGGAATTCCCGAGCCCTCATAGCGCCGCGGCGACCGACGAGCGCTTGGATGGCGCCGATGGCGATGCTGTCGCCGGGCCGGAAGCCGTGAGAGGGATATTTCGGGATTCGGACGCCAGCGCGCTCGCACACCTGCCGCACCGTCTCCGCGTCTTCATCGCCGGTGGCGAGCCGGGCAAAAAACAGTTCCAACGGCGAAACATTCTTCCTGCTGCCATTGATCTCCACAAAGATCGAGGCTTCCGATTTGATATCCTCGGCCTCCACGATGACACAGGGGACATGCGTCACCTTCGGGTGCTTCTTTGCCCCCTCCAGACGATGCTGGCCGTCCGTGGCGTGGTAGCGGCCGTCGGCAACCGGAACCACGACAAGCGCGCCGAAGGACCGCCAGGTGAAATTCCGCGCGATGTTGTCGACACGAACAGGATCACACGGCCGCTGATAGAGCGGATCGGCATCGATCAGGCCCTTGTCGATCCAGTCGAGCACCGGGACTTCGCCGGGATCGGGAAATTCATCGGCGATCGGATCGGAGGTTTCGGTTTCGTTCGTCATTCGCCGTGAACCCTCTTGTTCCAGGACCATTCAGCCGTGTCCTCGCTCTTGCTGGTGACCTCACCGGAATGCCGATCGATCCAGCGCCATGCCTCACTGCTCGTGGCGAACGGGCCGGCGAGGACGCTGCCGTGAGAAATCACAATCCAGTTGCCGTCCTGATCCCGGGTGGCCGTCATAACCCCGCGCCTCCCGTACGATCGCGGATGATGGCTGGCGCATAGTCGCGCTTAAGCGCCGCGGCCTCAGCAAATGCCAGTTCGGCACATTCCCATGCCGAGACGTACTCCCCGTCCGGAGAATCCTCATCTCGCATCGCTACAAGAAACCAGCCGTAAGGACGCCTGGCGCGCTCGACGACGATTTCGCGAAGCATGATGACCTCACAGAGTTCAGCCATTTGCCGTTCCTTCCTTTCGATCTTCCGCACCTGTGGTTTTCGAGGTGCGGAACCCCACCCGCACACCCCACCTCCTAAAGGAGGAGGGGGTGGTGGGGCGGTAATTGGCTTCTCCACCTTCCGCACCTTTCCGCACCTGTGGTTTTCGAGGTGCGGAACCCTGCTTCATGCCCATTCTCCGACCTCCAGAATTGGCCTCTTCTTCCCCTTCTCATCCTCGATTTCGCCTCTGCGCAGCGCCCCGCTGGCCACCCATGTTTTGATGCAGCTCGAGATCTTGTGACGGTTTGTCTTCTCGGTCGGATCGAGGCCAAGGACCTCGGCAATAGCGAGCCCGGCCCAGTCTTTGGCCTGGCTGTTTTCGCGCAGCTTCTTGCCGTCGATCGCCCTCTGGACGGCCTTCAGATCGGCAACTGTGATGTCTGAAAACGGGTCCGGCCACGTCCACGGCACGACGACGCCGACATGGTCGCCGTTACCGAGTTCTACGCTTTCCAGCTTGTACCAGTCGGACTTGTCGGCCGGCGGCGCTAGGTTCGCTTTGTCCGAATAGACGCGGAAATATGCCCGGTGGTTGTCGACCCCGGCTTTCTCTCCTTCCTCTTTCGTCATCCGATTAATCGCCTGCACGTCGCGAGCCGCACTGATGAGCGCGACGGCGCCGCGTGACGATTCCGAGGTCACCTCGTCACCCGACAGTTTTCGCGTATGGTGGATAAGTTCGATCGCGCAGTTGGTGCGGTCTGCGATCTTGCCCCACTCCTTGGCGACCATGTCGATAGCTGGATTGTCGTTTTCGGCAACCTGATGCGATGACACGAAGGGATCGACGATCAGGACATCAATCTTGTTGCCCTTGATCTCGGTCACGAGATTTTCGATCGTCGGACGGAGGACACGGGCACCCTTACTGGTCGTTTCGGCCGTGCAGAGTGCTTGTTCGCGCCCGGTGTCGATAAAGAGCCGGTCGCCGATGTCCGCCGGCGCGAGGCCGTATTGCATGGCCGCGGCCTGAATACGTCGTTCCAACTCATCGCGAGGGTCCTCGAGGTTCCAGAGCCAGACCCGAACGGGAGAACCCACCCACTGACCGAGTAGAGGCTTGCCCGACACCATCGCCAAGGCATCGCCGATCGCCTTGGACGTCTTGCCTACGCCTCCCGGCGACACGGTAACCGAAAGGAACTTGCGGATCAGGTGATGGCCGTACACCCACTGCCGAGGAGTAATCGTGCGCGGGTCGATCCAACTGTACGGCGTCGCCTTGAAGCCCTTTGGGGCGTCTTCCTGCTTCCCATCGTCGGGTGACCATGGCCGGCAATGCTTCTCTACCCGCTCGCCGAGGCGGTTCAGATCGCCTTCGGCACCTTGAAGAACGTCAAGGATGTCTGCGCCTTCGGCTAGATCGCGGAACGTCAAGACCCGGAGTTCTTCTGCCGTGCCGAGCAGGCTTTCTCCAACCTTCCGGACATGCCCCCGGCCGGAGGCGTCATTATCCTCGTGGATAATAACCGTCGCGCCTTCGAAGTATTGGTTGAGTTCCGGATACCACTTGGCCGCCCCGCCATCGCAGCAGGTCGCAATAATGCCAAGCTCAATCAGGCGGTCGGCATGACGCTCGCCTTCGGTGAGGTGGATCACATCGTGGGCGACTTCTGCCCGCATGCGCAGAAGATCGGGAAGGCGATACGGCACGTGCTTCACGCCCGTTGCTCCCGAAACCCAATGCTGCCCGTCCCAATGTGACTGCGGGAAGGACTTGTCCTTGCCCTTCCCGTTCCTCTTCCTCGGATTTGGTCGCTCCTTCCGGTCGACCTTTCGCAGCGGCGTACCGTCTGCGTCGTGGTAGATGTAGCTCTCAATGAGACGAAATGGCTCTTGCGTGGCAGGTTGGGGCGTGAAGTCGTAGCCGGAATGGGTATTGCCGTTCGCCCTCTGCGGCTCCCAATCGGGAAGGCCGGCCTTCTCTCTCACGTAATCGCGACACTCGATCGCATCATCGCGTGGGGAGAAGGCATTCACAATGAAGCCGCCCGGCGCGCGGTCATCAACCAAGATCGACAACGAGCGGTCGGCCGGGGAATGACCGGGACCGGGCGCAAGGACCTGGTTGCCACGAACTTCGCCGCCAAGTGCTTTTGCGAGGCCGGAAGGGCTGATGTTCAATGGCCGGCCTCAGAATGGCAATGGGTCGTTCAGGTCACGCTCATCCGACGTGGCCCGGTTCTGATGATCCGGCGGGTTCTTGCCATCCGACCGCTTGCCACCTCCCCGGGGCCGAACCGTGCGGCTCGACATGATGGAGTCCGCAACGATCTGCAGTTGCTCTCGCTTCTCCCCGGCCGGCGTCACCCACGTGTTGCGCTGAATGCGGCCCGATACACTGATCAGATCTCCTTTGTTCTGACCAAGGAGATCGTCGGCAACATTGCCGAAGGCGACTATGCCAAGCCAGAGAGGCGGCGCGTCAGCATCGTCGACCGAGACGGCGATCGATGCGACCGCCATGGGCTTCCCCGATCGGGTCGTGATGGATCGAGGCTCCTGGCCGATGCGTCCGTATGCTGCCGCCTGCATCGTCATTGCGCCACCTCGGACAAGCCCGCGAGAATGACGATATCTGTTTTACAGTCGCCTACGTTGTTCTGGCCGTGTTCACGTTTGGTCGTGCCTCCGCTGGAAAACGCATCTTGTTGACTTGCAAGAGGAAATGGCGCTTTCTCGGGAAGCCTCCACTTCTCCCTTCCCTTTCAAGTTGACGGTGCGTCGGCGGATGATGCCGCGCCCTCGAGTTTCGATTTTTCACCGGAGCGCTCGATGGACGATCACGCCGGCCGTTTTCACATCCTGACCGGCGGTCCCGGATCGGGCAAGACAACCCTCATCGAAGCGCTCGGGCACAGGGGATTCGCCACGACGGCCGAGGCGGGCCGCACGATCATCCGCGAACAGCTTTCGGCCAGCGGAAGCGCCCTGCCCTGGTCGAACCGGCAGCTTTTTGCCGAACGCATGCTGGATTTCGACATGCGCAACCATATGCAGGCCCGGCAATGCAAAGGACCCGTCTTCTTCGATCGCGGAATCCCTGACGTCCTCGGCTACCTCGAACTCTGCGGACTGGCGGTTCCCGCCTATGCCGAGGATGCCGCCCGGTCCTACCGTTACGCGCGCCGCGTCTTCATCCTGCCGCCATGGCCTGAAATCTTCGCGCCGGACGCCGAGCGCAGGCAATCGTTCGACGAGGCCGAGCGCACCTATCGTGCGATGGTCGCGGTCTATTCGCGCCTGGGCTACGAACTCGTGGAGGTTCCGCGCGCGCCGGTCCGCGAGCGCGCGGATTTTATCTTTGCCGATACGGGTTCGTAAGATCGGGAGCGCCTACCCTATTCGGCCGGCGCTTCTTCGACGGCAGCACGGCCGCGCCCGCCGAGCGCCACCTGCGCCAGGAGGAACGCCGCCAGCGCGCAGCCGGCGATCCCCGCGATCATGGGCAGCGCCGTGCCATTCGAGAACCAGCCGACAATCGCCATGGCAAGCACCCCGGCGGCGAACTGCAGCGTTCCCATCAGCGCCGACGCCGCGCCGGCGATCGGCCCGTGATCGTCGAGCGCCAGCACCGCGGTGGTCGGCATGACCAGGCCGAGGAAACCATAGCCGACAAAGAGGAATCCCATCAGCACGTCGAGGCGGTCGACGCCGAAAAGCGTCAGCGCCAGCAAGACGGCCATCGCGCCCATGTAGCCGGTCACGGCGACCCGCACGACGCGCTCCAGCCCGAAGCGTTCCGTCAGCATGCCGGTCAGTTGCGCCATGGTGAAGAAGGAGACCGCGTTGAAGGAGAAGGCCAGGCTGTACTGGAACGGCGTCAGCCCGAAATGATCGATGAAGACGAAGGACGATGACGACAGATAGACGAAGAAACTCGATATGCCGAAGCCGGAGGTGAAGGTCAGCGCCAGGAACCGCCCATCCCGCAGAAGATACCAGTAACTGACCACCGCGCCGCCGACGCTGGCGCCGAGCCGGTGCTCCGGCGGACGCGTCTCCGCCTGGAAGAAGGCGAGGAGGACAACCGCGACGGCCGCCGCGCCGGTCACCGTCCAGAAGATCGCCCGCCAGCCGAAATGGTCGATGATGAAGCTGCCGGTCAACGGAGCCAGGAGCGGCGAAACGCTGAACACCAGCATCAGAAGCGACATCAGCCGCGTCGCCTCGGCGCCCGTATGCAGGTCGCGCACGATGGCGCGCGGCACCACCATGCCGGCGCAGGCGCCGAGCCCCTGGACGAAACGGAAGGCGACCAGCCATTCGATGGTAGGCGAAAGGGCGGCGCCGACACCGCCCGCCGCGAAGAGGACGAGGCCCGCGTAGAGCGGCGCCTTGCGGCCGACCATGTCGGAGAGCGGGCCAACGAGAAGCTGGCCGGCGCCGACGGCCAGGAAGAAGGCAAGCAGCGTCATCTGCACCGCGCCGCTCGAAGCGGAAAGATCGCTTCCGATGGACGGCAGCGCCGGCAGGTACATGTCGATCGCGAACGGTCCGACGGCCGAGACGAGGCCGAGCACGATGGCGATGCGCAGGAATCTTGCTGTCATGTCACCATTTCCGGACGGTTGATGCGAGGGCTCGCCCTTTGGACGATTCGGCTGGCGCCGATCCGACACGCGATCGGAAGGATCGATGCCTTCGCGACCGGGTGCAAGAGATCGGCGGAAGGCAGTTGGAAGACTCGGCGAGGGGCTTATATGCTTTCCGGCGGCGATCAATACAAGGTTTACGCCGCGCCGAAGCTTGGCTAGAGGTAAGGCTGACCGGAGCCTCTCTGAAACCTGGGCGATCCATGGCCGAAGACCACATTCGCTACGACATCCTCGTCCAGGAGGCGCTGCGCGCTGTCATGCGCAAGGTGCTGACCGAGGTCGCGCGGACCGGGCTGCCGGGCAACCACCATTTCTTCATCACCTTCATGACCAACGCACCGGGCGTGCGCATCTCCAGTCGTCTGCAGGAGCGTTATCCCGAGCAGATGACCATCGTCATCCAGTACCAATACTGGGACCTCAAGGTCAGCGAGGCGGGGTTCGAGATCGGGCTGTCCTTCTCCGACATCCCGGAAAAGCTTGAGATACCGTTCTCCGCGGTGCGCGGCTTCTACGATCCGTCGGCTAATTTCGAGCTGGAGTTCGACCCGAGGCAGGATGCCGATGCCTCGGAACCGGCACCGCCCGCCGAGGTCGAGACGCTGAAGAGCCCACGCGCCGCGAAGAAGCAGGATGCCGAGGCCGCGAAGCCGGCCAGCAAGGAAAAGCCGAAAGCCGCCAAGAGCGAGCAGCCCGCCGCCGAGGCCGGCAAGGGAGCCGACGTCGTCTCGCTCGACGCCTTCCGCAAGAAATAGCGGCCGCCATGGCGGATATCGTCAATCTGCGAACGGTCCGCAAACGCAAGGCGCACGCCGAGCGCGACGCACGCGCCGCCGAAAACCGGGCGCTTCACGGGCGCACGAAGGCCGAAAAGCAGCGCGACCGCGCCGTCGAGGAAAAAAGCCGGACCTTCATCGAGGGGCATTTTCGCGAAAAGCCCGGCTCCAGCGAGTGAGCGCGGTGCGCAAGCGTTCGGTGACGATACGCGGCCACCGCACGAGCTATTCGCTTGAGGAAGCCTTCCAGGAGGAACTGGAGAAGGTGGCGGCCTCGCGGTCGATACCGGTTGCTGCGCTCGTCGCTTCAATCGACGAGACCCGGCCACGCGACACGAATCTTTCCTCGGCGCTCAGGCTTTTCGTTCTGAATGCCGTCAGGAAGGCCTGAGCGGCTTCAATTGGCGCCGCCGAAGGACATGTTGCCCGGACGGAAGATGTCGTTGACGCCGGGTAGGCCCTTGAGGCCGCCGGAGGAGTCGGGCCTGGACGGACGCCGTGCCGGTTTGTCGGAGGTGCCCGTCGCACCGGTCTTGTCCCCCTGATCGCCGGCCTTGGCGTCCGCCGGCGCGGCGGGAGCGTCGGCCGATCCGGATTTCCCGTCGGCGTCCTGGCCGTTCGCGGGAGATTTGCCGCCGTCGAGCAGCTTCTGGATCCTGTCTTCCAGGGATCCGCCGTCGTCCTGTTTCTGGCGCGCCTTTTCCGCGTCCGCCGCGGCCTTCTTCCTGGCTTCGTCCGCCGCCTTCTGCGCAGCATCGGCCGCCGCCTTTTCGGCAGCGGCGCGCCTGGCGTCCTCTTGGGCCTGCGCGGCGGCTGCGGCGGCGGCCTTTTGCCTTGCCTCCTCCGCCGCCTTGGCTTCATCGGCGGCCTTCTGCTTAGCTTCCTCTTCCGCCTTCTGCTTCGCTTCCGCCGCCTGCCGCGCCGCTTCGGCGTCGGCCGCGGCTTTCGCTGCGGCCTCCGCCGCAGCCTTTTCCCGCGCCTCCTCCTCGAGCCGCTTGCGTGTCGCGTCGCGATCCACGTAATAGGCCGTCTCGCGCCGCAGCCGCTGCTTTTCGAGGAGCGCCGCCTGCATCGCCTCGACGCGCGCTTCCTCGCGCTCCAAAGCGCGCTGGGTCAGGAACTGCGCCAGCGGCGCCGTATTCAGACTGAATTTCATATCGTCGAGCGGACCCGATCCGCTGAAATCCACGTCTGGCTCCGACCCGACCAGCGCCTCGTCGCCCGGATCGTAGGCGATCTCGCCGCTCGCCGACGCAGACATCTTGTTGAAATTGAATGACGGCGTGGCCGTCACGACGGCGCCCTTGCCTTCGAGCCTGAGCGGCGGCGCGCGCAAGACGCCTTCCGCAATGGTGAAGGCGAGTTCGCCCTTGCCCGCCGCGAACGTCCCGCCGCTGACGAGGGCCGGCGCGAAGGCGGCCGTCTTGCCGGCGTCGATATCCTTGCCGATGCGGTCGGCTCCGGCCAGGAGCGCCGGCAGCGCCCCGGTATCGATGCCGGGCACGGCAAGATCGCGGAAAGAAGAGGTTCCAGAGCCGGCGAGCGAGGCGATCATGGCGTCGACCGACTTGCCGTTGGCCGTCACCGAAGCGGAGAGGTCGGCCGTCCCGCGAAGTCCGGTGCCGGCAAGCAGATGCGTGAGGTCGGCGCCATCGAGATTTGCCTGCCCGGTGAACAATCCGGTCCCGCCATTGTTGCGCAGTTCGAAGAGGCCGGACAGGCTGCCGCCGTCCATCTTCGCCGTCAGGTTGGAAACGTTGAGCCCGTTGGCATCCAGGCTGGCCTTGAACTTCGCGTCGTGCACCGTTGCGACGGATCCGACCTGCAGCGTTTTCGCCGACAGGTCGAGATCGCCCAGGAACGCCGGCTGTGGACGGGCAGTGAAAGGCGCCTTCGGCCAGCCGGCGCCCTTGCCGTGCAGCGCCTGCCCGCCGAAAAGCATGTCGGCGGCAAGAGCGAGATCGACGCTGTCGGCTGAAAGGGCCCCGGTAAAATCGGGAAGCCCGCCCTTCAGGGCGGCTTTCAGGTGACCGGCCACCGCGCCGCCGCCGATCGAGCCCTTGAGATCGTCGAGGCCGAGTGCGCCGCCGGCAAGCGCAATCCTGGAGGCGAGCGTCACCGGAAGGCCCAGTTCCATGCCCGGCAGGCCAACGCCTGCGGTGATCAACCAGGGCTGGATATCCTTCGCCGCGAGCTTTGCCTCGCCTTTCGCCGAGAGGCCCTCGTCCGCCTGCGCGATACTGCCGTCGAAGGAGGCCTGCAACCCCTCGCCGGCAACACTGAGCGACGTCGCCATGCCTCCGGCGAGCGATCCCTTGGCGGCGAGCGAGACCTCGGCATGGCCGGCCGCATCGATCGGCAGTGCCGGCAGGCCGAACAGCGCATAGACCGGCGCGGCCTCGTCGTTCGAGAGCGACAGGTCAAGCGAAATCTGCGCCTTCCGCGGATCCTGCCTGCGGCCCTTTCCCGACGCGGAAACGGTGAAATTGCTGCCGCCGGCGTGACCATGAGCGCTGAGCGCGACGCCGGTCGAGCCGTCCTTGTCGGCGGCGGCGCTCCCGACCAGATCGATCCGGGCATCCGCCAGCAATCCTCCATAGCTCCGCGCCCGCTGGTCGAGGCTGGCCACCAGCGGGTTCCCCGGGTAGCGCTGCGCAAGCAGCGAAACGAGCGGCGCAAGATCGACGGAGACGATCGACGCATCGATATTGCCGGTCGGCGCGGTTGCGAGGTTCTTGACCTCGCCGGTGGCGCTGATCGTGGCGCCGGCGAGACCATCCATGCTCAGCCGGTCGATCTCCAGTTGTCCTGCCGACAACCTGATGCCGGCATCGATGGATTTCGCCGTCAGTCCGGCCGCCATGACCGGTCCAGCCTTGACCGAGAGGTCGATGTCGTGGTCGGCAAGCCGCGTCTTCCCCTGGTCGCTGACGAAGAGCGATGCGAAGGCCGCCAGCCCCTCGACATCGAGCTTGCCGCCGTCGAGTTTCACCACCATGGAGGGGTTGGCGTCGGCGGGCTCGTCGTTCTCCAGGCTGCCCTTGAAGCGGGCGTCGCCGAGGATCAGCTCCATATCGCGAAAAACCTGCTTCCGGGGCGAGAGGTCAACCTTCGCCTGGAAACCCGCAGCCGGGAGCCGGCGGATAGCTTCGTCCACGTCGTGCGCAACCCAGGCGGCGAAGCCCGAAGGCTGCGCCACCGCCAGGAGCAGCGAGCCGGAGAAACCAAAATCCCCGCCCGTGCGCAGGAAGCCGCTCGCCTCCAGTGTCGTGCGGCCCGGCAGGCTGGCATTGAGCGCGGCGACCTTCCAGCCGCCCTCGCCCGGTTCGGCCGACAGCTTGACGTCGCGGACGGTGGTGTCGCCGGTCACGATCGCCGGGAGGTTGATGTCCACCTTGCCGGGGATGCCCGGCTTGGGCAGCGCCTCGATCACCCGCTCGAAAGCGGCGATCCGGTCGTTCAGCGTGAGCTTGGAAGGCGTGGCGCCGCTATCGCCGAGCGCCTCGTCGAACTGTACCTGCTGCCCGTTCGCGGTGACGCCGAAGCTCGGCGTGCGGCCGATGGCGAGGAAGGCGTTCCCCTCGGCAGTGTAGGGATCGCCGGGGGATCCGGTCTCGAAACGGAACTTCTCCACCGACAGCCGCTTGTCGTCGAAGCGGAAATTGCCCGTCACCCGATAGGGCGCCGGCGCTTTCGCCTTCAAGGCGACGTCATCCGCGGCTTCCTTCTGCTCCGTAGATGATTTCCCGGCGTCGCCATTGCGTATGTCCAGATGGAAGTCGCCGGCGTAGAGCGCGACGCCCTTGTCCAGCCCGACATCCCCATCCGTCTGGAGAGCGACCGGGTAGTCGCGCGGATCGGCGCGCACGCGAAGCCGCATGTGGCCGTTCTCGTCGACGGAGCCCGTCGACAGCGAAACCGTCACGGGCTCTCCGTCCGCCTGCAGCGTCCCGTCGAGACGCCACGGGCCGGCCAGCGACTTGGCGGAGATATCGGCATTGATATTGGAGAGCACATAGGTACGGCCGCCGGCGCCATGATGGACGGTGATCTCGCCGTCGGTCACCGTGACCTTCTCCAGCGTCACCTGCCGCGGGTCGAAAAGCGCCGGCGAGCGCGAAGCAAGATCGATCGCCCCGTTGTCGCCGACCGTGACGGTGACGTGCGGATGGTCGAGCCGCATGTCGAAGATCAGGACCTCGCCGCGCAGGAAAGGCGCCAGTTCCGCATCCATGGAGAACTTGTCGACCCTGACGGCCGGTGCGGACGGATCGGCACCGGCGACGCGCACGTCGGAAAACGTCACCGAGGGAAAGGGCAGCAGGCGCGCCTTGGCGGAACCCTCGACCTTGACCTGGCGGCCCAGGACACGGCTCGCCTCGCGCTCGAAATCAGCCCGGTACGAGGTCCAGTCGATGAAGTACGGCCCGATCAGTGCCGCGGTCAGCGCCAGCACGATGAGGCCGCCGATCAGGACGAAAAGCCGAGCCAGTTTCCTTCTCCGGTATTGAAAATTCCCCGCGGCCGTTCAGCGGCCGCCCCAACCTGCCAATCTATTCCAATTAGCGTGTCGATAAAGTGGCGGCAAATTGCCTGGTGTGGCTGTCCAGTGTTCATTTCCGCCTGCCGCGAGCGGAGAACCGGAGTGAGGAACCATCACTGCAATGCCCGGTTTGCGTGGGTAAAGGGCTCCCGATGTTTCCGCACTGGCCCCACATGCTTTCCATTGCCGCGCTGCTTTTCGGCTCGGCCTGTTTCCTCTGGCTGCTCGTCGACGTTATCCGCCATCCTCAGCAGATGGCGATCATGAACGCGGTCTGGCCGGTGGCTGATCCGCGCAGGTATCAAGGAGAAGATGTAGCGCCGGGAAAAGTCGGCGTCGCTGTCGGCCTCCGCCCGTTCCGAACGTCCTCGGACCATGCGAGCGCAAATTTGCCCGCCCGGAACGGATCGAAGGAGAAACGCCATGCAACCGCAAAACGTCGTATCGCAGGAAGAATGGTTCCGCGCCCACAAGGCGCACCTTGCGCGCGAAAAGGCGTTTACGCGTGAGCGCGACCGGCTGTCGGAGGAGCGCCGCCGCCTGCCCTGGATGAAAGTCGAGAAAGAGTACCGGTTTGATACGGCGGATGGCGGCAAGACGCTGTCGGGTCTCTTCAAGGGCCGCAGCCAGCTGCTCGTCTATCATTTCATGTTCGGACCGGGCGCCGACTATCGCTGCGAGGGCTGCTCGTTCCTTTGCGATCATATCGACGGCGCCGACCGGCATCTGAGGAACCACGACGTTTCCCTGGTCGTCGCCTCGCGCGCGCCGCTTTCCGAATTCCTCCCCTACAAGGAACGCATGGGCTGGAAATTCGACTGGGTGTCGTCAGCGCAGAGCGATTTCAATTTCGATTTCCAGGTGTCGTTTTCTGAGCCGCAGGTCGCCTCGGGACGCCTCGTCTACAATTTCCGGGAATTCGAGGTCGGTCCGGATTTCGTCTCGAGAGACTGGCCCGGCATCACCGCCTTCTACAAGGATGAAGGCGGCGCGATCTATTGCACCTTCGCGGCTCGCGCGCGGGGCGGCGACATCCTGATCGGCACCTATAACTGGCTCGACATGGCGCCGCTCGGCCGCAACGAGACAAACGGGATGAGCTGGGTGCGCCGGCACGACGAATATGACGAGGAGCCGGCTGCAGGCGGATGCTGCCACGGCTGAGCGGCCGTGGCAGCACGCGTCATCAATGCCGGCGGCTGGGCATGATCTTGCCCGGGTTCATGATGTTCTGCGGATCGAGCGCCTTCTTGATCGTCCGCATGACATCGACCGCACCGCCGAGCTCGCGCTCCAGGAACGCCATCTTGCCCTGGCCGACGCCATGCTCGCCGGTGCAGGTGCCGTCCATGGCGATGGCGCGCATGTTGAGCCGCGCGATGAACGCCTCTGCCGCCTCGACCTCCTTCGGGTCCTTGGCGTCGAGAAGCAGCGCCACGTGGAAATTGCCGTCGCCGACATGGCCGACGATCGGCGCGATCAGCCCGTTCTCGGCGATGTCGATCTCGGTCGCGGCGATGCATTCGGCAAGCCGCGAGATCGGCACGCAAACATCGGTGGAGATGCCCTGCGCGCCCGGCCTGAGGATCATCGAAGCCCAGTAGGCGTCATGGCGCGCCTTCCAGAGCTTCGCCCGTTCCTCGCTGTTGGTGGTCCATAGAAAGGGCCCGCCGCCATATTCCGTCGCGATTTCCCCGAACAGCTCCGCCTGTTCCTTCACGCCGGAATCGCTGCCGTGGAATTCGAGGAAAAGGCCCGGGCTTTCCGGGTAGTCGAGCTTGGAATAGGCGATCATGGCGCGCATCATGAGCTGGTTGACCAGTTCGATCCGCGCTACCGGAATGCCCATCTGGATCGTCGCGATGACCGCCTCGCAGGCCGCCTCGACGGACGGGAACGGACAGACGCCGCCCGAGATCGCCTGCGGTATGCCGTGCAGCTTCAAGGTCAGCTCGGTGATGACGCCGAGCGTCCCTTCCGCGCCGATGAAAAGCCGGGTCAGGTCGTAGCCGGCCGAGGATTTCTTCGCCCGCTTCGCGGTCGTGACCACCTTGCCGTCGGCCATCACCACCGTCAGCGCCATGACATTGTCGCGCATGGTGCCGTAGCGGACGGCGTTGGTGCCGGAGGCGCGGGTGGAGGCCATGCCGCCGATCGTGGCATTCGCCCCCGGATCGATCGGGAAGAACAGGCCGGTGTCGCGCAGGTGCTCGTTCAGCGCCTCGCGCGTGATGCCCGGCTGCACGACGCAGTCTAGGTCCTCTGCGTCGACGCGGATGACGCGGTTCATGTTCGCCATATCGAGCGAGATGCCGCCCCCCGGCGCGTTGACGTGGCCCTCAAGCGACGTGCCGACGCCGAAGGGGATCACCGGCACCTTGTGCTCGGCGCAAACACGAACGATCTCCGCCACCTCCGCCGTGCTTTCCGGGAAGATGACGGCATCCGGCGCTTGGGTCGGAATGTAGGTCGTCGTATGCGCGTGCTGCTCGCGGACCGACTGGCCGGTCTGCATGCGCGCGCCGAAGCGCTGCTTCAATATGCCGAGCGCCACCTCTATGCCGGCCGCATTGCGTTCGACCCGCTCGAGATCGGCGAGTGCCATGATAATTCCTCCATGCTGGACCCGTTGCGGTCCCTGTACCGTCTGTTCTAACGGTATTCGGACAATCCTAGTGGTTCGTTTCCAACATTTGCATCCGATTTGTATCCGGCGCGAGGCAAATGTTGGAAACAAAAGAACCACTAGCAAGCTTATGATTCTAATGAAATTTTAAATTTGACATTCGACCGGGCGACCGACATCAAACGGATATCGAATGTCAAATTCATTCCATCAGTGCTTGTCCAGCCCGTGCTTTCGCACCCTCTCCCGCAATTTCAAAGGCCCGACTCATGACGACCGCCGCTCCCTTCGTCTCCAGCGTCATGGAAATCCAGAAGGACTGGATCGACTATAACGGCCATCTCAACATGGCCTACTACAACGTGCTCTTCGACCGCTGCAGCGACGAGGCCTTCGAGTTGATGGGGATGGGCCCGAACTATGCGAAGGACCGCCGGCTGACCTGCTACACGGCGGAGGTGCACATCTGCTACGTGCGCGAACTGCATCTCGATCACCGCGTCACCGCCAGCCTGCAGATTCTCGACCATGACGAAAAGCGCATACGCTTTTTCCAGGAATTGCGGCATGTCGACGGTTGGCTGGCGGCGACCTCGGAAAACCTGATCCTGCATGTCGACATGGCAGGGCCGAAGGTCGGGCCCTTCCCCGCCGACATCATGGAAAAAGTCGAACGGATGGCCGCGGCGCATGCCACGCTGCCGGTGCCCGAGCGGGCGGGCCGCTCCATCGCCATCCGCAGGAAATAGGAAGCCGATACGGCGCTAGCTCGGCAACTATCCCGAAACCCATGCCGCCAGGAGCGCCAGCGCAAGCGTCGGCGGCATGACGATCACCCCGATCCTGAGAAAGGCCAGGCCGCCGACGCTGATGCCCTCGCGCCTCAATGCCGAAAGCCAGAGGATGGTGGCAAGCGATCCGGTGACGGAAAGGTTGGGCCCGAGATCGACCGCAATCAGCACGAAGCGGCGCACCATCTCCGGAAACTCCGCGCTCTGGAAGACGGTGGCCGCGACGAGCCCGGCGGGCAGGTTGTTGACGAGATTGGCGGCAACGGCCGTGCCTGCCGCGAAGGCCCAGGCCGTTCCCGCCGCGGACCCGTCCGCCGCCGAGTGGAGCCAATCGCCGAGCGCGGGGATCGAGCCGGTCTGCTCCAGCCCCTCGACCAGCACGAAGAGACCTGCGACCAGCGGCAATACGCCCCAGGAAACGCCCCTGACGACTTTCAGCGGAGAGGCCTTTTCGGCCAGGAGCGTCGCCGCCGCCGTGCCGACGCCCGCAATCGCGGTCGGCAGGCCGAGCTGATACCCGAAGGCGGATGCCGCCATCAGCACGACGGCGGTAACCACGATGCCGGCGCCGGCCACCTTGCCGCCGAAGGAAAGGTGTGGCGTCGCCACGCGGCGCACGACCTCCCGGCCGAGGCCTCTGTGCTGCGACCAGCGCAGCAGGAAATAGGTCGCCGTGATCGCCACGAGCGACGGCAGCGCGAACAGCGGCAGCCACTCGAAGAGCGGCGGCATGTGCGAGGAATAGACGACGAGGTTCGCCGGATTCGAGATGGGCAGGACGAACGAGGCCGCGTTGGCGATGAAGGCACAGATGAGGAGATAGGGCAGCGGCTCGCTGACCGCCGCCGCCCGCATGGCCGCCGCGACGGCGGGCGTCAGGACGACCGCCGTGGCATCGTTGGACAGGAAAACGGTGACGACGACCCCCACGCCGTAGACGAGCGCGAAGAGACGGCCGGGCGATCCCTTGGCGAGCCCCGTCGCCAGCGCCGCCAGCCAGTCGAACAGCCCGGCTTCGCGCGCCACCTCCGAAAGCAGCATCATGCCGATCAGAAAGAGATAGACGTCGAGGCCGGCCAGAACGCCGCGCCAGGCGCCGGAGATCGGCAGGAAACCCAGGACGACGAGGAGGACGGCGCCCGCCACCGCCCAGACGGCTTCCGGCAGTCCACGCGGACGGAAAACGATCCCCGCCGCGACGAGCACGGCAACTACACCGGTGCCCGCCTGCACCGTATCAGGGCTCATGCGGGCGCTTTCGGCGAGAGGTCTGCGAGTGTACCGGGCGTATCCGCGCCGGGCGCGCAAGCCGGCCGGAGAAATGGGCCGAAGCCGATCCACAGCGCCAGCGACCCGAGTGCGAAACAGCCGAGGATGGTGAAGGCCGCGGGATAGCCAAGCCATTCAGCCAGCCAGCCGCCGACCGCCGGGCTCAGCGATGCACCCAAGCCTTGTACCGTCATCACCGCCCCCTGCCCCGCATTGACGCGGCCAGTGCCGTTGAGAATGCGCGCTACGATGCCGGGCACGGCGACGCTTTGCAGGCCCGCGCCTATGCCGTCGAGAACCTGTACGGGATAGACGCCCCAATACCGTATCAGATGCGCCGCCACCAGCCCCCGTATCGGCAGCGTAGCGAAGGAAATGAGGAGAACCAGCCAGTAGCCGCGCTTTTCCGCCGCCCACATGCCAAGAAGTGACGTCGCAATCATCACGCCTTGCGCCACCACGACCGTCGTTGCGACGAAGCTCGCCGGATCGACATGCGCGTTCGTCACCACGGCCAGGCCGTAGAGCGGCAGCATCGCGCCGTTACCGAGATGGAAGCAGGCAAGGGCGGCCGCGAGGACCAGCAGCGGCTTGCATTCCACCAGCACCGCCAGCCCGCTTACCTTCCGGCCCTCGGCGCCATCCTCGCGCATGCCGCGCGCGGCCGCGTTGTCGATGGCGTCTGGCGGGATCAGCAGGACGGAAAGGATCGAAAGCACGCCGAACAGGGCCGCCAGGAGCACGACCGCGGGAAAGCCGTAGAGCCAGCCGAGAAGCCCGGAAAGTCCGGCTCCCACCATGTTTCCGGCGTGGTTGAAGGCCTGGTTTTGGCCATTCTGGCGGTTGAACCCTCGTTGCCGAACGATGCCGAGCGTCATGCCGGCAACGGCGGGGCCGATGGCCGCCCCCGCGATCGCCGTGGTGATCTGCGAAGCGACGACGACCCAGAAATGCTGCGAGAACAGAATGATGGCCGACGCCAGCACGGTGCAGATCCCGGGAATGACCACGAAGAGCCGTTTGCGGTCGGTCGAATCGATCAATGCGCCGGCGGGGGTAGTCATGATCATGCCGGCGACGCCGCCGATCGTCATCACGGATCCGATCGGACCGCTCAACCAGCCATGCGCCAGCAGAAAAACGCCGAGGAAAGGTCCTATCCCGGCCTGCATGTCGGCCATGAAGAAGTTGAGCGCCAAGAGTGCGTGGCGCGCTCGACGTGCGTGACCTTCACGGGCTTCTTCAGATTGGCCGGCCATCAAACCCCCATCAAAAAACTGCCGCGGCTTCCCGCCACGGCAGCATTCCATTCAACGGCTATAAACGCCGGTTGGCGCAATTGGTTCGATCCGCGACCTTGGACTTCAGGCCGGGCCGCGGCGCTCCCGGGAAACCGCGCTCCCGGGAAGACGATCCCCGGCCATCAGTCTCCGAATGTAAGGCCGCGCAGTTTACCATTCGTAAACCTTAACGGAATTCGTAAGTTGGTAATCTTTGCCCCGCGGTTGAACGGCGGGCATCAACCGCTCTTATGAGCGCCGAACCGACTCGACGCAACGAGTCGCGGGGGGCCAACAAAAGCGGAGAACGCGATGAACATCGACATCGATAAGCTGTCGAAACGGCTCGCGGCCGATACAACCATAAGTGATTACGATTTCTGGCGTGCCTCCAAGAACATAAACCAGACACTATACATGATCGAAAGATATCGCCTGCCGATTCCGATCGACGTATTGAGAGCACGAAACATCATAAAGCAGGCTCGAAAAAGAAGAAAAGGCATTCTCCAGCAGAAGTGAACTTGATGCATGATCGCTTCCATGCATCGGGCCGCCGCCAGGAACGGGCCGCGACGAGACACAGGTTCGTAAGCAGTCCTGCTGCCAGGACAGGCCCGGCCGCGACCATGATGGCCGTAACCGTGCCGCGGATATTAACCAAAGCCGCCTTACGACAGGTATTCGTCCAGGAAGCCGACGGTCCTTTCCCAGGCGAGGTCTGCCGCCTTCTTGTCGTAGCGCGCCGCGGAGGTGTCGTTGTTGAAGGCATGATTCGCGCCCTCATAGACATAGATGCGGAAATCCTTGCCGTTCTTCTCCAGCGCCTCCCGAAAAGCCGGAATGCCGGCATTGGTGCGCTTGTCCAGGCCGGCGTAGTGAAGCAGAAGCGCGGCATGGATTTTCGCCGCGTCCGCCGCGTCGGGCTGCATCCCGTAATAGGCGACGCAGGCGGCAAGGTCCGGAGCGGCCACCGCCGTGCGGTTGGCGAGGCTGCCGCCCCAGCAGAAACCGACGATGCCGACCTTTCCGGTTCCGTCAGGCCGCCCCTTCAGATAGTCCACGGTCGCCACGGCGTTTGCGGTCGTCTTCGCGGGATCGAGGGCGGAGATCATCTCGCGCGCCTTCTCTTCGTCGGAGGGCGTGCCGCCGGCTGGAGAGAGGAAATCCGGCGCCAGCGCCATGAAGCCTTCGAGGGCCAGGCGCCGCGAGACATCGCGGATATGCTCGTTCAGCCCGCGGTTCTCGTGGATGACCATCACGGCGGGAAGCTTTCCGTCCTGTCCGGCCGGACGGACCAGATATCCCTTCATCGCGCCTTCTGCCCCGGGATAGGCGATATCCTTTCCCTCGATGCGCTTGTCACCGGCCGCCACGATCGAGGCGCGCGCCGGATCGGCGGCGAGCAGCGGAGCGATCGCCGCGGCGGCCGCTGCCGAGCCCGTCAGCCGGGTCAGCTTTTCCATGAACCGGCGGCGGTCCAGCGTCAGGTGGGTATATTCGTCGTAGGCGTCGATCATGGCCTGGGTAATGGTCGGTGTCTGCATCGTCGTCTCCTCGTTCCATGCCTCTGCGACAACGCAATTAGGCCGCCTGTCTTCCCGGTCGAGTAACGTTTCGGCGAACATGCCCGCGCGATTGTGGCGGAACGCGCATGGCCGGTCGAACAAAAGTCCAAATCGCAATTGCACTTAGCGATGGTAAAGGTCGGCGGCCGGTCTATACTTGAGCCGTCCCGGATTTCCGGACCCGGCGGTACATGCCGACGCGTTTTGATTGATTGGCAAGGAGGACTGAAATGCTTGTTTCCAAAACTGCGCTGGCCGGCATAGCGGCAATTGCCGGTATGGGCTTCCTGGCGCTGTCCGCTTCGGCCCAGGCGGCCGCCAGCAGCACGACCAAGGAATGCAGCGCGCAATACAAGGCGGCGAAGAAGGCGGGTACGCTGAACGGCCAGAAATGGCCGCAGTTCCTGTCCGATTGCAGCGCCAAGATGAAAGCCGATGATTCCTCGGCGACGGACACCTCTTCAAAGTCGAAGAAGACGACGAAGTCCGAGGACGCCATGGCGCCGAAGGCCACGGAGGCCAAAGAGACCAAGGAAACAAAGACGACGAAGGAAGCAAAGTCCTCCGACCACCGGACGACGCAGCAGATCTGCAGCGAGCAATATAAGGCCGCCAAGTCCGCCGGAACGCTGGGCGGCAAGAAGTGGTCGCAATTCTATTCGGATTGCGCGGCCGACATCCGCAACGACAAGTCCGACGCGACGGAGACGCCGGACGAGCCGAAGGCGGAAAAGACCGCGACGACCAAATCCGCGGCCTCGACCGTCGACAAGAACGGCAAGCCGCTGACGCCCGGCCAGATCGCCTTCCGCCAGCGCATCCATGAATGCAGCGTCGAATGGCAGCGCGACAAGGCCGCCAACAAGCTCAAGGGCCAGAAGTGGCCGCAATACTGGAGCGCCTGCAACACTCGCCTCAAGAAGGAAGACTAGTCAGATGGCCATCGCGGCTCAGGATATCGTCGACCAGGTGGCGACACGGCTTGGCCTTGATCAGCCCACGGCCGAAAACACCGTCGGCACCATTCTCTCGATCATCGACCATGAGGCCGAGGGAACCCAGGTGGACGCCTTGTTCGACAAGATCCCGGGCGCCCGGGATCTTGCGCAACGCTATGACGTCATGGCTCCGGGCGCGAGCACCGGAGGCGGCGGCTTCATGGATATGCTCGGCTCCGCCCTCGGCGGCAAGGCGGGGGCGCTGCTTCACGGCATTTCACGCCTGAAGGCATCCGGCCTCTCGGTCGAGCAGGTCAAGGAAGCCGGCGAGCAGTTCTTCCAGCAGGCGGAAGCCGCCGCCGGCCCCGGTCTGGTCAAGGAGATCACCGACTCCGTTCCGGGTATGGCGACCCATCTGGGAGCCTGATTCCCCCTCATACGATATCGGCCCGGCCACGCGCCGGGCCTTTTTTTTTGCCTGTCAGGGAAAGCTGGCACAGCCGTTCCTCGCTCGTATCCGGCGGAAGAAAATTGGTCCCTTGCGGCGTTTCCCCGGACTCCTTATTTGTTCAACGCTTATTGAACAACCATCGTTCAGCATTGGACCCGACAGATGCCTTCACTTCTCGATCCGATCCTTATCGGCGACCTCGAACTTCCAAACCGCATCCTCATGGCGCCACTGACGCGCAACCGCGCCACCATGCCGGGTCGCGTGCCGAACGCGCTGATGAAGGAATACTACCGGCAGCGCGCTTCGGCTGGCGCGATCCTCACCGAGGCGACATCCGTGTCGCCGGAAGGGGTAGGCTATCCGGCGACGCCCGGCATCTGGTCGGAAGAGCAGGTTGCCGCGTGGCGAGATATCACCGATGCGGTCCACGCGGCCGGCGGACGCATCCTGATGCAGCTCTGGCATGTCGGCCGCATCTCCGATCCCGTCTATCACGAAGGCCGCCCGCCCGTCGCGCCGAGCGCCATCGCGCCCAAGGGCCATGTCAGCCTGTTGCGCCCCATCCGCGACTATTCCGTGCCGCGAGCGCTGGAGACGGCCGAGGTCGAGGCCGTCGTCGAGACGTTCCGCCGAGGCGCGGAGAATGCGAAGCGCGCCGGCTTCGACGGCGTCGAGATCCATGGCGCCAATGGCTACCTGCTCGACCAGTTCCTGCAGGACGGCACCAACAAGCGCACGGACCGCTACGGCGGACCGGTCGAGAACCGCGCCAGGCTGATGCTCGAAGTCACCGACGCCGTGGTGTCGGTATGGGGTTCGGGCCGCGTCGGCATGCATCTGGCGCCGCGCGCCGATACGCACGACATGGGCGACAGCGACCTGCCCGCCACCTTCGGCTATGTCGCCAAGGAACTCGGCAAGCGGAAGATCGCCTTCATCATGGCGCGCGAATCGCAGGCGCAGCCACGCCTCGGCCCCGCGTTGAAAGAAGCCTTCGGCGGCACCTATATCGCCAATGAAGGGCTCGACCCCTACGTGGCCGAGAAACTGCTCGCCCGCGGCGAAGCCGACGCCGTCGCTTTCGGCAAGCTCTTCATCGCCAATCCGGACCTGGTGGAGCGCATCCGGCTCGCCGCACCGCTCAACCCATGGCGCAAGGAGACCTTCTACGAAGGCGGACGGGAGGGATATGTCGACTATCCGGCGCTCGCCGTCGCCGCCGAATAGGTCGAGCCCTGCATCGCCGCTTGCGCCTTGCCTCGCCTTCGTCTACCGACGCGCGCGAAAGGAAGGCCATGCCCGATTTCGTCAGCGAAACGGTGCTGAAGCGCGACGTCTTCTCGGAGACGCATAAGGGGTATCTCGCCGGGGAACCGGCGCGCCCCGTCATCCGCCGCATCGTCTCGGCCGCGCCCTGGTGGTCGCGACCACTCGCCTGGGTGCTCGCCCGGCGCGAGATCGCGGCGTTGCGTGCGGTCAAGGGAATAGCCGGCACGCCGCAGATCATCTCGACGGACGCGGACGGCCTGGTGCGCAGCTGGAGCGAGGGCGCACCGCTGCATCTGGCGCGGCCGGCGGACCGTGGCTGGTATCACGATGCGGAACGGCTGCTGCGGCGGCTAAGGCGCGCCGGCATCACGCACAATGATCTGGCCAAGCCGCAGAACTGGCTGATGACGCCGGACGGTCGCGCCGCGGTCATCGATTTCCAGCTCGCCTCGCGCCACCGCCGGCGCGGCGCGCTCTACCGGCTTATGGCCTACGAGGATTTCCGCCATCTTTTGAAGCAGAAGAAGGCATTCGCCCCGCAGCTCATGACGCCGACGGCGAAACGTATCCTGGCGCGCCGGTCGCTGCCCTCGCGGATATGGATGGCGTCCGGCAAGAGGCTCTACAACCTCGTCACCAAGGGCCTGTTCAAATGGTCGGACGGAGAAGGCACTGGCGACCGTATCGACCGCGAGGGCGCGGCCATCGCCGCCGCGCTCAAGGACCGTCCGGGGGTCACCGACGTGGCGCTGACCCTTTATCCGCTGCCGAAGAAGGGCGTCGGCATCTATGTTTTCGCCGAGGCGAAAGATGCGGACCCCGCCGACCTGAAAGGCCATGCGGCCACGGCGGATCTCGTGCAGCCGGTCGCCGCTCTTCCCCGCGCTCCCGACGGACGTCCCCGGCTCGATATACTGAGCCTCATCGCCATGAACCAGATGACCGAACTCGACGCGGCGCTCGCCGGCGATCCGGAACTTGCCCGAATCGTGGCGCCTATCGCGGCGGCGCGGCTGAACTTCACCGACCGGCGCATCGCGCGCATGGAAAAGAAGCCGGGCGCCTGAACCCCGCTTTCGCCGCCAGTGCCATCGCCGACGCGGACGCGCCACCGATTTGTTCGAAGGCTGCCACATTAAATCCTTGATATTGCTGTCATCGTAACCGATGACGCATCCCGAATCGCCCGCCGCCGAACACGATCTCGAAGCCGTCCTTCTGGAGCTTGCCTTCGAGTTCGTCGATTTCACCGTCTCGAGCTTCGAAACCGCCGTCCAGGCGGCCGCCGACCAGGTCGATGCCGAAATCCTGTTCAATGTCCGCTTCGACCATCCGCGCTACCAGCGCGTATCGGCCGTCCTGAGCCGCGAGCAGGACAAGATATGCCTCGTGCTGTTCGAGCGTTCGGGCCGCCGGGTCCGCGTGATCCCGATCGCGCCCGACCACGCCCCGACGATCGAGGAGGTCAGGGCATGGTCGGCGCAGCCCCTCCACCTCCAGGCCGACGAGGAAAACCAGAACCGGCTTCGGCACCTGCTTTTCGTCGCCTGCGCGCCGTTGCGCCGCGCCGGATAGGCAAAAGTGTACGGGCGTTTCGGGCCTCTGCCCCCTGTTTGTGTGGCCTTTTGCGGCCGAATCACTACATTCCCCGGAAATGGCCGGTTTTCCCGACGATATGCCGTTCTTTGACGAGCCTGGCGGCGCGCAGCGTCCGTCCGGCATCGCTGCGCGCGCCATGGCGGCCCGGCAGGGGTCGACACCCGACTATCTGAAAGGGCTCAACCCCGAGCAGCGGCTCGCCGTCGAAACAACGGAGGGCCCTGTGCTGGTTCTGGCCGGCGCCGGCACCGGCAAGACGCGCGTCTTGACCACGCGCATCGCCCACATCCTCGCCACCGGCCGCGCCTTTCCCTCGCAGATCCTCGCCGTCACCTTCACCAACAAGGCCGCGCGCGAGATGAAGGAGCGCATCGGCTTTCTCGTCGGCGCGGCGGTCGAGGGAATGCCATGGCTCGGCACGTTCCATTCGATCGGCGTCAAGCTGCTGCGCCGTCACGCCGAATTAGCCGGACTGAAATCCGGCTTCACCATCCTGGACACGGACGACGTGGTCCGCCTCATCCGCCAACTGATCCAGGCGGAAGGACTGGACGACAAGCGCTGGCCGGCGCGCCAGTTCGCCATGATGATCGACGGCTGGAAGAACAAGGGCCTCGGCCCGAAGGACATTCCGGAAGGCGATGCGAGGAGCTTCGGCAACGGCAAGGGCCGCAAGCTCTATCAGGATTACCAGGAGCGGCTGAAGACGCTGAACGCCTGCGACTTCGGTGATCTTCTGCTGCACCCGATCCGCATCTTCCGCGAGAACCCGGACGTGCTGAGGGAATATCATCGCCGGTTCAAATACATTCTCGTCGACGAGTACCAGGACACCAACACCGCGCAATATATGTGGCTAAGGCTGCTGGCGCAGAGGCCGCAATCTTCCGGGGTTTCCTCCCACCACCGGGGGCAGATGTCCGCGCAGCGGACGGAGGGGGCGCACACCCCGCCCGACCGGACTGCGTCCGGTCACCCTCCCTTGGGAGACGAGGGAAATCCGCGCCCTTTGGCCGAAGGCCGAGCGCGCGACCGCGCGCCGGGCGATCGTTCGCCCGCCCCCGCGGAGAGCCAGCCGCCGCAGGCGGCGACACGGCCCGTGAGCGAAAACAAGGTCAATATCTGCTGCGTCGGCGACGACGACCAGTCCATCTATGGCTGGCGCGGGGCGGAGGTGGACAACATCCTGCGCTTCGAGAAGGATTTCCCCGGCGCCACCGTCATCCGGCTGGAGCGCAATTACCGCTCGACCGCGCATATATTGGGCGCCGCCTCCCACCTGATCGCCCACAATGAGGGCCGGCTCGGCAAGACGCTCTTCACCGACGCGGCTGACCCGGACGATGCCAGGGTGATCGTGCACGCCGCCTGGGATTCGGAGGAGGAAGCGCGCGCCGTCGGCGACGAGATCGAGGCGCTGCAGGCCAAGGGCCACAAACTGAACGACATGGCGATCCTCGTCCGCGCCTCCTTCCAGATGCGCGAGTTCGAGGACCGCTTCGTCACGCTCGGCCTCAACTACCGCGTCGTCGGCGGACCGCGCTTCTACGAGCGCCAGGAGATCCGCGACGCCATGGCCTATTTCCGCGTGGTGGCCCAGGGCGCCGACGACCTCGCCTTCGAGCGCATCGTCAACGTGCCGAAGCGCGGCCTCGGCGAGGCGGCGATCCGCCAGATCCACGACGTGGCCCGCGCCCGCCGCATCCCCATGCTGGAAGCCGCAACCGACCTCGCCGAAAGCGACGAGATGAAGCCGAAGCCGCGCGCGGCGCTTCGCCAGCTCACCGCCGGCTTCGACCGCTGGCAGAAGGCGCTCGACAGCACGCCGCACACCGAGCTCGCCGAGACCATCCTGGAGGAGAGCGGCTATACGGAGATGTGGAAGAACGACCGCTCGGCGGAGGCGCCCGGCCGGCTCGATAACCTCAAGGAGCTGATCCGCTCCATGGAGGAGTTCGAGTCCCTGCGCTCCTTCCTCGAGCATGTCGCGCTGGTGATGGAGGCCGAGCAGAGCGAGGGGCTCGACGCCGTCAACATCATGACGCTGCATTCGGCCAAGGGGCTGGAGTTCGAGACGGTGTTCCTGCCCGGCTGGGAGGAAGGGCTTTTCCCGCACCAGCGCGCGCTCGACGAGGGCGGCCGCTCGGGCCTGGAGGAAGAGCGCCGCCTCGCCTATGTCGGCGTGACCCGCGCCAAGCGGAACCTGCACATCTGGTTCGTCTCCAACCGCCGCATCCACGGGCTCTGGCAATCGACCATCCCGTCGCGCTTCCTCGACGAGTTGCCCGAGGCGCATGTCGAGGTGGCCGATGCCGGCAATTCATACGGCGGCTACGGCAATCCCTATGGCGGCGGCTCTTTCGCGGCCGGACGCGGCGGTTTCGGCGCCGGCCGGCAGAACCCCTACGGCGCCTCGCGATTCGACGATGTCGGCGAAAAGTCCTTCTCCAACACCTACGCCACGCCCGGCTGGCAGCGCGCGCAGCAGAACCGGACCCAGGCGACGGACCGCAACTGGGGCACGCGCTCCGGCCACTCGGTCGAGCGCATCGGCTATGGCGAGACCGATTCGGGTTACGGCGCCGGCCGCGGCTCGGTGAAGGGCCGCACCATCGAGGGCGAGCTGGTGGCGAAGTCGGTCTCCACCGACCCCTCCCCCTTCAAGGTCGGCGACCGCGTCTTCCACCAGAAATTCGGCAACGGCAATGTCTCCGCCATCGAGGGCAACAAGCTGACGATCGACTTCGACAAGGCCGGGCAGAAACGGGTGCTGGACGGGTTTGTGAGGGGGATTTAGTTTTCTTCGGATTTCTCGCGAAACATGTCGGTTGTTTCTGTGTCGCGCTTTCTTGAAAGCCCATCATCCCGATAGAAACAAGCAGCACGCGCCTTCGTCATCCCAGGGCGGAGCAGGCCGAAGGCCGTCGCGGAGACCCTGGGATCCATGCCTGAGTCGTGCGGCCGTACACGGCAGTGGGCGAAGGGCGCCCGGTTCTGGGCCCCCCCACGCTTCCTGAATTCTCCGGCATGGATCCTCGGGTCGCGTTCCGCTTCGCTCCACTTGCCCGAGGATGACGAAGGAAGAGAGAACCGCCGCGCTTTATGCCCCAAGGATGACGAAGCAAGAGGGCGGCGAAGCTTGTCTACCATCCCAGTCCGACAAACAATTCGTTCCGGTCGGGATTGTTCTTCTCGATGAGGTCGATCTTCCACTGGCGCGACCAGCGCTTCAGCGATTTCTCGCGCTGGATGGCGTCGCGGATGTCGAAATGTTCTTCGTACCAGACCAGCCGTTGCACGCCATAGCGCGCGGTGAAGCGCGAGCCCATGCCAGACTTGTGTTCCGGCATGCGCCGGCCGAGATCGTTGGTGACGCCGATATAGATCGTGCCGCGCTTCTGGCTGGCGGTCATAAAGACGTATCCGGTCATTCAGGCAGACTAGACGAAGTCCGGACGGGACAACACGCGCCTTCGTCATCCCAGGGCGGAGCAGGCCGAAGGCCGTCGCGTAGACCCTGGGATCCATGCCTGAGCCGTGCGGCCGGACGAGCGGTGGGCAAAGGATGCGCGGTTCTGCGACACCCCAATGCTTCCTCGGTGCTCCGGCATGGATCCCCGGGTCGCGTTCCGCTTCGCTCCACTTGCCCGAGGATGACGAAGGAAAGAGAGAGCCGCTTCGCTCCATTTACCCGAAGATGACAAAGGAAAGAGAGAACCGTCGCGCTCCACCTACCTAAGGATGACGACGCGGACTAGCGGCGCCACTCTGTCTCCCTTGTGGTCGGCATGAGCGCCTTGTCACCACCGTCACTCACCTTTTTTATCCACACCCCGCCGGCCTCGTCGATAATGGGCTCGCCTTTGAGCAGGGAGACGGCGTTGGACTGGGATTTTGCCATCGAGAAGCACCGCGAAGCACTGAAGCGCATCCTGGCAACGCTCGTCGCCATGGCCGGGCTGGCGTGTGTCGGCGGCGATGCGGCCGTCGCGGGAGCCACCCTGCCGCGCCGTATCCACGGCACCCTGCTTGCCCTGTTGCGTCCGGCCGAGGCCGCGGCGCGACGGCTGGTCATCATCGCCGCGCGCGGCCTCGTCGTGGTCCGGCGCAAGGTGCGGCCGGAGGCAGTGACGCCGCGCGGGGCGAGCGTGCCCGCCACGCCGCCGACAACCGTTCCGCGCACCCTCTCCCTGCCGTTGTTCGATCCGCTGCCGCGCTGGCAGCACCGGGTTTCCCACCCGGGCGTGCCGCGCATCTCGGTCCCCGGCTTGACGACGCCCTTCCCGATCGCCGAGCGGCGGGAGCCGTCGCCCGACGATCCGATCGGCGCAGCGAGGCTTTTCCTGCGCCTCCACGCGCTGGCCGAAACGCTGAACAACCTGCCGCGCCATGCACGGCGCTTCGCCCGCTGGCGGGCGGCAAGGGCCGGCGCGCAGGAAAGGCGCGGCGGCGGACCGACCCGGCTCCGGCGCATCTGGCCGCTGCGTCCCGGCTGGCCGCCGGGCCATCTTTCGCGACGAAGCCGGCGATCCGCGCACGCGGTCCACGAGGTATTGGGCGACCTGCACGGTCTTGCCGTCTGGACGCTGAACGACACGTCATGACGATGCGACGTTGTCGCAAGGTGAGGATATTCCGGCCGGCGCGGGGTTTCGCTCCCCGGCGGACGGCTGTCGTGCGTCCGGCCTGCGGGCCGTCCTCCCGGGAGGCACGCAAAAAAGCGCCGCGGCGCCTGGCCGGGAGGACGAAACGGCCGTTCCTGTCCCAAGGCCGACCAAATTCGCCCTGCCCTGTCGGCTTCCCCCGTTGCGGAACGTCCTATGCCTGGCCGTCGTTCAAGACGAGCAGTCCGATCAACAGGAGACCCCGCCATGCCCATGCCGAAGAACACGATCTGCCTGTGGTACGACAAGGATGCCGAGGAAGCGGCACGGTTCTACGCCTCGGTCTTCCCGGATTCGAAGGTCGGCAATATCTGGCGCGCGCCGGGCGACTATCCCGACGGCAAGGAGGGCGACGTGCTGGTGGTCGAGTTCACCGTCTGCGGCGTCCCCTGCATGGGGCTGAACGGCGGGCCGCAGTTCAAGCATGACCAGGCCTTCTCCTTCCAGATCGCCACCGACGACCAGGAGGAGACCGATCGCTACTGGAACGCCATCGTCGACAATGGCGGCGCCGAGAACGCCTGCGGCTGGTGCAGGGACCGCTGGGGCCTCTACTGGCAGATCACGCCGCGCACCTTGACAGAGGCGATGGTCGCCGGCGGCGGCGAGGCAAAACGCGCCTTCGAGGCGATGATGCCGATGAAGAAGATCGACGTTGCCGCGATCGACGCGGCAAGGCGAGGCTGAGGCGACTCGCTGCAGAGGGGTGGCGGGCAGCGGCTTGCCCCTGCGGCCCTCTCAGGCCGCGGTGTCGCGTTTCTTCAATTCCCTCGCTTCCGCCTCCAGCGCCTCCATGTCGCCGTCGCCGATGCGGTCGATCAGTTCCTGCGCCTGGTCGCCGGTGATGCCCGTCTTGATCGCCAGCCTCTCGGCGTCGGTCGTCGTAGCGTAGTCGTCGATATGTTCGTCGGCGTTGCTTCTCGGATGGTTCATGGTCCTGCCTCCTTGCAATCGGCCCGCTCTCACTGGCGGCGGCCGCCTGCATCCTGAAATGGAGGCGCGGCGATCCGCGGCAAGGGCGCGAAGGCCTTGCCGTTTGGCAGCGCGTCCTTCGAGGCTTCCCTTCGACGAGCTCAGGGTCGCACCTCAGGATGAGGGAAATCGGGGCCTTGCCATCCTCACCATAAAAGAAAAAGCCGGGACAAGCCCGGCTTTTTCATCCGTATCAGCAGGAAACGACGATCAGTTGACCGCGTCCTTGAGACCCTTGCCGGCCGAGAATTTCGGCGCCTTGCGGGCCGGGATCTTCACCGGAGCGCCGGTCTGCGGGTTGCGCCCGGTGGACGCTTCCCTTTTCACCACCGAGAAATTGCCGAAGCCTACCAGGCGGACGTCGCCGCCCTTCTTGAGCTCCTTGGTGATGACGGCAAACACCGCATCGACCGCCGCCTGGGCCTTGCCTTTTTCCAGCCCGGCCTCGTCGGCGACCGCAGAAACCAGTTCATTCTTATTCATAAACAATCCCCTTCCTCAGGAAACCGGACATCAGACTCAACCGGCAGAGCGGCACCATAGTTAGAAGTTGCGCGGCAACCAAGCGAGAAACGACCGTCACCAGCGAAAAAAGGCCGGATTTCTGCGGTTTTGAACAAAAAAGCCGGGCCCAACTGGTTGGCTGGGCCCGGCTTTCGTCGTTTTATGCGGCTCGGTCAGTGCGCGACCGTCTGCGTGGCCGCTTCGTCGAGCCCCTCCGCGCCCTTCGCGGGCGGGCTCACCGGCTCGTTCCACTCGATCGGCTCGGGCATCCGGACCAGCGCGTGGCGCAGGACTTCCCCGACCCGGGAGACCGGAACGATCTCCATGCTGCTCTTCACATTGTCCGGGATGTCGGCCAGATCCTTGGCGTTCTCTTCCGGGATCAGCACCTTCTTGATGCCGCCGCGAAGGGCGGCGAGCAGCTTCTCCTTCAGTCCGCCGATCGGCAGCACCCTGCCCCGCAGCGTGATCTCGCCGGTCATGGCGACATCCTTGCGGACCGGAATGCCGGTCATGACCGAGACGATCGCGGTCGCCATCGCGACGCCTGCCGACGGCCCGTCCTTCGGGGTCGCCCCTTCCGGAACGTGGACATGGATGTCCCGCTTGTCGAAGCGCGGCGGCTCGATGCCGAAATCGATGGCTCTGGAGCGGACATAGGAGGCCGCCGCCGAGATCGATTCCTTCATCACGTCCTTCAGGTTGCCGGTCACCGTCATGCGGCCCTTGCCGGGCATCATGACGCCCTCGATCGTCAGCAATTCGCCGCCGACCTCGGTCCAGGCAAGGCCCGTGACCACGCCGATCTGATCCTCGCCTTCGACCTGGCCGAAGCGGAAGCGCGGCACGCCGAGATAGTCGGAGAGATTCTCCGGCGTGACGTGCACGGCCTTCTTCTCGCCCTTCGAGCGCAGGATCTCGGTGACCGCCTTGCGCGCCAGCTTCATCAGCTCGCGCTCGAAGCTGCGGACGCCGGCTTCCCGCGTGTAGGTCTGGACGATCGCCCTCAGCGCCTCGTCGGAAACCGAGAACTCGTCCTCCTTCAGCGCGTGGTCCCTGATCGCCTTCGGCAGCAGGTGCCGCTTGGCGATCTCGACCTTCTCGTCTTCCGTGTAGCCGGCGATACGGATGATCTCCATGCGGTCCATCAGGGCCGGCGGGATGTTCAGCGTATTGGCCGTCGTCACGAACATGACGTTCGACAGATCGTAGTCGACCTCGAGATAGTGGTCGTTGAAGGTGTGGTTCTGTTCCGGATCGAGCA
The DNA here is from genome assembly GCA_001896885.1 of Rhizobiales bacterium 65-79. GTDB lineage: Bacteria > Pseudomonadota > Alphaproteobacteria > Rhizobiales > Rhizobiaceae > Mesorhizobium_L. The sequence goes on along the minus strand of MKRJ01000022.1, from coordinate 36,364 downwards.
CCTCGAGCAACGCCGAAGACGGATCGCCGCGGAAATCCATGCCCATCTTGTCGATCTCGTCGAGCAGGAAGAGCGGGTTGGACTTCTTGGCCTTCTTCATCGACTGGATGACCTTGCCGGGCATCGAGCCGATATAGGTCCGCCGATGGCCCCGGATCTCGGCCTCGTCACGCACGCCGCCGAGCGCCATGCGGACGAACTCGCGCCCGGTCGCCTTGGCGATCGACTTGCCGAGCGAGGTCTTGCCGACACCGGGAGGTCCGACGAGACACAGGATCGGCCCCTTCAGCTTGTTCTGGCGGCTCTGTACGGCCAGGTACTCGACGATGCGCTCCTTGACCTTGTCGAGGCCGAAATGGTCCGCGTCGAGCACTTCCTGGGCATAGTCCAGGTCGTTCTTGAGCTTGGACTTCTTGCTCCACGGGATCGACAGCAGCCAGTCGAGATAGTTGCGCACGACGGTGGCTTCCGCCGACATCGGCGACATGGAGCGCAGCTTCTTCAGCTCGCCGTTCGCCTTCTCGCGCGCTTCCTTCGACAGCTTGGTCTTTTTGATGCGCTCCTCGATCTCGGCCGCCTCGTCGCGGCCGTCCTCGCCCTCGCCGAGCTCTTTCTGGATCGCCTTCATCTGCTCGTTGAGGTAGTATTCGCGCTGGGTCTTCTCCATCTGCCGCTTGACGCGGGAGCGGATGCGCTTCTCCACCTGGAGCACGGAGATTTCCGACTCCATGAAGCCCATCGCCTTTTCCAGCCGCTCCTTGACGGAGAGCGTGGCAAGCATCTCCTGCTTCTCGGGGATCTTTATCGCCAGATGCGAGGCCACCGTGTCGGCGAGCTTGGAATAGTCGTCGATCTGGCCGGCCGCGCCGACCACCTCGGGCGAAATCTTCTTGTTGAGCTTAACGTAGTTCTCGAAGTCGGAGACGACGGAACGCGCCAGCGCTTCGACCTCGACCTCTTCCTCCTCGGGCTCGTGGAGGATGTCGGCCTCGGCCTCGTGGAATTCTTCCTGCTCGGTGAAGCGCGTGATCTTGGCGCGCACCGTGCCCTCCACCAGCACCTTCACGGTGCCGTCGGGCAGCTTCAGCAACTGAAGCACGTTGGCGAGCGTGCCGACATCGTAGATGGCGCTCGCCTCCGGGTCGTCGTCGGCGGCGTTCATCTGGGTCGCGAGCAGGATCTGCTTGTCCGCGCTCATGACCTCTTCCAGCGCCTTGATCGACTTCTCACGGCCGACGAAGAGCGGGACGATCATGTGCGGGAACACGACGATGTCGCGCAGCGGCAGCACCGCGTAACGCCCCTTTTTCGAGGCGGCGCCGGGAGCCTGGGATGACTTGCTCATTCTTCTTGCCTTTCCGATCGCGGCCGCTCGTTAGCCGACCGCGAATCTCATTTTAGCGGTCGCGGCTCGTTCCGCCCATAACCCTTTCGAAGGGCTTCTGATCGGCGCGGATGTCCCGTGACCTCGTTGCCGATTAGGTGGATGTTGCGACTGCGAAGATCAAGGGCAGGTCCCCTGCCCGATCGGGCAGGAGAAACACCCGCGCCCGGCACGATGGCGGGCACGGCAGCCGCATCAGGCGCTGACGTTGCCTTTTTCCTTCTTGGCATCGGAATAGATGTAGAGCGGCCTTGCGTTGCCGGAAACCACCTCTTCCGAAATCACCACCTCGCGCACGCCTTCCAGCGCCGGCAGCTCGAACATGGTGTCGAGCAGGATCGCCTCCATGATGGAACGCAGGCCGCGGGCGCCGGTCTTGCGCTCGATCGCCCGCTTGGCGATCGCCGACAGCGCGTTCTCGTGGAAGGTCAGGTCGACATTCTCCATCTCGAACAGCCGCTGGTACTGCTTGACCAGCGCATTCTTGGGCTCGGTCAGGATCTGGATCAGCGCGGCCTCGTCGAGGTCTTCGAGCGTGGCAAGAACCGGCAGGCGGCCGACGAATTCGGGGATGAGGCCGAATTTCAGGAGGTCCTCCGGCTCGACCTTGCGGAAGATCTCGCCGGTGCGGCGCTCGTCGGGCGCGGCGACCGTCGCGGAAAAGCCGATCGAGGTCTTGCGACCGCGGTCGGAGATGATCTTGTCCAGCCCGGCGAAGGCGCCGCCGCAGATGAACAGGATGTTCGCGGTGTCGACCTGCAGGAATTCCTGCTGCGGATGCTTGCGGCCGCCCTGCGGCGGCACGGAGGCCACCGTGCCTTCCATGATCTTGAGGAGCGCCTGCTGCACGCCCTCGCCCGACACGTCGCGGGTGATCGAGGGATTGTCGGACTTGCGGCTGATCTTGTCGATCTCGTCGATATAGACGATGCCGCGCTGCGCCCGCTCGACATTGTAGTCGGCGGATTGCAGGAGCTTCAGGATGATGTTCTCGACATCCTCGCCGACATAGCCGGCTTCCGTCAGCGTCGTGGCGTCGGCCATGGTGAAGGGCACGTCGATGATGCGCGCCAGCGTCTGCGCCAGAAGCGTCTTGCCGCAGCCGGTCGGGCCGATCAGCAGGATGTTCGACTTGGCGAGCTCGACGTCGTTGTTCTTGCCGGCATGCGCCAGCCGCTTGTAGTGGTTGTGCACCGCGACCGACAGCACGCGCTTGGCGTAGGGCTGCCCGATGACGTAGTCGTCGAGGACGGCGAGGATCTCCTGCGGTGTCGGCACGCCCTCGCGCGACTTCACCATCGAGGTCTTGTTCTCCTCGCGGATGATGTCCATGCACAGTTCGACGCATTCGTCGCAGATGAAGACCGTCGGCCCGGCAATCAGCTTGCGGACCTCGTGCTGGCTCTTGCCGCAGAACGAGCAGTAGAGGGTGTTCTTGGAGTCGCCGCCCCCCGCATTGCCGACCTTGCTCATGTTTCACGTTCCTTTTCGCGTCCGTCCGGCCAACCGGCTGCTTTCCGTCCTGCGATCCCGCCGCCCGAAGCCCTCATGCCGGCACCCCTGGCGCTGTTTCCGTACGAAGCACGAATCGGACAACTCGGCAACGAGTGAGCGAATCTCTACCAAAGTTAGGCCGTTGAAAAATCAACATAGGCTTAACGTAGGCCGGCTCCCTACAGGTGGAAACAGCCAATTGTGACAGAAATGACGCAGAGCGTTTCAAAACAGCGTCATTTCCCCATATCGGACCGAATTATCCGGCCGCAGCCTGGGCCTCGATCGCCTCGCGCGAGGAGATGACCTTGTCGACGATGCCGAATTCCTTGGCCTCGTCGGCGGTCATGAAATGGTCGCGGTCGAGCGTCTTCTCGATGGTTTCGTAGTCGCGGCCGGTGTGCCTCTCATAGATCTCGTTCAGGCGCCGCTTCAATTTGATGATGTCCTGCGCGTGGCGCTCGATATCCGATGCCTGACCCTGGAAGCCGCCGGAAGGCTGGTGCACCATGACGCGGGCGTTCGGCGTGGCGAAGCGCATGTCGGCATGGCCGGCGCAGAGCAGGAGCGACCCCATCGACGCCGCCTGGCCGATGCAGAGCGTCGACACCGCCGGCTTGATGAACTGCATCGTGTCGTAGATGGCGAGGCCGGAAGTCACCACGCCGCCCGGCGAGTTGATGTAGAGGTTGATCTCCTTCTTCGGGTTCTCCGCCTCGAGGAAGAGGAGTTGCGCGCAAACCAGCGTCGACATGCCGTCCTCGATCGGCCCGGTGATGAAGATGATGCGCTCCTTCAGGAGCCGCGAGAAGATGTCGTAGGCGCGCTCGCCGCGATTGGTCTGCTCGACCACCATCGGCACGAGGTTCATGAAGGTCTCGGTCGGGCTTTTCATGGAAATTCCTTTTCGCGGGAAGGGATTCCGCACCCCGGCGGCGGAATCGGTTCGATGCGTATCCGTCCGATAAATAGGGTGGCGGCACGGTCCCGCGCAAGCCCGCAAAAACCTGCCCGAAAGGTTAGACAGGAAATGACTTGTGCCAGTCCGGTCCAAGGGCTGGCAACGGGCCGACAGACGGCGCTAGAGTAGGCCATGAACAAGCAAGCCGCGCCCCTCCCCCGCTTTGAATTCGATCCGGCCACGCGCCGCCTTGTCTTGGAGCCGCACCAGGCGGCCTTCGTGCAGGATCCCTACGCGGCCTATGCCGTGCTGCACCAGGCCTCGCCGGTCTTCTTCTGGGAGGAATTCGGCATCTGGTGCTTCGCCGGATATGACGACGTCTCGCGCCTGCTGCGCGACCGGCGGCTCGGCCGCGAGCGGCCGCCCGGCGCGCCGGACGACGGCTATGAAGGGTCGCGCGACCATCTGAAGGATTTCGACGTCTTCGCCTCGCATTCCATGCTGGAACTGGAGCCGCCGGCGCATACGCGGCTCCGCACCCTGGTCAACCGCGCCTTCGTCTCGCGGCAGGTGGAGCGGCTCCGCCCCATGATCGAACGGCTGGCGAACGACCTGATCGACCGCATCGAGCCGGACGGACACGCCGATCTGCTGCCGGCCTTCGCCACGCCGATCCCGGTCACGGTCATCGCCGAGATGCTCGGCGTGCCGACCTCCATGAACGACCAGTTGCTGGACTGGTCGCACCGCATGGTGGCCATGCACATGCATGGCCGCACGCGCGAGGTCGAGATGAACGCCAACGCGGCGGCGCGCGAATTCTCCGATTTCCTGCGGACCTATGTCGATGAACGGCGCCGGAACCCGGGAGACGATATCCTGAGCGTGCTCATCGCGGCGCGCGACGGCGAGGAGAAGCTTTCGGACGCGGAACTGATCGCCTCCGTGATCCAGCTTCTCAACGCCGGCCACGAGGCGACCGTCCACCAGACCGGCAATGCTGTGCGCGCAATATTGGCACAGGGCGGCGACCCGCGCCGCTTCTTCGCGACGCCGGAGCAGACGGTGGCCGCGGTAGAGGAATGCCTGCGTTACGACGCGCCGCTCCACATGTTCCGACGCTACGCCTATGCCGAAACCGAGGTCGCGCGCGGCGTGACGGTCAAGGCCGGCGAGCAGGTCGGCCTCATCCTCGGCGCGGCCAACCGCGACCCGGAGGCCTTCGCCTCGCCCGACAGCTTCGATCCCTCACGCGCCGACCAGAAGAACGTCACCTTCGGTGGCGGCATCCATTTCTGCATCGGCGCGCCGCTCGCCAGGCTCGAACTGCAGGTGGCGCTGAAGGTGCTTTTCGACCGGCTGCCGGGGTTGAGGTTCACCGAGGCGCCGCGCTACCGCGACACCTATCATTTCCATGGGCTGGAAAGCCTCAAGGCCGAGTGGTGAGCCGGGGCGAGAGGCGCAAGAATTCTATCCGGTAACTTGCGCAAGTGAGGCGATGATGTCTCGCGTCGGGAGGATCAGGCGCCGTTCCATGCCCTTGGTGTGCTGAAAGTGATACTTGGTGTAGAAGTTCATCGCATCGTCATCGATGGCGTGGACGACGACAGCGCGGAACGCGACGAGTTGCGCCGCCGAGACGACACTCATGAGTGCATTCCGCAGCAGGGCGGGCCCTAGGCCTCTCCCCTGGTGCTCGCGGGTGACGGCCAGTCGAGCAAGCACCGCCACCGGTAATTCGTAGGGCGCCTGCGACCCTTTCACGGATCGGGAAACATCGTTGCGGTGAATCATTCCGGCACATATGGCGTGATAGCCGACGACGTTGTAGCGCTCGTCGGCTATCACGAAAGTCCGGGAATAGCCCTGTGCCTGATTGTACAGGGCCATATCTCTGAGCCAATCGTCCAGAGACGGCTTTCCGGAATCGAAGCCCGCGACGACATGTTGCTCCGAAATCGGGGCGGGCTTCCGGTACAAGCGTCAGTCCATCCAGTCAAGCTTGCTTTCGAACAGCCTGACCAACTGGTCGCGCGCCACACCCGGCGCAGTCAGCTTTTCGTTGACTGCATCGAAAACCTCGGCGGAAACGCCGATGAACCGCTGGTCCAGCAGCTCTTCCTGCGCCGAATAGACGGATGCCTCTGTCATGAAGGCTGTGATACTCTTTCCGCATACATCGGCCGCGCGCGCGATAAGATCATGCGCCTCCGGTTCTATCCTGAGATTGATGGTGCGAGTCTTCTTCAAGGCAGACATCGGTCAACTCCTTCCACCGCAACAGTTTACCCTCTCGCAGAGGGTGGTGGATAACGTATGATTGCGAAATAGGGTAATGTGTGGGCAATGTAAATACGCAACGTTAAATTTCTCCCAATGGTCTGCTTCGTTTCATCATCTCACCCCGCGGCCTTCAGCGCCTGCTCCAGGTCGGCGATGATGTCTTCCGGGTCCTCGATACCGATGGAGAGCCGGACCACGTCCGGTCCCGCGCCGGCCGCCACCTTCTGCTCGTCCGAGAGCTGCCGGTGCGTGGTCGAGGCCGGATGGATGATCAGCGATTTGGTATCGCCGATATTGGCGAGGTGCGAGAAAAGCTCCACGCCCTCGACCACCTTTACACCCGCCTCGTAACCGCCCTTCAGCCCGAAGGTGAACACCGAGCCTGCGCCCTTCGGCGAATATTTCTGCTGCAGCGCGTGGTTCGGGTCCGACGGCAGGCCGGGATAGGACACCCATTTGACCTGCGGCTGCTTCGACAGCCATTCGGCCACCTTCAGCGCGTTGTCCGAATGCCGCTGCATCCTGAGCGGCAGGGTCTCGGACCCGGTCAGGATCAGGAAGGCGTTGAAGGGCGAGATCGCCGGGCCGAGGTCGCGCAGGCCGAGAACGCGCGCGGCGATGGCGAAAGCGAAATTGCCGAAGGTTTCGTGCAGCACCATGCCGCCGTAGTCGGCGCGCGGCTCCGACAGCATCGGATATTTGCCCGATTTCGACCAGTCGAAGGTGCCGGCGTCGACGATGATGCCGCCGATGGAATTGCCGTGGCCGCCGATGAACTTGGTCAGCGCATGGACGACGATATCGGCGCCATACTCGATCGGCCGCACGAGATAGGGGCTCGCCAGCGTGTTGTCGACGACCAGCGGCAGGCCGTGCTGGCGCGCGACGGCGGCGATCTTCTCGATATCGACGAACTGTCCGCCCGGATTGGCGAGGCTCTCGATGTGCAGCGCCTTGGTCCTGTCGTCGATCAGCTTCTCGAAGCTCTCCGGATCATCCACGTCGGCCCAGCGCACCTCCCAGCCGAAATTCTGGAAGGCCTGGCCGAACTGGTTGATCGTGCCGCCGTAAAGCTTGCGCGCCGCGACGAAATTGTCGCCGGACTTCATGAGCGTATGGAAGACGAGCAGGTGCGCGGCCTGGCCGGAAGCCGTGCAGAGCGCCGCGGTGCCGCCTTCTAGCGCCGCGATGCGCTCCTCGAGCACCGCCTGTGTCGGGTTCATGATGCGCGTGTAGATATTGCCGAACGCCTTCAGCCCGAACAGCGCCGCGGCATGGTCGGCATTCTCGAAGACGAACGACGTGGTCTGGTAGATCGGCACGGCGCGCGCGCCGGTCGCCGGATCCGGCTTGGCGCCGGCATGGACGGAAAGGGTGTTGAAGCCCGGCGTGCGCTGGCTCATGGAAACTCCTCCTTGAAAATCGGATGGCGCGAGTGGATTGATCCGCCGCATTCTTCGCAAAGCGTCGGACCAAAAGCAAAGAAGATTATTCCCCCAAGCGGCGCGGGAACGCCGCCGGCCGCATGTTTTCGCCCATCCCGGCGCACGGTCATGCTATTTCGGCCGGATCCCGAAGCTCTGGAAGCCGCCGCGCAGGATCGGCTTTTTCGAGGAAATGACGCCGGAATGGACGCCGTTCCAGCCGATCTCGCCCGACAGCTTGCCATACTCGATCTTGGGGCAGCGGTTCATGACGACCTTGAGGCCGGCCGCTTCCGCTTTCGCAGCCGCCTCCTCGTTGCGCACGCCGAGCTGCATCCAGATCACCTTGGGCAGCGGATCGAGCGTCAGCGCCTCGTCCACGATCGCCGGCACGGCATCCGACGCCCGGAAGATGTCGACCATGTCGATCGGATGGGGAATATCGGAAAGGCGCGCGTAGACGCGCTGGCCGAGGATTTCCTTCCCCGCCTGCCCCGGATTGACGGGATAGACCGTGAATCCCTTCGCGATCAGGTATTTGAGCACGAAGAAGCTCGGCCTGACGTCGTTGGCCGAAGCGCCGACCATAGCGATGGTCCTGACGCTGTTGAGGATGCCGGAGATGTAGTCCTGGGAATAGGTGTCGTGGTTCATGCCGGAAGCCTGATATTGCCTGTCTCGTCAATGGGAAACTCGGGATTATGCGCGACTTCCCACAGGTTCCCCTCGGGATCGGCGAAATAACCGTACCAGCCGCCCCAGAAGGCACGGCCCGCCGGCTTGACGATGCGCCCGCCGGAACGCTTGGCTTCGGCAAGAACTTCATCCACTTCGGCGTCGGAGCGGGTATTGTAAGCCAGATAGACGCGCGAAGGTCCTTTTCCGAACTTGATTCCCGCATCGGGCTCCGCGACTTCTCGCGGGAAAAGCGCCAGAATGGCGCCGCCCATCTGGAAGAAGGCGACGCCGTCGTCGATGCGATGCCGCTTCAGCCCCATTGCTTGATAAAAGGTGGCCATGCGGTCGAGATCGTCCACCGCGATGGTGATGATCGATACGCGGGATTCCATCAGTCGCCGATCGTCATTCGCCGGTCCATTGCGGCTTCCGCTTGCCGATGAAGGCGGCGATGCCCTCCTCGGCGTCGCGCGCCAGCATGTTCTCGACCATGACGCGCGAGGCGCTGGCATAGGCTTCGGCAAGACCGAGGCCGGCCTGTTCGTAAAAGCCCTTCTTGCCCATGCGGACTGCCGTCGGCGATTTCGCGGCAATGGTTTCCGCGTATTTATTCACGATCTGGTTGAGGTATTCCGGCGGGACGACGCGGTTCACCAGCCCGAAATCGCGCGCCGTCTTGGCGTCTATCATCTCGCCGGTGAGCAGCATTTCCATCGCATGCTTCCGCGAGATGTTGCGCGACAGCGCCACGGAAGGAGTGGTGCAGAAGAGCCCGACATCGATGCCGTTGACGCCGAACGTCGCCCGATCGGTCGCGATCGCGAGATCGCAGCAGGCGACCAACTGGCAACCGGCGGCGGTGGCGATGCCGTCGACCGCGGCAATCACCGGCTTCGGCAAGGAGACGATCGACTGCATCAGGCGCGAGCAGGTGGCGAAGGTCTCCTCGAAATAGGCCCTGCCCCTGTCGGCATCGGCGCGGTGAAGCGTCATCTCCTTGAGATCGTGACCGGCGCAGAAGAGCTTGCCGGCGGCCGCGATCACCACGACGCGGACGGCAGCGTCGTTCCGGGCACGGTCGAGTTCGTCCTGAAGCACCCCCATCGTCGCCATGGAAAGGGCGTTGGCCGGCGGATTGGCGAGCGTGAGCACCAGGATTCCGTTGTCCTGTCGCGACAGTACCGGGCCTTGCGGCTCCTCGCGCTTCAGCTGCAGGACTTCGGCCATTGTCTTTCTCCGGGCATTCGCGGTACCGGACTATCGGTGCGGCTACCGAACTCATAGGTAATGGCACCGGCATCCGAAAGGAAGCATGAAAGCCTCGGACCATCCGGCAAAGGAGGGACGCATGAACAAGCCGTTGAAGCCGATGATGGGCGCCGGGGAATTGAACGGGCTCCTCGCCAAGGTCTTCCCCCAGCTCAACCGGGATCGGCAGGACTATGTGGTGACCGAGGTATTTCCGGGTGGCTGCACCATCCGCCTCAATGCCGGCTACGAGCATCTGAGGCCCGGCGACACCGTGTCGGGCGTGGCGCTCTTCGCGCTCGCCGATCTCGGCGGCTACGCCTGCGTCCTCTCCCATGCCGGGCCGGACGCACTCTCCGTGACGACGAACATCTCGATCAATTTCATGCGCAAGGCCGGTCCAGGCCCGGTCGACGGCCGCTGCCGCATCCTGAAGCTCGGCCGCAGCCTGATGGTCTACGACATCGAGATGACGGCCGGTCCCGACGGGGAAATCGTGGCCCATGCCACGGGAACGTATTCAATCCCGCCGAAATCGATTGCGGTAAAATAATACCTCAAATGTAAATATCTGTTTCCAATGATCTTTTCCGACCATAGCTCGGATTCCCTCCCTTGACGCCATTCGCGCCCGGCCCTATAAGCCGCGTCGAACTGCGGTCCTTCGGGGCCGCTGTTTGATTTTGTCGCCATGGGCGGCAATCGAAGCAACAAGAAACGCCTTCCTTCGATCCGTCAGGGAAGGTCAAAGTGAGAGAAAACGAGATGAAAACCTTTTCGCAGAAGCCTGCGGAGGTGACGAAGAAGTGGGTGCTGATCGACGCGGAAGGCCTCGTCGTCGGCCGCCTGGCCTCCATCGTCGCCAACCGCCTGCGCGGCAAGCACAAGCCGACCTTCACGCCGCATGTCGATGACGGCGACAATGTCATCGTCATCAATGCCGAGAAAGTCGCGCTTACCGGCAAGAAGTATGCCGAGAAGAAGTATTATTGGCACACTGGCCATCCGGGCGGCATCAAGGAGCGCACCGCGCGCGACATCCTCGAGGGCCGCTTCCCCGAGCGCGTCGTCGAGAAGGCGGTGGAGCGCATGATCCCGCGCGGTCCGCTCGGCCGTCGCCAGATGAAGAACCTGCGCGTCTATGCCGGCACCGATCACCCGCACGAGGCGCAGCAGCCCGAGAAGCTCGACGTGGCGAGCCTGAACAGCAAGAACAAGAGGGTCCAGTAATGGCCGACCTTTCCTCCCTGCAAGAACTCGGCGCCGCGACCGGCCAGACCGAACAAGCCGCTCCCGTCCATGTCCAGAAGCTCGACAAATCGGGCCGCGCCTATGCCACCGGCAAGCGCAAGGACGCCATCGCCCGTGTCTGGCTGAAGCCGGGCAGCGGCAAGATCACCGTCAACGACAAGGAATTCGTCGCCTATTTCGCGCGGCCGGTCCTGCAGATGGTGCTGCGCCAGCCGATCGTCGCCGCCAACCGCGACGGCCAGTATGACATCGTCGCCACCGTCGCCGGCGGCGGGCTTTCCGGCCAGGCCGGCGCCGTTCGTCACGGCATCTCCAAGGCGCTGACCTATTACGAGCCCGGCCTGCGCACGGTGCTCAAGAAAGGCGGGTTCCTCACCCGCGACAGCCGCGTGGTCGAGCGCAAGAAGTACGGCAAGGCGAAGGCCCGCCGCAGCTTCCAGTTCTCCAAGCGCTAGGAGCTTCCGCACCGCGTTCTCCAGAGCGCGGCGAACTTCGAAAGGCCGCCCTGTGCGGCCTTTCGTTTGTGGCCTCCTGCTTCAGGTGCCTTCTTGCCGCTTGCCGGCATCGCCGGGGACCAGCAGCAGCACGGTAAGCGCGGCGCATGCGACCAGCGCGGCCGAGCCGATGAAGGCCACGCGCATTCCCGCGACGATGCCCATCGACATCAGCGATCCGAAGACGGCGACGCCGATCGCGCCGGCCGCCTGCCGAATCGTATTAAGCACCCCGGACGCCGTTCCGCCGATATCCTTGGGCACGCTGGAAAGAAGCGCGGTCGTCATGGCCGGCACGGCCATACCGATGCCGATCGGCAGGAAGAGCAGCCGCGTGATCACCGAGAGATAGGACGTGTCCGCTCCGATCGACGTCAGCAGAAGAAAGCCCACCGCGCCGAATGCGCAACCTCCGGCCATCGGCCAGCGGACACCGTAGCGACCCGCCGCGCGGCCCGCCAGCACGTTGACGACCGTCAAGACGGCCATGAGCGGAAGGAACGCCAGGCCTGTCGTCTCGGGCGAATAACCCTTGGCCTGCTGAAAATAGAAGCTCAGGCTGAAGATCGTGCCGTAGAGGGCAAGGTTGACCGCGAAGCCCATCAGGTTGGCGGCGACAACCGTCGGCCGGGCAAACAGCCTGGGCGGAAGCATCGGCGCCGAAGACCGCCGTTCGATGCGCAGGAATGCCGCGGCCGCGAGGACGGCCAGCACGAAACCCGCCGTGACAACGGGCGCACGCCAGCCCCGCGATCCCGCTTCGATGAACGCGCCCGTCAAGGTAAACAGCACCACGGCCGCGCATGCCTGGCCGCCCCAATCGAATGGTCGCGGATCGGCCACCCGCGGCGTCTCGTCGACGAAGCGGAAGACCAGCCATATGGCGAGAATGCCGATCGGTACATTGACCAGGAAGATGCTGGCCCATCCAAGCCTGGCGACCATGAAACCGCCTACGATGGGTCCGGCGGCCAGCGCAGCGCCGCCGGAGGCCGTCCACAAGCCGATCGCCCGCGCCCTCAACGGCTGGTTTTGGGCGCAGCCGTGATTGAGGAGCGCCAACGAACACGGCATGAGCAGCGCGGCTCCGAAGCCCTGGAGCGCTCGCGCCGCAACCAGGAGCCCAAGTCCGGGCGCCAGACCGCATCCAAGGGACGCCGCGCTGAAAATGGCCATGCCGCTGGCGAACACCCTCCTTGCGCCGGCACGATCCCCAAGGGCGCCGCCAAGAAGGAGAAACGAAGCGAAGGCAAGCGTATAGGCGTCGACGACCCACTGCAGCCCGCCTACCCCGGTGGACAAGGCAGCGCCGATCCGGGCAAGCGCCACGTTCACGATCGACACGTCGAGCTGGACGACGACGAACCCGAGGCTCGTCGTCGCCACGAGGAGAACGTGCTTGCCGGCGCTGCCCGACGGCCGCTTCCGATTCATTGGTGTTCCAGATCGATGCCTGCGTTGCAGACAGCGTTACGATGTTCTTCCAGGCGGGAGAACATCGGGGCCGGCTCGCTCCTGACGCCCTTTGGCAGCAGGCGAAGCCCGCGAAGATCGCTCTTCGCGGGCTTCTTCCTGTCCGGCGCCCAGCCGCGTACGCATAAACGGTTTCGCGGCGCCCCAAGTCCGGACGGGATGCTCGTTCGATCCGCCCCTTGTCCCGTGCCGGTGCAACCGGTGTTTCGTTTCGGGACCGATCGGGCCGGCTATCCGGCCTTCCCTTTTCGAGTGGCAATTTCCGCGCCAGGCGTTTAGGTCATGCGCACGTCACGACCGAGGGGAACCGCTGATGCCTTCCACGTCGATCGACCACGCCTTCACCGCGCCCGGCCTGACCGGGCCGGCAAGCGACCCGACCTATGCCGGAGCGCTCTCCTTCATGCGGCGCAAATATTCCAAACGGCTCGCCGGTGCCGACGCGGTCCTGTGGGGCATTCCCTTCGACGCGGCGGTGTCCAACCGTCCCGGAGCCCGCTTCGGGCCGCAGGCGATCCGCCGCGCCTCGGCGATCTTCGACAACGACCCGCAATATCCCTTTCATCGCGATCTTTTCGCCGAGCTCGCAGTGATCGACTATGGCGACTGTCGGCTCGACTACGGCAACCACCAGAAGACGCCGGCGACGATCGAACGCGAAGCGGCAAGGATACTCCGTTCCGGCGCCACGCTCGTTTCACTGGGCGGCGACCATTTCGTCACCTGGCCGCTGCTGAAGGCGCATGCCGCGATCCACGGACCGCTGGCGCTCATCCAGTTCGACGCGCATCAGGACACATGGTTCGACGACGGCCGGCGCATCGATCACGGCTCCTTCGTGGCGCGCGCGGTGCGTGACGGCGTCATCGATCCGGAATGGTCGATCCAGATCGGCGTCCGCACCCATGCGCCCGAGGATTTCGGCATCCGCATCCTCTACGGCCACGAACTGGAGGAGATGCGGGTTTCGGACATCGTCTATGCTATCCGCGAGCGAACGGCCGGCCGCAAGGCCTACATCACCTTCGACATCGATTGCCTCGATCCGGCCTTTGCGCCCGGCACCGGAACCCCGGTCGCCGGCGGCCCGTCTTCCGCCAAGATGCTTTCGGTGCTGCGGGGCCTGAGCGATATCGACATGGTGGGCGCCGACGTGGTGGAAGTCGCGCCGGCCTATGACCACGCCGACATCACGGCCATCGCCGGCGCCAGCGTCGCCATGCATTATTTCGGGCTGCTGGCCGAACGCAAGGCAAGGAGCATCGCCAACAGCCAAAGCTGAGCGGCGAACGCACCCGCTTGCATCGCCGGTCGACCCGAGTTGGCAGGAGTGAGTGCCGCACGCCTTGACCATGGCGCGAAGCGGCTCAAGTCTGGGCTGCCCGATACACTCCTGCCAGAAGGAAGTCCCCATGCCGGGAACCGAACTGGATCATCGCGCCCTCGCCGCGGCCCTGGAGAGCCGTATCCTCGACGGGGCCGGGAAAACGCCGCCGGCCCTGCGCCGGAAATCGTTTGAACGGGCCGGAGGCGGTCCGCCGATCAATCAGCCCTATGACGATCTTGCCCGCCAGATCGGGCAATCGGCCTCGCATGTCACCGACGATCAGCTCGGTCGGGTCGTGCAAGCGGCCGGAAGCGAAAAGGCCGCGTTCGAGATCGTCCTCACCGCCGCGGCCGGTGCCGGGCTGCTGCGTTTCAGGAGCGCCATGAAGGCGCTGGAGGAGGCCACGGATGCGTCTGGCCGAGATTGACCGGGGCGATGGGCTCGCCAATCGCCTGCTCATCGGATTCATTTCGCTGGTGTCGCGTATGCGGTTGCCGGACGCCGCCCGCGTCGCCTTCTATCACAGGGATTTCGGCCGTCCGCTCGGCACCTGGACCCAGGCGGCGATGCGCGGTCCAAGCAAATGGAGCGTCGGCGAGCGGGAATTGATGGCCGCGATGGTCGCCAAGTGGAACGCCAGCCCCTTTTGCATAGGCGCACACGGCGCGGTCGCGGCCAAGGCCATGGACCGGTCGGTCGTCGACGCGACCCTCGATGATTTCCGCGCCGGGGCCCCGTCCGGCCGGCTCGAGGCGACGCTGGCGTTCCTTGAGAAAATGACGCTGCATCCGGATGAGTTGACGGCCGCCGATGCAGGCGCGGTGCTGGATGCGGGTGTCGACGCCGACGCCCTCGAAGACGCGATCGCGGTCGCGGCGGTGTTCAACATCATTGCGCGCTATGCCGAGGCGCTCGATTTCGCCATGCCGACGGCGGATGAGTTCCAGCGGGCGGCCGGAATGCTGCTCAAGCGAGGCTATGCCTCCTGATTGCATCGGCGCCGCATCTGCCCTATGTGCTCTCTCCATTCGAGCGAGCGACGGTCATGACACCGAAAATCTTCATCGACGGCGAACACGGCACCACCGGACTGCAGATCCGGGCGCGGCTGGCCGATCGCCGCGATCTCGAAATTCTCTCCATTCCCGAAGCGCGCCGCAAGGACGCCGCCGCCCGCGCCGATTTCCTGCGCCAGGCTGACGTCGCGATCCTGTGCCTGCCGGACGCCGCGGCGCGCGAGGCCGTCGCGCTGCTCGACGGCAACAATTCGACGCGGGTGATCGATACGTCGACCGCGCATCGCATCCATCCGGACTGGGCCTACGGCTTCGCCGAGATGACGGACGGGCAGCCGGAGCGCATCGCCGAGGCGCGGCTGGTGGCCAATCCCGGCTGCTATCCGACCGGGGCGATATCGCTGATCCGCCCCCTGGTCGAGGCGGGGATCCTGCCGTCCGGTTATCCGGTCACGGTCAATGCCGTCTCCGGCTATACGGGCGGCGGCAGGCAGCTCATCGCGCAGATGGAAGACCCGGACAATCCGGAGCACATCGCCGCTCCGCATTTCCTCTACGGGCTGACGCTGCAGCACAAGCATGTGCCGGAGATGCAGGTGCATGGCCTGCTGGAGCGCAAGCCGATCTTCGCGCCGAGCGTCGGCCGCTTCGCGCAGGGCATGATCGTGCAGGTTCCCCTCTATCTGGCGGACCTGAACGGCTCCCCTTCCCTGGAAGATATCCACGGCGTGCTCGCTAAACATTATGCGGACCAGGGGATCATCGAGGTCGTTCCGCTCGAGGCCAGCGCCAGGCTGCCCCGGCTCGATCCGACCGAGCTGAACGGGACCGACCGGATGCGCCTCCATGCGTTCGGCGCTCCCGGTCAGGGACAGGTCAACCTGGTTGCCCTGCTCGACAATCTCGGCAAAGGCGCTTCGGGCGCGGCGGTCCAGAACATGGACCTGATGCTCGGCAACACCCGCCACTAGCGCCTTCCATCCAACCCTGAAGGGTTCTGGCAGGCTATTGGAGCCTCAAAGGTGGCGCGTCTCGGCCGGCGTCGCCCCCCAATCGTCGTTTGCCCCGTCGCAATAGGCAACCGGCACAGCCATCAGTTCATCGATGTCGATCCCGTCGAGACAGGCGACGTTGACGTTGTAGTATTTTGCTCCCGTCATGTTCGGCACGTCGACCCATTCGAACGGGTGGATGCCGCAACGGCGGCAGAAAAGATGATGGGCGACCGGATTGCCGCCCCGGAAATCGGTCAGTTCCGTCTCGCCGGCATTGAGGCGGAACGCTTCCGGATCGACCTTGGCGGACCACAGGCGCATCTTCCTGCAGATCGAGCAATTGCACTTCGTGGTGCCGGCGGCGATATCGATATCCGCCTCGAAGCGCACCGCGCCGCAATGGCAGCTTCCGCTATAGGTATTCAGCACGTGCCTCTCCCCAATTCGTTCGGCAATCGGTGAACGGACTGTCAGGAACAGACGTTATTCCAACCGGCGGCGTAATGGCTAGGTTGCGCGCGAACCGAGACGGCAGCCAAGGATCTACCGAAGGAGTTGGAAATGGCGAAGATACTGGTGCTCTACTATTCGAGCTTCGGACACATGGAGAAGATGGCGAAGGCAGCCGCAGAGGGCGCGCGCGAAGCCGGTGCGGAAGTCACGCTGAAGCGCGTGGCCGAGCTTGTGCCGGAGGAGGTCGCCAAGGCCGCCCACTACAAGCTCGACCAGGAGGCGCCGGTCGCCAAGCCGCTGGAACTGGCAGACTATGACGGTTTCATCTTCGGCGTCTCGACCCGCTTCGGCGGCATGGCCGCGCAGATCAAGAATTTCCTCGACCAGACCGGCCCCCTCTGGGCCAAGGGCGCGCTCGTGAACAAGGTCGCGACCGTCATGTCCTCGACCGCGACGCAGCATGGCGGCCAGGAACTTGCCATCCTGTCGATGCAGGCATCGCTCCAGCACCATGGGCTCATCATCGTGCCGCTTTCCTACGCCTATCAGGGCCAGTCCGGCGTCGATGTCGTGCGCGGCGGTTCGCCCTATGGCATGACAACCACGGCGGGCAGCGACGGATCGCGCCAGCCATCGGCGCAGGAACTCGAGGGCGCGACGTTCCAGGGCAAGCGCCTCGCGGAGATCACCATCAAGCTACACGGGTAGCGGAAGCGGCCAAGATAGCCGGCCGGCCGATCAGGCGCGGGCGCGGCGGCGTTCCCGGCGTCCGCCTTCGCTGCCCGCGCCGCTCTGGTTGGCGGGCTTGTTGCGCAACGGACCGATGCGGGAGACGACATCGGCGACCGTCGGCCGCGCCGCCTTGCTGTGACCGTCCAGAGCGGCCCGCATTGCCTTCAGATGTGCGAAGGATGTGCCGCAGCAGCCGCCGATGATCCTGGCGCCGCCATCGACCGCCAGGCGCACATAGTCGGCCATCAGTTCGGGCGTGCCCGAATAATGGATCTCCGCGCCGCGGAATTCCGGGATGCCGCAATTGCCCTTGACGATGGCCGTGACGTCGGGCCGGCTTTCGGTCATGTCGAGGAGCGAGGCGAGGATATCGGCCGCGCCGACGCCGCAATTCGCGCCGACGGCAACCGGCTTCTCCGCGAGGCCCTCCGACACGCCGTATATATCGGCCGGCGCCAGCCCCATCATGGTCCGGCCGGCCGTGTCGAAGGAACCGGTATAGGTATAGGGCAGGCCGACGCGGATCGCGGCTTCGGCGGCCGCCCGGATTTCTTCCGGCGCCGACATGGTCTCGATCCACGCGACCTCGGCGCCGCCTTCCTTCAATCCGGCAATCTGCTCGGCGAAGGCTTCCACCGCGTCTTCGAAAGTCAGTTCCCCGAGCGGCTGCAACAGGGCGCCGGTCGGACCGACCGAGCCGGCGACGATGACGCGGCGGCCGGCGCCCGCAACCACCTCGCGCGCGAGTTCGGCGGCCTTGCGGTTGAGTTCATGGACGCGGTCCTCGGCATTGTGGAGCTTCAGCCGATAACGCGTGCCGCCGAAAGAGTTGGTGAGAATGATGTCGGCGCCGGCGTCGACGAAGCCCTGGTGCAGCGCGCGCACGCGTTCGGGATGCGTCTCGTTCCAGAGTTCCGGCGCCTCGCCGGATTCGAGACCCATGGCAAACAGATTGGTGCCGGTCGCCCCGTCGGCGAGCAGCACGCCCTTCTCCGCCAGGAGCGCGTCGATCGGATTGTTCATGGGATACGCCTCGGTTCGCCGATAACCAGATAACGATATAAAGAAATCCTTATATCAAGTCAACGAGAGGGTACCTTCCACCGGCTTCAAAACGCGAATTTGATGCGGCCGGCGGCGATCGCTCGCAACGCGATACCGATCCGCTCGGCCGGAGACCAAAGAGAAAGGGGCGGATTTTCGCCCCTCTCCAGGGCATGGAGCCTAGGCCGTGGCGATGTAGGCCTTGATGTCCTCCGCCTCGCGCTCGACATCCTCGATGCGGCGCTTGACCACGTCGCCGATCGACACGAGACCGACGAGCTTGCCGTCCTTTTCCACAGGCAGGTGGCGGAAGCGGACCCGCGTCATCACTTCCATCACGTCGTTGACCGTGTTGCCTTCGTGGCAGACGGTCACCTTGGCGGTCATGATCGAACTGACCTTCCGGCCGAGCGCATCGGCTCCCCCTTCGGCCAGGGCGCGCACGACGTCCCGCTCGGAGAGGATGCCTCCCACGCCGCCGTCCGGCCTCAGGACGACAACGGCGCCGATGCGCTTTTCAGCGAGCAGCCGGATGGCGGCGGCCAACGTCTCGTCCGGCCCGATGGTGAAAACGTCGCGGCCTTTTTCCTCCAGGATGGATCTAACGGTCATCAGCGTCCTCCTCGAATGCCCGACCACGCCCTCCCCGGCATTGTCACAAGGTGCGCCTCCCCCGCGATTTTTTCAAGGTTGCGACGTCGCAGGCCAGGGCGCGCGAAAGATGCAGCAAATGTATCAGGAACCGAGCGCATCGAGCAGCGCCACCGCCGCCATCATGTCGCGCTTGCGGCCGGCCCGGCGTTTCGCGGCCTCGGAATCCTCTCCCCAATGCTCGACGTTCCAGTCCTCGTCGATATGGGCGGCGGCCCAGGCCGTCTCCGCTTCGATCGCATGCGCCTCCACCGCAAGCGCCAGAAGCGCCGAGCCGGTAAGCGACGTCATCAGATGCATGGCGGCAAGCCGGAAAGGCTCCGCCCGCTTGCGCAGATGGACGGCGACCGCGCCGATCGTCTCGCGCGGCTGTTCGACATGCATGACGCCTTCGGCGAGCGCGAAACGCGCA
The DNA here is from genome assembly GCA_001896885.1 of Rhizobiales bacterium 65-79. GTDB lineage: Bacteria > Pseudomonadota > Alphaproteobacteria > Rhizobiales > Rhizobiaceae > Mesorhizobium_L. The sequence continues at coordinate 17,104 of MKRJ01000022.1, read as the reverse complement.
CCCAATTCGGACCGCGCCCAGTCGAGCACCGGGTCCCATGCCTCCGATTGACGCTCGACCAGCGCCTCCGGAGAATCCGCGCGGTAGCAAAGGAGGTCGCTGGTCGAATATTTCAGTATGTCCTCCAACACCGCGTCCGCCGCGGAGGAGACGCCGTCGAAGGCCGTGTTCGCGAGCCGGGTGACCGGCATCGTCAGCGGAACGATATGGTCTTCCTGCGCCGCATATTCATCGGCGACCAGCCTCGCCGCGGCCGCCGTCGGCAGCACCAGCACCGCGCCGGCGGGCGTACGCACCGGCCGGCCGTCGAGGTGGACGACATGTCCTCCCTCTTCTTCCGCCGTGGTCACGGTCTCGTAGAAGCGCTTCGGCAGCGCCGTCCTCATCTGGTTGCGCGCCCGCTTCATGGGATCGGCGTCGGAAAGATACTTTCCCGCTTCCAGATCGTTCAACAGATCGCGCATCTTGGGATCGGCCTCCAGGAATTCGCTATGCCTTCTTCGCCGTCATATAGGAGCGCGGCGCCGGCGGTTCAGCTTTCGCTCTCGCCGTCAGCCTCGTCGAAGCCGAGCAGGTTCCAGCTCTGCACCATGTGCGGCGGGAGCGGCGCGGTCACGTCCACCACCCCGCCGCCGTCCGGATGCGGGACGACGATGCGGCGGGCATGGAGGTGCAGCCGGTTCTGGATACCGCCGGGGAACTCCCAGTTCTGATCGGCCTCGAAATATTTCGGATCGCCGATGATCGGGCAGCCGATGCTCGCGGCGTGAACGCGAAGCTGGTGGGTGCGGCCGGTATAGGGCTCCATTTCGAGCCAGGTCAGCGCCGTCCCGGCCTGCTCGACCACGCGGTAGTTGGAAACCGCATGGTCGGCGCCCGGTTCGCCATGCTTCGCGATGCGCATGCGGTCGCCGTCCGGACCGGGCTCCTTGACCAGCCAGGAGGATATCCGGCCCTCCCGCTTCTTCGGAACGCCCTTCACCAGCGCCCAGTAGATCTTCTTGGTTTCGCGCTCGCGAAAGGCCTTGGCGAGGTTCATGGCGGCAAGCCGGGTGCGGGCGACGACCAGCACGCCGGACGTGTCGCGGTCGAGCCTGTGGACGAGACGCGGCTTCTCGCCCTTCCTGCTGCGCCACGCTTCGAGCATGTCGTCGACATGCCGCGTCACGCCGGAGCCGCCCTGCACGGCAAGTCCCGCCGGCTTGTTGAACACGAACAGCTTGTCGTCCTCGAAAAGCAGCATCTTGGCGAGCACGTCGCCATCGTCGCGGCCGCGCATGGTTTTGGCCGTGAGCCCCGCCGCGTCCTTGCGGTCCACGTCGAGAGGCGGGACGCGGATCATCTGGCCGGGCTCGACGCGCGTGTCGGATTTCGCGCGCTTGCCGTCGATGCGCACCTGGCCGGAGCGCAGCAGCTTCTGCAGATGGCCAAACCCGAGCCCCGGATAATGCGCCTTGAACCAGCGGTCGAGCCGCATGCCCGCTTCGCCCGGCTCGACCGTCATCTGCTCTACACCATTCATCGAAAGCCAGTCCTTTCCATGCCCGCCTTAGCACTGCGTCATGCCGGAAGCGAGCCACAGGTCGGCACTTGCTCCGGACCACCGCGTGTCGATCCCATCCGGCAAAATTGCATGGCTGCCTTGCAAAAACTTACGCAACGGAATGGGCCTCCCTGCATTTCACGGAACGGGCAGTCATTTCTCATCAGGGGCGATCTCCGACAATGACAGGCAGAGGCAGGCGATGGACGCTAGCGCTAGGCGGTGCAGGCATGCCGGACGCCAAGCCCTTGTTAGGCCTTCCTTCCGGGGCGCTTTTAGGCGCAGTTTTTCTTTTATCTCAAAAGCTTAGCTGATCACGAAATGTTACAACAACCGCGCAACTATTGTTCCTTCCGCCATGGAACGGACGCCATCAATCGCCATTTTTCCCTTGCGTCGCGGCTCCGGACGGTGCTTCGGATTTCCCGGCGCAAAATGTTGCCGCCAGCCGGGGAGTAGGCGAGTGTCTTTGGTCGAAATCTACTGGAAGGCGTTGCGCTATCTGGCGCCAGCCAAGCGCCCGGTACTGTTCATCTGTTCGGCGAACATCATCCTGGCTTTCGTCACCGTGGCGGAACCGGTGCTGTTCGGCCGGGTGATCCAGACCGTTTCGGAGCATGGCCAGGTCGCGCCGACATTGCTGATGTGGGCCGCGCTCGGCGTCTTCAACATCTTCGCTTTCGTCCTCGTGGCGCGTGGCGCCGACAGGCTCGCTCACCGGCGTCGTCTGGAGGTGATGGGCAATTCCTTCGAGCGTATCATCACCATGCCGCTTGCGTGGCATCAGGCGAACGGCACGTCCAACGTGCTGCATACGCTCGTGCGCGCCATGGACGCGCTCTTCAGCCTCTGGCTCGAATTCATGCGCCAGCACCTGTCGACGGCTGTCGCCATCCTCTTCATGATCCCGACTGCGCTTGTCCTCGATGTCCGGCTGTCCGCCGTGCTCCTGGTCCTTGGCGTCCTCTACTTTATCACCGGCCGCATCGTGATGTACCGCACGAAGGCGGGGCAGACGGCGGTGGAATCCCACCACAACGCGGTGTTCGGCCATGTCAGCGATGCGATCGGCAATATCGCCGTCCTGCAGAGCTACAATCGCGTGGCGCAGGAAAAGCAGGCATTCGAACAGTTCGCGCGCCGGCTGCTGGACGCCCAGTATCCGGTCCTCGACTGGTGGGCGCTGGCGAGCGCGATGAACAAGGTCGCGTCGACCATCTCCATGATGGTGGTGCTGCTGCTCGGCGCCTACTTCGTCACGCGGGGCGAAATGAGGGTCGGCGACGTCATTGCCTTCACCGGATTCGCCACCCTGCTGATCAGCCGGCTCGACCAGATCAACGCCTTCGTGAACCAGATTTTCGAGGCGCGCGCCAAGCTGGAGAAGTTCTACGCTCTCGAGGCGATCGATTACACGAAATACGAGAACGACGGCACGGTCGAGCTCGCGAACGTCAAGGGCCATGTGCGTTTCGAGGACGTTTCCTACGAATTCGCCAGCTCCGGCCAGGGCATCCACAACGTCCGTTTCGACGTGCAGCCCGGCCAGACCGTCGCCATCGTCGGTCCGACCGGCTCCGGCAAGACGACGCTCATCAATCTCCTGCAGCGCGTCTATGAGCCGAAATCGGGACGCATCCTGATCGACGGTGTCGACACCCGTACCGTGACCAAGAAGTCGCTGCGTCATGCGATCGCGACGGTCTTCCAGGACGCCGGCATGTTCAACCGGTCGATCGAGGCGAACATCCGCGTCGGCAACGAGAATGCCGGGAACCAGGACGTACACGCGGCCGCGGCCGCGGCCGCGGCCGATGACTTCATCCTCGCCAAGAGCAGTGGCTACGATACGGTCGTCGGTGAGCGCGGCACCCAGCTTTCGGGCGGCGAGCGCCAGCGCATCGCGATTGCGCGCGCCATCCTGAAGAACGCGCCGATCCTGGTGCTCGACGAGGCGACCAGCGCGCTCGACGTCGAAACCGAGGAACGCGTGAAGAACGCCATCGACGAGATCCGGCGCAACCGCACGACCTTCATCATCGCCCACCGGCTGTCGACGGTGCGCGACGCCGATCTCGTGATCTTCCTCGACCAGGGGCGCCTGGTGGAGGCCGGAAGCTTCAACGAACTGGCGGCGCGGAACGGTCGTTTCGCCGCTCTGCTGCGCGCCGGCGGCTTGCTGACGGACGAGGAGGTCCGCCGCATCACCCGGCCTCTTACGGAAGAAGCGGCATAAGGGTTTGGCGCTACGCCGATCCGCGAGAAACAAAAAGCGGCCGCAGGGCCGCTTTTTATATGGATGCAGTACGGCTACTTGCCTTCTCTTTCGGCCCTGAGCCTTTCCCAATATTCCAGCCGCTTGCGGATCTCGCGTTCGAAACCGCGGTCGACAGGTTCGTAGAATTTCTGCCGGCCCAACTTCTCCGGAAAATAATCCTGTCCGGAAAAGGCGTCCGGTTCGTTATGGTCGTAGCGGTAACCGGAACCGTAGCCTTCGCCCTTCATCAGTTTGGTCGGCGCGTTCAGGATATGCTTCGGCGGCATGAGCGAGCCGTGTTCCTTGGCGGCGCGTGTGGCCGCCGAAAAGGCCGTATAGGCCGCATTCGATTTCGGCGCGGTCGCCAGATAGATGCAGGCCTCGGCGAGCGCCAGTTCACCCTCGGGCGAGCCGAGATAATCGTAGGCGTCCTTTGCGGCGTTGGTGATGACCAGCGCCTGCGGATCGGCAAGCCCGATATCCTCCGCCGCCATGCGCATCAGCCGGCGGCCGATATAGAGCGGGTTCTCGCCGGCGTCGAACATCCGGGCCAAATAGTAGAGCGCCGCGTCCGGGTCCGAGCCGCGCACCGCCTTGTGCAACGCCGAGATCAGATTGTAGTGCCCGTCCTGGCTTTTGTCATAGACCGGCGCCCGCCTCTGCACGATGCGCATCAGCCCGTCCGCGTCGAATATCTCTCCCTCGCCTGCCGCGCGCCATACCTCCTCGGCAAGCGTCAGCGCGGCGCGGCCGTCGCCATCCGCGAGCCGAAGCAGGACCGCCCTCGCCTCCTCGTCGAGCGGCAGCGCCCTGCCCTCTGTCTCTTCCGCGCGGGAAAGAAGCCTCGCGATGCTTTCCTCGTCGAGCGGGTTGAAAACGAGCACGCGCGCCCGCGACAGAAGCGCGGCATTGAGCTCGAAGGACGGATTTTCCGTCGTGGCGCCGACAAGGACGACCGTGCCGTCCTCCATCACCGGCAGGAAGCTGTCCTGCTGGGCGCGGTTGAAGCGGTGGATTTCGTCGACGAAGAGCAATGTCTGGCGGCCATTGGCCCGCCGCAGCCTCGCAGCCTCGAATACCTTCTTGAGGTCGGCGACACCGGAGAAGATCGCCGATATCTGTTCGAAGGCAAGCCCGGTCTGGCCGGCGAGCAGCCGCGCCACCGTTGTCTTGCCCGTGCCGGGAGGTCCCCAGAAGATCATCGACCCCAGTGAGCCGGACCTTATCAGGCGCGTCAGCGCGCCGTCCGGTCCGGTCAGGTGCTCCTGGCCGACGACATCCTCCAGCCGCATGGGCCGGAGCCTGTCGGCGAGCGGCCGGCCGGGCTCGGTGGGCCTCGGGGAATTTTGGTCGAAGAGATCAGCCATATCGAGCGGATCGATATCCGCGCCTCAGAACTGCAATATCTGGCGTATGGTCTGGCCGCCGCGATCGATGGTGAATCGCCACAGCCGCGTCTTCCGCTCCGCCGTCTTGTCGAGATCCTCGGCGCTCTTGATCGTCGTGCCGTTGACCTCCCGGATGATGTCGCCCTTCTGGAAGCCGAGGCTCTCCGCGGGCGAATTGCCGGCGAGATCGACGATCACCACGCCGGTCGCATCCGTCGACATGCCGAGTCGCTGCGCCAACCGCGGCGACAGCGCCGCGACTTTCGCCCCCGTGAACGGGCTCTGGCCGCCGATGGTGATCTCCTTCGAAGACTGGCCTTCCGGCGCGCGTTCGAGTTTCACCTTGATCTGCTGCTTCTCGCCCTGACGCAGGACGTCGAAAGTCGACGTGCCGCCGATCGGCTGGGTCGAGAGGCGGAAATTCAGCGCCTGCGGATCGTCGATCTTGACGCCGTCCATGGCGGTGACCACGTCTCCGGGCTTGAGCCCGGCCTGCGCGGCCGGACCGTCCTTCGTCACGGACGACACCAGCGCCCCGGACGGGTTGCCCATGCCGAGCGCGTCGGCCACCTGCTGCGTCACCTCCTGGAATTCGGCGCCTATGTAAGGCCGCTCGAAATAGTCGGCGCCGCTCTTCGCCGACTGCACGAAAGCGCGCACCATGTTGGAGGGGATGGCGAAGCCGATGCCGATCGAGCCGCCGCTCCTGCTGTAGATGGCGCTGTTGATGCCGACCAGTTCGCCCTTCATGTCAATCAGCGCGCCGCCGGAATTGCCCGGGTTGATCGCCGCATCCGTCTGGATGAAGAAGGAGTAGTCGGAGACGCCGATATGGGTGCGCGCGAGCGCCGAGACGATGCCGCTCGTGGTGGTCTGGCCGACGCCGAACGGGTTGCCCATGGCCAGCACGAGGTCGCCTACCTCGAGCGCGTCGGAATCGCCGAGGGGGATCGTCGGCAGCGGGTCCGGCGCCTTGATCTTGAGGACCGCGAGATCGACCTTGTCGTCCTTGAGCACGATCCTGCTCTCGAATTCGCGCCCGTCCGAAAGCGCGACCTTCACCTCATCGGCGCCCTTGATGACGTGGTTGTTGGTGACGATGATGCCCGACGGGTCGACGATCACGCCGGAACCGAGCGAAGACTGCACGCGCGGCGGCATCTGCTGGCCGAAGAAACGGCCGAAGAACGGATCGTCCATGAAGGGCGACTGCACGCGGACCTTGCTCGACGCATAGACGTTGACGACGGCGGGCGCGGTGCGTTTGACGAGCGGCGCGAAGGAAAGCTCCATTTCATCGCGTCCGAAGGGCACGCGGCGCAGGGTCTGGCCGCTTCCCTGGCCTTCGGCGGACGGCGCGGCCGCTCCGGTGCCGGGCTTGGCGTCGCCTTTGCCGATCAGGCCCTTGAGCATCTCCTGGACGGTCGATCCCGCGCTGTCGTCGGCCAATGCCGTGCCTGTGACGATGCCTACGCCGACCAGAACCGCAATCGCGACGGCAGCAAAAGATGAGCGCACGATCCGCATCAGGAAAGCTCCTTTCTCAGTCAATATCCGCGCCATCTTCTTGGCGATTGCGCAGAATAGATGGCAAGGCTGAAACGACAGCCGCTCTCAAATGTTTCCTTAGCTGTTCAAGAACGCGGACCGGCCGCGATTCTTTCCGCCATTTCCTTGAAGCCGCGCCGGCGCGCGTGCTCCAACGGTGTAACGCCGTCGCGGTCGGCAATCTCCCGATCCGCCCCCGCATCCACCAGAAGCCCGACGATCTCCTGATGTACGGGTCCGCCGTCGCTCAGGATCACCGCTTCGATCAATGCCGTCCAGCCGAGATTGTTGACATGGTCGATATCGATATCCGTGTCGAGAAGAATGCGCACGGTGCTCGGATGCCCGTGATGGGCGGCGGGAATGAGCGCCACCCCGCCATAGCGGTTTGTGTCACGCAGATTTGCCTTTCCCGTCGCCAGGATCAGGCGAAGAATCGCATCGCGGCCCTCCGCCCCCGCGAAGAGGAACGGCGTATCCTGGATCGTGTCTTTCGCGTTCACGTCGGCGCCCGCCTCGATCAGCAGCCGCGCGATCTCCACCTGGTCCTGACGGGTTGCGAGGAGCAGCGCCGTGCGGCCCTCTCCATCACGCACCTCCGTTTCGGCACTGGCCAACATCGAGCGCACCGCTTCGACGTTTCCGGTCCGGACATTCTCGAGCAGACTCATTCCTCTCATCTCCCCGGCTTCACCCTCCCGCACCGCCAGCATGGTCGCGGACATGGCAATCAACAGCAGGCAGACTATTCGCTTCATCACGGCTTCACGGTTCGCACCGGCCCCATAACGCGAAAAGGGGCCGAGAAGGCCCCTCTTTACATCCGTCTATCCATCTTGACGGTTTTTAAGCCGCCTCGGCCTCGTTCGCGGTTTCCTCGGCCGCCGAGCGGGCACGGTCGGCCGCGCCCTTGGCCGAAGTGTCGCGGTCGACAAACTCGATCACCGCCATCGCGGCGTTGTCGCCGTGACGGAAGCCCGCCTTCATGATGCGCAGATAGCCGCCGTTCCGCGAGGCATAGCGCGGCGCGATCGTCTCGAACAGGCGCTTCGCCAGCGCATCGGAGCCGATGGCCGCGATCGCCTGGCGACGGGCGTGCAGATCGCCGCGCTTGCCGAGCGTGACCAGCTTCTCCACGATCGGGCGCAGTTCCTTGGCTTTCGGAAGCGTCGTCGTGATCTGCTCATGCTCGATGAGCGAGGCGGCCATGTTGGAAAACAGGGCCTTGCGATGGCTGACGGTGCGGTTCAGCCGGCGGCCGGAACGTCCATGACGCATGGTGGTCTCCTATCGTTCGTCGGTCGTCAGTCGTCGGCTGCCGGTCGTATCCCGACCGACGACCAACGAACGACGCACTCAATATTGGTCTTCGTAGCGCTTGGCGAGATCTTCGATGTTCTCCGGCGGCCAATCCGGCACTTCCATGCCGAGATGCAGGCCCATGGCGGCGAGCACTTCCTTGATCTCGTTCAGCGACTTGCGGCCGAAATTCGGCGTGCGCAGCATCTCGGCTTCCGTCTTCTGGATCAGGTCGCCGATATAGACGATGTTGTCGTTCTTCAGGCAGTTGGCCGAACGCACCGAAAGCTCGAGCTCGTCGACCTTCTTGAGCAGCGCCGGATTGAACGCGAGCTCGGTGACCTGCTCCTGCGGCTGTTCCTTGTGCGGCTCCTCGAAATTGACGAACAGCGCGAGCTGGTCCTGCAGGATGCGCGCGGCGAACGCCACCGCGTCCTCGCCCGTGACCGAACCGTCGGTCTCGATCGTCATGGTCAGCTTGTCGTAGTCGAGAACCTGCCCCTCGCGGGTGTTCTCGACCTTGTAGGAGACCTTCTTGACCGGCGAATAGAGGCTGTCGACGGGGATCAGGCCGATCGGCGCGTCCTCGGCGCGGTTGCGCTCGGCGGGCACGTAGCCCTTGCCGCTGTCGACGGTGAATTCCATGCGGATCTCCGCACCCTCGTCGAGCGTGCAGATGATGTGGTCGGGGTTCAGGATCTCGACATCGCCCACCGTCTGGATGTCGCCGGCGGTGACGACGCCCGGGCCCTGCTTGCGCACGACCATGCGTTTCGGCCCGTCGCCTTCCATCTTGATGGCGATTTCCTTGATGTTGAGCACGATGTCGGTCACATCCTCGCGGACGCCCGAGATCGAGGAGAATTCATGCAGCACGCCGTCGATCTGGACCGCCGTCACGGCGGCGCCGCGGAGCGACGAAAGCAGCACGCGCCGCAGCGCGTTGCCGAGGGTGAGGCCGAAGCCACGCTCCAGCGGCTCGGCCACCAGCGTCGTCATCGTCTTGCCCTTGGAGGAGAACTCCACCTTGTTCGGCTTGATGAGTTCCTGCCAATTTTTCTGGATCATTTTTGTCTTCCTTCCTTGTCCCCGCCACCATCCAATCGTGGCGGGCGATCTGGAAACCGAAGAGGAGCGCCACGAGGACGCTCATTGCGGCAGATAATTTTCAGACCTTAGACGCGGCGCTTCTTGCGCGGGCGGCATCCATTGTGCGGGATGGGGGTCACGTCACGGATGGATGTAATGGTGAAGCCGGCGGCCTGCAAGGCGCGCAGCGCGGACTCGCGGCCGGAGCCCGGACCGCAGACCTCGACCTCCAGCATGCGCATGCCGTGCTCCTGCGCCTTCTTGGCCGCGTCCTCGGCCGCGACCTGGGCCGCGAACGGGGTCGACTTGCGCGAGCCCTTGAAGCCCTGGGCACCCGCCGACGACCAGGCAATTGCATTGCCCTGCGCGTCGGTGATGGTGATCATCGTATTGTTGAAGGTCGAGTTCACGTGGGCGACGCCCGACGAGATGTTCTTACGCTCGCGACGGCGAACGCGTACGGCTTCCTTGGCCATGAAAAATCCTTCCGTTTGATATCGACGCCGCCGTAATGCCAGCGGCTACACCTGAGAAGGCAGTTGGGAATAGGCAGTCGGCAACCGGAAAAACCGAATGCCAAATGCCGATTGCCGATCTGCCGTCTTACTTCTTCTTGCCCGCGATCGCCTTGGCGGGACCCTTGCGCGTGCGCGCATTGGTGTGCGTGCGCTGGCCGCGGACCGGCAGCGAGCGGCGATGACGCAGGCCGCGATAGGCGCCCAGATCCATCAGCCGCTTGATGTTCATCGACACCTCGCGACGGAGATCGCCCTCGACCTGGTAATCGCGGTCGATCGCCTCGCGGATGGCGAGCACCTCGGCATCGGTCAGCTGGCTGACGCGGCGCTCCGAAGGAATGCCCACCTTCTCCACGATCTGCTTGGCGAAGGTCGGGCCGATGCCATGGATATACTGAAGCGCGATCACGACGCGCTTGTTGGTTGGAATATTGACGCCAGCGATACGGGCCACGCCGCTTCTCCTTGATTTCTCTCTTGCCCTGTCCGGGCTTCTTTCGATGCCAGCCGGACAATGCAAAAGCGCCCGGACCGATCTTCCCAAATTCCGACCGGCGCCGACCGCTCTAATTGAAAGCGAATTGGCGCTCTCTTAGGCGGAATCACGCGGGAAAGTCAACACCCGCGCGACGCGCAATCGGCTCGCTGCCGAAACGGTCACGCCGTCTCCAGAACCCTTTCGATTTCTTCCGTCACCGCCTTCATGTCGGCCATGCCGTCGACGGATTTCAATTCGCCGGTATTCCGGTAGTAATCGGCAAGCGGCGCCGTCTTCTCGCGATATTCGACGAGCCGTTTCCTGAACGATTCCGGGTTGTCGTCGGCCCGTACCTTGCCGCCCGCCGCGATCGTCTCGCGGACGCGCGATTCCAGGCGGCCCACCAAAGCTCCCTCGTCGACCTTCAGGTTGATCACGCCGTCGAGCCGAAGACCCTTCTCCTCCAGCATCCGGGTCAGCGCCTCGGCCTGGGGAACCGTGCGCGGGTAGCCGTCCAGGATGAAGCCGTTCGTGCAGTCCGGCTGGTCGATGCGCTCCGAAACGATCTGGTTGACGATCTCGTCCGAAACCAGCGCGCCCGAATCCATCACGGCCTTGGCGCGCTTGCCTACCTCGGTTCCCGCCGAGACCGCCGCGCGCAGCATGTCCCCGGTCGAAAGCTGGGGTATCCTGTGCCTCTCGGTGAGGATCTTCGCCTGCGTCCCCTTTCCCGCGCCTGGTGGCCCGAGCAGAATAAGCCTCATCGTCCCCTCTTTCCTCCCCGCAGTTTCGACTTGCGGATCAGTCCCTCATACTGGTGTGCAATGAGATGACCCTGAATCTGCGCCACCGTATCGAGCGTAACGCTCACCACGATCAGCAGCGACGTACCGCCAAGATAGAACGGAACGTGGAAGGTCGTAATTAGAAATTCGGGTAACAGGCAGACGAGCACCAGGTAGACCGCGCCGATCAGCGTGATGCGCGTCAGCACGTAATCGATGTATTCGGCGGTGCGCTCGCCGGGCCGGTAGCCCGGGATGAAGCCGGAATGCTTCTTCAACTGGTCCGCCGTGTCCTTCGGATTGAAGACGATCGCGGTGTAGAAGAACGCGAAGAAGATGATCATGCCGCCGTAGAGCGCCATGTAGAGGGGCTGCCCGTGCCCGAGCGCGGCCAGGATGGAGCGCGCCCAGTCGGGGAAGTTCGCCGTGTTGGAAAAGCCGGCCACCGTTGCCGGGAGGAGCAGCAGCGAGGAAGCGAAGATCGGCGGGATGACGCCCGACGTGTTCAGCTTGAGCGGCAGGTGCGAGGTGTCGCCCTGGAACATCCGGTTGCCGACCTGTCGCTTCGGATACTGGATCAAGAGCCGTCGCTGCGCCCGCTCGAAGAAGACGATCACGGCGATGACCACCACGGCCACCAACGCGACGAGCAGGATGACGCCGGTCGATATGGCGCCGGTGCGTCCCTGTTCGAGCGTATTGGAGATGGCGTGCGGCAGATTGGCGACGATGCCGGCCATGATGATGAGCGAAATGCCGTTGCCGATGCCGCGCTCGGTGATCTGCTCACCGAGCCACATCAGGAACATGGTGCCGCCGAGAAGCGTGACGACGGTCGAAAAACGAAAGGCCCAGCCCGGATCCGAGACGATGCTGTTGCCGGTCTCAAGGCCGACCGCGATGCCGTAGGCCTGCACCGCCGCGAGCACGACGGTACCGTAGCGCGTATACTGGTTGATGACCTTGCGCCCCTGTTCCCCCTCTTTCTTCAGCTGTTCGAGCGAAGGGATGACCGACGTCATCAGCTGCATGATGATCGAGGCGGAGATGTAGGGCATGATGCCGAGCGCGAAGATGGCCATGCGCTGCACGGCGCCGCCGGCGAACATGTTGAACATGCCGAGCACGCCGCCCGACTGCTGCTGGAAGGCCTGGGCGAAGGCCTGGGGGTTGATTCCCGGCATAGGGATATAGGTGCCGAGGCGATAGACGAGCAGCGCGCCGAGCGTAAACCAGATGCGCTTCTTCAGCTCCTGCGCCTTGGAGAAGGCGGAAAAGTTGAGGTTGGATGCCAGTTGTTCAGCAGCCGATGCCATTAGACCGTGATGTCCTTATCAGGAGCCAGTTCCTGGCCTGGGTCGCATGAGCGTCCCGACGCGCCGGGCGCGGATGGCCGGAGCGAGAGATAAGCCCCGCCCGGCCACGATGCAAGCGAGCGCCGTTCACAACGGCGCTGGCTCCGCGTTATTCGGCTGCGGCTTTCTGCGGCAGGTTCACCTTGCCGCCGGCCTTCTCGATCTTCTCGATCGCCGACTTGGACGCACCGGCGACCTCGAAGGTGAGCTTCGCCTTCAGCTCGCCGTCGCCGAGCAGGCGCACCCCGTCCTTGGCGCGGCGCACGACCCCGGCCTTGACGAGGCTGTCGACGTTAACCGTCTCCTTCGGGTCGAGCTTCTTGGCGTCGACCGCGGCCTGGATGCGGGCCACGGAGACGATGTTGAAATCCGTTCCGAACAGGTTCTTGAAGCCGCGCTTGGGCAGACGGCGGTAGAGCGCCATCTGGCCGCCCTCGAAACCGTTGATGGCAACGCCCGAACGGGCCTTCTGGCCTTTTACGCCGCGACCGGCAGTCTTGCCGGAGCCGGAGCCGATGCCGCGGCCGACGCGCTTGCGGGCCTTGGTGGCGCCGTCATTGTCGCGCAGTTCGTTGAGTTTCATCGGAATTCTCCTGCGCTTCTCACGCCTCGTCCACGACGCGGACGAGATGTTCCACTTTCGCGATCATGCCGCGTACCGAAGGCGTGTCCTCCAGCGTGCGGCGGCGGTGCAGCTTGTTGAGGCCGAGACCGACCAGCGTCGCGCGCTGGTCCTTCGGACGGCGGATCGGGCTGCCGATCTGTTCGACCGTGATGGTCTTGCTTGCTTTCTTAGCCATGGTCGTCTCTTCCTGATCTGGCCGGCTTTATTCGTCGGCGGCCACGGCAGCGCCGCGACGGGCCTGCAGGGTCGAGTACTTGACGCCGCGCTGGGCTGCCACTTCCTTCGGATGCATCTGGCTCTTCAGCGCGTCGAAGGTCGCGCGCACCATGTTGTAGGGGTTGGACGACCCCATCGACTTGGCGACGACATCGTGCATTCCGAGCGTCTCGAAGACGGCGCGCATCGGGCCGCCGGCGATGATGCCGGTGCCGGGCTTGGCCGCGCGCAGCAGCACTCGTCCCGCACCGTGCCGGCCTTCGACGTCATGGTGCAGCGTGCGGCCGGAACGCAGCGGCACGAAGATCATGTCGCGCTTGGCGCTTTCGGTCGCCTTGCGGATCGCCTCCGGCACCTCGCGCGCCTTGCCGTGGCCGAAGCCGACGCGGCCCTTCTGGTCGCCGACGACGACGAGCGCGGCGAAGCCGAAACGGCGCCCGCCCTTCACCACCTTGGCGACGCGGTTGATGTGGACGAGCTTGTCGACGAATTCGCTGTCGCGCTCTTCCCGGTCGCGGCCGCGGCCGCCTTCCCTACGTTCCTGTGCCATATCCTGATCCTTGTTCTTTTCCGGAGACACGGGCTGCAATTTGCGGCCGGCTTATGCCGGTCCGCGGCGAAAATTTCAATCCGGCGAGTGGCGAATGGTCAAAGGGGCTTGTCGCCGGCCTGGCCAAACGTCCATTCACCTCAGAAGCTCAGGCCGCCTTCGCGGGCCGCCTCGGCAAGGGCCTTGACGCGGCCGTGGAAGATGTACGGTCCGCGATCGAACACGACTTCCTTCACGCCGGCCTTGGACGCCCGCTCGGCGATGAGTTTGCCGACGGCGGAGGCTGCCGACACGTCGGCGCCGGTCTTAAGCCCGCCCTTCAGGTCCTTGTCGAGCGTCGAAGCCGAGGCCAGCGTGCGGCCGACCTTGTCATCGATGACCTGGGCGTAGATGTTCTTTCCCGACCGGTAGATCGAGAGGCGCGGACGCTCGGCATTGCCCGCCCGAATCTGACGGCGGACGCGGGCGGCGCGGCGCTTGACGGATACCTTGGAAACCATGGTCATTTCCTTCGACTGGGCAGTCGGCGATCGGCAGTCGGCAGTCGAATACCGATTGCCCAATACCGAATTCCGATTGCCACTCCTTACTTCTTCTTGCCTTCCTTGCGGACGATCTTCTCGTCCGCGTATTTCACGCCCTTGCCCTTGTAGGGCTCGGGGCCACGAAAACCGCGGATCTCCGCGGCGACCTGGCCAACGACCTGCTTGTCGATGCCGGAGACGACGATCTCCGTCGGCTTCGGCACCGAGATCGTGACGCCCTGCGGCGTCTGATAGACCACCTCGTGGCTGTACCCGAGGGCAAGCTGCAGGTTCTTGCCCTGCATCGCCGCACGATAGCCGACGCCGTTGATCTCGAGCCGCTTCTCGAAGCCCGTCTTCACACCCTCGAGTATGTTGACGATCTGGCTGCGCGACATTCCCCATTTGGAGCGCGCGGTCTTCGACTGGTCGCGCGGATCGACCTTGATCTTGCCGTCTTCCAGCTTGACCAGGACCTCGTCGTTGACGACGAATTTGAGCTCGCCCTTCGGGCCTTTGGCGGCGACGGTCTGGCCGTCGACAGAGGCAGTCACGCCCTGCGGAACGGAAACCGGTTTCTTTCCAATGCGAGACATTATCGTCTCCTCTTTCCTAACTTTTGTCGGTCGTTGGTCGTTGTTCGTGGGTCGAATGACGACCCACGACCGACGTCCGCTCAGAATATCTGGCAGAGAATTTCGCCGCCGACGTTCTGTTCGCGCGCTTCATGGTCGGCCATCACGCCCTTCGGCGTCGACAGGATGGCGATGCCGAGGCCGTTGGCCACCTGCGGTATCGACTTCACCGACACATAGACGCGGCGGCCGGGCTTCGAGACGCGGGCGATCTCGCGGATCACCGGCTGGCCTTCGAAATATTTCAGCTCGATCTCGAGTTCCGACTTGCCGTTGTCGTAGTCGACCCGGCTGTAGTCGCGGATATAGCCTTCCGCCTTCAGCACGTCGAGCACGCGGACACGAAGCGTGGAAGCCGGCGTCGAGACCTTGTCCTTCTTGCGGCCGATGGCGTTGCGGATGCGGGTCAGCATATCGCCGAGAGGATCGTTCATGGACATCCCAAATCCTCCTTACCAGCTCGACTTGACCAAACCCGGCACGAGGCCGGTGGAGCCGAGATCGCGCAGCGCGATACGCGACATGCGAAGCTTGCGGTAATAGGCGCGCGGACGGCCCGTCACCTCGCAGGGTCTTTGCCATGTTGCTTTCCTTTTTCTCGCCTGCCGTTACTGCCGGAAGGGGAAGTTGAAGGCCTTGAGCAGCGCCCTGGCCTCGTCATCCGTTCTGGCGGTCGTACAGACGATCACGTCCATCCCCCAGATCTGGTCGACCTGGTCGTAGTTGATCTCGGGGAACACGATATGCTCCTTGATGCCCAGGGCGTAGTTGCCACGGCCATCGAAGCTCTTCGGATTGAGCCCGCGGAAGTCGCGGACGCGCGGCAGCGCGATCGTGACCAGGCGGTCGAGGAACTCGTACATGCGATCCTGGCGCAGCGTGACCTTGGCGCCGATCGGCATGTTCTCGCGAACCTTGAAGCCCGCGATCGACTTGCGCGCGCGGGTCACCACGGCCTTCTGCCCGGTGATGCGGCCGAGATCCTCGGCGGCCACGGTCGGCTTCTTGGAATCGCCCGTCGCCTCGCCCACGCCCATGTTCACGACGATCTTGTCGATGCGCGGAACCTGCATCTCGTTCTCGTACTTGAACTCCTCGCGGAGAGCCTTGCGGATCTTCTCGTTGTAGAGCTTCTTCAGCCGCGGCTCGTATGCGGTCTTAGCCATCGATGGTTTCTCCCGAGCGCTTGGCGACGCGCACCTTGCGGCCGTCCTTCTGGAACGTGAAGCCGACGCGGGTCGCCTTGCCGTCCTTCGGATCCGCGAGCGCGATGTTAGACAGATGGATCGGCGCTTCCTTGGTGATGATGCCGCCTTCCTGGCTCTGCGTCTGGCGCTGGTGGCGCCGGATGAGGTTGACGCCCCGCACGATGGCGCGGCTGTCACTCGGCGAAACGCTCACCACCTCGCCGGTCCGGCCCTTGTCCTTGCCGGTGAGGACGACGACCTTGTCGCCTTTCTTGATCTTTTGCACTTTCCGGCTCCTTACAGGACTTCAGGCGCGAGCGAGATGATCTTCATGTGGTTCTTGGCGCGCAGCTCGCGCGGCACGGGCCCGAAGATACGGGTGCCGACCGGCTCCTTCTTGTTGTCGACCAGGACCGCCGCGTTCTTGTCGAACCGGATGACGCTGCCGTCCGGACGGCGGATATCCTTGGCCGTGCGCACCACGACCGCCTTCATCACGTCGCCCTTCTTGACGCGGCCGCGCGGGATCGCCTCCTTGACCGAGACGACGATGATGTCGCCGACGGAAGCATATTTCCGCTTCGAGCCGCCCAGCACCTTGATGCACTGAACACGACGGGCGCCGGAATTGTCGGCGACGTCGAGGTTTGTTTGCATCTGAATCATGACTGACCGCCTTCTTCATTGTCGGGGATGCGATGCGCCCTCCCCGGCTGTCCTTGTTGTCTACTGCGCCTGCTCTTCGCTGATCACGGTCCAGCGCTTGCGGCGCGAGATCGGCCGGCATTCCTGGATGAAAACCGTGTCGCCGACCTTGTGCGCGTTCGTCTCGTCATGCGCCTGGTACTTCTTCGTGCGGCGCACGGTCTTCTTCATGACCGGATGCGTGAAACGGCGCTCGACATCGACGACGACCGTCTTCTCGTTCTTGTCGCTGACGACGGTGCCCTGCAGGATGCGCTTTGGCATGGTCTTATCCCTTATGCCTTCTTGCCGACGGCCTTCTGGGCCGCGATGGTCTTGATGCGCGCAATGTCACGCCGAACCTGGCGGACGCGCGCGGTTTTCTCGAGCTGGCCGGTCGCCTTCTGGAAGCGCAGGTTGAAC
>MKRJ01000021.1:2209-126007 GCA_001896885.1 Rhizobiales bacterium 65-79 | reverse complement strand
GACGGTGCCTCGGGTCCTCCCTGGCTCCTAGGTGCAATGGGGGGCGGCATAGTCGCAGTGCGCAAGCAGCTTTGGACTAGAAATTTCTAATCCTACCTCGCCGGCGGTCGCCGATGCCGATAAACCGCAGTTGTCCGGGCTTTTGGCCAAGGCGCCAGATACCCCGACCATGTCGGATTCGATGTCGGATGCAGAAACGGCCAAATCCGCGCAACCCCGCACGATTACGGGATTTCCTGCCCGCAAAGCGAGGTTGGGTGAAACGGCGACCAATACTGCCTTGCCACCTCATCATTGCCCGGCCGCAGCTCCTCCTGGAACAACGGCCGGGGTAACATTTTCCGTCACCCGGTTGACCGTGCGGCCGCACCGATGATCCGCGCGAACCATGTTGGCGTTCATCACCGCCAGCACGGTATGGGGTAACCGTTGTTCGACGCACCTGCGCAATGCGCTCGCGCTGCTTTTCGAACGAAGACGCAAGGTCCGCTCAAACTGTGAAGACCCGCGCGCTGCAAACTCTTGCTAGGATGCCGGATGTCGAGCGGCGCCCAACAGCCACAACCGTGCTGCGATACGGCCAAAGAATCCCGACCGTGTTTTTCTGTCGCTTTGCGCTGTGGCCTTTTCGTCCTCTACGAGACTAGCCATATCCTCGGCAACGTTGAACAGCAGGCGAACGCCGGCCGGAACACGCCACAAGGCGTGGAGCTCACAAGTCGCGATCGACCAGCACGTTGGTCGCAAGCGTGAGAACGTCCGCAACACGCCCGCCCGGTTTTTCGAATGACGGCGCAGACTCTGCTCAATCTCCATAAGCAAACAATCAGCGCCCGGCGCGATCCCGCGCTTTATTGCTCAATCGAGCCTGATTACGGCGAATTGCGCTAGGGTCCTCCCTGGATCAGCAATTTAATGCGGGGCGGCCAAGTCGTAGGTCGCAAGCAGCTACGAACATCAAATATGAAATCCAACCCGACCTGGGTCGCCATATGGGTGTTAAGCGCCAATTTCTGGGATTGCCGCCCCCACGTCAGTGAGCCGCATGAGGTTGGAATCGGAGTCGGATATTTCGATGTTTCGGCCGTTGAACACCGCCTATGCTCCGGATTCCCTTTCCATGGCCTGCAGAACCTCGTTGGCAGCCTTGAAGGCATCGAGGCCGGCAGGGATGCCGCAATATATCGTCGCGTGAAGCAGGATTTCCTTGATCTCCTCCGCGGTGACGCCGTTATTCACCGCGCCACGCACATGGAGTTTGATTTCCGCAGACCGGTTGAGTGCGGTGAGCATGGCAAGGTTCAACATGCTTCGCGTTTTCAGGTCGAGCGTATCGCGACCCCAGGCGTATCCCCAACACCACTCCGTGGTGATGCGCTGAAAGGCCATCATGAAATCATTGGCCGATTCCATCGAGCGGTCCACATATTCGGCGCCCAGGACCTGCCGGCGGAGCGACAGGCCTTCCTTGAAGAGATCGTCGATGCTCTTGCTCGAAACGGTCATTTCAGGTACTCCTTTGTTCTTTGACATACAAGATTACAATCCCCGCTCGCCGACGTGACAGCGGTGCGGCGGCCGCTCGAAAGGGTGCAGGGATGGCCGACAGAGGGGATGGACACGTGGCGGAAAAGGCGAAGCGAGCCGAGCTTTCGATGCGCGTCGAAACGCTGCCTGGCCTTCGCCAGCAGGTGGCCGAAAGATTGCGTCTGGCCATCGCGACCGGTCGTTTTCCGGCGGGCACGCGGCTCATCGAACGGGAACTGTGCGAAATGATGGGTGTGTCGCGCACCTCCCTGCGGGAAGCGCTGCGCGAATTGCAGACAGACGGGCTGATTACTTTGCAGCCCAACAGGGGACTGAGCGTCAGCATCGTCAGCCGTCAGACGGCGCAGTCCATCTATGAGGTCCGTGCCAATCTGGAAGGTCTGGCGGCCCGGCTGTTTGCCCGCAATGCCAGCGAGGAGCAGGTCCGTTCTCTCAAGGAGAGCGTCGAACGCCTTGCTGAAGTTTACGACGACTTTTCCGCCGAAGCCTTCATCGCGGCCAAGACCCATTTCTATGACGTGCTTCTTGCCGGAGGCGGCAACGAAGTCGCCGCCGACATGCTGCGCCGCATCCATACCCGGGTATCGCAACTGCGCGTGGTCTCCCTTTCGAGTGCCACCCGGGCACGCGAATCGATCCGCGAATTGCGTGAATTCGTAGCCGCGCTCGAACGCCGCGACGAAGACGAGGCCTGGCGTCTCTGCACCGCGCATGTAGAGGCGGCGGCGCGGGCCGCGCTGAGTGCGATCGGAAGCGGCCAGCCCGACAGGCGGTAGCGCCGCCAGCCGGCGGCGACTGCGCGCGAGCGCGCTCATCGCAGACGGATCCGGTGTTCGGCGGGACGCGGCACGGCCGGCTTTACATCGACTTGACCGAGATGCCGCCGTCGACATGCAGAACCTCGCCTGTGATGAAATTTGCATCGTCGCCCAACAGGAAGGCGATGGCCGCGGCGATCTCGGCTTCCTCTCCCAGCCGGCCAAGCGGTGTCTGCTGGCGCCTCTTTGCATAGCCCGCTTCATCTACAATGGCGCGCGCGCCCGGGGTTGGAACGGCCCCGGGTGCCACCGCATTGACGCGAATTCCCTGCGGGCCGAGCTCGACGGCCATCTGGCGGGTCACGGCCACGATCGCTCCCTTCACCGCCGTGTAGGTCGCAGCGTTGGGCATGCCGAGGTCGGCGGCCGGCGAGGCCAGATTGACAATGGCACATGGCTTCTCGCCCCGATGCGCCAGCAACGCCTGCACGCCCCAGAACGTACCCTTGACGCCGACGGAGAGCATGCGGTCGAGAACATCTTCCTCGACAGCCTCGATCGGGCCGTAGCGGATCCAGATCGCGTCATTGACGACGCCCGTCAGTGGGCCGAATTCGGTCCTGAGCGCCCTTGCCGCGGCCATAAAAGCGGTCCTGTCGGAGACATCGACAACGAGTTCTCTGGCCTTGCCGCCGCTGGCGCGGATGTCGGATGCCGTCTGTCTTGCGAGATCGGGGTCGATGTCGAGAACGCCTACCGCCGCGCCGCGCGCCGCGGCAAGCCTCGCCGCCGCCGCCCCGATGCCGCGTCCGGCGCCGGTTACGAGAACGACCTGCCTTTCCAGTTCATGAGCCATGAGGTCTTCTCCTCCATCGGTGTTCAGGAAGGCTGCGGGACGCCGCCATAGAGGTGCCAGAGCTGCGCCGCGAGCGTTCCCGAATCGACCGGGAGCTCGATACCGGTGATCGCGCCGGCTTCGTCCGAAAGAAGGAAGGCCACGGCATTGGCCACCTGCGCGGGCTCCACCAGCCGTCCGAGCGCGGTCTGCGCGATCATCGTGCCGGGATCGCGTTCGCCGCGCGCATAGCTCGCCTCGACGGCCGGCGTGCGCGTCGGCCCGGGACAGACACAATTGACGCGGATGCCTTGGCGCCCCCAAGAGACGGCGAAGTTGCGCGACATGTTGATGATGCCGGCCTTGGTCGGTCCATAGGCCTGGAGCGGGCTGGAATTGAAGGCAGTGATGGAGCCGATGGTGACAATCGAGCCGGCGCCGCGTTCAAGCATCGCCTTGCCGAAGCCGGTCAGCGTGCGGAAGGTGCCGGTGAGATTGGTGCGCACGATGGCATCCCACTCCTCGAAATCCTGCGACTCGGGCGGATGCGGGTTCTCAAGATGTGCCGCAACGCAGGCAAGCGCCGAGCAAGGCCCTACTTCCGCCTCGACCCAGGCTGCTGCCTCGGCGATGCTGGTCGCGTCGGCCAGGTCCATTTCGCGCGCGACCGCTCCCTGCCGTTCGGCCACCTGACGTGCCAGGTCCATGTTGCGGTCGAGGATCGCGACTTTCCAGCCGTCCCGCTTCAGCCTGGCGACGCAGGCTTCCCCGATTCCACCTGCGCCGCCCGTTACCGCCGCGACACGCGCTTGGGAAGACGCGATCATCTCCGGATCGCCTCGTAGACGGCTTCGATGATACGGCGTGCCCGCGGACCGTTGTCCCCGCGTGCATGCATCTTGTTGCAGGCATAGGAGAAGCCGATCCGCGCATCGGGATCGCCCATGCCGATGGAGCCGCCAAAACCGTGATGGCCGAAGGCACGGGGGTTCGGCCCCATCCAGACCGAGACCGGCGTGTTGAGCAGGATTCCGCGTCCTTGATGGTAGGGGCGTTCCTGCATGCATTCGGTTTGATTGTGCTGCTCGGTCAGCATGTCGTTGACTGTTTCCGCCGACATGAGCCTTACGCCGTCGAGCTCGCCCCCGCGCGCGACGGCCGCGTAGACGCGGGCGACCGCGCGGGCGTTGCCATGCCCGGAAGCGCTGGTGATCTCCGCGCGGCGAAAGGCAGTGGAATTCAGCGTCACCGGCAGGGGCTCATCGGGAAACTGCGTGAAACCCTTGGCGACCAGCGCGTCGGGATCGGTATCGCGCTTGGCCAGAAGCGTGCCCTCGACGGTCGGCACCAGGGTGGCGCAGCGGGCAAGGTCGGCGTCGGAGAGATTGCCATACTGGTAGTCCGCGCCGAGCGGGCCCGTGACCTCGTCATGAATGAATTGCGGGAACCGCTTGCTGGTCACGCGCCGCACGATCTCGCCGAGCAGATTGCCCTGGGTGTGGATGTGGTAGGCGGCCTTCGTGCCCGGCCGCCACAGCGGCGCTTGCTTTTCGAGCGCCTTGACGATCGCATCGCAGTCGAAGACGGCGCCCTTCCAAAGCGGATCAAGCACGACGGGCAGTCCGGCGGTGTGATCGAGTACATGACGTACCATAACGCCTTCCTTGCCGTTCTGGGCGAATTCCGGCCAGTAATGAGCGACCGGCTTGTCGGGATCCACCAGGCCGCGGTCGATCAGGATGTTGAAGCTCATGCCGGCGATGCCCTTGGCGACCGACATCATGCACACGATCGTGTCTTCCTCCCACGGTTCGCTGCGTCCTTCGTCGCGGTAGCCGCCCCAGAGATCCACGACCTTGCGGCCGTCGACATAGAGGCAGGTCGCCGAACCGATCTCCTCCTCGGCGGAATAGTTTTCAGCGAACGCGTCGGCCACGCCGGCGAAGCCATCCTCGATCGCACCGGTCAGGCGATAGTCGCGACCGCGGGCGGTGACCACCTTGTCGAACTGCATGGAACCTCCGAACCAGAAGCTCGTGCTTAATGGTTTGTATGACAGTATGTCAAGATGACCGCTCCTTCATGGGTGGAAGATCCAGCCGCACGATGTCCGGCGTATCTTCGCGGAGGGAAGGCCAGCGCCGGGCGACTTCCGGGTCGTGGCCCGGCACCAGAAGATCGGCGTCGTTACCGGCAAGCTCCTCGCAGCGGCGGAAACCCTCCAGCATCTCTCCGACATGATAGACGAGAGGGAAAGGCGCACGACGCTCCCGATTCTCGGTGAAGTGAAACGCGTCGGAGGCAAGCACCAGGGGCCCGCGCGCCGTGCCAACGCGAACCACTTGCAGGCCGCCCGTGTGTCCGCCGACGCGATGCACGGTGATGCCCGGCGCCAGTTCGTCGTCGCCATCGTGGAAGCGCACCCGGCCCTGGTGCACGAAGCCCACCGCCCGCAAGATATCGGCGACCGAAAACGGCGCGCTCAGGCAGCCATGGCACATGTACCTCCCGGTGGCGTAGCGCATCTCCTCATCCTGCAGGTGAAAGACGGCGCGCGGGAAGGCGTCGAGCGAGCCGGCGTGGTCGTAGTGGAGATGCGTCAGGATGACGTCGCCGACGGTCGCCGCGTCCACTCCGGCCTTTTTCAGGATGACGCCCGGCTCATGCAGAAGGACACGCCCGCGCTCTTTCGCGGCGTCGGCGCCGAAGCCCGTATCGACGACGAACAGCCGGTCGTTTCCGCGGATGACCCAGATGTAATAGTCGAGCGGCATCGGGCCTTCATGCAGATCGGCGCCCGGAAAGAAGTTCTCACGTCGGGGACGGTCCTTTGCCGTGGTCGCGTAACGTAGCGCCAGGACTTCATATTTTGGCTCCAGCATTCCCCGATCCTCGCGTCTTGCATTCACATACTGTCATGCTGTATGACAAACACAAAGGCAAAAATGCGTTCGCCGGACGTGTTATTTTGTCTGTCGTGCGACTCGCGGCAGGGTGAAGTATGAGGATGATCGAAAAGGTCGGCTTTGTGGGTCTCGGCGCCATGGGAAAGCCCATGAGCCGGCGCATCAAGCAGACCGGTTTCGCCCTCGGCGTCTACGACAACGATGCCGCCCGGCTTGAACAAATCGCCGCCGAGCTTTCCGTTCGGCCAGCCTCGTCCCTTTCGGCGCTCGCCCGCGAATGTGACGCAATCGTTACCATGCTCCCCAACAGCACCATCGTCGAGAAGGTTCTGTGCGGCGAAGGCGGCGTCCTCGAAGGGCTGGCGCCGGGAAGCCTCGTCCTCGAAATGTCGAGCGGTGACCCCAACAGCACACGAATGCTGGCCGAACGGGTTCAGGCAGCGGGAAGCCATCTCGTCGACGCTCCGGTCTCGGGTGGCGTGCCGCGCGCCGAGACGGGCGAACTCGCCATCATGGTCGGAGGTGCCGATGCCGACGTCGCGCGCGCCAGGCCGCTTCTCGAGGCGATGGGCAGATCGATCGTCCACACCGGCAAGGTCGGCACCGCGCACGCGATGAAATCCCTCAACAATCTCGTCAGCGCCGGCGGCTTTCTGATCGGCATCGAGGCGCTTCTCATCGGCGCCCGCTTCGGCCTGGACCCCGCCCTGATGGTCGACGTGCTGAACGCGTCGACGGGCATGAACAATTCGACCCAGAAGAAATTCAAGCAATATGTGCTTTCGCGCAGCTTCGACGCCGGCTTCGGGCTGGACCTGATGGTCAAGGATCTCAGCATCGCCCTCGACGTCGCGCGCTCCACCGGCACCACCGCGCCATTTTCGACCCTCTGCAAGGACATGTGGGCCGGCTCGAAAAGCTATCTCGGCAGCGGCCGGGACCACACCGCCGTCGCCCTTTTCAGCGAGATGCTGGCCGGCAGCCGGCTCGAGGCCGGAGACGGCGAAAACGAGACACGCTGAAAAGTCACCCAAGAGGATTCTGGAACCCCGCGGCAATCTCGCCGCGGCACACGGGAGGAGCATATGAGTAGAGTGCTGGCCAAGTTCACGGGCGCCGTTGTCGCCCTTTCCACGGCCATGTGGAGTTTCGCCCCGCTTCACGCGGACGAAAACCCCATTCGCATCGGCGTCATGGCGAAGTTCGCCCAGATCAATGGTGCGGCGATCCTCAACGGTGCCAAGATGGCAGCCGAGGAGATCAACGCCGCCGGCGGCATCGACGGCCGCAAGATCGAATTGATGACGTATGACGACCAGGGGTCCGCGAGCGACGCGACGCTGGCCTTCCAGCGGGCCGTGCGCGAAGACGGCGTCAAGGCGATGGTCGGCACCTTCCTGAGCGAAATCGCCATCACCCTCACGCCCTGGGCGGCGCGCCTTAAGGTCCCCTACATCGTCACCGGTGCGGGCGCCGACCAGGTCGGCCAGCTCGTCCACGATCATTACCCGGACTACAAATACGTCTTCCGCACCATCCTGCCCGCGAGCTCCACCGCGAAGGGCGTCTGCGATTCGGTCCACGACCTGGCGGGCGGCCAACTAGGCTACAAGCGCGTCGCCCTGATGACAGAGGACGCCGCCTGGACCAAGAGCTACGACGCCTTCCTGCAAAAGTGCCTGCCGGAGAACGGGCTCGAGATCGTGAAGACGATCAAGGTTGCAACCGACACCTCCGATTTCACGCCGATCTTCCAGCAAATAGAAGCCTCCAAGGCGCAGGCCATCGTCACCGGCGTCGGCATCATCGGCAACAAGCCCGTCGTCCAATGGGCGAACCAGCAGGTGCCGATGCTGCTCATGGGCTACAACGCCCAGGCCGGCGCCAGCGCCTTCTGGAAGGAGACCAGCGGCGCCACCCAGGGCGTCAGCACGTTCACGGCGGCCTCGACCGATTCGCCCCTGACGCCGAAGACGATTCCTTTCGCCACCAAATATCAGGAGAAATACGGCACTACGCCCGCTGCTCATTCCTTCGCCACATACGACGCCCTCTACCTTCTCAAGGACGCGATCGAACGCGCCAAGTCGACGGATGGCGGCGCGATCGCGGATGCCATGGAAAAATCGGACTATGTCGGCGCCAGCGGCCATATCGTCTTCCAGGGACCGAAGGATCCGCTGACCCATGACATGAAGTTCGGCAAGGATTTCGTGACGGGTGTGGCGGTCCAGTGGCAGGACGGCAAGCAAGTTACCGTCTGGCCGACCGACATCGCCAAGAACAAAGTCACGCTGCCGAAATTCGTCCCTTCGCCGAAGAAGTGATCGACGATCACGTAGTTGGAGCCCGAACGCGATAATGCTGGCTGAGCTCATTGTCAGTGGGGTCATCATCAGCGCGATCTATGCGTTGGCAACCACCGGCTTCACACTCCTCTACGGGGTGAGTGGGATCCTCAATCTCGCTCACGGCACCACGCTGGCGACAGCGGGCATCGTTGCCTGGTATGTCGCCGGCCGCAGCGATCTCGGGCTCGTCGCGGCGCTGGCGGCAGGTATTGCCGCCGGCGTCGCCGCCGGTCTTCTGACCTTCTGGCTGGTGATCCGCCCGCTGCAGCGCAACTTCGAGCTTTCCGAAAGCGACGAACACGTCTTCATGCTGGTGGCGACGCTGTTGTGGACCATCATCCTGCAGGAGGGTCTCGCCTCGATCTTCGGCGACGTATCCGTCAGCCTGCCGCAAATGATACCGGGCGTGGTGGACATTCTTGGCGTGCGCACACCCGCGTCGAGCGTCTTCGTCGCCATCATCGCATGGCTGGTGATCGGGCTCCTGTGGTTCTATGTCAGCAAGACGAAATCCGGACAGATTCTTTTGGCCGCCTCCATCAATCCGCGCGGTCTCGTGCTGTGCGGCATCAATCTCGGTCGCGTCCATCTTCTCGTCTGGGCCCTGTACGGCGCCCTGGCGGGGTTTGCCGGCGTGCTCGTTGCCATGATCCTCGGCGTCTCTCCGAGCAGCGGACTCGACCTCACCGCGACCGCCTTTTCCATCGTCGTGCTGGGCGGGCTCGGCAGCGTCGGGGGCACGCTGATAGCGGCCAATCTCATCGGCTTCATCGAGACGGCGACCGCCTACACGCTCGGCCCGTCGCTGCGCAGCCTGCCGGCGTTGATCATCCTCGTCATAGTGCTTTATTTCCGGCCGCAGGGCCTCTTTGGAAGACGGTGACAATGACCGTTCCGCGCAGTGACCGTTCCGATACCGGCCCCTGGCCCTACATCGTCGCCGCTATTGTCGTCTGCCTTCTCGCCGCGGTGCCGTTCCTTGGCGTGAATGCATATCTGCTCAGCATCCTGACGCTGGGCCTTTTCTTCGCCGTTTTCGCCATGTGCTGGGACCTGCTGTTCGGCTATGCGGGCGAGCCGAATTTCGGCGCCACCTTCCTCATCGGTACCGGCGCCTATACGGCGGCGCTCCTTTCGAGCAACGGCCTCGCTTCGCCCGCCGTCTGCATCGTGGCCGGGGCTATTGCCGCCGTGGTTGCGGGCGTTCTCCTGGCGTTGCCGGCGCTGCGCCTTCGCGGTCCCTATTTCGGCCTGGTCACACTTGTCGCGACGCTGATCCTGCGCCAGGTCATCATCCTCTTCTCCGACTATACGGGCGGCGAGATCGGAATCGCGGTTCCGGACATCATCACCATCAGTTCGACCCTCAATTTCTATATCGCGCTAGGCGCCGCCGTACTGACGGCCCTGGTGCTGCGGCTCCTCGTAAACTCGCCGTTCGGGCTCGTGCTCGAGGCCATCGGACAGGACCCGCTCAACGCGCGCGTACTCGGCTTCGAGATAACCAAATACAAGGTGTCTGCCTTCTGCGTCAGCGCCTTCTTCTCCGGCCTCGCCGGAGCCCTCATGGTCTTCTATCTCGGCACCGCCTCCACCAATGTCTTCGTCGACGCCTCCGTCGGCGTCCAGGTCATCATAGCCGCGATCGTCGGCGGGCGTCGCACTATCGTCGGCCCGGCGATCGGCGGCGTCTTCCTGATCGCCGCCGCGCAATACCTCCACCCTCTCGGCTCGCTGAGCGAGATGGGCGTCGCGGTCGTCGCGCTCGTCATCCTGCTGTTCCTGCCCGGCGGACTGCTCGGCGCAACCCGGCTGTTCCGGAAAGCCCGCTGATGCTTCTCGAAGTAACCGACCTGTTGAAGCGCTTCGGAGGCCTTAAGGCTGTCGACGGTGTGAGCTTCGCTGTCGACCGAGGCGAGATCCTCGGCCTCATCGGACCGAATGGCTCGGGCAAGTCGACGGTGATGAACCTCATCATGGGCGTGCTGAAGCCCGATTCCGGCTCGATCCTGCTCGACTCCAGGGAGATCGGCGGCCGCTCGCCCAACCGCATCGCCGGGCACGGCGTCAGCATGGTGTTCCAGCATTCGCGCCCCCTTCATCAGCAGACGGTATTGCAGAACCTCTATCTGGCGCTGCTGCCGAACCGCCTTTTCAATTTCCGTCTTTCGCCGGATATCGACAGCCGCGCCCATGACGCCCTGAAGCTCGTCGGGCTGGAGCATTTCGCCGGCCGCAAGCCGTCAGAGCTTCCCTTCGCCGGCCTGCGCCGGCTGGAGCTTGCCAAGTCGCTCGTGCGCAAGCCCTCGCTGCTCCTCCTCGACGAACCCTTCGCCGGGCTCAGCGCCTCGGAGATGGAGGAATTCTCCGATCTGATCCGCCAGTTGCGCTCCGACGAGCGCGCCATCATCCTCGTCGATCACAATGTCAAGGGCGTGCGCGCGCTGGTCGACCGTATCGTGGCAATGAGTTCGGGGCAGAAGATCGCCGATGATCTGCCAGACCATGTGCTGGCGAGCCCTCGGGTGCGCGAAGTCTATCTGGGCAGGGGCGATGAGGCCGTGTTCCGCCGTCCCCATTCTCCCGCCCCGGATGCGCCGTCGGCGCTGAAAGTCGAGCACGTCTCGGTGCGCTACGGCGAGGCGATCGCGCTCGACGACGTCTCGCTCAGCGTGCCGCGCGGCGAGGTCACCGCTGTCGTGGGGCTGAATGGGGCGGGCAAGACTTCGCTATTCAACGCCATATGCGGCATCGTGCCGGCGTCCGGCACCGTGGAATATGAAGGGCGCACTCCAAGGGCCAGGCGGGCTTACGAGATTGCCCGCAGCGGCGTGGTCCTGTGCCCCGAAACGCGTGAGCTTTTCACCGACATGACGGTGCAGGAGAACCTCGGGATAGGCGGGAACGCGCTTGCAGCGGCGGAAAAGCGCCGACAGACGGAGTTCGTTGAAAGCCTCTTTCCGAGGCTCGCGGAACGGCGCAAGCAGTTTGCCCGAACCTTGTCGGGCGGTGAGCAGCAGCAGCTTGCGATTGCCCGGGCGCTGATGATGAAACCGTCGATCCTGCTGATCGATGAGCCGACATTGGGGCTGGCGCCGATCATCTTCGACGCGATTTCCAATGTCATCGAGACGCTGCGGGAAAGCGGCGAGCTATCGCTGTTTCTGGCCGAGCAGAACCTCACCTTCGCCTTGCGCCACGCGGACCTGATCCATGTCATGGAGCATGGCAAAATAAAATGGTCCGGTCCGGCGGGTGAGTTCGACGCCGGCAGCGCGCTGATCGCATGAAGTGGCACTTTCTGACGAAGCACGGCCGCACCTCGCCACACGAGAGCGGATGAGGCTCGGTTCTCGTCGTCGAGCCATTCATAACGCTAGAGCCTTTCATGGTTAGCTGGAAGCAGTTCTGTTTCTCCGATGGCGAGGCGATCCGCCAGGAGGGCGGCGCGGGGCGTACCGGTGGTACGGCCAAGTCCGCCCGACGAAGCGGGCGCCCGCCAGCGGGAAACCCTTACGGGTCGGGTGAATTCGGGCCAAATCCTTCGGCCTCGGACTTGGCCGTACCACCGGTACGACCGCGCCGAAGGCCTCGACCCCCGGGTCCGGCTTCTGGCCGGCCCGAGGGCAGGCCAAGGCCCGAATTCCCTCCGGCAGAACGCTTCCATCTAACCATGAAAGGCTCTAAGACTCATCACGGCTGGCAGGCAAAGTGTCGGAACGTCGCTGCGGCACGGGCGACATTCTGCGTGCCGTCGCTCTCAAGGCCGCCTGACCACGGACGATCAGACGGGATGCGCCATGGCTGCAGCGGCGAATCTGTGCGCATACGAAATGTAGGTTGGCCAGGTGAGCTCGATTATCGTGCGTTTAGCCTTGTCCAAGCGAGCAAGCTGGCGAGCGGGTGAGCCGCCGTAAAGCCAGCCGCTTTCGAGTGTCTGACCCTGGACAGTTTGCGCCCCCGCCGCCAGGAGAACGTCGTCCTCCACGATCGTCTGCGCGGCTACCACCGAGCCCATCCCGATCAGGCTGCGGTCGCCCACTTCGCAATCGGTCATCATTACATTATGTCCAATGGTCGTTTCGTGACCGATCAGCACCGATTGCCCGGTACAGCGAATGACCGTGTTGTCCTGAATATTGGTGCCCCTGCCGATTCGAATTTCATGATCGCCGGCGTCGAGATCGCAGCCAAACCAGATGCCGTTGTCGCCTTCGAAGGCGACAGAACCCCTGAGGCGAGCGGAAAAGGCGATAAACAAAGGCTCGCCTGAAGGGAAATGCGGAACCCATGCCGTGCCGTCGGCAAGTTCGTCAGGGGCAGCACGGCTGGCTTCGTGCAACGCCCTGAGCTCGCCGGGTTCAAGACGCCGCACCGGTTTGGCGGGCGCCCTCTCGTACAGCCAGCCACCCTCCAGTGCGGAGCGAGGGAAGACGATCGAACCGTCGGCCAGCACGCATTCGGCCGCGAGGCGCGAGCCGTCGAGAATGACCACGTCGCGGCCGATATGGCAATGATCGCCGACATCACATGCATGGATGACCGAGTTCGCGCCGGCGGTGACGCCATTGCCGATATGGGTCGGCAGGTAGTCGTGCGCGATATGGACCGTGCCGCGCGCTCCGAGCCGGAAATCGTCGCCTATCCGCACATAGTGCCCGTCGGCTCGGATCACGGAGCGTGCTCCAAGCCATGCCGAGCGGCCGATCGAAGCCCGACCGAGGACCGCGGCACCGGTTCCGACATGAGCGGCTGGCGTGGCGAACCGGGGCGAGGTGCCATCATAGGCAAGGGTAAAGCGTCCTGTCGGCTCCATTGCGTCTCCATCCAACCCTGTTTCGTCCAGGAGCGAACCGGATTCCAGCACGCTGCCTTGGCCGCAAAAGTCCAGCTATCCTGCATCGCAAATCCGAAAATCGATAACGGGATTGCGGTTTAGAAGACCGGCGTTTCGCGATAGGTTCCCCAGACCGTCTTCAGTCTCTCGACGATGTCGCCCATGGTGGCGCCCTCGCGGACGAGCTCGATCGTCACCGGAACGATGTTTTCGTCCTCGTTCTTGGCGGTAGCCGCGAGCTTGTCGAGCAGGGCGGCCACCTTCGCCTGATCGCGCTCCGCCCGCACGCGCCGCGTACGGGAGATCTGGCGCTCCGCCGTCGTTGGATCGTAGGGATGCACTTCGATCCTTTCCGAAGCGCCTTCCATGCGATAGCGGTTGACGCCGATGACCGGCTTCTCGCCCGACTGCTTCCTGAGCGCCGTCTCATAGGCGAAATCGGCGATGTGCTTCTGGAACCAGCCTTCCTCGATCAGCTTGATCGTGCCGCCGCGCTCATCGATCTCCCTCAGGATCTCGAAAATGCGCTTCTCGTATTCGTTGGTCAGCGCCTCGACATAGTAGGAGCCGCCGAGCGGGTCGACCACCTGCGTAACGTTGGTCTCGTCGGCGATCACCTGCTGCGTGCGCAGCGCAAGCCGCATCGCGTCTTCCGTCGGGATGGCGAAGGCTTCGTCATAGCCGTTCGTATGGAGCGATTGCGCGCCGCCGAGCACGGCTGAGAGCGCCTGCATCGCGGTCCGCACGACGTTCACCATATATTGCGGCTTGGTGAGCGAGGCAGCGGCGGTCTGGCAATGGAAGCGCAGCCGCATCGATTCCGGCTTCTTCGCGCCGAAGCGCTCTTTCATGATCTTGGCGTAGCAGCGCCGGAGCGCGCGAAACTTGGCGATCTCCTCGAAGAAGTCTGCCTGGCTGACGAAGAAGAAGGCGAGGCGCGGAGCGAAATCGTCTACGTCGACGCCGGTCTTCGTCACCTCCTCGACATAGACGATGAGGTTCGCAAGCGTGAAGGCGGCTTCCTGCAGCGGCGACGATCCGGCCTCGGAGATGTGGTAGCCGGAGATGTTGATCGGATTGTAGCGCTTCATGTTCCGCGCCGAATAGGCAATGAGGTCGCGCACGATCCTGACCGAAGGCCCGATCGGGAAGATATATTCCTTCTGCGCCATGAACTCCTTGAGGATATCGGCCTGGACGGTGCCCGACAATTTGTCGAGGTCGTAGGCGCGCTTCTCGGCAAGCACGACATACATGGAAAACAGGATCCAGGCCGTCGGATTGATGGTGAGCGAGACGGAGATGTTTTCAAGATCGATGCCGTCGAGCAGCGCCTCCATGTCGGCCAGCGTATCGATCGCCACGCCTTCGCGGCCGACCTCGCCGTCCGACATCGGATGGTCGCTGTCGTAGCCCATCAGGGTCGGCATGTCGAAATCGGTCGAGATGCCGGTCTGCCCCTGCTCGATCAGGAATTTGAACCGGCGGTTCGTGTCCTCGCCGGTGCCGAAGCCGGCGATCTGGCGCATGGTCCAGTTGCGGCCGCGATACATGGTGGGGTAGGGGCCGCGGGTGAAGGGATAGCGGCCGGGCAGGCCGATGTCTTCTGCCGGCGTGCCGGCGATGTCGGCGGCCGTATAGGTGCGTTTCACCGGAATGTCGCCGAGCGTGAAGAATTGCTCCTTGCGCTCCGGCGCACGCTTCACGAATTCCGCGACCTCGCTGGCCTGCCACTGGCTGACCTGCCGTTCCAGCTCGGCGGCGGAGACGCTGTCGATCGTTTCAGACATGATCTTTCTCTCCCGTGAAAGCACGGACCAGGTGGTCCGCTTCGGAATAGGGGTCGCTTCGGCGGGCGGACAATTTCTCCGCCGCGTCATCGAGCCTGCTGCGGAGCAGCGATTTCAATCTTTCGAGAGTGAGCGTCTCGGCGGTCTTCGACAGCCGGAAGGCGGCAATAGCCTTGCGCCGCCGCTCCCCGCCCGAAGCGGCGAGGGCCGCACGATGCCTGCCGATCGCGTCGAGCAGAGCCTCGAAGCCTTCGCCGTTGAGTGACGAAAGGCCGACCACGGGAGGACGCCAGCCATCCTCCCGGGGCTGCGTATCCTTAAGCATCGTCTTGAGGTCGGCCAGCGTCCGGTTGGCGTCGGCGCGGTCGCATTTGGAGACGACATGGATGTCCGCGATCTCGAGGATGCCGGCCTTGATCGCCTGCACCTCGTCGCCAAGGCCGGGCGCCGAGACGACCACGGTCGTATGAGTGGCGTGGGCGATCTCGACCTCGTCCTGGCCCACGCCCACCGTCTCGATGATGATCCAGTCATAGCCGGCGACGTCGAGGATATCGACCACGTCGAGCGCGGCATGCGCCATGCCGCCGAGTGCGCCGCGCGTCGCCATGGAGCGGATGAAAACGCCCGGATCGAGCGCCAGGTCGGCCATGCGGATGCGGTCGCCCAGGATCGAGCCGCCGGAATAGGGGCTCGATGGATCGATCGCCACGATCGCAACCTTGCCGCCAAGCGCCCTCAGCTTCTGGACGAAGACACCGACGAGCGTCGACTTGCCGGAACCCGGTACGCCGGTGATGCCGATCACATGGGCGCGTCCGGCCTTGCGGTAGATGGTGCCGAGCGCCGACCGCGCCTCGGGCATGCCTGCCTCGGCACGCGAGATCAGCCGCGCCACCGCGAAGGTCTCGTCCTCCTCGACGCGCCGCGCCAGCTCTTCGGAGGGAATATAGGGACGTGGCATCAGGAGGCGGCCTTTTCCAGGCGCTCGCGCATGTCGCGCAGCACCTCGCGGTCGTCGATCACCCGGCGTGCCTTGAAATCGGTGCGTTCGATCGAATTCTGCGGCACGACCTCGACCACGGCGCGCAGCCCGAGCAGCTTCTGGAGGCTGGCGGCCACGTTGCGCTGAAAGGCATGGATGCGCGCCTCGCCGTTCCGCCAGACTTCCTCGCTCGCCTCGACCTTGACCGCGAGCTCGTCCATCATACCTTCGCGGGTGATGACGATGCGATGCTCCCCGCCATAGTGCGGCGTCTCGTTCAGCACCGCGTCGATCTCGCTGGGATAGACATTCTCGCCGCGTATCGTGAACATGTCGTCGATGCGGCCGATGATGCCCAGCGGCAGGCGCGGATAGGTGCGGCCGCACGGATTCGGACCGTTCTCCCAAAGCGTCAGATCGCCGGAGAGCAGCCGGATCATCGGCATGGAGGTGCGTTCGAGATGGGTATAGACCGGCGTGCCGCGCGAACCATAGGGTACGCGGTGGAAACTGGCCGGATCGCAGACTTCGGTATAGACGACGTCCTGCCAGCAAAGCATGCCTTCGGTGTCGGCGGAACCGGCGACATTCATCCAGGGCGTCATCTCTCCCATGGAGCCGCTGTCGAAGACCTTCGAGCCGTAAAGCTCCTCGATCCTGGCGCGCACGGCAGGAATCGATGCCCCCGGCTCGCCGGAGAAGAACATGTTCCCGAGGCCGAAGCCCCTGGGATCGATCCCGTTGTCGAGCGCGGTCTGCGCGAGGTGCAGCGCGTAGGTGGGCGTGCCGTAGAAGGCTTGCGGCTTCAGAAGGTCGAGCCATTGCGCGCAGCGCGCGCTCATGCCCGCCGCGCCCGCGCCGAAGGGGAAGGCCTTGGCGCCGAGCCGTTCGGCGCCGGCCAGCGCGCCCCAGCTTCCGACATAGAGGCTGAAGATCGCCGCCACGCAAACGATGTCGCCCGGGCGGATGCCCATACCCCACATGATGCGCGCGTGCGCGTTCGAGATCGCCCGCCAATCGTTGCGGCCGATGGCGAAAGCGGTTGGACGGCCGGTCGTGCCGCTCGTGCCGTGGATATGGTAGATTTCGCTTTCCGGCACGCAGAGATAATCGCCGAAAGGCGGGTTCGCAGCCTGCGAGGCGCGCAGCTCCGCCTTGGTCACCACCGGAACGCGGCTCTCGAAATCCTCCAGTGATTTCAGATGAGAAGGGTGGAAGCCGGCCTCGTCCCATTTCTTGCGGTAGAAAGGCGCCTTGTCGTAGGCATAGGCGCAGACCTGCTTCAGGCGATCGAGAATGGCCGCCTCGCGCTTGCCCGGATCCATGGTTTCGCGAACCGGAAACCAGTAGCGCTCCTTCGCCGGCGGAAAATAGCTGTCTTCATAAGCGGGCGGGAAGCTCCAGGATTCCATTTCTCCGCTCATCGCGCGCCCCGCTCCTCGACCAGGCGCGTGAGCCGGTCGACGATCGCCTGCGGCGGCGTGTCCTGAAGCATGATCTCGGCGACACCCATCTTCTTCAGTTCGGCGACATCCTCGTCGGGCATCACGCCGCCGGCCACGACGATCATGTCATCGACGCCTTTTTCCTTCAGAAGGGCGAAGATCTTGGGGAAGACCGTCATCTGGACGCCCGAGAGCAGGCTGACGCCGAGAACATCGACATCCTCCTGAACGGCGGCGTTGACGACTTCCTCCGGAGTCCGGTGAAGACCGGAATAGACCACGTCCATGCCGGCGTCCCGCAATGTTCGCGCCACCACCTTTACCCCGCGATCATGACCGTCGAGGCCAACCTTCGCCAGAAGAACGCGGATGGGCAGGGCCATAGAAAAGATCCTCCAGATGTGATATTTCGAATTTCGTATACGAGTTTCCGAGAGGAGTCCAGCAGCGGCGAGTCAATTGCAGCGCCTTGGATTCCGTTCTAATCCTCTGCCGAGGAGTTCTTGATGGAAGCGATCGCGCCGGCAAAATCTCTGGTCGAGAAGACCTATGACGCACTCCTGGACGCGATTTGCGCGGGGGAGTTCCGCCCTGGAGAAAGGCTTGGGCAAGACGAGGTCGCCGAGCGTCTGAACGTTTCACGGCAACCCGTGAACAGCGCCATCGCCATGCTGAAGGCGCAGCGTTTCGTCATCGATACCGGACGACGCGGCGTCATCGTTGCGCCCGTCGACCGCCAGCTGTTCGAATCCATCTATCAGGTCCGATCGGCGATCGAGCCGTTGGCGGTCGAGCTTGCCACGCCGCGCATTTCGCCTGAAGCGATCAAACGCGGAAGGGAGATCGTCGCGCGCGGCACGAGGCTGATGCAGTCGAATGATCCGAGCGGCGTCCTGCAGGCGGATATCGATTTTCATACCCTGATCTACGAATTGAGCGGCAACGCCATCATCGTCGACACGATGCGGCTCAACTGGCAGCATCTGCGGCGCTCCATGGGGGAAGTCCTGCGTTTCCCCGGGATGACTTTCCAGGTGTGGAAGGAACATCGCGCGATTTTCAATGCGATGGTTTCGGGCGACGCCGCGGATGCCGCCGCCAAGATGCGCAGCCACATCACCGAAGCGCCGAGGCGGGTGGTCCGGGAGGCTTGACGTCCGAGGCGACGCGACCTCGGAACCTGACGACAGGGCACTTGCCAATATGGTCTGATCATATAATAATCGAGCCAAATAACTGCGAGGAAAAGATGGGGCAATCGAAGGTCATCATCACCTGCGCCGTGACAGGCGCGATCCATACGCCGATCATGTCGCCGCATCTGCCGATCACGTCCGATGAGATCGCCTCGGCAGCCATCGGCGCAGTCGAGGCCGGCGCTGCAATCGTCCATCTCCATGCACGCGATCCAGAGACGGGCAAGCCGGACCAGAGCCCCGAAGCGTTCGCCAGCTTCCTGCCGCGCATCAAGCAGGCGACGAAGGCGGTCATCAACATCACTACGGGCGGCGCCCCCTACATGACGGTGGAGGAGCGGCTGCAGCCGGCGCTCCGCTATAAGCCCGAGGTCGCCTCGCTCAATATGGGCTCGATGAATTTCGGCCTCTTCCCCATGCTGAAGCGGCACAGGACCTTCAAGCACGAATGGGAGCGTCAGGCGCTCGAAGGCAGCCGCGATCTCGTCTTCAAGAATACCTACAAGGATATCGAATACATCCTCAGGAGTTGCAGCGAGAACGGGACGCGCTTCGAATTCGAATGCTACGACACGTCACATCTGCACAATCTGCACTATTTCCTCAGCGAAGGCCTGGTCGAGCCGCCTCTGTTCATCCAGACTGTGTTCGGCATTCTCGGTGGCATCGGCCCGCATCCGGAAGAAGTGCTGCACATGAAACGGACGGCTGACCGTCTCTTCGGAGACCAGTATCGCTGGTCGGTTCTCGGCGCCGGCCGCAATCAGATGAAGGTCGCAGCGGTCGCGGCGGTGCTCGGTGGCAATGTGCGGGTGGGCCTGGAGGATTCCCTCTGGATCGATCCAGGCAAGCTCGCCGAGAGCAACGCGCAGCAAGTGCAACGGGCGCGACAGATCATCGAGGCGCTCGGTATGTCGGTCGCTTCCCCCGAAGAGGCACGCGGTATCCTCGAACTCAAGGGTGGAGACAAGGTCTCGTTCTGAGGAACGGAAGCCGCCTCCAAATCATTTTGCCGCGGCGCCGCTTTGAGCTTGCCTGTCAACCAGCAGACGGCGCGCCACAGTGGCATAAGCGCTGAGATGCTTTTCCATCCGGCTGTAGGCTTGCTTGAAGTCCTGGGCTTCGATCGAATGGAGTATCGCGGCATGCGCGCGGATCGCATCGCGGCGGATTTCCGCTGTCGTCACTTCCTGATAGTCAGCGGCGTCGAAGATCGGCTGCGCGATCGCTTCCATCAGTGCCACCAACACTTCGTTACGGCTGGCGCGAGCGACCGCCAAGTGCCAGTCCAGGTTCAGTCGCTTGTAGGCGCCTACGTCGCCCTGGGATTGTTCGAAACGCTGGTGGATATCCCGCATTTCCGCCAGATCCTGCTCCGTCCGGTTCTGGGCTGCCAAGCCGGCCAGGTAAGGTTCGACCGCCACGCGGCATTCCAGCAGCGCCTCGAGCCGGATGCCGTGGCTGCGCACGAAAAGCCGCATGGAGCGGGCGACGGAACTGCGGCCCGGAAGACGCACGGTCGAGCCGCCGGAGCGGCCAGGCCGCGTGGCGATGAGCCCCTCCACCTCCAGAACCCGCAGAGCCTCGCGGACCGAAGACCGGCTGAGCCCGGAATCGCTGACCAGTTCGCGCTCGGCCGGCAGCGATTCGCCGGGGGCGATCCGCCCCGACAGGATCAGGTCGCGCAATTTGCCGGCAAGGATATCCGATGCCTTGGGAACCTGAATCGGTTCGACCATCGGCCCCTTTGCGTCGGCTGGATTGTCTTCGGATAGCGACATCGAGATCCCGGAGCGATTGAGAGCGTTTGACGCTCGGACGGTTCAGTCTTCGCCGATCCGCTTCCAACTCACCTGTCTGCCGGTTCGGCTTCGTTTTCGATGATGATTGACACATTGGAATAAAGAGAGGCGGCACTTGTCAAACAAAATGTTATATGATCAGACCAAATCAGTCAAGTTGAAGCCATGTCCATGTTGCCCCTCGATCGACTCCCTATTGCCCGGAAACGCCTGGCCGACAAGCCGCTGGCACTCCAAGGACTCCTCGTCGCTGACTTCACGCGCTTTCTGGCGGGACCCTGGTGCACGCAGACGCTCGCCGATTTCGGCGCCGAGGTCATCAAGGTCGAAAATCCTGGGATCGGCGATGAGACGCGAACCTTCATGCCACCGTCCGCGGCAGGCCAGAGCCCGTACTTTCTCGGCTTAAACCGCAACAAGAAGAGCATCGCGCTCGACCTGCGCATCCCCGCCGGCCGATCGGTCGCCCGCGAGCTGATCGCCAAAGCGGATGTGCTTGTCGAGAATTTCGCGCCGGGAGTCATGGAGCGCTTCGGCCTCGACTATGACGCAATGAAGGAGATCAACCCGCGTTTGATCTATTGCTCCATTTCCGGCTGGGGCGCGGATTCCGCGTTTGCCGACCAGCCGGGTTTCGATTCCGTCTTCCAGGCGGAGAGCGGGTTCGCCTCGCTGACCGGCGATCCCGACCGGCTGCCGATGCGGACGGGCACCCCGATCATCGACATCACCGCGTCGATGAACGCGACGGCCGCGGTCCTCGCCGCGCTCGCCGCGAGGGATCGTCTCGGCATCGGCCAGCACGTCGAGGTCTGCCTGTTCGACACGGCGGTGACGCTTCTCGCCTATTTCGGCATGAATTACCTGGCGAGCGGCAAAGACTTTGTTCGCCAGGGGAACACAGCGCCGGTGGCCACGCCGATCGGCATGTTCGAATGCGGCGACGGCAGGGCGATCTACGTGTCCTGCAGCACGCAGCGAAGCTGGGAGAAGCTGGCGAACGCGGTACTGGGGCGGCCCGATCTGGCCGCTCATCCGAACTATGCCACTCACCAAGACCGTAACGAGCATCAGGCCGAACTCATGGAATTGCTCGGCGCGATCTTCCGGACCGCGCCGCGGGACGAGTGGATGAAGCGCAGCCGCCACGAGAAAGTGCCGATCGGCGCGGTCCGCTCTGTCGCGGAGGCCTTCGACTCGCCGACCGCGCTGGAGCGGCAGATCGCCAATCGAATCGAACATCCGTCCGGGGCCCTCGTCCCGAACGTCGCATCTCCATTCCGCTTGGGAGAGACGCCAGTGGCCGATCCGGTGGCGGCTCCCGCGCTTGGAGAACACCGCGACGCGATGTTGCGCGGCCTGCTCGGCCTCGACGACGACCGTATCGCCATGCTCGAGTCCGAAGGGGCATTCGGCGGGCAGCCGGGCTGATTCAGCCGGTGGCCGCCGTTTTTCCTTGATCGCCCCGCATCCGGGCGCGCTTTCGTGCGCTGGCTCCGGAGTCGACCGAATAGCGGAGGGCGCCGCTCTTGCGCCTTTGTTCGGAGACCACGACGCCGTAAACCTCCTCGGCCGTCCGGCGAGAGATATATCCCAGATTGAGGTCGCGCTCGACGCCTTCGAGGTCACGTTCGAGCGGATCGCCGAAGCCGCCGCCACCCGGCGAGGCGGCCGCCAGCCAGTCGCCCGCATGCATGCGCTGTTTCTCCACCTTGGAGCGCATCGGCGGTGTCATCTCGCGGCCGCCGATGCCGAATTGCACGACGCTCGGCGCAGCCTCCTTGCCGCCGGCGATGCCGAACGGCACGTGATCCACCCGGTCGCCGAGCGCCGAGACGACGCATTCCGACCGCGTCATGAAACGATATTGCGTGCCGCAGCCGCCGCGATAGCGTCCGGCGCCGCCGGAATCTTCGCGCAGCGCATATTCGACGAATTGCAGCGGATAGCGGTGCTCCGACATCTCGATGGACATGAAATTCGCCATCGACACCGGCGGGGTGCCGTTGACGAGGCCGTCGCCGCGCGCATGCGCACCGTACCCGCCGGGATAAGGGAACACAGCGACGAAATAGCTGCCCGTATCGGGCTGACGCCCACCGACCGTGACCACGCCGACGGTGCCGAAGGCCGGTGCCGGTGTGCGCTGCGGGATCGCCTGTGCCAGAGCGCCAAAGACGACGTCGAATACCCGGCCTATGGGCTCGAGATATCCGGAGACCGGCGAAGGATAGGCGGCGGACACGACGCAGCCTTCGGGAATGGTGAATTGCGTAGGCCGAAACGCTCCGCCGTTCACCGGGACGTCGGCGAAGATGTGCTTCAGCGCGATGAAGCAGGTCGACTGCGTGGTCGTACGGGCGAGGTTGACGGGGCCGCAGGCGGCCGGGTCGGACCCGGAAAAGTCGAAATGCATCGACGAGCCCTCGACGGTCAGTGACAGGGCAATGCGGATAGGCTTGTCGTCAATGCCATCATTGTCCAGAAAATCCTCGCAATGATAGACGCCGTCGGGAATCTCCGCGATGTAGGAACGCATCTGTTTCTCGGACCGTTCTATCATCTCCGAGATGCAGGCGGAGAGGGTGTCGCGGCCGTGGCGCGCGATAAGCGAATCGAGGCCGCGCCGCCCCACCGAGAAGACATTCGCCATGGCGAACAGGTCACCCTCGATCTGTGTCGGAAGGCGGACGTTGCGGGTGAACATCGATACCAGGCCGGTATTGAGCTTGCCCTCGTCGTAGAGCTTCACCGGTGGAATGATGATGCCTTCGGTGTGGATCTCCTGCGCGGAAGGCGCCCAACCCCCGGGCACGGCCCCGCCGATGTCCATCCAATGGCCGGTCGAGGCCAGCAGAGCGAACAGTTCGCCGTCGACGAAATGCGGAGCGACCAGCACCACGTCTTGGAGATGCGTGCCGCTGAGATAGGGATCGTTGAGGATCCACACATCGCCGGGCCTGAAACCGCCGCTCCCGCGCACATGCTCGATGAGGTTCTGAACCGTGAACTGCATGTTGGCGAGGAAAACAGGCAGGCCGAACCGCCCCTGCGCGATGGTTTCGCCCGTATCGGCACGGTAGATGCCATGGGCGCAATCGTTCGTCTCCGAGATGATCGGCGAGATGGCGGCGCGGATGAGATGCAGATCCATCTCGTCGGCAATCTGTTCCAGCGCGCCACGGACGACTGCGAGGGTTATGGGATCCATCAGGCGATCTCCACGAGAATATTGCCATAGGCGTCGATCCGCCCGGTCATTCCAGGTTCGATGACCGTGGTCGTATCCGCTTGCTCGACGATCGCCGGACCCTCGATGACCATGCCCGGTTCGAGCCGGAACCGCCTGAAGATCGGGCTGTTGCGCCAGCCGCCGAAATAGACCGGCCGTACGATGTCCGGCTCGACGAGCGGCCGCCGCTCCGGCGCCGGCATGTCGCGCTTCTTGTGCTCGCGCAAGCCTTCGACAACGGTGCGGAAGCTGACCACGGTCGAAGCGATCTCACCCAGCGTGTTGCCGTACTCGTTGCGGTACGTCTCCTCGAAAGCACGGGAAAGTCGCGCGGCGTCCCAGCCGCGCTCGATGGGCACCCGCAGCGTGTGAATCTGGCCGACATAAGCCATCTCGGCGAAGTGCCGCACGCCGATATCGCGGATCGAGATGGATTCCTCGCGCAGCTTGTCCGAGCCCTCGCCGGCCTGCTTGGCCAGGATGGCGTCGACCTCGTCCGCGGTAAAACTTTCGGTCCGGCGCGCCACCGTTCTGGACAGGTCGTGGCGCAGATCCGCGACCACGCAGCCCATGGCGCACAGTACGCCGGGGGAGGGTGGGACCAGCATCGTGCGGATGCCGACCTCGCGGATAATCGCCGCTCCGTGCAGCGGCCCCGCGCCTCCGAAGATGACGAGGGCAAAATCGCGCGGGTCGTAGCCACGCTCGATCGACAGCAGGCGCGTGCGGCCGGCCATGTTCTGGTTGACCACGGCCAGGATCGCCTCGGCCGTTTCCTCGACGCCTAGGCCGATCTGCGCGCCGAGCCGCTTCATGGCCTCGCGTGCGCCTTCGACGTCGAGCCTGGTAAGGTTGGTGAGCCCGATCGGATCGTCGGCGTTGATCCGTGAAAGCACCACATTGGCGTCCGTGACCGTCGGCTCGGTCCCGCCATGGCCGAAGCAGACCGGCCCCGGCCGCGCCTTGGCGCTACGCGGACCGACCTGCAGGATGCCTCCGCGGTCGATCCACGCGATCGATCCGCCGCCGGCGCCGATCGTATGAACGTTGATCATCGACTGCTTGAGCGGGATGCGGAAGTCGAGGTTGGTGGCCGGCGTGATCTCCGGCTCCCCGTCGATCACCACCGCCACATCGAAGGAGGTGCCGCCCATGTCGCCGGTGATGGCGCGGCTGAATCCCGCCTCGGCGGCGATGCGCGCGGCTGCGGTGACGCCGGCAGCCGGGCCCGAGCGGACCACATGCGCCGCTTTTTCCGGAAGTTGCGGGACGGGCACGAGCCCGCCATTCGACTGCATGATCAAGGTCTGGCGGGAAAAGCCCCAATCGCCGAGCCTGGACAGGAGATTGTCGGCGTACCGGGTCATGAGCGGCTGCAGATAGGCCTGGACGACGGCGGTCGAGGTGCGCTCGAATTCGTAATATTCGCGGATGACACTGGCCGAGGTCACGATCGCCCAGTTCGGCTCCATATCGCGAAGGATCGCCGCGATGCGTTCCTCATGTGCAGGGTTGACGTAGGAGTGCAGCAGCGAAACGACCACCGATTCAACATCGTCTTCCTTGAGCGCCTCACCGAGCAGGCGCACCTCGTCCTCGTCGAGCGCCACAAGCACCTCACCTTTGTGATTCACGCGCTCGTCGACTTCATAACGGCGGTCGCGCGGAACCAATGGGTCCTGGAGCCCGGTGAGTCCGTAAAAGCTCGGTCTGTCGCGGCGCCCAAGTTCCAGGATGTCGCGAAAACCCTTGGTGGTGACCAGCGCGCAACGAGCCCCCTGGCGCTCGATCAGTGCATTGGTCGCAATGGTCGTCCCGTGCAGGATTAGATCGAGATCATCCAGCGGAATTTCGGCGGTGATCAGGGAATCCAAGAGCCCGCTGGAAGGGTCCTGGGGCGTGGAGGGCACCTTGCAGATGCGGTCGGCGCTGGCGCCATCGCGCGAATAATAGAGGTCGGTGAAGGTGCCTCCGACATCGATTCCGACGAGCGCCATGCGTGTCTCCGTCCCGAAAGCGTGCGCCGTTGGCGCGCGTTCGCTGGCGGTATTACCCGCCCGCGACAGGATCATAATTCGGCTGGAAAGCGCGGGTCAATAGTTTGGTCTTATAATTTGTTTTTCATTTGGTCCGATAATTAATTGACAAGCGCTTCGCCATGCCCGATCCTCCCGAAGCTTCAAGGCGAGGATCAGAGAGCGGACATGAACGAGGCCGGTAGCTGGGAAATGCCCACCGAACTTACAATGCTGCAGGAGACGGCGCGTCGTTTCATGGAAAAGGTGGTGCTTCCCGAGGAAGCGAAGGTCGAGCACGACGCCTTCACCCTTCCCGAGGATGTGCTGAAGCGGATACAAGCCGAAGCCCGCAAGATCGGGCTCTGGTACGTTCAGACGCCCGCGGCCTATGGCGGCGCCGGCCTCAGCCTCC
Source organism: Rhizobiales bacterium 65-79 (assembly GCA_001896885.1). Lineage (GTDB taxonomy): Bacteria > Pseudomonadota > Alphaproteobacteria > Rhizobiales > Rhizobiaceae > Mesorhizobium_L. The sequence goes on along the minus strand of MKRJ01000021.1, from coordinate 99,892 downwards.
TTGCCCAGTGCCTGGTGGCCGAGGAGGCGGCCAAATGCCGGATGGGCGCCTATATTCCAGCCTGCGGCGCCTTCGGTTTCGATCCGCCGAACGTGATCTTCAAGGGAACCAGGGAGCAGATCGAGAAATACGCGGTGCCGACCGTTGAGCAGGGCGAGAAGACGTTCGTCGCGATCTCCGAGCCGTCGGGCGGCTCCGATCCGGCCCGCGCCATCCAGACCCGCGCCGAACGCAAAGGCGACCGCTACGTACTGAACGGCACCAAAGTATGGATTTCGGGCGCCAGCCAGTCGCGCTGGGGCATCGTCTTCGCGCGCACCGGCTCGGACAGGCAGCGCGGCAACATCACCTCCTTTATCGTCGAGAAGGATTCGCCCGGCCTGACGCTCAAGCGGATTCCGGTGATCCGGTCGTACTCGCCTTACGAACTCTCCTTCGTGGACTGCGAAGTACCGGTCGAAAACCGCCTTGGCGAGGAAGGGCAGGGCTTCGCCCTGGCGGAGACATGGCTCGTTCATGGCCGCGTGCCTTATGCCGCGGCGACGCTCGGCATAGCAGACGCGGCCCTGCGCATGGCGATCAATTGGGCCAGGGAGCGTGACCTCTTCAAGGGCAAGCTCGCCGACAAACAGGCGATCCAGTGGATGATCGCCGATTCGGAGATAGAGCTGCGCGCGGCGCGGTTGCTCGTCTTCCAGGCCGCCTGGCGTGCCGATCTCGGCTACGACATCAAGGTCGATGCTTCGATCTGCAAGGTTTATGCGACCGAGACGGCCGGACGGATCGTCGACCGCTGCATCCAGATATTCGGCGGCTTGGGCGTGGCGCAGGAAATGCCCTTGGAGCGCTGGTATCGCGAGATGCGCATCAAGCGGATCGGCGAAGGGCCGTCCGAGGTACATCGCATGGTTGTGGCCCGCGATCTGCTCGGCGGCCAGAAGGCGCCCGTCCTTCAGGAGGCATGAGCGATGTCCATCGACTTTGACCTCGACAAAGCCGGCGTCGCGACGATCACGATCAATCGTCCGGAGCGGCTGAACGCGATGGATGCGGAGCACTATGCCGGTCTTTCTGAGGCGTGGATTCGCGTGCGCGACGACTCGACGGTGCGGGTGGCGATCGTCACCGGCGCTGGCGGAAGATCCTTCACCACTGGAGCCGACATAAAAAGCTTCGTCGCGGCTCCGCCCGGCCTGCAGCAGATGTGGCTGACCCAGAAGGAGCAACTGCTGAACCGTGGGCTGGAGGTCTGGAAGCCGGTAATTGCCGCGGTCAACGGTTATTGCCTGGGCGGAGGCATGACGCTGCTGATGGCGACCGATATCAGGCTGGCCGCGCCGCACGCTACCTTCAGCCTGGCGGAAGTGAAGCGCGGCGTAGTGGCCGGTAATGGCGGCACGCAGCGGATCCTCTCTCAACTCCCTTATGCGATCGGCATGGAGATGCTGCTGACGGGCGAGGCGATCGACGCGGAGACCGCGGCCCGTTGGGGATTGGTCAACCGTGTCGTGCCGATGGAAGAATTGATGGATGCCGCACGACAGACGGCCGCCAGGATCGCCGCGAATCCGCCGCTTGCGGTGCAGGCAGCCAAGGAACTCGCCGTACGGGCCAGGGAAATGCCGCTCTCAGCTGGCCTGCGGCTGGAACAGATCACCAATCGCATGCTGCAATTCACCGAGGATGCGGTCGAGGGCCCGAAGGCCTTCGCCGAAAAACGTCCTCCGGCCTTCAAGGGACTGTGACATGCGAGCGGTTGCCGACAATCAGCCGCTGAAGGGCGTGACGGTGGTCGATCTCGGCCAGATCTACAATGGCCCCTACGCGACCCTGCTCATGGCGATGGCCGGCGCGCACGTCATCAAGGTCGAGCCGCTCAACGGCGAAAACATGCGCCGCCGTGGCGCGGTCGGCGGCGCCATGGTGCCGTTCGCCATGCTCAATTCCAACAAGGAATTCGTCTCGCTCAACATCAAGGACCCGCGCGGGAAGGCTCTTCTAGAGAAGATGGCGGCAAAGGCCGACGTTCTCCTGGAGAATTTCGCGCCGGGCGTCATGAATCGGCTGGGACTTGGCCCCGATCGCCTGATGGAGATCAATCCAAGGCTTGTCTATGCGGCCGGGTCGGGCTTCGGCTGGTCCGGTCCTTATCGCGATTTTCCGGCGATGGACCTGACCGTCCAGGCGATCGGCGGCATCATGTCGACGACCGGCTACCCGGATCGGCCGCCGGTCAAGGCTGGGCCGGCGGTCTGCGACTTCTTCGGTGGCGTCCATCTCTATGGCGCCGTCGTTACCGCCCTTTTCGATCGCGAACGCACCGGCAAGGGCCGCTTCGTCGAGGTTTCCATGCTGGAGGCCGTGTACGCGTCCCTTTCGTCGGCGCTCGGGCTCTATTTCGGCAGCGGTGGCAAGGCGCCGATGCGTACGGGCAACCGCCACAGTGGGATGGCAGAGGCCCCCTACAATGTCTACCGTGCGTCCGATGGCTGGATAGCCCTCATCTGCGTCAGCGAAACGCACTGGCGCTCGCTCCTGGAGGCGATGGACCGGCAGGATCTTGCCGAGGATCCGCGGCTGCTGACGCTGAAATCCCGCGTCGAGAATATCGATTTCGTCGACGAGGTCGTAACCGGGTTCACCTCCGGCCGGACGCGGGCCGAGCTCTACGAGACGCTCGGGAAGCATCGCGTGCCCTGCGCGCCGGTGCGCGACCTCGACGAGGTGGTGCACGATCCGCACCTGCATGCACGCGGCATGCTGAAGGATATAGAGCACCCGCTGCTCGGGCCGCTCGTCCTGCCGACGAGCCCCATGCGCTACGGCGATGCGCCGGAAATTCGGCCCAGCAAGGAGCTCGGCGCCGACAATGATGCCGTCTTCGGCGAATGGCTGGGGGAAAGCGCCGAGGAACTCGAGGCATTGCGCGCGGGAGGCGTCATCTGATGCGCGGCAAGGCGGTCATCGCCGGCATAGGTCACACGGCTTTCGGCAAACAGCCGGGGCGATCGACGGTTTCGCTCAACATTGAAGCCTGCCGCAATGCTGTCGCAGATGCGGGAATAGAGAAGAACGCGGTCGACGGGCTGCTGGTGAAAGTGCCGACGTCCAAGGTCGAGATGATGTACGGCCAGAAGCTGGCCGAAGCGATGGGCATGAGCCCGCGCTTCGGCGGCGTCTTCGACCAGGGCGGCGCCTCCAACATCTCCATGATCGCCATTGCCGCCATGGCGATCGAGGCGGGGCAGTGCGAGGTCGCGCTGGTCACGCTCGCCGACAACCCGCGTACCGGATCGCGTCACGCCTACGAGAAAGTCTGGGGCGATGATGCCGATTTCGGCTGGTCCAGCGTCGTCGCCGGCTATGCGATGATTGCGCGGCGCTACATGCATGACCATGGGGACGTGAGCGACATCCATGCCGCCATTGCCATGGCATGCCGCAAGCACGGCGCCGACAATCCGCACGCTCAACTGAGATTGCCGCTGACGCGGGAGATGTACGACGCCTCGCCTTGGGTCGTCGGGCCGCTGCGCCGCGACGATTGCTGCCTTGTCTCGGACGGCGCGGCGGCCGTCGTCGTGATGTCGGCCGACCGCGCGAAGGATCTCGGCGTCAAGGCTCCGGTGCCGATCCTCGGTTTCGGCCAGGGCAACTCCTCGATCGACGTTCCGCTGCGCGAGGATCTGACGGAGACGCAGGCGGGCGTCTCAGCCAGGACGGCTTTTGCGATGGCGGGACTGGCGCCGAAGGATATCGATGTCGCGCAGATCTACGACTGCTTCACGATCACCGTGGCGATGACGCTGGAAGCCTATGGCTTCGCGCCCAAGGGCAAGCTTGCCGCGCTTGTGAAGGAAGGAGGCTTCGAGGTGGGAGGGGCGCTGCCGCTCAACACCTCCGGCGGCCTGCTTTCCGAGACCGGCATGCCCGGCCTGCAACTCGTCCTCGAAGGGGTTCGGCAGATGCGCGGCTTTTCCAGCAATCAAGTACTCGACGCTGAAACCTGCATCGTCTCCAACCAGGGAGGGATCATGCATACGCATTCGACGCTGATCCTCGGACGCCAATGATTTCCCGGGCCGGGAGATGGCCGTGACGGCGGCGCCTTACGACACCTACCGCGCCGGCCTCGACGCGGGCAGGCTCACGTTCCAGCGTTGCCGCGCATGCGGTGAGGCATGGCTGCCGCCGCGCGAGGACTGCCCGCATTGCTGGTCGGCCGACTGGGGCTGGGAAGAGGCAAGCGGCAAGGCGACGGTCGTGAGCTGGGTCGTCTATCATGCGGCTTTCGACAAGCGCTTCGCCGACCGACTCCCCTACAACGTGGCCATCGTCGAGCTCGACGAGGGGCCGCGCATGATCACCAATATCATCGAAATTCCCCCCGATGAGGATGTCATCGGAAGGAAGGCCATACTGGCGTTCGAAAGAGACCACGATCGCCTGCTGCCGCGCTATCGCCTCGACCCGAGCTGAGAAGACGGACGAAAACTGGAAAAGAACCAAGGGAGGAATGAATGCTTGCCAGGATAAACAGACGCGCATTGCTCGCTACCGCGCTCACCGGGGCGCTCATCGCCGTTACGCCGGCGTGGTCGGCTGACACTTTCAAGGTCGGCGCCATCAATCCGTATTCGGGTGCGACGGCCCTCTATGGAACCGAAGTCACCCGCGGCTACGAACTGGCGGCGGACGCGCTCAACGCCAAGGGCGGGCTCTTGGGCAAGCAGATCGAGATCATCCGGGGCAATGCGACGACCCCGCAGGAGGGCATTGCGGCCATCGAGCAGCTCGCCGGCCGCGACAATGTGGACGTCTTCATCGGGACCTATCTCTCGGCGGTGTCGCAGGCCGCCTCGGAAGCCGCGCTCAACTACAACAAGCTCTACTGGGACACCAACGCGCTTGCCGCCAACCTGACGGAGCGCGGCCTGCTGAATTTCGTCCGCTCCGGCCCCTATTCGGCGTCTTTCGCGGCGCGCTCGGTGAGCTTCATCACGGACCTGGTGGCTGGGCAACTCGGCAAGAAGCCTTCCGAACTGAAGGTATGGATCGAGCATGAGGACTCCATTTACGGAACCTCGATCGCAAAGCAGCAGGAAGATGAGCTGAAGAAGGCGGGCGTGCAGGTGGTCGGCGTCGGCGCGCACAGTTACAAGTCGATCGACCTGACGGATTCCGTGCTGCGCGCGAAGAACGCCCAGCCCGATGTCTGGCTGGAAACGGGCTACGTACCGGACGGGAACCTGCTGCTCAGGACGGCGCGCGACCAGGGCTTCAAGCCGGCGGCCGTCTTCGTCGGCACGGGAGACACCAACGAGACGCTTGAGGCGATGGGCAAGGATGGCGTCGAGGGACTCTACGTCGTCAGCTACCCGCGGCCGGACATCTCCGAGAAGTTCGGACCTGGTTCGAGCGCCTACCTAGCTGCCTACAAGGCAAAGTACAAGCAGGAGCCGGTCGCGCCGCAGAGCATGGCGGCCTATGTCGGGTTCCAGATGATGGCGGAGGCTGTTGCCGCTGCCGGCAGCGCCGATCCGGCCGCCGTCAAGGCGGTGCTCCCCAAATTCGACAAGCCGGAGAGCAGCTATGCTACGGGCTTCGGCGTCAAATATGACGAGAAGGCCCAAAATACGCGAGCCTTCCCGACCGTCATCCAGTGGCAGTCCGGCAAGCAGGTGACGATCTATCCGGTGGCTGCCGCGGGCGACCACAAGCCAGTCATGCCGGGCAAGTAGGGAACCCGGAGGACAGGGCGGCCGTGCCGGCGGGCACGGCCCTCCCGTCGCCATAGAGGAGACGGACATGTCGGGCCTGTTGAACATCATCGTCGTCGGCCTGCTGCTGGGTGGCATCTATGGCCTGATCAGCATGGGCCTCAACCTGATTTTCGGCGTCATCCGGATCGTCAACTTCGCGCATGGCGAGTTGGTCATGCTCGGCATGTATGGCGCGTATATGTGCTATTTCCTGCTCGGCATGGACCCTTATGCTTCGCTGGTGATCGTGGTTCCGGCGATGTTCGTCTTCGGCGTATTGATCCAGCGCTTCGTCCTGCAGCCCCTGCAGGGCGAGCCGATGATGCAGATATTCGCTACTTTCGGTCTTCTGCTGATCTTCCAGAACGCGGTGCTCGCCATCACTCGCGGCGTGGGCTACACCGCGCCGAGCGCCCTGTCGTCGATCGTCGTCGACGTCGGCGGCATCAAGATCAGCCTGGTGCGCCTGATCGCGCTGGTCGCCGTGAGCGCCGCGGCGCTTTTCCTTTCCTGGTTCGTGAAGAATACCATGCTCGGCAAGGCCGTGCGCGCGGTCACCCAGGACCGTCGCGCGGCCCGCCTCATGGGCATCCATGTCGAATGGGCGTTCATGCTCACTTTCGGCGCGGGTGCCGCGCTGGCTGGGCTTGCCGGGACGCTGATCGCGCCGATCTACACCATGTCCCCGCAGATTGGCGGCAACTTCATCCTTGCCGCCTTTGCCGTCGTCGTTCTTGGCGGGCTGGGCAGCGTGTGGGGCGCCTATATAGGCGGCTTCCTGATCGGGGTAACCGAGGCGGTCGCCGGTTATTATCTGGATCCGTCGCTGAAGACCGCGATCTGGTTTGCGATCTTCATCGGGATGTTGATCGTCCGGCCATCCGGCCTGTTCGGCGTGGTCGGCGCTGAGGAGATCGGTCTGCGTGAGCAGGATTGACGCCATGGCCGTTTCAGCCCCGCGCCGTGCCGCCGAAGGCATAACGACCTTCGCGGCGGAGGCGCTACGCATCGCGGCGATCCTCGTTGTGCTGCTCGCCCTGATCTGGCTCTATCGCCGCGATCCCTTCACGCTCAACATCCTCGCCTATACGTTTCTGTTCGCATCGCTCGCATCGGCCTGGAACATCATCGGCGGCTTCGGCGGTCAGTTCTCGCTCGGACATGGCGTATTCTTCGCGATCGGCGCCTATGTGACGGCGAACCTCTACATCCATCTCGGCCTGAGCCCCTGGATATCGCTTATTCCGGCCGCCGGACTGGCGGCAGGCGCGGCGGTTCTCGTTTCGTGGCCGACATTCCGCCTCAAGGGGCCTTTTTTCGCCATCGCGACGATGGCGCTCAACGAGGTCGCCTTCGTTCTCGCCAACTATTCCGATACGCTCACCGGCGGCCCGCGCGGCCTGTCCGTTCCCTTCAAGGCGGGGCTCGCGAACATGATCTTCGCCAGCCGCCTCTCCTATGCCCTGCTCATGCTGGGCTTCCTCGCCGTCTGCCTGCTGGTCTGTGCCTATGCCTATCGCAGCCGTCTCGGCTATTATCTGCAGGCGGTGCAGATCGACGAGGACGCGGCGCGCGCCGCAGGCATCCGCGTCCTTCGTGTCAAGCTGACCGGTATGGCGATGTCGGCGGCCCTGACCGGCATCGGCGGCGCGATCTTTGCCATGTACCTGCGTTTCGTCGATCCCCCGACCTTGCTCTCGCTGCCTGACGTGGGAGTGAAGTTCGCCCTGATCGCGCTGATCGGCGGCGTCGGCATGCTATACGGCCCATTGGCCGGAGCGCTTCTCATCGTGCCGCTGGAATTCCAGCTTCGCGCAGGGCTGGGTGCAAGCGTGCCGGGCGGCAATCTTCTGGTGCTCGGCGTCATCCTGGTGCTTTGTGCGCTGTTCCTGAAGCGCGGCATCGTCGGTACCGCCGTGATGCTGTGGGATCGGGCAAGAAGGCGGTTCTGGTGAGTGGCGCCTTTCTTTCCCTTTCCGGCCTCACCAAGCGCTTCGGCGGCCTCACTGCCGTCTCCGACGTGTCCTTCGGCATGGCCGCCGGCGACCTCATCTCCATCATTGGCCCCAACGGCGCGGGCAAGACGACGCTCTTCAATCTGGTCACCGGACAGCTTCCCGCGACGGCGGGCAGGGTAGCCTTCAAAGGGCAGGACATCACGAACGAGCCGCCGCAGGTGCGGGCGCGCCGTGGTTTCGGGCGGACATTCCAGATTTCCAAGACGCTGACCGCGCTGACGACGCTGGAGAACGCTATGGTCGGCGCATTCCTGCATCACCGCGATCTCGCCGCCGCTTCGCGCCGGGCCGAGGAGATGCTGGAGCTTGTCGGCCTCGGCGCACGCGCCGGGATCAAGGCCGGCAACCTGACGCTGAGCGAGCGCCGGCGACTGGAAATCGCCCGCGCCCTTGCGCTCGACTGTTCGGTGCTTCTGCTCGACGAGGTCATGGCCGGCCTCAACCAGACCGAAGTGGCCGACGTCATCGCACTGGTGCGGCGGCTGCATCGAGAGGGACTGACGATCTTGGTGATCGAGCACAATTTGAAGGTCGTGCGGGCATTCGAGAGCCGCGTCATTGTCCTCGATTTCGGAGCGATGATCGCTGATGGCATGCCGGAGGCGGTGCTTTCCGACCCGAACGTGGTCGAAGCCTATCTCGGTAGGAAGCGGACATGAGTGCGGCGCTCCGGATCGAGAACTTGTATGCCGGTTACGGCCAGGCAGGCGTACTCGAGGGCGTGTCGATCTCCGTCGAGCCAGGCGAGATCGTGTCGGTCGTCGGCGCCAACGGCGCCGGCAAGACGACGCTGCTCAACACCATCGCCGGCATCAACCGTCCGAGTTCGGGCCGCATCGTTTTCGACGGCGTGGACATCGGCCACCTGCGCGCGCACCAGCTCCCGGCGCGGGGCCTCGCCCTCGTCCCGGAAGGTGGGCGTCTTTTCCCGTTCATGACGGTGCAGGAAAATCTCGAGATGGGAGGTTTTTCGCGCCGCGGCTCGCCGGAGTTCCGCACGGCACTCCATGATGTAACGACGCTTTTCCCGATCTTGCGCGAGCGGCGCGAGCAATATGCCGGTCACCTGTCGGGGGGTGAGCGGCAGATGTGCGCCATCGCGCGCGCCGTCATGAGCGATCCCAAGCTGATCATGCTCGATGAGCCGTCGGTCGGCCTGTCGCCGAAGATGGTGGGCGAGGTCTTCCTCCTGGTCGAGCGCTTGGCGCGGACGAGGGGACTGACCGTGGTGCTGGTCGAGCAGAATGTCCAGGAGGCGCTGGCCGTTTCCGATCGCGCCTATGTCATCGATCATGGCCGCATTGTCCGCGAGGGAGCCTCGGCCGACCTCGCCAGCGACGCCGCTATCCAGGCTGCTTATATGGGATTGTAAGAACGCGGGAAAGATCGGGACCGGCATCGCGCTGATCACGGTTTGCGGCACAGGCGCAGGTGCCACGACGAAAGCCGGAATGTGCGCAGGAGGCCCCAATGGAAATCGTGCGATACCGGTTTCCCATCACGCTCAGGCTACAAGAGACCTCAACCATGCCGACGGCAGAACCGGCCGCCTTACGCCCCTGCCACGCGCCGATGCCGCGTTATCCGCTCAGCGAATTCCCGCCCGCAGGAAGCTTTGGATGAATGCGCGCTGGAAGACGAGGAAGAGGATCATCAGGGGGGCCGACGTCATCAGTGCTGCGGCGCAGATCACCGACCAGTCGATCCCCTGGTCGACCGAAGCGAAGACCTGGAGCCCGACGGTGAGCGGGCGGGCCGAGACCGAATTGGTGACGATCAGCGGCCACAGGAAATTGTTCCAGTGATAGCTGATCGAGACGAGGCCGTAGGCGACATAGACCGGGCGGGCGAGCGGCAGATAGACGCGCAGGATCGTCTGCAGCGTGGTCGCGCCCTCGATCCGTGCCGCGTCGTCGAGTTCCTTGGGGATCGTCTTGAAAGCCTGCCGCAGAAGGAAGATGCCGAAGGCCGAGGCGACGTAGGGAATGCCGATGCCGGTCAACGTGTCGATCAGGCCGAGCATGTGCAGCGTCTGGTAGTTTTCGACGATCAGCACGTCCGGCGTCACCATGAGCTGGACGAGAATGAGCCCGAAGAGAATGCCGCTGCCGCGGAACGGCCAGCGGGCAAGCGCGAAGGCGGCAAGCGTACAGATGACGAACTGCGCCACCATGATGCCGATCACGAGAATGACCGTATTGAGGAAATAGCGCGCGAAGGGGGCGGCTACCCATGCGCGAGCGAAATTATGCAGCGTCAACGGCGCCTTCAGATCGAAATCCGTCGTGTAGGCCGAGGGGTGGAACGCGGCCCACAGGGCATAAAGGATCGGCAGCGCCCAGATCAGGCCGAGGAGCCAGCCGCCTGTGATGACGGCGGATCTACGTATGTTTTCCGGCATCGTCCGCATCCTACCTGTAGTGGATGCGACGGTCGAGCAGGAAGAACTGACCGAGCGCGACGACGGCAAGGACGATCAGGAGCACGGTCGAGAGCGCCGCGGCATAGCCTGTGTCCCAGAAGCTGAACGCCACCTGATAGATGTAGAACAGAAGCAACGAGGTGGCGTTGTTGGGGCCGCCGCCGGTCATTGCAATGACCTGGTCGACGATGCGGAAGGCATTGATCAGCGCATTGATCGCCACGAACAGCGTCGTCGGCATGACGAGCGGCCAGGTGATGCGGGCGAAGACCTGCCAGCGCGTGGCGTTCTCGATGCGCGCGGCCTCGTAGAGATCCGGCGGCACCTGCTGCAGCGCCGCGAGGAAGAAGATCATGAAGAAGCCGGATTCCTTCCAGATCGTCACGGCCATCAGGGACGGGAGCGCGGTCGATGTATCGCCGAGCCAATTCGTGCTGCCGAACCCGAAGAGGTGGGCAACCTGGTCCAGAAGCCCGTAGCCGGGCGTATAGAAGAACAGCCAGATGTTGGCGGCGGCGATCATCGGCAGGATGGTAGGCATGAAGAAGGCCAGCCTGAGCAGGGCGCGGCCGGGAATGCGGCCGCTGACCCATATCGCCATGGCGAGCGCCAGGCCGATCGACACCGGGACGGTGATCAGCGCGTAGAGAAGATTGTTGGTCAGCGCCTGCCAGAAAATCGGGTCGGCCGCCATGTCGCCGTAGCGCTGGATGCCGATGAAATGCGCCGGATGGCCGGCCTGCGGCGTCGAGAAAATGCTGCCGATGAAGGTCTCGACCACCGGCACATGGGTGAACGCGGCAAGAAGCACCACGGCCGGCAGCACCAGCAGCCAGCCCTGGACGTGCATGTTCAGTCGACGTGCGGTTCTCGTCGCCATATTGCCTCGATAGGAACGCCTTGCACCTGACTCGAAGAAGGGCCGCCGGCCGGCCGGCGGCCCTCCGACGCCTATTCCTGATAGCGGCGCAGGATGGCGGTCGCCTGCTGCTGCGCCTTGTCGAGGGCGGCCTGCGCTTTCTCGTCGCTGGTCAGGATCGCCTGCAGCGCGTCGTCGAGAGCCTTGGTGACGCGCTGGTTGTCATGCGTCGACAGTTCGGCCTTGGCGTCCTTCAACTGGTCGCGCGCGACCGCCGCGGCCGGGAAGTCTTTGACGTAAGCCGCCATCGCCGGCGTGTCCCAGGCATCGGCGCGCGTGGCGATATAGCCCGTCGCGATGCCCCAGTCCGCGGCCCGCTCCTTCGACGTGAGGAAACGTGCGAATTTGAGCGCGGCTTCCTGCTTGTCCTTGTTGTCGGTCTTGAAGATGTAGATATTGCCGCCGCCGGTCGGCGAGCCGCCCTGCACCTTCGCCGGCATCGGCGCCACGCCGAATTCGAAGGGTGCGTTCTTGCGGACATTGGTCAGATTACCCGTGGTCGTCCACATTATCGCGGTCTTGCCCTGGAAGAAGTCCTTCGGCGCGGTGCCCCAGTCGATGATGCCCTTCGGCATGATATCGTATTTGGCGCTGAGATCCTTGAAGAACGTCGCCGCCTCGACCACCTTCGGATCGTTGAAATAGACCTTGGTGCCGTTCTGGTTGGCGAGGTCGGCGCCGTTCTGGATGGCGAGCGCCTGGAACAGCCAGTAGGGGAAGCCGGAGCTCGGGATTTCCAGGCCCCATTGCGTCATGTTGCCGGAGCCGTCCTTGACGGTCAGTTTCTTTCCGTCGGCGACGAGTTCATCCCACGTTGAAGGCGCCTTGTCCGGATCGAGGCCGGCCTTCTTGAAGGCTTCCTTGTTGTAGTACTGGACGATGGTCGAGCGCTGGAACGGCACGCCCCAGGTGTGGCCGTTCGCCTCGCTGTTGGCCATGAAGGCCGGATAGAAGGACGAGAGCCAGGCCTTGTCGGCGTCGGATGTCGCAATCTGATCGTAGGGCACGATCATTCCCGCGTCGATCAGCGTGAACATGTCGGTGGACAGGAGCACGGCGGCATCGGGCGCGTTGCCGGCGCGCGCGGCCGTCATCGCCTTGACGATCGAGTCCTGATAGCTGCCCGTATAGACCGGCTTGACGACGATATCGGGGTTCTCCTCCTCGAACTTCTTGACGTAGCCGTCGACGATCTTGGTGATCGGTCCACCGACCGCGATGGGATAGTAGAAGCTGATCTCGGTCGCTGCCCAGGCTGGAGCGGCGAAAACAGACGTCGCGAGCGCGGCACCGAGGAAAGCGGTGGTCAGGCGTTTCATGTAGAAGTCTCCCTCTCTTTATGGGTGTCTTTGTTGACGTGCGGAGCGTGCCGGCTTCGTTCGCCGCCGGCGGGGTCGAGGCGCCATCCGCTTTCGGCGTCGAAGATATGCATGGCGCTTTCGCGCCAGCCGATCCTTACCCTGGCGCCGATCGACGGCGCCGCGGTGCCGCGTGTGCGGGCGGTCAGTCGATGATCGTCGAGCCGGCAGGTGACGAGAGCGTCCGCTCCCAGATATTCGATCTCCTCGACATCGGCTTCCGTGCCGATGACATGGCCGGCTGGCCGGTCTCCGGACTCGCCCGCAATTTCAATGTCTTCGGGCCTGAGGCCGAGGACGAGGCCGCGGCCGGGCCGCGGCAGGACCGCCACCTCGTCCTGTCCGGCGATCACGGCGCGGGTGCCCGAAGCGTCGTTGTCGAGATGGATAAGGTTCATGGACGAACCGCCGACGAAGCGGGCGGCGAAAAGGCTCGCGGGCCGTTCGTACAGTTCGGAAGGCCTGGCATTCTGCTCGATCCGGCCGCCGCGCATGAGGATCACCCGGTCGGCCATGCTCATCGCTTCGGTCTGGTCGTGGGTGACGTAGATCATGGTGATGCCCAGACGTTGCTGCAGCGCGCGGATTTCGCGGCGCAGGTTCTGCCGGAGCTTGGCGTCGAGGTTGGAAAGCGGTTCGTCGAGAAGGCAGACCGGCGCCTCGGCGATCAGCGCGCGTCCGAGCGCGACACGCTGCTGCTGGCCGCCGGAAAGCTGGCCGGGCTTGCGCGCGAGCAGCGGCTTGAGGCCAAGGAGTTCGGCAACCTTGTCAAGGCGCTCGCGCATCTCCGGCTTCGGCGTCTTGCGCACCGACAGGCCGAAGGTGATGTTATCGGCGACCGAAAGATGCGGAAACAGCGCATAGGACTGGAAGACCATGGCGACGCCGCGCGCCGCGCCCGTCAGCCCGGCGACATCGCGCCCGCCGATCTCGACGGTGCCGGAGGTCGGGTCTTCCAGACCGGCGATCATTCGAAGGGTCGTCGACTTGCCGCACCCCGATGGCCCGAGTAGAACCGCCAGGCTGCCTTTCTCCACGGTGAAGGAAACGTCGTCGACGGCCCGCGTATCGCCCCACGCCTTCACCAACGATCGAACAGCGACGCCCGTCAACAATCGCACCTACGCAAAAAAGCTATAGCAGTCATGATGGTAGACTTAGAAATTTCCGGTGACAACATGGTGACGCTTCTCGCCAACAGGGCGAATGGAGAGCCATGCCGCGTTCACCATTGCGCCTTCCTGCATATTCCGTCAATTGCGTTTACGTTCGGAGGCGATGGCTTTCCGCGAGCCGGTGTCGGCGCGGGGTTCGGCCGATGAGCGGGCTGCATTCGACATGGCTGATGCCGGTCGCAGGCGACGAGGCATTGCTGCAATCCGCCGTCGACGCGCTTTCCCGGCAATTCAAGACGCCGCGTTTCCAGGCGCATCTCACGCTCACCGACGGCGTGCACCGGAGCGTGGCCGAACTTGCCGGGGTCCTCCGACAGGCCGCCGAAGGAACTCGCTGCTTTACAGCCGCGATCGAGGAGATCGGGACCAGCGATCTTTATTTCCGTTCGTTCTACGCGAGATTTCCTGCCTCGGGCCCCATGGCCGAGCTCCACGAAAGGGCCACGACGCTTCTTGCCCCCGAACTGGAAGTCTCCGCAGCCTTCATGCCCCATATCTCGCTCCTCTACGGTGCGGACGAAACTGCCGAAAAGGAAGCGGCGCGCCGGCACTGGCAGGAGAAACTCGCCGGTCGGCCGATCCGCTTCGACCGCATCTGCATAGCGTCGGCCGGGAAAGGTATTGCGATCGACGATTGGGCGATCCGTTCGACGATAGCGCTAGTTGAATGAATTTGACATTCGATACCCGCTTGATGTCGACCACGAGATCGAATGTCAAATTTAAATTTCCACTAGGATCATAGGAAGACACCGGAAATGACCTTCGACGACAGCCATATGGATATGCTCGCCGACCTTCTGTCGGAGACGGCGAAAGCCGAGATCATGCCTCGCTTCCGCCGGCTGGAGAAGAGCAGCATCAAACGCAAGACGTCGCGCGCCGATCTCGTCACCGAAGGCGATGTCGCGGCGGAACGGATGATTTCCAAAGTGCTCCGCCAGCGATATCCGGGCGCGATGATCGTCGGCGAAGAAGCCGTCAGCGAGAACGCCGCGCTGCTCGGCGGCCTGGCCGACGCCGATCTCGCTTTCGTCATCGATCCGATCGACGGCACATTCAATTTCGCCTCGGGGCTGCCGCTCTTCTGCGTCATGCTGGCCGTGACGATGAAGGGCGAAACCGTCGCGGGGATCATCCATGATCCCGTCGGCGGCGACTGGGTTCTCGCCGCGCGCGGCGGCGGCAGCTTCGTGCGCGATGCCGCCGGCGACCTGACGCCGACCAGGGTGGCCGATCCGGTTCCGGTATCCGAGATGACGGGGGCGCTGTCCTGGCAGTTTCTCGCCGAACCCGACCGCAGCCGCGTGGCGGCGAACTACACGCGCTGCCTGGCACCCATGAACTATCGCTGCGTCGCGCACGAATATCGCCTGCTCGCCCAGGGTCACGCGGATTTCGGGTGCTATACGAGCCTGATGCCGTGGGACCATCTGGCGGGGACGCTGATCCATGCCGAGGCGGGCGGCCATGTCGCCAAGCTCGATGGCACCCCCTATCGGGCCGGAGACGCTTCGGAGGGCCGTATCCTGGCGGCGCCGGACTTCGATAGCTGGCGCGAATTGAGGCGGATGCTTTGGGACATCTGAGGATCGGGCGCGTTTGGCGGAACACGTCCCGCTACTCCTGAGAAAATCGCCCGGGTCCGGCCGTTCCCGCATTCGGGAGTTGCCTCCGCTTGCTGTTGACGGAAGCCTTCGCTTCGAGGATGACATAGTATCCGCCTGCTGATGGCAGCTGAACGACGAGCGGAGCGTCCATGCGCAACATACTGGTCAGCGGCGGTTGCGGTTTCATAGGGTCTCATCTGGTCGACCGCCTGCTCGGGCGCAGCGATATCGACAGGCTTGTGGTCGTCGACAATCTCTGGACCGGATTGCGGGAGAACATCTCCCACATTGCGGATCCGCGCCTCACGCTGGAAGTCGGGGATGTGGAGGCGTTTCGCTCGCCGCTGCAATTCGACGAGATCCTGCATCTTGCCTCACCCGCTTCGCCGTCCTGGTACATGCGCGAGCCTGTCCGCGTGATCAAAGCCAATGTCGCCGGCGCCCTCAATCTCCTGACGCTCCTGAAGCCAGGCGGACGCTTCTGCTTCACGTCCACATCCGAGGTTTACGGCGATCCGTCGGTCAATCCACAACCTGAAAGCTACAGAGGCTCGGTCGACTGCACCGGCCCGAGATCGTCCTATGACGAAAGCAAGCGATGCACCGAAGCCCTGCTGTTCGAGGCGCAGCGCACGAGCGGCATCGATGTGCGCGTGGTGCGGCTCTTCAACGTCTATGGTCCCCGTACCCGCGTCGATGACGGGCGCGCGGTCTCGAACTTCATCAGCCAGGCGCTTACGACCGGCGTTCTCACCGTCTATGGCGATGGTGCGCAATCGCGCAGTTGGGGCTATGTCGACGACATCGTGGATGGGCTGGAGCGGTTCTTCTGGCGTGACGTCATTTCCCATCGCGGTCCATTGAACATCGGCAACGATCGGGAGATTTCCGTTCTGCAGGTCGCCAGATATATTGCCGGCCTCGTGCCGGGCAGTTCCATCCAACATCACCCCGCCATGCCGCAGGATCCGACCAACCGCCGCCCCGACCTCACTCTGGCCAGGCGCATCCTTCCGGGGTGGGAGGCAGGTATTCCCTACGAAGAAGGCATCCTCCGGACGCTGGCCTGGTTCAGGGAAAAGCTCGACGGTCCCAAGGCATGCGCGGAAGATGCCGTGAGCTGATGGTCACGGCCGAGAAACCCCGCATGAAGCTGATTGTCGTCACTCCGGCCGGCCGCGAAAAATACCTGCGCCTCCTCAGCCACTATGTCCTTGGCAGTTCCGAGGTCGTCGAATGGCATCTATGGGACAATTGCCGCACCGAGGCCGATCGCGCCTATCTCGACCGGCTGGCGGCGAGCGATCCGCGCTGCAGGATCAAGCGGCTTCCCGGCGCCGATGGCGGCTTCTCCATCATCGGCGATTTCTTCCGGTTCTGCGACGATCGCGACGCGCTCTATCTTCGCCTCGACGACGACGTCGTATTCGTCGAGACCGGCTTCTTCGAGAAATTCAAGAAAAGGGCCCTGGCCGAGCGGGGCGCGGCGCTCTGGTACGCGCCGCTGATCATCAACAATGCCGTCTGCAGCTCGCTGATCAAGCATCTGTCCGGCGTCGTCATCGATGGGCCGGTCACCTGCCAGGCCATGTGTCCGTTCACGTGGGCGCATGCGAGTTTCCCCGCGGCGCTTCATCCGGTCTTTATCGAAGCGGTGCGCGCCGGCAGGCTGGACGAGTTCAAGGTTCCAGATCGCGAACTGAGGACTGGGCGCTTCTCCATCAATGCGATCGCCTTTTTCGGCGACGAGATCGCCGCCCTTGGCGAATCGTTCTTTCCGCCCGCGGGCAACGAGGAGGAATGGTTTTCGGCGATCCTGCCTGCCAAACTCGATCGTCCGGCGAAGATTTTCGGCGACCTTCTCGTCGCGCATTTCAGCTTCTACACGCAGGAGCGCCGGCTCCTGCAGACGGACATCCTCGACCGCTATTACACTCTGGCGGGGCTGCGTGCTCCGGACTACGAGAAGCCGGTGGACCGGAAGCGGCTGAGGGATGTCCTGAGGCCGTGGCGCAAGAAAAAGAGCAGTGAGCCATCCTACGAAATCTTCCTGAGGGAGCCAGGGCCGGCATGAAGAAGCTGATCGCATACCGCCTCAACGACCACGCCCCCAGAATGGTGCCGGCCGTGTCGGAGCGCGCCTGGATGTCGGAAACGCAGTTCCGCTTCGCCTATCGCTGCCTCCCCCTGACCATAGCCAACAGCATGGGGTGGGAAGTGCTTTGCCCGGTGCCCATCGTCGCCGAATGGAACGGCGGGGTGGAGACCGGCGACATCGAGATAGAGACGGCGGGCGGGCGGGAGAGCAACTGGATCGCCCAGTCACATTTCGGGCATGGCGTGCTGACGTTTCAGCTCCATTACCTGTTCCGCACGGAAGCCGGCATCGGTCTCTGGGTGAGGGGCTCGCCGAACCTGCCAAAGGACGGGATTTCCCCGCTGGAGGGGATCGTCGAAACCGACTGGCTGAATTTCACCTTCACCATGAACTGGAAGTTCACGCGGCCGGGGCGGATATCCTTCGACGAGGACGAGCCGTTCTGCTTCCTGACGCCGCTGAACTATCACGGGTTGGACGAGGTCGCGCCCGAGATCGTCCCGATCGGGGCAAATGCTGAACTCGCGGCCGCGTTCGGCGACTATGAAGCGAAACGGAAGGAATTCATCGAAAAGCTCGAGGCTGGGGATCCCGAAACCCTGCGGACAGGATGGCAGAAATGGTACATGCGCGGGGTCCAGCCTTCCGGCGAGATCGGGAATCCGATCCACCTCTCCAAATTGCGAGTCGCCACTCCGAAAGTCTCGATGGAGGGCGCTGCCATCGAGGTGGCTAAGGATCCTTCGGCCCAAGCCGATGCGGTCGCGCATCGAGGTGAAGGTGGCCGCACTGGCCGGATTGACTAAATTTCATGGCGATGACAGGATCGCTGAAGGTCAGACTCGTGCGGAGAGTTTCGATGTCCAGCATGCAAACCAGGGTTTCTTCCGACGGAACGCCGCGGCAGACTGCCGATGCGCCCCGTGCGGCTTACGGTCCGACGCCACCGCCTTCCGAGCGCCTCGCGCCGCGCCGCGCGGCCTATGGTCCTGTTCCGCCACCCGTGGGTCCCGTGGTACGCCGCGCGGCCTATGGGCCGGTGCCGCCACCCGGAATAGCCGTAGAACGCTCCGCGACTTACGGCCCGGTTCCACCTCCCTCGGCGCCTCCGGCCCGGACTCTCTAACTCGCCAGGCGGTCAAGGCCGCCTTGGAGTGACGAACCCCGGACGCCACCACCGGATCGGTCGGCGTAGGCGCGTAGGCGCCAGCGAGGCCGTGCCGGTCGGGATGGTGTCTATGGCGGCGAGCGCATCGGCGATGCGGCCCCGCGCGATCTGCTGGGTCTTGTGCCGGATCGGTCGCCGGTCGGCTACGAAAATGCCGGAATACGGGTTGGTATTGATCTCGTAGATTACCGTCCGACCCCCGACCGTCGCATGGTCCGCCCTGCCGAACTCGATCGCGGCCAGTTCGAACGCTTCGCGAAGCGGCGGGGCGTAGCGGTTGGT
This sequence comes from Rhizobiales bacterium 65-79, assembly GCA_001896885.1. Lineage (GTDB taxonomy): Bacteria > Pseudomonadota > Alphaproteobacteria > Rhizobiales > Rhizobiaceae > Mesorhizobium_L. The sequence continues at coordinate 81,080 of MKRJ01000021.1, read as the reverse complement.
CGCGACCGCGTCATGCTCGTCTTCCGCCACCGCGTCGGTCACCTTGGCATGGTCGCCGATCTTGACCATCCACGTATCCTCGACCGCGATGTGCTCGACGATGATCGCGTCGCCGATCCGCCATGTCCCCCATTTCGCCCATAGCCCGTCGCCATAGGGCTCCGCCGCGTATTCTTCGACCAGCATGCCGCGCAGCGGAAAGTTGAGCCCGGGCAATTCCCGGAGCGCGGCTTCGAGTTCCTGCTGGTCGTGATAGAGGCGGGCGCTCGGCTTGGCATGATCGTTCTCGCTGCGGATAAAAACCGGAAAGCGCTTCGGCCGGGGGTCCTGGTCCGCCCGCATGACACCGAACGGATTCCTTCCGGTGCGCTCCAGGGCGGTCAGGAGTTCCACGCGCGACATGGCCCGCGCGGGATCGTTGAGGCAGCGCAGCCCCGCCTCCTTCATGGCGCGGTAGAGATCCGCGGCGATACGCAGTTCCCACGGCGCCAGCCGTTCCAAATCGCCAAAAATATAGGTTGCGCGCGGCACACGCCAGGCGCCGAACAGGCGCTCGTAATGGGTGATGCGGAACTTCGGCGTCTTCACGCCGTAGGTTCCGTCGGCCAGGCTCTTCAGCGTGTAGTGGTTGCCGCGCGTGACGATGAGAACGATCATACTGCCTCAAGAAGTGAAGGTCGGCTCGGGCTCGGAGTGGATCAGCCGTCCCGCCAGTTCGGCGCCCTGAAGAAAGCAGTGATCCTGGTTCGCGATCTCGTAGCGCCAGGCGCCGAACCGGCCGCGACAATGGATGTCGAGCCTCTCGAGCGCATCCCGCAGCGTCGAGAGTGCTTCGTCGCGGAGCAATGTCGGTGTCGGATAGCCCGGCGCGGCGACATGGTGGAAGCGGCTGACGATTGGAGCGCCGGCTGGGATCAGTCCCTCCCGCAGGAAACCGGCGATGACGTCCTCCACGACCGAGGCTGCGTCCACCGGACGGTATTTCGAATGGCTGATTTCCGCCAGCAACGACCAATGTTCCGCCGGCGCGTTGGCCGGCGCGAAATTCGAAAGCACGGTCACGCGATAGAAGGGCAGGGTCGGATCGGCGAAATAGATCCATTTACGGCCCATGAGCCAGTACGGAAGCTCGCCGGCGATGCCCAGCCCGACGACATGGACATTCGATGAAGATAGCCGGGCGGCGACCGGCTTCAGCGCGTTGCAATCGCTCAGATCGACGAGCCGGCTTATCGGCATGGTCGAGACCAGCGTGTCGTAGCGATCCCCCGACCCGTCGGCGAAGTCTATCCGCCGGGCGCGGCTGTCGATCCTCACGGCGGCTCGGCCAAAGCGAAACCGGTCGCGGCCTACCCGGTCGGCGACGCGGCGCCAGATCCGGCCGATGCCGCCCTTCGCCGGATAGCGGAAGCGAGCGTTCGGGCCCCAACCATCGTCGTCCTTGCCATCGAGCAGGTTCGCCAGCACCCTCACCAGATCCGGCCGGGGCACCCGTTCCGCGATCCAGCCGAACTGCATGGTCTCGAGCGGATGCGCCCAGACCTTCTCATTGTAGGGAAGCATGAAATGCCTGGCCAAGCCTTCGCCGAAGGCATTGACGATCCAGTCGCGGAAGCTGGCTTCCGGCGAGGGCGCCGGCCTCGTTGCCGCTTTCGCCAGGCCGATGACACAGTCGCGACGGATATCCGCCGGCAGGTTATGGACATTGTACTGCAGCGGGTAGGGCACGAAGCGTCCATGCATCCAGACCTGGGCGTCCCGCGGCTGCTCGATCCATTCTCCGTCCAGTTCGCGATCCATGACCCGGTTGAAGTAGTCCGACCGTGAGTAGAGGACGTGGCAGCCGTAGTCCCAGACGAAACCCTGCTCATCCTCGACCGATGCGGCGAGACCGCCGGCCTCGCTTTCCCGCTCATAGACGACAAAGTCATCGTAGCCGAGTTCGGCCAACCGATACGCCGCTCCAAGGCCGCAAGGCCCGGCTCCGATTATCGCTATACGTCCCGGATGCCTCATGCGGTGATGGCGCCCTGGCCAGCCAGCCGCAAGATGCCGTCCCGGCGCGTCACCAACCCCTGCTCCACGTCGGCGAAGCGCTCCTCCATGCAACGACGCACCACGGCCTTGGCGCGAGCGTTGCGTTGTGAGGCGGAAGGCTCGTCGAGCCTGCCGCGCAGCCTGCGGGTAAACCGCCTGATCTCCCACTCCACATTGGCGCGCAGATCCTTGCCCGTCCACTGCTCGCGGAGCCATCCGGGCCACGGCGTGTCTTTCAGGAATGCCTCGTAGAGCCGGTATGCGGAGCGGTCGGGGAAGAGCCGCTTGCGGTATCCGTAGCGGCGCCAGGGCTTGTCTTCTCCGTAATGATGAATGATGACGGGGAGCACGGCATCCCGGACGATCCGCGATGTCGCCGAGAGCGGGTCCATGTTCCAGATCGGCGACAGCTCCAGGAAATTCCCGTCCAGGACGGCATTCAGCGCATCCTCGTCCACCAGGATGCACAGATCGGGGTTCGCCCGGACAAAGGACAGCGCCCGTTCACCCACCTCTTCGTCGTTCCATTTCGCCACATCGATAAGAAGAACGCCGGAATTGAAATAGCGGTAGGGGACGGACATTCCGAGCGCCTGGAAATGATCCAGCATGGCTTTTTGTCTGGCAGCGCTCAAACCCGTGAGGATCCGGCCGGCCGGTGCCGCGGCGAGCGCGAATCCAGCCATGTCGAGCGAGAAGAGCGCGCCGACATCGCCGTGAATGGTCAGGTCGGCGTCAAGATAGAGGATCTTGTCGTATTGGCCGGCCAGATGTCCGGCAATGGACAATTTCATCAGTGCTGCCGCGGTCAGCCTGCCGGAAAATTTGCCTACGCCGCGCTGGCGCGACAAGTCCATCGTGTCGCACAGGATTATGCCGCGTCGCTCCATCCACTCGCGATGGACATGGCTCGCCTCCGACGGCTCGCAAAACACGATCACATCGTAGGGATTGGCCGAAGACGATGCACGCGATCGGACCGCGTCGGCAACGAACAATGCCGGAATGAGCATGTTCCGGTCCGTGCACAGGCAGACGGCGTTCCGGGCCGACGGCTGCTGCGCCGGCCCTCGATCGGAAAGGGAAGATGAGCCGGTTCTCGGGATCGAGTTCATCACCAGGCAGCGATCTTTGTTGAGGTCCAGATCAGACGGCACTGTTAGGAAAAGACCGTGTCGCTGTCAAAGCCGCCCGACCCAGTCGTGGCGCCGGTTGGTTGATTCGTTCCGGCTCCACTGCCCATCCGGGAGAACGGCACGCCATTGCATCGCGCCGATTCCGGATTTACCAAAGGTCCCGGCGCCGTTGTACTACCGGGTCAGGGCATGGCGCTTGCCGAAGGACGGGCTTCCACTGTTGGCCTCAATCGCGATCGTCATACCTGTGCACAACAGGGCGCAGGTAATCGGCCGGGCGCTGGGCAGCGTGCTTGCCAGCGGAGCGCCCGATATGGAAGTGATCGTTGTCGACGACGCATCCACGGACCTGACCGCATCGGTCATCGGCGATATCCATGACCAGCGCCTGCGTTTCGAGCGGCTTCCCTCGAAGGCGAACGCCAACGTGGCGCGAAATCAAGGCATCGCCGTTTCGACCGCGCCTGTCATAGCCTTCCTCGATTCCGACGATGTCTTCAAGAGCGGCAGGGTCGAGCGGCTGGTCCGCTATTTCGACCAGCACCCCGGCGTCGATGCCGTTCTCGACGGCTTTGCCGTCGTCACCGGCGCAAGGGAGAAACCCGCGACGGTTCCCTCGACATCCGTGGAAGGCCGTGCGTTGGCTCACCTTCTCGTCAGCCACGCCATTCCTCTCACCTGTTCGTCGATTGCCGTCCGGCGCACTGCCCTCCAGGAAATCGGCGGCTTCGACAATGGTTTGCCGAGGCATCAGGATCGCGACCTCCTGCTTCGGCTGAGCCTGCGTCACACGATCGTCCTCGGCACCGGTTCGGATGTCGTGAAGTACCAGAGCAGCGATTCGATATCGCGCGATCCGGTGGGATATGTCGCAGCGCTCGACCAGCTTGTCGGACGCCATCCCCGCTTCAGGGACGAGGGCTTTGACGATCTCTTATCCTATCTGTCCTGCCGGGTGATCCTGAAGACCATCCTGGGTGGCAGGTTCCGCTCCGCCCTTGCCGAAATGCGGGCCCTGGCCAGGGCGAAGCATCTGCCCAAAGGTTTCCTGCGGGGCCTGCTTCGCTACAGCCGCGGCCGCCGAGCGCGAAAGCTGCCCTATCTCCCGCCCGGCCGGCCCAGCAACGGCAAGGGGGCGAACGCATGATCGACGCGCTCATCGTCGCGCGCTCGAACGAATACGGCATGAGGCGCGATTGCGAGATCCTCGCCGAGGCGATTGGCCGCCCCGGCGGATGCGTCCTGACGTTGCACAGCCGCCGGCGCAATTTGCTCGATTGGCTGCTGCGGCGGAAGATCGCCGACCATCTCCTCTTCATCGAGCGGATATTCCCGCTCTGGTATTCCGCGGCGGCGACGCGCTGGCTTGTTCCGAACCAGGAGCGCTTTCCGCACAGACACATCCATCGTCTCGCCCATGTCGGCTGCGTGCTGGCGAAGACCAGGCATGCCCAGCAGATATTCTCCTCGCTGGGGGTGAAAACGTCCCTGCTCGGTTTTACGTCGGAGGATTGCCTCGATCCGGCCGTGGAGAAAGACTGGAACGGCTTTCTTCATATGGCCGGCGCCAATACGCTGAAAGGAACCGAGGAACTCATCGCGTTGTGGCGCAAGCACCCGGAATGGCCGGAACTGGTCCTCGTTCAGAGCCGGGAGCACGCGCTGCGCGACCTGCCGGAGAATATCAGGCTTTTGCCGGGCTATCTCCCCCGCGAGCAATTGCGCGAACTTCAGAACCGCTGCGGCATTCACCTTTGTCCCTCGCGCTCGGAAGGGTGGGGGCACTATATCGTGGAGGCGATGTCCGTCGGCGCGGTGGTCCTCACCACCGATGCTCCCCCGATGAACGAGCATATCACGCCCGAATGCGGCGTTCTCGTTCCCGCCAACCGCTCGGAGCCACGCCATCTCGGCACGAATTTCTTCGTCGATCCGGTCGAACTCGAACGCGCGGTAGAGGCACTGATCAAGGAGCCCGCCGCATCCAAACGCGCAATGGGTCTTGCGGCGCGAGCCCGCTTCGTGGCGATCGACACGGCTTTCCGTGCCCGTGCCCGAAATCTCTTCGCCGGCTGAATGGCAGGGACGCCGAAGCTGTCGGCGGGGGCCGCCGGCCGTCGTGGCCGGAGCTGTTCGGTGCCGATTATGTGCCGCTATGCCGCGATCGGCCCGCGAAGCTCCGCGAGCAGTTCGTCCGCGAGCCGGAGGCGGCAGGCGGTGTCGTAGTGGTCCTGGTCCTCGATTAGCCGGTTGAGCAATTTATAGCGCTCCGCCGGTCCATCCTCGAACCGGTAATAGGTCTGCGCGAACATTCCGGTCAGGATGCAGCGGAAATATTTCGCCAGCGCCGGGTCGTCGAAATCGATGCGGCCGAGCAGGTACGAATAGTTGATGCCCTTCTTCCGCCTGAAGAATTCGCGCGAAAATTCGGAAACGGCGTTCCTCAACTCCTCTGACGCGAACTTGTCGCCTATCACCTCGGAGCGGAGCGCAACGAATTTGCGCACAAGATCGGTCGCGACGTTCTGTTCCCGCAACGCCGCGTCGATCATCTTCGAGACGCGGCGCAGGGCGAGCCAGCAAACCAGCGCCTCGAAACCGATGAACCCTACAAGGCACCATACGATGGGATCGTGCGGAACAGTCATCATCCCCTCCGATTTTCGGCGCGCGTGACTTCCCGATACGCAAGACGGCGAAGCGCCGCGCGCCGCGTGCGCGCCCAACCCAGCATCACGAGGATCATGAGGAGAGTCCCGATCGGGAGCGCCAGCACCGCGCCCAGATAGGCTGGACCGGCCGTCCTCAGTGCGACGATGATCTCGTCCCAGGTGATGGCCGCAGCCAGCTGTCTCAGCGGTTCGACATATTGTTCCATCTGCTTTCGGCCACAGGCCCTCCCATCCGGCTCGAGGCTGCCCTGATCGGCATCGTCAGGGTTCCCGGAATGCCCGCGTCATGCTTTCCTTGATCGGTTCGGTCACGTACTGGAAGAACGTGCGTCCGCTGGTCTTGATGTAGACTTCCGCCGGCATGCCGGCGGCCGGGCGGAAGTGCGGCAGTTCCTTTTCCAGATCGGCGGTGTCCAGTTTCACGCGCACGACATATTCATCGGGCTGCCCCGAGCCGGGCTGTTCCGACGGCAACGCGTCCGCAGAGATATAGATGACATCGGCGTTTATCATTGGCGTTATGCGCTGCGGCAGCGCGGTCAGCCGGACCGAGGCATACTGACCTTCCTTCACATGCTCGATGTCCTGCGGCCGGATGCGCGCCTCGATGAGAAGCGGATTGTCGACGGGCACGATCTGGAGGATCGGCGATCCTGCGCCCACGACGCCGCCGATCGTGTGGTACCTGAGATTGACGACGACGCCCCGGACCGGAGCCGTGATCTGGGTGCGCTCCAGGACATCCTGGGCCGCGCGGATGCGCTGCAGCGTGTCGCCGAGATTGGCGCGCACGTCGTGGAGCTGGTCGAAGGCCGTCGCCACCGCATTGGTGCGCACGGCGATCATCTGGCGATGGGTGCGGGAGATCTCGTCGCGAGCATTGGCCATGTCCGCGTCCAGCCTTCCGACCTCGCCGGCCGCGCTGGCGAGGGCCCGCTGCAGCGCAAGCACCTCGGGCTTGAGCACGAGGCCCTTGACCAGCAACTGCTCCTTGGCGTCGAGTTCCTTCTTGAAAAGCCCGATCTGGCTGATCATCGCCTGCTTCTGGGCATCCGAACCGTCGATGCGGTCAAGCAGCGCGGCTTCGCCCTGCTTCAGCACGTCGAGATTTCCGTCCAGGTTCTTGCGGCGCGCGTTGAAGGTGAGCTTCTGTTCGGCCAGAATGGCTTCGACTTCGGGATCATCCGCATCCTTGGCCAGGGATGCGGGAAACTCGAAACTCGTCTTCTCTTCGGCTTCCGCCATCAGCCGCGCCGCCTGGGCCTGGAGTTGATCCCGCACCAATGTCAGGCGCCGAAGCTCGGCGCGGGCCGCGGTGTCGTCCAGCACCATCAGCGGCTGGCCGGGCACCACGAGATCGCCTTCCTGAACGAGTATCTGCCGGATGACGCCACCTTCGAGATGCTGGATGGTCTTGTTTTCTCCGGTGGCCACGAACGTGCCGGTGGTGACGACGGCGCCTGCGATCTTGGCGTAGTTCGACCAGACGCCGAAAGCCGAGAAAGTAACGACGAGGAAACTGAAGCCGAGGATAGTCCACAACAAGGTCGACCGCGGAACTTCGGTCTGCCATTCCTGCATCGGTTCCCATTTGCTGAGCATTGAGGTTTCCCCACCCGGCTTCCTTGCGCGATCTTTCCTACGCGGCCGCCGGCGCCCGCCCCAGAAGAGCGGGAAGAATCTCGTCGCGGTTGCCGATCGCCTTCACCATGCCCTGGTCGAGCAAGAGGATCTTGTCGACGCTGGTGAGCAGCGTCGGCCGCTGCGTGATGGCGACGACGGTGATGCCCTTCTGCTTCGCTCGCAGCAGCGCGCGCGCCAGCGCCGCCTCGCCGGGCGAGTCGAGGTTCGAATTCGGTTCGTCGAGCACCATGAGGCGAGGATTGTTGAAGAACGCCCGGGCAAGCGCCACGCGCTGCTTCTGTCCGCCAGAGAGCGGGCTGCCGTCCATGGCGACCACGGTTTCGTAGCCCTGCGAGAAGCTCGATATCAGCTCATGCACATCCGCCATTTCCGCCGCCTCGAAGATCGCGGCATCGCTGGCATCCGACCGCATCCGGGCGATATTCGCCTTGATGGAACCGGGGAAAAGCTGAACGTCCTGCGGCAGGTATCCGATGTTTTCGCCGAGCTGCAGCGGATCCCAGTTGCGCAGGTCCATCAAGTCCAGCCTGACCGTGCCGGCGGTCGGCGCGATCGAGCCGACCAGCATCCGCCCGAGCGTGGTCTTGCCACTTCCGGACGGCCCCACGATCGCCAGCGACTCGCCGGGTTCCAACGACAGGCTGACGCTGTTGAGGATGACGCGTTTCTGCGGAGGCGGCACGTAAAGGATGCGCTCGACGTTCAGCCGCCCGGTCGGCCTTGGAACCCGAAGTCGCTCCAGGTTGAGGGACGAGTTGCGCAACAGCGCGCTGACCCGCGCATAGGCCGTGCGGGCATGCACGAAGCTGCGCCAGCCGTCGATCGTACCCTCGATCGGGGCCAGGGCGCGGCTGCCGACGATGGATGCCGCGATCATCATTCCCGCCGTGAGCTGCGCCGTGAGGGCCAGATGCGCGCCCCAGCCCAATATCGCGATCTGCGTGCACAGCCTGACGAATCTGGAGAGACCGGAGATGATGGTGTTGCGGTTCTGCGCGACCATCTGGGCCTTCAACGATTCCGCCGTTTCGCGGCCCCATATCTGGACGCCTTCCGGGACCATTCCCATGGCGTTCATCACGCCTGCGTTCCGCGCCATGGCGTCGGCCTGCAGATTGGCGCGCACCGCAAAAGCGGTGGAACGCGCAAAGGGAACGGCGGTGAGCTTCTGGTTGAGGACGGCGAATGTCAGCAGCGCCACGCCCGTAATCGTGACGATCCAGCCGAGATCGGGATGAATGAGAAAAACCGCCAGCAGGTAGATCGGAGCGACGGGAGCGTCGAGCATGGTGAGCAGGACAGGTCCCGTGATGAAGTTCCGGACCTGCTGGAGGTCGCTCAGGACCTGGAACTCCGCGCTGGAGCCGTTTTGGGAAGCCCGGGCGGCAGCGCTCACCACCGGCGCCCCGAGCCGCGTTTCGACATCCACCGCGACGCGCATCAGGATGAATCGCCGGACCATGTCCAGAAACACGTGGCTCAAGATCGCCCCGATAATGACGATCGTCAGCATGATCAGCGTATCGATACTGCGACTGGTCAGCACCCGGTCGGAGATGTTGAACAGATAGACCGGTACGCCGAGGATCAGGAGGTTGATCCAGAAGGAGAATACCGCGACGACGATCATGCTGCGCCGGATGTCGCTCATGCCGACGGTCAGGACGTCGCGGAAGTCGCGATCGCGCCAGCGCCGTTCCTTCGGGAGCGGCAGGGCGGGGCCGCTGTTGTTGGCTCCGCCGCCCGATCCGGGCTTGGCGGCCCTGGTCGCAAATGGAGACGTCGCTTCGGCGATCGGGGCGTCGCCGGCCGAGGGCTCGGGACCGGCGATTTCCATTTCCATCAGAGGAGGAGTCGAGTTCGTTTGCGTCCGCTTTCCGCCCCCGTCTGCCCCCTGGCGTCCGTTTTCGCTCACAAGTTCCTCCACTCGTTCGCCGTTTCAGGCTACGTCGATGCTGCGCCTTCGATCGCGTCACGCCGCCAGGCTGGCCAGCATGCTGTGATGGGCGCTGTCGCTCGTGCCGGGAATGTCGGTATGCGTTGCCGCTGCTGATGTGTCCGTGTCGCCCGAGCCGATGAATGCGATCACCTCGCTGGCGAGCGCGTTCGGGTCCTGGGTCGTGACGTGGCTGTCTTCGGTCGTGATGTTTGCCTGGACGAGAAGCGAATCCGAATAATACTGACCGCCGACAAGCTGCGACCCCAGCGTGCCGGCGCTGACGATCTGGGCGACGTTGATGGTCTGGTTCGCGCCCGTCGAGATCGATTCGGTGGAGGTCGTGCCTTCCCCGCCCGCCGCCGTCATCATCTGTATCGCGGTGTTCGGGTCCGACAGGACGTTGTTCTGTGAGATCACGTTCACGTCGTAATAGTCGCCGGTGACCACCAGCACATTGAGCTGATGGGTGCCGTTGTCCGGCGTAAGGGACGCAATAAGAGAATCGAAGGACTTCTGGTCGATCCCCATGGCGTGCGCCGCCAGATCGGCCGAAAGCGTGCCCACCTGGCTCGGCCCGTAATCGGTGATGCTGGCATAGTTGGTCATCAAATTGCCGCCGGTCGAGATCGACATTCCCGTCGATGTCCCGGTATCGAGAATGGCTTTGACGACGTCGTCGTTGAGGATGATGTTGTTCTGGAAGATCAGGTTCGCGTGGTTGTAGCTGCCTTCGACCACGATGAGATCGTAAGGGCTGCCATACGAGTCGCAGAGATATCCGTTGATCTGCTCGTTCCCGCCGGTAACGAGCTTGTAGAAGCTCGTTTCGGTCGTCTGGAAGCTGGTGCTGCCAGCCGCCATCACATTGGTCTGCACGCACACGTTCATATTGTAGAAGTTGCCCTGGACCACGTCGACGTGCCAGGACGTGTTCGTCGAGCTTGTGCCCGTGATCGAGATCAAGTGCGGCGTCTGGAAATCCGCGATGTTGTTGAGGATGTTGCCGCCGGTCGCGATATTGAGCGGCGCGCCGCCCGCCGCCGTCGTGATCGAGTCGACGTCGTGCAGGATGTTGGTCTGGAAGATCGCGTTCGTGCTGTAGGCGTTTCCGACCACCAGCATGGTGAGGTGCTGGACGTTGCCGTCGATGATGCCGGCGCTGTTGACCAGCGTGTTGCTGCCGGCGATCACCTCCAGCCCGCTGTTGATCTGGCCCATCACATTGGTCGGGGGAAGAGTGTAGTCGGGCGGGTCGACGGTCGGTACCGAGGCCGTGGCCACCGGACTGAAAACGCCGTTAATATATTCGCCGGGCTGCAATGTGATCTGAGGCGCGCTGCCACCCGCCAACGCCGAATCGTGCGCATCGACCAAGGATTGCGCATCAAGATTGGACTGGAGGAGAACCGGCCCGTTCGTCTCGATCGTCTGCAGGCCCGCAAAGCCGCTCGGCAGATAGGAATCGGCCTGGACCATCATGTGGTCGATCTGCTCGCCGGAGCCGGCCGCGTTGAGCGTCGCGGCCTGGCTGGTCGGATCGACGTCCACCAGCTGGTTCGCAACCAGCTTGTTGACCTGCTCGATCTGCGCCCACAACTGCGAGGGATCGGCCTCCGGCAGCGCCGGGCCGAACTCCAAGGAACTCAAGGGGCTCAATTGGAGCGTCAGCGTGAATGGAACAGGAGTGAAGTTGGCCGCAAACTGACCGAAAAACTCCGGCCCGCCTGGATGCGGCAGCCAGCCGTTGAAGAGGGGATAGTGATTTTGGGTGAGCACAGTGTAGCTGATGGACTCGGAATCCAGGGTCGCGGGCGTGAACGGCAGACCCGCCGGATCGGTATGGTCGAACTCGGTTTTCCCGACCTTCAGCAAAAGCGCCGGGTCGTGTGGAGCCGCGCGGTCGAGCTGGACTTGTTCGAGGAGATGCAGATAGCCGGAAAAGTAGGCAATTATCTCAGTGACGCCGCCGGGAATCATGGCGTCCTCCTCTCGTCATCGATCTTTTTTGTTCCCCATTCGCAGGCCGATGTGCCTTGGCGGCACACCGGCCCTTGATGCTCCCCCGTCATGTGGTTTCGGGCCTCGACAGGGGAAGCACATGCAACCGACCCGTGGGTTGAAGCACGGGCCGGTCTTGGTTCCTCTTAGATGTGGTGTATCTCGGCACCGCCGCCGTCATGGCCGATGACGCCGAGCGTCATCGTGTTGTACTGGATGTTGGCACCCAGCACGATGTTCTGCGTGAAAGCCGCCTGCGAGATGCTTGCGCCGTTGACCGCACCGCCCACTGTGGCGTCCGCGCCGGCACCGCTGTTGTTCGCGGTCGCATAGGCGCCGTCCGCGCTTGCCGACATCGAGAAGCCGCCGCCGCTGGCGGAGGCATGGCTGTTGCCGGTAGGATCCGAGCAGCACCACGGATTTGTGGGATCGCCGTTCGAATACGCTTCGTTACCTGCCGTGTAGCTCACCGATGCATCGCACAGCGAGTTGTTGGCAACGAGGTTGTTGATCTGGTCGAGATGGAAGACGTTCCCATCGCCGTTCAGCGTCTGTACCGAGTTGTCGGCGTTGGCGAAGAAGCTGCCGCTCAGATCGGGCATCTGGACGTTGTTGAGATCGATCAGACCGGCCTGGTGGATACCCGGATCCGAATCGACATTGGCGCTGACGTCGACGCAAACCTTCACGTCCGTAACATTGGCATTGACGTTCAGGTTCTGGTTCGAGTCAAAGTTGGCGTTGCTGTTGCAATTCGAATTGGAGTCGAGGTTCGCATTGCCGTTGAAATTGCCGTTCAGGTTCCCGTTGGCGTCGAGATTGGCATTGCCGTTCAGGTTCCCGTTGCCGTTTCCGTTCAGGTTCCCGTTTCCATTGCCATTGCCGTTGCCGTTCAGGTTCCCGTTGCCGTTCCAGCTATCGCTGGACTGCGACTGGTCCTGACCCTGGCCCTGGCCCTGACCTTGGCCCTGACCTTCGAGCTGGCCCTGGCCTTGCCCCTGAAGCTGCGCCTGCAACTGAAGCGGATCCAATCCGCCGCCCCAACCGCCACCGCCGCCGCTGCCGCCCGGATAGCCCTTGTCCTGATTACCCATCGTACTTCTCCCATGTTGCTCGTTGAACAACCGGGCCGGCAGCAACACAGGTCGAGATCTTCTGCGTCTGGCCTGATGCGGCGACCGTTCGCCCGGTTCACCGCGCTGTCCTCAATTTCCTTGGACCACTCGCGGTGACGGTCGAATGATCCAGCACAACCGGAAGGGGATCACGTCGGCAATTTCCGGGGGCTTGTCAGAGATTTCCCGACAATGTCGGATGAACCGCGACGGACGCTGCCCTTGGCCGATATGGCGGAGCGTGGCGTATTCACCGGTTCCGGCAATTTGAGTTTCACGCCGCTTTCCGGGCCTCCGAGCGACAATCACGAAAACGTTATCCGCCGATTTACACTTCGATCGGCCCGGCCGGATTTTTCAGCGATTTCCACAACTTACAGGAGACATGGGTAGCACCCGGCCAGTGAAAAGCGAGGTGCGTTTTTACTCTTCTTTTCAAGTAGATAAGTCGCCAATTTACAATATTGATACTTTAGTTTATGTTTCGTTATCCACAGGTGGGGAAAAACCTACGAACGCGTGAATATTCGGGCCTCTGAACGCTGTCGCTTTTTAGTGTCTGGTAAAGCAGTGGAGGCGGTGGTGGTTGGTGTATTGTGTCGCGCGATGCTCGTTTGCGAGCATCCGATCTTCCGCGAAGGTTTGCAGGCTCTCTTCAATGAGACCGCCGATGTGGTGGTATCCAGCGTCGTCGGCTCGGTTGCCGAGGCAGGCCGGACCATCGGCGACGTTCGCCCCGACATCGTGGTCATCGATGCGCAGCTGCGCTACGACGACGGACCCGCCGCCGTCGCCCGGCTCGCCCGCGAGTTCAGCGACATCAGGATCGTGATTCTGAGCGATGTCGATGATGGCGGGTTCATCCGCCGGACGATCGACGCCGGCGCAAAGGCATTCGTACTGAAGCGCTCGCCGAGGGAAGCCGTGCTGTACGCCGTTCGCTCGGTCGCGGCCGGCGGCATGTATATCGACCCGGCGGCGGCGGCGCGGGTATTCCCTTGCCAGCCGCGATCCAAGCCCAATGAGGTTCCCGCCACGTCCGAACTGCTGCCGCTGACGTTTCGCGAGCAGGAAGTGGTGCGGCTTATCGCACTCGGTTACACGGCCAAGGAAATAGCGGCCGACCTGAACGTCACGATGAAGACCGTCGAGACCTACAAGGCAAGGGCTTGCGAAAAACTCGGCATGCGAACGCGCGTCCAACTCGTCCGCCTGGCCGCCGCCCAAGGATGGCTCTCCGGCATCGCCCGCATGTCGGCTCCCGGACTCAACGCCTGACCGAGCCCAGGCCCGGCTTAAGGCGCGGCCACATCGGCTTCACGCGCTGCCGCGGGCATCCGGTCTCTTCGCCGCTTCCACAGCCTCGCGGAGCTGCGGCAGAAACCCCCATATTTCCCGGTTGAGCTTCTTCAGGTCGCGTATGGCCGCAAGCATCTTGTCGATGCGCGCCTGATCCATCTCGATCCGCTCGCCGAATTTCAGGCGTCCCTTGTTCTCCTGGACCTTGATAAGGTTCATATGCGTGATCTCGCCGGCCTCGTTCAGCGCGTACATGGAATGATTGAATTCGTTCCTGATCCTGGTGAGATCGTTGAAACGCTTGACGATCTTCTCCAGTTTCTGCGCGGCGGCGCGGTCGGCGAGCTTGATCGCCGCGAGCCGCTGCACGAGGTCGATGCGTGCCCTCGTGGTATTGAGCGTGGTGAACACGACCGCCGCGGTAACCTCGTCGACCTCGAGCAGGACCATCAGCACGTAGATGAACATGCTCTCGTTGTTCGACCAGGACAGGACGAGATTTCCGATCAGGGTCAGAATGGCGGTCTGGCGCTCGACATTCGCCTGCGCCTTGTGTTCGATCGCCTCGAAATCGGGAACCGGAGGCAATTGCGCAGTACCCATCTGCGACCCTATAGTTGTTCAGGGACAGCCGCGAAACGACGCATATCTACCACGGACCCGCAGCGGTTGCGAGGAGGGAGCACCATAGGCGTTCGCCACCTCGACCCATACACGCAGCAACGATCGCGGATGGCCGTCATGCCTAGGCGTTTTCCGGTGTTGTCGTTCTGGCGCGCGAGGCGGGGCCGGAAGGCCGCGGTGGCGGCTCTCAAACCTTACGTGGAAGAGACGAGGCGGGTATTTGGCGCGGATTGCGGCGCGGTATGGGAGCATCCCTATGCGGTCGGCTTTCTCGTCAACCTCATTACCCTTGCCGCGGCCGAAGCCGCGGATCCCGAGCCGACGGAGGCGCTCGGCCTGGTCCAGTCGGAAAGCTGGCAAGCGCTCACCGGTGTGCCCGCCGAATTGATCGGTCAGAAGGTTTCCCTGCTCAGCATCGCGGACGATGCGCACTTCATCAGCGGCAGGGACAATGCCTTCATATTCTTCGAGGCCCTGTGTAATTCCCAACGGGATCCGCTCCAACTGCTGACGGATACGACCGCCTCTGACCCTTCGGTATTCCGTTCGGATACGTCACGCACGCCGGCCCAGTTGGCCGAATTGTGGAATGAATTGCTGCACGCCCGGATCCGGCCGGCTCCCGCCGGCTTGCAGTTGGATCCGAGAGGAAACCCGAGCGGGTAAAGCGCCCGGTCTATGCTTGCAAATCGCGTTCAGCCGCTGCCAAAGTGACGCTATCCGCCGTCTCCGCTTTGCCTCTCTTGTCGGGCAAGCTCAATCGTGGCTGAGATCGGTCTCGACGCCGAGCGCCCTCAGGGCCTCGGTCATCTTGCGGGCGTAGCCGGGGCCGGCGCGGTCGCGATCCCCACGTTCGATCGGGATGATCTTCTCGACCTTTGCCGGGCGCGCGCTCATCACCACGATGATATCGCCGAGCAGGATCGCCTCGGAGACGTCATGGGTGACGAACAGCACGGTCGGGCGGTCGAGCTTGAGCAGCGCCTTGAATTCCGCCTGGAGCTTCAGCCGCGTGAAGGCGTCGACGCTGGCGAAGGGCTCGTCCATGAGGAGGAGCTTGGGCCTGAGCGCCAGCGCCCGGGCGATGCCGACACGCTGGGCCATACCGCCGGAAAGCTGATTCGGATAGGCATCGCCGAATCCGGTCAGGCCGACCGTCGCCAGCATCTCGTCCGCCTGCCGGCGCGCGTCGCTCCGCGCGGCGCCACGCGTGGTAAGCCCGACGGCTACGTTCTGGCGCACCGTCATCCACGGAAAGAGCCCCGGCTGCTGGAAGGCCATGCCGAGATCCGGGTTCGTGCCGGGCTCGACCGGTTTCCCCCGCCAGCGCGTCACGCCGGATGTCGGCCGCATCAGCCCGGCGGCGAGGCTGAGCAAGGTCGACTTACCGCAGCCGGAAGGGCCGACGACGCACGCCACCTGGCCGGGACCGACCGAGAAGGAGACGTCGTCCAGCACAGGCGTGCTGCCATTGGCGGCGACATAGGTGTGCGAAATGCGCTCGAAGACCAATCCCTCCGCCGATCCGTCTCCCATGGCGGCCCGCGAGGAGCCCGCCGTCTGTCTATAGGCAGCGGTGAGTTCGGGCACGTCGGATCTCCTAATAGTTGAGCCAGGCCGCGGTCGTCCGGCCGACCAGCCAGCTAACCGTGGCGCCGATGATGCCGATCACGATCATGCCGGCGATCACGGTGGCGGTTGCGAGCGACATCGAGGCGTTGGTGATCATGACGCCGAGGCCCGCGCTGGCCCCGATATATTCGGCGGCGACGACCGCGATCCAGCCGAGCGCCGCCGCGGCCTTGGCGCCGCTGGCGATGCCGGGCGCGGCGGCGCGCAGATGCACCTTCAGCGCGATTCCCGCCGGTCCCATGCCGAGCATGGTGCCGACCCGGGTCAGCGTCGGATCGACCGTCACGATCGAGCGGGCCGTCGTTACCACCATGACGAAAAAGACCGCATAGGCGACCAGAACCACCTTGCCGGTAAGGCTCGTGCCGAACCAGAGCACCGTAAGCGGTATCCATGCGAAAGGAACGATGAAGCGGAGCGCCTCGATCACCGGCCCGACGGTCATGCGCGCGGTCGGGCGTTCGCCGAGGATCGTGCCGACGAGGACGCCGAGTACGCCGCCGATCGCATAGCCGAGCAGGAATTCCCTGAGGCTTACAAGCACGTCATGCCAGAACGACCGGCTGGCGAAGAGGTGCGCCAGGGTGGATGCGACCTCGAACGGTGTCGGCAGCACGATGCGGGCCAGGCCGTACCAGGCGATCGTTCCCTGCCAGACGGCAATGACGATCGCCACGCCGAGCAGCGCCAGCGCTACATGGGAGACGGACAGCCTGCCGGTCACCGCGCCGCTCCGCCGGAGCGCCAGGGCAGCAGCCATTGCTCGAAGCGCGAAAAGATCGCGTTCATGACGAAGCCGGCCAGCCCGAAACAGGCCATCGAGGCCATGACGGCCGAGACGTCGTAGCTCTGCTGGACGGCAATCAGGTGGGCGCCGAGGCCGTGATCGGCCGCGACGAGCTCGGCCACGATGACGGTGCCCCAGCCGGACATCAGTGCCACGCGCGCTCCGACCAGCACCTCGGTCAGCGCGCTGGGCAGCACCAGCGCCCGGAACTTCTGCAACGGCCTCATGCCGAGCATGGTCGCGGTCCTCTCCAGGTCTGGGGCGACGCGGCGCGCGCCGTCGATGGCATAGACGATGACGACGAGAAACACGGCAAGGCCGACGAGAAAGACCTTGCTGGTGAAGCCGAAGCCGAACCAGACCACGGCGAGCGGCACCCAGACGATGCTGGATACCGGCCGCAGGGCCTCGACGATCGGCCCGAAAACGGCGCCGATCACGCGCGAACGGCCGATCGCCATGCCGGCGACCGCCGCCGAGACAGAGCCCACGATCCAACCGACGAGGAAGACCTGGAGGCTTGCCGCCAGATCGCGCCACAAGGCGCCTTGGGCATAGGCGAGAAGATCGGCGCCGACGGCGAGCGGCGTGGGAAGGCGGCTGATGACACCTCCGCCGCCCTTCAGCCAGAACGCCATCAGGGTCCAGAAGAGGAGGGCGCCGATCCCGCCGGTAAGGCCGAGCAGCCAGGGCCGCAGCCATGACCATCCTGCCATCGACCGATCAGCGGCGCTTTCCATGCCTCCTCGTCCCCGGCCTGCTCTGCTCGACTATTTCGCTTTCGCCACCTCGGCGGCGAGCGTGACATTATTGAACTTCCTGGCGAAGGACGGAAGGTCGACGCCGTCCGGCGCGAAGCCGAGCTCCTGCGCGACCTTTTCAGTCTCGACGATGCCCTCGACGTCGGGCACGTAGGATTGCGCGACGCCGATCAGCTTGTGCTCGAAGGAATAGCGCACGGCCGGTTCGCCGACCTTCGCGAAATCGGCCATCATCTTGTAGGCGTCGTCGGGGTTCGACTTGATGTAGTCGGTCGCCTTCGCCGCCGCCGCCAGCACGTCCTTGACCGCCTGGGGATCCTTCTTGATGAAGGCGGTGCTGGCGATGAAACCGTCGCCCGGCGCCTCGCGCCCGATCGCGTCGGAGCCGGTGAAGAGGACGTGGCCGATCTTCTTCAGCACCATTTCCGAAACATAGGGCACATAGCCCGCCACGACTTCCGCGCCGCCGGAATCGAGCACGCCCACCATGCCGGGGCCGGTGCCCGAAACGAAATATTCGTTGGCGTCCGGGTCGACGCCGGCCTTCTTCAGGCCGATCTTGAAGAAGAGGGTGGAGGCCGTCTTCGGTCCGCTGACCACGACCTTCTTGTGCTGGATGTCAGCCGGCGACTTGATGTCGCTCTTGTCGGAGACGACCGTGACGTTGGCGTTGACGAACATCTGGCCGACGAATTGCGCGGCGTCGGGCGCCTGCGAGAAGATCACCACGGCGGAGATGCTGTTGCCCCAGCTCAGATCGAGCCGGCCGGCGGCAAGCGCGCTCGCCGCGCCCGGCAGGCCCTGGGTGAGCTGCACCCAATTCACCTTGTAGCCTTTCTTCTCCAGCTCCTTCTGCGCCTGCATGATCGGCACGGACGAGACCACCGGAAAATAGCCGATGTTGATCGTCTTCTGGTCGGATTGCGCCAAGCCGGCGCCGGTGCCCGCAAGAAGGGTCGCCATCGCCACCGTCGCAAGAAAAAGCCGTCGGCTTGTCATTGTCTTCATCTCCCTGTCGCTCGCGGCGAGGATCGCCGCCATTGTTCCAGTCAAGGCCGGTGCTTCGAACGGCGTCAGACGCGGTTCGGCGGCCGCTCGACAGTTCCTCCCGAGCGGCACCAGCCTCGCAGCAAAAGCGACGGCGGAATGTTCGCGGCTTTACAATCTTGGCGCGGCGTCGTCATTGACCTCGAATAGGGCCGAAATCCAAATAGTTCCGAACCCGGCGGCATGCATGGCCGGGCCGGAGGACATCTTGGCCAGTCGCGATCCCTTTCGACCGAATATCCTCTTCATCGTCAGCGACGACCAGGGCGCGTGGGCGCTGGGTTGCGCCGGCAATGACGAGATCAGGACGCCGGTGCTCGACCGGCTGGCGGCCGCCGGCATCCGCTTCGAGAATTTCTTCTGCACCTCGCCCGTATGCTCGCCGGCGCGCGCCTCGCTGTTGACGGGCGACATACCGTCCCGGCACGGAGTCCAGGACTGGGTCCGCGCCGGCAGCATGGGCGAGAAACGCATCGACTACCTCGCCGGCCAGCGGCTCGTTACCGACGTCTTCGCCGAGAACGGCTACCGGTGCGGGCTGATCGGAAAATGGCATCTGGGGGCGAGCGACGTTCCGCGGCCGAATTTCGTCAAATGGTTCGCCCATCAGGCGGGGATGGGACCGTACTACGATGCGCCCATGGTCGACGAGGACCAGCCGGTCACGCTCCCCGGCTACATCACCGAGGAACTCGGCAAGCGCGCGGTCGCCTTCATCGGGGAAGAGGCCGGCCGGCCCGAGCCGTTCTGGCTCAGCCTCAACTTCACCGCGCCGCATTATCCGTGGATCGATTCACATCCGAAGGAATTCACCGATCTCTACGAGGATTGCCCGTTCGATTCCTGTCCGGACGAGCCGCCGCATCCGGATTTCGCCGGCGGCCACGCGGCGGTCGCCAAGGGCCGGGAGCAGCGGCGCGAAAGCCTGGTCGGCTATTTCGCCGCCGTCACGGCGATGGACGCGGCGATCGGCAAGGTGCTCGAGGAGGTGGAGAGGCAGGGACTGACCCAATCCACGCTCGTCATCTTCATGGGCGACAACGGCATGAATTGCGGCCATCACGGCATCTGGGGAAAGGGCAACGGCACGCGGCCGCAGAATATGTACGACACGTCCGTCAAGGTCCCCTGCATCATCGCCCAGCCCGGAAGAATCCCCGCTGGCCGCGTCTGCGGAGACCTCTTGAGCGGCTACGACGTCTTCCCGACCCTGATCGACCATGCCGGGCTGGTCGAGTCGACCGATCGGCAAAAGCCGGGCCGGAGCTTCGCTTCCGTCCTGGGCGGCGGATCGCTGCCGGAAACAGAGGGCATCGTCGTCTATGACGAATACGGGCCGGTCCGCATGGTGCGAACGAAGGACTGGAAATACGTGCACCGCTTCCCGGACGGGCCGCACGAGCTCTTCGATCTGGCAAACGATCCCGACGAGCGTGTGAACCGGGTCGCCGACGCGTCGGCCGGCAACCGCATCGGGGCGCTTCGCGACCAGCTTTTCAAATGGTTTTCCGCCCATGTCGATCCGCGCCGCGACGCGACGACCAAGGGCGTGACCGGTTGCGGCCAGCTCGGCCGGCCGGAGGATTCGGCGCCCGGCCGCCCGGTGTTCGCCGACAAGCACCTGAACGGGGCGGATTGGGATTTGTGGCTCGCCGACGGCAATGCCGTGCCGCACAGGCCGGAATAGGACAGGTTGCCGGCGCGGCCATTCTAGAAATAGAAATAGTCGATCTGGCCGGAAAGCTTGACGATGCGCGCCAGGTCCTTGAGATGGATACGGCCATAGGAAACCTCGATCACCTTCTCGCGCTCGAGCTGCAGGAGCTTCTTGTTCACCGTCGGGCGGGTGCATCCCAGGATCTTCGCCAGCATCTCCTGGGTGACGTGGAGTTCGTCGGCGTTGCGCGTCGCGTCTCCGTTGCCGCGGAGGCTGAGCAGAAGGCGCGCCAGCCGCACCTCGATCGGCTTCAGCGCGCGATCCTCGAGCACGGTGTTCGCCATCCTCAGCCGGTGGCAGAGAAGCTCCATCAGGCAGCGGCCGAAATCGGGGCAACTCTCGACGGTCGCCAGCGTCGTGCGGCGGTCGATGGTGAGGATGGTCGTTTCGCCATGCGCATAGACATCGTTGGCGTTGTGGATGCCGTCGATCGTCGACACCAGGCCCCAGATGTCGCCAGCCTTCATGATCGAGAAGACGTATTCCTTGCCTTCGGCGGTGAAGGTGGTGGAGCGGAGGCCGCCCTCGACGATGACGGCGATGCCGGCGGCGCGCTCGCTTCGCGACACCCACAATTCGCCGTGGGCAAGGCGCCGTACGATCGCCTTGGCCGCCAGGATGGCCACGGTCGACGGGGAAAGGCCCCGAAGCCACGGGTTTTCTCGAAAGAGGGCTTGATTGACGGCCATGCGCTCCCCGCCGGTTTTCCGGTGATTTCCGGCGTCCGGTCTCACGGAAGCCGTAGATACGTCCATCGACGCGCGGAATGGAAGGGCCCGTCCGCCGATCGCGGCCTGGCGGAGACGTCATGAGCGAGCGGAATCCCCGAGACGGAAGCTGCTGCATCCCGTCGCGGCCGGCCGCACTGCCGGGCAATCGGGCGGAAGACCATCGCGGCGTCGGGGGAACGCACCTTATCGAACAGGTCGCGCTTCCTGGCGGCCGTTTCCTGATGGGTGATACGATGGGCGACGGTTATCCGGGGGACGGCGAGCGGCCGGTCCACCCGGTGAGCGTTTCGCCCTTCACGATCGATGCGACCAGCGTCACCAACGACGATTTCGCGCGCTTCGTCGAGGCGACCGGCTACCGAACGGAAGCGGAGATTTTCGGCTATTCGGCCGTGTTCCATCTCGCCTTGCAGGCCGATGAAAACGACATTCTCGGCCAGCCGCCGCGAACGCCTTGGTGGCTCGGCGTCGCCGAGGCCGACTGGCGCAGGCCGAACGGCAGGAAAAGCAGCATCGAGGGCCTTGGAGACCATCCCGTCGTCCATGTGAGCTGGAACGACGCGCAGGCCTATTGCCGGTGGGCCGGACGCAGGCTGCCGACGGAAGCCGAATGGGAATACGCGGCGCGCGGCGGCCTCGCCGGCAAACGCCATCCATGGGGCGACGACCTGCTCGGCGGGGAGGGGGAACATCGTTGCAACATCTGGCAAGGCACGTTCCCGACCGTGAACGACGGGGCGGATGGCTGGCTCGCGACGGCGCCGGTCCGCAGCTACGCGCCCAATGGCTATGGTCTCTGGCAGATGATCGGCAACGTCTGGGAATGGTGCGCCGACTGGTACGATCCCTGCTACTACGCCCGTTCGCCGGAGGAGAATCCCACCGGACCTGAAATCGGCTCGGTCAGGTGCCTGCGCGGCGGCTCCTACCTTTGCCATGTCTCCTACTGCAACCGCTACCGGAACGCGGCACGCTCCTCCAACACGCCTGACAGTTCCGCCGCCAATATCGGTTTTCGCACCGTAGCCCTATGAAGAGCCGCGGCGCGAACCGCACCAATCATCGAAAAAAGGCATACGCATAGTGGCCGATGTCAAAAAAGTATCGGTTTGACACCGGAATCGTGGTGGCGCGGATGGCGATCAGCCGTTACCGTCCTTGGAACAGGCGGAAGGAGCGAACTCCGCCGACAGGGAGAGGCGCGGACCATGCCGCGCCGGCCCGGGAGGAAACGGACATGGAACCGGACCTGGAAGTCGTCCAGATAAGGCGGGGCGAGTCCTTCAAGGCGTGGGCGCACGGCTATCCGTTCCACACCGTCCGCTGGCATTTCCATCCCGAATACGAGATCCATCAGGTGGTGGCGACCAGAGGCCGCTATTTCGTCGGCGACTTCATCGGCGAGTTCGAGCCGGGGAACCTCGTCCTCACCGGTCCCAACCTGCCGCACAACTGGGTGAGCGATCTGCCGAAAGACGTGACCATTCCGCTGCGTGGCCGCATCATCCAGTTCAGCGAGGAGTTCATCGGCAGCGCGATGAAGCTCCTGCCGGAACTGTCGGGCCTCGGCGTATTGCTCGAATCCTCACGGCGGGGCGTGCTCTTCACGAAGGGCACCAGCGAAAAGCTGGCGCCGTTCATGGAGGAGGCGGTCGAGGCGCAGGGCGTGCGCCGGATCGAGCTGTTCATGATGATCATGGGCACGCTCTGCCGGGCAAAGGGCGCGCTGCCCCTGTCGAGCCCGCAATATCTGCCCGACCCGTCCGGCTACATGTCGGCCGGCATGAACAAGGCGCTCGCCTTCATCCGCGAGAACCTGACGCGGCCCTTCGGCGAAGCCGATCTCGCCTCGATCGCCGGCCAGTCGCAGAGCGCCTTTTCGCGCTCCTTCCGCCGGCACACGGGCATGTCGCTGGTGCAATACGTCAAGCGGCTGCGCATCAACCTCGCCTGCCAGATCCTGATGAGCGAGGAGCAGGCTTCGGTCACCGACATCTGCTTCGAGGTCGGCTTCAACAACCTGTCGAATTTCAACCGGCAATTCCTGGCCGAGAAAGGCATGCCGCCCTCGCGGTTCAGGCGTCTTCTGGCCGACAACATCAACGCGGCGCGCGCCGCCTGACAGGAGGAGCAAGGGAGGAGATCACAATCGAACGAACGACGGGGGTTCGCCGGCCGCGGCCAGCCCCGGATGCCACGAGCCTTCATCGCCGGAGAAGTGCAGGCTTGTCTTCGCGACAACGAACATCACTATTCTCAGTAATCCATTCCGGAAAGGGAGAAGTCCAAATGAAAAAGCTCTCGCTCAAGACCACGGGCATTGTCGCGCTCGCGCTCTCATTCCTCGGCGCGACGGCCATGCTGGCGCATGCCGCGGAGGCGAAGGACGCGACGGTCGCCTTCCTCATGCCCGACCAGGCCTCGACCCGCTACGAGCAGCACGACTACCCCGGCTTCGAAGCCGCGATGAAGAAGCTCTGCGCAAGCTGCAAGGTGATCTACCAGAACGCCGACGCCGATGCCGCGCGCCAGCAGCAGCAGTTCAATTCGGTCATCTCGCAGGGCGCCAAGGTCATCGTGCTGGACCCGGTCGATTCGACGGCGGCGACCTCGCTGGTCAAGATGGCGCAGGGCCAGGGCATCAAGGTGATCGCCTATGACCGGCCCATCCCGCAGGCCAAGGCCGACTATTATGTTTCCTTCGACAACCAGGGCATCGGCAAGGCGATCGCCGAATCCCTGGTCAAGCACCTGAAGGATACCGGGGTGAAGGCCAAGGAAGGTGAGGGCGTCCTGGAGGTCAACGGGTCGCCGACGGACGCGGCCGCCGGGCTGATCAAGAAGGGCATCCACCAGGGGCTCGACAACAGCGGCTATCCGATCCTCGCCGAATACGACACGCCGGAGTGGGCGCCGCCGAAAGCGCAGCAATGGGCGAGCGGCCAGATCACGCGCTTCGGCAAGAAGATACTCGGCGTGGTGGCGGCCAATGACGGGACCGCGGGCGGCGTCATCGCGGCCTTCAAGGCGGCCGGCGTCAATCCGGTGCCGCCGGTGACGGGCAACGACGCTACGATCGCCGCGCTGCAGCTCATCATCGCCGGCGACCAGTACAACACGATCTCCAAGCCGAGCGAGATCGTCGCCGGCGCCGCTGCCGAAGTCGCGGTCGATTTCCTCTCGGGCAAGACGCCCAAGGCGGAAACGACGCTTTACGATACGCCTTCGAAGCTTTTCGTTCCGGCGGTCGTGACCCAGAAGAATTTGAAGGCGGAGATCATCGACAAGAAGATCCAGACGGCCGAGCAGCTCTGCACGGGCCGCTATGCCGAAGGCTGCAAGAAGCTCGGCATCACGCAGTAACCGAACGGGGTCCCGGCCGCCGGACGCGGCCGGGGCCTTCCAGCCCTGGATTGGGAGGCAGCCATCATGCCGGAGAGTGACCGCCAGGACAGCGCACCGGGCGAGCGCGTCCTCAGCCTACGTGGCGTTTCGAAGCATTTCGGGGCGGTTTCCGCCCTGACCGATGTCGATCTCGACGTTCATGCGGGCGAGGTCGTGGCGCTGGTCGGCGACAACGGCGCCGGCAAGTCCACGTTGGTCAAGGTACTGGCCGGCGTGCACCAGCCGTCGTCCGGAACGATCACCTTCGCCGGCAAGGAGGTCGTCCTCGCCGACCCGGCGACGGCGCTCGGCCTCGGCATCGCCACCGTGTTCCAGGACCTAGCGCTGTGCGAGAACCTCGACGTGGTCGCCAACATCTTTCTCGGCCGCGAGCTCAACCCGCCCCGGCTCGACGAGGTATCGATGGAAATCCGGGCGTGGACGCTCCTCAACGAACTCTCCGCCCGCATTCCGAGCGTGCGCGAGCCGGTCGCCTCGCTTTCCGGCGGGCAGCGCCAGACGGTGGCGATCGCCCGCTCGCTGCTGACGGAACCCAAGCTCATCCTGCTCGACGAGCCGACCGCGGCGCTCGGCGTCGCCCAGACGGCCGAGGTGCTCGACCTGATCGAGCGCGTGCGCGCCCGCGACCTCGGCGTCATCATGATCAGCCACAACATGGAGGACGTGCGCGCGGTCGCGGACCGCATCGTGGTGCTGAGGCTCGGCCGCAACAATGGCGAGTTCGGGCCCGATGCCTCCAACCAGGAACTGGTGGCGGCCATTACCGGGGCCGACGAGAATTCGGTATCGCGCCGGGCCACCAGGCGGCGCTCGCAGCAGGCACCGGAGGCGCGGCCATGAACCAGGAAACGCAACAGGGCTCCGCACCGCTGCTCGACCGCAGCGACGTACGCGTCAAGCACGCCGACACGATCGGCGGAACCATCGGCGCCTTCATCGACCGTGTGCGCTCGGGCGACCTCGGCTCGCTGCCGGTGATCGTCGGGCTCATCATCATCTGCACGGTTTTCCAGAGCCTCAATCCCGTCTTCCTGGCGCCGAACAACCTGGTCAACCTGCTCTTCGACTGTTCGACGGTCGGGGTGATCTCGCTCGGCATCGTCTGCATCCTGATGGTCGGCGAGATCGACCTGTCCGTCGGATCGGTGAGCGGTTTCTCCTCGGCGCTGCTCGGCGTCCTGTGGGTCAACAGCGGATGGCCGGTCGCGGTGGCCATTATCGTGGCGCTGGTGCTCGGCGCGGCGATCGGCGCGCTCTACTCGTTCCTCTTCAACCGCTTCGGCATGCCGAGCTTCGTCTCGACGCTGGCCGGGCTGCTCGCCTGGCTCGGACTGCAGCTCTATCTGCTCGGCTCGTCCGGCTCCATCAATCTTCCCTACGGCTCGCCGCTGGTGAATTTCGGCCAGACGCTGGTCATGCCGGACGCCGTCTCCTACGCGCTCGCCGCAATCGCCGGCATCGTCGTTTTCGTCACGGGCTACCGCACGGCGGCCCGCCGGCGCGTCGCTGGCCTGTCGGCCAGCTCGCTCGGGCGATTGCTGCTCCAGGCGGCGGCGGTCATCGTCATCCTCGAATTCATCGTCTACTACCTCAATCAGGGCAGGGGCGTGCCGTGGATGTTCGGCCTGTTCGTCGCGCTCTGCGTGATCATGAACTACGCGCTCACCCGCACCAAATGGGGCCGCTCCATGACAGCGGTAGGCGGCAATCGCGAGGCGGCGCGGCGCGCCGGCATCAATGTCCGCCGCATCTATCTGAGCGCGTTCGTGCTGTGCTCCACGCTTGCCGCGGCCGGCGGCCTGCTCGCGGCGGCGCGGCTTGCTTCGGCGAGCCAGCAGGCCGGCACGGGCGACGTCAACCTCAACGCCATCGCGGCGGCCGTCATCGGCGGCACCAGCCTGTTCGGCGGCCGCGGCAGCGCCTATTCGGCGCTGCTCGGCATCATCGTCATCCAGTCGATCGCCAGCGGCCTGACGCTGCTCGATCTGTCGTCGTCGCTCCGGTACATGATCACTGGCGCTGTGCTTGCCATCGCCGTCATCGTCGATTCGCTCGCACGCCGTTCGCGCCTCTCGCATGGCCGGGCCTGAACCGCACCAAAAAAAAGGACGAGAAGTGGGCCAGGAACTCAAAGGTAAGGTAGGCGCTGTCACCGGCGCGGCGTCGGGCATCGGACTGGCCTGTGCGCGCATCATGCTGGAGGCCGGCGCGCGTGTCGTGCTGGTCGATCGCGACGAGGATGCGCTGGCGAAGGTCTCGGTCGAACTCGGCGAAGGTGCCATCCCGCTCCGCATCGATCTCGCCGATCCGAAAAGCGTGGCGACGATGATGCCGCGGATCCTGGAGAAGACGGGCCAGCTCGACATCTTCCATGGCAATGCCGGCTCCTATGTCGGCGGGGAGGTGGTCGACGGCGATCCCGACCAGTGGGACCGCATGCTCAACCTCAACATCAACGCACTGTTCCGCTCGATCCACGCCGTGCTGCCGCACATGGTGGAGCGCAAGACCGGGGACATCGTCGTCACGAGCTCGATCGCCGGGCTGGTGCCGGTCGTGTGGGAACCGATCTACACGGCCTCCAAACATGCCGTGCAGGCTTTCGTGCACACGGTGCGGCGGCAGGTGGCCAAGCATGGGCTGAGGGTTGGCGCGGTGGCGCCCGGTCCGGTCGTGACGGCGCTCATCAGCGACTGGCCGAAGGAGAAGCTGGAGGCGGAGATGGCGGCCGGCGGGCTGATCCAGCCGGTGGAGGTCGCGCAGGCAGTGCTCTTCATGCTGACGCGCCCGCGCAACGTGACGATCCGCGATATCGTCATCCTGCCGCAGAGCAACGACCTCTAGGCGCGTCGAGGACAGGCATAGATGGCGCGTCATTATCTCGGCATCGATGTCGGCACCGGCAGCGCCCGCGCCGGCCTGTTCGACGATACGGGCGGGCTCGTCGCCACCGACAAGGCCGATATCCAGATGTGGCGCGAGGCCGGCGACATCGTCGAGCAGTCGAGCGAGGATATCTGGGACGCCGTCTGCCGCAGCGTCCGCGGCGCGCTGAAGAAGGCGGGTGTCGCGCCGGACGCGGTCGCGGGCATCGGCTTCGACGCGACCTGCTCGCTGGTGGTGCTGGGCGAAGGCGGAAAGCCGCTCGCCGTCGGCCCTTCGGGCGATCCGGCGCGCAACATCATCGTCTGGATGGACCATCGGGCAGCGGACCAGGCCAAAAGGATCAACCGCACCGGCGATAAAGTGCTCGACTATGTCGGCGGGCAGATCTCTCCGGAAATGGAGACGCCGAAGCTGCTCTGGCTGTCGGAGAACATGCCGGCCACCTTCGCCGGGGCCTGGCAGTTCATGGACCTGACGGACTTCCTGACCTGGCGCTCGACGGGCAGCCTGGCGCGCTCGATCTGCACGGTGACGTGCAAATGGACCTATCTCGGCCACGAGCATCGCTGGGATGCCGGGTACTTCCGCAAGATCGGCCTCGGCGCGCTGGCCGACGAGCAGTTCCGCCGCATCGGTACCGAGATCGTGCCGGGAGGCACGCGGCTTGCCGAGGGGCTGACCGAAGAGGCGGCTTCCGACCTCGGCCTGCTACCCGGCACGCCGGTCGCGGCCGGGCTCATCGACGCTCATGCGGGCGGCGTCGGCACGGTCGGCGCGCGCGGCGCATCGGGCGGCGTGCTCAACCGCATGGCCTATGTGTTCGGCACGTCGGCCTGCACCATGTCTACGACGGCGGAGCCGGCTTTCGTGCCGGGCGTATGGGGACCGTATTATTCCGCCATGGTGCCGGGGCTGTGGCTGAACGAGGGCGGACAGTCGGCCGCCGGCGCGGCGATCGAGCAATTGATCCAGATGCATCCGCATGCGCCCGAGGCGACGCATGCGGCGCGCAATGCCGGCCAGACGCTCGCAGCCTGGCTGGGCCTGGAGGCCGAGAGGCTCGGCGGCGCGGTTGCCGTGCCAAAGCTCACCGGCGAGATGCATGTGGTGCCGGAATTCCTCGGCAACCGCGCGCCTTTCGCCGATCCCGACGCACGAGCCCTGATCGCGGGGCTCGGCATGGAGACCGGCATCGACAGCCTCGTCGGGCTCTATGTCGCCGGCCTGTGCGGGCTGGGCTACGGCGCGCGCCAGATCGTCGCCGTCCAGCGGAAGCAGGGGGTGGCGGTCGATACGATCGTGGTCAGCGGCGGCGCCGCGCAGAGCCCGCTCGTGCGACAGATCCTTGCCGACGCGACCGGGCTCGCCGTCGCGGCCTCATCCTCGCCCGAGCCGGTGCTCCTCGGCTCGGCGATGCTGGGGGCCGTCGCCGCCGGTGATCACGACGACGTCTCCCAGGCCATGGAGGCCATGTCGACGCTCGGCGAAATGCATATGCCGCAGCCCGAACTCGCCGAATGGCACGACCGGCGCTTCAAGGCGTTCGAAGCGCTGCAGGGCGTCGGCCGCGAAATCAGGAACGGGTGATAGTCGCCTTCCGCCCCGTTCGGGGCTGCCCACGCGATGAGGCGAATGCGATATCCGGGCGCGCGTCTTGAAAGTGTTAAGGAACTCTGCCTATCTTCAATATGTTTCCCGGTGAATCGGGAACGCCCGTTGTTCTTGTTCGAAAGGAAAGACGCTGAGAACAGCATTATCGAAGAAGGCTGACCTCATGCCTTCGCCGGCCGGAATGGTCGAATATGACGATCCTTCCCTGGCCCTCAAGACGGTTCTTGCCAGTCTGGAAGACTCCAAGGCCGAAAACATCGTCTCCATCGACATTCAGGGAAAGTCCAGCCTCGGCGACTACATGGTCGTGGCATCGGGGCGGTCGCATCGTCATGTCGCGGCGGTGGCCGACAATCTCCTGAAAGCGCTGAAGGAAAACGGGATGCGCGCGCGCGTCGAAGGTCTGAGCAGCGCCGACTGGGTGCTGATCGACGCCGGCGACATCATCGTGCACGTCTTCCGGCCGGAAATCCGGGAGTTCTACGGCATCGAAAAGATGTGGCAGGCGCCCGATCTCGAGGACGAGACGGTCCACTGATCCTGATCTGAAGGTCGGGATCGATGCATGTGAGCATTTATGCGGTCGGCCGCATGAAAGCCGGCCCGGAGAGGGAACTGGCGTCCCGTTTCCTTGACCGCTTCGCCAAGGCCGGCCCGTCGGTCGGGCTGGATTTCGCGGGCCTCACCGAAATCCCGGAAAGCCGGGCCGCCTCTGCCGACGAACGCCGCCGCGAGGAGGGCGCGAAGCTTCTTGCCCGCAGAGACGGCGCCACCACCCTCGTCCTGCTCGACGAGCGCGGCAGGAGCATCGCCTCGGAAGAGTTCGCCCGTGCTCTGGCCGGCCATGCCGAAAGCGGCCGCAAGAGCCTCATCCTCGCCATCGGCGGGCCGGACGGCCATGATCCCGCCTTGCGCGAGCAGGCCGATCTCGTCCTTTCCTTCGGCAAGCTCACCTGGCCGCACCAGCTCGTGCGCGTCATGCTCGCCGAGCAACTCTATCGCGTCGCGACGATCCTTTCGGGACATCCGTATCATCGGGGGTAGGGTATTTTCTTCTGAGCGGAACCACTGCCCCTCATCCGCCTGCCGGCATCTTCCTCACGTTTTCACGGGGAGAAGGTGCGGAGCACTTCACAGAAGCCGAAATGATCCGGCGCTGTCTCGGCGCCCGGACTTTTGCCGAACGGTTCCTCTAGGCCGCCTGGCCGGCCAACCGCCCGGCAAGCGTCTCCATGCGCTCGGCGAGTCCCGTCAGGGCGCCGGTCAGCGCCGCGTCGTTCTTGTCGGCCTTGGTCAGCGCGTCGTCACGCGTCTTGCGGAGCGTGCCGATCTCGGCCTCCATGCCCTTGACGCGCTTCTGCAGCTCAACGAACTCGTCCATGACCATGATGCCGGCCATGACGGTGAGCCGCTGGTCGCCGATCTCGCCGAAAGAATCTTTCAGGTGGCCGACATAGCGGTCGAACCGTTCGGCCAGGTCGATCAAATGATCCTCCTGGCCCTCGTCGCAGGCCATCCGGTAGGTCTTGCCGTCGATCGTCACCGTAACCTGGGCCAAGATCCGCTTCCTATCTGTCGAGGACGGCGCGGATGGTCTCCATCGCCGTGACCAGCCTGCGCGAGACCTCCCGGTTGGCGTTTTCCAGCCGTTCGGCCCGCGCTTCCGAATTGTCGAGTTCCTGCGCCAGCTTGGCCCGGTCCGCGTTCATCCGCTGGACCTCGGCCTCCACTTCGGAGGCGTCCACATGATCGTCGAGCCGGGCCGCCACGGCAACCTCCAGCGTCTCGATCGCCTTGCCTAGCCGCCCGATCGCCTCCCTGAGCGTCGTTTCCCCTGTCATCGTTTCGTCCCAAGCCCCGCCCGGCAGCGAATCGTACGCGTTGCGAACGCGTTATGGCGGAAAGATTAGGCAGCGGATGAATGCCGCGTCAATAAAGCACCCAGCCTATCCCCCGGAATTGGGCGGAGACGCTTGCCCGTCCGCCGGAAGACCCCATTTTATTGACTTGGCCAAGCCACCTGCTATGTGTCGCCCGACCCTTTCGAGGGCCGGACACCGATCCCCGGGCAGCGCATTTTCACCGCATCTCCAACCAGCGGGCATTCCCATGATCTCACGCGAACAACATGACCGGATGGCCAATGCGATCCGCTTCCTTTCGATGGATGCCGTCGAGAAGGCCAATTCGGGCCATCCTGGCCTGCCGATGGGCTGCGCCGATCTCGCCACTGTCCTGTTCACGCGCTTCCTGAAATTCGATCCGAGCAAGCCGCACTGGGCGGACCGCGACCGCTTCATCCTGTCGGCCGGGCATGGTTCGATGCTGCTCTACTCGCTGCTCTATCTCACCGGCTACAAGGACATGACGATCGGCGACATCGAGAATTTCCGCCAGCTGGGCTCGAAGACCGCCGGCCACCCGGAATACGGCCACGCCGCCGGCATCGAGACGACGACGGGACCGCTCGGCCAGGGCGTCGGCAATTCGGTCGGTTTCGCGCTTGCCGAGCGCATCATGAACGCGGCTTTCGGCGACGATCTCGTCAACCATTACACCTATGTGCTCGCCGGCGACGGCTGCCTGATGGAAGGCATCTCGCAGGAGGCGCTCTCTCTTGCCGGCCATCTGAAGCTCAACAAGCTGATCCTCTTCTGGGACAACAACAGCATCTCCATCGACGGCCCCGTCTCGCTCGCCGACAACACCGACCAGGTGGCGCGCTTCCAGGCGTCGGGCTGGAACGCCAGCCATGTGGACGGCCTGGACCCCGAGGCGATCGCCTATGCCATCGAGGCCGCGCATCACTCGCAGAAGCCGACCATGATCGCCTGCAAGACCACGATCGGCTTCGGCGCGCCGACCAAGGCCGGCACGGCCAAGGCGCACGGCTCGCCGCTTGGCGCGGAGGAGATCGCCGGCGCACGCAAATTCTTCGGCTGGGATTCTCCGCCCTTCAAGATCCCATCGGATATTCTCGATGCCTGGCGCGAGGCCGGAAAGCGCTCCGTCGGCGCGCGCGAGGCGTGGGAAAAACGGCTGGCGGCCCACAGCAATAAGGGCGAATTCGAGCGCCGCATGAAAGGCGAGCTCCCCTCCGGCCTCGACAAGGCGATCGTCGACTACAAGAAGAAGCTCGCCGCCGACAAGCCGAAGGTCGCGACGCGCAAATCTTCCGAAATGGCGCTGGAGGTCATCAACGGCGTCGTGCCGGAGACGATCGGCGGTTCCGCCGACCTCACCGGTTCGAACAACACCAAGACGAGCCAGACGAAGAACATCACACCCGACGATTATGGCGAGCGCTATGTCCATTACGGCATCAGGGAACATGGCATGGCGGCGGCGATGAATGGCATGGCGCTGCATGGAGGCGTCATCCCCTATGGCGGCACCTTCCTATGCTTCTCCGACTATTGCCGGCCTTCGATCCGCCTCTCGGCGCTGATGGGCATCCGGGACATCTTCGTCATGACGCACGATTCGATCGGCCTCGGTGAGGACGGGCCGACGCACCAGCCGGTCGAGCAGCTCGCGGCGCTGCGCGCCATACCGAACCACGTCGTCTATCGACCGGCGGACGCCGTGGAGACGGCCGAATGCTGGCAACTGGCGCTGGAGTCGCCGAGGAATTCCTCGACGCTTGCGCTCACCCGGCAACCACTCGCGGCGGTCCGGACCGAGCACACCGACGAGAACCTTTGCGCGAAGGGCGCCTATGAGCTGGCGCCGGCAAGCGGCAAGGCGGAGATCAGTATCTTCGCCTCCGGCTCCGAGGTCGAGATCGCGCTTGCCGCACGCGAGAAGCTGGAGAAGAATGGGCGCAAGACGCGCGTCGTCTCGGTGCCTTCCTTCGAACTGTTCTTCAAGCAGGACGCCGCCTACCGCGACAAGACGATCGGCGACGCGCCGGTCCGCGTGGCGGTGGAGGCCGCCGTGCGCCAGGGCTGGGATGCGTTCATCGGCCTGGATGGCCTGTTCGTCGGCATGACGGGCTTCGGCGCCAGCGGCAAGATCGAGGATCTCTATCCGCATTTCGGCATCACGGCCGACGCGGTGGCCAAAGCCGCCGAGGGGGCGCTCGCAAAAAAGAGCTGAGAATGCTCGGCGCCGGATTTGCCGGCGTTTTCTTGTCTTTTCGTCTTTCAGGAGAATGACAGATGACCGTCAGAGTAGCCATCAATGGATTTGGCCGTATCGGCCGCAACGTGCTTCGCGCCATCATCGAATCGGGCCGCACCGATATAGAGGTGGTGGCGCTGAACGATCTCGGACCGGTCGACACCAACGCCCACCTGATCCGCTATGACAGCGTGCATGGCCGCTTTCCCGGCGAGGTCAAGGTGAAGGGCGACACGATCGATGTCGGCCGCGGCCGGATGAAGGTGCATGCGGTGCGCAACCCGGCCGAGTTGCCGTGGAAGTCGGAAGGGGTCGACATCGCGCTCGAATGCACCGGCCTCTTCACCACCAAGGAAAAGGCATCAGCCCATCTCGAAGCAGGCGCCAAGCGCGTGCTCGTCTCGGCGCCGGCCGACGGTGCCGACCTCACAGTCGTCTATGGCGTCAATCACGACAAGATCAGCAAGGACCACAGGGTGATCTCCAACGCATCCTGCACGACCAACTGCCTGGCGCCGGTCGCCAAGGTGCTGCACGACGCCTTCGGCATCGAGAAGGGGCTGATGACGACGGTCCATTCCTATACGGGCGATCAGCCGACGCTCGACACGATGCATAAGGACCTCTACCGCGCCCGCGCCGCCGCCATGTCGATGATCCCGACTTCGACGGGTGCGGCGAAGGCCGTCGGCCTCGTCCTGCCCGAACTGAAGGGCAAGCTCGACGGCGTGTCGATCCGCGTGCCGACGCCGAACGTTTCCGTCATCGACTTCAAATTCGTGTCCAAGAGGAACGTCACGGTCGAGGAAGTGAACGATGCGCTGATCGCGGCCGCTTCGAAGGGGCCGCTCAGGGGCATCCTCGCCTATACGGACGAGAAGCTCGTCTCGATCGACCTCAACCACAATCCCGCATCGTCCACCTTCGCGCTCGACCAGACCAAGGTGATCGAAGGAAACCTCGTGCGCGTCATGTCCTGGTACGACAATGAATGGGGCTTCTCCAACCGCATGGCCGACACCGCGGTCGCTTTCGGCAAGACGATCTGAGCAGCACGAATCCCGCAACCTAGGGAGTATGTTAGGGGCGCTGTCCACCCCCTCTCCGCCTCGCTACGCTTGGCACCTCTCTCCCACTTCGTGGGGGAGAGGGCGGGTGGCGAGGCTGGCTCTCGTCCTTGCCCCTTCAAAGGGAGAGGTGGTTTTCGAAGCAAACCGGAGAGGGGTAATCTCGCGATCCGCCGATTTCGTTTGGTTCGGCTGAGGCACTCACACCACGTGAGTCAAAAACACATCCAGCGCGAAAGCGACGAAGGCGACGACCGCCAGCTTCCAGAAATCGCGCCGCTGCCGGAGGCCCGGCAGGCCGATCGGCTTGATGATCTGGATCGCCATCAATGCGACGATCAGGATGGCGATGATCTTCGACATTGCTTTTCTCTCGGGACCGTTGGTGCGGGCGTCGGTTCAGCCGTCGCCACCCATGCCCGCAACGCCGCGCCCTGTCAAAGCCCGACTCGCGGGCCATTTACCCAATAGTCAGATGGACGTGGCGGGCGCCGATTGGCTAAGAAGGAAAAAATCCTGAAAAGCTTGCATGGGAGGCAAGGATGGCTTCGCGCTATCACGAGGTTTACGAAGGCTGGAAACGCGATCCCGAAGGCTTCTGGGCGAAAGCGGCGCGCGCCATCGACTGGGTGTCGCCGCCCAAGAAGATATTCGACAAGGATGCCGGCGTCTATGGCATCTGGTACCCGGATGCCGCCTGCAACACCTGCTACAACGCCGTCGACCGGCATGTCGCGGGCGGCCGAGCGAACCAGAAGGCGCTGATCTACGACAGTCCGATCACCGGCAGGAAGAAGGCCTTCACCTATGCCGACGTGAAGGCGGAGGTTTCGGCGCTCGCCGCGCTCCTGCAGGATCACGGCATCGGCAAGGGCGACCGCGTCATCATCTACATGCCGATGGTGCCGGAAGCCGTCTTCTCGATGCTCGCCTGCGCCCGCATCGGCGCCGTCCATTCGGTGGTCTTCGGCGGCTTTGCCGCGCGCGAACTGGCGACACGCATCGACGACGCCAAGCCGAAGCTCGTCATCTCCGCTTCCTGCGGGTTGGAGCCCGGCCGCGTCGTCGCCTACAAGCCGCTCCTCGACCGCGCCATTGAGCTTTCCGCGCACAAACCCGAGGCCTGCCTCATCCTGCAGCGCGAGGAAGAGACCTGCGAGCTCATCGAAGGCCGCGACTATGACTACGCCGACGGCGTGGCGAGGACGCGCGGCCGCGACGTGCCCTGCGTGACGGTCGCCTCGACCGATCCGCTCTACGTGCTCTACACATCCGGCACGACCGGCCAGCCCAAGGGCGTCGTGCGCGACAATGGCGGGCACATGGTGGCGCTCGCCTGGACGATGGAGAACGAATTCGGCGTCAAGCCCGGCGAGGTCTTCTGGGCGGCATCGGATGTCGGCTGGGTCGTCGGCCATTCCTACATCGCCTACGGGCCGCTGATCCACGGCGCCACTTCGATCCTGTTCGAGGGCAAGCCCGTCGGCACGCCCGACGCCGGCACCTTCTGGCGCATCATCTCGGAGCACAAGGTGGTGGCATTGTTCACGGCGCCAACCGCGTTCCGCGCCATCAAGAAGGAGGATCCGCGGGGCGCGTTCGTGAAGAAATACGACCTCTCCGCCTTCCGTACCCTCTTCCTCGCTGGCGAGCGCGCGGACCCGGAAACGATCAAATGGGCCGAGCAGCATCTCGGCGTGCCGGTGATCGATCATTGGTGGCAGACGGAGACCGGCTACCCGGTTTCGCAGAACCCGGCGGGCCTAGGACTGCTGCCTGTGAAATATGGTTCGCCGGGCGTGGCGATGCCTGGTTATGACGTTCGGGTTTTGGACGATGCCGGCCATCCGGTCGCGGCAAGGACCCTCGGTAACGTCGTCATCAAGCTGCCGCTGCCGCCCGGCTGCCTGCCGACGCTCTGGCATGCCGAGCAGCGCTTCCGCGACGCCTATCTCAGGGAGTTCCCGGGCTACTACAAGACGGCCGACGCCGGCTTCATCGACGAGGACGGCTATCTCTTCATCATGTCGCGCACCGACGACATCATCAACGTCGCCGGCCACCGCCTTTCGACGGGTGCCATGGAGGAGGTCGTCGCCGAGCACCCGGACGTCGCCGAATGCGCCGTCATCGGCGTCGCCGATGCCATGAAGGGCCAGGTGCCCGTCGGTTTCATTGTCCTGAATTCCGGCGTGGCGCGCGACGGTGCGACGGTCGAACGGGAGGTCGTAGGGCTGGTGCGCGAGCGCATCGGGCCCGTGGCCGCCTTCAAATCCGTCGTGACGGTGAAGCGGCTGCCCAAGACCCGCTCCGGCAAGATCCTGCGCGGCACGATGCAGAAGATCGCCGACAAGGAGGAGTGGACCATGCCGGCGACGATCGACGATCCCGTCATCCTCGACGAGATCACGGTAGCGCTGGCCGACCGTGGAATGGGCGTGTAGGCAGGCCGGAACGCTCCTGCACCTTCCTGACAGAAAGCTGTCAGGGGTAGTGTGCGATGATCTCCCTGTTCAATGATGCGAACAGGAGATCGGACCATGAACCCGTTCAGTTTCGCCCCGATGGCCGTCATCGGCCGCTATACCGCCAGCCTGCGGGCGCTGCGCGAGGATATCCGCACGGAGCGGATCCTCAATTCCCTGCCCGCCGACATCCGCAAGGATATTGGCTGGCCGGAGATCTATGCTGGCCGGCGCTCGTGGCACCGGCCGGACTAGGCGCGGTCCGCGGCCGTGGAAGGCGCCCAAGCTGACAGGCTCCTGACATATCGCTGTCAGGAGCCTCATGTCATGATAGTGTCAGGAGGGTCGTCAAATGGCTTGCACGATGAAGTTCTTGTGGCACGGGGCGCGGGGCTGAGATGCGCCGCGCCGACCGCCTCTTCCAGATCGTCCAGCACCTGCGCGGCGGGCGGCTCGTCACGGCGCGCATGCTCGGCGAGCGTCTTGAGGTCTCGGAGCGCACGATCTATCGTGATATCGCCGACCTCCAGTCGACCGGCGTGCCGATCGATGGCGAGGCCGGCGTCGGCTACATCCTCCGCGAAGGTTTCGACCTTCCGCCGCTGATGTTCACGCGCGATGAAATCGTCGCTCTCGTCGCCGGCGCCCGCATGGTGCGCGCCTTCGGCGGTGCGGCGATGGCACGGGCGGCGGAGGAGGCGCTCGTCAAGATCGGCGCCGTCCTGCCCGACAGCGAGAAGTCGCGCATCGCCCAGACCAGCATCTTCGCGCCGAGCTATGTCGTTTCCGACAATGACCGCAACGTCATCGACGTCCTGGAGCGCTCGGTCGAGCGACGCGAGGTGATGCGGCTCGATTACCGCGACGAGGCTGGACGCCAGACCGAGCGCGACGTGCGCCCGCTCGGCCTGTGGTTCTGGGGCAAGGTGTGGACGCTGATCGCCTGGTGCGAAATGCGCGACGATTTCCGAGCCTTCCGCATCGACCGCATCGCCGGCCTCGACAATGCCGGCCGGAGCTTCCGGCCGGAGCGGGGCAAGACGCTGACCGATTTCTACCGGACGGTGGAAGTCTGGGAGCGCTCGCCGCCGGTGGACAAGGCGGGGTAGCGCTCATCGGCAGGCTTCTTGCGGGCCGTGACTTCGATCTCGATCCTGATACGCGGATCGGGCAGCGCCGCGATCCAGGTGGTATTCGCGGGCATCACGTCCGCGCAATGCCGGCCGATCACCTTCGTCGCGGCGGGATAGTCCAACATGCTGGCGACGATGATGCGGATACGCACGACATCGGCGAACGTGCATCCGGCCTGATCGAGACACCAGTCGATATTGGCGAAGGTCTGCTCCGCCTGATCGGTGACGTTGTCGGCGATCTCCATCGTGTCGTAGTCGAAGCCGGAACAGCCGGACACGAAGACCCAGCCGTCATCGTCGATGACGACACGCGAATAATTCAGAAGTTTCTCGAAGTCCGAACCTCGGCCGATCTTCCGGCGCATTGGCCCCGCTCCTCCTGAGATGAGAGGAGCCTACTCCTCTTCCTCCTCCGGCGCCCTTTTCAGCGAGGAAAGCTTGGCGAAGACGGCATCGGCGTCGAGCTCCTCGTCCTCCTTCTTCTCGTCGGCGGCGGGAAGCTTCTCCGTGACCGAAGCAGGCAGGAGCGTATCGCCGACCGGCGCCGGCTGCGGCTGGCCGCGCGAGGCCCGCTGCACCTCCAGGTCGAGATCGATCTGCGAGCAGAGCCCCAGCGTCACCGGATCGAGCGGCTGCAGATTGGCCGAGTTCCAGTGCGTGCGTTCGCGGATCTGCTCGATGGTCGACTTGGTCGTGCCGACGAGACGGGAGATCTGTGCGTCCTTCAGTTCGGGATGGTTGCGCACCAGCCACAGGATCGCGTTCGGACGGTCCTGCCGCTTCGAAAGCGGCGTATAGCGCGGCCCCTTCCGCTTGGATTCGGGCACGCGCACCTTCGGCTCGAGAAGCTTTAGCCTGCGGTCGGGATCGGCCTCGGCGGCGGCGATCTCGTCGCGGCTCAGCTGCCCGTTCATGATCGGGTCGAGGCCCTTGATGCCCTGCGCGGATTCTCCGTCGGCGATCGCGCGCACTTCGAGCGGGTGCAGGTTGCAGAACTGGGCGATCTGGTCGAAGGAGAGCGCGGTATTGTCGACGAGCCAGACGGCCGTCGCCTTGGGCATGAGAAGCTGGTTGGCCATAAAGATAATATCCTCTCGTTCGCCCGCGTCCCTGGCGCGGGCGGTGGTCGTAGCCACCATGTTGGGAAATCGTCTTCGATATAGAGGCATTCGCAACGCTCTGCAACGAATTCTGGCATGTTTCGGTTTCCCTGGCGCGCAAGGAGCCGTCTGGAATAGGAGGAATGCAGAGGCAATGAGTGGCTGTTTGTCGATACGGAACTTCGTCCT
This sequence comes from Rhizobiales bacterium 65-79, assembly GCA_001896885.1. Lineage (GTDB taxonomy): Bacteria > Pseudomonadota > Alphaproteobacteria > Rhizobiales > Rhizobiaceae > Mesorhizobium_L. Next base: position 41,960 of record MKRJ01000021.1, on the reverse strand, counting down.
TGCCTTCTTTGCCACCGCAACAGTGATGATGGCGGGCATGACCGATTCGGCAGCTATGGGCGAAACAGAAATAGAGGCCGATATACCGAACGGCCCGCTTCGCGGAACCATGCTGCAACCGGAGAAGCCAGATGCTCCGGTCGTGCTTATCATTCCGGGATCGGGTCCGACGGATCGCAATGGCAATAGTCCGCTCGGCATCCGAGCCCAGGCATATCACCTGCTGGCTGACGCCTTGGCCGCGCGGGGCATAGCTTCGGTCAGGATCGATAAACGCGGTATGTTCGGCAGCGCCGGAAAGTTCGGCGACGCCAATGCCGTTACGCTCGAAGACTATGCCAGCGACGTGAAATCCTGGGTCGGCGCCATCCGCCAGCGCTCCGGCGCCGGCTGCGTATGGCTTCTCGGCCATTCCGAAGGCGGGTTGGTGGCGCTTGCGGCTATTGGACGAATACCGGATGCTTGCGGGCTGATCCTGGTTTCCACCGCAGGACGCCCGCTGGGTGATGTGCTCATGCAGCAGCTACGGGCAAGCCCGGCAAATGCGCCGCTCCTTTCCGCCGCGAAAAAAGCCATCGGGGCGCTCGAAGGAGGGCGACGCGTGGATGTCTCGGATATGGCCGCTCCGCTGCAACGCATCTTCGCGTCGCAGGTACAAGGTTTCCTAATCAGCGAAATCTCGGTCGATCCAGCAGCTCTTATCCGACCGATCCGCAGACCCGTACTTATCTTGCAGGGTGGTGAGGATATCCAAGTTTCGGTCGACGACGCCAAGCGATTGTCGAAAGCGCAGCCGACAGCCACGCTCGTCATCCTGCCCCATGTCAATCATGTGCTCAAAAGCGTGGCGTCCGACGATCACGCAGCGAATGTCGCGACCTATGGCGATCCCGAACTTCCACTCGCTCCGGGGGTGGCCGAAGCGATCGCCGAGTTTCTACGGGTCAACCGTTAGACTCCGCTACGCCACGTCGAGGACGATCTTGCCGATGTGCTTGCCTTCTTCCATGCGCTCGTGCGCGCGCCAGGCTTCCTTGAGCGGGAAGATCATGTCCATGACCGGGGCGACCTGGCGGGAAGCCAGAAGCGGCCAGACCTTCTGCTCCAGCGCGGCTGCCACTTCCCCCTTGAACTCGACGGTGCGGGCCCTCAGCGTCGAGCCGGTATGGACGAGGCGCTTCACCATCAGCTTGGAGAAATCCGCGGTTGCCTTCGGGCCGTTCAGGAAGGCGATCTGGACGATGCGGCCCTCCACCGCCGCTGCTTCATAATTGCGGCCGATATAGTCGCCGCCGACCATGTCGAGGATGACGTCGACGCCTTCGCCGCCGGTCGCCTCCTTCACCGCCGCGACGAAATCTTCCTCGCGGTAGTTGATCGCGCGGTCGGCGCCGAGCCTGAGGCAGGCTTCGCATTTGTCCTGCGAGCCTGCGGTCGTCATGACATAGGTCCCGAACGCCTTGGCGAGCTGGATGGCGGTCGTACCGATGCCGGAGGAGCCGCCATGCACCAGAAAGCGATCGCCGGCCTTCAGCCCGCCGCGCTCGAAGACGTTATGCCATACGGTGAAAAACGTCTCCGGCAGCGCCGCCGCCTCGGTAAAGGTGAAGCCGGCCGGCAGAGGCAGTGCGTTCGAACCGTGGACCGCGACATATTCGGCGTAGCCGCCGCCGGGCGTGAGCGCCACGACGGAATCGCCGATGCGCCATCTTTCCGCACCGACGCCGAGCGCGGCGACTTCGCCGGAAACTTCCAGCCCGGGCAGGTCGGAGGCTCCCGGCGGCGGCGGATAGGCGCCTTTGCGCTGCAGCACGTCCGGCCGGTTGACCCCGGCAGCGCGGACCTTGATCAGGATCTGGCCGGGTGCCGGCTCGGGCACGTCGCGCCGTTCCGGCTTCAGCACGAGCGGGCCGCCGGGCGTGGTGATCGCGATGGCGGTCATCTTGGCGGGGATCGTTTCGATCATACAAACTCAACCTTGCAGGAGGGGACATGGCGGAGGCATGCCGGATTTGCGTCCGGCGGCTCGCGCCCTTTATGGTGACGATCTATGTAGTCGATCGAGCCGGACAAGCAAAGCGAGGGAGAAGCTGCATGAGCATGTTCGACGACGAGGCGCCGCGCAAGAAAAGGGTTCACGAGGTCGGCCAGGACCTTTCGCTCCTGTCGGTCGACGAACTCTCCGAACGCATCGCGCAGCTCAAGGAGGAGATCCGCCGGCTGGAGGCCGAATGCGCCGCGAAGGACAAGACGCGAAGCGCGGCCGACGCGCTCTTCCGCAAGGGGTGATCCATGCCAGGTGCGGATCGTTCCCGTCTCGAAACGGTCACAAATTTCATTGCATTCGCGGCGTTCGTTTTCTTGCCCTAGCCGGGATCCCCAGATGCTCGCTTCCTTCGGTCCCATATTCGCCCTGTTGCGGGGCACGGCGTTCCTTCTGCTCGCCTCCGGCCTGCTCAGCCTGCTCCTGCCGCTGCGCGGCCAGGCCGAGGGCTTCTCGACCGCCGCGCTCGGCCTGCTCGGCACGGCCTGGGCCGGCGGGTTCGTCGGCGGCTGCCTCTACGCGCCCAAGCTTGTGCGCAATGTCGGCCATGTACGCGCCTTCGGCACCTTCGCGGCCGTCGGCGCCATCATCGCGCTTTTGACCGGCCTGTTCATCGATCCCTATATCTGGATCGGGCTCAGGATCTTCACCGGCTTCACCATGGCCGGTTCCTTCATGGTCATCGAAAGCTGGCTGAACGAACGCGCCACCAACAAGAACCGCGGCACCGTCTTCGGCCTCTACATGATGGTGACCTACGCTGCGATCATGGCAGGCCAGATGATCGTGGCGGCCGGAGACGTCCGTTCGGCCTCGCTCTTCATGGTCACCGGCATTTTCTTCTGCATGTCGCTGATCCCGACGGCGATCTCGACCCAGGCGACCCCGGCGCCGCTCAAGGAAGTTTCGCTGGACCTTCGCAGGCTCTACGCGAATTCCCCCGTCTCGCTCGTCGGCTGTCTCCTGATCGGCGTTGCCAACGGGGCATGGGGCACGCTCGGCGCCGTCTTCGGGGCGCGCATCGGCCTGCCGACCTACGAGATCGCGCTGATGATGAGCCTGGTGGTTATCGCCGGCGCGGTCATGCAGCTTCCGGCCGGCCGCATCTCCGACCGCACCGACCGCCGCTTCGTCATGGCGGCGGCCGCGGCGGGCGCTGCGCTGATCGGGCTGCTCATCTTCCTGTTCGAACCGCGCCACGGCATGGTCATCCTGGTCATGACCGCTTGCTACGGCGCGCTCGCCTATATCCTCTATTCGCTGGCGGTGGCGCACGCCAACGACCACGCGAGTTCGGAGGATTTCGTCAAGGTTTCGGGCGGGCTTCTGCTGCTCTACGGCTTCGGCACGATGATCGGGCCGTTGCTCGGCGCGGCGCTGATGGCCTATCTGAGGCCCGAGAGCCTGTTCGTGGCGACTGCTCTCGCCCATGCGAGCCTCGCCGGCTACACGATACTGCGCATCAAGAGCCGCGCGCCGATCCCGATCGAGGAACGCGAGGCCTTCCAGACCGTTCCCGCCGAGCGGGCGACGACACCGGAGGCTCTTCATCTCGACCCGCGCGTCGATGCCGGCGGTAGCGAGGACGATCCGGACGAAAAAGAACCGGCCGCCGCCTGATCGGGCGACGGCCGGTTCGATTGTTCATGGCTGATCTACACGGATCACTTCATGATCGGCATGGCGAACTCGGCGCCTTCCTTGACGCTGCCCGCGCGCTCGCAGCCAGAGGCGAGGACGCGCAAGCCAGAATCCGGAGGCGTCACTTCATGGTCGGCATGGCGAACTCGGCGCCTTCCTTGACGCCGGACGGCCAGCGCGAGGTGATCGTCTTGGTCTTGGTGTAGAAGCGCACCGAATCCGGGCCGTACTGGTTGAGATCGCCGAAACCGGACCGCTTCCAGCCACCAAAGGTGTAGTAGGAGACCGGCACCGGGATCGGCACGTTGACGCCGACCATGCCAACATTGACGCGGCTCGAGAATTCGCGCGCGGCGTCGCCGTCGCGGGTGAAGATGGCGACGCCGTTGCCGTATTCATGCTCGGAGGGAAGGCGCACGGCTTCCTCGAAATCATGCGCGCGCACCACCGACAGCACGGGACCGAAAATCTCCTCCTTGTAGATGCGCATGTCCGGCGTCACCTCGTCGAACAGGCAGCCGCCCATGTAGAAGCCGTTCTCGTAGCCCTGCATCTTGAAGCCGCGTCCGTCGACCTTGAGCTTGGCGCCTTCCTTGACGCCGATCTCGACATAGTTCTTCACGCGCTCCAGCGCCTGGGCCGTCACCAGCGGGCCGAAATCGGCGGCCGGATCGGTGGACGGCCCGATCTTCAGGCTTTCGACGCGCGGGATCAGCTTCTCGACCAGCTTGTCGGCGGTCGCTTTGCCGACCGGGACGGCGACCGAGACGGCCATGCAGCGCTCGCCGGCCGCGCCGTAGCCCGAGCCGATCAGCGCATCGACGGCCTGGTCCATGTCGGCGTCCGGCATGACGATCATGTGGTTCTTGGCGCCGCCGAAGCACTGCACGCGCTTGCCCGTCGCGCAGCCGCGGGCATAGATGTATTCCGCGATCGAGGAGGAGCCTACGAAGCCGACCGCCTTGATGTCCGGATCGTCGAGGATGGCGTCCACCGCCTCCTTGTCGCCGTTGACGACGTTGAGGATGCCGGCAGGCAGGCCTGCCTCGTACATCAGCTCGGCGAGTTTCATCGGCACGCCCGGATCGCGTTCGGACGGCTTCAGGATGAAGGCGTTGCCGCAGGCGATCGCCGGCGCGAATTTCCACATCGGGATCATGGCCGGGAAGTTGAAGGGCGTGATACCGGCGACGACGCCGAGCGGCTGGCGCACCGAGAAGATATCGATGCCGGGGCCGGCGCCCTCGGTGAACTCGCCCTTCATCAGATGCGGGATGCCGAGCGCGAACTCCACGACCTCGACGCCGCGCAAGATGTCGCCCTTGGCGTCGGGAATGGTCTTGCCGTGCTCGCGGGCGAGAAGTTCGGCGAGCGCCTCGTTGTCGCGCGCCACCAGTTCGAGGAATTTCATCAGGACGCGCACGCGGCGCTGCGGGTTGGTAGCGGCCCAGGCCGGCTGCGCAGCCTTGGCGTTCTCGACGGCCTTGCGCAGTTCGGCCTTGGAGGCGAGCGCCACCTTGCCGCGCACGGTGCCGTCCATCGGCTGCATGATTTCAGCCGTGCGGCCGCTGGTGCCGGCGACGTGCTTGCCGCCGATGAAATGCCCGATCGTTTCCATGATCTTCTCCCTGTGAATGGCTGCGCCATTGTCCAGCTTTGCGACGGCCTTTGCAACGCGCGCAAGACCGCATCCGGTGTGCGAATATCCGCTATCGATCGGGCTTGCTCTTTATTTTCTGCAATCACCTGCCTAACATGAAGGCGGAGGACGCATGAACTGGGACGACATACGTATCTTCCTTGCGGTGGCGCGCTCGGGACAGATCCTGGGCGCGGCGAAGCGGCTCGACCTCAACCATGCGACGGTGTCGCGGCGCATCGCCTCGCTGGAGGAAACCCTCAACGCCAAACTGTTCAGGCGCCTCACCACCGGCTCCGAGCTGACGCCCGCGGGCGAGCGCTTCCTGGAGCGCGCCGAGCACATGGAAGCCGAACTGATCGTGGCGCGCGCCGATATCGCAGGCGAGGGCGGGGAAGTGTCGGGCACGGTGCGCATCGGAGCGCCGGACGGCTTCGGGGTCGCCTTCCTCGCGGCCCGGCTAGGCGCGCTCGCGGCGCGTCATCCGGAACTTGTCGTACAACTCGTGCCGGTGCCGCGCTCCTTTTCGCTGTCGCGGCGCGAGGCGGATATCGCCATCACCGTCGAGCGGCCGGCGGAAGGCCGGCTCGTCGCCGGCAAGCTCGTCGACTATACGCTCGGCCTCTACGCCTCGCGCGTCTATGTCGAGGAGATGGGAATGCCGCGGGCGCCGGCGGAGCTTAGCCGCCACCGTCTCGTCGGATACGTGCCCGACCTGACCTTCAGCCCGTCGCTCGACTATGCCGCCGAATTCGCATCCGATTGGAATGCCCGCTTCGAGATCTCCTCGTCGCTCGGCCAGGCGGAGGCGGTGCGCTCCGGCGCGGGCATCGGCATCCTGCACACCTTCATCGCCCGCGCGATGCCCGATCTCGTGCACGTGCCAGCGGTAAAGCCCATCCGCCGGGCCTATTGGCTGGTCTACCACGAATCCGTCCGGCCGCTTCGGCGCATCCAGGCGGTCGCCGCCTTCATCGGCGAAGCGGTCGAGCGGGAACGCGCGCTTTTCGCATGACGATCCAGGCATCGTCGCTGCGACCTGGTGCCTGAGGTCCGTCATTGCGTACGCAAAGGCAAATTATCGGGGGATCGTCGTCGCCGGCTGATTGCGAGCAGATGGAAGAGAAATTCCCTTCGGCGTCCGCATAGGCCCGGTCCAAGGACTCGTAAGCCATTCCAGGCGCTTTGACCGCGTCAGCTTTCGCCGGAAAGGTCGCGCCGGGCCTTTTCCAGTTCCTCGGCATAGCGGCGCAGCAGATGGCCCTCGGTGAGGAGGCCGACGACGGTGCGGTCGTACTTGTCGTCCACGACGGCCAATTCCTCGCTGCCGGAGGCGGTGAAGGCCTGGGCCGCCACCTTGACGTTCATCGAAGGCAGCAGGACCGTGTCCTTGAATTTCGCCAGTTGGCCGACGGTAACGCCCTTCTCGGCATCGGCGTCCGCCTGGTCGGCGTGCACTTCCGCCACCAGCAAGATGCCGACATAATGCTGGTCCGCGTCGATGGCGATGACGCGCTGGGCAGAGCCCAGCGGAAAGAGCTTGCGGAATTCCGCGACCGGCGTGTCGGCATCGACGGTGCGTACGTCGGCGCGCATCATCGAACCCACGGTCAGCGACCGCATCCAGCCGACATCGTGGGCGCTGCGGATCGTCTCGCCGCGCAGATGCAGACGCCAGGTCGAGAAGGAATAGCCGAAGCCCTCGCGCACCACCATCGCCGACAGGATCGAGCCGGCCAGCACCACGCCTGTGAGCGTCAGGTCGCCGCTCGATTCGAGGGCGAGGAAGGTCATGGTCAGCGGACCGCCGACGACGCCGACGGCGAGCGAGGTCATCCCGATCACGCCGGCCACGCCCGGGTCGATGCCGGTCTGGGGCGACAAGATCGCCATCGCCGCGGCGAATAGCTTGCCGAGCAGTACGCCCAGGAAGAGCGAGGCGAAGAACAGGCCGCCGCGAAAGCCGGAACCGAGCGAGATGGCGGATGCGGCAAGCTTCATCACGAAAACGCCCGCGACGACCGTCAGGCCGTAATTCATGGCCATCTGCAGCTGGAAGGCGCCGTGGCCCGACGAAAGCACCTGCGGGGTCCCAAGCGCTAGGAGCCCGACCAGGCAGCCGCCGATGGCGGGCCGGAGGGTGACGTCGATCGACAGGCTGGAAAACGCGCGCTCGACCAGCGTCACGAAATGCATGATGGCGATGGAGACGATACCGCCGAGCAGGCCCAGAAGCATATAGGGCAGGTATTGGTTCGGCGTCATGTGCGGAACGCTGCCGAGGTGGATCGGAAACTGCGAAGCCTTCAGGAGGTCGGCCGTGACGGAGCCCATCAGCGCCGCCGCCAGCACCGGCGCGACATTGACGATGGTATAGACGCCAATGATCAGCTCGAACCCGTAGAAGGCGCCGGTCAGCGGCGCGTCGAAGGCGGCGGAGATCGCGGCGGCCGCTCCGCACCCGACCAGCATGCGCACGTCGTTGCGGCGCAGCCCGAAACTGCGGCCGATGCGTGATGCCACGCCCGATCCGATCTGCGTGTATCCCGCCTCCAGGCCCACCGAGGCGCCGAAGCCGCTCGATATGATCGTCTGGAATACGATGATGAACGTATCGGTGAGCGACATGCGCCCGCCATGCAGCGCGTTCGCCTCGATCGGATCGATCGGCGTGCGGTACTTGCGGTAGCGCAGCCAGGCGATACTGGCCCCCATGACCACGCCGCCGGCAAGCGGCACCAGTGCATGGCTCGGCTCGAACAGCGCGAACATGCTGGAGAGACGCGCGCCCTTCGGCAGCCCGAAGAGATACCAGTGCATCTGCTGCACGATCCAGCCCATCGCCGCCACCAATGCTCCGGAGATGACGCCGACGCCGCAGGCCAGAAGAACGATGAAGAGGCCCGGCGCCTTGAATGTTCCAAACAGGTGCTTCGCCCCGGCAAGCAGTTGCGGCCGGCGAACGAAATGGAGGCTGTCGATTGCCACGAGAAAACGTCCTGATCGCACCGACCGATCGCAGCCCCGCGGCTACGACCGTCCAGCGCCAATTATCTCTTTTGCTGAGGCCTCGCTATCGCAAGGCCGTCAGTTCCGCTCCAAGGTAATAGCGGCATTTTGTTGACGTTTTTCTTACGACGGCGCGAAATGGAGCAGATTTCCAGCCGGCGTGATCGCCAGGCTGCGCGAGGGGCTATTCCGCGTCGGGCTGGCGATCGGGCGCGGCCATCGCGAAGGCGTCCAGCGCCTGCGCGGCGTCGAAGATGCGCATGACGGCGGAATAGGCCGCAAGATCGAAGGCGAACCGCTTCGCGTTGAAAATCTGCGGGACGAGGCAGATGTCGGCCATGGTTGGATCGTCGCCGTGGCAGAACCGACCCGTCTCCGGCTCGTCCTGAAGCCGTGCCTCGAAAGCGTCGAAGCATTCCTTCAACCAATGATGGTACCAGGCTGTCCGAGCCGGCTCGTCCAGCCCCAGTTCGGTGTCGAGATATTTGAGGACGCGCAGATTGTTGAGCGGATGCGTGTCGGCGGCGACGATCGCCGACAGTGAGCGCACGCGGGCGCGCCCGGCGGGCGCCGCCGGAAGCAGGCGGCGCGTATCCGGATAGGCTTCCTCGAGATATTCGAGGATGGCGATCGACTGCGTGATGGTAACATCGCCATCGACCAGGGCCGGTACGAGGCCTTGCGGATTGATCCTCAGATAGTCAGGGGCACGGTGCTCGCCCTTCGCCAGATGGTGCGGCTGTTGCCGATAGGGCAGTCCCTTGAGATTGAGCGCGATGCGGACCCGGTAGGAGGCGCTCGAACGGAAATAGTCGTGCAGAAGGAGCGCCATTTCGCCTCCTACTCGGCCGGCCCGATCGTCAGTCTCACCGGCTCCAGCCCGTCGATCGAGCCTTCCAGCACGTCACCGGCAACAACCGGCCCGACGCCCGCCGGCGTGCCCGTGAAGATCAGGTCGCCGGGCATCAGGTGATAGTAGCGCGATAGATGCGAAATCAGCTCGTCCACTTTCCAGACGAGACCGTCGAGACGGGCATCCTGCCGGATTTCGCCGTTCACCTTGAGCATGATCCGCCTTCCCTCCAGGGTCGGAACGGAAGACGCGGGCGTGATCGGCCCGACGACGGCGCCGTTCTCGAAGGCCTTGCCGAAATCCCAGGGCCGGCGCTTGTCCTTGCCTTCCTGCTGCAGGTCGCGGCGCGTCATGTCGAGCCCGCAGGCGTAGCCATAGATGACGGACGATGCCTTGTCGGCGCTTATGCGGAAGGCCCGCGACCCGATCGCAAGCACAAGTTCCATCTCATGATGCAGATCCTTCGTGCCGGGAGCATAAGGCACGGTATCGCCGCTCCGCGCCATGCCGATGGTCGGCTTCAGGAAATAGAACGGAGCCTCGCGGTCGACTTCGTTGCCCATCTCCTTTGCGTGCTCGACGTAGTTCCGGCCGACGCAGAAGATGCGCGCGACGGGAAAAAGCGTTTGCCCTCCGACAATGGCGAGCGCGGCCTGCGGCGACGGGGAGAACAGGTATTCGCTGGTCATGGAAAGGCCTCGGCGATTTCGGTCCGGCGTTCTTTTCACAGGCCGCGGGGCCGGCGTCAATCGAGACCCGCACCGCCCCGAATACGGGTTTTCAGGTTCCGGTTTCGGGCGTGCGCCTCGGCAGCACCATCTGGGTCTGAGTCACGATGGCAGCCACCTTGCCGTCGGCGCGCGTGACCGTCGTCTGCCAGACCATTGTGGTGCGGCCGCGATGCAGCGGCACGCAGACCGCGCATGCCTTTTCGCCCGCCGGTACCGGCCGGAGGAAGTTGGTTTTGCTTTCCAGGGTCGTTGTCGTGAAGTCCCGGGTCAGGTTGAGGGTGGTCGCCAGCCCGCCGATATTGTCCGCCATCGCCATGATGGCGCCGCCATGCATGACGCCGGCCCGGTTGCCGAGGCTTTCCGTCACGTCGAGCTCCGCTTCGACGCGGTCCGGCGCCGCCGCCGTGACGCGCAGTCCGATCAGATTGGCGAAGGGCGGCTGGTTCGCGGCAATGGCTCTGAGGAGCGGCTCGTCCCTGTTCGTCATCCCTGTCCGGCTCCCATGGCCTGGCCTCGACGATCCTCATCTATCACGGAGCAACGGGAATGACAGCGCGGTTCGACAGGGTCGCTAATTTCGTTGGACATTCGTTATGCGTTCGAAATAAATGCGGATAGGATTTCAAGATGCACGATACGCTGCATTGCGAAAACGCGCAGGAGAATTCGAGTGGACGCGCCCCGAATCCACGACATCTTCGTCATCGGCGGCGGCATCAATGGCTGCGGGATCGCGCGCGACGCGGCGGGACGCGGCTACTCGGTCTTCCTGGCAGAGATGAACGACCTGGCGAGCGGCACGTCCTCTGCCTCGACCAAGCTCATCCATGGCGGTCTGCGCTATCTCGAATTCTATGAGTTCCGCCTGGTCAGGGAAGCGCTGATGGAGCGCGAGGTGCTGTGGCGGAACGCGCCGCATATCATCTGGCCGCTGCGTTTCGTCCTGCCCTATCAGAAAGGGCTGCGACCGGCGTGGATGCTGCGGCTCGGCCTTTTCCTCTACGATCACATCGGCGGCCGCAAGCTCTTGCCGCCGACCAGGACGATCGACATGCGGCGGGATGCTGCCGGCCGGCCGTTGAAGCGGCTTTTCTCCAAGGGATTCGAGTATTCGGATTGCTGGGTGAACGACGCCCGCATGGTTGCGCTCGTCGCCCGGGATGCGGCCGATCGCGGCGCCCTCGTCCATACGCGCACCAGGGTCGCGGAGGCGCGCCGGCGGGACAGGCTCTGGCATATCACCGTCGTCGATACGCGCACCGGGGAGACGACCACCGAACGGGCCCGTCTCCTGGTCAACGCCGCCGGTCCCTGGGTCGACACCGTGCTTCAGGAGACGCTCGGGCGGAACAACGCCCACAATGTCCGGCTCGTCCAGGGCAGCCACATCGTCATCCGCCGTAAATTCGAGGATCCGCGCGCCTACATCTTCCAGAACAAGGACGGCCGCATCGTCTTCGCCATCCCCTACGAGGAGGATTTCACCCTGGTCGGCACCACCGACCGCGACTATGAGGGCGATCCGCACAAAGCGAAGATCAGCGACGCCGAAATCGACTATCTCTGCGCCGCGGCCAGCGAATATTTCGCCGAACCGGTCGAACGGGGCGACATCGTGTGGACCTATTCCGGCGTCCGTCCGCTGTTCGACGACGGCGCGTCGAAGGCGCAGGAAGCCACACGCGACTACGTCATCAAGGCGGATGCGCCGACGGGCGAAGCGCCGCTCATCAACAGCTTCGGCGGCAAGATCACGACCTTCCGCCGGCTGTCCGAATCCGTGCTGGAAAAAATCGAGGACCATCTCGGCAAGCGCGGCAAGCCGTGGACCGCGGAGGCGCCGCTACCCGGCGGCGATTTTGCGACGTCGGCGTTCGATGAAGAAGTGTCGAAGCTGAGGAGGGATTATCCGTTCCTGGAGACGGGGCACGCGCGACGCCTGTTCCGGCTCTACGGCACACGGTCCCGCAATATCCTGGGTTCCGCACGGTCGGAGACGGATCTAGGGCACTGCTTCGGCGCCGATCTCTATGAGGCCGAAATCCGCTATCTCGTTCGGGAAGAATGGGCCCTCACGGCGGAGGACGTGCTGTGGCGGCGCACGAAACGGGGCCTGAAACTTTCGCGCGACGAGGCCGCGCGATTGGACGATTTCATGCGCAACGAAACGGATTCAAGGAAGACCGCGTCGGCGAAGTAGCGACCATCCGTACAGCGGGCGGGAACGTTTTCCGGAGGAACGCGGCAGCGGGCCGGTATCAGCGGCCGCCGCTCACGTCGAGTATGGCTCCCTCGACATAGGATGCCTGGTCGGAGAGCAGCCAGACGACCGCATTGGCAATTTCCTCCGCGGTGCCGGGGCGCCCCGCGGGTATGGTGTCGGCGACCTTCCAGGCGCGGTCGGGATCGCCGCTGTCGGCGTGGATTTCGGTCTCGATCATGCCCGGCCGGATGGCGTTGACCCTTATTCCTTCGCGCGCCACCTCGCGCGCGAGCCCGAACGTCATCGTATCGATCGCTCCCTTCGAGGCGGCATAGTCCACATAGAGGCCGACGCCGCCGAGCCGCGCCGCCGCGGAGGAGATGTTGACGATGGCGCCGCCCTTGCCGCCGTGGCGCGTCGACATGAGCTTGATGGCCTCGCGCGCGCACAGGAACGAGCCGAGCACGTTGATGCGCAGGAGGCGCTCGATCCGCGCCGCGCTCATCTCGTCGACGCGCGCCACGACATCGACGACGCCGGCATTGTTGACGAGAGCGTCGAGCTTGCCGAAGCGCTTGTCCACGGCTTCGAACATCGCCATCACGTCGGCTTCGGTTCCGACATCGCCCTTTATGGCGAAGGCTTCGCCGCCATCCGCCTCGATCTCCGAAACCACCTTTAGGGCGGCATCTTCGTTGGACGCGAAGTTGACGGCGACCCGGTAACCGGCCGCGGCGGCCTGCCGGCACACCGCCGCGCCGATCCCGCGCGAGCCGCCCGTAACCAGGAGCGATTTGGCTGCCTTCGGCATCGGAGGAGGCTCAGAGATCGAGCACTAGCCGCTCGGGGTCCTCCAGGCTTTCCTTGACGCGCACCAGGAACGTCACGGCTTCCTTGCCGTCGACGATGCGGTGGTCGTAGGAGAGCGCCAGATACATCATCGGGCGGATCACGACCTGCCCGCCGATCGCCACCGGTCGTTCCTGGATCTTGTGCATGCCGAGGATGCCCGACTGCGGCGCGTTTAGGATCGGCGTCGACATCAGCGAGCCATAGACGCCGCCGTTCGAGATGGTGAAGGTGCCGCCCTGCATGTCGGCGACCGACAGCTTGCCGTCGCGTGCCGCCGCGCCCAGCCGGGCGATCTCCTTTTCGATCTCCGCGATGGTCATGGAATCCGCGTCGCGCACCACCGGCACGACCAGCCCGCGATCCGTGCCGACCGCAACCCCGATGTGGCAGTAGTTCTTGTAGATGATGTCGGTGCCGTCGATCTCGGCGTTGACGTTGGGAATTTCCTTCAGCGCGTGGGTGACCGCCTTGGTGAAGAAGCCCATGAAGCCGAGCTTCACGCCGTGCTTCTTCTCGAAGACGTCCTTGTATTTCGAGCGCAGCGCCATCACGGCGCTCATGTCGACCTCGTTGAAGGTCGTCAGCATGGCGGCGACGCTTTGCGCATCCTTCAGCCGCCGCGCAATGGTCTGGCGGAGCTTCGTCATGCGCACGCGTTCTTCACGCGCCTGATCGTCGCCGGAGGAGGGCGCCCGCGCCTCGCGCGGCGCTTCCGCGGGCTGCGAGGCGGCGCCTTTCGACAGGGCTTCCAGCACGTCCGCCTTCAGGATCTGGCCGCGCTTGCCGGTTCCCTCGACGTCTCCGGCGGAAAGGTTTTTCTCGGCCATCAGCTTCGCGGCGGAAGGGGCGGGCGGCATCGACCGCTCCTCGATCTCCCCTTCGCCGGCAAGCCTGGCCGTCTTGGCGGCGGCTTCGCCCGTCGAGCGTGCGGCCGAGGCACCGGCCGCCTGCGAGACGGCCTGGGGCTTGTCCTCGGCGGGCTTTTTGTCTGCGGGCTTTGCGGGCTCGGCCTTCCTGGCAGGCGCCGTCTTGGAGGCCCCCTCCGAAATGGAGCCGAGCAGGGCGCCTACCTCGACGGTGTCGCCTTCCTTGGCGGCGATCTCGGCGAGCGTCCCGGCGGACGGCGCAGGCACTTCGATCGTCACCTTGTCGGTTTCGAGTTCCACGAGCGGCTCGTCCATCGCGATCGGATCGCCCGCCGCCTTGAACCATTTGCCGATGGTCGCTTCTGTAACGGACTCGCCGAGAGTCGGAACGCGGATTTCGGTGGCCATTGAGCTTATCCGTTGCCTTGGGTTGAGCGTTATCCGAGGGCGTCTTCGAGAAGAGCGCCAAGCTGCGCGAGGTGCTTGGACATCAGCCCCGTCGCCGGCGAGGCGGCTGCCGGACGGCCAGTATAGCGCACCCGCTGGTGCCTGGCGTCGATATGCGCCAGCACCCACTCGAGATAGGGATCGATGAAGGACCAGGCGCCCATATTCTTCGGCTCTTCCTGGCACCAGGCCATCTCCGCGTTGCGGAAGCGCGACAACTCGTTGATGAGCGCCTTCGCCGGGAACGGGTAGAGCTGCTCGACGCGCAGGAGATAAATGTCGTCGATGCCGCGCTTCTCGCGCTCCTCGTAGAGGTCGAAATAGACCTTGCCCGAGCACAGCACGACGCGCCTTATCTTGGAATCCTTGACGAGCTTGATCGGCTCGTTGCCGAGATATTGGGCGTCGTCCCACAAAAGCCGGTGGAAGGAGCTTTCGCCGGACAGTTCGGCCATCGTCGACACCGCCCGCTTGTGTCGCAGAAGCGACTTCGGCGTCATCAGGATGAGCGGCTTGCGGAAGTCGCGCTTCAATTGCCGGCGCAGGATATGGAAATAGTTCGCCGGCGTCGTGCAGTTGGCGACCTGCATGTTGTCCTCGGCGCAGAGCTGCAGATAGCGCTCCAGCCGGGCGGACGAGTGTTCCGGCCCCTGTCCCTCGAAGCCGTGCGGCAGGAGGCAGACGAGGCCCGACATGCGGAGCCACTTGCGCTCGCCCGACGAGATGAACTGGTCGAAGACGACCTGGGCGCCGTTGGCGAAGTCGCCGAACTGCGCTTCCCAGAGGACCAGCGCGCGCGGCTCGGCGAGCGAATAGCCGTATTCAAAGCCGAGAACCGCCTCTTCCGAGAGCATCGAGTTGACGACTTCGTAGTTGGCCTGCTGGGGACCGAGATTGTTGAGCGGGATGTAGCGGGTCTCGTCCTTTTGGTCATAGAGCACCGAATGGCGCTGCGAGAAGGTCCCACGCTCCGAATCCTGGCCGGAAAGGCGGATCGGGTTTCCGTCCATCAGGATCGAGCCGAAGGCCAGCGCCTCCGCAGTCGACCAGTCGATGCCCTCGCCCGTCTCGATCATCTTCGCCCGGTTGTCGAGGAAGCGGGCGATGGTCCGGTGCGCTTCGAAATCCTTCGGGACCTCTGTCAGCTTGCGGCCGATCTCCTTCAGCACCTTGGCCGGAACGGCCGTCTTGCCGCGCCGCTGCTCGTCCTCGTTGTCGGCCTTCCTGAGGCCCGTCCAGGCGCCGTCGAGCCAGTCGGCCTTGTTGGGCTTGTATGCCTGGCCGGTCTCCCACTCGGCCTCCAGGCGGTTGCGCCAGTCGGCTTTCATGCGCTCGAACTCTTCCTGGGTGATCAGTCCTTCGCCGATCAGCTTTTCGCCGTAAAGCTGCAGCGTGGTCTTGTGCGTCCGGATCTCCCGGTACATCAAGGGCTGCGTGAAGGAGGGCTCGTCGCCCTCATTGTGGCCGTAGCGGCGATAGCAGAACATATCGACCACCACCGGCTTGTAGAAGATCATGCGGAATTCGGTCGCAACCTTGGCCGCATAGACCACCGCTTCCGGGTCGTCGCCGTTCACGTGGAAGATCGGCGCCTCGATCATCTTCGCGACGTCCGAAGGATAGGGAGAGGAGCGCGAGAAGCGCGGATCGGTGGTGAAGCCGATCTGGTTGTTGATGATGACATGCAGCGTGCCGGCGACACGGTGCCCGCGCAGGCCGGAAAGGCCGAGCACCTCGGCCACGACGCCCTGGCCGGCGAAGGCGGCGTCGCCATGGATGAGCAGAGGCAGCACCTTGGCCCGCTCCTCCAGCGGCACGATTTCCTCGCGCTTGCGTCCGAAGATGATGTCCTGCTTGGCGCGCGCCTTGCCCATGACGACCGGGTTGACAATCTCCAGGTGCGAAGGGTTGGCGGTCAGCGACATATGCACCTTGTTGCCGTCGAACTCGCGGTCCGACGAGGCGCCGAGATGATACTTCACGTCGCCGGAGCCCTCGACGTCGTCAGGAGTGAAAGAGCCACCCTTGAATTCGTGGAAGATCGCCCGGTGCGGCTTGCCCATGACCTGGGAGAGCACGTTCAAGCGGCCGCGATGCGCCATGCCGAGCACGATTTCCTTCATGCCCATGGCGCCGCCGCGCTTGACGATCTGCTCCAGCGCCGGGATGAGGGACTCGCCGCCGTCGAGGCCGAAGCGCTTGGTGCCCTTGTACTTCACATCGAGGAACTGCTCGAAGCCTTCCGCCTCGACCAGCTTCTGCAGGATCGCCTTCTTGCCTTCCGGCGTGAAGGCGATGCCCTTGTCCGGCCCCTCGATCCGCTCCTGGATCCAGGCCTTTTCCTCGGGGTTGGAGATGTGCATGAACTCGACGCCCAGCGTCGAGCAATAGGTGCGCTGGAGGATATCCAGCATTTCGCGCACGGTGGCGAATTCGAGCCCCAGCACATTGTCGAGGAAGATCGGACGGTCGTAATCGGCTTCGGTGAAGCCGTAGTTCTCAGGCGACAGCTCGTTATAATCCTCGAGCGGCTTGGCGATGCCGAGCGGATCGAGATTGGCATGCAGATGGCCGCGCATGCGATAGGCGCGGATCATCATGATGGCTCGGATGGAATCGCGCGTCTGCTGGTGGATCTCGGTCTCGCCGAGTTCGGCGCCGGTTTCGGCCGCCTTCTCCTTCACCTTGCGCTCGATATGCTTTTCGACGAGGCCCCAATCGCCGTCGAGGGCGGAAACCAATTCGCCATTGGCGACGATCGGCCAGCCGGGTTTCTTCCAGGAGGCGCCCCTGGCGTTCTTGATGACGTCGCCGGCGTCGTCCTTCAGCGAATCGAAGAAGGACCGCCATTCGGCGTTCACCGAATTCGGGTCCTTTTCGTACTCGGCCTGGAGTTCCTCGACGTAGGAGGCATTGCCGCCATAGAGGAAGGAAGTGAGGGAGAACTGGTCGTTTGCCTGATCTTGTCGTCGCATCGTCTTGCGGAGCGCCGCGCTCCGTCTCCTGTCTAGCGTAGGTCGTCCATGGTCGGTCGTAAGTCTTTGGTCGTCAGTCGCACAGGGCGAACCCGATCCGGTGAAACACCGCCAGGCATCCGACCGACAACCGACGAATTACGAACCACTAGCCACTTTACCCTTTGATCGCTTCCACCAACGTCTTTCCCAACCGCGCCGGGGAGGGCGAGACGCGGATGCCCGCTGCCTCCATCGCCGCGATCTTGTCTTCCGCTCCGCCCTTGCCGCCCGAGATGACGGCGCCGGCGTGGCCCATGGTGCGTCCCTTCGGCGCCGTGCGGCCTGCGATGAAGCCCGCCATTGGCTTCCTGCGGCCTCTCTTCGCCTCGTCGCGGATGAACTGCGCCGCGTCCTCCTCCGCCGAGCCGCCGATCTCGCCGATCATGACGATGGATTTTGTCGCTTCGTCGGCAAGGAACATCTCGAGCACGTCGATGAACTCCGTACCCTTGACCGGGTCGCCGCCGATGCCGACCGCCGTCGTCTGGCCAAGGCCTTCATTCGTCGTCTGGAACACCGCTTCATAGGTAAGGGTTCCGGAACGCGAAACAACGCCGACCGAACCCTTCTTGAAGATGTTGCCCGGCATGATGCCGATCTTGCATTCGTCCGGCGTCAGCACGCCCGGGCAGTTCGGCCCGATCAGCCGCGACTTCGACTTGTCGAGCTTCGCCTTGACGCGGACCATGTCGAGCACCGGGATGCCCTCGGTGATGCAGACGATCAGCGGCATATCGGCTTCGATCGCCTCGATGATCGCCTCCGCCGCGCCTGCCGGCGGCACGTAGATGACCGAGGCGGTCGCGCCGGTCTCCGCCTTGCCCTCGGCGAGCGAGGAGAAGATCGGCAGTTCCACCGTCTGGCCGTTCACCTTGCCCTGCCATTTCTGGCCGCCCTTCGTCGGATGCGTCCCGCCGACCATCTTCGTGCCGTGATAGGCAAGCGCCTGCTCGGTGTGGAACGTGCCGGTCTTGCCGGTCAGGCCCTGGACGAGGACTTTCGTATTCTTGTCGACGAGAATGGACATCAGAAATCGTTACCTTTGAAACCCGAATACTGGTTGTCGGCTCGGCTCCGCCACGCGGTCAGAGCCTTGGAATTCTTCCCGCCAATTCCGGGAAGTCTCCCGGCGCGGCTGCTCGGGCGAGTTCAGCAGCGGAAACATTGCGCCAGGCGGTGCAATCCTCAAGCATCTCCATCGTCCGCTCATCGAGGGCAATCTCGACCGCCTGCTTCCCGCAGCCTGCCATCGCTCAACCCTTCACCCCCTTGACGATCTTGCGCGCGGCGTCGTCGAGATCGTCCGCCGGCACGACATCGAGGCCGCTTTCGCGCAGGATCTTCTTGCCGAGTTCGACATTGGTGCCTTCGAGCCTGACGACGAGCGGCACCTTCAGGCCGACTTCCCTGACCGCCGCGACCACGCCTTCCGCGATCACGTCGCAGCGCATGATGCCGCCGAAGATGTTGACGAGGATGCCCTTCACGTTCGGGTCCGCGGTGATGATCTTGAAGGCCGCCGTCACCTTCTCCTTGTTCGCCCCGCCGCCGACATCGAGGAAGTTTGCCGGCTCGGCGCCATAGAGCTTGATGATGTCCATCGTCGCCATGGCGAGCCCGGCGCCGTTGACCATGCAGCCGATATTGCCGTCGAGCGCGACATAGGCGAGGTCGTATTTCGACGCCTCGATCTCCTTCGCATCCTCCTCTGTCGTATCGCGCAGTTCCACGATATCCGGATGGCGGAAGAGGGCGTTGTTGTCGAACGACACCTTGGCGTCGAGCACCCTCAGGCGCCCGTCCTTCATGACAATCAGCGGGTTGATCTCGAGCAGGCTCATGTCCTTGTCGAGAAAGGCGCGGTAGAGAATCGGAAAGAGCTTCTCGCCGTCCTTCGCCGCATCGCCCGAAAGCTTCAGCGCGCCGTTCAGCTTCTTCGCGTCAGCGGCGGTGACGCCCGCTTCCGGATTGATCGCGACGGTCACGATCTTCTCAGGCGTATCATGCGCGACGGTCTCGATGTCCATGCCGCCTTCCGTCGAGACGACGAAGGCGACGCGGCCGACCGTGCGGTCGACCAGAAGCGAGAGATAGAGCTCGCGGTCGATGTCGGCGCCGTCCTCGATATATAGGCGGTTGACCTGCTTGCCCGCCGGCCCGGTCTGCTTGGTCACGAGCGTGTGGCCAAGCATCTCGTTGGCGTTGGCGACGACATCCTCGACGGACTTCGCCAGGCGGACGCCGCCCTTGGCGTCGGCGCCGAGTTCCTTGAACTTGCCCTTGCCGCGGCCGCCGGCATGGATCTGGCTCTTCACCACATAGAGCGGCCCGGGCAGCCTCTTCGCGGCGGCCTCGGCCTCGCCGGCCTTGAAGATCGGCACGCCGTCGGCAACCGGCGCGCCGTAGCCCTTCAGGATCTGCTTCGCCTGGTATTCATGGATGTTCATCCGCGCAATCCTGTCATTAGCCTGCTACCTGGCCTGTCAATTGGCCGGCTTACTTCTTGAGGTTCGGCGCGATGCCGACGCAGGCCTCGCAGAGCGTCCGCACCGCCGCCACCGACTTGTCGAACATCTTCTGCTCGCTCTTGTTCAGATCGAGTTCGATGACACGCTCGACGCCACCCGCGCCGATCACCACCGGCACGCCGACATACATGTTCTTGACACCGTATTGGCCCGAGAGATGGGCCGCGCAGGGCAGCACCCGCTTCTTGTCCTTGAGATAGGCTTCTGCCATGGCGATGGCCGAGGATGCCGGAGCGTAATAGGCCGAACCGGACTTCAGGAGGCCTACGATCTCGCCGCCGCCCTTGCGCGTGCGCTCGACGATGGCGTCGAGCCGCTGCTTCGAGGTCCAGCCCATCTTGACGAGGTCGGGCAGCGGGATGCCGGCGACGGTCGAGTAGCGCGTGAGCGGCACCATGTCGTCCCCATGGCCGCCGAGCGTCATGGCGCTGACATCCTTGACCGAGACCTTGAACTCGTCGGCGAGGAAATAGCGGAAGCGGGCGGAGTCGAGCACGCCCGCCATGCCGACCACATGGGTCTTCGGCAGGCCGGAGAATTTTTGCAGCGCCCAGACCATGGCGTCGAGCGGGTTGGTGATGCATACCACGAAGGCCTTCGGCGCGTATTTCTTGATGCCGGCGCCGACCTGCTCCATGACCTTCAGATTGATGCCGAGAAGATCGTCGCGGCTCATGCCGGGCTTGCGCGGCACGCCGGCGGTCACGATGCACACATCCGCGCCCTCGATCGCCGAATAGGCGCTGGCGCCGGCGAACTTGGCGTCGAAGCCCTCGACCGCGGAGGACTGCGCGATGTCGAGGCCCTTGCCCTGCGGGATGCCCTCGGCGATGTCGAACAGGACGACGTCGCCCAGTTCCTTGAGGCCGATCAAATGGGCGAGCGTGCCGCCAATCATGCCCGAGCCGATGAGGGCGATCCTGTTGCGTGCCATGTCGATGATTTCCCTTTCGCGTATATTGCCGGTTGGCTCGAATGGCCCCGGAATGGCAATGGACGCCATGCCGGCGGCGCGGAGAGGGTCCGATGCGGCATCGCGGCGGGCAGGGAAACTGCCCTGTTCAGGCAAAGCACATAGACTTCGCCGATGGATAAGACAACCCGAAATTTTCAGCCTAACGTTTTCAATCGGTTAAGCAATACGGGATTTACGTAAAGGTAAGATATCCAGGGACTATCCTGCCGACGTGCCGCCCGGCGCGTCATCCCGCTCCGGCGTTTCGAGCCATTCCCGCGTCTGCATCTCGGTCAGCCTGGAGGCGGTGCGCTCGAACTCGAACGCTTCCGTGCCGGTCCTGCCGGCATAGAGCCTTTCCGGCGGCGCCGCGGCGCTGACGACGATGCGCGCATGGCGGTCGTAGAGCGTGTCGATCAAAAGGATGAAACGCTTTGTCTCGTTGCGTTGCGCCGCGGCAAGCACCGGGATGCGGTCGATGAAGATCGTATGGAAGCGGTCGGCGATGGCGAGGAAGTCGCGGGCGCCATGCGGCTCCTCGCACAGTTCGGCGAAGCTGAAGCGCGCCACGTCGCGCACCGCGCGGGGGACATGGACCGTGCGGCCCTTCACCGTCAGATCGACCGGCGCCTCGGCGCTGCCGTTCATCGCGATCTTCCACGCGTCGTCCATGCGCCGGTCGGTGTCGGCGCCGAGCGGCGTCAGATAAACCGGCAGGCGGCTCAGCTTCTCCCTGCGGTAGTCGATGCCGGAATCGAGCTGCAGCACGTCCGTGTGTTCTTCGAGGAGATCGATGAAGGGCAGGAAAAGCTGGCGGTTCAGCCCATCGCGGTAAAGGTCGCGGGGCGCCACGTTCGAGGTCGCCACCAGCACGACGCCGTGGGCGAAAAGCGCCGAGAACAGGCGTGAGAGGATCATGGCGTCGGCAATGTCCGTGACGGCGAACTCGTCGAAGCAGAGCACCCTTGCCTCATCGGCGATCGCCGCCGCCACCGGCGGGATGGGATCGTCGCCCTTCGCCTCTCCGCGCTTCAGCGCCCTGCGGTGCGCGTCGATGCGGTCATGCACGTCGGCCATGAAGTCATTGAAATGCGCGCGGCGCTTGCGGCGGGAGGGGGCCAGTTCGAAGAACATGTCCATCAGCATCGTCTTGCCGGTGCCGACGCTGCCGTGGAGATAGAGGCCCCTGACGGACTTTCCGCGATCCTGCCGCTTGGCGAACAGCCAGCCGAGCGCGCTCGACTTCGCCGCCAGCCGGCTGGACGAGATTTCGACGATCAGCCTGTCGAGCGCGGCGACCGCCTTTTCCTGCGAGGCATCCTTGCGGATCTCGCCCGCCTCGACGAGGCGGCGGTAGCGATGCGCGAGGGAAGGAAGCGCGGACGAGGCATCACGCAGGGACATGGAGCCGCTGGTTCCGGTGGGAAATGCCGCCTGCTCTTGCGCTATCCGCGGTCTGCAATCAAGAGACCGGCCGCCATCCCATCGCTACTGGCCGAGCGCCAGCGTGATCCCCTGGCCGCCATTGGTCTGGCCGTCGAAGTGCTGGCCGCCGGTGGAATAGAGGCCTGCAATCTGCGAGCCGTTCTGGTCGTAGAGCACGAGTTGCTTGCCCTTGATGTCCCAGCCCTTCACGTTTTCGATCGGCGCCGGGCAGTGCAGCGGCGCGGCCCGATAGCTCGAACCGAACTTGGTCAGCCCCATCGCCACCTTGCAGCTCTGGCCGGCGACCGACGCCGTCCACACGCCCGACATGCTCTCCTTGGAGATATCGGGCGCATTGGCGGCAACCTGGCTGTTCGCCGGCGCGGTCGCGCCGGGCGGTGCCGGGAATTGATTGGGAGCGGTCGCCGACGGCGGCGGCAACTGGTTCTGTGCGACCGGCGGGGTGGGCGTGGCCGGCAGCGGCTCCGGCTCGTCGACCCTGCTGAAGCGGGAACTCTGGCAGCCGGCCATGGCAACCGTCAGCAGGCACGCGGCAACCAGGCCGGTTCTCGAAACAGTCATCGCGCAATCCTCCTAGAGCCGCTCCAGGTCAGCCCCGCCCCACCACATGGCGGACGCGCCGCTGCCTGGCGCCTAAACTATGGCGAGGCAAGGGCGATTCCAGCTACCTATAGTTAAAATAGGGTTGCCATATCCATTGCCGGGTTACTGCGATCCTTCTCCTAGCGCCATGCTCGCCGCGAGGACATAGTCATTTGGTGTAACGGTGTGGCATTCGCGCAACCCGTGCGACTTGCAGGCCGAGCCGGGGAAAACCATGATGCCCGCCAGAGGCGCCGAGGAGCTTGCCGGCGGCGTTCCATCCCATATCTTCGCCGCGACCAGGCAACTCCACGAGGCGTGATGGCGCGCAATCCCTACTATTCAGGTCCCGCGAGCGACCATTTCGACGGCACCCTATTCTTCAATCCGGAAGGGACCCCGCCGCGCTCCTTCCGGGATCTCTTGAAATGGCAATTGGGCGGACGCCGGATGAAATGGCCGGCCTCGTGGCCAAGCCCGTTCGAGCCGGCGCGGCCGGCGGAAAGGCTCGGCGGGGATCGCCTGCGCGTCACCATGGTCGGCCATGCGACCCTTCTTCTGCAGGTGGCGGGCCGGAACATATTGACCGATCCGGTGTGGTCCGACCGCGCATCGCCTTTCTCCTTTTTCGGTCCGAAGCGGGCCAATCCGCCCGGCATCCGCTTCGACGACCTGCCGCCGATCGACCTGGTCCTGCTCAGCCATAACCATTATGACCATCTCGACGGCCTCACGCTCGCCCGCCTCAAATCGGCGCACGACCCGCTCGTCTTAACCCCGCTCGGCAACGACACGATCGTAAGCCGCCATGCGCCGGGGCTCCGCATCCAGGCCGGCGACTGGGGCGACAGCGTTGAGATCGGCGATGGCGTCACGATCCATTTCGAGCCCGCCCATCACTGGTCCGCCCGCGGGGCGCGCGACCGGCGGATGGCGCTATGGTCCGCCTTCGCGATCGAGGCGCCGGCGGGCAATATCTATCACGTCGGGGACACCGGCTTCCACGGCGGCCGCAACTATCGCTCCGCCGCGCTGAAGCATGGGGGCTTCCGGCTGGCGATCCTGCCTATCGGCGCCTACGAACCACGCTGGTTCATGGAGGGGCAGCACCAGGATCCCCGGGAGGCCGTGGAAGGAATGAAACTCGCCAACGCGGCCCGCGCCGTCGCTCATCATTGGGGCACGTTCGAGTTGACGAACGAGCCGATCGAGGAGCCGCGTCAAAGGCTTCACGAGGCGCTCGACCGTGCCGGCGTGGCGCGCGAGCGCTTCCGATCGCTGAGGCCGGGCGAGGTCTGGGACGTGCCGGAAGTCGGTCCCGAATGCGACTAATCGTTTAGTTGACATGACCGGTCGATGAAACAATTGTGAATCTTATCCATTCGCGGATCGCGAAGAAAATCAGTTCTCAGGGAGGAACAAGAATGTCCAACAAGAAGACGAAACTGGCCTGCGCGCTGCTTGCCGCGACAGCGCTCGCGCTCTCCTCGGGCGTGGCGCTGGCCAAGGACATCGTGCTCGGCGCGTCGGTCCAGCTTACCGGACCGTCGGCCAACACCGGCCGCTACTACAAGGACGCCTATGAATTCGCGGTCGACAAGATCAACGAGGCGGGCGGCATCAAGGTCGGCGGCGAAAAGGTCAAGCTGGCGCTGAAGGTCTACGACAACCAGTCCGACGTGAATCTGAGCGTGCGCCAGTACACGCAGCTCGTGTCGCAGGACAAGGTCGATTTCCTTCTCGGGCCCTTCGCCTCGAACTTCGCGCTCGCCGATTCCGCCGTGTCGGAAAAATATAAGATCCCGATGGTTCAGGGCGGCGGCGCATCCGACCAGATCTTCTCGCGCAAGTTCAAATACATCTTCGGCACGCTGGCGCCGGCCAGCAACTATTTCGGCTCCACCGTCAATATGCTGAAGGAGCTCGACCCGGCTCCGAAATCGGTGGCGCTGCTCTATGCCGACGACGCCTTCGACGTTTCGGTGGCCAAGGGCACGCGCGATCTACTGACCAAGGCCGGGCTGAAAACGGTGATGGACGAGAAGTACAGCTCGAATGCGAGCGACTTCAACTCGCTGCTCTCGCAGATCAAGAGCAACGGCGCCGAGGCGGTGCTGGTCGCCGGCCACGAAACCGAGATCCTGAACTTCGTGCGCCAGGCGAAGAGCCTTGCCGTCGCTCCGAAGATGTATTCCTTCACCGTCGGCGTGCCGAGCGCGGACTTCCGCAAGGCGCTGGGCAAGGATGCCGACTACGCCTTCGGCATGACCGCCTGGCTGCCGTCGGCCGACAACAAGGACAAGTGGTTCGGCGACGCCGCCCAGTTCGCCCAGGCCTATAAAGCCAAATACGGCTACGAGCCGGACTACCACGCCGCCTCCGGCGTCGCCGACGTCGAGGCTTTCGCGCAGGCGATCGAAGATGCGGGCGGCACCGATGCGGCCAAGGTCCGCGACGCGCTGGCCAAGCTCAGCCTCGACAGCCTCTACGGCAAGATCGCTTTCGGCGAGAACGGCCAGATCGACCTGCCGCAGACGGTGATCCAGGTCCAGAACGGCGAGGTGAAGGCGATCTATGCCGCCAAGGGCTTCATCGAGAAGCCGGAATATCCGATGCCGGCGTGGGACAAGCGCTGAGAAACCGGCAAAGGCGTTGCCATTTCGCTCCCCGCCCCGTATCCACGGGCCGGGGAGATCGGATATCCGGCGTTGCTACGGAAGTCCGGTCGAAGGGACGATTCTCACGGACTAGGAAGCCCGCAGGGGAGGGGACGGCTTGGATCTGCTCGCGCAAGTCCTGATCAACGGCACCCTTCTGGGCGGGCTCTACGCCATCATGGCGCTGGGGCTTGCGCTCGTCTGGGGCGTGCTCAACATCGTCAATCTGGCGCATGGCGCTTTCATCATGCTCGGCGCCTATTTGTCGTGGCATCTCTTCCGGTATCTTGGCATCGATCCGTTCCTCGGCCTGCCGATCACCGCGATCGTCATGTTCGGCGTCGGCTATGCCGTGCAGCGCGGCATACTGAACCTCGTCGTGCGTGCGCCGATGTTCAACACGCTGCTCATCACCTTCGGGATGGAGGTGGTGCTGACCTATCTGGCGCAACTCGCCTTCTCCGCCGATTTCCGCACCATCAATCCTTCCTATGCGGGAAGTAACGTCGCGCTGGGCCCCGTCGTGGTCCCGACCGTGCGCCTCGCGGCCTTCGGCGTCGCCATAGCGCTCACGATTGCGATGTGGCTGTTCCTTTTGAGGACGAAGCTCGGCCGCGCCATCCGCGCGACCGCGCAGAACCTGGTCGCGGCACGGCTCTATGGCGTCGAGCCGCGCCACCTCTATGCCACCACATTCGGCATCGGCATCGGGCTTGCCGGCGTGGCGGGCGGCCTCTACGGCACGGTCTCGCAGATCAACCCCTATATCGGCGCCACGCTTACGGCGAAGTGCTTCGCCATCGCCATCATCGGCGGCCTCGACAATCCGCTCGGCGTGATCGTCGGCGGCCTCGTGCTCGGCATCATCGAATCCCTCGCCGTGCTCTATGTCGGCGCCACCTTCGCGGATGTCGCGAGCTTCGGCGTGCTGGTGCTGGTGCTCATTGTGCGGCCGAGCGGCCTTCTCGGGAGGACGGCATGAGCAAGACGATCCGCATCGCCATTGCCGTCCTGGTCGTCATCGTCCTGGCGGCCGTGCCCTGGTTCGGCTCCGACGTGGTCGTGCAGTTCGGAATCTCGACGCTGATCCTCGCCGTGCTGGCGCAGGGCTGGAACATCATCGGCGGCTATACGGGATACGCTTCCTTCGGCAATTCAACCTTCTTCGGCCTCGGGGCCTACGGCGTCGGCATCGCCATGGTGCAGTGGAACCTGCCGTTCTGGGTCGGCATGGTCTTCGGCGCCGTGATGGCGGTCGCCTTCGCCATCCTGCTCGGCATCCCGGTGCTCCGGCTGAGAGGCCACTATTTCGCTATCGCCACGCTGGCGCTGGCGCAGGTCGTGGCCGCGATCGTCTCCAATATCCCGCTGTTCGGCGAGAATATCGGGCTGGTCCTGCCGCCGCTCAACAACGACGCGATGTTCTATGAACTTTCGCTCGCGCTCCTGGTGGCGGCGACGCTCACCGTCTGGTGGCTGACCAGAAGCCGTTTCGGCTTCGGCCTCATCGCGATCCGCGAGAACGAGGAGGGCGCCGCGGTCATGGGCGTCGATACCACGCGCTACAAGATCATGGCCTTCGCGCTTTCCGGACTCTTCTCGGCGCTCGCCGGCGGCATCCAGGCCTACTGGATCACCTTCCTCGATCCCGCCAGCGCCTTCGACATCAGCCTCAACGTCAAGATGATCATCATGGCGGTGTTCGGCGGCCCCGGCACGATCTTCGGGCCGGTGGTCGGCGCTTTCGTGCTGTCGGCCATCTCGGAAGTGCTTTCGAGCGAGGTCACCAACATCGCCGGACTGTTCTTCGGGATCGTCGTCGTGGCGGCGGTCGTGCTGATGCCGCGCGGCCTGGCCGACATCGTCCGCCATTTCCGTTCGTCCGGCTGGCGCTATTTTGCCCAGAATATCAGGGCGCACCGGATATGAGCGCGATCCTCGAAATCGATCACGTGACGCGCCGCTTCGCCGGGCTGGTCGCCGTAAGCGACGTCAGCTTCGCGTTGAACGAGGGCGAGATCCTCGGCGTCATCGGTCCGAACGGCGCGGGCAAGACGACGCTGGTCAGCCTGATCAGCGGAACGCTGACGCCGAGCTCCGGCGACATCAGGTTCCAGGGGCAGTCGATCACCTCGCTGCCGGCCTTCCGCCGCGCGCGGCTCGGCATCGGCCGCACCTTCCAGATCATGCGGCCTTTTCCCGGCCTGTCGGTGCTCGACAATGTCGCGGTGGGAGCCCTTTTCGGGCATGGCGAGGAGTCGACCGCGCTCCAGGAGGCGCGCGAGAAGGCCCGCAGGCATCTCGAATTCGTCGGGCTCGGGCGGTTCGCCGACCAGCGCGCCGACGAGCTCGGGGGTCCCGGCCGCAAGCGGCTGGAACTCGCCAAGGCGCTCGCCATGGAGCCGAAGCTGCTCCTCTGCGACGAGGTGATGGCCGGCCTCAACCATGTCGAGATCGACGAGGTGATCGACGTCATCCGCAAGGTGCGGGATTCGGGCATCACCGTCCTCGTCATTGAACACGTCATCAAGGCCATCAAGAGTCTCTCCGACCGGTTGCTGGTCCTGCACCATGGCGAGAAAATCGCGGACGGCGAGCCGGACGTGGTCCTTTCCGACAAGACGGTGGTCGAAGCCTATCTCGGCAAGAGGCGGGCATGAGCGCGGCAAGGAAGAGCGCGAACGGCGCGTTGCTCAAGGTCTCCGGCCTCGGCGCCGGCTATGGCGGCATGCCGGTGCTGCACGAGGTCTCGCTGGAGGT
This sequence comes from Rhizobiales bacterium 65-79, assembly GCA_001896885.1. Classification (GTDB taxonomy): domain Bacteria; phylum Pseudomonadota; class Alphaproteobacteria; order Rhizobiales; family Rhizobiaceae; genus Mesorhizobium_L. The sequence goes on along the minus strand of MKRJ01000021.1, from coordinate 13,730 downwards.
GCATCCGGCCGAGATCGTCGCCATGGTCGGCAGCAACGGCGCCGGCAAGACGACCATGCTACGGGCGCTGTCGCGAGTCATCCCGGCGACGGGCCATATCGAGTTCAAAGGCCGCGACCTGGTGCCGATCACGCCGGACGAGGCGTTCGGCGCGGGTCTCGTGCAGGTGCCGGAGGGCCGCCAGCTCTTCGACCGCATGACGGTCGAGGACAATCTCCTGATGGGCGCCTATCGCCGTTCCGACAAGGCCGGCATCGCCGAAGACCTGGAGCGCATGTACGGCCTCTTCCCGCGCCTCGGCGAGCGGCGGCGGCAGCTTGCCGGCTCGATGTCGGGCGGCGAGCAGCAGATGTGCGCCATGGCGCGCGCGCTGATGGCTCGGCCGGTGCTCCTGATGATCGACGAGATGAGCCTCGGGCTGGCGCCGGTGGTGGTCGAGCAACTGATGCAGGTGCTGGCGAAGATCCGCGACGAAGGCGTGACCGTGCTGCTGGTCGAGCAGGACGTGCATATCGCGCTCTCCGGCGCCGATCGCGGCTATGTCATGGAGACGGGCCGTATCGTCCAGGAGGGCGCCGCCAAGGATCTGATCGACGATCCGGAAGTGCGCCGCGCCTATCTGGGTCTGTAATCGCGCGGAACCGATCACCTCACCCCGGGTTAAGGCCCGACAGCAAGTGAGGGGACTTTTCCATGATAAAATGGATCATCATCCTTTTCATCGTCGCGATCATCGCCGGGGCGCTGGGATTTCGTGGCGTCGCCGGTGCGGCGTCGAAACTGGCGTTCCTGCTCATCGCCATCGGGCTCGCCTTCATTGCCATCGTGCTTCTTCTTTTCGCCTGGGCAGGCGGCGGTCTGGTCTGACGACCCAACGGCCGAGCTGTTGCGCCGCCTTCGGCCACGACTGGTAATCGGGAGGCTTTTCCGCCATATAGGCCCCGAAAGCTGATTGGTTTCCGCAGGGCATGGAAAAGCGCGTCGAATTCGCCAGGATGAACGGGCTCGGCAACGAGATCATCGTCGCCGACATGCGCGGCCGTGCGGATCGCATCACGCCGGCGGCGGCCATCGCGCTCAACGCCGATCCGGCCATGAAGTTCGACCAGATCATGGCGATCCATGATCCGCGCACGAACGGCACCGACAATTATGTCGCCATCATCAATTCCGACGGCAGCCCGGCGCAGGCCTGCGGCAACGGCATGCGTTGCGTGGTGCAGGCGCTCGCGGCGGAGACCGGCCGCAAGGATTTCCTCTTCGAGACGGTGGCGGGCATCCTCGACGCACACGAGCATCAGGACGGGCTGATCTCGGTCGACATGGGCAAGCCGCGCTTCGGCTGGCAGGAAATCCCGCTCGCCGAGGAGTTCCGCGATACGCGCATGATCGAACTCCAGGTCGGGCCGATCGACGCGCCGGTCCTGCATTCGCCCTCCGTCGTGTCGATGGGCAATCCGCACGCGATCTTCTGGGTCGATGACGACGTCTGGTCTTACGCGCTCGACCGTTTCGGGCCGATGCTCGAGAACCATCCGATCTTCCCCGAACGCGCCAACATCTCGATCGCTCAGGTGACGGCGCCGGACGCCGTGACCATCCGCACATGGGAGCGCGGCGCCGGCCTGACGAAAGCCTGCGGGTCGGCCGCCTGCGCGGCCGCCGTCTGCGGTGCGCGTACCCGGCGCACGGAGCGGATGGTGACGGTCACCGTGCCCGGCGGGCCGCTGCAGGTCGAATGGCGGGACAACGACCATGTCGTGATGACCGGCCCGGCCGAATGGGAATTTTCCGGCACGCTCGACCCCTCGACCGGACTGTGGATGCGCGACGAACGGGGCGCGGCCTGATGGCTGGTATTATACCCGAATGTGTTTCTGCTCTGTGGCGGGCAAGGTAGCCGCATATGAAATCTACCCCCGCTCCGTCTCGGCTTTGCCTCGACACCTCTCCCCCACTTCGTGAGGGAGAGGACGGGCGGCAAGTCTGGCTCCCGTCCTCTACCCCTTCAGGGGGAGAGGTGGTTCGCGCAGCGAACCGGAGAGGGGGTCGAAGGGCCGCATCGCCATGTTTGCTCGACCTTCCTCTGAGGAGAAGGGGTTGGGATGAGACGGCCGGGGAGCCACTCTGATGGCTCTCGAGATCGTCACCTTCGGCTGCCGCATGAACACCTATGAATCGGAGGTGATGCGGCGCGAAGCGGGCAAGGCAGGGCTGACCGAACTCGCCGGCGGTGCGGTGGTCTTCAACACCTGCGCGGTGACGTCGGAAGCCGTTCGCCAGGCCAAGCAGGCGATCCGCAAGGCGAGGCGGGAGCGGCCGGGCGCCCGCATCATCGTCACCGGTTGCGCCGCGCAGACCGATCCCGCCGCCTTCGCCGCTATGGGCGAAGTCGATCTGGTACTCGGCAACGAGGAGAAGCTTGCCGCGCATCATTACCGGGCGCTGCCGGATTTTGGCGTCAACGACACTGAGAGGGTGCGCGTCAACGATATCATGAGCGTGCGGGAGACCGCCTCGCACATGGTCGACGCCATTGAGGGCCGCGCCCGCGCCTTCGTGCAGGTGCAGAACGGCTGCGACCATCGCTGCACTTTCTGCATCATCCCGTACGGACGAGGCAATTCCCGCTCCGTCCCGATGGGCGCGGTGGTCGAGCAGGTGAAGCGGCTCGCCAGCAACGGCTATGCCGAAATCGTGCTGACCGGCGTCGACATGACGAGCTATGGGGCCGACCTGCCGGGCAGGCCGCGCCTCGGCCGGCTGGTGAAGACGATCCTGCGCCAGGTGCCGGACGTTCGCCGGCTGCGGCTCTCCTCGATCGATTCGATCGAGGCCGACGAGGAACTGGTCGAGGCGATCGCCAGCGAGAAGCGGCTGATGCCGCACCTACACCTGTCGCTGCAGGCCGGCGACGACATGATCCTGAAGCGCATGAAGCGCCGCCACAACCGAGACGATTCCATCCGCTTCTGCGCCGAGATGCGGCGGCTGCGGCCCGGCATCGTCTTCGGCGCCGACATCATTGCCGGTTTCCCGACCGAGACCGACGCGATGTTCGAGAATTCGCTGGCGATCGTCGAGGAATGTGGCCTGACGCATCTCCATGTTTTTCCCTTTTCGCCGCGCGCGGGAACGCCGGCGGCGCGGATGCCGCAGCTTCCGCGCCATGTCGTGAAGGAGCGCGCGGCGCGACTGCGCGCGGCTGGCGAGCGCGCCTACCGCGCGCATCTCGACCGAACGATCGGAAGCCGGCAGGCGATCCTGGTCGAGCATGACGGCATCGGCCGCACGGAAGGCTTTACGCTGGCTGCGATCGATACCGGCGCGCCCGGCGAAATCGTCGAGGCCGTGATTGCAGGCCATGACGGCGCGCGCCTGATCGCGCGCTTGCCCGCGGCCGTGGCCGCCTGAGCGGAAGGCGACATGGCATTCGGATTCATCAAGAAGGTCTTTTCCTTCGGCAAGAAGGCGGTCGAGGAGCGGCCGGCGGAGGACGAGGCCCTTCCGCCGCTCAATCTCGACGCGCTGGAAGGGTTCAGGAAAGAGACGCCCGGGAAGCCGGAACAGCCGGCCGCCCGCGATGCCGCCGGGCCGGAGCCCACGCCGCAACCGGAATCGCCTCCAGAGCAACCGCCTGTTGCCGAACCGGCGCCCGAGGCTCCGCCCGAAGCGCCATCGGAGCCCGTACCGGAAGAGCCCGCGCGGCCTGAGGCGCAGGCCGAGCCTCAGGGTCGGTCCGACTCCCCCTTGTCCGGCCCTGGGCCTGTCCTCGGGCCTGCCGAAGGCAGGACCCGGGAGGACTACCTTATTCCCATCGGGGGAAAGAGCGAGGCGGCCGCGCCGGCGCCCTCCTCTCCCCAACAGGGAGAGCGTGCCGATCGCAGCGAGGCGGGTGAGGAGGCGGTAGATGCGGAGGAAGTACCGCCGAGGGCTGCCGAGCCTGAGCCGCAGCGGGAAACCGTTTCGGAACCGGAAATTCCCGTTCAGCCGGAACAGGAGCCGCAACTCTCGCCAGAGCTATCGGCTGAGCCGATCCGCGAAGAGCCGATGCCTGCGCCGGAGCCCCCTTCGGCCGAGGCTAACGCCGCGCCGGAACCAGCGCCCGAAATGCCCTCGGAGCCTGGGCCGCAGACAGTTCCTCCCCGGTCCGCTCCGGAGCCGGTGGCTTCGCAGTCGGAATTGCCGCCGGCGCCCGCCTCCCCGTCCGGCGGGGGTATTTCGAGCACGACCGTATCCGATACCCCCACCTCGACCCTCAAGGGAGAGGGTGGAACCGGGAAAGTCACCGTCGCCAAGAAGGTCGAGCAGAGAGCCGAGCCGCAAAAGGCGCCCCAATCCGCTCCCGCCCCCCGCCCATCCTGGTTCCAGCGCATGCGCGCCGGCCTGTCGCGCTCCTCGCGCGAGCTTACCGGCAACATCGCCGGCATCTTCACCAAGCGGAAACTCGACGAGGACACGCTGCAGGATCTGGAGGATGTGCTGATCCGCGCCGACCTCGGCGTCGAAACGGCGATCCGCGTGACCGACGCACTGGCATCGGGCCGCTATGGCCGCGATATCTCCGATGCCGAGGTGCGCGGCGTCATGGCGTCCGAGATGGAGAAGGTGTTGGCGCCGGTGGCTTTGCCGCTGGAACTCGACCTGTCGCACAAACCGCATGTCATTCTTGTCGTCGGCGTCAACGGCACCGGCAAGACGACGACCATCGGCAAGCTCGCGGCCAAATTGGCGGAAGGCGGCCTGTCGGTGATGCTTGCGGCGGGCGATACGTTCCGCGCGGCGGCGATCGAGCAGCTCAAGATCTGGGGCGAACGTACGAATTCGCCCGTCGTCGCCTCTAAGCTTGGAGCCGATGCGGCGGGCCTTGCCTATGACGCGTTCGAGCGGGCGAAGGAGGCCGGCAGCGACGTGCTCATCATCGACACGGCCGGCCGGCTACAGAACAAGGCCGAGCTTATGGCGGAACTGGAAAAGATCGTGCGCGTGCTCGGCAAGCTCGATCCGGAAGCGCCGCACACGGTCCTGCAGACGGTGGACGCCACGACCGGCCAGAATGCGTTGAACCAGGTCGAGATTTTCAAGAATGTCGCCGGCGTCAACGGGCTGGTGCTGACCAAGCTCGACGGCACGGCGCGCGGCGGCATCCTCGTCGCCATCGCGGCCAAGCACAGGCTGCCGGTCTATTTCATCGGCGTCGGCGAGCAGGTGGACGACCTCGAGCCCTTCTCGGCGAAGGAATTCGCGCAGGCGATCGCGGGGGTGGCATGACTGGTGGAACCGCGGCCGGCCGCCCATCGTGCTCGCCTTCGCCACAATCGTCGGCTAGGGGCAGCCGCAAAACCTTTCACATCTTCAGGCACGGCATTCATGGCTGAACCCATCATCGAACGCGCGCCCGGCGATCCGCGGCAGAAGAAGATCCATCCGGGCCTGAAATTCGCCCTTGAAATGGGGCCGCTCATCGTCTTCTTCCTCGTCACCTACAAGGGTGATTGGCTGACGAGCCTGTTCCCGGTACTGGGCGAGATCGGCAAGCCGATCTTCATCGCCACGGCGGTCTTCATGGTGACGAGCGTGATCGCGCTCGCCGTTTCCTGGGCATTGACGCGTACGCTGGCGCTGATGCCGCTTGTCTCGGGCATCGTCGTGCTGTTCTTCGGCACCCTGACGCTCTGGCTGCACGATGACACTTTCATCAAGATGAAGCCGACGCTGGTCTACGCGCTGTTCGGCGGCCTGCTCCTCGGCGGCCTTGCCTTCGGCAAGCCTCTGCTCGGCTATGTGTTCGACCAGGCGTTCGAACTCGACCAGGATGGCTGGCGCAAGCTCACCTTCCGCTGGGGGCTGTTCTTCCTTGGCTGCGCGGTGCTGAACGAGATCGTCTGGCGCACGCTCGGCCATATCTATCCGCCGGAACTCGCCGACAAATATTGGGCCGGCTTCAAGCTCTTCGGCTTCATGGCGCTGACTTTCCTTTTCATGCTGACGCAGATGCCGCTGATCGCGCGGCACTCGCCGGAGAAAAAAGAAGAGGAATAGAAGCCTGCGTTTTCGCCGAGCCTCACCTTAGAGCCATGCGCCAGGGTCAATTCTGCATTGCAGCATAGAATGTTGCAATGCAAAATAATCGAGCCATCTTTGTGAGGAACCCAGGGAGGAAAACCAGGCGCTCGCTGAAAGCGGCGCCATAGCAGGAGACCTCCGATGATCTTCAACGACATGATCTCCCGTACGAAGAGCCGGATCGCCAAGCGCCGGCGGTACAATGAACTCGTCTCGGAAATCCTTTCCCTCTCCGACAGGGACCTCGCCGACATGAACGGCAACCGGACCGAGATGTTGCGCCACGTGCGCCAGCAGATCTACGGTTGATCTGGGGCCGACCCGGCTACCCATTCGATCCAGCGGCCATGATAGTCGCAGTTCGCCAGATGTATGGCCCGGCCGCCGGGCCATACCGTTAGCGACAAGGTGGCGTGGCGAGCCTTGGCACCGAGGGGCTCCATGCGAAGCCATGCAACAGGTGAGTCCGCGGACGCATCCGTGCCGGCTTGTCGCAGCTGGTCCTCGATGGCCTGTCGGGTCGGTTCGGGCATGTATTGCCACATGATCGAGTGAAACAGCACGAAGGCCTGGCCGGGCGTCCGCTCGGCCAGGCTTTTTTTCACGAAATCGGCCGCATCCGCCTTGAGGAGCGGATTCGGGAAGCGCGCCGCGACCGCGATCGCGGCATCCAGCCGCTCGAGGCGCGCCGACTGGTCCGCCCAGACATAGGAGCGCAGCCGGAGGCAGCTCGCCGGGTCGGCAAGGTCGATCGGCGCAATGTCGCAGCCAGCGCGGCTGGCGATGGAAAGCGCACCGTCGAGCGGCGGCGGGAAGTTGCCTTTGACTTCGGGCGAAAAAAGGTGCACGGGCGATGCCCCATCGCCCCATTCTTCCGAACCATAGCGGTAGTAGAAGCGGTCGAAATTGAGATTGAGTCCGGCGCTCGATCCGATCTCCCGGATCGCCAGCGGCAGTCCGAATTGGCGCGCGATGAAGAGAAAGCCCGGCAGCAGCATGCCCGAGCGCGAGATCTCGTTGGTTTGCGGCGGCGAGGCCATGAAGCGCAGCAATTGCGCGTCGTGTCGCCGGATTGCCTTGGCAAGCGCCGCTTTCAGGGTCGCATCGTCCACTTTGTTGGGCGGATAGACAGCAGCTAGTGTATTGTCCGAGCCCGTCAAAACAAGCGCATGCAGCCCGCCGCACAGCCGGAGAGACATGGCATCGGCGGCGGGATCGCCGGGCCAGCCGAGGATGCACTTTCCGGTCTCGGTGCCTGCGTCCAGAAGGGATGTGACGGCACGGCATATCCGTGCGGTGAAGGGCGAGCCCAGCGCATCGCAAGCTTTCGCTTGCGCCTCGAAATGAAGTTCTATCAATGCGTTGGCTGCCTGTAAGGATAGACGACTTGCCTATTCACCATTCGACTCCAACAACGCCGATTCTGCTGGGTCTCATAGTTCGGATGACCTCAAACGCTATGGTCATGCCGCTAAACTCGCCTTTGTCGGCGCCTTTTATCTTTACAAAAACGTCGACCGCGGAGCCTCGGCCATCCGAAAAGCGAATGACGTCCGCCTTGCGAATGTTGTCTGCGGAAGGAGGAATGAACTCCTGGTTGCCGAAGGCATTCACCTGATACCAAAAACCATCATCGGTGCGGGGATCTATCCGTTCAAATTCCGCAAGTCGAAGATGGTCGCGAGCCGCAATAGCCTGAGCTGAAGCAAGGATCAGGTCGATTTCGTCCTTGGAAAGCACGCTGGCTGACAATGTCTCTGTCATTGAGGCGGCACTGACTACAAGGCGATGGCGACATTGAGCCAGAAGTTGAAAACCGATTGCCGAGAAAGGAGGCACCCTGAACATAGAGAGCTATGATCCGGAGGCAATAGCCTTTTCGACCTCGGGCATCAGTTCCCCCGTGATGGATTGTTGGGTGAAGGGGCCGACATGCTTGTAGAGGATGCGGCCTTCCTTGCCGACGAGATAGGTCTCCGGCACGCCGTAGACGCCCCAGTCGATCGCCGTGCGGCCGCTCTCGTCGACGCCCACGGCGGCGAAGGGGTTGCCCATCTCGCCGAGGAAACGAAGCGCGTTCTCGGGCTTGTCCTTATAGTTCAGGCCGACCAGCCGGAAGCGCGGATCGTTCTTCAGCGTCATCAGCAGCGGCTGCTCTTCCCGGCAAGGCGCGCACCACGAGGCCCAGACGTTGACCAGCGTGACATGTCCCTTGAAATCGGCGGAGACCAGCCCCGGCAATCCGCTCTCGGCAAGCGGCGGCAGGTTCGTGGCCGGAGCGTCATGCCCTATCAGGGCCGAGGGGACGAACGAGCTGTCCTCGCCCGAACGGAGCTGGATCAGGAAGACCGCGGCAAGGCCGGCGAAGACGACCAGCGGCAGGATGGCGAGCCAGATGCGAGGCTTCCTTGCCGTGCCGTCTTCCGCGCTCATGCGTTCTGGCCTTCGTCACGCGCGGAGCGGCGGCGGACGCCGCTCGCTTCCAGTTCCGCGATATCGCGGCGTCGGCCGCGGCCGTCGAGAAGCGCCCAGAGGATCAGCCCGGCAATGACGATCGCCGAGATGCCGTAGGCGGCGGCAACGAACCAGGGATGATCCATCTCACCGCCCGTCGGCGCGACGCGCCGCCAGCCGGCGCATGGTCGTCACCCGCCGGCGCAATATCTCCGTGCGCATAGCCATCATGTGCAGCGCGAAGAAAAGCAGCGTGAAGCCGAGCGCCATGGCGGCCAGCGGCCAGAGCATGCTCGGCGCGATGGTCGGGCCGTCGAGGCGGAAAATGGATTCGCCCTGGTGCAGCGTGTTCCACCAATCGACCGAGAATTTGATGATGGGGATGTTGATGAAGCCGACGAGGGTGAGGACGGCCACGGCGCGCGCGGACTTCTGCGGGTCGCCGAGCGCCCGCGTCAGTGCGATCAAGCCGAGATACATGAGGAAGAGGACGAAGACGGAGGTGAGGCGGGCGTCCCAGACCCACCATGTGCCCCACATCGGCTTGCCCCAGATCGAGCCGGTGACGAGTGCCAGGAAGGTGAACGAAGCGCCGATCGGCGCCGCGGACTTAAGCGCCACGTCGGCCAGCGGATGGCGCCATACCAGCGTGCCGAGCGCCGAGGCGGCCATCAGCGTGTAGCAGAGCATGGCGAGCCAGGCGAAGGGCACGTGGATATACATGATCCGGACCGTTAGGCCCTGCTGATAGTCCGCCGGCGCGTTGAAGCTCGCCCACAGGCCAACGGCGAGGATGACCGCCGACAGGCCGGCCATCCACGGCACGAGCCGGTCGGCCAGCGCCATGAAGCGCGTCGGGTTGGCGAGATCGCTCCAGCGCCCGGTGCCTATGGTGGTGTCGCTCATTTCCGCTACATAGTCCCCGGCGACCGGGACGGCAATCGACCATCCGCAAGCCTTCTGTCGCACAAATGCGCCCCGCCCTCGCGGAATTCCTCTTCGATTGCCGCCATCTCAACAAAAAAGCGGGCCGAAGCCCGCTTTGCCGATCCAATCCGGCCGAAAGATCAGGCCGGGATCATGGCGTTTTCGAGCGTCACCAGCTGATGCAGGAATTCCTCGAGCTTCGTGCGATGCTCGGGGCTTTCCGCCTGCGTGATCTGATCGCGCGTCTCCTGAACGCGGCGGCTGAGGTCGGCGCGATCGAGGTCGCTCTCGTGCACCGAGAACTCCGCCAAAAGGGTGCAGGAATCCGGCAGTATATCGACGAAGCCGCCATAGACGACGTAGCGCTCCGTGCGGCCGTCCGTGGTCTTCACGGTGACGAGGCCCGGCCGCATCGTGGTCATCACCGGCATGTGGCGGGCGAGCACCGTCATCTCGCCTTCCTTGCCCGGCACGATGACCGACTCGACCTCTTCCGAGACGAGGAGTCTTTCGGGCGAGACCAGTTCGAACTTGAAGGATTCAGCCATGTCGTGTCCGGCAGTCGGAATTCGGCAATCGGCAGCCGTGCTGCCCGTTCATCGCTCCCGACCGCCTACTCCCTATTGCCTACAGCCGCAATCACGCCGCTTCCGCCGCCAAGCGTTCGGCCTTCTCGACGGCTTCCTCGATGGTGCCGACCATGTAGAAGGCCGCTTCCGGCAGATGGTCGTATTCGCCGTTGCAGAGGCCCTTGAAGCCCTTGATCGTGTCGGCGAGGTCGACCAGCTTGCCCGGCGAGCCGGTGAACACCTCGGCCACGAAGAAAGGCTGAGACAGGAAGCGCTCGATCTTGCGGGCGCGCGCGACCGTCATCTTGTCCTCTTCCGACAACTCGTCCATGCCCAGGATGGCGATGATGTCCTGCAGCGACTTGTAGCGCTGCAGGGTCGACTGGACGAGCCGCGCCGTCTGGTAGTGCTCCTCGCCGACGATCATCGGGTCGAGCATGCGCGAGGTCGAATCGAGCGGATCGACCGCCGGATAGATGCCCTTCTCGGCGATTGAGCGGGACAGCGTCGTCGTCGCGTCCAGATGGGCGAAAGAGGTCGCCGGCGCCGGGTCGGTCAGATCGTCGGCCGGCACGTAGATGGCCTGCACCGAGGTGATCGAACCCTTGGTCGTGGTGGTGATGCGCTCCTGCAAGGCGCCCATGTCGGTGGCAAGCGTCGGCTGGTAGCCCACGGCCGAAGGAATGCGGCCGAGAAGCGCCGACACTTCCGAGCCCGCCTGGGTGAAGCGGAAGATGTTGTCGACGAAGAACAGCACGTCCTGGCCCTGGTCGCGGAAATACTCGGCCACGGTGAGGCCGGTCAGGCCGACGCGGGCGCGGGCTCCCGGCGGCTCGTTCATCTGACCGTAAACCAGCGCGGCCTTCGAGCCTTCGCCGCCGCCCTTCTTGTTGACGCCCGATTCGATGAACTCGTGGTAGAGGTCATTGCCCTCGCGGGTGCGCTCGCCGACGCCGGCGAACACCGAATAGCCGCCATGGGCCTTGGCGATGTTGTTGATCAGTTCCTGGATGAGCACGGTCTTGCCCACGCCGGCGCCTCCGAACAGGCCGATCTTGCCGCCCTTGGCATAGGGCGCCAGGAGATCGACCACCTTGATGCCGGTGACCAGGATCTGGGCTTCCGTGGATTGCTCGATATAGGCGGGGGCCGGTGCATGGATCGGGCGCATCTCGGCCGCCTTGACCGGTCCCGCCTCGTCCACCGGCTCGCCGATGACGTTGATGATGCGGCCGAGCATGCCCGGGCCGACCGGGACGCTGATCGGCGCGCCGGTATCGCCGACGGTCTGCCCGCGGGTCAGACCCTCGGTCGTGTCCATGGCGATGCAGCGAACCGTGTTTTCGCCAAGATGCTGCGCGACCTCGAGCACGAGGCGATTGCCGCCATTGTCGGTCTCCAGCGCATTCAGGATGGCCGGCAGGTGGCCTTCCTGGAAAGCCACGTCGACGACGGCGCCGATAACCTGCGCGACGGTGCCGGTGGCGACGGAAGCCGATCAGCGC